>NZ_ARYH01000001.1:0-1253288 GCF_000685235.1 Hyphomonas adhaerens MHS-3
AAACTTTGCCTTGCCCATCGGGCCTCTCCTTCATTCAAACTGTTGGCCGGAACTCCGGCCGGATTTCTTTAAGAACCAGAAACTTCCGAGATGATCTTCTGAGCTTCCGCACGCGGAACCTCATCATAGTGCGCGAAGAGCATCGTGAACTGTGCCCGGCCCTGGGACATGCCGCGCAGGTCGGACACGTAACCGAACATATTCACCAGCGGCACGAACGCCTTGATCGCCACGGCATTGCCGCGCGGCTCCGAGCCCTGGATCTGGCCACGGCGGGAGTTCAGGTCGCCGATGACGTCGCCCATATAGTCTTCCGGCGTCACGACTTCCACGTTCATGATCGGCTCCATCAGGCGCGGATCGCCCTGGCTCTTCAGCTCGCGGAACGCGCCGCGGGAGGCGATTTCGAACGCCAGCACGGACGAGTCGACATCGTGGAAGGCACCGTCGACCAGCTTGGCCTTGAAGTCCGTGACCGGGTAGCCGGCCAGCAGGCCGTTTTCCTTGGCCATTTCGAGGCCCTTCTCGACACCCGGAATGTATTCCTTCGGAACAGACCCGCCGACGATCGTGCTTTCGAACACGAAGCCGGAGCCTGCTTCAAGCGGCTCGAACTGCAGCTTGACGCGCGCGAACTGGCCGGTACCGCCGGACTGTTTCTTGTGCGTGAAGTCGATTTCTGCCGCGCGGCCGAGCTTTTCGCGGTAAGCCACCTGCGGCTGACCGATATTGGCCTCAACCTTGAATTCGCGCTTCAGACGGTCGATCAGGATGTCGAGGTGAAGCTCGCCCATGCCTTTCATGATCGTCTGGCCGGACTCGTGATCGGTCTCGACACGGAAGGACGGATCTTCGGCAGCAAGACGCTGCAGACCAACCGACATCTTCTCCTGGTCAGCCTTCGACTTCGGCTCAACGGCGATCTCGATCACCGGATCCGGGAAGGTCATGGTTTCGAGCACGACCGGCTTGTTCGGATCACACACCGTGTCACCCGTGGTCGTTTCCTTCAGGCCGGCGAGCGCCACGATGTCGCCTGCATAGGCTTCCGTGATCTCGTCCTGCTTGTTGGAGTGCATCATCACCATACGGCCAACGCGTTCACGCTTGCCCTTGGTCGAGTTCATGAAGCTGTCGCCCTTCGACAGCGTACCGGAATAGATCCGCGTAAAGGTCAGCGTGCCCATGTACGGGTCGTTCATGATCTTGAACGCAAGACCGGAGAACGGCTGCGAATCGTCAGCTTTACGCTCGATGTTACGGACTTCTTCCTCATCGCCCGGCATGAAGCCCATGTACGGCGGCACATCCAGCGGACCCGGCAGGAAGTCGATCACAGCGTTCAGCATCGGCTGCACGCCCTTGTTCTTGAACGCCGATCCGGCCAGCACAGGCACGAATGACAGCGAAAGCGTCCCCTTCCGGATCAGCTCACGCAGCTTTGCCTCATCCGGCTCGTTGCCTTCGAGATAGGCTTCCATGGCATCGTCGTCCATCTCGACCGCAGTCTCAATGAGCGTGGAACGCCATTCCTCAGCCAGGTCTTTCAGGCTGTCGCGGATTTCGCGGACTTCCCAGCTGGCGCCGAGATCTTCACCGGCCCAGACCCATTCTTTCATGGTGATCAGGTCGACATGGCCTTCGAGTTCAGTCTCAGAACCGATCGGCAACTGGATCGGCGCAGGCGTCGCGCCCGTGCGTTCCTTGATCATCTTCACGCAGTTGAAGAAGTCAGCGCCGATCTTGTCCATCTTGTTGACGAACACGATGCGCGGAACCTTGTAGCGGTCGGCCTGACGCCAGACCGTTTCGGTCTGCGGCTCAACACCGGCGTTTGCGTCCAGCACGCAGACAGCGCCGTCGAGCACGGCCAGCGAACGCTCAACCTCAATGGTGAAGTCAACGTGTCCGGGTGTGTCGATGATGTTGAAGCGGAATTTCGCTTCGTCTGGCGTATCGCCATAGATGCCGGTCGGGGTCTCGCCGTCTTCGGTCCGGAACCAGAACGTCGTCGTGGCGGCGGAGGTGATCGTGATACCACGCTCCTGCTCCTGCTCCATCCAGTCCATCGTGGCCGCGCCATCGTGAACTTCGCCGATCTTGTGCGACTTACCGGTGTAGTAAAGGATCCGCTCGGTGGTCGTGGTCTTGCCGGCATCAATATGGGCCATGATGCCGAAGTTACGGTAGCGATCCAGCTGGAATTCGCGGGCCATGTTGGTCAACCTTCGTGTCTGCTTTCCGGGAGGAAAATGGTGCGATCTGCGGGCGCGTTACCCGCGACCGCCCCAAAATTCCAGTGCTGATTACCAGCGGTAGTGTGAGAACGCCTTGTTGGCGTCGGCCATGCGGTGCGTATCTTCCCGCTTCTTCACGGCGTTGCCGCGGCCTTGGCTCGCATCCATCAGTTCACCTGCGAGGCGCTCACGCATGGTGTTCTCGTTGCGGCCGGCAGCGGCAGCAGCGAGCCAGCGGATCGCCAGGGCCTGACGGCGTTCTGTACGAACTTCGACCGGAACCTGATAGGTGGCACCACCCACGCGGCGCGAACGGACTTCAACCGCCGGCGCAACTGATTCCAGTGCGTTGTGGAACACTTCCACAGGATCTTTCTTGGCGCGGGATTCGACCAGATCGAAGGCACCATAGACGATGCGTTCGGCGACGGACTTTTTGCCATCGCGCATGATCTGATTCATGAACTTGGTGACGATGATGTCCTTGAATTTCGGATCCGGAAGGACTTCGCGTTTCTCGGCGCGGTGACGACGGGACATGAGCTGACCTCTTACTTCGGCTTCTTGGCGCCGTAATGCGAGCGGCGTTGCTTACGGTTTTTGACGGGTTGGGTGTCGAGTGCACCACGAACAATGTGGTAGCGAACACCTGGAAGGTCTTTCACACGGCCACCGCGGATCAGGACCACAGAGTGCTCCTGCAGATTGTGACCTTCACCCGGGATGTAGCAGAGCGATTCAAACCCCGATGTCAGGCGCACTTTGGCCACTTTCCGGAGAGCCGAGTTCGGCTTCTTCGGCGTCGTGGTATAAACACGGGTGCAAACGCCGCGGCGCTGCGGGCAGGCCTTGAGGGCCGGGGTTTTGGTCCGCGAGCGCTTAGGCGAACGCGGCGAACGAATGAGCTGCTGGATCGTGGGCATTCGGGCCTTCTGTCTCTTTAACTCTGGCCCGATGGGCCGCTAACGTAATGATGCCCCGAATGCCCCCAAAGGGCTTCCGGGACGGGGCGAAAACTTGGGGGTCAGATTGGCCGGATCAGTTCAGATCCGGTGCGGCGAAAGGACTTTCATCCCGGGGCCTCTCTGACAATGCGTGGCGTGTAAGCCTACCGGACGCCTGCGTCAAGGGTCGGAAGCTGTCCCGGAACAGCTAGTTTTCCGTTACGGGACGCTGGTTCTGCCGCTTCAGGCATCGCTCCCGCTCCGGCGAGACCTGACCTGCCTCCCCTGCCGGGGCCGCGCTCAGGATTTCCTCGCACCGCGTAATCGCCCAGCTGTCGAGCGAAAGCCAGGCAATCAGGCCGAGCGCGAGCGCCGCACAGGCCCCGCCAATCAGGTCCGAACGCTCAAACCGCATCGGGCAAATGCCTCCTCCAAAAGCAGAAAAGCCTGCCGAAGCTGGCAGGCTTTTCCATTTGGTTCAAGGGCTTGCGCCCGGATCTTCGAGCCTATTCCTCGACCGGGGCCTTGTCCGGTGCCGGCAGGCTGGTGAGCGTCGCGGCCTCTTCCGCTGCCTTCTGGACAGCAGCCGCACGCTTTGCCTTCAGCTTCTGGTCGCGGTCGGCGGCCACGCGGCGGTACGAGCGGATGCCCGAACCGGTCCCCGCAGGGATCAGGCGGCCAACAATGACGTTCTCCTTGAGGCCTTCCAACGTGTCCACCTTGCCCTGGATAGCGGCTTCGGTGAGGACGCGGGTCGTCTCCTGGAAGGAGGCAGCCGAGATGAAGGACCGGGTCTGCAGCGACGCCTTGGTGATACCAAGCAGAAGCGGCATGCCCTTGGCTTCCTGCTGGTCCTTCTTGCGGGACTTGCGGACAGCTTCATTGGCTTCGTCGAACTCGATGAGATCGACGTGTTCGCCCGTGATGAGGCCGGTGTCGCCCGGATCGGTCACCTCGATCTTCTGCAGCATCTGGCGAACGATCACCTCGATGTGCTTGTCGTTGATCGGCACGCCCTGCAGACGGTAGACCTTCTGCACCTCATCGATGAGGTAATTGGCGAGGGCCTCCACGCCGAGCGTCGACAGGATGTCCTGCGGCGCCGGGTTACCGTCCATCAGATATTCACCACGCTTGATGAAGTCGCCATCCTGGACGGCCAGGTGCTTGCCTTTCGGGACCAGGTAGTCGACCTGCTCTCCACCTTCCTCCATCGGAACGATCGAGACGCGACGCTTGTTCTTGTAGTCGCGGCCGTAGAGGACTTTGCCGTCCACTTCGGCGATGATCGCGTGATCCTTCGGACGGCGCGCTTCGAAGAGTTCGGCAACACGCGGCAGACCACCGGTGATGTCCTTCGTCTTCGCACCACCCGTCGTGACACGAGCAAGCGTATCGCCCGCCTCGATCATGTCGCCATCGACAACCGACAGGATTGCGCCCACGGAGAGGAGGTAAACCGCGTCGGAACCGTTCGGCAGTTTGACGGGGTTGCCGTCCTTGCCGACGATCTGCACCGACGGCTTGATGTCTGCCGACTTGGTGGCCGAGCGCCAGTCGATGATGACGCGCGAGGAGATCCCCGTCGCTTCGTCTGTCTCTTCGCGCACCGACACGCCGTCGATCACGTCAACGAGTTTCACTTCGCCTTTGACTTCCGACACGATCGGCTGGGCAAACGGATCCCAGTCAGCCAGCAACGTGCCCGGCGTAACCTTCTCGGCATCCTTGATCATCAGGCGCGTACCGTACGCCGGACGGAAGGACTGGCGGGTCCGGCCTTCGGCATCGACGATTTCCACCTGCATGCGGCGGCCCACGACGACGATCGTCTTGTCCTTGCGGGTAACGAATTCGCCATCCTTGAACCGGACCGTGCCTTCGAAGCTGGCTTCGACGGACGACTGGTCGGCCACCTGCGCAGCACCACCGATGTGGAACGTCCGCATGGTGAGCTGGGTTCCCGGCTCGCCGATGGACTGGGCGGCAATAACGCCGACCGCTTCGCCGCGGTTGACCGGCGTACCGCGCGCGAGGTCGCGGCCGTAGCACTGGGCACAGATGCCGTTCTTGGTTTCGCACGTCAGCGGCGAACGGACCTTGATCACATCGACACCGGCCTTCTCGATCGCGTCGGCCAGCTCTTCATCGATATAGGTGTTCGCCACGGCAACCAGGTTGCCATCAACGCCCTTCACATCCTCACCCGTGACACGGCCCAGGATACGCTCGCTGATCGACACGACAACGTCGGCGCCTTCCATAACGGCGGAGACCTCGATGCCCTTCTCGGTGCCGCAATCATCTTCGTTGATGATGCAGTCCTGAGCGACGTCAACAAGGCGGCGGGTCAGGTAACCCGAGTTCGCCGTCTTCAGAGCCGTATCGGCCAGACCCTTACGGGCACCGTGCGTCGAGTTGAAGTACTCAAGAACGGTGAGGCCTTCCTTGAAGTTCGAGATGATCGGCGTCTCGATGATTTCACCCGACGGCTTGGCCATCAGGCCACGCATACCGGCGAGCTGTTTCATCTGGTTCTTCGAACCACGTGCACCGGAGTCGGCCATCATGAAGATCGAGTTGACCTGGGCCTTACGAACGCCCTTGGCGACCTGGTTCTTCGAGGCCGAGTCCATCATGGCGTCAGCAACCTTGTCGGTACAGCTCGACCAGGCATCAACCACCTTGTTGTATTTCTCACCGCGCGTGATGAGGCCGTCTGCATACTGACGCTCATACTCGGAGACCTGCTCCTTCGTTGCGGCGACCAGCTTCTGCTTCGCTTCCGGGATGACCATGTCATCCTTGCCGAAGGAGATACCGGCCTTACAGGCTTCCTTGAAGCCGAGTTCCATCATCTTGTCACAGAAGATGACCGTCGCCTTCTGACCACACAGGCGATAGACCTCGTCGATGATCTTGCCGATCATCTTCTTGGTCATCGTCGTGTTCACGAGATCCGGCTGGATGCCTTTCATGCGCGGCAGGATGTTGGCGATCATGTAACGACCCGGGGTCGTATCGATGATCCAGCGACGCGGATTACCTTCCTCGTCGACGCCTTCATACATCGCCTTGATCTTGGAGTGCAGCGTGACGAAGCCATAATCGAGCGCCTGCTCGATCTCAGCGAGCTCGGAGAACACCATGCCCTCGCCTGCCTGCTCGTCCTGGTCCAGCGACAGATAGTAGAGGCCGAGAACGATGTCCTGAGACGGAACGATGATCGGCTTGCCGTTGGCTGGCGAGAGGATGTTGTTCGTCGACATCATCAGCACGCGGGCTTCCAGCTGGGCCTCAAGGCTCAGCGGCACGTGCACAGCCATCTGGTCGCCGTCGAAGTCGGCGTTGAACGCGGCGCAGACCAGCGGGTGCAGCTGGATGGCCTTGCCTTCGATCAGCTTGGGCTCGAACGCCTGGATGCCGAGACGGTGCAGCGTCGGCGCACGGTTCAGCAGAACCGGGTGCTCGCGGATCACCTCGTCCAGGATATCCCAGACTTCCGGCTTTTCCTTCTCGACCAGTTTCTTGGCCGCCTTGACCGTGCCTGCGAGGCCTTTGGCATCGAGGCGGGCATAGATGAACGGCTTGAACAGCTCCAGCGCCATCTTCTTCGGCAGGCCGCACTCGTGCAGCTTGAGGCTCGGGCCAACCACGATGACCGAACGGCCGGAATAGTCGACGCGCTTGCCGAGCAGGTTCTGGCGGAAGCGACCCTGCTTGCCTTTCAGCATGTCAGAGATCGACTTCAGCGGACGTTTGTTGGTGCCCGTGATCGTCCGGCCGCGGCGGCCGTTGTCGAACAGGGCATCGACCGATTCCTGCAACATCCGTTTTTCGTTCCGGATGATGATATCCGGCGCGCGAAGTTCCATCAGGCGCTTCAGGCGGTTGTTCCGGTTGATCACGCGGCGGTAGAGGTCGTTGAGGTCAGACGTCGCGAAGCGGCCACCGTCCAGCGGCACCAGCGGGCGCAGGTCCGGCGGGATAACCGGGATCACGTTCAGGATCATCCATTCCGGCTTGGCGCGGGACTGGAGGAAGGACTCAACCACTTTCAGGCGCTTGGAGACCTTCTTGGTTTTCAGCTCGGAGGTCGACTCCTTGAGGTCCTCGCGCAGCGTCTCTGCCAGCGTCGGCAGATCGAGCGACATCAGAATCTCGCGGATGGCCTCAGCACCGATCATGGCGGTGAAGGCGTCCTCGCCCAGATTGTCCTGGGCATCCATGTACTCTTCTTCCGTCAGGAGCTGCTTCGGCTCCAGTTCGGTGAGGCCCGGCTCGATCACGATATAGCTCTCGAAGTAGAGCACGCGCTCGACGTCCTTCAGTGCCATGTCGAGCAGCGAAGAAATCCGGGACGGAAGGGATTTGAGGAACCAGATGTGGGCAACCGGCGCTGCCAGGTCGATGTGGCCCATGCGCTCGCGCCGAACGCGCGCCAGCGTCACTTCCACACCGCACTTCTCGCAGGTGATGCCGCGATACTTGATGCGTTTGTACTTGCCGCAAAGACACTCATAGTCTTTCTGAGGGCCGAAGATCCGCGAACAGAACAGACCGTCGCGCTCCGGCTTGAAAGTACGATAGTTGATGGTTTCGGGCTTCTTGATCTCGCCCGAGGACCACGACCGGATCTTTTCAGGGCTCGCAATCGAGATGCGAATAGCCTCGAAAGTCGGGGCCGGTGTATTGGGGTTGAAGATACTGGCGACGTCCTGGCGCATTCGGGTCTGCTCCTTGGGTGGGCTTTTTTCCGGGGGCTTGAGGGCCCCTGCCCTGGGTAAAATCTCGTTCGGCTCGGAAGGTCCCGCCAGGCCGGTGGCCCGGCGGGGTCTTCCAGTCAGGTCTTCACGCTACTCGGCGGGCACCGTCTCGCTGTCTGCGGCGGCCTCGTCTTCTCTGGTCCCGCCGCCCTCTTCGATGAGTTCGACGTTGAGGCCCAGCGACCGCATTTCCTTGACGAGCACGTTGAAGGATTCCGGGATACCGGCCTCGAACGTGTCATCGCCGCGGACGATGGCCTCGTAGACCTTCGCACGGCCGGCCGTGTCGTCAGACTTCACGGTCAGCATTTCCTGCAGCGTATAGGCGGCACCATAGGCTTCCAGAGCCCAGACTTCCATCTCACCGAAGCGCTGGCCACCGAACTGGGCCTTACCGCCCAGCGGCTGCTGCGTGACGAGCGAGTACGGACCGGTCGAGCGGGCGTGGATCTTCTCGTCGACCAGGTGGTGCAGTTTGAGAAGATACTTGTAGCCCACAGTGACCGGGCGGCTGAACGCCTCACCGGTGCGGCCGTCATACATGCGAACCTGACCCGACGTATCGAGACCGGCACGCTCCAGCAGGCCGTTGATGTCGCTTTCGCGGGCACCATCGAAGACCGGCGTTGCGATCGGCACACCATTGCGCAGGTTTCCGGCGAGTTCGATGATCTCGGCATCGGTCTCCGGCATTTCCTGTTCCTTGCCATACGCCGTTTCCAGCGCAACTTTCAGCGCCTTGACGTCGTTGTTCTGGTGGAACTCGTCGACGGCATTGTCGATGATCCGGCCAAGACCGCGGCAGGCCCAGCCTGTGTGCGTCTCGAGGATCTGACCGACGTTCATACGCGACGGAACGCCCAGCGGGTTCAGCACGATGTCGACCGGCGTACCATCTTCCAGGAACGGCATGTCTTCCAGCGGGTTGATCTTGGAGATAACCCCCTTGTTCCCGTGACGGCCGGCCATCTTGTCGCCCGGCTGCAGCTTGCGCTTCACAGCCAGGAAGACCTTCACGACCTTCATCACGCCCGGAGGCAGATCGTCGCCGCGCTGCACTTTTTCGACCTTGTCGTTGAAGCGCGCTTCCAGCTCGCGGATCGAGGAATCGAACTGTTCCTGCATCGCGTCGAGCTCAGACTGTGCCTTCTCGGACTTGAGGGCGATATCCCACCATTGCTTGTGGGTCAGTTCCCCCATGGCTTCGGCAGTGATGCGACCCGGCTCAAAGCCTTTCGGACCGGCAGCAGCGTCCTTGCCGACCAGGAATTCCTCAAGGCGGCCGTAGATGTTCCGCTCAAGGATGGCCTGTTCGTCTTCCTTGTCTTCCTGCAGCTTCTCGATCTGCTCGCGCTCGATCTGAAGGGCACGCTGGTCCTTGTCGATGCCGTGGCGGTTGAAGATGCGGACATCAACGACCGTACCGGCATCGCCCGGAGGCACGCGCAGCGAGGTGTCACGGACATCGGAGGCTTTCTCACCGAAGATGGCGCGGAGGAGTTTTTCTTCCGGCGTCATCGGGCTCTCGCCTTTCGGCGTAACCTTGCCGACGAGAATGTCGCCCGCCTTCACTTCGGCGCCCACCGCCACGATACCGGCTTCGTCGAGGTTCCGCAGGGCTTCCTCACCGACGTTCGGAATGTCGCGGGTAATCTCTTCCGGGCCGAGTTTCGTGTCACGGGCAGCGACTTCGAATTCCTCGATGTGGATCGAGGTGAAGACGTCGTCACGCACGATGCGCTCGGAGATCAGGATGGAGTCTTCGAAGTTGTAGCCGTTCCACGGCATGAACGCGACGAGCACGTTACGGCCGAGCGCCAGCTCACCCAGATCCGTGGACGGACCGTCGGCGATGATGTCGTTCTTGGAAACCACATCGCCCACTCTCACGATCGGACGCTGGTTGATGCAGGAGTTCTGGTTCGAACGGCGGAACTTCGCGAGACGGTAGATATCGACGCCGGAATTACCTTGGTCGATCTCGTCCGTTGCGCGGACCACGATGCGAAGCGCGTCAACCTGCTCGACCACCCCTGCCCGGCGGGCAACGATGGCAGCGCGGGAGTCGCGTGCCACGACCGCTTCCATGCCGGTGCCGACGAACGGCGCTTCCGACTGTACGAGCGGCACAGCCTGACGCTGCATGTTCGATCCCATAAGGGCGCGGTTGGCGTCGTCGTTTTCGAGGTACGGGATCAGCGCCGCAGCGACCGAAACAACCTGCTTCGGCGAGACGTCCATGTACTGGATGTCGTCCTTCGGAACCATGGTCGCTTCACCCGCCACACGGGCGTTGACGAATTCATTGGCCAGCTCGCCCTTGTCGTTCACTTCGGCATTGGCCTGAGCGATCGAGTAGATGCTTTCTTCCATGGCCGAGAGGTAGACGACTTCGTCGGTCTGCTTGCCCTGCACAACTTTGCGGTACGGGCTTTCGATGAAGCCGTACTTGTTGACGCGGGCATGGGTCGCCAGCGAGTTGATCAGACCGATGTTCGGGCCTTCCGGCGTTTCAATCGGGCAGATACGGCCATAGTGGGTCGGGTGCACGTCGCGCACTTCGAAGCCGGCACGTTCGCGGGTCAGACCGCCCGGGCCGAGCGCCGACAGGCGGCGCTTGTGGGTGATCTCGGACAGCGGGTTCGTCTGGTCCATGAACTGCGACAGCTGCGAGGAGCCGAAGAATTCACGCACGGACGCCACGACCGGCTTCGCGTTGATCAGGTCATGCGGCATGACCGTGTCGATATCGACCGAGCCCATCCGCTCCTTGATCGCACGCTCCATGCGCACGAGGCCGATGCGGTAGTTGTTTTCCATCAGCTCGCCGACGGAACGGACGCGGCGGTTGCCGAGGTTGTCGATGTCGTCGACTTCGCCCTTGCCGTCTTTCAGGTCGAGGATGACCTTCATGACGCCGATGATGTCGTCATGACGCAGAACGCGCATGTCGTCGGCAGCGGACTCATAGCCCTTCACGGCCACGCCGAGGCGCATGTTCATTTTCACCCGGCCGACGGCCGAGAGGTCATAACGCTCCGGATCAAAGAAGAGCTGGCCGAACAGGGCGTCTGCAGCTTCCTGGGTCGGCGGCTCGCCCGGGCGCATCACACGGTAGATGTCGGACAGGGCTTCGAAACGGGTTTCGTTCTTGTCGGCTTTCAGCGTGTTGCGCAGCCACGGGCCGCGGCCCGAACCATCAATGTCGAGCACTTCGATCGACTTGAGACCATATTCGCGCATCTCGGCGATGATCTCTTCTTCCATGACATCGCCGGCCTCGCCGAAGATCTCACCGGTTTCGAGATTGACGACGTCGCGCGCCAGGAACTTGCCGACGAGGGCTTCGGACGGCACGAGGATCTCATCCGTGCCACCTTCAGCGATGCGGCGTGCCTTGAGGGCGGTAATTTTCTTGCCGGCTTCGGCAATCACCTTCTTGGACTTGGCGTCGATCAGGTCGAATTCCGGCTTCACGCCTTTCCAGGCGTCGGCACGGAAGCCGGTGATCCAGCCCTTCTTGTCCATCCGGTAGATGGAGTGGGTGTAGAACAGGTCGAGGATCGACTCGGTGTCGTAACCGAGCGCGTACAGCATGGTCGTCGCCGGCAGCTTGCGCTTACGGTCGATCCGGATGTTCAGGACGTCCTTGGCGTCGAACTCAAAGTCGAGCCAGGAGCCGCGGTATGGAATGATACGGGCTGCGAACAGCAGCTTGCCGGATGCGTGGGTCTTGCCCTTGTCGTGGTCGAAGAACACGCCCGGCGAGCGGTGCATCTGCGAGACGATCACACGCTCGGTGCCGTTGACGACGAACGTCCCCTTCTCGGTCATCAGCGGGATGTCGCCGAGATAGCATTCCTGCTCTTTGACTTCCTTGACCGAACGGGCGCCGGTGTCTTCATCGACATCGAAGACCACGAGCTGCAGACGGACCTTCAGGGGTGCCTGGAAGGTCAGGTCGCGCTGCATGCATTCTTCAACGTCGAACTTCGGCTGTTCGAATTCGTAGGAGACATATTCGAGCGTCGCGCGCTCTGAAAAGTCGGTGATCGGGAACACGGACTTGAAAACACCGCCCAGGCCATCATCCGTCCGCTGTTGCGACGGCGTGTGCATCTGAAGGAAGTGCTCGTAAGATTCGCGCTGAACCTCGATCAGGTTTGGCATTTCGATGGCTTCGGGAATGCGCCCGAAGGATTTGCGGATACGTTTCTTTTCCGTGAAGGAGAGTGCCATCCCAGGATCCCAATTTTGTCGTCGCGGCCACCTCGGCCACAACCTTATCGCCAGAACGCGAGTTCGCGGCGGCCCCAAAAAGGAACCGCCGCGCAGGTCTCTGAAAGGATAGCGCCTCGCGCGAACGCCACCCGAATGTGAAGCGGCCGGAGCTTACTTGAGCTCGACTTTGGCGCCGGCTGCTTCGAACTTCTTCTGGATCTCTTCGGCTTCTGCCTTCGGAGCGCCTTCCTTGATCGGCTTCGGTGCGCCTTCCACGAGCTCTTTGGCTTCTTTCAGGCCGAGCGACGGAACGATTTCGCGGACAAGTTTGATCACTTCGATCTTCTTGCCGCCAGCTTCCGTCAGGATGACGTCGAATTCGTTTTTCTCTTCAGCAGCGGCTGCGCCGCCTGCATCGCCACCGGCGACAGCTGCGACTGCGACCGGAGCAGCGGCCGACACGCCCCATTTCTCTTCGAGAAGGGTTGCGAGCTCAGCGGCTTCGAGAACGGTGAGGGCCGAGAGGTCTTCGGCAATTTTTTCAAGGTCTGCCATTTTGGTAATTCCTGTTTGGTTCGGTTGATTGGGTCTTCAGTTTCCGGAAACGATGGATCAGGCCGCGTCTTTGTTGGCGTAGGCCGATACCACACGAGCGAGTTGGCCAGCCGGAGCCTGCAGGACGCCTGCAACTTTCGTTGCCGGAGCCTGGATGAGGCCAACGAGCTTGCCACGAAGCTGGTCGAGCGACGGGAGTTTCGCCAGAGCTTCGACACCTTTGGCGTCGAGGACCTGGTCGCCCATCACTGCGCCGATGATCACGAGTTTCGAATTTTCCTTCGAGAACTCGTCAGCTGCTTTCGCCGCCGACACCGGGTCAGGTGAAAAGGCGATGGCAACGGGGCCCTGGAACATGTCCTTGGCTTCGTCGCCGCCCTTACCGTCAAGCGCAATCTGCGCCAGGGTATTCTTGACCACCTTCAACTGCGCGCCGTCCTTGCGGAGCATGCCACGCAGCTTCGTCATTTCCGCAACAGACAGACCGGTATAGTGGGTCACAACGACCGCACCGGACTCTTCGAAAACCCCTTTCAGGGATTCCAGAGCCGCACTTTTTCCAGCTTTATCCATAGCGGGTCTCCATTGAGGCGCCCGGACCATCCGGCCGCCCTGGTAATCGCCTTCCGGCCGGTTGGCCTTCCAGCGCCTGCCCAGGGATTGGCCGCTTGCCCCGGTAAGCCAAAAACAGGTAAGCCCTGTTTTTCCGAACCGAATCAACGCCTCACCCCGTCTGCATAGGTGGCCCAAAAGCCGTTATCGCGTATAAATACGTGACCCATGGTCTAGGACAGGAAAACGGGAGGCCGCCGAATGCATATCGGAGAACTCCCGTCAAGAGCGGGGTGTTAACGCTTTATCCCCAAGCCTGCAACCCCCCTTAGTGAGAAAAAGTCAACCCCGGACTTTACCGGACCACCCCTCACCCGAGCCACTCAGCGTCAGAAGCACTCGAAGTCCTGCTCACCGGCCGGGCGGCACCTGTCCGGCCAGCCGAACTCACGCCAGTAAGGCGGCAGCCGGATCTCCGTCATCAGGCTGGCAAACCCGGGCAGTCTGCGCATGTCGGCATAGGCCGGGCCCCAGATCCGCATCAGCCGCAGGCGCGTCCCTTCCAGCTCGTGCCGCCAGATGCGTAAGGCCAACTCCGGATCGTCCAGCTGCGCCGCAATCGCCGCAAGGATTTCAAATCGGTTCGGATGCGCCCCTGCCCCCGCCTCGAACAGGGTCTCCACCACTTCAAGCGCCTCGGCCCGATCGGGCAATGCCGCGATGACCGGCGCCAGCAGGTTCCTCAGTGACGGGTCGGCGGCGACCAGCCGCTCGCAAAGCGCGGTCAGGCTTTCCAGCGTCTGCGGCCGCTGCATCTCGATTGTCCAGGCATAGGCATCCCAGCCGCCCGGCGGCATTTGCAGCGTCCAGTAATGCTCCAGCGATGCCTCGGCTGCTTCGTGCCGTCCCAGCAGGGCGTAGGCCATGGCCAGCGTTGCGGCGCGGTCAGGGTTCAGCGGGTCAGCCGACTGCCCCCGCTGGGCAATGCTGAGCGCTTCCTCAACCCGGCCGGCACGCATCAGGAAGATGGTCTGGTCATGCAAAATGCGAAGATTGGGCGACCGGTCCAGCGCGGCCCGGTTATCCCGGCCTGCCTCCAGCCAATTGTCGTCCAGCGCCTGGAAATTCGCCCGGGCCGTATAGGCCTGCGCCAGGTCCGGATTGAGCCTGACGGCGTCTTCCGCCATCGCCTGACCCTCCGCCAGAAAGGCCTGCGCCTCTTCCGGCGTCGATGCGCTCCACGCCTGCGCCCCGGTATTCATGGCCAGCGCCACCCGGGCCGCCCCATAGTCGGGGTCAATCTCCACCGCCTTGTGGAGCAGTGCGAGCAATTCACTGCGGTCGCCCATGCCGAAGACATCCGCCTCGCGGGCGCTGAGGAAATAATTATACGCCTCCAGGCTGTCGGTGTCCGAGCCGAGAAGCCGGTTCGGCTCCTGGACGTGCAGCGAAATGCTGAGCGCACCGGCCACGTCGGTGGCGATATCCTTCTGCAGATCGAACAGGCTCTGGGCGCTGAGCAGCCGGTCATAGCCATGCGACCAGACCTGATACCCGCTGCTGGTGTCGATCAGCTCCGCCGAAACCTTGATCCGGTCATTGTCCGACCGGATGCTGCCGGTCAGGACGTGGGAGACCCTGAGCTTCCTGCCAAGCGCCTGCGGATCAAGATCCTCCGCCGCGCCGACAGATGGCGGGGCCCGGCCCGCAATCTTCAGCTCGTCCAGCTGGGTCAGGAGGGTCCGGATCTCTTCGGACAAGCCGCGCGAGAAATAATCCTGCTCGGCATTCCCGCTCAGATTCTCGAACGGCAGGACGGCAATCGACTTGTCAGGCACCGCCACGGTGGAACTCGACGAACGGCCAATCATGACCCCTGTCCACAGCATGATGATCGCCAGAACGACAAGGGCCGACACATAACGGATGGGACTGATTTCCGTGTCGCGGCGCCAGGGCTCCCGCACGAAGGGGGCGACCGGTTCTTCCGGGGCCGCCGTCACCGCCGACGCATCCGGCACGGCCACTTCACCAATTTCGGCCGCCAGCCGGTATCCGCGCTTCGGGATGGTCTCAATAACCGAATGGAGATCCTTGTCGGTGTTCAGCACGCTTCTCAGGAGAGAGATCGCCCGCGTCAGGCTCTCATCGGCGCCATGCTCGACGCCCCAGACCTCGTCGATCAACTCCTGGCGGGAGATCACCTCTCCCGGACGGTCGGCCAGCGCGCAGAGCACTTCCATCACCTTCGGCTCCAGCCGGTGGCGTTCCGTTTCGTCCGAAATACAATTCTGGTCAGGCTCGACCAACAGGGCGCCGATGCGGAAATTGGACCGCTCCCGCTCTGCCTCCGTGCCTGATCCGAACGTGTCTGCCATCTTGGTTGCCGCTGCCTGACGTCGCTTCCGGGGTGAGAATATCCCAACAGGACCGGAATGTCCGAAGCAATCAGGTCAAACTTACTCCTTTAAAATCAAGGCCTAATGTAAACATCAGGTTTTCCTAAGCCGCCCCACAGGACCCAAGCCGCCAGATTGAACAATTGTCAGGCGCAAAGACGGGATCAATTCAGATCCTGTCCAGTTCCAGATGAGAGGTTCTGACATGAAATTCCAGAAAATCCGCTTCGCCCTTGCTGCTTTTCCGTTCGCTGTCGCCGGATTCGGCATGACCGCCACCGCACAAACCGGTGATGAGGCAGCCATCAGCTTCAATCGCGGCGCAACCGCCGCCGAAACCTACGCATCCATCGAGAAGTCCGCGCGCGACTACTGCCGCAGCGTCTATGACGATTCCAGCGCCATCGCAGGCGTCTGGCCGACAGCCGTTTCCAACTGCGCGGCCGATGTCGTCGACCAGACCGTCAACCAGGTGCAGAGCGCCGACCTGATGGAATACCACGTGGCCGTGACCCGCTCGGTTCAACCGACGGAAGACTCCGTCATCATCGTGACGGCCGATAACAACTAAAGGGGGCTTCCCCACCCCACCCGGCCCCTGAACGGAAAAGCCCGGCACCTTACGGCGCCGGGCTTTTCTTGATTCAGGTCAGGATCCGCTCAGGTTTACTGAGAGACCTCTGCGTTATCGATCGTGATGCCGGTGCCCATCGTGGACGAGAGCGAGATCTTCTTCACGAACGTGCCTTTCGCGCCGGCCGGACGAGCCTTCACAAGCGCATCGAGGAACGCATTGACGTTCTTTTCGATATCGCCTTCAGCGAAGGACGCCTTGCCGATGCCGGCATGGATGATACCGGCCTTCTCGACGCGGAACTCGACCGAGCCGGACTTCGCGTCCTTGACGGCCTGGGCCACGTTCGGGGTCACGGTGCCGACTTTCGGGTTCGGCATCAGGCCACGCGGGCCAAGCACCTTACCGAGACGGCCGACGACGGCCATCATGTCCGGCGATGCGATGACACGGTCAAAGTCCATGAAGCCGCCCTGGATTTTTTCCATCAGGTCTTCCGCACCGACGAAGTCGGCGCCGGCTGCGGTGGCTTCTTCTGCCTTCGCGTCTTTCGCGAACACGGCGACGCGGACGTCCTTGCCCGTGCCGGCCGGCAGATTGACCACGCCGCGGACCATCTGGTCTGCATATTTCGGGTCAACACCGAGGTTCACGGCGATCTCGACGGTTTCGTCGAACTTCGCCTTTGCGTTGGACTTCACCAGCGCCACAGCGTCAGCGACGGTGTAGGCTTTGTTTGCGTCAACGGATTCTGCAATTGCGCGTGCGCGCTTTCCTGCTTTCGCCATGGTTCTTACTCCACAACTTCGATGCCCATCGCGCGGGCGGAACCGGCGATGATCTTGGCAGCTGCGTCAATGTCGTTGGCGTTGAGGTCGGGCATTTTGATTTCCGCGATCTCACGCACCTGGGCCATGGTGACCTTGCCGACGGTGTCGTAGCCCGGCTTCTTGGCGCCGGACGCAGGCTTCTTGCCGAGCTTCAGCTTGGCAGCCTTCTTCAGCAGCACAGTCGCCGGAGGCGTCTTCGTGATGAAGGTGAACGACTTGTCCTGGTAATAGTCGATGACGACCGGTACCGGCAGGCCGGGTTCCATGGATTGGGTCTTGGCGTTGAACGCCTTGCAGAATTCCATGATGTTGATGCCGCGCTGACCGAGTGCCGGGCCGACGGGCGGCGACGGGTTGGCCTGGCCGGCAGGAATCTGGAGCTTGAGCTGCCCCAGCAGTTTCTTGGCCATATTGTCCTCTCGAACGTTTCAGATGGGGCGGTGGTCTTTCGATCCGCCCGGTTACAATGGAGGCTCCGCGGTCTGGCATGGCATGCCTTCCGCAGAAGCGGCGCGTATGGCGCATCTGTATCGTGGGGTCAAGCGGGGGCGGCAGACCGCCCCTACCCGGCTACATCAGGGCGTAGCCCTTGTAATTGATGTACTTCACCAGTTCCTGGGCCCGGCGGGCCGGGTCCGGGTGGGTGGACATGAATTCCGGCGGCCGCTGGCCCTTGGACTGGGAATCCATCAGCTCCCACAGGCGGACGGACTGGCGCACGTCATAACCGGCATTGTGCATGTAATCGACGCCCAGCTTGTCGGCCTCCAGCTCGTGATTCCGGCTGTAGGGCAGGATCACGCCAAACTGCATGGCAGCGCCGCCCAGTGCGCCGATTTCGCTGCCGTACTTGGAAAGCGTATCGGACTGGGCAATGGCGATCTGGCCGACGGCAAGCCCCGTCTGGGCGAGCGTCGTCACCGACAGGCGCTCTGCGGCGTGGCGTCCGACGACATGGCCCGTCTCGTGGCCCAGCACAGACGACAACTGGTCATCATTCTCGGTCAGCTCGGTGATACCGCGATACACGCCGACCCGGTTGCCCGGCATGACGAAGGCGTTGACGTCATCGGTATCGAACACGGCCACATCCCAGCTCTGCCCGGCGGCGATGTCGCCCTTCCGCTCTGCGCCATGGAGTGTCTTTTCCCAGACATGCAGGACACGATTTTTCAGGCGGGAATTTGCGGTCACGGGCGTTTGCGCCTTCATGTCCGTCCAGGCCGATGCCGCCATGGACGCGACTTCCTGATCCCCGAACAGCAACAACTGGCTGCGCCCCGTGGCCGGATTGGTTTCACAGCCGCTGACAAACGGGAACACCGTCCCGGCAGCCAGGCCCGAGATGATCGCCCGGCGGGACAGGTTCACACGCGGTGCGCCTTCAAAAATAGCGCTGTCGATATCGATCAGTTTCGTCATGTGCCTCTCCCTGTTCAGGCAAATCAAGGTTAGCCGCACGCCTGCAAATTGCAATCGTGCGACCCTTCATTCAGGCAAGACTCGCCGGTTCCGGCTGAACCCGGCCTGAATGTATCAGGCGTTCTCTGCGTCGCGGACCAGGACAGCCGCCTGCTCGACCCAGCCTTCGCGGATGATACGGCCGTTGAAATTGAGATGTTCGTCGACCCAGGCAACATTTTCCGGAGTCCATTCCGCGATCTGGTCATAGTGCCAGACGCCCAGTTCATTCAGCAGGATCTGGATCTTGGGCCCGATGCCGCCGATCAGGGTCAGGTCGTCCGGATGCCCTTCGACCGGACCGTTCATCGCCATGGGGCGCTCCGTCGGGACGGTGTCACCTGAGACGAAGGACACCTCCGCCTCTCCGGCAGGCTCGTCCGCCTCTTCAGGCGCGTCCTCAGGCTCTTCGATATCGGCCTGGTCTACCTCATCTGACGTCTCGTCCAGCGCCGAGTCATCCTCATCCTCATCCTCATCGTCTTCGTCTTCATCTTCGTCGTCGGCATCCGCCTCGTACGCATCCTCGAAGTCATCTTCCTCGTCATCGGCGTCATCGTAGGCTTCGTCGTCGTCTGTGTCGTCGTCATCATCCTCGAAGGCGCCGTCCGACTCATCGTCTTCTTCGTCATCGGACTCTTCCGGCTCATCCGCGTCATCTTCGTCGAAATCCTCGCCGTTCAGGTCTTCGGTCTCGTCGGCTTCCGCTTCGAAAGCGAAGTCCTCATCGTCGAACTCGTCTGCGTCATATTCCTCTTCGGAGAGCACATCCTCATCGGCGTGATCGGCTTCGGCGAGAGATTCCTCTTCATCGTCTGAGACATCTTCGAAGCCGTCGTCTTCAGGCGCGTCTTCTTCAGACGCTTCTGCCAACGCCTCATCAGCGTCGTCTTCGGCATCGCCTTCGTCTGGCAGTTCCGTCTCTTCCTCAACGGCCGGCTCTGCCTCAGGCAGTGCATCGAACGCCGCGTCCTCGACCTCGGTGTCTTCCACCTCGTCATATTCGGGTTCAGCCGCGTCTTCCGCAGGCGCTTCAGCCGCCGACATGTCTTCAGCAATCGCTTCGACCGCTTCCGTCACATCCGCGGCGGTATCCTCGATTTCCAGCTCTTCCAGCATGGCCTCTGCGCCGGTTGTTTCTGCGAAGGCCGTTTCGGCTACGGTCTCGGCTGCCGCCTCTTCAGCGCCGCCCTCGAAATAGGCGAGCCGCCCTTCCAGGAAACGGTTGCGCCAACGCAGGCGTGCCATTTCTTCGTTGAGGTCTTCATCCGCAACGACAGGCGTTTCCGCCGGGGCCTTGGCCAGCTCCCCTTCCAGCGCCTCGACACGCTGTTTCAGGTAATCGGCCTGCCATCTCAGTTTGGAGAGTCCTTCCTCATCTGCCGAAGGCCGCGCGGCGGCCGTTTCGGCAGCAGGTTCAGCCTCGCCGGAGGGGGCGGGCTCTGCGTCTGCCGGGGCGGCTTCCATTTCGGCCAGCTGGCTTTCCAGATGTTGCACACGGGCTTCCAGATGCCGGTTGCGCCAGACCAGTGTCGGCTCTTCGCCGCCTTGCGCCGATGCGGCGCCCGCGTCTTCGGATGCGCCGGGTGTATCTTCCGGCCCGCCGCGGTTCGGCGGCAGGACGATGGTGGGCATTTCCCCCTCGGCCTTCGGTTTGGACGGGTCAGCCGGGCCCGCTTTCGCCGTCTCGGTTTTCAGGGTCGCCAGTTCGGTCTTCGCCTTCTGCAGCTCCGCCGTCAGGTCTGAAATCTTCCGCGCGGAGGCGTCTGCCACATTGCCGCCTTCGCCGCGCTGTGCCCGCTGGGCAGCAAACAGCCGTTCGATCTCGTCACGCGCCTGATCCAGCTCGGTCAGGGCAACGTCCTTGTCGACAATGGCCTTGCGCATCCGGCCTGTCAGCAGGATGCCGCGCACGGACCAGCCCAGGATCAGGGCAAACACGGTCGCACCAGCCAGCACCATCCACATATGTGTTACAAGCCAAGCCATTAGTCGCTCCGTGTGAGAACTCTGATTTCTATCAGCCGGTCGCGCACCTGACCGTCGCTATTGTCATTAGACCGCGCAGGCTGGTCTGGGCCATAGGCAAGCGCAGACAGGCGGCCAGGGTCAGACCCTGCTGCCACCATATAGGACACGACCGCTTCCGCACGTGCCTTGCCCAGTGCATTTCCACCATCTGAAGCACCTGCCGGATCTGCGTGTCCGCCGATTTCGAATATCAGTCCCGGTGCGCACTGGTGTGACACGGCCAGTAATTTGTCGAGCGCGGGCCCGCTGCCGCCAGACAGGCCGGTTCCCGTGTCATCGAACCCGACCGGATTTGCCGCCAGCACCGCATCGAACGCCGACTGGCAGGCCACTGCCGGGTCATCGGCAAAATCGATTCCTGAAATTTCCGGAACATCCACATCGACCGGATCGGCCCAGACCGTGACCGGCAGGTCCGTATTCACTGAGGCGAGATCCTGCTTCACGGATTGAACAAGACTGGCCGGCGCTTCGCCTTCGACAACCAGACCGGCATCGCCGTCAGCCGGATAATAGCCCATCTCGCCCGCACGGAACCGCGCAAAGCCCGGCAGGCCCGCCTGCGCCAGCGCGACCCAGCCGTCAGGCATGTCCGGCGCGAGTTCCATCCGGTCGATAATTTCTCCGGTGGCATGATCCTGCGCGGCGCTGACCAGTTCGCGGCGTTGCGCCTCACTCCGTACCTTGCCTTCCAGCACCAGTCCCTCAGCTGTATGGGCGGCCGTCCAGACCGGCAGGCCCTTGATCAGCGGGAGTCCGCGATACGGGGCGGCCAGCGCAGAAACCTTGGCCGACACGCGTGCGCGCTCTGCCGGGTCGATCTGCGTGCCGCCCACCCGCAGGGTGTTCCCCGTCAGGCGGACTTCGCCGCGATCCAGGTCAGACAGCATACTCAGGCCGAAGCGCGCGACGCCCTGCCAATTGCCGCCCGGCGCCCCGGCGGCGACCTCCATACGGTTCTCCGGCGCCTCCCCAGCCGACAACTTCTCGGCCTCGGCCACGATCTGGCTCGCGATCATGCGCGAGGGGACGTTTCCGGACAGGATAATATGGCCGTCAGGCAGTTTCTGCGCCCGCCACACGAATGGAGAGACCGGCAAGCCAGGGTCGACCGCGACCTCGACGACTGTCACCCCGCCCACGATGACGCCGCCACCCCAGCCGGAGTGCAGAACCGTCTCGGCAGCCGCCATGGCCGCATCGTCCGAAGGGGCAGCCCCCTTCAGCACGGCCCGCTGGCCATTCATGCGCACATGCGCCCAGTCATATCCATTTCGGGCAAGGGCGGCGTTGGCATCCTGCTCAAGCTGCACGGCCAGGTTTGCAGGCCGCTGCGGAGACTGATACAGCCCCCACCATCCCGTTGCCACGAGGCCCGCCAGCGCGACCGGCGCCAGCAGGTAATCGAGCACTCTCATTCGGGACCCCGCTAACCTCCTGTTAGGCATTCCCTTTGTGATGGGATGCCCTATTCAGGGACCCGTCGCAAGAGTCTGCCGCACGCGATCCACAACGCATGAAACGTCCGCCTGAAACCCTCACCTCTCCATCGAACCCGCTGATCAAGTCCCTGAAGGGGCTTGAGCGGAAAAAGGAACGCCAGGCCAGCGGTCTGTTCCTGGCCGAAGGCGCGCGCCTCGTGGAACAGGGGCTCGCCAATCACTGGCAGCCGGACACGCTCGTCGTCGCCGCAGCGGTCGCAGACCGCCCGCACATCGCCGCCCTCGCCGACAAGGCAGAGGAGGCCGGCGCGCGCGTGGTGCTGGTGCCGGAACGGCTGATGTCGAAGATCACGCACAAGGACAACGCCCAGTCCGTTATCGCCACTTTCAAGCAGCGTCAGGTCGCGCTTGATCAGCTGGAAGTCCGGAATGGTCCGCGCAAGTCACTTTTCGTCGCCCTTTATGAGGTGCGCGATCCGGGCAATCTAGGCACCATATTGCGGACCGCCGACTGCGCCGGGGCGGACGGCGTCATCCTGGTCGGAACCTGTTGTGATCCTTACAGTTTCGAGGCCGTCCGGGCCTCCATGGGCTCGGTCTTCGACATGCCGTTTGCCCAGACATCGCACGAGGCGTTCGAAGCCTGGCGCCGCGCGGCCGGCATCGCCTCCGTCGCCGCGTCCGTGAACGGTGCCGCCCGTCACGATCTGGTGGATCTGCAACAGGATACGGTCATCCTGATGGGCAATGAACAGGCCGGCCTGCCCCCGGCCGTGGAGGCCGAATGCGACCAGCTCGTCCTCATTCCCATGCGCGGCGGGGCGGACAGTCTGAACCTTGCACAGGCAACGGCGATCATGGTGTACGAAGCGTGGCGGCAGCGGGATTTCCAATGAAAACAGAGACTAAGCTGCTGATCGCGGACGACTGGGAAGACTATGCCCTGCTCGATTCCGGCCACCTGCAAAAGCTGGAACGCTTCGGCAGCCAGACCGTGATCCGCCCGGACCCGCAGGCCTTCTGGGAGCCCGCCCACCCCGTGGAGAGCTGGCGGGCGGATGCCCGTTTTTCCAGTAAAAACAATGATGAAGATGGCTCCGGAAACTGGGAAGTCCTGTCCCCGAAAGCGCAGGACACCTGGCCGATGCGCTGGAACGGGCTGACCTTCAATGCCCGGCGCACCGCCTTCCGGCACATGGGCGTTTTCCAGGAGCATTCGGTCCACTGGCGCTTCGCCCAGGACCAGATCCGCACAGCCGGAAGGCCCATCAACACCTTGAATCTGTTCGGTTATACCGGGATGATGTCGCTCGCCTGCGCGGCCGCCGGCGCGGAGGTCGTGCACCTCGATGCGAGCCCCAAATCGAACGGCTATGGCAAGGAAAACCAGACGCTCAGCGGCCTCGACGACAAGCCCATCCGCTGGATTGCCGACGACGCGATGAAGTTCACCGCCCGCGAAATCCGGCGCGGCAACCGCTATGACGGCATCATCCTGGACCCGCCGAAATTCGGCCGGGGCCCCAAGAACGAGACCTGGCGTTTCGAGGAAAATCTCCCGGAATTACTGGACACTGTGCGCGATCTGCTGAGCGACAAGCCCCGCTTCGTCATCCTCACGGCCTATGCCGTCCGCCTGTCCTACCTCGCCCTCGCGCAGGCGCTGTCAGACCGGCTGGCGCCGTTCGGCGGCACAATGGAAATGGGCGAAATGGCCCTGCCCCAGAAAGACTCGGGCCGCCTGCTGCCAACCGCGATCTATGCCCGCTGGCGGGCGGCGGACTGACACCGCCCTTCCCCGCAAACCGGTTGGACCGGTTGGATAAGGCCTTGTCGGCAGACCATCACAAACACCGTCTATAGACACTCTACAGACCCTCTACGGCGCTGCGCTGAGCCCTGTGCCGGTCACATTTTGTTACGCCAAAAAGAAAACGGCGGTCCCGAAGGACCGCCGTTCCCGATTTTGCCATTTGGCGTGTCGACTTAGAAGTCGAACGTCGCACCCATGAAGATGTAACGACCGTAGGCGTCGTAGATCTGCGGGTAGGTGTTGCCGTTACCCGGAGCGTTACCAACGACGGAGGAGAGCGGCGGCTCTTCATCCGTGACGTTGTTCACGCCCAGACGCAGGGACATGTAGTCCGTTGCGTTCCAGGAACCCGAGAGATCGAAGTAGCTCTGGGAATCCAGGGTCTTGTTGATGTCGGCATAGGAACCGGCCAGCGCGACCTGCGAAGACGACGCAGCGATATCGACGCTGTCGAAGTAACGCCAGGTACCCGTCACGCTGAAGACGCCTTGCGTATCACTCCAGGTGACACCCATCTTGTGGCGATACTCAGGTGCGGCACCGTTCGCAATTTCGGTTCCGCCACCGCTTGCGCAGCTGCCGCCGTAGTAACCCACGCAATCGAAGATATCGTTTGCGCCGGACGTCGGGAGCGGCTTGGTTTCAAGCGTGTCGAGCCATGTACCGACATAGTCGAAGGCCAGCTCGCCTCTCGCATTCAGGTCCCACGAGTAGTTGGCCAAGAGGTCAATACCGGAGGTCGAAAGGCTACCGGTGTTGATGTTCGTGGCCGTGATGTAGCCCGTGGAGTTCGCCCACAGCGTACCACCGGTACCCCGGTTGATCAGCGAGCAGAAGAACTGGTCGCCGGTCTCGAGGCAGGTATCCAGCGTCAGCTGCTCAGGCACCGTGCCGACCAGGTCTTCGACAGTGATGTCGAAGTAGTCGAGCGATACCGTGAGGCCCGGGATTGCGGACGGCGTTGCAACGAAGCCGATCGTGTAGGTGTCCGAAGACTCCGGATCGAGATCCGGGTTACCACCGCCGAGCGTGTTGAACTGGCCAGCCGGGTTGTCACCGATGCTGCGGTACTGTGCAGCCGTCACACCCGTGTTTGCACACTGAGCTGCCGTTGCCGTCGGAGCCGGACCCGAACATGGGTCATAGGATCCGTTTTCGTTCTGGCTCAGGTCGAAGAGGCCGATGGACTGCGTAGTGAACAGTTCAAGGACGTTCGCGGCCCGAACAGCACGCTGGTAGGAAGCCCGGAAACGAATGTCGTTGCTCGGAGCATATTCGACACCGAACTTGTAGGAGTCGGATGCCACGTTTTCGTAGTTGGAACGACGATAAGCCGCGTCAACACCCAGCGTTTCGATGCCAGGACGGCCTTCGATCAGCGGAACGTTGACCTCACCAAAGAAGTCATAGACTTCCTGAGAGCCCGAAAGCGCAGTGGTCGGACCACCCTGACCAGCACCATCACCGGAGCGGTAGTTGCTATCCGGGTTGTCACTGATCGTGTCACGGCGATATTCAGCACCGAAGGCAACCTTCACACCGGATTCGGCGGCCGGGAACGTCCAGCCATACTCACCGAGGTCGGCGTACATTTTGCCGGTCACAACCGTCTGGGTCACTTCACCGTCACGGAACAGAGGCTGCGTGATGTACGCAACAGCTGCCGGATCCGGACCGTTACCCGAGAAGATATCGTAAGGCACGCAGTTCGGATCGTCGTTTGAAGGATCCGCGTCATTGTTGATCGCACAGACAATGTTGCCAGCCCCATCATCGGCAGCGTCGAGCGCGTAGCCGATCTTACGGACGGACAGGTCATTGTTGTAGACCTGAGCGCGGTGGTGGTTCGCGTAGACGGCCGAGATGTCATAGCCCCATGGCGTGTCGCCCAGCGTACCCTTGATGCCGATCACGCCACGGTAGGTCGTGTGACGCAGATCGTTGACGCGGTTGCCGCCTTCGACGTTCCGGCGAAGCAGCAGGACCGAGGCAAGATCCGTCGGGCCAAGCGCAGCCTGGTCAGGAAGACCATCGAAACGCGGGACGAAGTTGTCCTGATCGGGGAGAACAACGCCGGACGCATCCGTGTATTCGCCTTCAGAGTTGGTGTAGCGATCGATCGCACCGTCAGCAATCTCACCGCACAGGTATTGCACCTGCTGGGCGGACAGGAACGGGTTGTTACAACGAACGCCGCCAGCTTCACCCGCAACACCGTAACCGAACACACCGGACGGTGCGATCTGGGACTTGGTGCGGTTTTCCATGAACATCAGTTCCGTATACGCATTGACGTATTCGTTGATGTCATAGTTGGCGAACGTACCGAAGGAGTAACGCTCGTTCGGGCGCTGATAGTGGTTGTACGGGTTGTAGTTGAACGTATCCGTCACAAAGTCACGTGCAGCGAACGTACCATCCGTCGGGATCACACGGCTCCAGGTGCTTTGCGTCTGCGATGTCGCATCAACGATACCCGGGATGGTGTAGTCGCCATCCACATCGAGCAGGTTCGCGAACTGGTTCGTGGACGAACCGGCGCAGGTGAAGTCTGCACCATCATTTGCCGTGGACAGGGCGCACTGCGAGTAGTCGCGGTTTGCCTGAAGGATTTCCTTCGTATTCTGATACGACACGAAGCCCATGATATGGCCGCGGCCACTGTCGAGCTTGCCGCCGAAGGCAGCCGTCATATCAACCGATTCACCATCCGTCGTGCTGCCGTTTGGCACCGTGTACTGGGACGGGTTGTCAGCTGCAAAGCCTTCCAGGATGCCCTGGATGTAGCTGTTCGAGTTGTCGTGCTGATAGAAGGAGTAGTTCGTGTCGACACGAACGCCTTCAAAGTCTGTGTCGAGCACAAAGTTCACAACACCTGCGACAGCGTCAGAACCGTAGGTTGCCGAAGCACCACCGGTCAGCACGTCAACTTTCTTGACGAGAGCAGCCGGGATGAAGTTGATGTCCGGCGCAGCTGTGTTCACAGAACCGTATGGCAGGCGGCGACCGTTCAGCAGCGTCAGGGTGCGGGATGCACCGAGGCCGCGAAGGTTCACGGACGACGTACCCGTCGAACCGTTGGCAAGGTTGGACCCCTGCGCACCAAATGCCTGCGGCAGCTGGTTGATCATGTCTTCCGCACGCACAACACCGCGGACCGAGAAGTCAGCGGCGCTAAGCTGCGTCACTGGGCTGGTTTCAACCAGGTTACCGTTCTGCGGGATCAGCGAGCCGGTGATCACCACCGTCTCCTGACGAGCTTCGGTTTCGTCCGCAGCGGTTGCTACGGTATCGACAGCTTCGTCTGCTTCCTGGGCAACGGCGAGCATGCTCGCCTGAGCCATAAATGCTGCGCCCGCGAAAACGGACGAAGCAAGCAGGCGGGACTTCATAGATTTCCCGTTCACTATATTACCTCCAATAATTGAATTGCGCCGGTCGTCTGGCGCGTGTCCGGACCCCTGAAATCCAGACTTGGGGATATCGATAAGACCCTCGTCACCGTAGCGTCAACGCATCGTTACTGTTCTGTCATCGAAAGAATGGAGGGTGTGGTTTATTTGCCTCAGTCTTGGAGGCAAACGGGGTCAAGTCAGGAGAAAACTGAGGATAACCAGCCCAAGCGCCAGCAGAAACAGCACGGTTATGCCAAGAATCAGCAAAATGGTGGTACGAAGCGCCGCCATGAAAAAGCCGGTTCCGTAGGTGACGCGAAGCTGCCTGTGGAGGTACCAGACACCCCAGATTGTGCCGACGAGGGACAACAAGTCGGGTCCGATGTGCAGGAATGCGCCAACCAGCAGCAACAGAGTCGCCAGACTGTAAACAAACGTCTGGAAATGCAACGCAACGATGACGTGGTCGTAGACATAAACCGAGCGGCGCCAAGCATATATGACCGTCAGCATCAATGTCAGCAGCGGCATGAACATCAGGCTGAACCGGGGGGCCCACTCACGAAACCGGGCCGCGAAACGGTCCTGATTTTCGAACACCCGGGCGAACTGGTCGCCCGCCGCCTGGATGGTCTGGGCCTCGACAGGCGAGGTGCCGGGGGCGATGGCCTGGTCGATCATGCCGTGAAGGGCATCGCGGTCCACGGTCCCGTCTTCACGGACAAACGGCACCTGTTCGCCGGCCTCAAGGCGGGCGAGCACCGATTCCAGCCCTTCCCTGCCCGCCGGTGAAAGGTCATCCCGCTCCAGCCTGGCCTTCAGCTCCTCAATAGCGTTCGCTCGGCCTGTTTCGGAGATCTCCACGCCGGCGCCGGGATTGAGCGTCCAGTCGGCATACCAGCCCAGCCGGTCGCCCAGGCCGAAGACGGTGAGGAAGAACAGCAGCGAAGCCAGCAGGAACATGCGGAATGGCGGCACATAGCGCGCGCGTTTGCCGTCCAGATAGTTCCGGGTCATCCGGCCGGGGCGGAACAGCAGCAGCGGCACTGACCGCCACAGCCGGCTGTCCAGCGCAAACGTGTCCGCGAGGCTGGAGGCGACGAGGCCGAAGAACGGCCGGTGGAAGTTCGAGGCAAGCTGGCCGCAACGGCTGCAGTAGCGTTCCGTCACCACCGCGCCGCAATTCCGGCACGGCTCACCCGGCGGCTGAACCTTGTGGTGTTCGCCGGATGTCAGGCCGCCAAGGGAGGCCGCCCCAGCGGCTTCCATGTCGTGACTCATGCTGCCTCCCCCTGATCAGCAACACCTATTCAGCGGATTGGATATCATTCCTGCACATGAAGCGCGAGCGGTGCTTGTCCTTCGCATTTTCCTCGAACCCGGTCAGATCCGGGTCCACGAGGTTCTTGGTCACCTGGAACCACATCGGCGTGATCGGATAGTCGTTCAGCATCAGGTCTTCCGCCTCGGCAAAGGTTTCGGCCCGCTGCTTGAGGTCGAGTTCGGTATTCGAGCGCATGAGCAGCGCATCATATTCCGGATTGTTATAGTTGCCGTAGTTCTGCTGGCCGGTGTCCGATTTCAGCAGGTAGAGGAAGTTGATCGGATCGTCGAAGTCGGCGACCCAGGCCCCATCGGCAACCTCGAAGTCCGACTGGCGCAGACGCGCATACAGCACTTTGGTGTCCTGCTTCACGATCGTCGGCTTCACCCAGGGGGCAATCTCGGCCCAGTTGGCCTGTGCCACCGGGGCGACTTTCGGATTGTCATCGGTCGAACGGTGGATGAATTCGAACTCCAGCGGATTGTCCGGGCCGTAACCGGCCTCTTCCAGAAGGCGCTTGGCTTCCGTGAGACGCTCTTCGCGCGGCGTGTCTTCCCACGCCACATGCGGCCGCGGGACGTCATAATTGTTCACCCCCGGAGGCACCATGGAATAGGCCGGCACATAGCCGGGCGTCAGCACGCTTTTCACCATGAATTCCCGGTCGAGCGCCATGGACAGCGCCTTGCGGACGCGCACATCGTCGAAGGGGGCAATCTGGGAATTGAATGACCAATAGGTGGTGATCAGGGCCGGCGTGGTGCGGACCCAGCCTGGCAGCTTGGCTTCGATTTCAGTCTGGCGAGCGCCATCAAACGCATTGTTGAGGTCCAGTTCACCGGCCTGGATCTTGTTCTCCACGGACGTCAGGTCTTCCAGCTCGAAATAGACTACCCGGTCGAAACAGGCATCCTCCGCGCCGAAGCCGGTCGGATTCTTGTCGGCGACGAGCTGGTCGCCGGTCCGCCAGTAAACCAGCTTGTACGGGCCGTTCACCACGATGTTGTCAGGCTGGATCCAGGCATCGCCATAGGTCTCGATGGCTTTGCGGGGTACCGGATAGGTCGTGTAGTGCGACAGCAGGCCCGGCAGGTATGGCGCCGGGTATTCCAGCGTCAGCTCCAGCGTCTTGTCATCGATGGCGCGGGCGCCCAGTTCTTCCGGCGGCAGCTCGCCCCGATTGATCTGGGCGGCATTCTTGATGAGGTAGAGCAGCGAGGAATACTGCGAGGCCACTTCCGCCGACTGGATGCGGCGCAGGCCGTAAACGAAGTCCTCTGCAACGACCGGATTGCCGTCGGACCAGTAGTAATCCCCGAGATGGAAGGTCCAGACGAGGCCGTCCGGGCTGGTTTCCCAGCTGGTAGCCATGCCGGGCTGCGGGCGGGCGTCCGGGCCATCGGTCGTCAGACCGATGAACATGTCGCCGATGATGATGTCCTCCCACTGGGCCGAGGATTTGTGCGGATCGAGCGTGTCGACCTTGGCCGAGATGCCGCGGCGCAGGGTCGGAACGTCGCTTTCGGATCCGCCGTTGCCGCCGCCTCCGCAAGCAGCAAGAACAAGGGCCATGGCGCCGGCGGCCAAAAGGCGCGGCGTGCGGGAGAAGATCATGCGCATACTCCTGGGTGGTCTCAGTTTGGGTTGTTTGCTGCCAGATGCCGACACAAATGAAAAGACTTTGCGTATTTTGAATGAACAGAAGCTGAGTTTGCCGCAAACTGCGGGCTGCCCTTCCCGGGCTTGCCCGGATTTGCCAGAAACGATGCCAGTCACGGGCCTGGGGCCCATAAACCGAGGAACGCCGCCATGAAACGCCCGATCACCCTCATCGCCGCCGCCATCAGTCTGGCCGCTCTGCCTGCGCTGGCTGAAAACGCCTCCACATCCGATGTCTATGCCTGCAAGGACATCACCGCAGATGCCGAACGCCTCGCCTGCTACGATACCGCCGTCGGCCGGCTGAAGGCGGCGGAGGAAGCCGGTGAGGTAAAGACCTTCACACGCAAGGAAGTCGAAGACGTGCAGCGTGACAGCTTCGGCTTTTCCATTCCGTCCTTGCCGAAACTGGCCTTTGGCAGCAGGGATTCCGGCGGCAATTCGATATCGGACGAGCTGAAGGAAGTGACCTTCCCGGTGACATCCGTAAGCGGCAGCCGCGGCGCCCTGCTTGTCACGCTGGAAAACGGCCAGGTGTGGCGACAGGTCGACAGCAAGAGGATCAGCCCGAGCCCGAAGAAGGAAGCCCGCGTCTACCAGGCGGCGCTGGGCAGCTTCAAGATGAAGCTGGACGGCGGACTGGCTTTCCGTGTTGAGCGCGTGAAGTAACGCCCAAGGAATACCCGCCTGGGGCGTTTGGGAACGAAACACGGCCCCGGCTGTTGAACCGTCGCAGACCAATCGCGTATCCGGTCAATAGGATACGTCACCGGAAGGAACGCCGTCATCGCCGGGAACAAACAGAAGAAGGAAGCGGCCAACAACCGCTCGAAGCGGGAAACGCTGAAGCGGGCGATGCGCATCCGCTGGCTGAAGCGCGCGCGTCCGCCTGCCCTGTTCGCCCTGATCGGCGCGGCAATCCTGAGCGTTCCGCATACAGGGCTGGTGCCTGACTGGCACATGCTGGGCGACTGGCCGGATGTGCTGGCCTCGATCTGTTTCATCGCCGCGACCGGCTGGTCCATCGGCACGCTTGTCGACGGACTGGTGAAACGGCGCCTGGCCAAACTGAACTTCCGGGATTCCGATAATCTGAAGGCGCGCAAATCCGCCACGCGGCTGGATGTGATCCGGCGCATCTGGGTTGTCGCGGTCGGCATCGTGACCGTCGCTGCCGGGCTGACGCTGATCCCCGGCGTCAAACAGTTCGGTGTCAGCCTGTTCGCCTCAGCCGGGATCGCGGGCATCGCGGTCGGCATTGCCGCACGCCCGGTGCTGTCGAACCTGATCGCCGGCCTGCAGATCGCCTTCACCCAGCCCATCCGCCTCGATGATGCAGTCGTGCTGGAAGACGAATGGGGCTGGATCGAGGAGATCGGGCTGTTTTACGTCGTCGTCCGCATCTGGGACTGGCGGCGGCTGGTCGTGCCGGTCTCGTATTTCATAGAGCAGCCGTTCCAGAACTGGACGCGGAAATCCTCCAACATCATCGGCAGCGTGTTCTGGTCGCTGGACTATCAGGCCCCCGTCTCGGAGATGCGGGAGAAGCTGGCGGAGATCTGCCGGGCCACCCCGCTGTGGGATGGCGACGTCGTGAACCTGCAGGTGACGGACACAGGCATCAACACGATCCGTATACGGGCATTAGCCAGCGCGAAGAACTCTCCCGATGCCTGGGACCTGCGGTGCTTCATCCGTGAAAAGATGATCACCTGGCTTCAGGAGAAACATCCCGAGGCCCTGCCCCGCGTCCGCAACGAACTCGACACACTGCCCGAAGGCGCCTTCGATGGCCGGGCGATTCAGGCCGGGCGGATGGAATAGACCGCCGTCGCGCTCATCACGACCGTGCCATTGATCGTGGCAGAGCCACCGGCGAACAGGATGGTGCGCGTGCGCCGGTCGATCCGCGTGTCGAAACCGGCCTTCGACGCATCGTCGATGCGGGCGGAGACGTCCACCGTCACCGAAACCAGGTCCACGTGCGACGGTGCGCAGAGCTCTTCCGCCGCGGCCCGGATGGCCGACATCAGGTCCAGCGCAAGTTTTTCATCCGCCTGAAGCGTCGCAGTCGCTGTCATGTGTGCAAATTCCCCTGTTCGTTCGCCTCTCCATAAACAGGGCGGGCGCGAAGGGAAAGGGCCAGGCTGCCGGGAGGGTATATTGGCAGCCCGGCCCTCGGGTAGGTCGATACGTCCGTCTGGGTGGGGGGGATGCCAGACGTATCGAAGCGTTTACGCAACGATACGCCGGTTGGATCACCCGGATTTGTCATATTTGATCGCGCACAAAAAAAGCCGCCCGGCGGGGGCGGCATTTCTTTGCGGCTTTCCAGGCGTGTCAGGCGGCCTTGGTGTCGCTGTCATCGGCTGTGATGTCACCGTCGAGATCCGACCCGATCAGGTCGCCGAGATGGCCGAATCCGCTGAGGCCGTGAACCTCTTCCATATGGGAGGAGATGGCCGGAAGCAGCGCGCCGATATGCTTGTGGTCCAGCCCGATGGCGTGAAGGGCCGTGATCATTTCACGCGCAACACGGCGCTTGCCGCCGGGAGTCTGCTCGATCATGCGGGCGATCTCGCCAACCGGGGCACCCAGTTCGCTGCCTGTCCGGGCCGAGAGCGCGCGGGCGCCGGGAAGCGTTGTGAACATGGCCGTGGCGAAAGGGGATGCCTGACGCTCGGCCGCATTCAGAACGATGCCGAGGGCTTGCCTGGCATCAGGCTCCGCAAGGCCGCTGGTTTTAGCGATGTGCGCCGTAAGATCATTCATCATTGGCGTAGGCACTCCTAAGATTAACGGCCTCGGGATGTTCCATTAACCCGGCACAGCCTTTCTGTTTGGTTACCGGATGGGTGAAATTGCGAAGATCGCCGCAAGGACTGGTTAAGAATCTCCGCTGCGCCGCACCGGTTTCATTTACAAACCCGTCCCGGCGGCCACTATGCGCGCTGACAGAGGGGGGACTTTCCATGATCCGGATCGGCATTCTTGGAGCGGCAAAGATTGCGCCGCCGGCGATCATCGAGCCTGCCCGCCGCCGGACCGACTGCCGCGTCGTCGCCGTGGCCGCACGCGATGCCGGCCGCGCGGCTGCCTACGCCGCCGAGCATGACATCCAGCATGTGGCGGACAGCTATGAGGCGCTAATCGCCCGCAACGACATCGACCTGATCTACAATGCCCTGCCCCCGAACCGGCATGCCGACCTCAGCATCGCCGCGCTCAGGGCCGGCAAGGCCGTCCTGTGCGAAAAGCCGTTCGCGATGAATGCCGACGAAGCGGCTGCCATGCAGCAGGCGGCAGAAGAGACCGGCCGGCCGCTGCTGGAGGCATTCCATTACCGCTTCCACCCGGCCTTCCTTCACGCCCTCGGCCATGTCCGCAGCGGGCATGTCGGGAAAATCCTGTCGATGGAGGCGGATTTCTCGGTCGCCATCCCCTACCGGCCCGGCGAACTGCGCCACACGCTGGAGACCGGCGGCGGCGCGCTGATGGATCTCGGCTGTTATTGCATCCACATGGTACGGACCATGGCGGGCGCCGAGCCCGCCGTTGCGTCCGCCGAATGCCATTGCGACCGCCCGGGTGTCGATATCTCGACGCATGCGCGGCTGGTCTTTCCGGGCGATGTTACCGCCTCGGTCATGACGTCCATGTCGGAGACCGTGACACGGCGCATGCAGCTGCATGTCGAAGGTACCAAGGGCTCGCTGACCTTCAACAATCCGATCCACCCGCATCGCGGGCACAAGATCATCCTCCAGCAGCATGGCCAGCCGGACCGGACCGAGACGATTCCGGGCGACATCACCTATGACCACCAGCTGGCGCATATGGTGGACGTGCTGGCCGGGCGCGCGGAACCGCTGACCGGCGGGGCGGATGCGGTGGCAAATATGCGCGTGATTGACGCAATTTATGGCAGCGCAGGCCTTTCCCCGCGCGGCAGCCAACTGGTCTCTTGAAAACCGCCAGAAGCCTTGATATCCAACAGATATTGCAACAGGCGCTGAGCGCGGTCCCGCATCCAAGGCGAGGCAACCGCGGCGCAGGATAAGTCCTGTGTGCGACGCCTTCGGGCACCTCCAGGACTTTTAACAAGCCCGGAGTGAGCCACATGAAGACCATCATCGAACCTTTCCGCATCAAATCGGTCGAGCCGATCCGCATGACTACGCGTGAGGAACGCGCAGACCTGCTGAAGGCCGCGAAATACAATCTATTCAAACTGCATTCGGACGATGTGATCATCGACCTGCTGACTGACAGCGGCACGTCCGCCATGAGCGCGGCGCAATGGGGCGCGGTGATGACGGGCGATGAAAGCTATGCCGGGGCGCCCAGCTTCTACCGGTTCGAGGCGGCCGTCCGGAACCTGATGGACTTCAAGCACATCATTCCGACCCACCAGGGCCGCGCCGCTGAACACCTGTTGTTCAACCTGATCGCCAAGCCCGGCCACATCATCCCCTCGAACACGCATTTCGACACGACGCGCGGTAATATCGAGGCAGCGGGCGCCGAAGCGGTGGACCTGCCGATTGCCGAAGGCAAGATCCCGTCCCTCGATCATCCGTTCAAGGGCAATATGGACCTTGAGGCGCTGGAAGCCCTGCTGCGCGAGAAGCGCGATTCCATCCCCGCCGTGATGATGACCATCACCAACAATGCCGGCGGCGGCCAGCCTGCCAGCCTCGAAAACATCCGCGCAGCCGCCCAGATTGCCCAGCACTATCGCAAGCCCTTCTTCATCGACGGCTGCCGCTTTGCCGAGAATGCCTGGTTCATCAAGCTGCGCGAACCCGGCCAGCAGGACCGCAGCATCAAAGCCATCATCCACGACATTTTCGAAGTCGCGGACGGCATGACAATGAGCGCCAAGAAAGACGCCTTCGCCAATATCGGCGGCTGGCTGGCCCTGCGCGATGATGCGCTGGCCGAACGCGCCCGCACCCTGCTGATCCAGACCGAGGGCTTCCCTACCTATGGCGGTCTCGCGGGCCGGGACCTTGATGCCATCGCGCAGGGCCTCTCAGAGATCATCGACGAGGATTACCTGCGCTACCGTGTCCGGACGAATGCCTACATCGCGGAACGGCTGGATGCGATGGGCGTGCCGGTCGTGAAGCCGGCGGGCGGCCATGCCGTCTTCGTGGATGCGCGCGCCTTCCTGTCTCACATCCCGCCTCTGGAATATCCGGGCCAGGCGCTAGCCTGCGCACTTTACGAGATGGGCGGCATCCGCGGCTGCGAGATCGGCACGGTGATGTTCGGACGCAAGCCGGACGGCAGCGAGGAACCCGCCCGGATGGACCTTGTGCGCCTGGCCATGCCCCGGCGCGTCTACACCCAGTCGCATGCGGACTATATCGTCGAAGTGTTCGAGGACCTCGCCGCCTCGAAAGACCAGCTGAGCGGCCTGAAAATCGTGAAAGAGCCGCCGATGATGCGGCACTTCACGTCAGAGTTTGCACCGCTCTAGGCTGCGTCGCGGGCGCGCTCGATCCACTCTTCGACCTCTTCTTCCATGAAGAGGTCGTCGCCGCGGCGGACGCGCTCCCCTTCCGGCGAGTTCAGGAATTCCGTTGCCAGAAGGAACAGGGTGCGCGCAGGCGCTTCGGCCAGTTCCTTGCTGGTGCGGATACCGGCGCCGACCATGATCTGCACATCATGCACGCGCAGGCCGGGCACTTCCATCATCAGCTTCGTCTGGTCCTGCCAGTCGCGGAGGGTTTCGGAGTCGATATAGTGGACGTCCAGCATGAAGGCCGTCTCCTCGATATCGCAATCGAGCAGTTCGCCAATCGTGTAGATGCCGACGTCTTCGAGGCGGGCAGCGGTTTTCGGGCCGATCGACGGCGCATCAACCACCGGGCTTTCGCGCGTCAGGCCGGAAGTGCGGACATGCGGCGCCTCGGCCGGCGCCTCATCTTCCTCTGATGCGACGACCTCATCCGGTTCGTCTGCGGATTCGTCCTCTTCGTCCTCGTCGTCCTCTTCCTCGTCGTCTTCGTCTTCTTCATCATCCTCGTCGTCGTCGAAGTCTTCGTCGTCCTCATCTTCATCGAAGTCTTCGTCTTCGTCGTCGTACTCATCCTCGTCCTCGTCGGCTTCGGATTCGTACACGTCCTCGTCTTCGTCCTCATCGTCGGCAGCGCTGAGCTCAGCGTCTTCCTCACCGTCATCGTCCAGGCCCAGGCCGGCCTCTTCGATGGCTGCGAGTTCCGTTTCATCGAGGATCAGCTCGTCTTCGAGCAGAACGTCGTCTTCGGCCTCAACCGAGACGGGGTCGATTTCGTCGGCAGCGTCCAGAATGATTTCGTCTTCAACGGCTTCGGTTTCAGGTTCCGCCGTGACAACCGGCCTTTGCCCTTCCGGCGGCACATGCGCCGATCCGATCGGGCCGATTTCCTGCTTGTTGAGCTCTTTCAGAGGCACACGGAGCACCTGCGCCGCATGCATCATGCGGATGGCCTTGTCGTCTTCCGGCAGTGTTTTGATGACTTTGCCGGTCTTGCGGAATTCCTTGTACATACGCTCGACCTGCGCCCGGTCGTTCACATCGGCGAGTTTCGCCGTGATCCAGCGCAGCGGAATGTCGAGCGTCTCGATATATCCCTGCAGCGTCAGGTGCGCCTTCGGAGGCGCAACAGCTGCCTCTTCCACAGCCTGCGTTACCAGTGCTGCAAATCCGGCGGTGGCGTAAGCGACGAGGTTTGCGATGCCCTCGCGCATCGTGTCATCCAGGCCGGACGGCGGATGAGCCACGCCGCGCTCCAGATCATAGTGATCGATGAACGTATTATAGTAGGTGTTCGACAGGGCCGCGCCTTCCACCACCATGTCGGCAACGAAGCCCGGGCCGGACGGCACATGGATAACCGGATAGCCGTTCGCCTCGATCCTTTCGTCGATCACGTCCCGGCTCTTGGCGATGGACCATTCGACGGCGCGGTGAATGACGCCTTCTTCCTCGGTCTGAGCGGTGTGGAAGGGCTGGATCGGGTCTGCATAATAATGGCTCAGCACACCGAGCGCGTAGGCCGCCTTGCTCCACTTCTTCGCGCGCAGCAGTTCGACCGAACGGGCATACCACGCCATCGCCTTGCCAGGCGCGCCGCCCCACTGGCCTTCATTCACGTGGCAAACGTGATTCATGAAGTCCTTGAACTTCGCATCCGGCGCCTTCGCACCTTCCAGAAGATGCTCGTGATGGACCAGGAAGATGGCCTTCCAGGCCTCCCCCTGCTCCCCGCCAATCAGCGAAAGGGCATCGAGTGCGATGTAGTGATGGGTAGAACGGCAGCGATGCGCACGAACGACACGTTCGAGCAGAGACATGGGCAAGACTCCTCAGCCTGGCAGATTGTCAGACCGAGGAGTGGGTTAACTTGGTTACCCGGTTGTTAACCCTTCGCCCCTTGCGCGAAGATTTTTCTGCAGGTCAGCGAACCGCGAAGTCGAACGGCTCGTTGCGGTTCTTGCCCTTGTTGGGGCCCATGAAGCCGAACAGGTGGCCGGCCACCTTGCGCATCTGGATCTCTTCGGAGCCTTCGGTGATGCGGTAACGGCGGTGGTGGCGGTAGATGTGCTCGAACGGTTTGTGGCGCGAATAGCCGATACCGCCATGCACCTGCATCGCCCGGTCGGCCGCGTCGCAGCACAGCCGGTTGGCCTTGTAGTTACACATCGAGACCTTGTCGGAGAGCTTGATGGCAACTTCCGGCTTGGACATCTGGTCGATTTCCCAGGCCGTCTTGAAGATGAAGAGGCGGAGCATCTCTGCTTCGGTGGCCTGCTCGACCAGCGGGAACTGGATCGCCTGGTTCACCGACAGCGGTTTGCCGAACGGGCGGCGCTCATTGGCATAGTTCACCGCTTCGGTGATGCAGTACATCGCCGCGCCGACGGAGCTGGCCGCCTGGCGGATGCGGTTCTCGTGAACGAAGTGCTGCGCCAGAGCGAGGCCGCCTTCCGGCGGGCCGAACACGGCATCTTCCGGCACCCAGACATCCTTGATGGTCAGGCGCGGATGGTCCGTCGGCATATTGAAGGTCCACATATATTCTTCGATGATCACGCCGGGGTCGCGCGCCGGAATGATCAGACAGGTGATGCCCTTCGCATCGCCGTCTTCGCCGCTGGTCCGGCAGAACAGCATGATGTGGGTCGCGACATGCATGCCGGTGATCCACATCTTCTCGCCATTGATCAGCCAGCCATCCTTGCCATCTTTCTTGTGGCGCACCGCGCGGGTTTCCATATGCGTCGCGTCGGAGCCGTGATGCGGCTCTGTCAGGCCGAAGCAGGCCAGGAACTTGCCCTCAAGCGCGGCATTGGCGAGGTGCTTCTGGTCCGGACGGGCAAAGTCCCGCAGCATCAGGATCTGCGGGAAGTTGCCGACGATGGAGTGTTCGTTCTGCAGATCATTGTGCAGGCCGAGGCCCTTGCGGGCGAGATGCTCGCGAATAACGGCCATGCCGAGATTGGTGCCGTCCTGGCCGCCAAATTCCTTGGGCAGCGCATAGCGCAAATGGCCGGCCGCATCGGCGCGGCGCTTGGCCTCCCTAAGCAGCGCCTCCCATTCCGGACGCGGCAGACCGCCATTTTCGAAATCGGTGCGCGCCCATTCGCGGCGGTGGTCGAAGAAACGGATATTGTCGTCCTGCTGCTCCAGCGGCTTGATTTCGTCTTCGATGAACTTGTCGAGCACCACCAGATAGTCGGCAATTTCCTGCGGGATATTGAAGTCCATGTCGCGTCTCCTCCTGACCTTTGTCTCTTATTAAAATCTCTTGACCACGAGCATATCGAGGCAGGGGCGCACGGCAATTTGTGCCGCGGGGGCAAGCGGCGAACTAAATTGAACTGTTAGAAAAATTATGAGTACTGAACGATTGACTTATTGTTCAGGGATCATATTCTTCCCCTTGTGACTTCACCGGGTCACGCAAATCCAACGCAGAAAGGTTTCCTCCCATGACCTCCCGCATCCTCTCTCTCGCTGCCAGTGCAACCCTCGCCGGCGCAGCCCTGTTCGCCGCCCCTGCATCCGCCGAAGTCCAACGCGACCTGCAGCTGGACGTACAGTATGATGCCGCCGCTCTCGACACCGCGTCTGGCGCTGAAAAAGTACTGAATTCACTGCAAGAGCAAGCAATCGACGCCTGCCGGTACACTCGCCCGGTCGCCGGTGCCCCCCGCGTGGACGATGTCTGCGTCTCCGAAATCATCGCCAAGGCTGTCATTCAGATCAACGCCCCGGAACTGACCCGCATTTATGCGGCCAACACCCCTCAGTCGACCCGGATCCTGGCGGCGCTCAAATAGGAACGCCGCTTAACAAGAAGCGCTGAACACTTGACGTAGTTTTCAGCGCTATCTATTAGTTCAGCGTCGGGACGACCACCGCGCACCCGGCGCTGAATATAACCATAAGCGAAAAGGCATCCTCCCATGCTCCGTTCTGCAATTCTTGGCGCCGCCTTCCTCGGCCTCGCCGCTCCCGCATTCGCCACCAGCTTCACCTTCGAGACGGCCAAACCGGTCGATGAAACACGCGTCACCGTGATCGGGACCGTCTGGACCTGCGAAGGCACTGTCTGCACGGGTGAGATGAACCGCAAGAAAGTCACGCTGCGCGACTGCAAGAAGATCGCGAAGAAGGCCGGCGAAATCACCTCATTCAAGAACGACAAGTACGAGCTCTCGGCTGACGACATCGAAGCCTGCAAAGCTTCGGCACGCGGCTAGAACGGCCCGGCCAACCAGCCAATCTCTCCAGAGCCTCTCCTCGGGCCGCCTCGGGTTTAACAGCCGGGCGGCCATTTTTTTGCCTTTCCGCGCAACGCTCCGCTCGCTGGCACGTTAAGCCTTCAGACGGAGAGGAGACATGGCCGCAAGCCGGAACCAACCATTGGAACGCGTTCTCGAAGCCGCAATCGAGGACTGCGATCAGGACAAGGTCACCATCGGTGCCCTGCTCGACATGTTCGGGGACCGGTCGTTCGGGCCCGTCATTATCCTGCTTGGTCTCCTGGTGACTGTGCCGCCGCTGGGCGGTATTCCCGGCCTGCCCATTGCCGTCGGCGCCATCATCCTCCTTTTCAGCCTGCAGATCGTGCTCGGTGCACGTCACATCTGGATGCCGCAATTCGTGCAGAAACAGGGCATTGAATGCTCAAAGCTGGAAAATGCCCGGGGCCGCGTGAAGCCGTGGCTCCAGCGGATCGACAGGATGATCACTGAACGCCTGACCTGGGCGACCGGCAAGATCGCGACCTATGGCGCGGCACTGGCGGTTTCACTGCTCTCATTGCTGATGATCCCGCTGGAACTGGTCCCGTTTGCCGTTGCAGCGCCGGGCATGGCCATTGTCCTTTTCGGCCTGGCCCTTGTCGCGCGGGATGGCGCCCTGATGCTGGCCGGATTTGCCGGGACCGCCGCGGCCCTCAGTCTCGCTGTCTTTCTGGTGCCCTGGGGCACAGTCGCCGGATGGCTCTGATGTCCCCTATTCCGCGGGCGCAGGCTCAACCGGTTGCCAGAGTTCGATCTTGCGCCCGTCCGGGTCCATGACCCAGGCGAACTTGCCGTAGGATTCGATCATCGGCTCGCCCGCCATCGGCACGCCTTCCGTCTCCAGACGTTCGAGCATGCCGTCGAAATCGTCGATCATCAGATTGATCATGAAATCGGCATCCGACGGTTTGAAATAATCGCTGTCTGCCTTGAACGGTGCCCAGATCGTGCGTGCGCCCTCGGGAAACAGGGCCGCGGAACCGGCATGGGCAAAGCTGGCGCCGCCATAGTCATCGATCTCCAGGCCCAGGACCCGCTTGTACCAATCGCGTGTGGCCTCAACATCCTTGCAGTGGAAAAAGACACCGCCCAACCCGATCACTTTTGCCATTACGGGCTTCCTTTCCAGATTTCATGTCGGGACATCCGCCGTATTTCGCGCAATGATCCGGCTCAACACTCTGCCGCCACGCTAGCCGCAGAGGCCGTGAAATCAAAGGTGGGAGACGAAGCAAATGAAGACAGACGCCCTGCGCACCCCGGATGAGCGATTTTCCGGCCTGCCCGGCTGGCCGTATGCCCCGCATTATGTGGACGACCTGCCGGGCTATGAAGGCCTGCGCGTACACTATGTGGATGAGGGGCCGCAAAACGCCGTGCGCACATATCTATGCCTGCACGGCCAGCCCTCCTGGTCTTATCTCTACCGCAAGATGATCCCGGTCTTCCTCGACTCCGGGGCCCGTGTGATCACGCCGGACTGGCTGGGCTTCGGCCGCTCCGACAAGCCGGTGGCGGATGAGACATATACGTTCCACTTCCACCGCAACATGATGATCGAACTGGTGAAGCGGCTGGATCTTCAGCAGGTGACGCTGGTCTGCCAGGACTGGGGCGGCCTGCTGGGCCTGACCCTGCCGCCGGACATGCCGGACAGGTTTGAACGGCTGATCGTGATGAACACCACGCTCGCCACGGGCACCTCGCCCAGTGACGGGTTCAATGCCTGGAAAGCCTACAGCGCTTCCCAGCCAGACATGGACGTCGCCGCCCTGATGAAGCGGGGCACGCCGGTCCTGTCCGATGCCGAAGCGGCGGCCTATGGCGCCCCCTTCCCGGACGCGACCTACAAGGCCGGTGTGCGGCGCTTCCCCGAACTCGTCATGGTCGAGCCGGGCATGGAAGGCGTGGAGACATCGCAACGGGCTGCGGATTGGTGGGCCCGGGACTGGCAGGGCGAAACCTTCATGGCCGTTGGCGGGGCCGATCCGGTACTCGGCCCGCCCGTCATGGAAAAACTGCGCGCTCAGATCCGCGGCTGTCCCGAACCGATGATCATCGAAGAGGCCGGCCATTTCGTGCAGGAATGGGGCGCGCCGGTCGCGCGCGCCGCTCTGGAAGCCTTCGGGGAGTTGTAATCGTGAACGACCTTCTTGCAGCCTGGCAATCGGATGTCGCACGGCAACCCCAATGGGTTCAGCATTGGCTGGACATCATGGTGATCATTCTCGGCGGTTTCTCCATCGTGTTCAGCCTCGTCAGGGTCGAGGCCCGCTGGGTGCTGGCCGGTTTCATGCTGGGCGCCATCACCATGCTGGGGCTCTACAGCCAGATTGGCTATTCGCGGCTGCTGGGCCTGGCCCATGTGATCTTCTGGACACCGGTGCTGGTCTACCTGCTCCGCCGGCGGGATCGGTGGCGCGTGAAGGAGACCTGGTCCGGCAAATGGATCATCCTGGCCGTCACGACACTGACGATCTCGCTCGTCTTCGACTATACCGACGTCATTCGCTGGGTCCTGGGCGCGCGTTGAATCAACAGATGCCGTGGCCGCCAGTCTGGCCTAGAATAAGCGGCATGACCGATTCTCCCCTCCGTCCCGGAGCAGGCTGTGGCGCCGCCATTCTCGATGACGAGGGGCGCCTGCTCCTGATCCAGCGCCTGAAAGAGCCGGAAGCCGGCGCATGGGGCCTGCCCGGCGGCAAGATCGATTTCGGGGAACGCGCCGAAGACACGGCCCGCCGTGAAATCGAGGAAGAGCTCGGCATCGTCATCGAACTGACGCGCCTGGCCTGTATCTCGGAAATCATCGGCGGGGGCGATGGCCTTCACTGGGTGTCGCCGATCTTCGAGGCCCGCATCGTTTCAGGAGAGCCACGCATCATGGAACCCGAAAAACATGGCGGGTGGGGCTGGTTTACCCGGGACGACCTGCCGGACCGTCTGACCTCGCCGGCGATCACATTCCTCGACAGGACTGCAAATGGGGCATGGCAGCCCGCTCTGAAGCAGTCTTTATAGGTTGGGCATGCGCTGGCTTCGCCGAATCGTTTTCTGGCTGATCATCCTGGATCTGGCCGCGACCGCCCTCTTCTGGGGCGTCAGCCGTTTCATGGACCAGTCGAGAGCACTGACCGGCGGCACGGGCGTCGTCTTCTATACCGACAATAACAAGGACGCGGCGGCGCGAATCGCGAAGGCGGTGAACCTGCTCAAGGCCGGCAAGCTGGACCGGCTTTACATGGTTGGCGGACACCGTCCGCAGGAGGGATGGCTCGGCAGCCAGGAAATGGCGCTGATCGCTGCGCGCGGTTCCGGCCTTGGCGGGCGCATCTCCGCCGATGTGGAAAGCCGGGACACGATCTCCGGCCTGAAGAACCTCGCCCGCAACGCCAAGACCAAAGCGCCCGGCGAAATCGTGTTTGTTTCCAACTGCATGCAGGTGATCCGGGCCAAGGTGATCTACAATGCCCAGCCCGACCACCAGCCAAGCGTGATGGGCGCCTGTCCGCCCGGCGATCTCAATCCGCTCGATATCTGGCGGCGCGCCCATTACGAGGCCGGTGCCTGGGTTCTGTATGCGATGCCCGCGGGCTGGCGGGATGCGGTACTGGACCGGCTGCGGGGCGCCGACGCTCCCACCGAATAAATTTTGTCCGAAATCGGCACATCAGCGCCTTTGGACGATCCGGGTGCGCCGCACCATGCAAATAAATCAAACAAGCGGTTCCGTCACAGGCACAAATGTTGCAGATTTTGTTCGGGTGAGCCAAACGAGCGCACGAATTGCGCTGGGGAATAAGCATTATAAAGGCAGGAACAGAGGCCAAAATGAGCGATACTGTAGCGATCCTTGGAAACCTGGGGATTGAGCCAAAATCCGTCCGCAAAAACTGGAACGAAGCACGTCTCTACGAGACCTCCGTTGCAACGGGCGAAGCACGCGTCGCTGAGGGCGGCCCTCTTGTCGTGGAAACCGGGCAGCACACCGGCCGTTCCGCCAAGGACAAGTTTACCGTCCGCGACGAAACAACCGAAAACACGGTCTGGTGGGACAATAACGCCGCGATGACGCCGGCGCAGTTCGATGTCCTCTTTGAAGACTTCAAGGCCCACCTCGCCGACAAGGACGTGTTCGCCCAGGAATTGTTTGGCGGCGCCGACCTGTCCCACCGCCTGCCGGTGACCGTCGTGACAGAATATGCCTGGCACTCCCTGTTCATCCGCCACCTTCTGCGCATTCCGGAAGCCGGCGAATACGAGAATTTCGACTCGCAGTTCACGATCATCAACTGCCCGAGCTTCCGTGCTGATCCGGAACGCCATGGCTGCCGGTCCGAAACCGTGATCGCCGTCAACTTCGCCAAGCGCATGGTCCTGATCGGCGGCACCTCTTACGCCGGTGAGACAAAGAAGTCCGTCTTCACGGCCCTCAACTATTACCTGCCGGCCAAGAAGGTCATGCCGATGCACTGCTCGGTGAACACCTCACCGGCCGATGACGCCGCCATCTTCTTCGGCCTGTCGGGCACCGGCAAGACGACCCTTTCGGCCGATGCCAGCCGCATCCTGATCGGCGACGACGAGCATGGCTGGTCGGAAAACGGCCTCTTCAATTTCGAAGGCGGCTGCTACGCCAAGATGATCAAGCTCTCGGCCGAAGCCGAACCGGAAATCTTCGCCACGACAAAGCAGTGGGGCACGGTCCTCGAAAACGTGGTGATGGATGCGGCAACCCGCGAACTGGACCTCGACGACGCCACGCTCGCCGAGAACTCCCGCGGCGCCTACCCGATCTCGGCCATTCCGAACGCGTCCCTGTCGGGCCGTTGCGGCCAGCCGAAAAACCTCATCATGCTGACAGCTGACGCTTTCGGCGTGATGCCGCCGATTGCCAAGCTGACCCCGGCCCAGGCGATGTATCACTTCCTGTCCGGCTACACCGCCAAGGTCGCCGGCACCGAGAAAGGCATCACCGAACCGACGGCGACCTTCTCCACCTGCTTCGGCGGTCCGTTCATGCCGCGCCATCCGTCCGAATACGGAAACCTGCTGCGCGAACTGATCGGCAAGTATGACGTGAATTGCTGGCTGGTTTCCACCGGCTGGACGAGCGGTCAGTACGGCACCGGCCACCGCATGCCGATCAAGGCAACCCGTGCCCTGCTGAACGCCGCCCTCGACGGGTCACTGAACGATGTCGAATTCCGCGAGGACGAAACCTTCGGCTTCCTCGTTCCGGTTTCCGTGCCGGGGGTCGATTCAAAGATCCTCGATCCGCGGTCGACCTGGGATGATGGCGCCGCCTATGACAAGCAGGCCGCGAAACTGGCCGACATGTTCGTCGAGAACTTCGCCAAGTTCGAGAGCTATGTGGACGATGCCGTGAAGGCAGCGGCCCCGAAGGCGAAAGTCACGGTCTGAACCTGATCAACCCTATCTGAAATTGAGCGCCGCCTGCCCCCAGGCGGCGCTTTTTTGCATTCCTGTCCCTCATATGCACCTCTCTCCAGCGTTACCGGGGTAAAATTTGCCGTGATTTCCTGCCGTTTACGCAAACGGAAGGGCTGGCGCTTCGCGAATTGGCCTATTAGGGTGCGGCGCAACAATCACTGCAGTCCTTGGAGGGAAATCCATGCGTGAAGCCGTTATCGTTTCTTATGCTCGTACGGGCATGGCCAAAGCCAACCGCGGGAGTCTGAACGACACCCACGGCATCACCATGGCGGGCCACGCCATCAAGAGCGCCATTGACCGCGCCGGCATCGAAGCAGGCCTGATCGAGGACGTGTTCCTCGGCACCGCCCAGCCCGAAGGCGCCACTGGCCACAACGTCGCCCGCAACGCTGCCCTCTGGGCTGGCTGCCCGTCGACCACGTCCGGCGCCACGGTCAACCGTTTCTGCTCGTCCGGCCTGCAAGCCATCGCCATGGCGGCGCATTCGGTCATCAATGAAGGCGCACCGGCAGCGATCGGCGGCGGCGTCGAGTCGCTCTCGCTCGTTTCCCGCTCGGGCCACATGAACACCTTCCGCTACACGGAAGAGGAACTCATGAAAAAATGGCCGGCGATCTGGATGACCATGATCGAGACCGCCGAAATCGTCGCAGACCGCTATGGCGTCAGCCGCGAAGACCAGGACCGTTACTCCGCTGAATCCCAGAAGCGCACCGCCGCCTTCCAGGAATCCGGCAAGATGGCCGAAGAGATCGTGCCGCTGAAAACCCGCATGAAAATGGTCAACAAGGAAACCGGCGAAGAGTCCTATCAGGACGTCGTCTGCGACAAGGACGAGTGCAACCGTCCCGGCACGACCTACGAAACCCTCGCTGGCCTGAAGCCGGTCTTCTCGGGCGGCATGGTCGTCAAGGAAGGCAAGTACGTCACCGCTGGTAACGCATCGCAGCTGTCCGATGGCTCGGCCGCCGTGGTCGTCATGGAAGCTGCCGAAGCTGCCAAGCGCGGCCTGACCCCGATGGGCCGTTTCGTCGGCTTCAACGTTGCCGGTTGCGATCCGGACGAGATGGGCATCGGCCCGGTCTTCGCTGTGCCGCGCCTGCTGGAGCGCCATGGCCTGACCGTTGACGATATCGACCTGTGGGAACTGAACGAAGCCTTCGCCTCGCAGTGCCTCTACAGCCGCGACCGTCTGGGCATCGACCCGGAGAAGTACAATGTGAATGGCGGCTCGATCTCGATCGGCCACCCGTTCGGCATGACCGGCGCCCGCTGCACCGGCTCCATCCTGATGGAAGGCAAGCGCCGCGGCGCCAAATGGGGCGTTGTCACCATGTGTATCGGCGGCGGCATGGGCGGCGCCGGCCTGTTCGAGATCTACAGCTAAAGCGTCTCGACACCTGTTACCAAAGGCCCCGGTATTTACCGGGGCCTTTTTCGTTGTAACGAGACTGTAACAGTAGTGTCATCAAACTTGAATTTAATCGTCACAAATTTTCTATATCTCCCGCAAAGTTCTGTAGGTCGCGGAGAGATTCCCGGTGATTCCCCAATTCTTCGCGCGTATCTGCGCGGCCTCGCTTCTGGCGCTTGCATTCACGGCCTCCCCGGCGCTTGCAGAGGACTGGGCGCCTGAGGTCTTCGGGCGACTACAGTATGACTATACCAGATCAAGCGGCGACGAGTCCGGCTTTGACCTTGACCGCGGCGAGCTTCGAACCGGCCGCATCGGACTAAGCGCCAAACGCGGCGACACGAAGCTGAAGGCGGAACTGGCCCTCAACAATGATGGCAATGCCGAACTCACCGATGCCTACATAAAGCAGGCGCTGGGCAAGTCCGGCTGGGACGTACGGGCCGGGCAGTTCAAGACGCAGAACTCCCTGGACGAGCAATCCTCCGGGCGCTTCCTGGTCTTCTACGAGCGGGCCGCCTTCACCGATGCGTTCGGGTTCGACCGCCGCGTGGGGGTGCAGCTGGAAAACCGTGGACAGCGCCATTCAGTCTATGCCGGCGTGTTTGCTGAAAACGCCAATGACACGGCCTTCGCCGGCGGTCATGCGGCGGCGGTCCGGTATGTGTTCACCCCCGTCCAGACCGAGTCCCGTCTGCTGCATTTCGGTGTGTCATTGCGCTGGCGCGAGGCGGGGGACGCCGACTTCCGGTACCGGCAGCGGCCTGTCTCCCACGAAGCGGGCGCGATCCTTGCGACGCCAAAATTTGCCAGCGATGACCTGTTCGGTGGCGTCGAAGCGGCCTGGATCGACGGGCCCGTCTGGCTTGCGGGCGAATATGGCCAGCTGCGCGCAAACCGGACGGCGGGACCGGATGCGACCTATGCCGGCGGCTATACCGAAGCCGGCTATGTATTCGGCGGCCGCCGGACCTATGATCACAACAAGTTCCGCCGTCCGGAGGTCGCCCGGCCCGTCACGGCAGGCGGGCCCGGCGCGCTGATCCTGGCCGCGCGGGCGGACTGGCTGGACCTGTCGGACAGGGCAGCCGATGGCGGCCAGCTGACCACATTCACAATCGCGGCGGACTGGTTTGCCACGTCTCATGTCCACGCAGGCATAAACCTGTACCGGGCCGAGGCGGATCTGGGGTCGACCTCCTCCGGGCTCGCCCCGGCCTTCGCCGCCTACCGGCTGGCGGGTGGAATGTCTGAAGACGTCACCGGCGCCAGCCTGAGGATACAATTCGACTTCTGATTCCGCGGTCCGCTGCATCGGCTGTGAATAGCTTTCCTCATCGCTCTCCTTAGTTCCGGGTCGGGCCAATCCTCACTAGGTAGCTGGAAACGCTCGAAGGAACGGCCCGAATGATCCGCACTTTTCTGTCCACCGCCGCCATGATCGCCCTTGTCAGCGCCTGCAGCCCGGCAGAGACCGCGGATGCGCCAGCAGACACCGCTGCCCCGGCGAAGGCCGCAGAAGCTGTCCTGCCGGCAGATGCCACCGGCTTCATCACGGCCAATCCCCTGCCCCTGGCGGAAGACGGCAGTGTGCGCAAAGACGATTATGGCCGTCCCTATGAATACGCCTTCCTGGGCAAGACGCTGCCGCACTTCACCGGCACGATGCTGGACGGTTCGGCGTTCGATTCCGACGACCTGACCCAATGGACCGTGATCGATGTCTGGGGCCTCTGGTGCAGCGACTGCCAGGCCGACGCGCCTTACGCGGCCGCACTTTCGACCGCCATCAACCAGGATCCGGACCTCGACTTCCTGTCCATCCATGTGCCCGCCAGCGCGGCGCGGGCGACCCCGGAAGAGATGTACAAGAAATATGGCTCGATCGACGCCTATTTCGCCGAGAAGGGCTATTCCTATCCGGTGGTGATCGACTCTGACGCAAGCCTGCGCGACACGCTCAAGATCAACTGGACGCCCTCTTACCTTCTCGTCTCGCCGGACGGTGTGGTGAAGGGTTATCGCAGCGAATTTTCCGCCGCCAAGGGCGAACCGGTGAAGGATTTCCTGAAAGACGTCGCCCGCGTGAAGGCCGAGCAGCAGGGATAGGTTTCCGCGGCGCGTCTGACTGGCCCGGAAAGACACAACCAGGCGTCGCACCTGCCCCGTTCCGGCACCACTTGCCAGCGCAGCCACCACGGGATGCGTTTCCTGGCCCGAATCTTGATGGAGCATTTGAACAATCGGCCTGCACGGGCTAACTGGTAGGTGCCGGACAGGGAAACGGGAGACTCCCCGGAATGCTGCATCCTTCGACCAAACGCCTCATCGACAAGCTCGATGAGATGACCCGCAAACAGCGGGTCGGCTGGGAAGAAAGCGACAATGGCTCGATCAAGCACGATACCGAAGGGTATCGGGTGACGCTGACGGCTGCGCCGCACTCCCTGCTGCTGACAGACACGCTGGGCCGCGAAATAGAGACCTGCACGCCAGAGGACTTCGCTGGCGAAACTGATGCCAACGGGCAGCCCTACACAGACTTCATCGAAGCGCTGTACCGGGAAGCGCACCGCCATGCGCGCGGCGCCGAAAAGGCGATCTCTGCCCTCCTTAGCAGCCTCGACGAGGCAGACACGGAAGACGTTGCCGAGGCCGAAGTGGCGGGACCCCTGGCCGGGCCGGAAAGCTTCGAGCATGCCGAGGATGAGGGCGACGAGTCCTACCCGCTGGAAGACCACGAGTTGCCTGAGCCGGAATATGAAGGTCAGGCCGACATGCAGGCCGCCATCGCCGCAATGGCTGACCAGATGAGCGAGGCCCCGCCCGCCGCAGCGCAGGGGGAAGAAAGCCACGAGCCGGCCCCCGCCCCAGAGCCTGAGCCTGAGATCATCACGGAAACACAACCCTACGCCCCCTTCGCGGGATCATCGGACACGGCCCGCCCCTATGCCGTTGCAGCGGAATTCGCCGCGCCCGCCGCTACCGACCCGGCGCAGCTTGCCGATGAGCCTGCAAGCGAAGCCGCAGAAGCGGACTCCGCCGCCGAAGAACCGTTCAGCGAGGAAAACTCCGTCTGGGAAACGATCCGCAATGCCAGCGGCGAGGCGGAGGCCCCTGCGGCAGATCCCGGACCTGCCAGCGAAACACCGGCGCCCGCCGAGGCGGAGGATGCACATACGGACGCGCCCGACGCTCCTGCCTCCCGGCCGTCTCCCGTATTTGGCTCTGCCCTGTTCAACAACAATCTGAACGACCTCAGCCAGTCCCGCGAGCCGGACGCTGAAGCGGCGCCAGAGGCTGCACCTGAAGCCACATCGGAACCAGCGCCCACACCAGAGCCGGAGCCGGAGCCCCAGCCCGAACAACCGGCGCCCCGCAGCTTCAGCCTGTCAGGGATCACATCCGGCTTTGGCCTCGGATCGACGCATTCAGCCCATCGCGTCCAGCCGGACACGCCGTCTGAGGCGGCCGAACCGGCCCAGCGCGGACTGATCGATGGCACGGTGGACCTGCCGGATACGCTGCCAGACGCGCTGCCGGAAGACGCCGCCGCGCCGACGGACGAGTGGCGGATGGAGCAGGATGAGGAGTTCGGTTTCACCGAAGAAGACCTGATGCCGGGCGTGCCGGCCAAGCCCCTGCCCGCCGTCACGGATGCCGCGCCTGAAACGCCTGAACCGGAAGCGCCTGCGGAAAAGCCCGAGCCGGAAACCAATCGGGACTCCGGGTCCGAACACCCCACGCGGCCAGCCCGGCGGTTCAATCCCTGGAATTGACCGGTGTCCTGATCAGCCGCGCCAGAAGCGGCGGGTCAGCACCACGAAGACCACAACGAATTCCAGCCGCCCCAGCAGCATGTTGATCGTGCAGACCCAGGTGGAGAAGTCCGAGAAGCTCTGGAATGTGCCGGATGGCCCGTTGATGGGACCAAGGCCGGGGCCGACATTCGAGACCGTCGTCGCGGCCCCGGAAATCGCCGTGATCGGATCCAGGCCGTCCAGCCCCAACAGCGCGGCGGAAATCAGGAAGGTCGCGAAATAGAGGAACATGAAGACCATGACCGACTGGAGCGTTTCCTCGTCCACATTCTTGCCGCCATATTTGATCGGTGCGCGGCGGTGCGGCTGAACCATGCGGCGCGAATAGGCGAGCATGGCCTTCGAAGCGATCTCCAGACGGAACATCTTGAGGCCGCAGGCGGCTGACCCCGCACACCCGCCGACAAATGTCGCCCCCAGGAAGATCGCCATGACCGGCGTGCCCCAGGTGTCATAGGCAGCGGAGGCATACCCGGTTCCGGTCATCACGGAGATGATGTTGAACAAGGCCTCCTTGAAGCCGTGGAAGACGTGATCGAAGATCGGCGGATCGACCACGGCTTCGTGATAGATCACGATGATCGCCGCCAGTGTCACGGCAATGCCGGCATAAACGCGCGGCTGCGGATCGCTCAGCATCGGCATCACGCGCCCCTGCAGCAGCAACATGGCCAGCAGGCTGAACGGCAGGCCCGCGATGAACATGAAGAAGGTCGCGGCATAGGCCGCCGGCGTATCGTTGAAATAGCCGAACGAGGCATCGTGCGTGGAATACCCGCCCGCCGACATCGTGGTCATGGCGTGGCAGATCGCGTCGAACCAGGTCATGCCGCAGAGATAGTAGACCAGCGCGCAGGTCAGCGAGATGATGAGATAGGTCAGGCCCAGATAGGTGGCGATGTCCGTGACACGCGGCAGGAACTTGCCGGACCGGTCAGAGTTCTCCAGCTGGAACAGCTGCATCCCGCCGACGCGCAGCTGCGGCAGGATGGCGATCGCGGTCACGATGATGCCGATGCCGCCAAACCACTGGATGATCGACCGCCACAGCAAGAGGCCGCGCGGCATGGAATCGAGCCCGGTCAACACGGTCGCGCCGGTCGTGGTGAGGCCGGACACGCTCTCGAACATGGCGTCGGTGAAGCTCATGCCCGAAGCGACAAAGGGAATGGCCGCGACGGCGGGCAGAGCCGTCCAGACCAGCACGGTCAGCAGGAAGCCTTCGCGCTGGCCGGTGCGCTCCACCTCCCCCCGGGCCAGCACCCACAGGCATGTGCCGATGAACACCGCGCCGAAGGACGAAACCGCAAACACATGCGCTTCCGGGCGCTTGTCGGCCCAGTCTATGAGCGCGCACGGCAGCATGGCCACGCCCAGGAGCACGGTCATAATGCCGATGGCAAGGAGTAGCGGGCGCAGCTGCATGTCAGGCGGTAACCATACCGGGGAAAAGCTGAGAAGACGTCAACACGGGCTCCCGGCCGGGTCCGGACGAGCTGTCTGGGGCGTAATCGCCAGAATTGAGCGGGTCATCAGCCATATGTCCGGTCAGCCGTCAAATCCTACGGTGCCTGCATTAACTGCGCCAGTGCGGACTGCATCAGCCCGTTTGGAGTGGAGACAGCGATTGACCGAGGGGAAAGCGGTCTCTAAAGCCGGGCCAAATCGTTACATTTGTACCCAATTACACGCCCGGAGCCTCATGTTCGATCACCCTTCCTACGATGCCCATGAAGGCGTCCACATGTTCCAGGATGCTGCCAGCGGCCTGCGGGCGATCATTGCCGTCCATTCCACGGCCCGCGGCCCGGCGGCTGGCGGATGCCGGATGTGGAACTACGGGACCGGCGAAGCCATGCTGAAGGACGCACTGCGCCTCAGCCAGGGGATGAGCTACAAGAACGCCATGGCCGATATCCCGCTGGGCGGCGGCAAGTCCGTGATCTGGGGCAATGCGCGCACAGACAAGTCGCCGGAGCTGTTCCGCGCTTTCGGCCGGGCCGTGCACAGCCTGCAGGGCCAGTACACGACCGCCGAAGACGTCGGCGTCAGCGTGGCCGACATGGCCATCGTGCGCGAGGAAACGCCATATGTCGCCGGGCTGGACCAGGGCGATGCCGCCTCGGGCGACCCCTCCCCTGTGACGGCAAAAGGCATTTATCTCGGCCTGCTGGAAACGGCGAAGCGCGCCTTTGGCAGCGACGACCTGACCGGCAGGACCGTCGCCGTACAGGGTGTGGGCCATGTCGGCGGATATCTGTGTGACCACCTGGCGGGCGCTGGCGCGAAACTGGTGATCGCCGATATCGACCAGGCCGCGCTGGAAGCGGTCGCCCGCCGGACGGGCGCAACAATCGTCGAGCCGGACGCCATTTATGACGCCGATGCCGACATATTCGCCCCCTGCGCCCTGGGCGCCGTGGTCAACGAGCAGACGCTGGAACGGTTCCGGTTCAAGGCCATCGCCGGCGGCGCGAACAACCAGCTCGTCGTGCCGGAAATGGGGGAATTGCTGCGGCGCAAAGGCATCCTCTACGCACCGGATTATGTCATCAATGGCGGCGGCATCATCAACGTCGCCGCCGAGATTTCGGGCAATTATTCGCGCGACTGGGTCGATGCAAAACTGGTCCGGCTGGTCGAGACACTCGGCGAGGTGCTCGACGAGGCCCTGTCCACCGATACCCCGACCAATGAAGTGGCCGACCGGATCGCCCGCGAGCGGATCGCCGCGGCTACGTAGAATCCCTTGCACAATTGCACGTTCAGCGTGTTAGACGTGGTGTTCTGAAGGCCCATTCCGGGCGAATTTACACGGGAGACGTCCATGTCCGTTGTCGCAATGCTGGAAGGGTCGGAAGCCGCCGACCGCGCTTCGACGCTGACCGCCCTGGGGATCGCCCGGCGGTTGCAAGTGCCGGTCAGCGGTGTGTGCGCCCTGCCCGACCCGACATCGACGCTGATCGTGATGTCGACCCCGGAGGCGACCGGACTGGCGGCAAATGCAACGCGGGACATCACCGCCATGCAGGAAGAAGTGATCGCCCGCGCCAAGAAGACGTTCGAGACGGCAACGGGCGGCGAAAGCCTGCCCTGCGACTTCTCTCATATCGTCGATGTTGCCGAGCGGGCCGGGGCCAATGCCGCCACGCTGGCCGATGCGGTCGTGTTTCCGCACAGCGTCCAGAAAGCGGCAGACCCGCTCAGCCTGTCATTCGAATATGTCCTGATGGAAGCCCGCCTGCCTGTCGTGATGGCCGGGTCCGAGCCGCTGACGGATGGGCCGGTGGTTGTGGCATGGGACGGGTCGAACGGCGCCGCCCGGGCCGTGCGGTTCCACCTCCCGCTCGTCAAGGCGTTCGGCGAGGTGATTATCGCCCAGAACGAATCCGATCTTGGCAAGGACCAGCCCCGCGACGCCTCAAGCCCGGCCGCGCTGGAGACCTGGCTCGACTCCCACAATGTGAAACACAAGCGCATGCCGATCGAAGGCCAGGTGGCCAGCGGTCTCCTGTCCCTCGCCAAGGGCAGCAACGCTTCGATCATTGTTGCGGGCGCCTACGGGCATTCCCGCATTGGCGAACGCCTGTTCGGCGGCACGACCCAGCGCCTGCTGGATGCCGATGAAGCCCCGGCGCTCGCCCTCGCCCGCTAATACTGGCCCACTCATTCTGGCCCGCTAAACCGGAGAACAAGATGACTCTGAACCGCATTACCCTGCAGCTCGCCCGCAATCCCGGCATCACCGAGGGAGATGCCCGCATTGGTTATTTCATCGTCGCGCCGCTGACCGGCGACGGCCACCTCGATGTCGAAACCTGGCGGGAACACAAAAAGGAATGCCGGGTCACCCGCTTCCATCCCGACCCGGACGAGCATGCCACGGGCCTGCTGACCCATCGCGGAAATCAGTGGAAATTCCACTATGACGAAGACGATGAGGGCGACGATGAAGCTGGCTACCGGCTGGGCGACCATATCTTCAAGGAAGGCGAATACATCACCGTGGCGAGCCATGGCGAAACACCGCTGACCTACAAGATTACAGACATTTCTGCCGTCTGACGCCACCGACGTCACGTCAGGGTGGACAGGCCTCTCAATCGCGCTCAAACTGCAGTCGCAGTGCCAATATAGGGCGCGAGAGGGAGGAATCGATGTTGAAGCAAGCTACGGCGCTGGCCGTGATCATGGCGCTTGCCGCGTGCGGGGGCACGGGCGCAAAAACCGAAGACACAGCAGTTCAAAAGACCGAAACGGCGAAGGCGGACGAGGCGGGCCGGACGGCTGGCTACAATCCCGACCGGAACGCCTATTTCGGCGACCTTCACATTCACACGCGCTCCAGCTTCGACGCCTATATCTTCAATGTGCGCCGCACGGCCGACGATGCCTACCGGTTTGCGCTCGGCGAAACGATCCAGCACCCGTCCGGCTTTGACATGACCATCGCCGGCGGCCCGCTGGATTTCTACACCGTCACGGACCATGCCGAATATCTCGGCATCCTGCCGGCGATGGACACGCCCGGAACGAAACTGTCCGAACTGCCGCGGGCCAAGGACATGTTCTCCACCGATCCGGAAAAGATCGTGGCCGCCTTCCAGGGCGTCGGCGCCTCCGTGCGCTCCGGCAAGCCGATCGAAGACATGTATGATCTTGATACGATCAATTCTGTCTGGCTCCAGAATGTCGCTGCGGCGGACAAGTACAATCAGCCCGGCAAGTTCACGACCTTTGCGGCCTACGAGTTCACCTCCGTGACCACTGCGGAGGAAAATGGCGGCTTCGGCGGCGGCAACCTCCACCGCAACGTCTTCTTCAAGGGCAAAGCGCCAGTGCGGGCCTTCTCGACGCTGGACTCCACCAATCCGGAGGACCTGTGGGACTGGATGGATGCCCAGCGCGAAGCCGGCATGGAAGTCATTTCCATCCCGCACAACTCCAATGTCTCCGATGGCCAGATGTTCCGCCTGGAAACATATAAAGGCGAACCGATGGACACCGCCTATGCCGAACAGCGCATGCGAAATGAGCCGCTGGTCGAGGTGACCCAGGTGAAAGGCACGAGCGAGACCCACCCGGATCTTTCACCCAACGATGAATGGGCCAATTTCGAAATCTACGATGAGCTCCTGGGGTCTTATACCGTGGGCGCGACGAAAGGCTCCTATGTCCGCGAAGCCTATCGCAACGGGCTGAAACTGCAGGAAGAAAAGGGCTTTGACCCGTTCCACTTCGGGCTCGTCGCCGCATCGGACAGCCACGTCGCGGGCGGCTCTTATTCCGAGGAAGACTACTGGTCGAAAATCGGCATCGTGGACGGCACGCCGGTGGCGCGGGGATCGGTCCCCCTTCCCGGCACGACAAGCTGGGACGAACAGCCGAAGGATAATCCGGCTGTCATAAATGCCACCAACTGGTTCTCCCGTTGGTCCGCCAGCGGCCTGACCGGCGTCTGGGCGGAAGAGAATACGCGCGAAGCCATCTTTGACGCGTTCCGCCGCAAGGAAACCTTCGCCACCACCGGCCCGCGCATGAAAGTGCGCTTCTTCGGCGGCTTCGGATTTGACGAAGCGATGCTGGCTTCTGCCAACCTTTCGCACGAAGCCTATGAGGGCGGTGTCCCCATGGGCGGAGACCTTGTCGGCACCGGCGAAGCCCCGGCCTTCATCGCCTGGGCGCAGCGCGACCCGAATGGCGGCACGCTGCAACGCCTGCAGGTGGTCAAGGTGACCAGCGATGGCGAGGAAGTCATCGACGTGGCCTGTGACAATGGCACGCCGGATCCGTCCACCCGCCGCTGCACCGACAATGGCGCCAGCGTCGATATGTCGACCTGCACCCCGTCGAACGAGGGCGCCAGCGAGCTGAAGGTCCTGTGGACCGATCCTGACTTCGATCCGGCGCGCCGGGCGACCTATTATGTCCGTGTGCTGGAGAACCCGTCCTGCCGCTGGTCTACCTGGGAAGCGATGCGCAACGGCACACCGCCGCGGCCTGACGTGCCGGAGACGATTCAGGAGCGCGCCTACACCTCCCCGATCTGGTATATCCCCGGCGGCTGACGCGACAGGAACACAATTTGACCGACAAGACCGAACAGGTGCGCCGCTGGCCCGTGCTGCTGCGCGAACCGCTCGTACATTTCATCCTGGCTGCGCTGGTGGTGTTCATCGCCTGGAATGTCGTGGCATCCGGGCGGGCGGATGAGGCGCGGACGATCCGGGTGTCCGGCGCGGACCTCGAACGCCTCGCCTCCATCTACACCGCGGAGGCAGGCGCCCTGCCCTCTGGCGAAGACATGGTCGCGATGGTCAACGACTATGTCCGCGACGAGGCGCTGGCGCGGGAAGCCAAACGCCTCGGCCTCGATGAAGGCGACACGATCGTCACCCGGCGCCTCGCGCAGAAGATGACCTTCATGGTGGCCGACCTCGCCCGCGAAGAAACGCCCGACGATGCCGTTCTGCGCGACTGGTACGAAACCCATGCAGACCGCTTCACGCAGCCGCAGAAGGTCACGTTCCGGCACGTCTTCTTCAGCGAGGATGTCCGGGGGGCTTCTGCGACGGGCGATGCCGAAGCCATGCTGGGAGACCTGAACACCGGCAAGGACTGGCGGGAGGCAGGCGACCCCTTCATGCTGCAACGCGCCTATGGCGACCTGCCGCTGCGCGAAGTCGTGCGCCTGTTCGGCGGCGAGTTCGCGCAATCACTGGCCGCCACACCGGCCTCCGACTTGTGGACAGGCCCCATCCGCTCTGCCCTCGGCGTGCATCTCGTCCAGGTCAGCGCCAATGCCCCGCCCCAGCTTCAGCCGTTCGAGGACGTGAAGGACGCCGTGCTCGCCGACTGGCAGGACCAGACCCGGCGCGAGGCGAACGAACAGGCCATTCAGGACATCATCGCCCGGTACAAGGTGGAGGTGGAAGGCATCAATGCCGAATAGGTCTGGCCTGGCCCGCTGGCTGGCAGCCTGCCTGGCAGGTGTCGCCGCATGGCTGATGATGGCTGCCCCGGCGGCGGCGCATGAAGTGCGTCCGGCCTATCTGGAAGTGATCGAAACGGCGCCCGGCACATATGATGTCACCTGGAAACAGCCGGTCCTGGATGGCCGCCGCCTCAAGATTGATCCGGTGTTTCCGGAAGCCTGCGCTCGCGAAGGCGAATATGTCGCCTCACCCGGCGGGACGCTGGTGCAGCGCTGGACCACACGCTGCAATCTCAATGTGGGCGAGATCCGGATCGACGGACTGGAACGGACCCTGACGGATGCCTTTGTCAGGATCGACCGGCTGGAAGGCGATGATCTCGAGGCAGTGCTGCGTCCATCCTCTCCCGTGCTGGACCTGACCGTCCCGACCGGCGCGCCTGTGGCCGCGTATTTCCGGATCGGTGTCGAGCACATCATCTTTGGCTGGGACCATCTTCTGTTTGTGCTGGGCATGGTCTTGCTGGTGCGGCCGCGTCAATTGCTGCTGACGCTGACCGCCTTCACTGTCGCGCATTCCATTACGCTGGCCGCGGCAACACTCGGCGGGATCACCCTGCCCGGCCCGCCGGTAGAGATCACAATCGCCATGAGCATTGCCCTTCTGGGGGCCGAAGCCATGCACCGCATCAAGGGTTGGGACACGCTCAGCCAGCATATCCCCTGGGCCATTGCTTTCGGGTTCGGCCTGATCCACGGCTTTGGCTTTGCGGGGGCCCTGTCGGAAATCGGCCTGCCCAAGGGGGCCGAGGCGCTGGCGCTGCTCTTGTTCAATGTCGGCGTTGAAGCCGGTCAGGTCCTGTTTGTGAGCGTCGTGCTGGCGGCGGCCTTCATCGTCCACAAGCTGGCAGCCGGGCGCATGGTGCCGGTGCGCGTGGGTCTGGCCTATTTCATCGGCTTCATGGGCAGCTACTGGGCGATCGAACGGATCGCCGGCGCCTTTTTCGGCGTTTGACCGGCTAGAAGCCCAAGGCTTTCCACAACATGCGTGCGGCCACCACGGCCAGCAGGATAGCGAACATCCGGCGCAGGCGCGCGGCGTCCAGCTTGTGGGCCAGCGACGCCCCGACCGGGGCCATGGTGACGGTAAACAACGAGATCAGCGCGAACGCCGCAAGGTTCACATGGCCGAGCGAGAATGGCGGCAGGCCTTCCCGCCCCCAGCCGATATAGATGGCCATGAGCGCAGACGGCAGGCCGATGGCAACACCCCAGCCGGCCGCGGTCGCCACAGCCTGGTGGATCGGCCGGCCATAGAGCGTCATCAGGCTGACGCCGAAGGTGCCCCCGCCGATGCCCATCAGGGCGGACAGCGCCCCGACCGCCATGCCCAGCGCGGCCCGCAGCGGCCCTTTCGGCATCTCATCGGCGAGGCGCCATGTGGGCCGGCCGAAGAACAGCTGCGCCGACAGCACGAACGCCAGCGATCCGAAGATGCCGAGCAGCGCCCGTTTCGACAGGAACCCGGTCAGGGACATGCCCGCCAGAGCGCCCAGCACGATCCACGGGGCCCAGCCCCGGATGATCGACCAGTCGACGGCCCCGTGACTGTTGTGGGCGCTGACACTGCGCGCCGAGGTGAGGATGATCGTGGCAAGCGATGTGGACACCGCCACATGCATCGCGGCTTCGCCATACCCCATGGCATCGAACAGGAAGTACAGGACCGGAACGATAATCGCCCCGCCGCCAATTCCGAACAGGCCAGCCGCCAGCCCGGCTGTGGCCCCGGCCAGCGCAAGCGCCACCAATAAAGGCCCATACTGAACGATCAGCTCCATCGTTTCCTCCTCCATCCCCGCTGCAGATTGGCCTGGCAGGCGCCCTGCGGCAGCGATTTTCGCCAGACAGGCTGTTTGCACGAGCCAGCATGTCATGACCAGTATCAAACGCTGCGTTCTGTTGCAGGCCTTGCGCGACCAGACCGGTTCCCGCCTACGGAAGGCCGGCAAAACCTTACCAGAAACTTGCGACGCGTAAGGAGTTTTGGCCTGCATCTTAGCCGCGCAGAAACGTTAATCATCCATAATCCATGATGAATATGTGAAAGCGGGACGAGCTGATGTTGAACAGGCTGACCACATGGAAAGAAAATCGCGAAGGCAATGTCGCGATCATTCTGGCAATCGCGATCATCCCGATTCTGGCGCTGATCGGCATTGCAATCGACTTGCAGAACACGAACAGGAGCCGCCAGTTCGTCCAGTACTCGCTGGACAATGCCGTGATCGCGGGGTCGCGCGCAATGCAGTCTGGAAAATCCAAAGCCGAAATCAACGCTTACATCAACGACTTCGTCGACGGCGTGTTGAAGGCCAAGAACTATTCCGCTTCCTGCAAGCCGGTTGACGTGTCCTATTCCAAGGGCAGCCAGGACATCAACGCCACGATCAAGTGCCAGCAGAAAACCACGCTGACCGAACTGATCGGTCATCAGTATCTCGATTTCACCGTCTCCTCCGGCTCCACCTACGGGATCGGCAAGGTCGACGTCTCCTTCGTGTTCGATATTTCGGGTTCCATGGGCTGGTCTGGAAAAATGGACGCCCTGAAGGATGCGGCGGAAGATGCTGTCGATGTTCTCTTGCCAACAGGCGAGGCGGCCGACATGGGCGACGTGCGCATCTCCATGGTGTCCTATTCGAACTACCTCGATGCTGGCAGCTACTTCCAAAAAGTTACCAACAAAAATCCGACGCGGACCTACACCGAAACATATACGTCGCGCGAACGGGTCTGCGTTCGGTGGAAGCGTAATGGCCGTTGCCGGAAATACAAATATCAGGATGTCGAGCATACTTCGACAAAATCGATTACCAGCACATGCGTGCAGGAACGCCGCGGTTCCGAAACCTATACGGATGAAGACCCCGGCCCGTTTGCATGGATCGAGGCCGTCGAACCGACATACGACTCCAGTCGAGATCGCTGGAACATGCCTTCCTGCAATCCGATCAGCCCCCTTCCGCTGACGGATGACCGGGACGACCTGAAAGACTATATCGGCGACCTGAATGCCAATGGCGGCACGGCCGGCCATATCGGCATCGCCTGGGGCTGGTATTCCATCTCCCCCGAGTGGAAAAGCGTCTGGCCATCGGGCTCCGATCCGCTCGGTTATGACGAGCCGGATTCGGCAAAAGCCATGATCATGATGACCGATGGTGACTTCCTGAACTGGCACAATACCGGCGAGGGTACGTCCTTCGACCAGGCCAAGGTGCTGTGTGACAACATCAAGGAAAAAGGCGTGCGGCTTTACACCGTGGCTTTCCAGGCGCCGACAGCCGGTAAGCAGATCCTTGAATATTGCGCCTCAGGGACGGAGTTCGCCTTCAAGGCGGAGAGCGCCGACGAGCTGACCGACGCCTACACCAAGATTGCCCAGTCCATCTCGGACCTGCGCATCACCTACTGATCCGGCGATTGGCGGGGCCGCTCAACCGAGCGACAGCCCCGCCAGTTCCCCCTCTTCCCGCCATGTCTTGAGGATGGCGAAATACGGATCGGGCCCGGCTCCATAGGACGCATCCTGACGGCTCCGGTCACCCGGCTTGCCCTCATTGTTGTAGTAACCGGGCGTGCACTCCTCCAGGAACTTCTGGCGCAGCATGGCCTTTTCGATGATCGTATCCACCCAGGCCTGCTCGGCGTCTTCCGTCAGTTCGAACCGGCTCGCCTGCCGCGCTTTCGCTTCCGACATCGTGTAACCGATCTGCACGGCTTGCTCCGCCAGCAGGTGCGGATAGTTCGCCGTGAACCCGGCCTGGCCCGGCCCCATCACGAACAGGTTCGGAAAACCGTGCACGAACATGCCGTGCAGGCTGCGCATGCCGTTCTGCCAGACGTCCGCAAGCGATGCGCTGGAACGTCCGACAGGATTGTAGCCTGCCCGCCTTGTATAGTCGGTGCCGACCTCGAACCCTGTGGCATAGATCAGGCAGTCGACCTTGTACTCCTTGCCATCGACGACCACGCCGTGCTCGGTGATGGCATCGACGCCCTGTCCTTCGGTGTCCACCAGGGTGACGTTGTCCCGGTTGAACGCCGCAAGATAGTCATCATGGAAACAGGGCCGTTTGCAGAACTGGCGATACCAGGGCTTCAGGGCATTCGCTGTCGCGGGATCCTTCACGATCTCATCGACCCGGCCGCGCACCTGCTCCATCTTCTTGAAGTCGGCGATCTCTGCCAGCTCGGCCAGCTTTTCGGGCGACAGGTTCTGGTTCCCTTCCTGTGTCGCGATGTGCAGCAGGTTGCGGATAATGTCCGTCCACCCGTCCTGCACCATGTCGACCGGGGCGAAACCACCTGAAACCAGCGTATTGAAATTCTCCATCCGCGCCTTCTGCCAGCCAGGCTTGAGCGATTTCACCCACGCGTCATCCGTCGGCCGGTCACCGCGATAATCGACCGAGGACGGCGTACGCTGGAACACGTAGAGATGCTTTGCGCCGCGAGCGAGATGCGGCACGCACTGCACGGCCGTCGCGCCCGTTCCGATAATCCCCACCACCTTGTCAGACAGTTTGTCGAGCCCGCCGGAACAATCGCCGCCGGTATAGTCGTAATCCCACCGGCTGGTGTGGAAGGAATGCCCCTTGAAGGTTTCCACACCCGGAATGCCAGGCAGTTTCGGCCGGTTGAGCGGGCCGTTGGACATGACCACGAACTGCGCGGTGAAATCGTCGCCGCGATTGGTCAGCACCTGCCAGGCGTTCTTTTCTTCAATCCAGTTGAGGCCGGTGATTTCCGTCCCCAGAAGGGCATTGCGGTAGAGGTCATAGTGCCGGGCAATCCGGCGGGAATGTTCGAGGATTTCCGGCGCGCGGGAATATTTCTCCACCGGCATGTAGCCGGTCTCCTCCAGCAGCGGCAGGTAGATATAGCTTTCGATATCGCAGGCTGCGCCGGGATAGCGGTTCCAGTACCAGGTACCGCCGAAATCGCCGCCCTTCTCGACCATGCGAATATCGCCGAACCCGGCCTCGCGCAGTTTCCCGGCCGCCAGAAGCCCGCCAAAACCGCCGCCGATCACGCAGACTTCCACATGATCCGTCACCGGATCGCGTGGTTCGAAATCGCAATACGGATCATCTATGTAATGGGCGAAATCGCCCGCCATGTTGACGTATTGCTCGTTGCCTTCAGTCCGCAGGCGCTTGTCGCGTTCCGCGCGGTACTTGTCGCGCAGGGCGTCCGGATCGAACGCCTCAGGCCGTGCATCGTCTGCCATGGCCGCTTCCTCCTGATGTTTCCTCGTCCGGATCTTTGTCCGGTTGAGGCCAGTTTACCGGAACCGCGCGGCCTGAAACAGGCTGACCCAACGCAAACCTGAAGCAGAAAATGGATGCACCCGTTCAAGCCGTCCACTTCCCCGCTTGACGGAAAGCAATCCGCCAGCGAAGGCTCCGGCCCATGCGTCTGCCCCACCCCATCATCCTTGTCTGTCTCGCCGTCCTCTGCGGCTGTACGCTCGACGCCACGATGAAAGGCGTCACGCTGGGTGGCACCGGCGTCATCACCGCAACGGCCTGGCGCTATATCCTGGCCTCGTTCATCATGGTGGGATTGTTCCTTGCCATGCGCCGCCCGATGCCGGGCTGGAAGGCGATCCGCTTCCACACGTTGCGCTCCATCGCGCAGGTGACGTCATCGGTTACCTTCTTCTACGCCCTCACCCAGATCACGCTCGCCGAAGCGGTCGTCATGGGGTTTACCGCCGCGCTGATGATCGCACCGATCGCGCGGGTCCTGCTGGGGGAGCGGATGAGCCCGGTCACGGTCGGCGCGTCGCTGGTCGGTTTTGTCGGCGCCGCCATCGCCATTTCCGGGGAGCCCACCAGCATGCCGGAAGGCGGAACCCGTGTTTACGGCATCTCGGCGATGCTGGTCTCGGCTGTCGGATATGCGCTCAATATCGTCCTGCTGCGGATGCGCACGAAGGAAGAAGACGCCATTACGCTGGTCACCTTCATGAACGTGCTGCCCGTTCTGTTCCTGCTGCCCTTCCTGCCTTTTGCCGGCGCGCTGCCGGAAACGAACACATGGCCGCTTCTGGGGGCAGCCTCACTCGCCGCCGTCGGCATCTGGTCGTTCATGACGCTCGCTTATGCCCGGGCCAGGGCGCAAACGCTGGCGCCGTTTGAATATACCGGCCTCATCTGGTCGTCCCTGTTCGGGTATGCCTTCTTTCAGGAGATCCCGAATGTCCGGCTCTATGGCGGCGCGGCGATCATCATTGTCGCCTGCCTCGTCGTGGCGTTCGAAACGCACTTCACCGCCCGGCGCGAAGCCCGTGCGGCAGCCGCCGAAATCGCGCCGTGAGGCTTACCAGACACCTGCATTTTTGAGGGCCGTGTCGAGGTCTGGCGGAATATCGAGCGCCGCTTCGCCAGACTTCAGGTCACGCGGGGCATCTTCCGGCTTGAGATAGCGCCAGCCCTGGAAGGGCCGCTTGGGCTTTGCATAGGTGCGCACCAGCTCCGGATCGAAGATCAGGGCGCACATGTCCCGCCCCTCTGAATCCTGTTCCTGCCGGATATCGACGATGCGCTGGCGCACGCGGATCGCACCTTTCACCACCCAATAGATGGACCCGCCGCGCAGGATTTCTTCCGCACGCTTCGGGAACATGCGGGTGTAATGCGCCGGATTGGGCGACGTCTTCAGGTAGCGCGCCTGCCAATTGGCTATGTCTTCGACATCTTCGGAGCCGACGCTGAGTTTCACCATGTGAATCGTCATGGGCAGAAGTCTAGCGCGCCCCGGCCCGGAGACCAAAGCACCTACTGCGTCAGATGGACGGACTCGAATTCCTGCTGGGCTTCGTTGCTGGCGAAAAAGAATTCGGCCTTCACGATATTCGCCGAATAGCGCCGGTCGATTGTGCGGAAGGCCGCGCGGGCCTGCAGGTCGATGGAAAAACCGGAGACATAGCTCATGCCCCAGCGCGGCTCTGTCCGGATGAAATAGGACTGGTCGTACCGGGTGAGCGTGCCGCCTTCCGGCCCGGCAACGGGATTCGGCAGCGTGTAGTCGATGCGCAGGAACCGCTCGCCCACCGGGTCCAACCAGGCGGTCGCCCGCAGGCGCTCTGCGGCCCAGACGTCGAACGCCCCGTCATTGCTGGAGGGCCGGTGGTGGAAGGAGACTTTCCAGGCCGCGCCCTTGTCGTCCACCGTCACTTGCGGGCCGAGGCTGGCGCGCAGGTCGTCCGGGAACAGGCGCCCGTCCGGGGCGGTCTCATGGGCCCATTCGGCGGCGACCGTGTCGAGTTCCTCGTCGTCGCCTTCCCAGGCCAGCGCCGTCCAGCGCGCCGGGCCCTTCTTGCGCGGATCGAAGCGGTAGACGCGCCGGGCGTGGGACGATTGCAGCTCCACCGTGAAGGCCGCCCGCAGGGTCGTCGGCGCTTCCGTCGCCTGCAGCGCGGAATTCATGGGGCCAGATCCGGTGGCCAGGGTGAAGGTGAGCAACCAGGCTAGAAACATGACAGTGACGCAATCCTCCAGACAGGGTTAGGCCCGGATTACGGCATCACTACGGCGGATCACGCAGGACTGAACCATGACCAAGGCGGATCACAGCATGCGCTCTCAATGATTTACGTGAGTTGAACGGAGCGGTCAGACGAGCAGCCGGCAGGTGCCCGTCAGTCCTTGTCGGCATCCTTGAGCGGGACGCCGTAGAGTTCCAGCCGATGATCGACCAGCCGGAAACCGAGCCGCTTCGCGATCAGCTCCTGCAGCTCCTCGATTTCCTCGGAGTGGAATTCGACGACTTCCCCGGTGCGGACATTGATCAGGTGATCGTGATGCTCGTCTGGCACCTCTTCATAGCGGGCGCGGCCATCGCGGAAATCGTGGGCCTGGATGATCCCGGCATCCTCGAACAGCTTCACGGTGCGGTAGACCGTGGCCAGCGAGATGGAGGCATCCTGGGCATTGGCCCTGCGGTGAAGCTCTTCGGCGTCCGGGTGGTCCGTCGCGGTCGAAAGCACACGCGCGATCACGCGCCGGGGCTCCGTCATGCGGAGGCCTTTCTCAACGCAGAGTTTTTCGAGTCGATCCATGCTACGTATTTGCCCTTAGCGCGACGGTAAGTCCAGTTTCAGATGTTTGTTCCGGACGACGCTGTCAACTCCGGCGAGCCGTGCGAAGCGAGCGAGTTCTGCTTCCAGACGGGCATCCCGGGCACTGGTCCACGCGACCCCGGGCTCCGGCCAGAGCCGTTCCACGCTCAGCGTTCCGGCGGCCCGGTCGGCTTTCACCTCCACCCGGCCGACCATACGGTCCCCTTCCAGCAGCGGATAGACATAATAGCCCCAGCGGCGTTTGGCCGCCGGGACGAAGATCTCGATCCGGTAATCGAAACCGAACAGGCGCTGCAACCGGGCCCGGTCGCGGATCACGGGATCGAACGGGTTCAGGATGCGCAGGCGCGAGGTCGGCGCGGGCGCGGTCTCCAGCCGGGTCTCGATGTCCGCCGGGGCGAGTGCGCTGACCCATTTGCCGTCTGCGCCTTCGATCCGCACCGGCACGAGGCCCGTCTGCTGCCCCGCCCAGTCTTTCACCTCGGCGAGGTCTGCTGCGTCCCAGAAGCGCTGGATATCCCCTTCAGAGCCGAACGCCAGCCGGTCCAGCGCCTGGCGGCACAGCCAGTCGACCTGTTCCTCCTCCGGCGGTTCGTCCTCCCGGTGATGGCCGGGAATGACCCGGTCTGTGAGGTCGTAGAATTTGGTGAAGTTTTCCCGGTGCGAGGTCGACAGCTCCCCCGCATACCACATGTAGTCCAGCGCCAGCTTGTGCGGCGGGCGGCGCCACATCTCGCGCGGCCCTTTGATTTTCGTGTCGAACGCCTTGGTGCTGAGCGGGCCTTCTTCGCGGATCCGGTCCACGATGCCGTTCCGGCCCGTCTCGTCCAGCATGCCGCGATGCCAGTCCCAGCCGCGGACTTTCGCCTCCAGACGGCGGAACTGGCGCCGCCAGTTGGGATAGAACTCCATCGGGATGACCGAGGCGTCGTGCGTGAAATGTTCGAAGATCCCGCGATCCTTCCGCATCAGCTTGTCCAGCATGGGTTCGCGGTAGTTCTGGTTACGGGACCAGAGGATGTGATGATGCGCCCGCGAGACGACGCGGATCGAATCGAGCTGGACGAAGCCGAGGCCTCGGATCAGGCCCGGCAGGTCCAGCGTTCCGGTTGGCGTGGCCGACAGGCCCTGGGCATGCAGCCAAAGCCGGCGGGCATCACGATTGCGGATTTCGAGCGGTGCTTTGGTCATCGGGGCATCATTCAAACAGTTTCAGCTGGCCGCCGTCCGGGTAAACGCCCTCGCGCGCCAGCAGCGCTTTCTTGGTCAGCGTCCCGCCCGGTGCGGAGAAGCCCCCCAGCCAGCCATTGGCGCCCAGCACCCGGTGGCACGGCACGATCACCGGCCAGGAATTGCGCCCCATGGCGGTGCCGATCGCCTGCGCACCGCCCGGCCGTCCGATGGCAGAGGCGAGGTCGCCATAGGTCACCGTCTGGCCCCATGGCACTTTGCGCAGCGCGTCGTAGGCCGCCCGTTCAAACGCGGAATGCCGCGCCATATCGAGCCGCTGGCCGTCAAAGCCGGTCGGGTCACCGGCGAGGAATGCCTTCAGGGCCGCTATCACCTCGGCGATCTCCGGCGGAACGTCCGCCTCCTTCATCAGCTCAGCCCCATGGCGGGTGATCCGCGCAACGGTCTGCTCCGCGTCAGCCTCCGGCAATTGCACGCCGGTCAGGCCCGCTTCAGTCCAGGCAAGACCGCACCGGCCGATTGGTGTGTCAAAATGGGACGCCCACTCCTTGAACATAGAGGGAACATTTCTCAGTTTGAGATGCGAGTCCATCCCTGTCCCGGAACATATCGCGATCAGGCGAGGTGTTTTGCGAAAAAGTCGAGTGTCCGGCTCCAGGCGAGCGCCGCCGCGTCCGCGTCATATCGGGACGTCGTGTCATTGTGGAACCCGTGGTTCACGCCCTCATAGAGGTACACCTCGTACGGCTTGCCAGCCGCATTGAGCGCGTCCTGGTAACTCGGCCAGCCTGCATTCACGCGGTCGTCCAGCCCGGCGAGGTGGATCTGCAGCGGCACTTCCAGCTTTGCGGCGTCCTCGGCGCTCGGCCAGCCGCCATAATACGGCACGGAACAGGAAAGCCAGGGCTGTTTCACAGCCATCAGATTGGTGATGGCGCCGCCAAAGCAAAAGCCTGTGATGCCGACCTTGCCATTGGTCGCCTCATGGTCGCGCAGGAAGTCTGCTCCGGCCATGAAGTCCGCCAGCATTTTCCCGCGGTCACGCTTGGCCTGAAGGGCCCGGCCGTCATCATCATTGCCGGGATAGCCGCCAAGCGGATACAGCGCATCCGGCGCAAAGGCGACATAGCCTGCCTTGGCTGCGCGGCGGGCGACATCCTTGATATACGGATTGAGCCCCCGGTTTTCATGCACAACCAGCACACCGGGCCGGACCCCGCCGCCCGCGGGGCGCACGAGGTAGCCTGCCATCTCGCCCGCCCCATCGGGCGAGGCATAGGTCACCATCTCCGTAGTGATGTCGCCATCGTCTTCGGCGGTCTGCTGTTTCGAATAATCCGGCATCACGCAGGCCGCGAGCGAGGCGACGCTTAATCCGCCCACCGCATACTTTCCCAGCCCCTCGAAAAAGCCGCGGCGTGACAGGTGGCCGTGGCAATATCTGTCGTAAAGGTCGAACACGCCCTGAGGGATCTCTGCCGGTTTCATGTCGTCTGCCATTGCGTGTCCTCCTGTTGCTGCGGGGATCGTAGCGCAGATGCAGGATTTGGATAGGGCAAAGCGATCACGTCTGTGTGGGGTCAGAGGCCCATATTGCGCGACATGAGCACCGCATCGACTGGCACATCGCGCCCGCTCGTATAGTAACGCGGACGGCGGCCATCCTCAGTAAATCCGAATCCCCGATAGAGCGCACGGGCGGGCGAATTGTCCTCGGCCACGTCCAGCGTGATGCGGGAGACGCCCCGCTCGCCCAAACGGCTGATGAGGGCACTGATCAGGGTGGCGCCGAGGCCCTTGCGTCGATGTTCCGGCGCGGTGGCAATGGTCAGGATGTCGCTCTCGCCTGCAACGGTCTGCGCCATCGCAAAGGCGGCGAGCCCCCCGTGCAGCTCCACGCCCAGTGTCAGGATGGACGTATCCAGCAACAGGCCGCGGAACGAGATGGCGCTCCATGGATCGTCGAAACAGCGCATGTGCAGCTGGCTCATGCGCCCCGCATCGTCGGGGCGCAGGACGAGCACGGGATGGGTCACTTCCGGGGCTCCGGCAGGGTCGCGTCCGGATCGCGGGCATAGACCGGGGACGGAGGATGCGTTGCCGGATCGAACTGCCCGCCCTTGATCGCCGCGGTGATCGCCGACGGCAGGAGTGGACGCAGGTCCAGCTTTTCCTTCATGTCGCCGACGGCATCGGCATTGTCCATGAAGATCGGCGCGTGGAAGCCTTCCAGCATGGGCAGCAATTGTTCGAGGCGCAGTTCCAGCACGTCGGCAATCCCCTGCCCCTCGCTGATGCCCTGGATCCACCAGGTCTGATCCGGCGGTCGTTTCTGACCGGCGAGGCAGCCCATCACAGTGTCTTCCATCCCGGCTGGCACGGCGGCTTCCAGGCTGGTCACGCCGACGCAGTCCGCCCCGGTCACCAGCGACAGGCCGCGCGCATAGGCAACGCCGATGCGGATGCCGGTAAAGCTGCCGGGGCCGGTGACGACGGCGATCCGGTCAACCTCGTCCAGCGTCACGCCCTCCGCATCCAGCAGGCCCTGGACGAGGGCCGGCAGATGCTTGTCCTGGCCGCGGGCCATCACCTCGCGCGCATCGGCGAGGATTTCACCGTCACGCACCAGCGCCACTTCCATGGCTGTAAAAGCGGTGTTCAGCCCCAGGACCAGCATCGTCTTTTCCGCTTAAAGAATGCGGCACGCCTCATCGAACGCCAGGCGCGGGGAGCGGTCGAAGATCGTCGTCCGGTCGCCATGGCCGATATTGCAGATGAAGTTCGCCTTCCAGTTCTTCATCTCACCGTCCTGGCTCTCGAAGAACTCCTTGTTGACGGCATCCATGTCGAAGCCGGACATCGGGCCACAATCGAGGCCGAGCGAGCGGGCCGCCAGCATCAGGTAAGCGCCCTGCAGCGTCCCGTTCCGGAACGCGGTCTCTTCCTTGATATGGTGGAACCAGTCCTTGGCGGCCGGCGCGTGCGGGAAGAGTTTCGGAATCTTCTCGTGGAACTCCATATCGTGCGCAATGATCACCGTCCACGGAGCATTCTGCGTCTTCTCGCGATTGCCTTCCGACATCAGCGGCACAAGGCGGGCCTTGCCTTCTTCGGAACTGATGAAGACAAACCGCGCCGGGGAATTGTTGGCGCTGGTCGGGCCGAGCTTCGCAAGGTCATACACCGCGCGGATCAGGACTTCCGGCACGTCTTCCTCGCGCCAGCCATTGTAGGAGCGCGCATCGCGGAAAACCACGTCCAGCGCATGGTCGTTCACAGGGTGGGCCATCAGGATAGTCCTTTTGCTTTTGGGGATATGCGGCCCGGCTTCGCGCGGGCCGTCAAGATGTCAGATCGAACCTAGAGGACGGCTTCGACCGCCGTCACTTCCGGCACATAGGTCTTCAGCATGTTCTCGATGCCCTGCTTCAGGGTCATCGTCGATGACGGACAGCCGGCACAGGCCCCGCGCATCGACAAGTGGACGATGCCGGTATCCGGTTCAAACCGGTGGAAGATGATGTCGCCGCCATCCTGCGCCACAGCCGGACGCACGCGCGTCTCGATCAGCTCACGGATCTCTTCGACGATTTCGGCGGCTTCGCCTTCATAGGTCACGTCGGCCTCGGAAGAGGCGGAGGGTTCGGCGCCGTCTTCCACGACCGGCAGACCGGCCATGTAATGATCCATGATCGCGGCCAGGACCATCGGCTTCACATGCCGCCAGTCCTTGTCTTCCGCCTTGTTGATCGACACGAAGTCATTGCCGAGGAACACACGCTCGACCCCGTCGACCTGGAACAGCGCACGGGCCAGCAGGCTGATGCGCGCGCTGGCAACATCCGGAAAATCGAATGGGCCGCGGTCGCCTGCTACGTCATGTCCCGGCAGGAATTTAATCGTGTCCGGGTTGGGAGTCGGTTCGGTTTGGATGAACATCGCCGCCTGCCCTTTCTGTCAAAAGCTTCACCTGTGCAACAGATGGCGCGGACGGGCAGTCGTATCAAGGGCTGAAAGGCTTAAGAAGCCGGTCTCAGTGGGCAGCGCTGGCTATGGCCGGATCGAGCTGGGCCACTTCTTCGCCGGTTTCAGGCGCTTCGGATGGCGGCAGCGGCTGGTCGAGACGCTCGGCCAGCTCCAGAGAGGTCCGCTGGGCATCGCGCAGGAAGAAGCCGAGGCTGGCGAGATGGTTGGCCATGATGGCGCCATCGCCTTTCTGGTTGGAGACGACCAGCGGGCGGATCCGGGCGGCACGTGTCCAGGCTGCTTCGGCCTTGTCATAAGCGGCCATCGTATCGGCATCGGCCAGGCTGTCACGGTCGGCCAGACGGGCCGCTTTCAGCATCTGAAGAGCAATGTGGGCACGGGCCTTGGCGGCATAGAAAACGCGGATGTCCTGCTTGGAGGCGGGCCAGCCGGTCGATTCCTGATAGATCTGGGTGGACAGGTCGTCCTGGTCGGCTTCGGCCCAGCCAGCGAACATGCGGGCTTCGTCAGCGGCCAGCACCCGGCGGTCGGCGACGGTAACGAGGCCACGGCTGGCGCGGGAGTCGAACCGGTTGAGGGCTTCGGCTGCGGCGGTCATGCGCGGGCGCATGTCTTCGCCGGGAATGCCATGCAGCAAACGCGAGGCGGCGATCAGGTCGGCATCCGGTTCGCCATTTTCGTCCGGCACGGCGGCGGCGGCCATGCGGGTAAATTCGGACAGGCCATCCGCGGTGGCTTCCTGCCAGGCAGGCATGGCCGTCAGGCGGGACTGCGGGTGCCAGTTCGGCTTGTCCTCGGCCCAGCCCTTCCCTTCCAGTTCACGCGCAATCTTGGTGATGGCGATGCCGGATTCCGGGAAGGCCCATGCCTGGCCTTTCGCAAAGACAATGTCGGAATCGTCGATCTTGTGGGACATGACCACGGAGAACGGATAGGCGCCGACCAGCGCGAACAAGAGGCTCAGCTTGAAAAGGAAAATCGTACGGCGCCAGAAGCCGCGGAAGAAATCCATGATCGGATGCGGCTCTGCCTCATCCAGTTCACGCAGATGTTCTTCGGACACCTCGTTGGGATCTGGTCCCTCTTCAAGGTAGGCAGCGTGCAAGCGGCTGTCGAAGGCCATACTCTACAAATCCCCGGCTTTGGCGCGGTGTTGCTTTCACAACACTATGCGTTCGATTGTGGCATTTTAACAGGTCATTAACTGTTAAATGTCCGCAACCTGCAGTCTGTGCACGCAAATGCTGCGCCAAATGCGCCGGGGGTGTCAGTTTTCAGCCAGAACGGGGCTGTCCGCAGTCGGATCAAGCGGCTCAGTCGCCGAGTCCCTTGACCTCAGCGCTGGTCACCACCGTCTGCGAGGTGCCGTCCGAATCACGGAACTCCAGAGAGAGGTCGACCGTGTCGCCCACGGCCATGGCCGGATCGAGGCCGAACAGCATGAGGTGGTTGCCGCCGCGCTGGAGCACGATGGGATCGCCTTCGGATGCGGTGAAGCTCTCCACCTGGCGCATCTGCATGACGCCGTCTTCCATCGTCATCGTGTGCAGCTCGACCCGGTCGGCAATGTCGGTCGAGGCGCCGACCAGTTCCACCGGCGCGCCGGTGACATAGGCCATCAGGCCACCCCCGGCGACGTCGCGGCCCTCGGCCGGCTTGATGATGAAAGCGTCCTTCACTTCAATCACGGACTCGCCGGCGGGCGACTCGGCCGGACCGGAACAAGCTGCCAGCATCAGGGCGGCGGCGGGAATCAGAACGCGAAACAGCATGGGGCACATCCTTTCAGAACCTGCGCGCAAGTCGTAGCCCGCCCGCCGGGCAGGTCAATGTGCCGGAATGGCACGCTGACCTGTCAGGCAGATATCAGGGTCGCCAGTATCCGACGGCGCGGCGAACATCTTCCATGATCGGTGCGGCGATGGCATTCGCCTTCTCGGCCCCGTCGCGCAGGATGGCGTCGATCCCGGACTGGTCTGCGAGGATGTCGCGGAAGCGCTGCGTGATCGGGGCGAGATGCGCCACCATCACATCGGCCAGCGCCGGCTTGAACACGCCGAAGCCCTTGCCGCCATATTCGGCCAGGACCTCTTCGACGCTCTGCCCGCTCACGGCGGAATAGATGCCGACAAGGTTCTCGACCTCCGGGCGCCCTTCCAGTCCCTTCACTTCGGACGGCATGTCGCCTTCCAGGTCGGTCTTGGCCTTCTTGATCTTCTTGGCGATCAGGTCGGCATCATCGACCAGGTTGATGCGCGACAGGTCCGACGGGTCGGACTTGGACATCTTCTTGTTGCCGTCCTTCAGGCTCATGATCCGCGCGCCGGGGCCCTTGATCAGCGGTTCCGGCAGCGGGAAGAAACCCGGTACGTCGTATTCGCGATTGAAACGGTCGGCGATGTCGCGGCTGAGTTCCAGGTGCTGCTTCTGGTCTTCGCCCACGGGCACATGCGTTGCCTTGTAAGCCAGGATGTCAGCCGCCTGCAGGACCGGATAGGTGAACAGGCCGACGGAGGCCCGCTCGGCATCCTTGCCGGCCTTGTCCTTGAACTGGGTCATCCGCTCGACCCAGCCCATGCGCGCAACGCAGTTGAACACCCAGGCCAGTTCGGCATGGGCCGGCACAGAGGCCTGAGCGTAGACAATCGATTTCTTCGGGTCGATGCCGCAGGCGATGAACGCTGCCGCGATCTGGCGGGTCTGGTCGGCCAGCACCCCCTTCTCCACCGGCATGGTAATGGCGTGCATGTCGACGACGGAATAGACACAATCCCAGCCGTCATTCTGGAGGTCGACGAACTTCTTCAGCGCGCCGAGATAATTGCCGAGGTGGAGGTTACCGGTCGGCTGGATACCAGAGAAGACCCGCTGGGGGCCGGTGTATTCGGATGTGTTTGTGTCAGTCATGCGCAAGCGCTGTAACCGATTTACCTAGCGGCGCAAGGCCTGCGTGATGTCGCGGGGCCGGATCGCGCCGGTCAGGAAGGCCGCAACGGCATAGATCAGGCCGCCGGCGAGGATCACGATTGCAGCGGCCAGCGCGCGCGAGTCGATGATCGTGTCCCGCACCCACTGGAAATTGTGCACCATGAACCAGACCGCCCCGGCCATCAGGCCGCTGGCGATCAGGGCCCGCAGCGTGCGCGATACCAGAACCGGACCCGGCCTGTACCAGCCGCGGGCTGCCAGCGTGGTGCCCAGCAGCAGGGCGTTCACCCAAGCGGCCACCGATGTGGCGATGGCGAGGCCGACAAAGCCAAGCTGCCCCTGACTGTTCAGCCAGAAGAACAGGCCTGCGCCGAGCGAGGTGTTGATCGCCACCGATGTCAGCGCGAACCGCATCGGGGTTTTCGTGTCTTCCCGGGCGAAGAAGGCCGGGGCCAGCACCTTGATCAGCACGAAGGCAGGCACGCCCCAAGCATAGTGGAACAGCGCCCCGCCGGACGCCTCGGCATCCGATTGCAGGAATGCCCCGCGTACGAAGAAGGCTTCGATGAGGAAAACCGGAGCGACCAGCAGCGCCGCGGCAGCCGGAAGCGTCAGCGCCATGGCGAGGCCGATGCCTTCGTCCATCGTCGCCTGGCTGCCTGCATGGTCTTCACTTCGCGCGGCCCGGCTGAGGCGCGGCAGGATGGCAACGCCGACCGCGACGCCGACCAGTCCGAGCGGCAGCTGGTAAAGCCGGTCGGCGGTGTAGAGCCACGATTTGGCCGCCTGCTCGAAGCTGGCCAGCGACTGGCTGACAATGATGTTGATCTGCGTGCCCGACGCCGCAATCGTGCCCGGGACGGCCAGCGCCATGACCCGGCGCACGGCCGGCGTGATGCGCGGCCAGCCAATCAGGCTGAGGCGCACCTTCTGGCGTGTGACGCCCCACCAGAGCAAGGCCACCTGAAGCACGCCCGCGATCAGGACCGCGACCGCCGCAGCCTTGGACACGACCTCCGGCACGTTCGAAACCAGCGCCGCCGGGATAAGGCAGAGATTCAGCAGCGTCGGCACGCCAGACGACAGGATGAACCGCTGGCCGGAATTCAGCACGCCGGACAAGAGCGCCGCCAGCGCCATACAGGTCAGGTATGGCATGGTGATCCGTGTCAGGAGCACAGCCAGATTGTAGTGCACATGGTCGTCAGCCTGTCCGCCATGGATAATCAGCAGCACCCAGGGCATGAAGATCTGGGCGAGAATGGTCAGCGCCGCAGTGAACGCGAAGAGGACGCGCAATGCCTCCTGCGCCACGGCCTGCGCGGCCTCTGGTCCTTCGGCCTCCAGCGTGCGGGCATAGGTCGGCACGAAGGCGGACGCGAAGGCGCCCTCGGCAAAGATGCGGCGGAACAGGTTCGGGAATTGCTGGGCCGTCACCCAGGCATCATTGATGGGCCCCGCGCCCAGCTTCGCCACCAGAAGGATATCCCGGGCAAAACCGAGGATACGGCTGCCCAGCGTCAGCGAGGATTGCACCAGGGTGTTGCGGGCGATGCTCATGGGGCCTGTCGTGCAGGGGTTCTCAGAAACTGTCTACGGCCCGCGACCGGCGCAGCTTCCGGGCCGGTGTGTGCGGGGCATCCGGTTCATGGCGGCCCAATACGTCAAGAAGCTGTTCGCGCAGGGACTCTTTGAGGGCAGCATCCTGCTGCAGTTTCTGGCCGTCTTCTGTCTGCACATAGAAGGCATCGAACATCCGCTCGCCGAACGAGCCGACATGCGCCGAGTGGATCGAAATGCCGGAATCGGCCAGGCAGTTCGCCACATCGTAGAGCAGCGCCGGCCGGTCGCGCCCGGCAATGTCGATGACCGTGTGGTCGGCTGAAAGGTCGTCCCGGATCTGCACCGAAGGATGCACCAGGAAGGCCGCTTGCCGTCGGCCCAGGCGCTCGCGCACCGACATGTCGACAGGCTCTCCGGCCAGCACCTTGTGCAGATCCGCCTGCAGCCGCTCGAGCCGGGCCGGGTCGTCCTTGCCGAACGGCTTGTCCTGAATGTCGTGCAGCATGAAGACGTCGATGATGCCGCCTTCGCGGCTGGTATAGACCTGCGCCGCGATAATGTTCGCGCCGTTGTGGGCAATCGTCCCGGCAAGGTCTGCGAACAGGCCGGGCCGGTCTTCGCCTGAGACGAACAAGGCCATCGCCCCGCCTGCCAGGGACAGGCGGTGATGGACCTGGTTGCCGCCGCCATTCAGGGCCTGCGCATGCCAGGCGAGATCGTCGATGTCGAAGCCGGTCCAGTAAGCCGTCTCCATTGCGAGCATCAGCGGAGGCACCATGCCCAGCCGGTCGACCAGTTCATTCTGGCGGCGTTCGGCGCGGGCTTCGAGTTCGGCCTGCACGCCCGCCTCGTCGGTCCGTCCGCCGCGCAGCGCGGCCGCTGTGTTGTGGTAGAGGTCCGTCAGCAGCTGGCCTTTCCAGGCATTCCACACACCTGGACCGACGGCCTTGATGTCGGCAATCGTGAGAATGTAGAGCAACCGCAGCCGCTCCAGAGAACCAACCATTTCCGTAAATTTGGTCACGGTCCGCGGATCGGAAATATCCCGCTTCTGCGCCGTCTCGCTCATTTCCAGATGGTGGCCCACCAGCCAGGAGACGAGCTCCGTTTCGTCTTCCGACAGGCCGAGCCGTTCACAGGCTTTCCGGGCGGTCTTCATGCCGGCGATCTGCTGGTCGCCCTTCCCCTTGCCGGTGTCGTGCAACAGCATGGCGAGGTAGAGCGCCCGGCGGTTCTCGATCAGGTCGAACAGCTCGCCGACCAGTTTGATCGGGTGTTCATCGCGGCCATATTCCATCTCTGCGATGGCTTCCACGGCGCGGATCGTGTGCTCGTCGACCGTATAATGGTGATACATGTTGAACTGGGTCTGGGCGACGATGCCGCCAAATTCCGGGATCGCCCGCCCCAGAACCCCTGCTTCATTCATCCGGCGCAGGATACGGCCGGGATTATCCCCGCCCAGGATGGCGTCGAGGATCAGCGCCTGCGCTTCCGGCTTCTCGCGCGTCCGCTCGTTCAGGGCACGGAGCGCCCGGGTCAGCAGGCTCAGCGCGTGGGGGTGAATGTCCTTGCCTTCATCGCGCGCCACAATAAACAGGCGCAGCATGTTCAGCGGATCGGCCCGCATGGCCTTGTCGTCCTGAACATTGATCCGGCCATTATCGATAATGAAGCCCGGCTCATCCAGTTCCACCGGTCCGCGCACCGGCAGGAAGCGGCGCAGGCCTTCCGGCTTTTTCTTCTGGTCCGCTTCCAGTTTTGCCGCGAGAATCCGCGTCAGGCCGCCGACATCCTTGGTGACAAGGAAGTAGCGCTTCATGAAACGCTCGACGCCCTGCTGCCCGCGCCGGTCACGATAGCCCATGCGCGCCGCGATCTCCGGCTGCAGGTCGAAGCTGAGGCGCTCCTCTGCCCGGCCGGTAACGAAATGCAGGTGGCAACGTACCGTCCACAGGAAACGCGCCGCGCGGATGAAGACAGTATATTCATGGTCCGTGAACGGACCGGCCTGCATCACGTCTTCCAGCGTATGCCCGCCATAGGTCTGTTTGGCGATCCAGTAGAGCGTCTGCAGATCGCGCAATCCGCCCTTGCCCTCTTTCAGGTTCGGCTCGACGACATAGCGCGCATCGCCCTGGCGGGCGTGGCGAGCGTCGCGCTCGGCCAGCTTGTCGGCAATGAACTGCGCGTCGCGTCCCTTGACCGCGCCCTCGTGGAAGGCGGTCAGCATCTCTTCGGCCAGCGCCTCGTCGCCGCAGATATAGCGGGCATCCAGCAGGCTGGTCTTGATGGTCACGTCTTCCAGCGACAGCTTCACGCAATCGCTTGGCGTACGGAACGCATTGCCCACCTTCAGCCCCATGTCCCACAGGGCGTAGAGCATGTATTCGACAACGCTCTCGGTGTGCGGGCTGACCTTGTAGGCGCGCAGGAACAAGAGGTCCGTATCCGAGGACGGCCCCATCACGCCGCGGCCATAACCGCCGGTCGCCATGATGGTGATCCGCTCGGCCTCGGTCGGGTTGCGGGCCCGGTGCACGTGCGTGGTGGTGAAGTCGTAGAGCGCGCTGATCACCTCGTCCTGCACGGCGGAGAGGAGGCGCGCGGTGTCCAGCCCGTCGGCGCCCTGCTGCAGACGTTCCTGCGCGATCATGCGGCCGCGGAACATGGCCCCGTGCAAGAGGTCCAGCGCTGCCTTGCGGGCCGCCTGGGGGTCCCCGAAATTGTCGAGCGCCGCGGCGGTGAGCTTCACGCGCAGGGCGCGGCCGTCGATGATGTTGGAAATACGCCACTTGCCCGGCCGGCGCAGGAGCGGGCTACGGGTTTCGAGGAGTGTCGGGGCCTTGGTGGGCGGTAGGGTCATGGGGCCTGTCTATAGCAGGTTCCGGGGCGGGTTCTATGCACCCTTTTCCACACGAACCGGCAGGATGCGGGACTTCTTCACAACCCCGTAGGCAAAACTGGTCTCGATGGAGGCGATTCCCGGCAATTTCTGGATCGTGTGGCGCACGAGCTGTTCGTAATCGTCGAGGCTGCGGGCGACGATTCGCAGCTCGTAATCGGCGCCGCCGGTCATCAGGTAACAATCGAGAATCGCTTCGGTTTCCGCGATTTTCTTCTCAAAGGCCTGCACGTTTTCCTGCGAATGGTTGGCGAGCCGGATGCGGACGAGGCAGGTGATGGGATAACCGCAAGCTTTCTGGTCGACGAGGGCGGTGTAGCCCTGGATCACGCCGGCGGCCTCAAGGTTGCGCACGCGGCGTAGGCAGGGTGAGGGCGAGAGCCCCACTTCCTCGGCCAGTTCGAGGTTGGTGAGGCGTCCATCGCGCTGCAGGGCGCGGATAATCCTGGCATCTATGGCATCCATATACACCAGTATTGGCATATTATGCCAATTTACAAGCAATATACGACGCAGTTCGGCACCTTTCGCCCACATTCCCATGGTAGAATCTCCTCAAATACGGAGACCCCCATGGCATTCGATGCAACCCGCCCGCTCGGCCCCGCCACCCGCGCCATTCATCATGGCTATGACCCGGCTAAAAACGACTATGCGCTGACCCCGCCGGTGCATCTGACGTCTACCTTTGCCTTCCCGGATGCGCAGACCGGCGGCGCCCTGTTTGCAGGCGAGGCCGAGGGCCACATCTACTCCCGCATCTCGAACCCCACCGTCGCCCTGCTGGAAGACCGCGTCGCCAGCCTCGAAGGCGCCGAAGCGGGCCTCGCCACCGCCAGCGGCATGGGGGCGATCAGTTCCCTCATGTGGACGCTGCTGAAACCGGGCGATGAGGTTATCACCGACCAGACGCTGTATGGCTGCACCTTCGCCTTCATGCGCGACGGCCTCTCCCGCTTCGGCGTGAAGATCACCCATGTCGACCTGCGCGACCCGGCGAACCTCTCCGCCGCCCTCTCTGACAAGACGCGCGTCGTGTATTTCGAAACCCCGGCCAATCCGAACATGCGCCTGGTCGACATTCGGGAAACGGCCCGCATCGCGCATGAAGCCGGCGCGCTTGTGGTGGTGGACAACACCTATGCCTCTCCCCTGCTGACGCGGCCGATTTCGCTCGGCGCGGACTTCGTCGTCCATTCGGCGACCAAATATCTCGGCGGCCATGGAGACCTTGTGGCCGGCATGGTGCTCGGCCGGGCGGAGGCCCTCAAGGAGGTCCGCATGTTCGGCGTGAAGGACATGACCGGCTCCGTCATGGCGCCTTTCAATGCCATGCTGGTGATGCGTGGACTGAAGACCCTGCAGCTGCGCATGGCGCGCCATTGCGAGAGCGGCCAGAAAGTGGCCGAATGGCTGGAAGCCCAGCCCGGCGTGGACACCGTCCACTATCCGGGCCTTGCCAGCCACCCGCAGCATGAGCTGGCAAAGCGCCAGATGGACGGCTTTGGCGGGATGATCGCGTTCGAATTGTCCGGCGGTTATGAAGCGGGTATCGAGATGATGAACCGGCTGCAGCTGATCCGCCGCGCGGTCAGCCTCGGCGATGCCGAGACCCTGATCCAGCATCCGGCCAGCATGACCCACTCGACCTACACCGAAGAAGAACGCCTCGAACATGGCATCAGTAATGGCCTGATCCGCCTCTCCGTCGGATTGGAGGACGTCGACGACATCCTGGCGGATCTTGCAGACGCGCTGGGAAGTAATGCAGGCTAGTCGGCAATCCCCCGCCAATACTCCCGCCAGTTCACAACGCCATTTCCATCGCGATCATAAACTGCGAAGCGCGCACGAATAAGCTCCGCCTGCATCGGCGTCGGCGCGTCCGCTTTACCGTGCAGCCAAGCCTTCCTGGTTTGAGCCTCGGCGGCTGGTATTTCCTTGTTCTTCGGTCCCCGCCCCCAATAGCCGCCTACATGGTCCCGGCCACGGCCGACTGGCGGATTGAGCGCTTCCTCCAGCCTGATCGCACGATCTCCATCCGCATCGATCTCATCAAACAAAGTGAGAAAGAGCGTTTCTTGTGACGCTTGGTATTCTGCCTTCGTCGCAATTCCATCTTCATTCGTGTCGTACCTGGCAATGAAATGGCGCGCGGAGGCCCGGGCACTTTCCTCAGATGACGCCCTGACCCTCTCATAGGTCTCTTGCGGGAGATCCCGTCTGACCTCTTCCAGAAACATTGTCCTGGATTCAGAATTCAGAAAATCTTCCGGCCCCAGCACACCGTCGCCATTCGTGTCCTTGTGGGCAAAGTACTCAGCCCATCTCGGTTCCGGTTCCGCTTTTGACGGTAATGCCGCGACGCTCAAAGCCCCGGCGATCAGCGCCGCGAGCCCACCGCCGCGCACCCACCATGGCGTGCGGCGGACAGCTTCGATGGGGCGGGCGATCATGGGCTGGTGAAATCGCGCCACATATTCCTCGATCAGGCGGCGGATGACGCCGGAAGCGGACTCCCCCCGCTGTTCGCAGGTTTCGTGAAACGCCTGTTTGGTCTCGGGCGCGAGGCGCACCTCGATCTTGTCGGTCTTTTTCGATCTGCGCTGGTCCGCCATCGCTGCCTCCGTTTGCTTGCCCTCATCACAAGCGAAACGGGTGCGGCCTGCCAACCCCCGATTGTGTCAGGCAGGCTGGATTTCGTGTCATGACATGCGGGAAACAGCGCCAGCCGCCCTACTCCACCGGGCTTTCTTCATCCAGCAAGTCGGGCTCTTTGCTGCTGGCGCGTTCGGCGGCGACTTTTTCGTCGATAGTATTGTCGGCGGCGACGTCTGACGCTTCGCTTGTATCGACTGGCTTTTTCGGCGGCGCGGCTGGAGGGGACGGCGTACTGACGGTCGCACTGCCTGTGGAACCGCCTTTCAGCGCGTCCTCGATCTTGCTGTCGAAGCGCAGCTTGTAGATCGGCTCCGGCAGCGTGAAGCCGCCCTCTTCCAGGGCATCCTTGGTGGCGGCGATGGCGAGCCCCCGGCCCTTGGCGAAATTGGTCTCGGTCTGGTTCACCCAGCCCATGAAGCGCAGCACGATATTGGAGTCGCCGACCGTCTGGATGAAAGCTTCCGGCTCCGGATCCTTCAGCACGAACGGCATCGCCTTCAGCCGGTCGAGACCGAGCTGCATCGCCGCCACAGGGTCGTCGGCCGCATCGACACCGAGGTCGAACTCAAAGCGGCGCTCGGGATTGCGCGTATAGTTCAGGATCACCGACTTGAAGACGATCGTGTTGGGAATGCGCAAATGGTTGCCATCCAGCGTCATCAGGATCGTGGAGCGCGAGGTGAGGCGGATGACCTTGCCCTCGTGATCGTCGATCACGACATGCTCGTTCGCGCGGAAAGGCTGGCGCACACTGAGCATGATGGAGGAGATATAATTCTCCAGCGTATCACGCACCGAAAAGCCGATGGCGAGGCCGATCACGCCTGCCCCGCCCAGAATGGTGCCCATCAGCGTGGTGGCGCCGAGGACGTTCATCGCCATTACCAGCGCCACGAGAAGCGCCACGATGCGGAATGCGCCGGAGACCAGTTCGACCAGGAACGGATTGGGCAGGATCAGGCGCCAGAAGCCGCGCCAGGAAGCAATCAGGTGCCCCAGCAGGGCAATGACCAGGAACACGGCCAGCGATACGCCATAGAGCGGCAGGGCGCGGTAGAGCTTTTGCAGGCGGCTGGACGAATCCCCGAACAGGCTGCCGGTGCTGTCTTCCACGGCCAGACGGCGCTCGATCTGGTTCTCGACCGTAACGACGCCGTTGACGCGCAGCGCCAGCTCTTCGGCCCGCGCATCGGCGGCGCTGCTGGACACATCCCCGCCAAGCGTCACCACGCCATGGTTCACTTCGACGGTCACCCGGCGAAGGGAGTCGATCTCGGCGAAAATGTCCGTGATGCGCGTCCGGATGTCGGCGTCGCTGGCCTGTGGCGGCGGCGTCTGGATCGCGGGGGTCGGATCGGTTGGTTCGTCCGGCCCCGGCAATTGCGCCAGCGCGTGCGGCGCAGACAGAGCGAAGCACAAGAGAAACAGCCCGGCGCGCAGCCAGCGCGCCGCTGCGGCGGGGAACTCAGTCGGGTTTGTTTTCGGGCTCACCGAAGCACAACCCGCGAGACCGGACAAAGTTCCCTGAGCCGGACGAATTACCCCACCACCTCCGTCTCGTCCCCGAACCAGAGCGGGGAGTTGGCGAGGTCGATGAACTTCTTCTCGTCCTCCAGCAGTTCGGCGCCGGCTTTTGCCGCCGCCTCGCTGGTGTTGGCGGCCATGGCCTCTTCGCTTTCGAACCAGAGTTCGGCCACGCCGTCATAGGAAGGCGGCCCGCCACGGCTGGCCTGCATGGCCGCGTTCAGCGGGTCATGCGCGGTATGGTTCTGGACATATCGGAGAATGCCCAGAACCTCCGCATGCTTTGCCACCAGCGGGGCGTGCTGCTCCCGCCAGTAAGTCTGAAATTCCTCCCGGGAGAGGTGCGGCAGGCGCCTCAGGCAGAAGGTCAGCTTGATCACAGCAAATCTCCGCCCGCTGCGGCGGCGCTGGTGCCGTCTTTCTTGAAGGCGCGGATGACGTTCTTGCCGGTGATCCATTTGTGCACCTCGTCCGGCCCGTCGACGAGGCGCTGGGACCGGATGTGCGTGTACCAGGCCGCCAGCGGCGTATCGAGCGAATAGCCGAGCGCGCCGTGCAGCTGGATCGCCGTGTCGACCACTTTGTGCACCATATTGGCCAGGAACACTTTGGCGATGCCATTCTCCTGGCGGATGTCCATGCCGTTCTCGGCCTTGTAGGCAATGTGCATCAGCATCAGGCGCGCGATGTAGAGCTGGCTGGCGCATTCGGCCAGCATGAACTGGACACCCTGACGGTCTTCCAGCTTCTTGCCGAAGGTTTCGCGGCTGGTGACATGTTCCGTTGCCAGATCAAGTGCGCGCTGGGCCATGGCGACATTGTGCATGCCGTGGCGCAGGCGGCCATAGGCGAGCCGGTGCTGGCCCATGGCAAAGCCCTGCCCTTCGCCGCCGAGCAAATTCTCTTCGGGCACAATCAGATTGTCGATCTTCACCTCGGCATGCCCGCCGCCCATCTCGGCATAGTGCGGCCCGTGCACCGCCATGGTGGGGATGTCGCGCAGGATGTTGTAGCCGGGGTTCGGCAGCTCCACGATGAAGGTGGAATATTGCTGGTGGCGCGGGGCGTCCGGATTGGTCTTGGCCATGACGACCGCGATGTCGGCGGCCGTCGCGGCGCTGGAGAACCATTTCTCGCCATTCAGGACGTAGTTGCCCTTGCCGTCTTTCACCGCTGTGGTCTGCATGCCGGTCGCGTCGGCACCCGCAGCCTTCTCCGTCATGGAGTAGCAGATCCGCTTTTCGCCATTGATCAGCGGTTTCAGGTATTTCTCTTTCTGGAAGTCCGTGCCGTGGGCCAGCAGCGTCAGCATGGTCGCGTCGTCCGGGCCTTGCGAGTTCATCGACAGCGCACCGAGGTGGCTCTGCCCCAGTTCCATCTGCACCAGCGCATTGGCCAGCGGCCCGAGCCCCATGCCGCCATGCTCGACCGGGAAGAAGGGCAACCACAGACCCTTGGCGCGGGCTTTGGCGCGCAGCTCGGCCAGCACTTCCTTGTAGGGCTTGCCATCTGCCATTTTCTTCTCGGCCGGGATGCATTCCTCCTGCACCCATTTGCGCACGCGCTCGCGTACTTCCTTGGCCTCTTCCGGTATCGTGAAATCAATCGCCATGTTTCGCTCCCTTGTCTTTATGACCGAGAGGCTAGTGCCGAACGCCGTGCCCGCAAGCCTGACTTCGCGTCAGACGGTTCAAAGGCCCGGCCTTCATTCTGACGGGATCGTTCTTACCTCTACGGCATGACACATGATCATTCCGGCCATCACGATCACGAAGAGTCCGGCAGCCACTGCCATCATGACCATGGGGCGAAACCGGACAAGCCAGACAGTGCGTATGACCATATCCCGCCCGGCTATGCCGGCACGGTGTGGACCTGCCCGATGCACCCTCAGGTGCGCGAAACGTCCAATACAGGCTGCCCGATCTGCGGCATGGCGCTGGAAGCTGAAACAGCGACAACAGAAGAAGACACGTCCGAACTGGACGACATGACCCGGCGTTTCTGGGTCGGCGTCGTCCTGTCAGTGCCTTTGCTGGTGATCACGATGGGCGAGATGATCCCCGGCGTCTCCCTGCCCGGCTTCACGAAGACGCCCGCTTTCAACTGGGTGCAGTTTGCGTTGGCGACGCCGGTGGTCGCCTGGTGCGGCTGGCCTTTCTTCGTGCGCGGCTGGCGTTCTGTCGCGAACCGCAGCCCGAACATGTTTACCCTGATCGCCCTCGGCACCGGGGTCGCCTATCTCTATTCGCTGGCCGCCACATTGGTGCCGGGCATCTTTCCGGAAACCCTGCGCGGGCCGGACGGGCATGTGCCGGTCTATTTCGAATCTGCCGCCGTGATCACCACGCTGGTCCTGCTGGGCCAGGTGCTGGAACTGCGCGCCCGGCGGGCAACGTCCGGTGCGATCCGGGCCCTGCTGCAGCTGACCCCGCCAACCGCGCGCATCGTCCGCAAGGATGGCCGCGAGGAAGACATCCAGCTGGAAGACGTGAAAACCGGGGATCGCCTGCGGGTGCGACCCGGCGACAGCGTGCCGGTGGACGGCGAGATCCTCGAGGGCAATTCCAGCGTCGACGAATCCATGGTCACCGGCGAGCCTGTGCCGGTGGAGAAAGCGTCGGGCGACAGGGTGACCGGCGGCACAGTGAACCAGACGGGCACCTTCGTCATGGAGGCCACCCATGTCGGCGACGAGACGCTGCTGTCGCGTATCGTGAAGATGGTGGCCGAGGCCCAGCGCTCCCGCGCGCCGATCCAGGGCCTCGCCGATACCGTCTCCGGCTGGTTCGTCCCGGCGGTTGTGCTGGTCGCCATGGTGACGTTCGCGATCTGGCTGGCCGTTGGCCCGGACCCGCGCTTCGCCCATGCCCTCGTCAATGCCATTGCCGTCCTGATCATCGCCTGCCCCTGCGCCCTTGGCCTTGCCACGCCGATGTCGATCATGGTGGCCACCGGCAAGGGCGCGCAGGCGGGTGTGCTGGTGCGCAATGCCGATGCGCTGGAGACGATAGAAAAGGTCGATACGATCGTCGTCGACAAGACCGGCACGCTGACCGAGGGCCACCCGGAACTGGTCACGGTGGAACCGGCGGAAGGATATTCCGAAGAGAACCTGCTCACGCTCGCCGCCGGGGTCGAGACCTCGTCCGAACATCCGCTGGCCGCCGCCATCGTGCGAGGCGCGGAGAAACGCGACCTGAAACCGGGCGAGGCCTCCGGCTTCCAGTCCACCACCGGCGAAGGCGCCGAGGCCGATGTGAACGGCAAGCGCGTCGCGGTCGGCAATGGGAAACTGATGCGCCGGATCGATGCCTTTGACGAAAACCTTGCTGCCAAAGCGGATGACTACCGCGCCAAGGGCCAGACCGTGATGTTCGTCGCCGTGGATGGCGCCCCCGCCGGCCTGATCGGCGTGGCGGATCCAATCAAGGACACGACGCAGGACGCCATAGACCGTCTGCATGCCGAAGGCCTGCGGATCGTCATGCTGACCGGCGACAACGAAACCACCGCCCGCGCCGTGGCCGACACGCTGGGCATCGACGAGGTGCATGCCGATGTCTCCCCCGAAGACAAGAAGGACGTGGTCGCAAAGCTGCAGGCAGAGGGCGCCATTGTCGCCATGGCAGGCGACGGCATCAATGATGCGCCTGCCCTTGCCCTCGCCAATGTCGGCATCGCCATGGGCACCGGCACGGATGTCGCCATGGAAAGCGCCGGCGTCACGCTGGTGAAGGGCGACCTGCTGGGCGCCGCGAAAGCCCGCACACTCAGCCACGCGACGATGCGCAACATCCGGCAGAACCTGTTCTTCGCGTTCGTCTACAACTCGCTGGGCGTGCCGGTGGCAGCGGGGATCCTCTATCCTGTCTTCGGCCTGCTTCTGAGCCCGATGATCGCGGCGGCGGCGATGAGCCTCTCCTCCGTCTCCGTCATCACCAATGCCCTGCGCCTGCGGGCGTTGAAGCTTTAGCCCGCTCAGTCGTAATCGACATGCGTCAGGTAGAGTCCTTCGGCCGGGGCGATGGGGCCGCATTGCGTGCGGTCGGCGGCGGCGAGGATCTCCGCGATCCAGCCGACCGACTGCTTGCCCCGCCCGACTTCGACCAGGCTGCCCACCATGGAGCGGACCTGCCGGTGGATGAAGCTCTGCGCCCGGCAGGTGATGATGACACGATCGCCTTCCCGCGACACCGTGATCGCGTTCAGCGTCTTCACCGGCGTCAGCGCCTGGCAATCTGAATCGCGGAACGTGGTGAAATCGTGCGTGCCGGTCAGGGCCTGCGCGGCCTCGTGCATCTTCTCTGCACTGAGTTTCGACGCCACCCGCCAGGCAAGACCACGATCCAGGGCCAGGTCGGCGCGGCGGTTGGAGATCACATAGCGGTAATGGCGCTGGGTGGCATTGAAGCGGGCATGGTAGTCGTCGCGCACTTCCTCGGCCTTCAGGACGGCAATCGGGTGCGGGCGCAAATGAAAGTTCATCGCATCGGCGACCTTACGGCCCCGATCAATCTGCAGGTCCATATGGGCCACCTGTCCGGTGGCATGCACGCCGCTGTCGGTTCGCCCCGCGCCGAACACATTCACCGGCGCACCGTCCAGCCTGGCAGCCGCATCCTCCAGCGTGCCCTGGATGGTCGGCACGCCGGGCAGCTTCTGCCAGCCCTGGAACGGGCCGCCATGGTATTCAATGAGGAGTCTGTATCGGGGCATTTGCCCCGCCCCTAGCCGAAGGCAGCGGGATAGGTCAATTCACCGGATTCCGGTGCGCCGGGATTGATAGCCTGCGCCATGAAAGCCGGACCGGACCACGGCGCCCGGAACGGCTTTGCCAGATCCGCTGAAAATCCAAGGGAGGAATAGAAATCCGGATGGCCGAGAACGAAGACGAGGCTTTCCCCCCGCCCGGCCATGACAAGCAGCCCCATGCGAATCAGGGAACTGCCAATCCCGCGCCGCTGCAGGTCCGGCCGCACGCTAACCGGCCCCAGCCCGACGGCGGACGGCTTTCCATTGATGAGGATACGAAAAAGCTCGATATGGGCGACCAGCGCGTCGTCCCGGTGCGCGACGAGCGACAGCAGGGATTCATGATTGGCATGCAGTTTCCGCACGATGCCGGCTTCTTCTGTTCCACCGAAGGCCAGCGTATTCAGGTCTGCAACCGCATCAATGTCTTCTGATTTGAATCGGCGGATCCAGGTTTTATTCATGTTATGGCCGTTCTGGTCGCAACGACAGGGTATGCGGACCCTTTCGGATCCCCATATCCAAATCAACTTTCCCATTTGACGTCCGGCATCCGCCCCCAAGCGCACGCATACACCCTAAGGGAGAATGGTTGCGCATGCAACAATTCAGTGGGTCTGCCGTGATGGCATCCGCTCAGAACAGCATCGTATCCGGAGGAATTGGCTGGCCATTCAGGAACATGTCCGCATCCAGCGGTTTTCCGCCCGGCTTTTGCAGGCGCGTGAGGCGGACCGCGCCGCCATCCCCGCAGGCCACGAGCAGATTGTCATCCAGAATCATGCCGGCCGGGGCGGACGTTTCACAGCCTGACCGGCGGCTATCCAGCAGCTTCAGCCGCACCGGAGAGGTGCTGCCCGGCGGGAGCCATTCACACCAGGCGCCGGGGAATGGGGACAGCCCGCGGATCTGGCAATCCACCTCGCGGGCCGGGCGGTTCCAGTCCACTTTCTGGTCGGCCGGGCCCAGCTTGTGGGCGTAGGTGATCCCCTCTTCCGGCTGGGCTTCCGGCGTCAGGCTGCCATCGGCCAGGCCCGCAAGAGCAAACGGCGCCAGGTCCGCGGCCAGCTCCATCAGGCGGTCATGCACGCTGCCGGCCGTATCTTCGGTGCTGATCGGGGTGCGCCGGGAGGCGAGCACAGGGCCTGTGTCCAGTCCTGCATCCATCAGCATGGCATCGACGCCGGTCTCGGTATCGCCCGCCATGATGGCGCGCTGGATCGGCGCGGCGCCCCGCCAGCGCGGCAGGATCGAGGCGTGCATGTTGAGACAGCCAAGGCGCGGCGCATCCAGCACGGCCTGCGGCAGGATCAGGCCATAGGCAACAACCACGGCGGCATCCAGATTGAGGGCTGCGAAGGCCTCCTGTTCCGGCGCCTTCTTGAGGCTTTTCGGTGTGCGGACTTCAAGGCCCTGAGAGTCCGCGAAGGCGTGGACAGCTGTGGGAGTAAGCTTCTTGCCCCGGCCGGCCGGGCGCGGCGGCTGTGAATAGACGCAGGCAATATCGTGGCCCGCTGCGATCAGCGCTTTCAGCACGCCGACGGCGATATCCGGGCTTCCCATGAACGCGATACGGAGTTTCTGGCTCATGGGCGCGGACTTACCGGCAATTCCGGGACTTGCAAAGCGGCAGGCTGCCGCCTGTCTTAAGCGCCACCATCTGCAGCGACTTCCAGCACAACCTTGCCGGTGCCCTTGCCCGAAAGCGCCGCTTCCATCGCCGCGCCGAACTGATCGAACGGATACACGGTTCCAACCGGCGGCCTGATCTTGCCCTCAGCCGCCCAGCCAGCAAGCTCCTGCAAAGTGGCGATCGCCTGCGGAAGCTCTTTTTCCATGTGCTGGCGGACATCGACGCCCATCAGGGCCGCGCCCTTCATCAGGGTGAGATTCGCCGGCAAGGCCGGGATCGGTCCGCCGACAAAGCCGACCACCATGTGACGCCCGCGCCACCGCAGCGAGCGGAAGGCGAGTTCAAAGAGCGGGCCGCAGACCGGGTCGAACACCACATCCGGGCCTTTGCCACCAGTCAGCGCCTTGAGCCTGTCACGCCAGCCTTCGGGATCTGTGTCGATCGCTTCGTCGGCGCCGTGCGCCAGAGCAAAGGTGCGCTTTTCTTCCGTGGACGCCGCCGCAATGACGCGGGCACCAAGGGCTTTGGCGACCTGAATGGCCGCGGATCCAACGCCGCCTGCCGCCCCGAAAATCAGAACCGTCTCACCTGCTGCCAGGGCCGCGCGATCCTTCAGGCCGTGCGAAACGGTCAGGTAATTCAGGGGGAGGCTTGCGGCCTCGGCAAAACTGAGCGTCTGCGGAACGGAAATGACCATGGCCGCCGGTGCCAGCGCGTATTCGGCGAAGCCGTTTGCCGTCATCGTCATGACCCGGTCACCCGGCTTCAAATTCGTGACGCCCTCGCCCACGGCTTCCACTGTGCCGGACACTTCCCGGCCGGGCGTATGCGGCAAGGGCGGTTTGACCTGGTAGCCGCCCAGCGCGACCAGAGCATCGACATAGCCGACGCCGCACGCCGCGACACGGATCAGCACCTGCCCCTTCTTTGGCGCAGGCTTTTCCAGATCCTTGAATTTGTAACTCTCGATCGACTCGAGCGTATCGGCGACAACGGCTTTCATTGAGGAGCCCCCCACAAGGCTGGATGTCTTGCGCCGATCCTTGTGATCAGGCTGCGCTTTCGCGCATCGCGCGCAGTTTGGCTTTCTTCACCTTGTCGACCGCGCGCTGGCGTTTGAGACGCGAAAGATGGTCGATGAACAGCGTGCCTTCGAGATGGTCCATCTCGTGCTGGATACACACCGCATAGAGATCCTCGGCCCATTCCTCGACCTTGAAGCCATCATAATCCAGATAGCGGATCAGGCATTTCACCGGCCGTTCGACCTCGTCGAAAATGTCCGGCACGGACAGGCAGCCTTCTTCATAAGGCGTTGTCTCTTCGACGGTTTCGACGATTTCCGGGTTCACGAAATAGCGCGGCGCCGGCTCTTCGTCTTCCTTGGCGAGGTCCATCACGATGACGCGCAGCGGCACGCCGATCTGGATCGCGGCCAGGCCGATGCCCGGCGCGTCGTACATGGTTTCCAGCATGTCATCCATGAGCGCGCGGATTTCGTCGGTGACGCCGCCCTCAACGGGCTTCGACACCTCTTTCAGGCGCGGATCGGGGACAGTGAGAATTTCGCGAATAGCCATATTTTTCAGATAGGCGCGCGCCCCCGCCCGGTCAACGGGTGAGGCTGCGCAGGCAATTTATTCCGCGGCGGGCAGTTTGCGGGTCTCTCCGAGGTCGAGCTGGCCGGTTTCGGGCGTCGATGTGCGGGATTCGATCTGCTTCGGCTCTGCCAACGGCTTGTTGGGCGGGGCGATCTCCATGTCCTCGAACTTGCGCAAGGTCGGCAGCACACGCTTGTCGAAGGAGCCCATGGCCGAATTGAAATGGTCGACCGATCCATTCAGGGATTTTCCGAGCTTCTCGATATGCCCCAGCATCACGCCCATCCGGCCATAGAGTTCAGCGCCGAGTTCTGCGGCGGCCATGGCATTCTCGTTCTGGTGATGCTGGCGCCAGAGATGGGCGACGGTCTTGGCCAGGGCGATGAGGGTGGTCGGCGTGGTCACGATCACCTGTTTGGACATCGCGCGCTCAATCAGGTCGGGCGCTTCCTGCAGCGCGGCGGCGAAGAAGTTCTCCCCCGGAATGAACATGGCAATATAGTCAAACCGGTTGCCGAGATTGGACTGGTAGTCCTTCGAGGCCAGCGTGTTGACGTGGCGCTGCACGCTGGTCGCATGGGCCTTCAGGTGCGCGAGTTTCTGGGCCGGGTCTTCGGTTTCCACCGCCGCCATGTAGGAGGCGAGCGAGACCTTGGAATCGATCACGATCTGGCGGTCGCCCGGCAGACGGATGATCGCATCCGGGCGCTGGCGGCCCGCCTCGGTGTCGTCATGCACCTGTTCGGAAAAGTCGCAATGAGCGGACAGGCCGGCCTGTTCCATCACATTGCGCAGAGTCATCTCGCCCCAGCGCCCGCCGCCCTTCGGCGCGGTCAGCGCGTTCACCAGCTTGCCGGTCTCGGCGGTGTTGCGGTGCAGGCTTTCGCTGATCGCCTTGACCTGTTCGGACAGAAGCGACTTGTCCGCGGTGCGGACTTTTTCAAGTTCGTCGACGCGTTTCTTGAAGGCATCGAAATTGTCGCCAATGGGCTTCATCAGCTCTTTCAGGTGGCCCTGCGCGCCTTCCTTGTGCTTCTCGAATGTCTCGTTGGCGAGCTGCAGGAATTGCGCATTCGCCTGACGCAGCACGCCCTGCGCCATGTCGGCAAATTTCTTCTCGTCCTCTGCGCTGCGGGCCCGGGATTCGGCAAGGGCGATCTCGGCCTCACGCAGGTTTGCTTCGAGCGTCACCACACGCTGACGGGCAGCTTCACGCTCGTCAGTGGCGTGGTCGCGCTCCATCTGCAGCCGCTCGGTCTTCTGCTGTGCGGAGCTGAGCTGCATCCACGCAATGACGCCTGCCCCGAGGGCGAGGAAGAAGAGGATCAGGTGGGCAAGATCAAAACTCTGCCCGGCAATGGTGACAATCGGTTCCATTCAGCCTCTCTGGCATGATTCCGGAGGAACATATACGGAACAGGAACAGGTGTCGACTAAAACGGCATCTTGAAGCCCGGCATCATGCCGCCGAAGCCGGAGGTGGCTTCTTTCATGGCCGCTTCCATGGCCTCGTCGAGGCGGCGGCGGGCGTCGGCATGGGCGGCCTTGATCAGGTCTTCCAGGATTTCCGGCTCGTCGCCCATCAGGCTCGGATCGATGCTGAGGGAAACGAGTTCCCCCTTGCCGCGCAGGCGCACCTTCACGAGACCCGCGCCGGACACGCCATCGGCCTCGGTCGACTCGATCTTCTCCTGCGCTTCCTGCATCTTGCCCTGCATCTGCTGGGCCTGCTGCATGATCTTGGCGAGGTCTTTCATGATCGGGTCCTTCAGGCTTGGCGGCGGGTGCTCAGGTCTATGACGTTTTCGGCATCGGCGGGAATTTCGGGATTTGCCCGGTCCTCGTCGACAACATCCACAATGGTGGCGCCCGGCAGGCTGTTCAAGGCCGCCGCGATGATCGGATGCGCCGCCGCTGCCGCGAAGCGCTCTTCCTTTGTGCGGATCTCGGCCGCGCGCACGGTTTCCGCTCCGCCGCGAATTTGCTCAACAATCCAGTCGTCACCGGTCTGGCGTTCCAGGAACCCTTTCAGGCGGGCCAGCACATCCGACGGTGCCGACGGCTCCAGCTCGCAGGTGAAGTGGCCGTAGCTGACCGGGCCGGGCTTGATATAGCGCTCCATCTCGACCTGGAGATTGATCTCCCGCAGGGCCGTCAGATGGGCAAGGATACTCTCAAAGCTGTCCAGCCCGCCGGGGTCTGGCGGGGCCTCAGCCTGTCCTTCAGGCTTTCCCGGCGAAGCTTTGCCCTCCGCGATCATGCGGGCGGCTTCTTCCGGGGACGGAAGACTGGCAGAGGCAACAAGGCGCAGGATCACCATGTTGAGGGCCGTGGCCGGATCCGGCGCGACCTGAAGCACATTGTAGCCGGACAGCAGGATCTGCCAGGTACGGGACGCTTCGGCCGGCGTCAGGCGCTGGGCCATGGCGCGCGTGCGCTCCACCCAGTCGGCCGGGCCGCCGGGCTGGTAGTCATCGCCGGTGGCTTGCGCGATGGAAATATCGGCGGCGATTTCGAGCAGGTCCTTCAGGATCACCGCCGGGTCTGCCCCGCCGCGCACCTGGTCCTGCACTTCTTCCAGCGCGGCTTTCGCTTCACCGGCGATGGCTTTCTCGAACGCGTCCATCAGGCGGCCCCGGTCGCCCAGGCCCAGCATGTCACGCACGGCCGCGCCGGTGACCGTCTCCCCTTCCATCGTCTGGACGATGGCCTGGTCGAGAATGGACAGCCCGTCGCGGACAGAGCCTTCGGCGGCCCGCGCGATCAGGGCGAGGCCTTCTTCGGACACAGTCGCGCCTTCGTTCTTCGCGATCCGCCCCAGATGCATCGCCAGCGCCGCAGGTTCCAGCCGTTTCAAGTCGAATCGCTGGCAACGCGACAGCACCGTGACCGGCACCTTTCGGATCTCTGTCGTGGCGAAGATGAACTTCACATGCGGCGGCGGCTCTTCCAGCGTCTTCAAGAGCGCGTTGAAACTGGCGTTCGACAGCATGTGCACTTCGTCGATGATGTAGACTTTATGCTTGGCCGAGACCGGGGCGTAGCGGGCCCCGTCCAGCAGGTCGCGCATGTCAGCCACCCCGGTGCGGCTGGCGGCATCCAGCTCCAGCACGTCCGGATGGCGCGACGCCATGATCGCCTCGCAATGCTCACCCAGCGGCCTCAGGTTCACCGACGGGCCGTCATGATCCTCTGACGTGTAGTTCAGCGCCCGGGCCAGCAGACGCGCTGTGGTCGTCTTGCCGATGCCGCGCACGCCGGTCAGCATGAAGGCATGGGCGATACGGCCGGTCTCGAAGGCGTTCCGGAGCGTGCGGACCATGGCCTCCTGGCCGATCAGGTCTTCGAAGGTGCGGGGCCGGTATTTCCGGGCGAGCACTTCATAGGCGCCGGGCTTTGCCGGGGCCTCGTCTTCCCCGAACATGGAGAAGGTCGCGTCGTCGCGCTCGGTATCGGAATCGGTCTCGCTCATTGCGCCGGACCTTAGCCGCTGCGAGGGGCTGGGCCAATGGGCTGCTGCGGTAGAGATGGAAACCGCGCTGCCAGCTCACAAAACCGTAACTCCCGCGCGCAGCCGCCTGCCGCTACAGGTTGCAGATGGGCGGATGGCAGAACCTGCGGGCACATTGCCTGAAAATACTGCGGACACGGGCGGCGCAGGCCGCGCTGTCTGTTGGCGGGCACGTCCTCGTGCTGGGCGGGCTGCTTCTGGCCAATCCGTGGAGGCCTGACCCGGTCTTGCCCGAACCACCGCTGATCGTGGACCTCGTCACCCTCACAGTGGCGGAGGAAGAGAAAACCGAAGAGGCGCCCGCGCCGGGGCGTCCTTCCCCACCGCCCCCTGTGCCAAAGCCAGCCCCCAAGCCGGCGACCGTATCGAAGCCCGCTCCTGCGCCTGCCCGCAAGCCCCCAAATGATCGCCCACCTGCAAGCGAGATCATCCTCGCGCCCATGGACGCGCCCGGCCCAGCAGACACTCCGGATAGTGGTGATGCGATCGCGGCCACGCCATATCCCGGCGCGGCAGGCGTCGATCCGGCGGTGGGTCAGGCCATCGCCGCCCTCTTCTGCCGCCGCATGGACGAGGACGAACGCTATGCCGCCGGGTGCGCCGAGCAACCCGCCATCGACCCGTTCGAACGCCCGCCCGCCATCGCCATGCTGACCCCGGAGGAGCGCCGCATCCAGGCGGTCCGAACACAGCAGCTGGCCCGGACGGCGGGCTATGGCAATTTCCTCGAATGGTATCTGGCGCATGACGCCGTGATCCCCAAAACCCTTCCGGGCGGGATCGACAATTCCATCTTCATGGACCGCAAGGACGAGGCGACGATGCAGCAGGAGCGCCTGATGCGCGGCGGCACGCCTGACTGGGCCGCCGACATCGCCCGCGCCCACGGGCAGGAGTGAGCGCGGTTCCGCTCCGCCTCAGCCTTCCAGCAGTTTCTCGCGGATTGTGTCCTGCTGCGCTGGCGTCACGCCGAGGGTTTCGGTGAGGTAGGTGTCGAGCGAGCCGACTTCGCCGATGATCGTGCCCATCGCGGTTTCGAGATAAGGCAGCCGCACGCCGATGAAGGGGCGGAAGACTTCCGGCTCATAGTTCTTGCCGATATGGGCGTTGAACATGGTGGCGATCTCGCCAAGGCGCCCGTCCACGTCGACGGCCTCATTGGTGAGGATATAGTCGGCGTGGATGTCATCCTGCGCGACGCCCAGCACATGGTGGGTCAGCGCGCAGAGAATGCCCGTGCGGTCTTTCCCCGCGGCGCAGTTCACGAGGCCGGCCTCGTCATCTTTCAGCTCCGCCAGATGGCTGAACCAGGTGGAGAACAATTCCTTGTGGTGCGCCTTGAACGGGGCGACTCGGTAATAATCCGTCATCCAGGCCTCGGCCTTTTCGGCGTCGGCCTCGACTTTTGTCAGAAACTGGTGGTGCGGCGCCTCATGCTCGCGGCCGCCGTCATGCGTGATGGTCATCGGGGCGGACCATTTGCCCGGCTGGCGCTCGCGCTCGTCGGGGCGGCGCAGGTCTGCCTGCACGGCAATCCGCTTCTGCCGTATCTGTTGCAGATCGCCATGCGTGGCCTCGGCATAATGGCCGGAGCGGAACAGCCGCCCCTGCTTCACGTGGCCCCCATGGCGGGAGGCATAGCCCCCGAAATCCCGGAAATTGCGAACGCCTTCAAGCGGCAGGATACGATCTTTCATGTTAGGGCAGCTAGCGCGGCCCCGCGCGCTCGTCTACCCTGACCCTATGACAAGCCTTTCAATTTGAGGCTTGGGAACCGAAGGGCCTGCCGGGCGTTTCGGTTTGGATATTTCAACAGACCCAGGAGTCTCAAATGGCCCGTATTCGTTCAATGATTGCTGCTGCCTGCCTTGCAGTGGGGACAGTTTCCGTCACTGCCTGCTCTACCCTGCCTGACGAAGTTGACCGCGCCCAGATCGACACTGACAGCCGCCAGGCACTGAACCAACTCTATGCCAAGAACGATGCCGCCCGCGCCATTGGCCAGCAGGCCCGCGCCGTGCTGATCTTCCCGTCGATCGTGAAAGCCGGTCTCGGCATTGGCGGGGCCTATGGCGAAGGTGAGATGCGCCAGGGCGGCGGCGTCACCGGCTACTACTCCACCTTCACCGGCTCGTGGGGCCTGCAGGCCGGCGCGCAGCAATATGGCTATGCCGTGTTCCTGATGAACGACGACGCCGTGCAGTATGTGCGGGAATCCGAAGGCTGGGAAATTGGCGTCGGCCCGACGGTTGTGCTGGTGAATGCGGGCGTCGCGCAGAACCTGTCGACCACGTCGCTGAAGGAAGATGCCTACGCCTTCATCTTCGACCAGAAAGGCCTGATGGCCGGCATCTCGATCGAAGGCACGAAGATCAACAAGCTGCACTAAGCTGATCGCAAAAGACAAAGGGGCTGGCCTGTCACCGGGCCAGCCCCTTTTTTTGTTCCGGTCAATGGATCAGGTCTCGTTGACCAGGATGACTTTGCGGTGCGGGAACGGGATCTCGATCCCGGCCGCATCCAGGGCCTTCTTCACCTGTTCGGGCACGGAGAACCGGACCGTGAAATAGTCCTCGCCGTTGACGAAGGGACGCGTCGCAAACTCGACCGCGCTGTCGCCCAGCGTGTTGACCACAACGACCGGTTCCGGATCATCCAGGATCAGTGGATGATCCGCGAAGACCTTGCGGATGACTTCCTTGGCCTTGTCGATGTCTGTGTCATACGACACGCCGAACGCCATCTCGACGCCGCGGATCGGGTGATGGCTGTGATTGACGATCTTCTCGCCCCAGATCTGGCCATTCGGAATCACGACCTGCTGGTTGTCGAACGTCTGCAGGACGGTGGTGAACAGCGTGATTTCCTCGACCTTGCCGAAACTGCCGGCCGCATCGACGAAATCCCCGACCTTGTAAGGCCGGAAGATCATCAGCATGACGCCTGCCGCGAGGTTGGACATGGCGCCCTGCAAGGCGAGCCCGACCGCCAGGCCGGCAGCACCGAGCAGCGCAACGATCGAGGTCGTCTCCACCCCGAACCGGTTGAGCACCGCAACGGCCACGAAGGCCATGATGACGTATTTGGCGACACTGCCCAGGAACCGGAACAGCGTGTCATCCAGTTTCTCGTGCCGCTCGCCCATCCGGCGCACGGATTTGCCGATCCTCCCGGCAGCCCAGAGGCCGACAATGAGGATCAACAGCGCCAGCAGGATATTTGTTGCCCACCCCAGCAGGCCGGGCAGGTATTGATTGATGTCCAGTTGCTCGATCCAGTCTTCCATCAGCTTTCCCCATGTTTGCTCAATCGGAGCGTGAACAATTCCACGCCTGAATGGAAGCCGGGTTTTCCATTCATCCGGCATTCATATCATGGCTGACGGGCGCTGGCGCCCGCCCTGCCGGCCAGCTTTATCGGCCAGCTTTTATCGGCCAGCTTTTATCGGAACGGCGGCTCGTCGAAGCTGCGGAGCTTGCGGCTGTGCAGCTTGGCGCCCTTGTCGGCGGCGAGGCGTTCGAGCGTCTCGATGCCGATGCGGATGTGCTCGCCGATGGCCCGCTCGTAGAAACGGTTGGCGGCGCCGGGCAGCTTGATCTCCCCGTGCAGCGGCTTGTCCGACACGCAGAGCAGCACGCCATAGGGCACGCGCAGGCGGTAGCCGTTCGCCGCGATGGTCGCGCTTTCCATCTCGATGGCGATGGCGCGTGACTTGTTGAACCGCGGGGCCGAGGCTGAAAAGCGAAGTTCCCAGTTGCGATCGTCCGTGGTCACCACGGTGCCGGTCCGCAGGCGCTTCTTCAGCTCGTCGCCAGATTCCCCGGTGACATGGGCGGCGGCTTCCTGAAGGGCGATCTGGACTTCCGCCAGCGCCGGGATGGGGATCTCCGGCGGCAGGACCGAGTCCAGCACATGATCTTCACGCAGATAGGCGTGCGCCAGAACATAATCGCCGATGGCCTGCGAATGGCGCAGCCCGCCGCAATGGCCGACCATCAGCCAGCATTGCGGACGGATGACCGCCAGGTGATCGGTGATCGTCTTCGCATTCGCTGGGCCGACACCGATATTGACCAGCGTGATGCCGGCATTGTTCGGGGCACGCAGGTGATAGGCCGGCATCTGCGACCGACGCCAGGGGGACGCATCTATTTCGGCGCGGGAGTTGGCCGTCGGCTCGGAAATCTCCAGCCCGCCCGGCACCGAAAGAGAGGTGTAGCGCGAGCCATTGCCCAGCTGCTCCAGCGCCCAGTCGCAGAACGCATCGACATAGCGGTGGTAGTTCGTGAACAGAATATAATGCTGGAAGTGCTCCACCGGCGTGCCGGTATAGTGCTGCAGGCGTTTCAGCGAGAAATCCGAGCGCAGCGCATCGAACAGGGCGAGCGGACGTTCGGTGAAAGGCTCGTACAGTTCGCCATCGGCCACCTCGTCCCCGATTTCCGCCAGGTCCGGGCTCGGGAAATGGCGGGCGAGTTCTGCCGGGGAGATTTCCTCAAGGCCGGAGGCCTGCCCCTGCTCCCACACATAGGCGTAAGGCATTTCCGATTGCGAGCGTTCGACGAAGACCTCGATCTCGTAATACTTCAGCAGCGGGGTCAGCTGTTCCATCAGGTACGGGCGGAAAAAGTCCGGCCGCGAGAAGGTGGAGATATAGGTGCCCGGTTCCGAGATACGGCCGAAGGACCGTGAGATGCGCGGGGCTGGCCCCTCCGGATTGTAGACGATCCGGATCTGCGGATAGCAGAAGGCGCCGGATGCGCGCAGTTGCGGATCGGGCGGCGTGCCTTCGTGCAGGAAGGTGTGAAGGGCGGCGGATTGCGCCTCGACAGCCTCGGTATAAAGCGCTTCGAGGGCGTCAATGACGGCTTCAGGTGTAGTGAGTTTCGACATGTCGCCATCTGCCCCAGAGGGAGAGGTCTGTCAATTCACCATAATATGAAATCGGCCAGCACCCCTGCCCGGCACGGGGCGGGCCCGGCCGGTGAAATGCCTGTCTTTTCAGACGGGTTCAGCTGGAATCGAGAATGGGCAACCAGGACAGGGCTGCATCGTGCAGTGTCCAGAACAGTTCGCGCAGGACGGGCGTGTTCTGCCGCCCGGTACAGGCGGCGGGCGGCTCGTTCGCGACGGGCAGCGGCAGGGATTTGTCGGCCCGGATGCGGGCGAGCGTGCGGCGGAACCGGGCGACCTGCGCCTCCGGATCGCAGAGCGCCTGTTCCAGCGCGGCGAAGCGATTCATCAGCCGCTTTGCCGGCACAAGATCCTGCGGGCCCGGCCGCGCCTCGGGGTCTGAACGGGCACCTTCATAGCGGGCGCGTGCCGCAAGCCGCGCGGCGAGGCGGGACGCTTTCTTTGCGGGCGACAGCGATGCCTCGGTCAGGCGGAAGACAGGCAGCCCAAAGACCCGGGGGCCTGCCCCGTCTGCGGGCGGGGCGGCCTGACAGACACCCTTGCGCTGCGGTGCGGGGCCCGCCTCCGGCAGAGGGGTCTCCATCGCGGTCAGGAACAGGATGCGGCGCACCATCGTCTCCAGCCGCTTCAGCTCTGCATCCACCGCCCGGCATACCGCTCGCGGCAGGAAGGCGCGCACCCCCAGCGGACCGAGGCCAAGCTTTGTGGCAAGCGCCGCGGCCTGCTGGCCGGCATAGGCCCAGGCAAGGCCGAGCGATGTGGAAAGGCGAACGGGGGGAATCATCATGGCGCCACTCTGCGTCCCGCCCTTCCCCGGAGGATTGAGAGGCGCGCTCCCCCACAACTGGCGGCCCGGAAAGCGCGCGGATCGCGGCGTACGCCACCGCGCTTGTCCAACACGCGATGCTGGATATCGACCCGGCTATCCCCACGATGGGCAGCCCATCCGGCACAGCAGACCGCAACGGCGAACACCATCCGTAGAAGGAATATTTATTTTTATCTGCAAACGGATAGTCTTGCCGATCCCCTTAGACCCGGAAAGGATTTAAGGTTAACGCGGACACAGCCGGAACACTTGACGCGGCGGCATCTGCAGCACCGCCCTCAGGCATCCGGACACAGAGCACTTCGCCCCTTTTCGCAAGGCAGCATTGCGTTGCTGCAAGGGTCGTCCGGATGGAGATTTTTGACAGAATTCTGACGGTTCGCCCGACAGCGGGTGAATGCAGTAAACACTGCCAATGGCGACTGGCGGCAAAGGTTTGGGCAATCCTGCCTGAACAGCAGGCGGACAGGATTCTTACAGGCTTCCGGATGCAGTTCGCTGAGAAAACACTCTTGTAATGCTGCGCTTGCGAGATGATTGTTGCGGTGCAGCACGCGGCCGCTTCGGGGCTGGCCAACGTCTGCCCGGTGAGTGTGTGTCCGGGCCGGCGTGTTTCGAAGCGAATTTCCCGCGTGATGCATGCTTGAGGGAGGAGTTTCAAAGCCGTCGAGAAGACGGCACCAAACTCTGAAGGACTAAATTCTGATGATCAAACAAATGTTTACGGCCGCCGCCCTCGTCGCCGTGGTTCCGTTTGTCGCTTCGGCTGAAACCTCCACGCCGATCACCGTTGAAATCTCCTATGATCACGACCTGCTGGCATCCAATTCGGGCGCCGAGCTCATGCTCTCCGAAATCCGGTCCCAGGCTCGCAGCGCCTGCACCTCGTCGGGCAGCAAGTTCGGCCGCGCCCCGATGGTCGACCGCGACTGCGTCGATGCCGTGATGGCCCAGGCGGCTGTCAAAATCCTCAAGGAACGCGAAGAAATGGGCCTGAAAACGGCACCGGTCTTCGCCCGTCTCGGCACCATCGAGACCGCATCATACGAACAACGCTAGACCATTTCCTCCCGGAATAGCGTTGGAGGGGCGCCCGCGGCCACGGGCGCCCCTCACTGATTCCGGGGACAGGGTCCGGAATCCAGGCGCAAGAAAAGCCCGGCCGGGAAAACCGGGCTCTTCCCACTGGTCCTGACTGCTGATGGGGGTCTACTTCCAGCGGCCAGGTTTTCGGTACCAACCTCGATTGGATTTCACCCACTGGTCAGGCACCCAGAGAGCGCCTGCATGCGGGGGTGACCGGTCCCAATGACCGTCGATCCAGACAAAATCAGTCCCGGTCCAGCTCCAATAGCCACTGATCCAGACTGACAGGGAAGTCGGACGCGGCGGGATGATAACGGTCCGCGGCGGAGGCGGTTTGGCCGTGATGTAAACGACGCCCGCCGGAGGCGGACCATAGTGCCGATGCGGGCCATAGCCGGCGCAGGCGGTCAGACCTGCGAGGGCAAGGATGGCAACGGCAGAAAGAACGCGTCGGCTTGCCAGATCTCTTCTGCTTTCCATGTCTCACTTCCTGTTACATGCCGCGATTGTAGGACTGCAGCTCGCCCCAGCTCAGCGTGCCGTCATCATTCGTGTCGGCTTCCAGCCAGGAATGCTCGCCAAAGCGCATGTATTCCTCACGGCTGACGATGCCGTCGCCATTGCCGTCCATGACCCGGTAGCGCTCGGTCTTGCGCAGGTTCGCCTGCTGGCGCATCAGCGCCTGGCGTTCCGGATTGGCATTGCTGTAAGGACCGGGGCCGAAGCGCGCGGCATGGTACTCTTCCAGCGTCAGGCCGTTTCCGTCAGCATCCATCTGACCGAACATGTCGCGGTGCCAGTCTTCGAATTCTGCGCGGTTCACACGGCTATCGCCATCGCGGTCGAATTTGTGCAGGCGGTCCTGCGTTCCGAGATAGCGCCGGTCACGATCCGGATCGCGCATCATGTCGCGGTCCCGGTCGCGGTCCTGCAGCTTGTCACGGCCGGAAGCGGGATCCATCACGCGCAGCCGGTCACGGTCCATGTCACGGTCCATGTCACGGTCCATGTCACCGGCCATGGAGCCCATGCCGGCGCCCGAGCCGCTTCCGCCCTGTCCACCGCCACCCGGTCTATTACCGCCCTGCGCAACCGCAAGGCCGGACATCGCGACAGCGCCGACCAGAATCGCCGCGGCTCCCAGGAATTTCAGTTTCAGCATTTCTGCCTCCTCATGCTGAACATGCCGCGAACCAACCGCCGCAGCCTTGCCCTCCCAAGCAGGTGCCAGTATTCCACAGCACGCTGACAACAGCCTGACGGGCGTGCTTATTTCTCGAAGATGCGTTCGCGGCGCGTATCGTCCGGCGGCAGGACGCAATGCCTGAACCGGCCTGCCGCGGCTTATCCTTGCCCCTTGGTTAATGAGGTGCGGAAACATGGCGCCGATTGTTTCCCATATCTCAACAAGACCGCGTTACCTGCGCAGTATGGAAAACAGTCTCTCGCATCTGACGAGCTCGTTGATATCGAAGGATTCCGATATCATGGGCGCAGGCAAGTCAGATCTCTTTGATTCCGCGCTCGCCGCGGTTCGCGAACATCTCGGCCTGGATGTCACCTACATTTCGGAAATCAGCGACCGGCACATGGTTTACCACCATGTCTGCGACCCGGCAGGCCAGGACACCCCGGAAGACAACCGGCTGAGTGCCGGCGATAAGCTGGCGCACAAGAAAACCTACTGTCACAATGTCGCCGTCGGGAATTTGCCCGAATTGATCTGCGACACGCAGGATATCCCGCTTGCACGAGACCTGTCCGCGACGAAAAACCTGAACATCGCCTCGCATATCGGTGTCCCGGTTCAGCTGAAGGACGGGCGCATCTACGGCATGATGTGCGGTTTCAGTCACCAGCCCAACAAGACGCTGAACGAGCGCGACCTGGCGACGATGCGGATCTTTGCAAATCTGGTGGGCGAGCACCTGGACGAAAAGCTCCGTACCGAGTCCATCATTGAAACCAAACTCCGCCGCGTACGGGACGTGCTTGATTCAGACGCGCTGGACGTCGCCTTCCAGCCGATCGTCAACATCACAAGCATGCAGACCGTGGGCTATGAAGCCCTGAGCCGTTTCTCCGGCCCCAGCGCCTGCACACCGGACATCCTGTTCGCAGAAGCCGGCGATGTCGGCTGCCGCACTGAACTGGAACTGCACGCCATCGAAAAGGCCCTCGGCGCCATGCCGCGGCTGGAACCGCGCCAGTTCCTGTCGGTCAACGCGTCACCGTCCACCCTCGTCAGCGAGGATTTCCTGCAACTGGTTTCGCGATACCCGCTGCAGCGTATCGTCGTCGAGGTGACCGAGCATGCGCAGGTCGGCTCTTACGACCAGCTGTCGGCCGCCCTCGCCCCGCTGCGCCGGCAGGGCACGCGCCTTGCCGTGGACGATGCTGGCGCGGGCTATGCCTCCATGCGCCATATCCTCCAGCTGCATCCTGACATCATCAAGCTGGACATGAGCATCACGCGGGACCTGGATTCCTGCGCGTCCCACCGGGCGCTCGTCCGGGCACTGGTGTCGTTCACGCAGGAAACCCGCGGCCATGTGGTTGCCGAAGGCATCGAGAAGGACTCGGAGCTCAGCATCCTGCGCGAACTCGGCGTCCACAAGGGCCAGGGTTACCTGCTGGGGCGCCCGTCGAAGACACTGCCGGACCTGCCCGAACCGGACATGCGCCTGCGCGCCTGATCGAAGACGGCCAGCAGAAACAAAAAAAGCCGCCGGCAGAGCATGCCGGCGGCTTTCTTGTTCCGGACGCCGGGCGCCTGACCTATTCGGCCGGGACGTTATCCGGCTTGGCGGCGGGGCGCTTGTCGAACTTGGTCCAGACACCTTCATCGCCGTGCCAGTCACCCTTCGTGGCGCCTTTGGAATATTCCGTGGCGCGCTGTTCGAAGAAGTTCGCGTGCTCGACCCCGTTCAGGATCTCTGTCAGCCACGGGATCGGGTGGACGGTGACACCATAGATCGGCTCCAGCTTCAGCTGGCCGAGGCGCCAGTCCGCGATGTAGCGGATATAGTTCTTGATGTCGTCGGCCGTCATGCCTTCGACCGGGCCCATCTCGAAGGCCAGCTCGATGAACTTGTCTTCCAGCGCCACCACGGTGCGGCAGCATTCGCGGATCCGCTCGCGCAGCTCATCGTTCATGACGTTGGTTTCGGCGCAGAAGGTGTGGAACAGCTTGATCATGCCTTCGCAGTGCAGCGACTCATCGCGCACCGACCAGGAAACGATCTGACCCATACCCTTCATCTTGTTGAAGCGCGGGAAGTTCATCAGCATCGCGAAGGACGCGAACAGCTGAAGGCCTTCCGTGAACGCACCAAACACAGCCATGGAGACGGCAATGTCTTCGTTCGACTCACAGTCAAACTGGCCGAGATAGTCGTGCTTGGCGGCCATCTCCTTATATTCCATGAAGGCCGAGAATTCGCTGTCCGGCATGCCGATGGTTTCGAGCAGCAAGGCATAGGCCGCGATGTGGATCGTCTCCATGTTGGAGAAGGCCGACAGCATCATCGACACTTCCACCGGTTTGAAACGCGGCATGTAGTTCGTCATGTAGTTGGCGCCGACCTCGACGTCCGACTGGGTGAAGAAGCGGAAGATCTGCGTCAGCAGATTGCGCTCTTCATCGGAGAGTTTCACCGCCCAGTCCTTGCAGTCCTCGCCCAGCGGCACCTCTTCCGGCATCCAGTGGACCTGTTGCTGCGTCTTCCAGAAATCATACGCCCACGGGTAACGGAACGGCTTGTAGGCCACGCTTGGGGTGAGCAGTCCGGGAAGAGAAGAATCGGTGGCAGCCATGATGGGCCTCCTTGGCAAGCGAGTCGGTTATAAGGGTAATCAACACCACATATAGTGCTTAAGAAGCGTTAACGACGCAAGATGCAGCATGCCGCACGCGACATTAGTCCACAGGGTTGCGCACAGAATTGGCTTGCACTGGGCAGAAGCCTAGCACACTCCGGCAGGGATCAGAACAAGCGCAGCGCTCATGCTGAACGAAGGCGAAGCACGGGCGCGGGCTGGCACGCCGCAAGGCACCGATAGTAAAGTAGGCGCAGGACAAGGGGGACCCGTGACCATGCCGAATCGCCAAAAGGGCACGCAATGAACCGCGCCTTGTTCACCCTGGCGCTACCGGAATTTGCGCCCGGTGCCCGCGAATGGGTGGACCGTGTCCGTGTCACACACGACCGGGAGTTCGCCGACCGGGTTGGTCCGCACTTCACGCTCGTCTTTGGTGACACCTCCATCGATCAGGAAGCCTACTTCGCTCATGTGGGCGAGGTCGCGGGCGCGGCACCCCCCTTCCCGTTTGCCTGCCGCAGGGCCGAGGTCGGGACGGACCATCAGAACGACACCGGCTATGCCTTTCTGGTGCCTGACGCGGGCCACAGCGAACTTCTGGATCTCAGGGCTGCGCTGCACACGGGCCTCTTCGCACCCCTCCTGCGGCTGGATATTCCGTACAATCCGCACATCACGGTCGGCAGGTTCGAGCGTGTTGGCCCGGCCCGGCCGATTTGCGACGCGCTGAATGCCTCCGGGATAGACGTGTCAGGCAGGATCACCGGTTTAACGGTGGTCGCCATGCAGCCGGATGGACGCATTGACGAGGTGGCTGGTTTTCCCCTCGGCGCACGCGCGGGCTAGGCCTTCATGCTGAGCGACGGCGAAGCACGGGCCCGGTTGCTACTGCCCCACGACCTCATTTTTCATACTGAAGAAGACGAACAGGACTTCCTCCTTCTCGCGCTGGCCGACGCCATTCTTGTCGAGCGCGATGAGCACGTCGTCCAGAACGGCGACGAACTCGTCATTCGAGATATTCATGCCGCGGTGCGTACCGACCATGTCCTTGCCGGTATAGACATTCGGCCCGCCGGTCCCCGTGGTGAAAAACTCCGCCGCTCCCTGCTTGGCTTTCGGAATGTCGCTATCGACATAGCGGCGCGCGATCACGGGGTTCTTAAGGTGGGTATCCAGCAGGTCGCTGGCGAGCTGGGTGATCCCCGCCTCACCCCCAAGGCGTTCGAACAAAGTTGCAGACATGACGCTCCTCCTAATGAGCAGGTTTCGATCAAAACCAGCCAGCCCTGGCTGCCCGGTGGACCATGCCTGTGCTGCCGGGATCGAAGCGTCCAGTTCAATAAGTGTATCTAAAAGGACCGAAATCGCCCATACAGGGCCGGTATGACCGCCAGCTACAAGCAATTCTGTCCCGTCGCGATGGCAGCCGAAATTCTGTGTACGCGGTGGACGATGGTCCTGTTGCGCGAATTGCTGGCAGGATCGACCCGCTTCAACGAGCTTCGCCGGGGCGTACCGCGCATGTCGCCAGCCCTGCTCTCCCGCCGCCTAAAGGAACTGGAAGCAGCCGGAATCGTCGAACAGGTTCAGCGGGACGGAGACGGCGCAAACGAATACCGGCTGACCGAGCCCGGCAGAGACCTGCGCCCGGTGATCGAGACATTCGGCATCTGGGGGCAGCGCTGGGTCGATGCCGACCTGTCACTCGAAAACCTCGATCCGTCACTGCTGATGTGGGACATGCGCCGCAGTCTCAACACCTCTCCTCTGCCGAACGCGCGCAGCGTGGTCCAGTTCATCTATTCGGACCTGCCGGCCTCCCAGAAATACTGGTGGCTGATCGTCGAACCGGACGGCGAGGTCGACTTGTGCTCGGTCGATCCGGGCTTCGAGATCGACCTTTATGTGACAACGCACCTGCGCCCAATGACGGCCATCTGGATGGGCCTGTCGACGGTCAAGGCAGAGCAGAAAAACGGCTGGCTCCATCTCGACGGCGATGCAGATCTTGCCGAGCGAATGCAGACCTGGCTGGGGCTGAGCCCGTTCGCGGCCGAGGCCAAGCGCATACCGAACTAGCCTATCGCGGAGAGCGCTTACCTCTCATCCAGCATGGCCAGCGCCTTGGCCTGGGCGGTCTTGATGTCCGGTTCCACGAAGACATCCGGCGGGCCGACATGGTGGGCCTTGAGGGCCGCTTCGGTCGCTGGGTTCAGGCCGGTGATCCAGACAGCAATCTTGTGGCGGGCCGCCGCCTCGACCAGACCCTCGATCGTGTGGGCGGCGGTCGAATCGACGAAGGGCACCTGCGAGAAATCCACGATCAGGGCGCGGTGCTGGTCGCCGATCCGGTCGAGCACGGAGCCGATGGTCGCCGCTGCGCCGAAGAAGAATGCGCCGGAGATGCGATAGACGATCACATCGCGGCGGGTGTTGGTGGCCTCGTCATAAGGCACGCGATCCCGCAGATTGTCGGCCTCGTCCGGCCGGACGAGCGGCGCGCCGAGGTCCACCGTTGCGGCCTGCGACATGCGCTGGATGAACAGGGCCGCGCCGAGGGCGAAGCCGACGATGATCGCTTCGGTCAGGTCGCGGAACACGGTCAGGCCGAAGGTGGCGAGCAGCACAGCGGCGTCCCCTTTCGAGGCCTTCAGCAGCCGCCAGAAGGCGTGCTTCTCGAACATGTTCCAGGCAACCACCGCCAGCACGCCTGCCAGCGCTGCCATCGGGATGTAGGCGATCAGCGGGGCGGCGATGATCATCATGCCCAGCAGGAAGACCGAGTGCAGCATGCCGGAGACCGGCCCATGCGCCCCTGCCCGCACATTCGTGGCCGTCCGCGCAATCGTGCCGGTCACACAGATGCCGCCGAACAGGGCCGAGCCGATATTGGCCGCGCCCTGCGCCACCAGTTCGCAGTTCGAGCGGTGGCGCCGTCCGGTCATCCCGTCCGCCACCACGGCAGAGAGCAGCGACTCGATGGCCCCCAGCAGGGTGAACGAGATCGCCGCCGGCAGCACGTCCATGACCTTTGCCATGGACAGCGCCGGAACATGCGGCATGGGCAGGCCGGCAGGCATCGCCCCGAAGCGTGTGCCGATGGTGGCGATGTCGAGCTTTGCCAGGGCCGTCACCAGCGCCGCCAGCACCACCGCCAGCAGGATGCCCGGCCAGCCGGGCCGGTAACGTTTCAGCGTGAAGATCACGGCCATGGTGCCTGCCGCGATGGCGAAGGCGTGCCAGTCCGCCGTCGGCGCAGCGGCGGCCAGGACGGGCAGCTTTTCGAGGAACGGCCCCGGCTCTGTCCCGGAGAGGGTCAGGCCGAACAGATCCTTCAGCTGGCTGGAGCCGATGATGATGGCGATGCCTGCCGTGAAGCCCACCGTCACGGGGTACGGCACGAACTTCACGAATGTGCCCAGCCGCAACCAGCCCGCGAGTGCCAGCAGGATGCCGGACATCAGCACCGCCAGGATCAGCCCGTCCATGCCATGGGTCGCCGCGGTCGTGTTGACCAGAACGATGAAGGCGCCCGCCGGTCCGCCGATCTGGAACCGGCTGCCGCCCAGAAGCGAAACGAGAAAGCCGCCGACGATCGCCGTGATCAGGCCCTGTGCCGGGCTTGCCCCTGATGCCACGGCTATGGCGATGGATAATGGCAGGGCCACGATGGCAACTGTGAGACCGGCAATCGCATCGGCCCGCAACCGGCCGAGATCATAGCCTTCACGCAGCACCGTTATGAGTTTCGGCGTGAAGAGGTCGGAAAATCCGGGAGTTGGCGGCGCGGCTTTTTGCGTGAATGAAGTCATGGCTCGCCTACCCCGCTATCCGAGAACGCATACCTCTACACCACCAGAAGGTGTAGATGAAAGAGGCGAAACAACTCAGGTCTGCTCCAGCGTGGCCTTGCGGTATTCGGCATCGCGCTCGGCACCGATGAGCGAACGGACCGTATCTGGCGTGTAGCCAAACTGTTCCAGCGCCCGGGCCGACATCTGCAGACCGGCCTCGATGGCATCCGGCACGACATGTGTGGCCCCGGCCTTGAACAGGCTGCGGGAATGGTCTGCATCCTGCGCGCGGGCGAGAATCGGAATTTCGGGACGGCCCCGGCGTACGGCGCGTACGATATGCTCGGCGGCCTGCGGATCGTCGATGGTCACCACGACCATGGCCGCACCCGGCAGGCCGGCCTTGTCGAGGATTTCCTTGCGCGCGCCATCACCGAAATAGACGCTCCAGCCCTGCTTGCGCAGGCGCGCCACCGTATCCGGCCGGCTGTCCAGCGCCACGACCCGCGTGTTCTCCTCGTCGAGAATGCGGGCCACCGACTGCCCCACCCGGCCAAACCCGGCGATGATGACATGGTTTTCCAGCTCTGCATTCTCGGCCGGCAGGGTCGTGGCATGGCCCTGCCCCTTGTTCTGCATCCGGCGCATGAGGGATTGCGACCCGCGCCAGGTGACCGGGATCAACAACATGGACAGGCCCGCCACAGCCGAAACCAGCGTCGCCTGATCGCCGCTGATCACGCCGCCCGCCACGCCGGCGGCCAGAACGACAAAGGCAAACTCCCCCGCCGGGGCCAGCAGGCCGGCGGTCTCCGTGGCCAGTTCCCGGCTGCGCCCGAAGATGCGGACGGCGACCCACGCGATGGCATATTTCACAACCAGCAGGGAGATCAGTCCCGCCAGCACCAGCGGCCATTGCTGCGCGATGACGCCAAGGTCCAGCCCGAGGCCAACCGTCATGAAGAAGAGGCCCAGCAGCAGGCCCTTGAACGGGTCGAGGTCCACTTCCGTCTGGTGCTTGAATTCCGTCTCGCCCAGCATCAGGCCAGCCAGGAACGCGCCGAGCGCGATGGACAGGCCCGCGCTGGCCGTCAGCACCGCTGCGCCGACCACGGTGAGCAGCGTAATGGCCATCAGGAAATCCCGCCCGCCGGCATCTGCCGCCATCTGGAACAGGCGGCGCAGAAGGAAACGGCCCACCAGCAGCAGGATCCCCACCGCCAGAACGCCCTGTACGGCGGCCTCCAGAAGGACAGTGCCAAGGTTCCCCCCGGCGTCCGTCGAGGCAAACCCGACAAAGATGAGGATTGGCGCAACCAGAATGTCCTGGAAAAGCAGAACCCCCAGCGCCGTGCGCCCGACAGGTGCCGAGGCCTGGTGATTGGCCGTCATCAACTGCATCACGACGGCGGTGGAAGACAGCGCAAGCGCCAGCCCGACCACGATCGCAGCGGTCAGGTCGAAGTCGAAAACAGTCGCCAGGACCGCCAGCAGGATCGCACTGGCGGCGGCCTGCACGATGCCCGCGCCGAACACGATCCGCCGCAGCGACCAGAGCTGCTCCACCGACAGCTCCAGCCCCAGCAGGAACAGGAGGAACAGCACGCCCAGTTCGGCGAACGGCGCAGCGGCTTCGGGCTCGGCAATGGTAAACATGCCAAGCGGCGCCCAGGTGTCAGAAAAGGAGCCAAGGCCCCACGGCCCCAGGGCTACGCCGGCCAGAATGAAGCCGACAACCGCCGGCAATTTCAGCATCCGCAGCGCCGGGACGACAAGGCCCGCAGCGATCAGGAAGACCAGCGCATCCTTGATGAGGATTTCATGGCTTCCATCGTGCATGCAGATTTCCCCTTATCGCGACTCATCGGCCCCGGTGCCGTCACATTTCCATCCTATCGGACCGGGCCTGTACTCTCCAAGGAAAGACATTACGTTGCATCAAGATTCACCGGAAATGCTGACACATGGCGTTCCATACCGGCGTCTTGTATGGAAGGTATCCGTCATGCGTTTCATTTTTACCGCGTTTCTGTGCTTGTTTGCCTGGATGGCCGTATCAGGGCCAGCCTCGGCCAAGGTGTATCGCGATGTGGTCTACAACCACATGCCGGCGGTCAGCGATGGCAACTTCATCATGGACATCTACGCCCCGGACGAGGCGGAAGACACGCCGATCATCATCATGGTGCATGGCGGCGCGTGGACCTTTGGCAACAAGCAGAACGCCATCGGGCCGAAACAGGCAGACTTCTTCACCGATGAAGGCTTCATCTTCGTCTCGATCAATTACCGCCTGGCCCCCGACCATCCCTTCCCGGCCCCGGTTCAGGACCTCGCAAGCGCCATCTCCTACCTCTACCGCAACGCCGACACTTATGGCGGCGATCCGGATTCGATCTTCCTGATGGGGCATTCCTCCGGCGCCCATTCCGTGACGATGGTCTCGATCGACCCGCAATACCTGCGTGCCGAAGGCCTGAACCTGGGCGTGATCAAAGGCACGGTGGCGCTGGACGGGGCCTCTTACAACCTGGTGCGCACGGGCAAGAAGCGGGGGGAGCTGCCGCGATTCTACCGGCCCGCCTTTGGCGGCAAGGAATCGGTCTGGCGTGCCGCCTCCCCGACCCTGCATGTGATGGACGGCCGGCGCATTCCGCCCATGCGGCTTTTTTATGTGGACCGGCCGGTGTCCCCGAGCCGCGCCAAGGAACTGGCCGAGACGCTGCGTGACCATGGCTATGACGCCAAGGCCGTGCTGGCCAAGAAGCGCTCCCACAAAAGCCTCAACAAGAAGCTTGGCACTGACGGCGACAAGTTCGCCCCGATGATCGTGGACTTCTTCCGCAGCCAGATGAAGTAACTGCCGGTTCGCTGGATGCGATCCTCATCAGGGCGCGCTTTCTCTCTACGCGCCATGCCTCACCTGCCTGGCTAGCGGCAGGCTGATGGTGTGTCGAGGCCGAGGAGCGGCAAGCCGTCGGCACACAATTCGTGGCCGCCTTCCCAGATCATGTGCAGCGCCACATAGAGAATGATGGCGAGGCCTGCAAAGGCGATCCAGCGATGACGGGTCAGCACTTTGGCGATGAAGGTGGATGCAATGCCCATCAGAAGGATCGACAGCGCAAGGCCAAAGACCAGCACGACCGGGTGTTCCCGCGCCGCGCCCGCGACACCGAGCACATTGTCGATCGACATGGACACATCCGCGATGATGATCTGCGTCACGGCCTGACGCAGCGTCTTGCCGGACTTCTGCCCTGCGACTGTACCGTCGGCGTTCAGGTCTGCGCCCGCCAGCGCCTCTTCGGCATTGTGTTGCGCCTCTTCCCGAAGTTCCCGCCACATCTTCCACGCGACCCAGAGCAGCAACACACCGCCTGCAAACAGGAGACCGATGATCAGCAGCAGTTCCGCCGCAACGAGGGCGAACGCGATGCGCAGGACGGTGGCGAAGATAATCCCGATCAGGATGGCCTTGGCACGTTGCTGCTTTTCCAGCCCCGCCGCCGCGAGGCCAATGACAACGGCATTGTCGCCCGCCAGCACAAGATCGATCGCCACAACGGCGAAGAAAGCCTGCAGGAGTTCCGGAGAAATCAAGGAAAAGTCGAAGACCATCTCGGCCAGTGCCTTTTACGAGCCCGGCCAGAATGACGGGGAACGGCCCCTCAATATGGGATAAGCCGTTCCGGCCCGCAATGAGACGTCATCAGTCCCATTACAGGCCGGCGGTATGTCTTATGGTTCGACGACGTTGAACCAGAAGGGCGGGGTTTCCAGCGCGCTGAACCAGGCGAGCAGCGCACTCGGGTCACCCTCCACTTTCGCTTCCCCTGCCTTGGCAATGTCCTGGAAGCTCCGTGTCTGGAGAATCAGGTCATTGAAGGCAGCCCGGGAAATCGTCAGCGTTGCCGCCGGCGATCCGGACGCAGAGCCCGGACGCGGGAAGGCCGTGCGGGTGCCAACGTCCAGCATGAGTGTCTCTTCCGTATCCGGGAAAACGAAGTTCAGCGTGAACGGATCGCGCGTCAGCTTCTCAGGCGCGTAGCGCACGGCCAGCGCATTGAACAGTTCCACCGTCGGCACGCCCTTCAGGAAGTCGAGATTGCCGAGGCGGATCGCCTGATCGAGAGGCAGGCCGCGGCGCAGCTCGGCCGCGCCGGTCAGGTAATAGTCACGCCAGGCGCCGGACTCGGCCTGAAAGCCCATCTGTTCGTAGGTGGAAGCCAGCCAGTCACGGGCAAGCTTGTTTTCCGGATTGGTGAAAACAACCGCGTTGAACACTTCTGCGGCCCAGCGATAGTCGCCTTCGTTGAAAGCGTCCTCACCTGCGACCAGGGCCGCGTCTTCCCCGCCGGCCAGTGCCACCATGCGCTTCGAACGCTCTCCCATCGGCCAGGCATTGTAGGTGGCAGGCACGCCATCCCACCAGCCGAAATAGTACTGGTAGACCGCCTTGGCGTTGTGGTTCAGCGTGCCGTAATAGCCGCGCGTATCGAAATGGGTTTCCTGAACGTCCGGTTCCGGAATGTCCTCCGCGACTTCAAACTGGGTCTGCCCTTGGTTCGCCCGGCGTACCGTCTGGTCGTGGGTATAGCGGTAGACGTCGCGCTGTCCGCGCAGATAGTCCTGCACATTCTCCGTGCCGAAGGTCGGCCAGTGGTGCGAGGCGAAGGACAGGTCGGACTTGTCCGCATAATTGACCAGCACATAATCCAGCACGCGGCTCCATTCGAGGAAGTCCCGCACCTTCGCACCGCGCAGGGTGAGGCCGTTGTGGAACGTCGCCGTGGCGACCTCAGCCGTGCAGAGGGCGCGGAAGTCCGGCAGGTAGAACATGAATTCTGCGGGCGCTTCTGTGCCGGCCGCATCGATGAATTCGAATTTGACGCCATCGATCGTGCGCTGCGTGCCGCGGCCGGAAATCTCTTCCGTCGGCGGAATGAAACCGGCTGTACCCCGCGACAGGGCCGGCCCCAGACCGGTGCCAACCTGCCCGGCGGCATCGTTCGGGAGTGTGCCACCGAACATGAGGATCGCCCGGCGCGACATGTAGTTGCCGGCAAGCAGGTTTTCCGCGATGGCGTTTTCGGTGAATCCGATCGGGGCGAGCACCGGCACGCCATTGGCGATGTCATCTTCTGAAATGACGCCCCGGGCACCGGCGAAATGGTCGGCATGGGAATGGGTGTAGATGACGCCGCTGACCGGGCGCTCGCCCAGCGTGTCATTGACCAGCTTGAGGGCGGCCGCTGCGGTTTCCTTGCTGGTCAGCGGGTCGACGATGATCCAGCCGGTCTCCCCCCGGATGACGGACATGACCGCCAAGTCGTAGCCACGCACCTGGTAGAGCCCGTCCTTGACCTCGAACAGGCCATGCTTTGCGAGCAGCTGCTGCTGGCGCCACAGCGACGGGTTCACCGTGGCCGGTGCCGCGCCTGTGATGAAATCCTGCGCATGAACGGCCCAGACGACCTTGCCGGTCTCGTCGACAATGTCTTCCTGAATCTGGGCGAGCAGGCCGTGATCGGCATCTTCGAAGTCACCGGGCTGGTCCAGCGGGAGGCGCTCTGCCAACGCCGTATTCGCTGCTTTGGTGGCGTCGGTGGCGACACCGGCAGGCGGGGCTGCATCGGCTTTCGGGGTTTCCGCTGCCTGTTCGGAACAGGCGGCAAGGCTGATCAGCGCAGCAAGTGCGAGCGCGGCATGTCTCATGGGGTTCCTCCCGGATTTTATCCCTGCAGTCTGCGCCGGGCCTGTTGGACAGGCAAGGAATCTCAGCGATCCGGCCCCGCAGTCATAGAACCGGTATGTATAGTATACCCCAATGAATGCCTAGTATTTACTGGCACCCATCGCGCCAAATGACGCATCTCCATACTATCGGTATGTATAAATGCGCCGGTCTGCCCTGTGCCGGAAACCAACGCAATCCCTGGTGCCGCGCGGCCCTAGTGGGCGACCGAAATCGAAACCGCCCCGAATCGCTGGGGGCCATCCTGATAAGCGAACTGTTCCGTCCGGTTCACCCAGGTGAAGGCGACCTGCACATCACGATAGTGAACCACAACGCCCGCCTGTAGGTCGCCCACCAGCGCGCGGCGGTCTTCAATCCGCGCCGAGTCGCGCCACAGATTGCCATCCAGGAACATGTCCCGCGCGACGGCGCGCCCATCGACACCGACAAAGGCATATCCGCCCCACGGATTTTCATTGGTACCGGGAATGAACTCCCCTGCTCCGGCCAGTGCCGGGCGGATACGCGGCGGGCCGAAACCGGAATCGAGATCCCATCCGATCCGCGCCGTCAGGCCTGTGTTGGCATAGGTGCGGACGTTGCCGAGGGCGAAACCGGCATGGCCGCCAAAATCCGCCTCCAGCCCAAGCAGCAGGTCGACCTTGTTCAGCCGTTGCAGACGCTGGGCGATGATCTCCACACCTGGTTCATCTTTCAACTGGTGGTCCCAGCCCTGAGCCCCCGGAATACCCAGCATCTTGTGCCAGTTGTTCTGGACGAACTCCCCTCCCGCGGACGGGCCGACAATGCCGAGATTGACCTGCAGCGTATCCTGCACGCCCTTCTCGATGTCGGTGGCAATGACTGTCGAGGAAAAGGAGAGCCAGCCGGCATAGGGCCGGTCCTGCGGATTCGGATTTGTCAGGGTAATGTCTTCCGGCGTGAAGATGGCGTGCGACAAGCCGAAACCCTGCCGCAAATCGGTCCGTTCCACCTCAAGCCAGGGCAGACGGGCCGCGACCCATTTCAGGCCGGGATGCACCTTGTCGGCGGCTGACACATGTTCGAGACGCACGCCATTGGAATAGTTCCGGTCTGTGCCGGAGCCAAACATGTCGTTTTCCGACGTGAGCGACCAGACACCGGGTTTTCTCGGCGCGACCGGACCGGTTGGCGCCTGATCGTCCGCAGACGCCGGAGGGGCCAGCCCGCAAGCCGCGCCAATGAAAAGGGCCGCTGCTATCCGCGCGGCCCCTGTCCCAGTCCATGTTCCAAATCGGGTCAGTTTCATGCCCCGAGCGATAGCACCTAACGGCGCATCGTGAAACTAACTCCTGCGAAATCTTCATTCTCGCTGAAGCCACCATTCCGGTCGCGATACTTCACTTCGCGGCGGATATAGGACAGCGATAGCTGGCCGCCGCCGCGCTGGATCGAGACCCCCGCCTGAAGGTCACCGACGGTCACCTGATCCGTCAGGGACATATTGTTCAATTGCGGAGTAAACCCGTTCCGGTCTGCATCCCAGACCAGGGCCTCGCCATCGGCACCGGCGAACAGGTACCAGCCCTGAGGCTGGCCATTCGAATCCAGTAGATCGAAGTCCTGACCGATACGGACCTCACCACCGAAGCGCTGGGTCAGAACCTCGCCATCTTCGCGCACCGCGATACGCGGGGCGACCCCGACATCGAACTTGAGACCGGTCATCTCTTTCGGAGCCGAGAACGCGACTTCAGCAGCGATATCTTTCTCGACCTTGGCCAGGGCCGGATTCAGCGCCTTCGCCGCAGACCGTTCAGCGGTCACGGCCGTCAGGGCGCCGGAACCGGACCAGCCCAGTTCAGGTTTGTCCAGCGACGGTGCGGCAAGCGAGCCTGACGAAAAGTCAGCAGGCGTGCCGGCAAATGCAACGGTCGCGATCTCGCTGCCAAGGCCAAGCGGCGTGCCGGTGAACCGGCTCGGCAGACCATCGACGACATGAACGGAAATCGCGGCGCGGTCGGTCGCAATCGGCGACGCATCTGATTGGGTGTCGGGTGCGGCCATCATCATGCCGACCGTGGGCGGCACAGCCGGTTCGATCCGCACCTGATCGTGCGGAGAGACGGCCACGCATCCCTGGCAGGCCATCGTCAATACTGCACTGGAAATTGCCATTACCATTCGACCCACACCTCTCATGGCTGCTTCCCCCGGATAAAACCGTTAACGGGAATTAGGCCATCGTTCATTTAATGTAGCATGAAGGACACGGGCGCCTCAAACCACTTTCCACTCAAAAAAGATTAATTCCGATTACTCCAACGCTTTTCTGTAGAGTCTGTTCCAGACTCCGGTTTTTTTGAGGTATTTTCGCGCAAATCTTGCGCCAAATGGTCAAATTCCAGAATTAACCTATTGAAAAATTTAGAATAAGCGCACGCAATCCAAACGCGTGAACGAAATGTAATGCGCCATCCTGACGCGAAATCGTGCATGTCCGCCCGCTTTTGACACACGCAAACGGCGAGAACCTTATCCCGGTTCCCGCCGCACGCGATCAATATACAACTTCCAGATGACGCCTACTGGCAGGCGAGACACTCGTCATAATCGGTGTTCGGTGTCTCCATCTGCCCGGCTTCCGCCTTTTCGGAGCCCGCGAAGGCGGCCCGCTGGACCGACTTCGAGCGGCAGTAATAGAGTGACTTGAGCCCCTTCTCCCAGGCCGTCCAATGCAGCATGTGCAGGTCCCATTTGGCGATGTCACCCGGCAGGAACAGGTTCAGCGACTGCGACTGGCAGATGTAGGGCGTACGGTCGGCCGCCAGTTCCACAATCCAGCGCTGGTCAAGTTCGAAGGCCGTCTTGAACACGTCGCGCTCATGCTCGTCGAGGGCTTCCAGATGCTGGACCGAGCCTTCATGTTCCAGGATCGATGCCCAGGTTTCCGGCGTATTCAGGCCCTTGCTTTCCAGCAGGGTTTCAAGCTGCGGGTTCTTCACCGTGAAGGAGCCCGACAGGGTCTTGTGGGTGTAGACGTTGGCCGGGATCGGCTCGATGCCGGCCGAGGTGCCGCCACAGATGATCGAGATCGACGCGGTCGGCGCAACGGCCATCTTGTGGCTGAAACGCGCCATCATGCCGGCGTCGCGTGCGTCTTCGCAGGGCCCGCGCTCTTTCGCGAGCTTCACCGATGCCGCATCGGCGCCCTTGCGCACGTCCTTGAAGATCTTCTCGTTCCAGACCTTCGCCATGGCGCTTTCCATGGAGACATTCATTTTCTGAAGGAAGGAGTGGAAGCCCATCACGCCGAGGCCAACGGACCGTTCGCGCTTGGCGGAATAGACCGCACGCTCCATTTCGGACGGCGCGCGCTCGATGAAGTCTTCCAGAACATTGTCGAGGAAGCGGAAAATGTCTTCCAGGAAGTTCTCGTCCTTGGACCATTCCAGATACTTCTCGGCATTCACCGAAGAGAGGCAGCAAACGGCCGTCCGGTCTTCCCCGCGGTGATCGACACCGGTCGGCAGGGTGATTTCCGAGCAGAGGTTCGACTGCGTGACCTTGAGGCCCAGCTTGCGCTGGTGCGCCGGCATGGAATTGTTCACCGTGTCGGTGAACAGCAGGTAGGGCTCGCCGGTCTGCATGCGCAGCTCGAGGATCTTCTGCCACAGCTTGCGGGCATTGACCTTCTTCAGAACTTCGTTGGTCTTCGGCGAGATCAGGCCGAACTCTTCATCATTGCGGACGGCTTCCATGAAGGCGTCGGTGATGTTGAGACCGTGGTGCAGGTTCAGGGACTTGCGGTTGAAGTCGCCCGACGCCTTGCGGATTTCCAGGAACTCTTCGATTTCCGGGTGGTGGATGTCGAGATAGCAGGCAGCCGAGCCGCGGCGCAGGGAACCCTGCGAGATCGCCAGCGTCAGCGAGTCCATCACGCGGATGAACGGGATGATGCCGGAGGTCTGTCCGTTCTGGCCGACTTTCTCACCGATGGAGCGGACATTGCCCCAATAGGTGCCGATGCCGCCGCCATTGGACGCGAGCCAGACATTCTCTGTCCAGGTGCCGACGATGTCGTCGAGCGAGTCGCCAACCTGGTTGAGGAAGCAGGAGATCGGCAGGCCACGGTCCGCGCCACCATTCGACAGAACAGGCGTCGCCGGCATGAACCAGAGTTTCGACATATAGTCATAAAGGCGCTGGGCGTGGGCCTGATCGTCGGCGAAGGCTTTGGAGACCCGTGCGAACATGTCCTGATAGGACTCGCCTGGCAGCAGATAGCGGTCTTCCAGCGTTTTCTTGCCGAATTCGGTGATGTTGGCATCGCGGCTGGAATCGGTGACGACCTCAATCGTCGAGACCACCCGCAACTGCGCATCTGCACCCGACTTCGGCTTTCCCTTGCGGGTCGCGTTTTCAGTCACAGCGTTGGCGTTGGTTGCAGACATGCGGCAGCCCTCCGGATCTATTGAAAATATAGGAACTTCAGCCCCAAGCGCCAACATGTGGCGCTCTCCGTCGTTCCTGACACTACATATAGTGTCCGAAGGTTAACACTCGGTCAACGTGGTTTGTCCGCAAACCTTCACATTCGCCGTGGAAATCTGGTTAACAAAGTCTAACCGGAAGCCTGAAAACTCAAGTGCCACGGGCCTTCTGGCCTGTGGAAATCACAGGTGAAAGCAGACCGTCGGACCGGGTGGCCGCCGAAAAATCGGGCATGCCCTGTTCAGCGGAAAAGCGGGAAAACCGGCCTGCTCACTATCCCTAGTAGGTGCCTGCTGGCGAACACACGCAGAAAACGATTCCTGAACACGCCGATTCCCTGATGAGGCGAGCCGGATGAGTCGCCCTGCCCCGCGGCAGGCGGGTCGGAAAGCCATGTTCATTTATTGGATATGGAGAAGGAAGAAGGAGACAGGCGAGCGACCCGGGCGGAAAACTCGTTGGGGCTGCTCCGTTCCCGGCCTGACCCGGTTGGCGAGCGGCCCGTCCGCCACCTGCCTCCCGGGGGCTATATGCGCAGAGGCCGCCCCGGACGCAAGAGCCAGAGTGAGTCCATGCCATGCGCATACCGGACCAGGCCGGACGATAACGGACCATCAAATGCTGTTCTCCGCATCAGCCACATGCTAGCCATGACCTTTCTTGTTTAAAAATGGGAGGGTTTCTCAATGAGACAGAAACTGCTTGCGATGGCCGCGGTGGCCGCATTGCTGAGTGCAACGCCGGCTTTGGCGAAGGATGACGACGCCCCATCGAAACGCTTCACCGCCGAGCGCGTCTTCGACATGGAATACGCAACCGACCCGCAGGTCTCCCCGGATGGAAAGACCGTGGTCTATGTGCGCCATTCCATGGACAAGATGACCGACCGCGACACGGGGCACCTCTGGTCCATCGACCTTGAGAGCGGCGCGCACCGTCCCCTGGTGACCGATGTCGCCGCCGCCCGCCCGCGCTGGTCGCCGGATGGTTCGCGCATCATCTATATGTCGTCGAACGGCGAAGGCCCGGAGATGCGCCTTCTCTATCTCGACAGCGGCCGCAGCTTCTCGCTGGCCCAGTTCACCGAGGAGGGCCCGAGCCAGGCCGTCTGGTCGCCGGACGGCAAACAGGTCGCCTTCTCCATGTTCGTGAAGGGCGAGACACCGAGCTTCGCCAAGCCCCTCTCCCCGCCCGAAGGCGCCAAGTGGAATGAGGGCGTGAAGGTGATCAACGACCTCACCTTCCGGTTCGACGGTGCTGGCTATCTCAAGGATGGGGCCGAGCAGGTGTTCGTGCTGACCGTCGATGGCGGCACCCCGCGCCAGGTGACCTTTGAAGAGGCCGATCTCGGCGGGCCGCAATGGCTCGACAATGACACGCTGCTGGTCACCGGCAATCTGGCCGAAGACCGGGACATGGACCCGGTCGAGAGCGAAATCTATACGGTTGAACTCGCCGACAATTCGATCAGCCCCCTGACCAGCCGCGATGGGCCGGACATCGGCCCGGTCGTCTCGCCGGACGGCAAGACCATCGCCTTCCGCGGCTATGACGATCACCTGAAGGCCTATGAGCAGGCCAATCTCTACCTGATGGATGCCGATGGCGGAAATGTGCGGGAACTCGCCGCGGACTTCCCGCTGGAATTCGGCAGCATCGCCTGGGCCCCGAACGGCAAGAGCCTGCTGGCCCTGTGCGAAGACCATGGCGTGCTGAGCGTCTATAATGTCGACCTCAACGGCAAGGTCAGCGAAGTCGTCACCAATGTCGGCGGCGCGTCCATTGGGCGCCCCTATGCCGATGGCAGCTTCTCCGTCAGCGAAGGCCGCCGGCCGGTGATCGCCTACACGGCCGGTTTCTCCGACCGCCCGGCCGAGGTCGCCACGATCGGTGCCAATGGCAAGGACAACAAGGTGCTGACCGAACTCAACGCCGATGTCCTCCCCTTCCTCGATATGGCAACCGTGGAGGAACTCCACGTCGCCTCCAGCGCCGATGGCCGCGAGATCGAGGCCTGGGTCGCCCTGCCGCCGGACTTCAAACCCGATGGCAGCTTCCCGATGATCCTGGAAATCCATGGCGGGCCATATGCGATGTACTCGCCCTTCTTCGGCAGCGAGATCCAGCGCTATGCCGCCGAAGGCTATGTCACCGTGTGGAGCAATCCGCGCGGCTCGACCGGCTATGGGGAAGAGTTCGCCCAGCTGATCGACCTCGCCTATCCCGGCAATGACTATGACGACCTGATGAGCGTCGTCGATGACCTGGTCGCGAAGGATTATGTCGATGAGGATCGCCTGTTCATCACCGGCGGGTCCGGCGGCGGCATCCTGACAGCCTGGACCGTGACCAAGACCGACCGCTTCGCCGCGGCCGCCTCCATCAAGCCGGTGATCAACTGGATGACGATGGCATTGGCCGGCGACATCTCCCAGTTCGTGCGCCGCCACTGGATCCGCGCCGACCCATGGTCTGATCCGGAAGCCTTCCTGAAATTCTCGCCGATCCGCTATGTCGACAAGGTGACAACACCGACCATGATCATGGTCGGTGAGGAAGACTACCGCACGCCGGCCTGGGAAGCCGAACAGTTCTACACTGCGCTGAAAATGAATGGTGTGGACACGGTCTATGTCCGCGTGCCGGGCTCGCCGCACTATATCGCCTCGCGCCCCTCCCGCCTGATCGCCAAGACCGACAACATCATGGGCTGGTTCGCGAAATATGATCCGGCGAAGAAAAAGGATGCGGCGGAGGAGTAGGCCGCATTCAAGCGAGGGTTGCCATAAGGCTGGCACCCTCGCATTCTCTCCCCGGATGGAGGGACGTCCGGAATGAAGACCGTTTCCGCAGTGACGCTCAGCGGTCTGGTAACCGTAGCAGCCGGTGTGCTGACCTACATGGCCAGTGAAGACGCGGGCATCAGTATAGGCGTCTCAACCGGAATCGGCATTGTCAGTTTCGGGCTAACTCTCTTCTCAACCCTGACACAACCCCGGGTCCAGTCTGAAGATGACGCTGTCGCCGCACAGGGCAAGATACTGCAAGACGGCATTGAGGCCCAGCGCGCGACACGGGCTGAAGGAGCCGTCATTCGAGAAACTGTGCGGGAAGACGGTGAAGCCACCCGCAGCCTGATCCGCCAAGAGCTGGCCAAAATCGGTCAGGACAGCGGCCTCACCCCTAATCAGACCCGCGCGATCCTCGCCAGCTTCGGACACGAAAATGTTCCGGAGGAGATGTGGGAGACAAAGCTCCGGGAAAGTGCGGAACGGCTCGCTGAACTGGAAGCGCGCCTAAAAACGCTGACCAATGACGAACCCGAGATCGCCAATCTCCTGCGGCGTGCGGGCGACGCGATTGACGCGGCGGATTTCGAGACGGCAGATGCCTTGCTGGCAGAGGCAGAACAGCGCGATGTGGAGGCAGGCGAAATGCGGCTCACCCGCGCCGCGCGAAGCCGGGAACAGCGGGGGGACCTTGCCCGCTCATCCGGCAAATATGTCGAAGCCGCGGAACATTATGCGAAAGCCGCCAGCAGGGTTCAAAGTCTCGATCCGCTGGACTGGGCGCGCCTGAAACACAATCAGGGCCGCGTGCTTTGCGAACGTGGCCAGTTCGATCCGGAACCGCAGCTTCTCCTGCAATCGGTTGCCGCCTATCGCGAAGCACTAAAGGAGCGCACACGCGAGCGCGTCCCGCTGGACTGGGCCACGACCCAGAACAATCTCGGCAGTGCGCTATGGACCCTCGGCGAGCGCGGCGATGACGACGCCCTCGGTGAGGCCATCACTGCCTTTCGTGACGCCCTCAAGGAGCGCACACGCGAGCGCGTCCCACTGGACTGGGCCATGACTCAAAACAATCTCGGCGCCGCGCTCTTTACCCTCGGCAAGCGCGGCGACGACGACGCCCTTCGTGACGCCATCGCCGCCTATCGCGAAGCTCTCAAGGAACGCACACGCGAGCGCGTCCCGCTGGACTGGGCCGCGACCCAGAACAATCTCGGCAATGCGCTCCTGGCTTTCGGCAAGCGCGGCGATGACGTCGCCCTCCATGACGCCATCGTCGCCTATCGCGAAGCTCTCAAGGAACGCACACGCGAGCGCGTCCCGCTGGACTGGGCCGCGACCCAGAACAATCTCGGCAATGCGCTCCTGGCTTTCGGCAAGCGCGGCGATGACGTCGCCCTCCATGACGCCATCGTCGCCTATCGCGAAGCTCTCAAGGAACGCACACGCGAGCGCGTCCCGCTGGACTGGGCCGCGACCCAGAACAATCTCGGCAATGCGCTCCTGGCTTTCGGCAAGCGCGGCGATGACGTCGCCCTCCATGACGCCATCGTCGCCTATCGCGAAGCTCTCAAGGAACGCACACGCGAGCGCGTCCCGCTGGACTGGGCCGCGACCCAGAACAATCTCGGCAATGCGCTCCAAGCCCTTGACGCGCGCGGCGATGACGACGCCCTTCGTGACGCCATCGCTGCCTATCGCGAAGCCCTCAAGGAGGGCACACGCGAGCGCGTCCCGCTGGACTGGGCCACGACCCAGAACAATCTCGGCAATGCGCTCACGACTCTCGGCGAGCGCGGCGATGACGACGCCCTCGGTGAGGCCATCACTGCCTTTCGCGACGCCTTCAAGGAGCACACACGCGAGCGCGTCCCGCTGGACTGGGCCGCGACCCAGAACAATCTCGGCAATGCGCTCTGGACCCTCGGCGCGCGCGGCGATGAAGACGCCCTAGAACAGGCCAAAGAAGCGTACATGCTAGCACTGGAAGAGTGGACAGCTGAAAGGGCTCCCTACTACCATGAGATCGCTTCACAAAGCCTCGCCCGGGCCGAAGCACTGCTGGAGGAGCGGAAGAATGGCACAGACTGATCTCCTCACAGACAGCCTCACCCTGCTCTCTGAGCGGGCCGGGGACGTGACGGGCCTCGTCTATGCACGGCTCTTCGCGGCCTATCCGGAGCTGGAAGACCTGTTCCTGATGGATACGGATGGCGGGGTGCGCGGCTCGATGCTGTCTCAGGCGTTCGAGTGCCTGATGGACCTCGCCGAAGGGCCCGGCACGATGGCGGAGACGGTGATCCGGTCGGAACGCGTCAATCACGACACGTATGACGTACCGGCCGGCATGTTCGAGGTGTTCTTCGACATCATCCGGGATGTGACGAAAGAAGTGGCGGGCAGTGACTGGTCGCCGTTGATGGAGGCTGCGTGGGCATCAGTCCTTGCCGATGCGTCGCGCCTCTCCCAGCCCCTGCCCGCCTGAAGCGCCAGCGGCCCTGCCTTTGACCGCGGCGCCCCATCCGGAAAGTTCTAATCGTTGGCGGGCGACTCATCGCGCCGGCGCGTCTTGCCGACGCCGATCACCATGCCGAGGCCAAACAGCGTAAACGCGCCGACGGCAATCCAGCTCGGTTCGATCCCGAGCAGGAAGGCCCCATAGGCGAGCCCCGCGATAAAGATCACGAAGCCGATCAGATACAGAGAAAAAGACGACAAGACTTGCGCTCCCGGTTTTTTGTTATTCCAGGAACAAACGCCTCACATGCCGTCCGGTTCCGCCCGGACTGATGCGGTCAGTGCACGGCAAGGTCGCCTGATGTCAGGATCGGCCACAGGGTGGCGACCAGCAACAGCGACGCCGTGACGTTGAAGACGCGCAGACGCAAAGGGCTGTGCAGGAACCGCCGCACCTGCGTGCCCATGACTGCCCAGGTCGAGGTGCTCAGCAGGCTGATCCCGGCAAACACGCCTGCCATGATCGCCAGGCTGATGAAGGGATGCCCGGGCAGCGTGTAGGCGCTGATCGCCGTCAGGGCCATGGCCCAGGCCTTCGGATTGACCCATTGGAACGCCGCCGCCTGCAGGAAGCTGAAGGGCTTGCCGGCGGAGGCATCCAAAGCCGAATCCGGCGGCGGCGCAGCATTGGCGATCTTCCAGGCAAGGTAGAGAAGATAGGCCGCGCTCACCCCTTTCAGGGCGACGAGCGCCACAGGAAACAAATCGAAGACCCTCGCCAGTCCAAGGCCGACCAGCACGATCATCAGCGTGAAGCCGACGGTCACGCCGGCCATGTGCGGCAAGGTCCGCTTCAGGCCGAAATTCGTGCCGGATGCCATCAGCATCAGATTGTTCGGCCCCGGCGTGATGGAGGCGATGAAGGCGAAAACGAAAAGTGCGAGGAGGAGTTCAAACGGCATCATCCCGCAACTTTATGCGAGCATTGGCGCAATGTGCTTGCATATTCACCTGCCCGGAGACTAATTTCACAATCCATGACCAATATCGACGCCATCAACCGAAACATATTGCACGAACTTCAGGCAAATGGCCGGATCAGCAATCTGGAGCTGGCCGAGAAAGTCGGCCTGTCGCCATCGGCCTGCCTGCGCCGCGTGCAGGAACTGGAACGCAGCGGCGTTATCCAGGGGTACCGGGCCGTGGTCGACCGGACGGCAACCGGCGGCGGCTTCCTGGCCTATGTCACGGTCGGCCTGTCCCGGCATACTAAGACGGATCAGGCGGCCTTCGAGAAAGCCATGCACAAAGCCCCGGAAGTCCGCGAGTGCCACAATGTGACGGGCACGGTCGAATACCTGTTACGTGTCGAGGTCGCCGACCTCGCCGCCTACAAGCATTTCCATACGGAAGTGCTGGGCACAGTCCCGCAGGTCAGCGCCATCACGTCCTATATCGTGATGGGCTCCCCCAAGGACCAACGCGCCTGACGTCAGGATCAGGTGTCGGATTTCTTGGCGTTGCGCTTGCGCTCGTGCGGGTCGAGGAAGATCTTGCGCAGGCGGATATTCTCCGGCGTCACTTCCACGAGTTCGTCGTCGGAGATGTAGGCCAGCGACTTTTCCAGCGTCATCTGAAGCGGCGGGGTCAGGCGCACGGCCTCGTCCGAGCCGGAGGCCCGCATGTTGGTCAGCTTCTTGCCTTTGAGCACGTTCACTTCGAGGTCGTTGTCGCGCGTGTGCTCACCCACGATCATGCCGCCATACACCTTGTCGCCCGGATGGATCATCATCGGCCCACGGTCTTCGAGGTTCCACAGGGCGAAGGCCACGGCCTCCCCCTGCTCCATGGCGATCAGCACACCGGTGTGACGGCCCTGGATGCGGCCCTTGTGCGGGGCGTATTCATGGAAGACGCGGTTCATGATGGCCGTGCCGCGCGTATCCGACAGCAGCTCGCCCTGATACCCGATCAGGCCGCGCGTCGGGGCGTGGAACACCATGCGGGTGCGGCCGGCGCCTGAGGGGCGCATGTCCAGCATGTCGGCTTTGCGCTCTGACAGCTTCTGAACCACGATGCCGGAATGCTCGTCATCCACGTCGATGACGACTTCCTCGATCGGCTCCAGCTTTTCGCCGTTCTCGTCTTCCTGCATCACGACCTGCGGACGCGACACGCCAAGCTCGAAGCCTTCGCGGCGCATCGTCTCGATAAGAACAGCCAGCTGGAGTTCGCCGCGGCCGGAAACGGTGAACGCTTCAGCATCGGAGGCCCGGTCAACCTTGAGGGCGACGTTGCCTTCGGCTTCTTTCAGCAGGCGGTCCCAGATCATGCGGCTGGTGACCTTGGTGCCTTCGGTGCCCGCCAGCGGGCTGTCATTGACGCGGAAGGTCATGGAGATGGTCGGCGGGTCGATCGGCTGGGCCGCGATCGGCTCGGAAACCGACGGATCGCAGAACGTGTCGGCGACGTTCGCCTTGGTCATGCCGGCCAGCGAGACGATGTCACCGGCTTGCGCCTCATCCACCGGCACGCGCTCAAGGCCGCGGAAAGCCAGCACTTTCGACACACGGCCCTGCTCGACCAGACCGCCTTCGCGATCCAGCACCTTGATGGTCTGGTTCGGCTTGATACTGCCGGACGCGACGCGGCCGGTCAGGATACGTCCGAGGAAGTTGTCGGCGGAGATGGTGGTGGCGAGGAAGCGGAACGGGCCCTCTTCCACTTTCGGCGTCGGCACATGATCCACGACCAGCTGGAACAGCTCGTCCATGTTGGCCTTCGCCTCCTCGTACTGGCTCGACATCCAGCCCTGCTTGGCTGAACCGTAGAGGATCGGGAAGTCGAGTTGCTCGTCGGTGGCGTCGAGATTGGCGAACAGGTCGAACACGTCATTGACCACTTCGTCCGGGCGGCGCTCCGGCTTGTCGATCTTGTTGACGGCGACGATCGGCTTCAGGCCGACTTTCAGCGCCTTGGACACCACGAATTTGGTCTGCGGCATCGGGCCTTCGGCCGCGTCCACCAGCACAATGGCGCCGTCCACCATGTGCAGGATACGCTCCACCTCACCGCCGAAATCGGCGTGTCCGGGTGTATCCACGATGTTGATGCGGTAGCCGTTCCACTCGACCGAGGTGGTTTTGGCGAGAATGGTGATGCCGCGCTCTTTTTCCAGATCGTTGGAATCCATCATCCGTTCGGCGGTCTTCTCGTTTTCACGGAAGGTGCCGGACTGCTTCAGGAGTTCATCGACCAGCGTCGTCTTGCCGTGGTCGACGTGGGCAATGATGGCGATGTTACGCATTTTTTCGATAGGCGTGGACATGGGCGGCAGGCTTTCGGGAGGGAAGAAGAGGAATTCCCGCGCCCGGTACAGGATGCCGCACGGTTTGGCTATGCCCAAGTGTCACAAAGCGGCCAGGGGCTGAACAGCTGCCGGATCGGCCAAAGCGCCGTTTCCTGTAGCAGACGTCATGGAACAAGGGCGACGGCCCACCCATTGGTTCGGTGTGAGCTGGATGGGGACTGCGCGGCGTTCGCCGCGCGGGCAACAACCGAAAGAAAGGATTCATCATGACGAAACGTGCCGAAAACCGCACCCTCGCCATTCTCGCGACCGACGGCTTTGAGCAGGTCGAGCTGACCTCGCCGAAGGAAGCGATCGAGAATGCCGGCGGCACATGCAAGATCGTCTCGCCGAACGACCAGCGTATCCAGGGCAACAAGCACCGCGAACACGGTGACTGGTTTGATGTGGATGTGAAGCTGGACGAGGCGAAGGCGGAAGACTTCGATGCGCTGCTTATTCCGGGCGGCCTGTTCAATCCCGACGCATTGCGCCGGAACAGCAAGGCGCTGGCATTCGCATCCGCATTCTTCGAGCAGAAGAAACCCGTCTTCTCCATCTGCCACGGACCGCAGGTCCTTATCTCGGCAGGTCTTGTAAACGGCCGCAAAATGACAGGCTTCTCTGCGATCCAGCAGGATCTGAAGAATGCCGGTGCCGTCGTGACCGACGAACCGGTCGTGGTGGACGAAGGCCTCGTCACCTCGCGAAACCCGGACGATCTTGGCCAGTTCAATGCAAAGATCGTTGAAGAGATCTGTGAAGGCAAACACGCCGCCCAGCGCGAGTCCGTGACCGCCTGATCTGGAGGCTTCCGCGCGGTGCCGTCTTGATTGCCGCCGAAAGCTGCTGCATGCGCGTTGCATGACGAACTCAAATGACATGCCGCTTGCGGCGAAACCGATTGACCGTGCCGCGCACCGACGACTGGACGAGGCGTGGCTGGAGGAAGCCTTTGCACGGAAAGATGTGCTGGTCCTGCTGATGCGGAACGGCGAACCTTTCGTGCATCCGGGCCGCGACAGCGGTCTGGTCTGGATGGGCCCCGAAGCGGCCCGCCTCTCGCCCGGCTCGCCCCGCCTCTTCCTTGGCGAAGACAAGGCCGGCACACCGGTGTTCGCACTCGACCTGCCGGAACGCTTTGCTCTGGAGGGGTCGCTGATCGAGGGCGCGGGAGAATTTCTAGATTTCCGCGCTGCCGCCGGGTCGATTCCGGACATGGATGGAAACTGCGCATCGACCGCGCGGTCGATTTTCATGTGGCACCAGAGCCACAGGTTCTGCTCAAAATGCGGGTCTGAAAGCGCCATGGTCGAAGCCGGATGGAAGCGGCAATGCCCGGCCTGCGGCGCCGAACATTTTCCGCGGACAGATCCGGTCGCGATCATGCTGGCCGTCAAGGACGGCAAGGCGCTGATCGGAAGACAGAAGATGTGGCCGCCGGGCTTCTACTCCTGCCTCGCCGGATTCTGCGAACCCGGAGAGACAATCGAACAGGCTGCGGCGCGCGAAATATTCGAGGAAGCTGGTGTCGTTGCTGATGCTGCGAGCGCAGAGTACGTCGCCTGCCAGCCCTGGCCCTTCCCGTCCTCACTCATGGTCGGCCTTATTCTGGAAGCGGAAGGGTTCGACATTTCAATCGACGAAAAAGAGATCGAAGTGGCCCGCTGGGTCACGCAGGAGGAGATGGTTCGGATTCTGAATCACAGTCACGAAGAGATCTTCGGACCGCCCCCGATGGCAATTGCTCACCACATCATGAAAGTCTGGTCAGAAAAAGATCATTGACCGCACACGGAAGGCGTGTTTCGGCTCTCGTCACAGGCGAAAATCTGGAGTTGAGTTCGCGCGAATCACAGTAGTGAGAAAATTGCCACTGACAGGAGATCGGACATGGCAACTGCAACGAAGAAACCGGCGGCGAAGAAGCCAGCCGTGAAAAAGCCGGTCGCGAAGAAGCCGGCCGCAAAGGCCGCGACTGCGACGAAAACCGCTGCCGCCAAAAAACCGGCCGCAAAGAAACCCGCTGTCGCTAAAAAGCCAGCTGCGAAGAAGCCGGTTGCAAAGAAACCAGCCGCAAAGCCGGCCGTGAAGAAAGCCGCTCCGAAAGCTGCCAAGCCTGCTGCTAAGAAGCCGGCCGCCGCCAAGAAGCCCGCGGCAAAGAAACCGGCTGCGAAGAAAAAGTAAGCCGGATCAGACATTCCAGGAAAAGCGGACGCGGGAAACCGCGTCCGCTTTTTTTATTGCCGGAAGGTCAGCGAAGGCGCGCTCAGAAACGGTGCTTCAGGCCGATCTGGAATCCTTCGACGTCATCATCCATCCTGCCTTGCTCCGCATAGTAATTATAACCACCGGTCAGGCTGGTCGACTCCGTGAGCGAGACCTCCGCCCCCAGGCTGCCGGCGAAGCCGTACCCACTCGGTGAGCTGGAGATTGTGATGCCGTCTCCAAAATCCGGACTGGAACCGGTTTGTTGCGTCACATCGTATTTGTAGTGTGAGACCCCGGCCTTGGCGACAAGACGGATACGATCAGTCACCGGCAAATGACCAACGCCCATCAGATCAATGCGATGCGTGAGGTCTGCCGACGTCCGGAAGGCCGGGAGGGTGACGGTATTGCCGTTGACGTCATACGTGCCCCCCGGTGAGAATGTCCCGTCCCCGTCAATACCGGTGGCTGCGGTCACCTCGGCACCGAAATAGCGGTTGAAGTCGTAACCGCCCGTCAGACCCAGGGCCTGATATTCATTTTGCCCATCGGTCTCCTGCAAACGCTCATAGCTCAGTCCGGCATACCAGCCGGACTCGTCCGAGCCTTCAGCATAGGCGCAGGGAATGACGGTCGCAGCCGCCAGAAGGAAGGTGAAAGTTCGCATCCAGGTATCCTTTCAAAGTGTTGGATACCTGTTCCTTGAGATTTATTTCGTATCAACCTCAAGTTAAACGAGAGTCATGACGCAGAATTCACGCAACCTGTCGTAACGGCACTTATTCCTGCAGGTCCTGCCATTGCATGTCGGCCTTTTCGATGAAGCCCGGAACATCTGCGTTCCACTTTTTCTGGATCCCGGCATTGTAGTTCAGGTAAAGCTTGCCATCGACAATCTTCCAGTACTTTGCATTGCCCTTGGCGTATTTGCCGTCGGCCATCGCCCAGGCGCAGTAGCCGCCATATTGCGGCGCGTACGCAGCCGGGTCGGCGAGAAAGGCGTCGCGGTTTGCGGCTGACGCAAACTGGAACGTGGCGCCCTTGTACTCTGTCGAGAATTCCTTGGAGCCCTTCACCGGCTGGCCATCGGTGAAGTAGGCCACAGGATCATACCCCTGCAGGGCGGTGTCAGAGAACCGGCCCGTATAGATCGCGGGTTCTGCATAAGCGGCCGGTACGGCGAGCGAGACCGGGGCGAAGGCCATGAAGGCGGCGAGGAAGAGAGATCGGAGTTTCATCAGGGTGGATCCTTTCAGGCAGGCACGTGCCGGGTTTCGGAACGCGCGGACATGTCCATCGGCGGCACCAGCACGTCGCGGATACCGGAGAGGATGGCGAAAAGGGTTTCACGCCGCGCAATGAGCATGGCAATCGAGCTGAGCCAGACCGTGACTGCCATGACGAACAGGCCGCCACCATCATTGTTCGGATCGATGCCAAGCGGTGTCCAGAGGTGGAAGTTCACGGCCCCGGTCATCACGGCAACAGCAATCAGGGCGCCGATTGTCTGCAAGCGGCGAAGCGCGGGAAACAGGCCCAGCAGCAACAGCGTCGCGGCCAGGAGCTCGGCCGAGCCGATGACATACTGGCTGAACAGGCCCGTCTGGGCGAACAGGCCGGGCGCGCCCAGGCTGGCAGCCCAGGCATCGAGCCGGCCAAAGATAACCTGCGTCTCAATGGCGTTGGTAAACTTGAACCGCAGGCTGTCGAGGAATACCGCCGACGCGATGAGGCTGTAGGCAATCGGGGTATATCTTTTTACACGCGAAAGCATGGTGTGCGTCTCCCTTTGACGCAGCTTGTCTCACAAGGATGCGCACACGGGCAAAGCAAAGGCGTGTGAGCCCCGCTCACGGATTCGTGGGCGGTGTGCGAGCAGGGAAATGCGCCTCCCCCCTCGCAGAACTGTCCCGCCTCCCCTACATTCAGGCTCGTTCTGCATGGGGTGACTGAGATGGACCGGATCGATGCAATGCGCCTGTTCGTCCGTGTGGCGGATGCGGGCAGCTTCTCGCGCGCTGCCGCCGACATCGGAATCGGTCAGCCCACCGTCTCGCGGCGGATCCAGGATCTGGAATCCCAGCTCGATGCGGTGTTGTTCCTGCGGACAACCCGGGCGCTCAGCCTGACCGAAGCCGGTGAACGCTTCTACCGCCGCGCCGTCGATATCCTCGCCGAGTATGACGAAGCCGAGGCCGAAGCCCGTGGCCTGGAGCACGAGCCCGTCGGCCTGCTGCGCCTCTCTTGCTCCCACTCTTTCGCCCGGCACGTGATTGCGCCGGAGATCGCCAGCTTCATGCGCATCTATCCGCATGTGAAGTTCGACGTGATCGGCGATGACTCCCTCACCGACATTGTCGGTGAAGGCGTCGATCTTGCGTTCCGTCTCGGTGAGCTGACCGACTCCAGCCTGATGGCAAAAAAGCTGGCAGACGCGCCGCGCGCCCTGTGGGCCTCCCCTGCCTACCTTGAACGCAGAGGTAACCCTCAAACACCGGCAGACCTTGCGAAGCATGACGCACTGATTTTCCGCCACGCCCGCTCCACCATCTGGACACTGACCAATGGCAATCAGAAAGAAGACGTGACCGTCGATGGGCCGTTCCGGGCCTCCGGCGGAGAGATCCTGCAACAGGCCGCCGAGGACGGACTCGGCATCCTGATGGCACCGGGCTGGCTCGTGTCGAACTGTCTCGGGTCAAACACGCTGGTGCGCGTCCTGCCTGACTGGAACGCCCAGAGCCTGTCGATCCACGCGGTCTGGGCGGCGGGCAAGCTCCGCGGCAAGGCAAAACTGTTCGCCGACCATCTCGCCGACAGTCTGAAATCGAAGACCCAGATCTGCTAGGGTTCGCGTTAGCTGGAGGCGGGAAACACGCCGACCAGCTTCATCATCTGCGTGAAGAAGCCCACCTCTTCCAGCGCCAGCTGAACCGAACGCTCATCCGGATGACCTTCGATTTCCGCGTAGAATTGCGTGGCGGTGAAATTGCCGCCCACCATGTAGCTTTCCAGCTTGGTCATGTTGACGCCATTGGTGGCGAAACCGCCCAACACCTTGAACAGGGCCGCGGGAATGTTGCGGACCTCGAACAGGAAAGCCGTCTTGGCCGGGCCGTCGCCGACCTCGATCTCGGATGGCTCACGGGACATGATGACGAATCGGGTCGTGTTGTGCGCGGCGTCTTCGATGTCTTCAGCGAGAATTTCGAGCCCATAAACTTCGGCCGCCAGACGCGGCGCAATCGCAGCGACGGTCCGGTCCCCGCTCTCGGCCACTTCGCGAGCCGCCCCCGCGGTATCCGATGCCGCCACCGAATCAATTCCATGCGCCCGCAGGAATTCCCGGCACTGGCCGAGCCCCATGATGTGGGACCGGGCTGTTTTGACCTCATCCAGCTTCACACCCGGCAGGGTCATCAGCTGAAACCGGATCGGCAGGTAGTGCTCGCCGACAATCTGCAGGCTCGTGCCCGGCAAAAGGGAGTGAATGTCGCTGACCCGGCCCGCGATCGTATTTTCGACCGGAATCATCGCCAGATCCGCTTCGCCCTTCTCTACAGCGGCAAAACAGTCCTCAAACGTGCGGCACGGCAGGGGCTCCAGGGCCGGAAAGGCCTGCTTGCAGGCAATATGCGAATTGGCCCCCGGTTCGCCCTGGTATGCGATTTTTCCCGTCATTTTTCCGGCCTTTACCTTGTTTTCTGCTGCGTCGGATCGCCGCGACGAACAGGGGAAGCTTCCCTGTCGCGCAGCCTTTATATTGCGGGCCATCCGTTAGCGTGCCAAAAGGCGCGCGCCAAGACTTATGACCAGACAGATTCGAAGGAAGATCCTCATGGGGGAACTCGGTCTCAACAAGATCCTGGGAGCGCTGCTGGCGACCGCACTGGGCCTTTTCGGGCTCAAGACGCTTTCTGATGTAGTGTTTGCCCATGGGGGAGAAGGCCACGGGGAAGAGCACGCTGAGGCGACCTCCCTGTCAGAGCAGATGTGCGAGAACTTCGCATACTGCGTCGAAGTTGCCGGCGGCGGTGCCGCGGCAGTTGAAGAGGAAGAAGTATTCGACCTCGGTGCCCTGCTCGCTGCTGCGGATGTTTCGCGCGGCGAACGCACCTTCAAGGGCCAGTGCACAACCTGCCACACGATTGATGACGGCGGCGCCAACGGCACCGGCCCGAACCTGCATGGTGTGGTTGGCGCAGACAAGCACGTGCACCCGGGCTTCAATTACTCTGCTGCTTTGACCGAAGTCGGTGGCAGCTGGACGTATGAAGACCTGAACCATTGGCTGGAGAATCCAGGCGCCTTCGCCCGTGGTACGTCCATGTCCTTCGCAGGCCTGCGCAAGGATCCGGACCGGATCAACGTGATCGCCTATCTCGCCTCGCAATCGCCGAATGCACCGCCATTCCCGGATCCGCTGCCGGCGGCTGAGGAAGACGATGCCGCAGCCCCTGCTGAAGACGGCGCTGAAGCCCCGGCAGAAGGCGAAGAAGCCGCTGCCCCGGTTGAAGACGCTGTGGAAGCTGTGGAAGACGCTGCCGATGCAACGCAGGAAACGGTGACCGAAGTTGTCACCGAAGAGGCTGACACGGCCATGGACACTGCTGAAGAGGCTTTTGACGAAGAAGCCCCGACGCCGACGGAAGAAGAAGGCGAGTAAGGCTCAGGCGCCGGTCTTCCAGGCCGGCACCGTCCCTCTTTCAGAAGATACCTGTATGCGCCGGGCCCCTGTGGGCTCGGCGTAATACTTTGAGATCCGGGTGATGGCATCGCCCAGCGGTTCGCATGCGGCGGCCATATGCCAGGCATTGGCGTGCAGGAGATGGTCCGGATCGGTCATGATGCCAACATGCCCCTTCCAGAAGACGAGGTCTCCGCGCTGGAGGGCGCCGGGGTCCCGCCAATCGGCGATGGCATCGCCAGCCCAGTCGAACTGCATGTCGCTATCCCGGGGCAGCAGGACGCCCGCTGCCTCGAATGATTGCTGGGTCAGTCCCGTGCAATCCAGGCCGAGACCGGAGCGTCCACCCCAGAGATAAGGCGTGCCGATATATCGCTCCGCGACGCTGGCCGGATCCTCATCCAGGACATCCAGCGCTGCGAGATGCCTTTGATGCACCCAGCCCGCATCCTGACACTGGCGCCAGTCTCCCTCTTCCGCGATGACACTCACCCGCCCGCCAAGGCTGAGCGTCAGCTGTGGCGGCGATTTGAGGTCCGGCGCGGCGTAGGCATGGGTGTGGGGCCGGGTGACCCGGTGGGTCGGGGCCAGCAGGCGTTCGGCAAGCCCCGCCAGGGCGACCCAGCCGACATACCGGTCGCGCTGGCACTGGACGAGCGCAAAACCGTGCTGTTCTTCAAACACGTCCAGAATTTCGCCAAACAGGGCTTCCGTTGCCAGCCGCGCATCCGGCAAAGGCGTCTCGCGGACGGCAACACTCCCTGCCCGCACCTGCACGGGCCTGGATGGCCTGTCGGGCGGTGTCAGTCGCGTATCATTGTAATCAGGCATGAAAAGCCCCGCAGCGTTGTGTTACGCCGCCGAGGCCTTGCGTGTTTTCGGGCTCACGGCAGCTTCCTGATCCTTGCCGGAAGCTGCGGCAAGAACAAGGCCGGCAAACTGGCGAAGATAGGTCATGCCGGGTGGGCGCCGCTCCAGGAAGATATTCCGCAGGTCCGCCTCGTCGCGCACGCGCTTGATGAAATCGAGGCGTTCCAGCGCATCCAGCGCCCGGGTGACGGCCGGTTTGGCGATATTCAGCTGTTCAGCGAGGCCGCGCACCGTGTGCGGGCCGGGCGTCAGGGCGATGGTCATCAGGATGGCTTGCTGGCGGGCCGTCAGGTCAGGCGCATCGGAGCGGACCGAGGCGGTGACCGCGCGGCGCCAGAGTTCCAGACCATCACGCTCTGACAATTGCATCCGGCTCATCCCCTTGGATTTTCGTCTATTGCAAGAATCTCAGGTGATTTGCGGACTCCGTCCAGTCCTTCAGTGGCTGGCAAGACAGCGCTTGCCCCTTCACATTGTGGACAAAACACACGACATTAGGCCCATGAGCGCTACAGAGAGCCATTCCCATGTCCACGCCAACACGCCCTGCAGCCCGCAGGACGTGGACGCGTTCCTGAACGAAGCCGAAACCCTGGTTGTCCGCCAGGGCCAGCGGATGACGAAAATCCGCCGCAAGGTGCTGCGCCTGCTGCTGGAAAGCACGGAGCCCGCCAAGGCGTACGATCTGCTTGCCAATCTCGATGGGGAAGGCTCTGCGAAGCCGCCGACGATCTACCGCGCGCTCGATTTTCTGCAGGAGACCGGCCTCGCCCACAAGATCGAGAGCCTGAACGCCTATGTCGCCTGCGGCCATGCCAGCCACCGGCACTCCGCCGTGTTCCTGATCTGCGACAAGTGCCACGGCGCCGAAGAACTTCACGCCGAAGCGACCAGCCAGGCCCTGAAGGCCGAAACGGACGCTGCAGGCTTCAAAATGTCCCGCGCCGTCGTGGAAGTGCGCGGCATCTGCCGGGATTGTGCTGCGTGAAAACTCTTTGGCGGGGAAGCTGCAATCAATGGGATTGCGACGAGATGGGGCACATGAATGTGCGCGTCTATGTCGAAAAGCAAATGGAAGGCCTGGCGGTCTTTGCCCATGCGCTCGGCATGCCGCATGCGTTCCGGCAGAATTCCCCCTCCACGATCGCACCGGTGGACCAGCATATCCGGTTCGTCCGCGAAGTCCTGCCCGGGCGTCCGCTGACCATGCATGGCTGCCTTGTCGAAGTCGGAGAGGCAGATGCCCTGGTCTATCAGGAACTGCGTCACGCCGATGGCCAGCTGGCCGCTGCCTTCCGGACCCGGATCATGCATATCGACACGGCAGGCCGTGAACCCTTTCCATGGGGCAAGAGCGTGCGCGCCGCCATGGCCGACGACATGGATACACCGCCGGAAGAATCCGCCCCGCGCTCAATCGATCCGGTTGCCGAGGGCTTGCCCTATGATGACATATCGGTCGAGATACCGCGCAAACTTGGAATAGCGTGTATCGGCATGGGCGCCGTGCCGCCGCAGCACCTGGATGTGCACGGACGGATGTCTCCGGCATGGGTGATTGGCCGCGTATCCGATTCCGTCCCGAACCTCCTGTTCGGATGGCGCAAGGACGTGGCCGCCGCTGCGGGAGACCTGCGCATGGGGGCGGCCGTTCTGGAGTATCGGATCCGCTATCACGACATGCCGCAAGCCGGTGACCGGTTCGAAGTCTATACGGGTCTTGGCGGCGTCGAGGGAAAAACCCACAGCTTGTTCCACTGGATGATGGACCCTGTGACCGGCAAGCCCTGGGCGACAAGCCAGGCCACCGCCATCACGCTGGATCTCGACGCGCGCAAGGCCATCCCTGCCCCGGCAATGGCGATCGAAGAACTCGAACGCCTCGCCCCGAAGGGCCTGTCGATCTAAATCGTCTTAGAGCGCTGTCGCGATGATCTCGGCCACGCGCGGGATGTCTTTCAGGTTCAGGCCCGCGATGTTGATGCGGCCCGATCCCGGCATGTAGAGGCCGCTTTCCTCGCGCAGAGCCTTCGCGCCTTCCGGCGTCACCGGCAGCTGGCTGAACATGCCGTTCTGCGTGGTGAGGCTGGCGAGCAGGTTCGAGCCTGTGCGCTGCACGAGTTCCCCCGACAGCGCCTGGCGCAGCGAGATCATCCGCTCCCGCATCGATGTCAGCTCCGCTTCCCATTCGGCGCGCAAGGCTGCGTCGCCGAGGATGGTGGCAACGATGCCCGCGCCATGCGCCGGGGGCATGGACCAGGTGGCCCGGGAAATATCCGCCACATGCGTGGTCGCCGCAGCGATGCCATCTGCCGTCTCGCCAACCGCCAGGAAGCAGCCCGCCCGCTCGCGGTAGAGACCGAAATTCTTGGAGCAGGAATAAGAGATCAGCGCTTCGCCTGCCGCGTCGATGAAGGCGCGCACGCCCGCAATATCCTTGTCGAGGCCATGGGCGAAGCCGTGATAGGCCACGTCCAGCATGACGATCAGGCCGCGCTCTTTCACGAAGGCGCCGACCGCCCGCCAGTCGTCCAGCGTGAGGTCGATGCCTGTGGGGTTGTGGCAAGGCCCCTGCACAATCACGCCATCGCCACGCTCGGCTTTAGCCAGGTCTTCGAGCATGCCGGCCCGGTCTGCCGTGCCGGTATCCGGATCTGCGTACCGGTAGCTGTCCGTTGTGAGGCCCGCGGACTGGACCACTTTCGGATGGTTCGGCCAGGTCGGGTCTGACACCCAGACCTTTTTCACGCCAAGGCGGCGCATCAGGCCCACGCCCAGCGAAAGCGCGCCGCAGCCGCCCGGTGCGGTAAAGGACAGCGTGCGCCCTTCCTTGCGAACGGGCGCATCCACACCGAACACGAAGTCTTCGATGGCGTTGCAGAAGTCCACATTCCCGCGCGGGCCTTCATAGACCTTTGTCGTCTGACGCTGAAGCATCAGGGCCTCGGCCTTGGCAACCGCCGACATGACCGGGGTATTGCCCTGGTCGTCCTTGTAGACGCCGACGCCCAGATCGAATTTCTCCGCCCGGTCGTCTTCACGAAAAGCGGTCATCAGGCCGAGCAGAGCGTCCGGCGGAAGCGGCGATAGCGGGGAGAATGCAGAAGTCATGGCGCAGCCCTAATCCGGAGCGCGTCCGGATTCAATCCTCCTCGTCTGTCTGACAAGACGTATTAGTCGACGATGGTCGCTTCGGTGTTTTCCTTGACGTCCTGCAGCGATACGCCGGGCGCAAGTTCGATCACCTTCAGGCCGCCTTCGACCACGTCCATGACGCAGAGATCGGTGATGATGCGATTGACCACGCCCTTGCCGGTGAGCGGCAGGGTGCATGCCTTCAGCACCTTGGTCTCACCCTTCTTGTTGCAGTGATCCATCACCACAACGATGCGCTTCACGCCGGCGACAAGGTCCATTGCGCCGCCCATGCCCTTTACGAGCTTGCCGGGGATCATCCAGTTGGCGATGTCGCCATTCTCGGCCACTTCCATCGCGCCGAGAATGGCAATGTTGATGTGGCCGCCGCGGATCATCGCGAAGCTTGTCGCGCTGTCGAAGAAGCTCGTGCGCGGCAGCGTCGTGATCGTCTGCTTGCCGGCATTGATCAGGTCGGCGTCTTCCTCGCCCTCGAACGGGAACGGGCCCATGCCCAGCATGCCGTTCTCGGACTGGAGCGTCACGTCCATGTCGTCCGGAATGTGGTTCGCCACCAGCGTCGGAATGCCGATGCCGAGGTTCACATAGAATCCGTCGTGGAGTTCCTTTGCGGCGCGCGCCGCCATGTCATCACGTGTCCAGGGCATTAGTAGTGCTCCCGCTTACGGGTGGTGCGTTGTTCGATACGCTTCTCGAAGGTGCCTTTCACGACACGCTGAACGAAGATGCCCGGCAGGTGAATTTCATCCGGGTTGAGACTTCCCGTCGGCACCAGTTCTTCCACTTCGGCCACGGTGACCTTGCCGGCCATCGCCATCGGCGGATTGAAGTTGCGGGCCGTCTTGTTGAAGATCAGATTGCCCTGCGTGTCGGCTTTCTCGGCCTTCACGATGGACAGGTCCGACACAAGGCCCGTTTCGAGGATGTAGGTCTCGCCGTCGAAGTCACGGTGTTCCTTGCCCTCGGCGACCAGCGTGCCGACGCCCGTCTTGGTGTAGAAGCCCGGAATGCCTGCGCCCCCTGCCCGGCAGCGCTCGGCCAGCGTGCCCTGCGGGTTGAACTCCAGCTCCAGCTCTCCGGAGAGGTACTGGCGCTCGAACTCCTTGTTCTCGCCCACATAGGACGAGATCATCTTCTTGATCTGGCGCGTCTGCAGCAGCAGGCCGAGGCCGAAATCGTCGACACCGGCATTGTTGGAAATCGCGGTGATGTCCTTCACGCCGCTGTCGCGCAGGGCGAGAATGAGGTTTTCCGGAATGCCGCAAAGGCCGAACCCCCCGGCCATTACGGTCATGCCGTCGAAGGTCAGGCCCTCAAGGGCTTCCTTCGCAGAATTGTAGACCTTGTTAGACATGGACAGGTCCTGTCGCTCCCTGGCTTGGGCACCCAGACGGGAAGAGCCCCGCCTGCGCGCGCTTTGTTATTCCGTATCACACTTTCCGGCGCGCCGAACCGTCTCGCAGCGCCAAAATTTCAACAGGCGTTGAAACACAGGCGCAGGCGGAAAACAAGACGGCGGTTCCGGAATTATGAGACCGCTTCGACCGTCTGCTCGATGGCGCCGAAGATGGAATGCCCGGCCTTGTCCAGCATTTCCATGCGGACCGTGTCGCCGGGCTTCATGAAGGGCGTTTTGGGCGCGCCGTCGGCGATCGTCTCGATCATGCGGATCTCGGCAATGCAGGAATAGCCAAGCCCGCCCTCGGCAACCGGCTTGCCTGCGCCGCCGTCGGCATCCTTGTTGGAGACCGTACCGGAACCGATCACCGTGCCAGCGGTGAGAGGCCTTGTCTTTGCGGCGTGGGCCACAAGGCGGGCGAGGCTGAATGTGGCATCGACCCCGGCCTCGGCCCGGCCAAAGGGCTGGCCGTTATAGTCCACGTGCAGCGGCAGGTGGATGACATTGTCTTTCCAGGCTTCGCCCAGTTCGTCCGGCGTCACGGCCACAGGCGTGAAAGCACTCGGCGGCTTGGACTGGAAGAAGCCGAAGCCCTTGGCGAGTTCGCCGGGGATCAGCCCGCGCAGCGACACGTCATTGCACAGCATGACCAGCTTGATGTGGCTGGCCGCATCCGCCTCCGACACGCCCATCGGCACGTCATCGGTGATGACGGCCACCTCCCCTTCCATGTCACAGCCCCAGGCGACATCGCCCAGCGGGATGGCATCGCGGGGGCCAAGGAAGGCGTCAGAGCCGCCCTGATACATCAGCGGATCGTCATAGAAACTTTCCGGCACTTCGGCGCCGCGGGCTTTGCGTACCAGTTCCACATGGTTGATATAAGCCGATCCGTCCGCCCACTGATAAGCACGCGGCAACGGGCTTTCGCACTCATGCTCGTGGAAACGGAACGTCGGCACGCTGCCCAGTTCCACCTGCTCGGCCAGCAGCTGGAGGCGCGGGGCCATATGTTCCCAGTCATCCAGCGCCGCCTGCAGCGTGGGCGCAACAGAGGCCGCGTCGGTGGCGCGCGTCAGGTCTTTCGAGACAACGACAAGACGCCCGTCACGGGCGCCGTTCTTGAGAGTAGCGAGTTTCATGAATCAGCTTTCTTCCGCGATTTTTTCGTGAAGCCACGCAGCATGGCGCGGGGCTTTCTTTGTGGCGTTCCATTCCTCGATCATCGGCTCTGCCACGTCTTTGAGCTGTTTCATCTGCTCCGGCGTGCCGATGTCGGCGGCGAGTTCGATGCGGTGGCCGTTGGGGTCGAAGAAATAGATCGACTTGAAGATGCCGTGATGCGTCGGCCCGAGCACGTCGAGCCCCATGCCTTCGAGATGCGCCTTGGTCTCCATCAGCTCTTCCAGCGAGCCGACACGGAAGGCGATGTGCTGCACCCAGGCCGGTGTGTTCTCGTCGCGGCCCATGTCAGGCTGGGTCGGCAGTTCGAAGAAGGCCAGCACATTGCCATTCCCGGCATCGAGGAAAATATGCATGTACGGGTCATGCTCGCCGGTCGAGGGCACATTGTCCTCCGCGATCGCCAGCTGGAAGTCCATGCCGAGCGCATCGCGGTAGAACTCCACGGTTTCCTTGGCGTCCTTGCAGCGATAGGCGACGTGGTGGACGCCTTTCAGGGGGGCGGGTGATGTCATCTAGGTCTCTCCCTTGTCTTTTGCGGCGTTCTTTGCGCGCCGCCAGGCGTTGAACCAGCTGCCGATCCCGAGGCCGAGCGTGACGCCCGGAATGGCCGGGGCCGAGATCACGCCGATGCGCCAGAGGATGACGCCAACCACCGTGCCGGCAACGGCCCCGATCAGGCCTTCGCCGACCGGGGAGAGTTCAACTTTCTTCTTCGGTTCGCTCATGCGTCCTCTTCGACCTTCAATGCACCTCGCTGAATCTGGTCACGTTCCATGGATTCGAACAAGGCCTTGAAGTTACCTTCGCCAAAGCCTTCCTTGTAGTCACCCTTGCGCTGGATGAATTCGAAGAAGACCGGACCGATCTCGGCCTGTGCAAAGATCTGAAGCAGGAGGCGCGGCTGGCCGCCTTCGGTCGTGCCGTCCAGCAGCAGGCCGCGGGATTTGAGCCCCTCGACATCCTCGCCATGGCCCGGCAGACGCTCGTCCAGCATCTCGTAATAGGCAGCCGGCGGCGCCGTCATGAAGGGCACGCCCTTCTGTTTCAGGCTGTCATAGCAGGCATAGAGGTCGTCGCAGATGAGGGCGATGTGCTGGATGCCCTCGCCGTTGAACTCCCGCAGGAATTCCTCGATCTGGCCGCCGCCGCTCTTGCCTTCTTCGTTCAGTGGAATGCGGATCTTGCCGTCCGGCGCCGTCAGCGCCTTGGACGTCAGGCCCGTATACTCGCCCTTGATGTCGAAATAGCGGATTTCCTGGAAGTTGAAGAGCTTCTCATAGAAGTCCGCCCAGTACTTCATCCGCCCGCCATAAACATTGTGCGTCAGGTGGTCGATCAGCCTGAAGCCGGCACCGACCGGCTGTTTGTCCACATCCGGCAGATATTCGAAGTCGATGTCGTAGATGTCGAGTTCATCGCCATAGCGGTCGATCAGGTAGATGATCGAATTGCCGATGCCGCGAATGCCCGGAATGTGCAGCTCCATCGGGCCGGTCTCGACATGCACGGGCTCTGCGCCCTGCTCCAGCAAATGCGCGTAGGCCTTGCGGGCGTCGCGCACACGGAACCCCATGCCGCAGGCTGATGGCCCGTGCTCGCGTGAGAAATACCAGGCCGCCGATTTCGGCTCATAATTGGTGATCAGGTTGATGCCGCCCTGCCGCCAAAGCTCGACATCCTTGGAGCGGTGACGGGCGATTTTCGTGAATCCCATTGTCTCGAATACCGGTTCCAGCATGCCCTTTTCGGGGGCGGAAAACTCGATGAACTCGAAGCCATCAAGGCCCGCAGGGTTGTCAAACAGGTCGGCCATGGGTTCTCTCTCCCTATTGTGATAGAAAATATAGTTTCATATGTAACTAATTGCCGGCCGCAAGGCAAGTATGAATGGACCCGCCATGCCCGAATCCTCCCGGATACCGCAGCTGCGCCTGCGAGAATTTCTTCCCTACCGCCTGTCCGTCCTGTCCAACACGATCTCGCGCCGCATTGCGGAGCTGTATGATCGCGAGTTCGGCCTGACGATCTGGCAGTGGCGCGTCATGGCCGTGACGGGCGACACGCCAGGCATCAGCGCCACCGAGATCGGCCAGCGCACCGCGATGGACAAGGTTGCCGTCAGCCGGGCAGTCGCCGGTCTGATCGAGGTCGGGTATCTGGAGCGGAAATCCTCTGAAGAGGACGCGCGGCGCTCAATGCTGTTTCTCACCTCTGCCGGAAAATCCGTGTACGATGACATCGTGCCGATGGCGATTTCGGAAGAACAGGCGCTGGAATCCGTGCTGACGCCGGAAGAGCGCCGCGAACTGACCCGCCTGATGGAGAAGCTGGCGCAGTCGGCATCCCCCGGCCGGCCGCTCTGGTAAGCAGGTCGGGTTACGCCCTGCGGCGGCGGTTGCTGAGGGACCGGGAAACATCCGAATCCTCTTCCAGCGTGAACCTTTCGACCAATCGCGCGATGAAGGCGGACAGGGCATCGCGCACTTCATAGGGCGCTTCCATGGGCAGGAAATGGGTTGTCCCCCGGATGCCCCTCATCATCAATGCCTGATTCATCAGGATGATCTTTGCACGGACCTTGGGGGAAATAATTGAATCCCGGTTGGGCCGGAGCACGACGATCGGAATCTTGTGCTTGCGAACCTTTTTGAGGGCGTGCCATGGCCGGTTCCGCTGGGCCGCGAATGTCGCCGCTTCCCATTTCGGATCGCAGGTCAGCCGCCAGACCTGTTCGTCGCTTTCGACGCTGTTGTGATCAACCCGGTCGATCCCGTCGAGCAGATAGTCCGCGAGAAAAGGTTCCCGCCAGGTCGTGAACGCCCCCCGGCCGGAATAGGATTCCAAGGCCTCGCGGAAGGCCGGGAACTCCGCCCGGCGCTTCTTTGCATTCTTCGCCATCATGTTCCGGTTCACGATCCATGAGACCGGCGGGCAGACGTGCTTCCAGAAATAATAGCTCCGCGGTTTGATGACCGGATCGGCCAGCACCAGCCCCTTGACCAGGTCGGGCCGTTTTCCGGCGACCAGAAGGGCAACGGCCCCGCCCATGGAATGGCCGCTCAGCACGACGCCATTGGGCGCCTCTTTCTCGAGCCACTCGATCACATCGTCGCGGTAGCGGTGCCACGATTTCATGCGTCCGGGCTTTGCCGGCATGGTCGAACGGCCATGGCCGCGCATATCCAGGGCCGCCACACGCTGGCGAAGTCCCAGGGGCGCCAGCAGAGACTGATACGTCATCGCATTGAAGCCGGTTGCATGGATCCACACCGCGGCGAACGGCTTGATCGGATCGCCGAATTCGATCCCGGCCAGTGTGCCGCCGGCTTTCATCTCAGTTGCAAATCGACGCATCAGCCGCGATTCCCGAACACGCGCCGCAGCAAGTCGGTTGTCCGCGCGAGCGGATTCTCCCGGATCTTCTTCTCTTCCTGCGCGACGTAGAGGAACATGCCGTCGAGGCCGTAATCGACAGCATGTGCGGTCAGGTCAGCCTGCAGGCTGGATGTGATTCCCCCGGCGCCATATTGCGACGCCACGCTTTCCATCGCCGTGAAGGCACCGGATTTCGACAGGGCCTCGCGGGCATAAGGCGTGAATGCCGCCCGCAACTGGGTTTCGGTTCTCGACCGCAGATAGTCGGTCGCCGCCGTGTCTCCGCCGTTCAGGATGTTCAGCGCGTCGCTGATGGTCATGTTGCGGATCGCGCCGAGAATCAGCGCCTGCGCTTCGGGAACAGACTCTTCCGCCGCACGGTTCATGCGCAGTTCGAGATCGTCGAGCGGGCCACTGGCGCCGACCTTTGCAAGGTTCGACTGGATTGTGCGGTACGTGCTGGGCAGAGGAATGCGGATCTTCGGATCGCCGTAATAACCGTTCGTCTGGCCCAGCTGGCTGGCGACCAGATTGGTGCCCACCGTCAGGGCTTCGCGCAGGCCGGCATCGATCTCGGCAATACTCAGCGTTCCTTGTGTTCCTTGCGATTGTGGCGTCGTGGCGGAACCGAGGACTTCGCCCAAAACGCGGCCGAACTCACCGTTTGTACCGGTTTCAGCACAACCTGCCGTGAGAAGCGCCAGACTCAGCGCTCCCAGCATCCTTCGGTTCATCTACCTTTACCCTCACTCTGGTCCCTGCCCCGGGCCCTGCATCTGTCCTACAGGAGCGATTGCCGGAATTGAAGCCGCACACGCAGGCGTGCGGCATCAAAGCCTGACCTTACGAACTTGTCACGAGAATCTGCAAAAAACTTCATTGACCACGTCTGTAGTCAAAGCGTATGACCACAAGCGTAGTCTTACCGGGGAGTCCGAGAGATGAAAATATCCGCCGCCGAACTCGATGTGATGAGTGTGCTCTGGCAGACGCCCGGCCTCGCCGCATCCGATGTTCACGAGGCATTGGGCAATGAGAAAGACTGGACCAGCCGGACGGTGAAAACCCTGCTGGCGCGCCTGGTCGAAAAAGGCGCCCTCCGCACCGAAGAGGATGGCCGCCGTTATCTCTATTTCCCGATCGTCGATGAGGACGCCTACAAGGCGAAGGCCGCGGGCCAGTTTGTGGACCGCGTCTTCTCCGGCCGGGCCGCCCCTCTGGTTGCCCACCTGGCTGACACACGCGGCCTGACGCCGGAAGACATTGAAGAACTGGAACGCCTGTTGGGGGATCTGAAGAAATGAGCGGCACAAACTTTTTTCCTGACGCGACATCCGCCTTGCAGACCGTTGTGGCGGTCTCGGTTCTGATTGCGCTGGTCCTTGTCGCCCGCCGGCCTGTCGCCAAGCATTTCGGTGCCGGCGTTGCTTATGCCCTTTGGGCCCTGCCGCTGGCACGCCTGGTCCTGCCGCCGCTGCAAATCCCGGTTTCCCTGATGCCGCTGCTGGGCTTGCCCAAGTCAGCCGCGTCTGACGCCACCGCAGAATCCGGAAGTGTTCTTGCCGCGTCAGCCACACCGGAAGCCATCGTTCCGATGCTTGCCACATCTCCGCCTGCCCCGGCCGCCATGTCCGCCCCACCTCTGGCGGAAAGCGCGATTGCAGGCAGCCTGTCTCCATCCCACACCCTGACGGACACTTTGTCTGCCGTGCTGGTGCCAGGCCTGTTCCTCGTCTGGGCGGGCGGAGCCCTGCTCTTCTTTGGCCTCAGCCTGTGGCGCCAGCATGTGTTCATGCAGACCGTCAGGCGCGAAGCCGTCAACGTGTCACCGCGCCTGCAGCACATTGCGCATCAGGTCAGCCAGCAGGTGGGTCTCAAGCGTCTGCCGGTGATCGCCTCCAGCTTCATCTCGTCCGGCCCGCTTGTGACCGGCCTGGTGCGCCCGGTCGTCATGCTGCCAGCCTGGTTCGAGACGGATTATGACGACACCCAACAGCGCGCTGCCCTGGCCCACGAATTGACCCATGTCCGCCGCGGCGACCTCTGGGCCCTGCAGCTGGCCGAGCTCTTTATCGCCTGCATGTGGTTCAACCCGCTGGCTTACTATGCCCACCGCGCTTTCCGGACGGATCAGGAAGCCGCCTGTGACGCGGACGTGCTGAAAACCGGGACGGCCTCGCCGCACGCCTATGGCGCAACGCTGATCAAGGCTGTGAAGTCGGTCTCGCAGGAACGCCTGCCTGCCGGGTCCGGCCTGCCGCTGACGCACGCCCTGAAAGAGCGCCTCAGCCGCATGACGCATCCGGCGCCAACCCGGACGCGCCGTCTGGCCGGAGGCGCAGCGACCGCTGTCCTCGGCGCCGCTGCCCTGATTGCAACCTCTTCAGTCCCGGCCAATGCGGGCGAACGCGACCATCACGAACTCCGGCTCGATAAAGGAACCGTCTATCTGAATGGCAAGCTCATTCCGGACCGCCGCATCATCGTTCTCGGCGAACCCTTTGCCGGACTCGAACCAGGTCCGGAATTCGAAGCAGAAATCAGCCGCCTGTCGAAGGAGATCTCCAGAGAGGGCAACCAGCTGGCCGCAAAAATGACGGCGAACCTGCCGGAGTTCTCGATATCGCTTGAGGACGGCGCAGAGTTTCAGGCCCTGATGAGCGAGCTGAGCGACCTGTCAGACGTTGCGGACGTCCCGGACACTTCGGGGATGAGCTTCTACGGTGAAATGTCTGAACAGGACTGGGAAGCCTGGGGCCAGAAAATGGAAAATTGGGGCCAGCAGTTCGAACAGCGGGCTGAGAAATGGTCTGCCTCTTACGAATCCCATGCGGCGGCGGCCCATAGTGAACACGAACAGGAAATCGAACGGATGACCCAGCAGCTGGAGACCAGCCTGGAATCAAAGTCCGCCAGGCTGGACGCCCTGATCGAACAAAAGTTCGGCTCCGATTTCGAAATGGGCATCGAGGCAACGTCCGACGCACTCGAGGGCCTGGTGGAACGATGCCGCGACGCTGAACTGTCTGAAGGCGAGACCCGGGTGATGAGCCAGACGGTCGATCTCAATGATGAAAAACGCACGATCAAGATCGCCTGCACACAAGGCAATGAAGCCGCGCTGCGTTCATCCCGGACCCTTGCCACGATCAATTCCAGCCGGGCGCTCTGTGACAACGAGAAACAGTCGTTCCGCGATCAGGTTGACCCGAACGGAGACCTCGACGGCGCAGACGACTAAGCGCTGAAGCGCCAGCCACCTCCGCAAATGACAAAGCCCCGGCCCTGCCTGCCGGGGCTTTTATTGTCTGAGCGGGCAGGCTTTGCAGGCTTGCCAAGCCCCTCTAGGGTGCGCTCCCAATCTGCCCTTATCCGGAGCCCGCCCGCATGACACCGCGCCTGACAGCCCTGACCCTGCTCCTCCTGCCGCTGGCAGCGTGCGCGACGGTCGAACCGGACCCCTGCTCTGCAGAGTGGATCGACTACAAGACCGACAAGATCCTGCGGAAATTCGCGTCCGAAAACCGTGGTCTCATCAATGATTTCCGCAAGCTCGCCCGCGAAGATGGCGAGGTGGACCCGTTTGTCGCGATCGCCCTCGCCCGCAAGTCCAACCGGATCCAGACCTTCGCCGACTCGTTCAATCGCACCGTGCTGCCCGAACTGGAAGCCGCGGTCGACCAGTGCGGCCGCCATGAAGAATTCGTACCGGCCCTGACGGCCTTCCTGCAGGACGAAGGCGTCAGCGAGGAGGCGATCAGCTGGATCATTCCGTTTGTTGGCGTGATGACGGAAATGCGCGACGGCACGTTCGATCTCGACGGGCACCATCAGGACTGAACACCATGCGCACACTCATTGTTGTTCCGGCACGCTATGCCTCCACCCGCCTGCCCGGCAAACCGCTTGTCACCATTGCCGGACGGACCATGGTCTCCCGCGTTGCGGCCATGGCAGCAAAAGCCGCGGATGCGCTTGGCGATGCCCAGCATGTGGTGGCAACGGATGATGAGCGGATCGCAACCCATTGCCGGGATCTCGGCATCCCGGCCGTGATGACGGATCCGGACTTGCCCTCAGGTACAGATCGCGCGCTGGCCGCCGCAGACGCGTTGGGCGCCGAACCAGACGTCGTCGTCAATCTGCAGGGCGACTCGCCGTTTACCCCGCCGGCGCATGTGGTTGCCGTCGCCAAAGCCGCCCGGGAGTCCGGCGCGGATGCAGCAACCCCCTATGTGCGCCTCTCGTGGGAGGCGCTGGATTCGTTCCGGCTGCATAAAAAAGAAACGCCGTTTTCCGGCACGACCCTGGTCCATGACGAAACCGGCCGCGCCTTGTGGTTTTCCAAGAACCTGATCCCCGCCATGCGCAAGGAAGCTGCGCTGCGGGCGGCCGGCGGCCTGTCGCCCGTGTGCCGCCATATCGGACTCTATGCCTATCGCCTGGACGCCTTGCGCCGGTATGTCAGCCTGCCCGAAGGCCGCTACGAACAGCTCGAAGGACTGGAACAGCTGCGCCTGCTCGAGAACGGCATGAGCATACAATGCGTCGAAGTCGAACCCGACACGATTGCCATTCCGGGCATTGATACGGCCGAGGATGTCGCCCTTGCAGAACGCCTTGTCGCCGAACATGGCGATCCGCTGGAGGACTGACCCTCATGGGACGGATCATTGTCTGCCGGCACGGCAACACATTCGACAAGGGCGATGTCGTCACCCGGGTGGGCGGCCGCACAGACCTGCCGCTTTCCACCTCCGGCAAGGCACAGGCCGACGCCCTCGCCCGTCACTTTGCCGATACGTCTTTCCGGGCCGCCTATTGCTCATCCCTGCAGCGGACACGGGAAACGGCCGCCGCCATCCTCAGCGCCCGCGCCGACGGGCCTGACCTCTCCGTCCTGCCATTCCTGACGGAAATCGACTACGGCCCGGACGAGAATGTCGCCGAGGACAAAGTAGTTGCGCGCATCGGGGAAGACGCCCTGCGCGCCTGGGAAGAAGACAGCCGCGTGCCGGACGGCTGGACGGTAGACAAGGCGGCCATTCAGGACGGCTGGAAATCGCTTCTCACCGAGGCGGCCCGCCTGCCGGAGGACAGCACGATCCTGGTCGTGACCAGCAATGGCATTGCCCGTTTCCTGCCGGATGTCGTGGATGCTGTACCGGTCGGCCTGCAACCGAAGCTCAAGACAGGTGCCTGGGGCGAAATCGCGTGCAACACCGGCACCCGCATCCTGACATGGAATCAGCGCCCAACCGTTTAGTCAGGATGACCGATCAGGCCGCGTCGCGGCCGCCGGATTCCTCTTCCATCTCGCCGGGTCCGGCGATCGGCAAGGTGAACGTCACCGTCGTTCCCTCCCCTTCGATGGAGGAAAGGTTGAGCTCACCCCCATGCATTTCGGCAAAGGATTTGGTCAGGGCCAGGCCAAGTCCCGTGCCTTCATAATTGCGGTCGTGGGCGCCTGCCGCCTGTTCGAACGGCTGGGACAGGCGTGGCAGGTCCGCCGCCGGAATCCCGATCCCGGTATCGGTGACCGACACCTGGATGTCGGGGCCCTGCTGCTGCACGGACACCGTGATCTTGCCGCCCGCATTGGTGAACTTGATCGCGTTCGAGACGAGGTTGAGCACCATCTGGCGGATGGCGCGATGGTCTGCATCGATCTCCGGAAGGCCGGGCTGGACATCCAGCACGACTTCGATGTCCTTGTCGGACGCCTTGCGCCGGATCATCCGGACGGCGGCATCGACCGGATCGACGGGGTCGATCGGCTGCGGATTGATCGTCATCTTGCCGGCTTCGATCTTCGCCATGTCGAGAATGTCGTTGATCATGTCCAGCAGGTGCTGGCCGGACGCCAGGATGTCCTGCGCATAACCCTTGTAGCGCGGGTCGCCGAGCGGTCCGTAGAGTTCGTGCGCCAGAATCTCCGAGAAGCCGTTGATCGCGTTCAGCGGGGTGCGCAGCTCGTGGCTCATATTCGCCAGGAAGGCTGACTTGGAGTTCGCCGCATTTTCCGCGCGCGATTTCTCTTCGGTCAGCTTGCGCGCAAGCTCGCCCGCACGGCCCTCGGACCGTTCGAGATCCAGCATCGTCTTGCGCATACGCTCTTTCTGGCGGCGCAGTTCCTCTTCCTTGCCGATATTCTCGGTGACATCGATGCCGACCGTAATGAGGCCGCCATCCGGTGAAGGCCGCTCGACCAGCTTCAGCCAGCGTCCGCCTTGCAGGCCGATCAGGTTGGCTTGCGTGTCATCTGCCGACGCACGTTCTGCCCGTATCGCCCCCGCCCTTGCGATGGCAACGGTCTCGTGGGTCATGCCCGGGCGCAGCGTGTCGGTCAGGCCGAAATCGGTGGCGAATGCCCGGTTCCAGTACAGCAGGCGCTTACGGTGGTCCCACAGGGCGAAGGGGCCGTTGAAGCCTTCCAGCGCATTGCGCAGGCGGCGTTCGGCAGCTTTCACCCGGTCTTCGGCATGCTTGCGGTCCGTGATGTCCAGCATGATCCCGCCGAACAGGGCGCCATCGTCTGTATCCGTGCCGGAGCCGCGCATCTCGATCCAGCGCAACGGCGGCTGCGCGGCGGCGAAGGCGACTTGCAGCCAGCCGATCTCGCGCGATTTTTCGATCGCCTCGCGGACGCGTGTCTGGTGTTCCGGATGCACCTGTTTCAGCAGGTTGCCGAACGAGACCGTGCGCATGCCTTCAAGGCCCAATAATTCGCTGGACGCTTCGGACAGGAAAATCGAGGTCAGGTCCGGTGTCCATTCCCAGTAACCGGCCCGCGCGCTGCGCATGACGGTCGCCATGATCCGGTCGGCCTGCTCGTCCCGCGCCGCTTCGACCATCGTGTCGGCCTGCTGCTTGGACAAGCGGCCCATGAGACCGGTGATGGCCAGGACTGGTGCCGCCAGAAGCAGCGCGAAGATCAGGAGGCTGACGAGGTCATCCCGGGTCAGCACGTCCGCGCGCGTGGCGCTGCACACGGCAAGACCGCCCCCGGCAAGTTCGCTGCACGCCAGCGCGGACCGTTGCAGCCCCTGCCCCTTCTCGAAGCGCGACTGCTGGACCGGCCGAAGGCCATTTGCGGGGCGCGGCACAGGATCGCCCGCCACCATCTGCAGCCCGCCGGAGACAAGTGAAATCTGGTGTCCCTGCGAAACTGCCGGCAGCCAGGTGCCGGCCGGAGCGAGAGCGATAACCGCGTCCTTGCCGCTGCCAGCCACCAGCACGACATCGCCAAGCTCGGAAAGCCCGGCCCGCTGGCCGCTCTTGATCAGCTTCTCTGCCACCGAGGCCGCGGCGTCGAGCCGGCTGCCGTCCGGCGCCTGCCGCGCATCGGACAATGACATCACCGCATCCACGCCCGGCGTCGCACCCGCGATGGCCGATCGTGACGCGTGATTGTCGGCGACCAGGCGGATGGCGGTCTCAACCGTGTCGGCGCGTCCGGTGACGCGTCCGGCCAGGGCTTCGGCCTCGGCCTGCAGTGTCAGCAACAGGTTCTGGTCGGCGCGCTGATGCTCGTCCCAGGCTTTCAGGCCCATGGCGGCCGCCAGCAGGAAAACGGTTGCGGCGACTGTCCATTTCAGGCGCGTGGAAACAGCCTCAGACACCGGGTCTGAGGCTTGTTTTAATTGGGATTTTCTCTCCGCGTCTACCAATGGATGATCCCTTGCCCGCAACGCAGGCAACATTCGTACATTCTACCTTGTCTGCCGGAATCATTGCCCGAGCGTTAACAAATCTCAAAGTTTCGTTAACGCACAGTCTTAGCCGAGCGCGCGGGCCACGATGTCTGCCGCGTTGGAGGAAAGACCGGCCGCCTGAAGGCGTTTCAGCGTCGCTTCTGCCGCGGCTTTGGCCTGTGGTTCCAGGATGCGCCATTGCTCGAACGCGGTCAGCAGCCGGGCGCCCAATGCCGGGTTGGCCTTGTCGGCCTTGAGGATGATTTCCTCCACCGCCTGATACCCGGATCCGTCCGGCGCATGGAACGCCGCGAGGTTCTGCATCGTGAAGGCCGCAACGACCGAGCGCACGCGGTTCGGGTTGCGCAGGTCAAAGGCCGGATGCGCGGCGAGTGTCTTCACCGTTTCGGCATCGCCTGTGGTGGCCTGCAGGGCGAACCATTTGTCCATGACCAGCGGATTGTCCTTCCAGGTGGACTCGAAATCGGCCAGCGCCTCGTTCGCCTTCCCGCCCTTCTGCACCGTATAGGCCCGCAGGGCCGCGAGGCGTTCGGTCATGTTGGTGGCGTTGTCGTACAGTTTCCGCAGCGTATCAGCCGATGCCGCATCCGGAGACACGCCGAGCAGCACGATCATGGCCGTCCGCAGGGCGCGAATGCCTGCCTGCTCCGCCCCCGGATTGAACGGCTCCGGCGTCGGCTTGCCGAGCGTTCCCGCAATGAAGCCGGACAGCTTTTCGGCAAGGGCGGACTGGAGCTTCTTCCGGGCCGCATTCAGGGTGACGGCATCGGCCGGCTGGCGTTCCAGGAACATCTCGCCCACTTCCGGCAGGCGTGTCAGGAGCGCTGCGCGGGCCGGATCGTCCACGGCCCGCTCAATGGCGCCCGCATGCGCGGCAACAAGCGCATCGTCCGGCTCGGCCTGGCTGCCTTCAGACAAGGCGAGGATTTCTTCCTTCACCAGCGTCTGGACGGCATCCCATTGATTGAACGGGTCTGTCTCCATACGGACCAGAGCGAGGCGCTGGTCGCGCGTCAGGGAGCGATTGAGACGTATGGGCGCCGTGAAATCGCGGTTGACCGAGACCAGCGGTGCCTCGGTTATGCTGTCAGGCATCTCCATCGTCAGGGTGATGTCTTCATCTTCCAGAATGGTCGTCCACTCTGCGAGATTGCCTTCCTCGTCCAGCAGCGCCATTTCCAGCGGGATCGGCACCGGCTTTTTCACCGGCTGGCCGGGCGTCGGCGGCGTTTTCTGTTTCAGCGTGATCTCAAGCTCGCGCGTCTCGGGCTTCCAGTTTTCCTCAACCGTCACTTCCGGTGTTCCGGCCTGGGCATACCAGAGACGGAACTGGGTGAAGTCCTCGCCGGTGACGTCTTCGAAGCATTTGTAGAAATCCTCGATCGTCACGGCCTGGCCGTCATGACGTTCGAAATAGAGGTCGGTGCCTTTGCGGTAGAGCTCTTCGCCGATCATCCGGCGCAGCATGCCGATCAGTTCGGCGCCCTTCTCATAGACCGTCGCGGTGTAGAGATTGTCGATGGAGCCGTAATTGTCCGGCCGTACCGAATGGGCGAGCGGGCCGGCATCTTCAGCGAACTGGCGTGCGCGCAGGCGGATGACATCCTTGATGCGCTGCACCGGGCGCGACCGCATGTCGGCGGAGAAGTTCTGGTCACGGAAGACTGTCAGGCCTTCCTTCAGGCAAAGCTGGAACCAGTCACGGCATGTGATCCGGTTGCCGGTCCAGTTGTGGAAATATTCGTGAGCGACGATGCTTTCGATGGCCTCGAAATCGGCATCGGTCGCGGTCGACTCATCAGCCAGCACATAGGCGGAGTTGAAAACGTTGAGGCCCTTGTTTTCCATGGCGCCGAAATTGAAGTCGCGCACGGCCACGATATTGAACACGCCAAGGTCATAGGCGCGGCCATAGGTCTGCTCGTCCCAGGTCATGGAGCGTTTGAGGCTGTCCATCGCCCAGGCGGCCCGCTCGGCATCGCCCTTGTCGACATGAATGGCCAGCGCGATCTCGTCGCCGTTCATCGTGGTGAAGCTGTCACGCCAGACATCATAGTCCCCGGCGCAGAGCGCGAAGAGATAGGACGGCTTCTTGTGCGGATCGTCCCACACGGCGAAATGGCGGCCATCGTCCAGGTCGCCGGTTTCGCCCGGCGTGCCGTTCGACAGGAGGATCGGATAGGCCGCCTTGTCTGCCGCCATCCAGACATGGAAGGCGCTCATCACATCCGGCCGGTCCGGATAGAAAGTGATGCGGCGGAAGCCCGTCGACTCGCACTGGCTGCAGAACCGCCCGCCGGACATGTAAAGACCGGACAGCGCGGTGTTCTGCGACGGCGCGATCTCCACCTCGGTCACCAGCGTAAAGGCATCCGGCACCGAGGCGATGGCCAGCCCCTTCTCCGTCTGCTCATAGGTGCCCGGCTCCAGCGGCGTGCCATCAATGGCGATCGAGAGCAGCTTCAGCCCGTCCCCGTCCAGCTCCAGCGCTTCCTCGGCCCCGCCGGTGCGGCGGACCTTCAGTTCGGAGCGGACTTTCGTCGCATCCGGATCGAGATCGAAACGCAGATCCACCTGCTCGACTTCGAACGGATAGGGTTTGTAGTCGGAAAGTTGGACGGAAACGGGGGTTTCGGTTCGCATAATGGCTCCGGGGTCTTGGCAATCGCTTCAATGGACATAGGAAATGGGGAGAGGCGCGTCGAGGGCCGGAACGCTGCCAGCGGCCGCGCGGCCGGTTTTGACGTGCACAAGGACAAGGAACCCGATCAGATGGCCCAGTTTTTCCGGTCACCCGCCATGCGCCGGTTTGCAGGCCTCGCCACAATCGTCCTGCTGATCGCGATTGCCGTCCTGTCCCTGCTGCCGTCAGGCGACCTGCCGCCGGTCGAAGGGTCGGACAAGGTGAAGCATTTTCTGGCCTATGGCAGCCTCGGCGGCGCCATGGCCATGGCGTTCGGGCCGGGCCGGGCCTTGCGCGCCTTTCTTATCACCATCGGGTATGGCGCCCTGATGGAAGTCGCGCAGGCGCTCGCCCCGACGGGCCGGGAATTTTCCGTGCTGGATGAAGTGGCCAACATTCTGGGCACCGGGGTCGGGACGGGTGTCGCGCTGGCCCTTCGGCGCTGACGGCCTATTCGGCCGCCACCGTCTCCGGCGGGTCGTTCAACTGGTAGACATAGCGCAGGATCGTCGCGCACTGTTTCGCCACCGGCACCAGCTCTTCCGGAAACCCGTCCGGGTCTTCCGCCGCCACTTCGGCAATCCTGCGGGCAATGCGCAACATGTCCGGTGTCTGCACGATCATCCGGGCCTGATGTTCAACCCGGTGGGGATCCCGGTCGAAATCGGCCGGGTTGACCCGCCAGCCGCCGACATCGCTCTCATCTGTCAGGACAACGGGAAACGTGCCGGAATTGTCGCCGGAATGATGTCCCATCGCCGTGCGCCACTTGGTCGACCGCCGGCCAATGCGCCAGTGTTCCAGCAGCAGGTCATCGTCATGATTGGACGGCTCGTCGCCATGCATGGCCTGTTCGGACACCAGTTCGCTGGCCTGGAACGGGCGGCCAAGCCCGCACTCATAGGTGACCTTGAGGGGCTCGGCGACGTCCTTGACCCAATGCGGGATCACCTGTTCGACCAGCGCCCAGGTGCCGACGGGCTTCACGTAGACACGCTGCATCTTGTGGAAATGGGCTTTCGCCATGCTGACCCTCCTGAAGCCGCAAAGCCTGACAGCGCCTGATTTCCACGCCATGAACCCGGCGGGGGAAATTTTACCGAAACCTTGCGGCACCCTTCCGCCGGGTCACGGCTTTCCGTGCACGTAAAGCGCGCTATTTTCCAATCCAGAAATGTAATCACGCCCGTATAATGGGCGAAGGGAGGCCATCCACTCATGAACTTCGACTTTTCGGAAGACCAGAAATACCTCGCTGGCGAAGCGCGGAAATTCCTCGAAGCCGAGAGCGCCATTCCGGTGGTGCGCGAGGTATTGAACGATGACGACAAGGCCTATTCGGAAGGCCTCTGGAAGAAGATCGCCGAAATGGGATGGCTGGGCACGGCCGTTCCGGAAGAACAGGGCGGCCTTGGCCTCGGCATGCTGGAAATGTGCGTGCTGGCAGAGGAAATGGGCCGCGTCCTGGCGCCGGTCCCCTTCTCGTCCACGGCCTACTTCCTGACCGAAGCGGTGAAGCTCGCCGGATCGGATGAGGTGAAGAACGACATCCTGCCGCGCGTCGTCGCCGGTGAGATCATCGGCTGCTACGCCGCCAGCGAAGGCCCGGGCCATCCGGACCCGGCCAACCTGAAAACCACATTCGACGGCTCCACCGTCTCCGGCACCAAGATCCCGGTCACCGATGGCGGCATCGCCACGCACGCCGTTGTGCTGGCCAAGGAAGGCTCCGGCGCGAGCCTCGTCCTGGTCGATCTCTCCGGCGCAGGCGTGACACGCAAAACGCTCTCCACACTCGACCCGACGCGCGGCCATGCCGAGCTGACCTTCGACAAGACGCCGGGCGTCCGCCTCGGTGCTGCGGGAGACGGCGCGAGCCTGAATGACCAGCTGATGGACAAGGTCGCCGTACTGCTCGCCTTCGAACAGCTGGGCGGGGCGTCCCGCGCGCTGGAAATGGCGAAGGAATACGCGCTGGAGCGTTACGCGTTCGGCCGTCCGATCGCCGGCAACCAGGCCATCAAACACAAGCTGGCCGAGATGTATGTGAAGAACGAGGTTGCCCGGTCCAACTGCTTCTACGGTGCCTGGGCCCTGTCGACCGATGCCCCGGAAATGCCGGAAGCCGCCGCCGCCGCCCGCGTCGCCGCGTCGGAAGCCTTCTGGTTCGCCTCGAAAGAGAACATCCAGACCCATGGCGGCATGGGCTTCACCTGGGAGGTGGACTGCCACCTCTACTACCGCCGCGCCAAGCTGCTCGCCGTGCAGGCCGGTGGCCCGAAGGTCTGGAAAGAGAAACTCGTGCGTGCTCTTGAGCAGAAAAACGCCGCCTAAGGAGGAAACATCATGGACTTCAACGATACACCCGAAGAAGCCGCGTTCCGCAAAGAGGCGCGCGCCTTCCTTGAAAAGCACCTGAAGCCGAAAGGCTCGGAGCGAGCCAGCCGCGACCGCGCGAACATGCTGGAAAAGGCGAAAGCCTGGCAGAAGACCAAGGCCGAAAACAAGTTCGCGCAGATCACCTGGCCCAAGGAATGGGGCGGGCGTGGCGGCACAGCCATGCAGAACGTGATCTGGGGCCAGGAAGAGTCGAAATTCGACGCGCCGACCGGCCCGTTCGCCATCGGCCTCGGCATGTGCGTCCCCACTGTCATCGCCTTCGGGTCGGACGAGCACAAGGAACGCTATGTCCAGAAAGCCCTGATGGGCGAGGAAATCTGGTGCCAGCTGTTCTCCGAACCGTCCGCCGGCTCTGACGTGGCCGGCCTGAAAACCCGCGCCGTCAAGGATGGCGACGACTGGGTCATCAACGGCCAGAAGGTCTGGACCTCGGGCGCCCACTATTCCGATTACGGCATCCTCCTTGTCCGGACGGATCCGAAAGTGCCGAAGCACAAGGGCCTGACCATGTTCATCGTGGACATGAAACAGCCCGGCGTCGAAGTCCGCCCGATCCACCAGGCGTCCGGTGGCCGGGAGTTCAACGAGGTTTACTTCACCGACGTCCGCATCCCGGACAAGGACCGTCTCGGCGATGTCGGCGCAGGCTGGAAAGTGGCGCTCGTGACGCTGATGAACGAACGTCTCGCTGTTGGCGGATCCCCCGGCCCCGACTGGGCCGAGATCATGGAATACGCCCGCGATCACGGCTCCCTGTCCGACCAGGCCTTCCGTGAGAAGCTGGCGGACTGGTACGTCGCCGCGCAGGGCTACAAGCTGACCAAGTTCCGCACCCAGACCGCCCTCTCCCGCGGCCAGACGCCGGGGCCGGAAAACTCGATCGGCAAGATCATCACGGCCAACCATCTGCAGGACATCTGTAATTCGGCCATCGAGATGCAGGACCATTTCGGCATCATCAACGAGACCGACCGGATGCCGGGCGATGCGATCTTCCAGCAGAGCTTCATGTGGGCCCCTGGCCTGCGCATTGCCGGCGGCACCGACGAGATCCTGAAGAACATCATTGCAGAGCGCGTTCTGGGCCTGCCGCAGGATGTCCGCGTCGACAAGGACAAGCCGTTTGACGAGCTGAAAAGCGGCTGATCCGTCCAACGCCCGATCTATTGAAGAATCCCGGCTGGTTCGCGCCAGCCGGGATTTTTACGTATGGCCTTCAAATTATGGTATAATAGGCTTCTACGCTTCAGGAGGAGCCCGCCATGTTCAAGACCAATGAAGGTACCATCGACCGCGTTCTGCGCGTCATTGTCGGCCTGGCGCTGATCGCCATCGTCTTCGTCGGACCGCAAACGCCCTGGGGCTGGATCGGCCTCGTGCCGCTGCTGACAGGCCTCGTCGGCACCTGCCCGGTCTATTCCGTACTCGGTATCCGTACCTGCAAACTGTAGAGACCTGACGTCCGATCAGGCGTCCGGCTCAGCGGCCGTCGCCTGTTCGGAAACGAACCCCGCCACCTGCGCCGCACAGGCCCGGCCCGCTTCGGCCAGCGCGAGAGCGCGGGACTCAGCGGAGGACGCGCCGGCATTTGCCGATGAGGTTACATTCGTCTGCGCGACCACCTTGCGCGTGTCCGCTTCCACAAGCGTCGCTTCAAGGTCGCACCGGGCCAGCGTGCCCGCGAGCGTAAAGTCTTCGATCCGCCACACGAGTTCATAATCCGCATGGGCGCCCGCCTCCAGCGCCACGGCAACGCCTGCGCCTTTGTCGTCCAGCGCATCCAGCACCGCCACCTGCATCAGGCGCGTGGCGCTATCCGCCCATTCCACGCCGCGCACGAGGCGCAAGGCACCGGCGGCATCCTCAGACGCAATCACCCGTCCGCCGAACAGGCGGGAGGCTTCAGGCTCCCGAACGGCCACGACGGTCTCGACCGGATAGGTTTCGGTCATCGCGCCAAACCGGTAGAGGCCGTCCGGGACTTCCGGTTCCGGCAGGACGCTGACGCAGGCGGTCAGCGCCGTCATGGCGAAGGCAAGGGAAATCGAGCGGATCATCAGCGTTTATCCTCATAAGGAACCGGTTCCCCGACAAGCATGCTTTGCGGGTTCTGTTCGAGTTCACGGGTCAGCCGGTCCATACGGCTGATCAGGATACGGAGATCCTGCGCGGCAAGTCTGGAATCTTCCACGACGCCGGTGGCCGGGCCTTCCAGCAGCGTGTTGACCACGCTCACCGTATCCTTGCCCTGCACGATCACGGCATCGGCGGAGGCGACGACATTGCGCACCTCGGTCAGCAGGTCGCCGAGCTGCCCGGAAAGACCGTCCAGCTCCTGATTGGCATTGGTGCTGAACGCGCCGACAGATTCCGACGCGGACGCAAATTCCGTGCTGGCGCGCGACAGGTCCTGCATCGTTCCCGTTGCGCGGTCGATCAGCCCGTCATCTGCGGCGAGCTTTGTGGTGATCGTCTCGATATTCTTCAGCGAGGTGCTGATGGATTCAATATTTTCGTCCGTCAGCAGCTCTTTCACGCGCTCCATTGTGTCGTTCGCCTGGCCGAGCACTTGCGCGCCGCCAGCGACCAACTGGTCCAGCTGGGTCTTTTCGGCCTTGATGACCGGCACGGGCTCTCCCGGCTTCGCTTCCAGCAGGCGGGCTGTGGGGGAGCCGGCACTGATCTGCACAAATGTCACGCCGGTGATGCCGGCCAGCTGGATCGATGCGGTCGAATCCGTTTTCACCGGCGTTTCACGGTCGATCCGGATGCGCGCGCGCACCTTGGACGGGTCGGCCCGGTCAATCCGGACGGTGGAGACTTCACCGACCTTGATGCCGATATAGCGTACCGCCGATCCGTCTTCGAGTGAGACAGGGCCCTCAAAGACGATATCATACGCCTTGTAGTCCCGCTGGAACTGGGACTGGCCCAGCCACAGGACGAAGGCTGCAACGGCCAGCGTTGCAACAATGACAAAAGCGCCGATGACGGCATAATTCGCTCGCGTTTCCATCGCTCCGGGCCCCCTTTCTAGTGTCCCGTTGCCGCGCGTCCCCGCGGGCCGCAGAAATATTCCTGCACCCACGGATGATCGAACGCACGTAATTCTTCGATCGTGCCAACTGCCAGCACGTGTTTTTCTCCCAGCACGGCGATCCGGTCGCAGGTCGCATGCAGCGTATCCACATCATGCGTGACAAGGAAGACGGTGAGGCCCAATGCCTGTTGCAGGCTGCGGATCAGGGCATCGAACTTTTCCGCCGTAATCGGATCGAGGCCGGCCGTCGGCTCATCCAGGAACAGGAGTTCCGGATCCAGCGCCAGGGCCCGGGCCAGGGCTGCACGCTTGCGCATGCCGCCGGACAGGTCAGACGGATATTTCGGGCTGGCCTCGGCGCTGAGACCGGCCATGCGGATCTTCATGTCGGCCAGCTGGTGGCGCAGCTCCGGCGCCAGCAGCGTGTGCTCCTTCATCGGAACTTCCACATTCTCGCGCACGGTGAGGTTCGAAAACAGGGCGCCGTCCTGGAACATCACGCCCCAGCGCTGCTCGACATCGGCCCGCTCCGCCTCGTCCAGCGTTTCAAGCCGCTCCCCGAACACTTCGATACTGCCTTCGGCAAATTCCTTGAGGCCGGTAATCGCCCGCAACAGGACGGACTTGCCGCAGCCCGACGGCCCGATCACGCCAATGATTTCACCCCGGCGAATGTCGAGATCCAGATGCTCGTGCACGACATGGGTCCCATAGGCGGTCTTCAGGTCCCGGATGCGGATGATGATGTCGTCCGTCATATGCCAAGCTCCATGTAGAGGATGGCAAAGATGGCATCGAGCACGATCACGGCGAACAGGCCCTGCACCACCGACGTGGTGGTCGCATTGCCCAGCGATTGAACGCTGCCGCCGACATTCAGCCCCTGACGGCAGGCGATCAGTGTCACCACAAAGCCGAACACCGGCGCCTTCGACAGGCCGACCCAGAAATGCTCCAGCGGCACGGAATTGCGCAGGCGGTCAAGGAAGACGCCGGGATTGATGTCCAGCGACGACCAGCCAACCACGACGCCGCCGGCGATACCGGCGAGCGTGGCCACGAAGGTCAGCGCCGGGGTCATCAGCAGGAGCGCGATGATGCGCGGCGCAACAAGAACGTCCATCGGCTTCAGGCCAAGCGTCTGCATGGCGTCGATTTCCTGGCGCATCTTCATGGTGCCGATCTGGGCGGTGAAGGACGAGTTCGTCCGCCCGGCCAGCACGATCCCGGTCAGCACCACGCCAAACTCGCGCAGCATCGAATAGCCGATCAGTTCGACCGTGTAGATTTCGAGGTCGAAATCCCGGAGCGTCGTCGCGCCGATATAGGCGACCACCATGCCGACAAAGAAAGACAGGAAAGCAATGATCGGCATCGCATCGAGGCCCGCCTCTTCCATCACGGCGACGATCGAGGTCCAGCGCAATTTCCAGGGCCGCATCAGCAGGCCCAGCGTTGTCACGATCGTCTCACCCAGGAAGGCGAGGGTCTGGAAGATTTCCGACATGACGCCGACAAAGCCGCGCCCCGTCCGCTCCAGCAGGGCGACGAAGCCGTGGTCCGGCGCTTTGACCGGGGGCACCGGGTCGGAGACGGCATGAACCTGGTCGATCAGGTTCCGGGCCACATCATTGGTGCCGGTCAGGCCCGATCCTTCCGGCGCAGCCCGCAGCGTGCGGTCGATCAGGAAGGCGCCGGCCGTGTCGATCCGGGTCAGTCCGGAGACATCCACAAGCACGGGATGATCATGCTTTAGTCCGGCCAGGTCATCATCCAGCAGGTGAATGGTCATGGCTGTCCAGTCCCCCGTCAGGCGGAGGGTGGCTCGTTCGCCGCTCTCTTCAAGCGCGAAACCGGGGGCTGTCGTAACTGGCATCTGTGGCAACTAGCCTTCCAACAGTAGCAAAACATGCTTAAGGACAGCGAAGCGGGATCGGTGAAATTTTATCGTTCAGGATCGGACATGGGCAATCGAAACCTTGAAATTTCAGCGATTTCCTCACCCCTGAAAACGGCGTTTACCATTTCCCGCGGGGCAAAGACCAGCGCGGAGACAATTCGCGTCACGCTTTCTGAAAACGGCGCCACAGGCCGCGGCGAAAGCGTACCCTACGCGCGCTATGGCGAAACCGTCGACAGCGTCATCGCAGCCATCGACTCCGCCCGCTCCGCCCTCACCTCCGGCCTCAGCCGCGAAGACCTGCAAACCCTCATGCCCGCCGGCGCGGCGCGATGCGCGGTGGATTGCGCCATGTGGGACCTGGAAGCAAAGCTCGCCGGCAAGCCGGTCTGGCAACTGGCAGGCCTGCCGGAACCGAAACCCGTCGAAACCGCCGTCACCGTCAGCCTCGACACGCCGGACGCCATGGCCGCCGCCGCGCGGGAGACGCAGGGACGCCTTCTCAAACTGAAACTTGGCGGGCCGGACGATCTCGCCCGGATCGAGGCGGTCCATACCGCCCGGCCGGACGCCCGCCTGATCGTCGATGCAAATGAAGGCCTGAATGAAAGCCAGTTGCCGGCCATCGCCAGCGCGGCTGCACAGCTGGGCGTGGTGCTGATCGAACAGCCCTTCCCCGCCGGGGCCGACGACGCCCTGCTGCGCCGCCCCGGCCCGGTGGCGATCTGTGCCGATGAAAGCGCGCACACCCGGTCGGAACTGCAGGACCTTGCGCGCCGCTATGATGCGGTGAACGTCAAGCTCGACAAGACGGGCGGCCTCACCGAAGCCCTCGCCATGGTGCGGGACGCGCGGGCCATGGGCCTGGGGATCATGGTGGGCTGCATGGTGGCTGGGTCGATTTCCATGGCCCCCGCCGTGCTGCTGGCGGGCCTGGCCGACCTCATGGATGTGGATGGGCCGCTCTGGCTGGCGCAGGATGTGGCGCACGGCCTTGCCTATTCGGACGGCATGGTCGCCCCGCCGACGCCGGACCTCTGGGGCTGATCCCCCCGGCTCAGTGCGCCGCCGCCGGTGCAGCCGCCTTCGGTTTGTCCAGCATGATCACGACCAGCAGGACCAGGGCGAACGAGACAGACATGGTCAGGAACAGATTGTTATAGGTCATCACGGCGGCTTCCATCTTCGTACGGGCGACCAGCTGCGCCAGCGCCGTGCCTTCCGGGTCTGCCACGCCGGCGGCTTGCATGCGGGCCGTCATGTTCGACAGGAAAGACTGTACCTCCGGCCGGGCCAGGGAAAGACCGTCGGCGATCTGCTGCTGGTGCAGCTGGTTGTAGCCGATCATCAATGTTGTCAGGATCGCAATCCCGATCGCCCCGCCAAGGTTCCGGCAGACCGTGAAGAGACCGGATGCGTTGGCGACCCGGTCCGGCGGCAAGGTCCCAAGCGCAAGGTTGGTCGTCGGCACCATGGTCAGGATCAGGCCCGCGCCGCGCAGGGCCTGCGGCCAGAACAATTCGTTGAATCCGGACTGGGCGGTCAGGTGCCCGTTCAGCCATGTCCCGATTGCGGCCAGTGACAGGCCCACCGCAACGACAAAGCGCGGATCGTATCGTCTCGTCATTGCCCCGGCCAGCGGCCCGCCGACGAACATGGCGAAACCGGCAACGCTCATCACCTCACCGATCTGCAGGGAAGAATAGCCGCGCACCTGCGCCAGATACAGCGGCAGGATGAAGACCGATCCATACAGGCCGAACCCCATCACCGAACCAATCAGCGCGCCGGAGGCGAAGTTCCGGTCTTTGAACACGCGCAGGTCCACCAGCGGCACGTCAGATGTCAGGGCACGGCGGAAGAAGATGACCGCCGCCACCGCACAGACGATGGACGCTTTGACAATCGCAGAGCTCTGGAACCAGCTGTCGCCCGGCCCTTCGTCGATGATCCACTCGAACAGGCCAAGGAACAGGGCCATGGCAACAAGAGCGGTGACATCCAGCCGGCGCAGCAGCGCGCGTTCCCCTTTCTGTTTCGGAACGAACAGGAAGACGAGCGTGAGTGCGGCGATACCCGGCACGACGTTGACCAGGAACAGCCAGTGCCAGGACATATGCTGCGTGATCCAGCCGCCCAGCGTCGGACCGATGGATGGCGCAAGCGTCGCCACCATGCCGATCATCACCTGTTGCGTCATCGACCGGCCGGCCGGGAACAGCGTGAAGCTGGCCGCCATTGTGGTCGGCACCATGGCAGCGCCGCTGAAGCCCTGGACGATGCGGAAGAAGATCAGGGAATCCAGATCCCAGGACATGGCGCACAGGACGCTGGATATGACGAAGCCCGCCGCAGACATCATGAACAGTTTGCGGATGCCAAAGGCCCGGTTGAGAAAGCCCGACAAGGGAATGCCCACGACTTCGGCCACAAGATAGCCGGTCTGGATCCAGGCGATTTCTTCATGGCTGGCCGATACGCCTGCCTGAATCTCCGAAATGGAACTGGCAACAATCTGGATATCCAGAATTGCCATGAACATGCCGATCACCATGGCAAAGAAGCCGATGTTGAGGGCAAGCTCCGAAGAGGCTTTCTTGCGGATTGCGTTGACCATGGCGGACCTCTCCGGCCTCTGGGCGGCTTAGCCGTCCACGCCTTTCGCGATCACGACTGCCTCGACTGACATGCCGGGACGCATCCGGCCCGTCGCCAGCGCCTCTTCCGAAATCTTCACGCGCACAGGCACGCGCTGGACAATCTTCGTGAAGTTGCCGGTCGCCGTGTCCATGGGGATCAGGCTGAACTGGCCGCCCGTCGCCGGGGCAATCGAGTCCAGCGTGCCGGTCACTTTCATGTCCGGATACGCATCGACATGGATGTCCACTTCCTGGCCGGGGCGCATGCGCTCGACCTGCGTCTCCTTGAAGTTGGCGATGATGTAGGATTGCGACACCGGCACGATGGACATGGTCTGCTGGCCGGGGCTCAGCAACTGGCCCTGAGCAACGACGCGGTTGGCAACGACCCCGTCAAAGGGCGCGCGCAATTCGGTGCGGGTCGCATCGAGCTTTGCTGCATCGACCCGCGCTTTTGCCGCGTCGACCTGCGCGTCGGCCCCGGCAACCGCGGCCTTGGCGGACTCCAGGTCTTCCTGCGCACGATGATAGTTTGCCTGGGCAACGGTCAGTTCGCTCTGCGCGGTCGTGATGCCGGCATTCCACTGGTCCAGCGTTGCACGGGCAGACTGTTCCTTTGTGGCCGCCGCATCGAGGCTGGCTCTCGGGTAATGCCCCTTGTCGGCAAGCTCCGTATACCGCTCAAAGTCATGGGCGGCGAGCGTAGCGTCGGCCTGTGCGGCCGCGGCGCTTGCCTTGGCCTGGGCCAGACGGTCGCGCTGGGCGGAAATCTGGGCGGCGGCTGTCTGCAGATTGGCTTCGGCGGCAGCGACACCGGACCGGGCCTGCGCCTGCGCGGCAACCGATTGCTGAAGGGCAGCGGCCGCTTCGGAGACGCGGGTGGCATAGTCCGCCACTTCCAGCGTCACCAGAAGGTCACCCTGCTTGACGGCCTGATTGTCCGTCACGTGGACTTGTTCGACATAGCCCTGCACTTTCGGGGCGATGGTCGCGATGTCGGCGCGGATATAGGCATTGTCGGTCGAGATCTCGTAGCGGCCCGCGACCAGCCAGTGAATGCCCTGATACCCGACGAACAGGGCCAGCAGCAGGCCGGCGCCGGAAAGAATGTATTTCCGCGGGTCCGCCTTGAACTTCGCCACCAGGCCCTGCCCTTTCGGGGCGGGTTTGCGGGCGGCGGGCGCATCGTTCGCAGGCGCCGGATCGGAGGCCGGGTCAGAGGCCGGTTCCGGCATTTTGGCCGGCGCCTCTGCCACGTTGGGAGGGGGCGCGGAAGCGGGCTGGGAGGAGTCGCGCTTGAACGGTTGTACAGCCATGGGAGGAGTTCCGTGGTATCTGTTCTGGATCCCGGTGATAGATCCAAAAAGTGTAATTCTGGTTACATCGCTTGCAATGTAATTCACATTACACCAAAATCAACCCATGAACGGTATTCACAAGTCCAAGACCCCCGCCCCGCCCGCCGCAAAGGCGGCCGACGGCGCTTCGCGCGCGGAAATGCGGCGAGCGGCCTTCCTCGAAGCGGCGCAGGATGTCTTTCTGGAACAAGGCTTTGAGGCAGCCAACATGTCGGAAATCGTCCGGCGTGCAGGCGGGTCTCTGGCGACGCTGTACTCTCAGTTTGGCGACAAGGAAGGCATCTTCCTCGCCATGCTGGAAACCCGCATGAAAGCCGTTACGGCGACGCTTGAGGTCGAACTCCAGGCCCACACGCCGGTTGAAGAAGGCCTGCGCCGCATCGGTGAGCAGTTCGCCGGGAAGCTGGTGCAGCCCAACTCGCTGGAACTCTACCGGCTGATCGTCGGCATGGCGAAGAAATACCCCCATATCGCGGACACCTTCATGGAGCTTGGGCCCAACAAGGTGCGCGCCGGGCTCGCAGCCTACCTGCAGGACCGGGCCGATGCGGGCGAGATACCGCAATTGGACAAATATGAGACGCTTGGCTCGCTCTTCCTCGACATGGTGCGCTCGCCCCTGCAAAGCCGGGCCCTGCTGGACTCGAATGTGCGCCCGTCGGAAGACGATGTCCGCACCAGCGTCGACCGGGCCGTCGACATGTTCCTCTACGGCCTTTCTGGAAAACACTGAGGCATCTCGATCATTCGATTGCTGTAAGGCGCCTGCGCGGCTACCTTCCCGGGAAAACAGGGAGAGATGAATGCCTGACGGGAACGTGGGCGGCATGGTGGACGACAAGTTCGCAGCCGTAAGAGAACAGTTCGAAAAAAACCTCAGCGACGGAACGGATATCGGCGCATCCTTCTGCGTCACCAGGGATGGCGAGACAGTTGTCGACCTCTGGGGCGGCTGGGCCGACGAAGAGCGCACACGCCCGTGGCAAGAGGATACGATCGTCAACGTCTATTCGACGACCAAGACGATGACGGCGCTGACGGCCCTCTGGCTGGCCGATCAGGGCAAGCTGGATTTCGATGCGCCGGTCGCCGAGTACTGGCCGGAATTTGCAGCCAACGGCAAGGAGGCGGTCAAGGTCAGCCACCTGATGAGCCACTCTGCCGGCCTGTCCGGCTGGGCGGACCCGCTCGACAAGCGCGTTCTGTACGACTGGGAGCAGGCAACAAACCTGCTCGCCGCACAGGCGCCCTTGTGGGAACCCGGCACAGCCTCCGGCTATCATGCGCTCACGCAAGGTTATCTGGTCGGCGAAGTGATCCGGCGGATCGACGGCCGCACCGTGGGCAACGTATTCCGGGAAGAGTTTGCCGAGCCGCTGGGCGCAGACTTCCATATCGGCCTTCCGGCCTCGGAGGATCACCGTGTGGCGCATCTGAAGCCGCCCCCGGGCGCCGGTCTCAGCGGCGCAGCACAATCGGAAATCCAGCGTGTGGCCTTCGAGAACCCGGGCATTGATGTGTCGGAAACGCGGACACGCGCCTGGCGCGGGGCCGAGATTCCGGCGGCCGGCGGCACAGGCAATGCCCGCTCCATCGCCACGGTCCAGGCAATCCTGGCGAATGGCGGCGTCATGAACGGCAAGCGTTTCCTGTCGGAAGCCGGGTGCCGCAAGGCGCTCGAATGCCAGGTGGACGGCACCGATATGGTACTGGGCATACCGGTGCGGTTCGGGCTCGGCTATGGCCTCTCCGGCCCGATGTCACCGGCCCTGAACGATCAGTCGATGTTCTGGGGCGGCTATGGCGGGTCGATTGTTCTCGTGGACATGGAGAACCGGATGACCATCGCTTACGCCATGAACCGGATGGAGGGCACCACCACGGGCGACATGCGCGCAATCACGCTCGCCGCCCAGGTCTGGCAGGCGATGGCGGGCTGAGCCGCCCTACTCCCCGGCACCGTCGAGCATGGATTTGAATCCGCTCGGCGCGTGCGGGCCCATGAACAGCTGCTCGAACGCGCCAATCCCGTCCGACGACTGGCCGCCCGGGCCTTCGTGATGTGCCCGGACGATTGCCTGGATATGCAAATTCTCCGGGATGTTCCACGGCGCGTTCGGGTCCATGTCTTCCCGCTCGACGACCAGCTGGTCGCCATGGCTCATGCCGTGCTTGAACTTTTCATGGCCGTATCCGATGCCCCGCATCAGGAAGGTGCCGATGGGCTCGAAATCCACCGTATGCGGATTGCCCTCTGAATCCTTCATGTTCAGGCGCGCTTTCGCCATGCGGCGCGTGCCCGGCGCGTAGGTCATATCCATCTGCGCATCGTCGAGATGCAGGTGTTCGCCATGCTTCGCGCCATCCGCAGCGAGCACGGCGCGCTTGTTCCACGCCTCCCCGGCGCCATCGTCATTGACGTGGAAATAGAGCGCCTGGTTCGCAAAATTCGTCGGCGTCCAGATCCAGTAGAATTGCGGCTCCAGCGGCGGGATCAGCGGCTGGGCATCCTGCGCCCCGATGGGCCGCACGCCCCATGACCGGTCGCGCGTGCCGCTCCAGCTGGCGGGGTCGACCTCGATCTCCTTGCCGTCGATGCGCAGCTTGCCGGACCAGTGGCCGTTCTGCGTCATGCGCGTCAGGTCCATCAGCATCCGCGGGCCCTGGCGGCGCGTGAAGCGCGGCTCCTCGACCGGGAAGGCCCGGCCGGTAAATTCCACGTCGAGCGCGATGCCTTCGGTCTCTTCAAGCTTCAGGCGGATCCGCTTCAGCGGCTCCAGCACTTCCACCGACATGCCGCCGATATAGGTGTCCATCCGCTCCATGTTCAGCGGGCGGGAGAAGAAGACCGAGCTCTGCTTGCCGTCATGCAGGACCGACACGGAGCCGTCGATAATGTTCAGGTGCGGGTAGACGCCCATCGCGGCGGCAAAGAACACGGATCCGTCAGACGAATAGCCATTGTAGAAGTACCGGTCGTAGAAATTCCGGTCAGATCCTGAAAAGGCAACCGGTTCCGGTGTCTGGTGGATTGGATATTCGTCTCCGGCGGTGAGCATAGTTCGCACTTCCTTCCTCTGGGTGACCTCTTGGCGGGCCGTTCATGCAAGCTAGGGTGTACGAGGGAAGCCCCGGCGACAAGGGGTGACGCGAGGGAGGCAACATGTCCTGTAAAATGAATCCGGAGGAAGCCAACACATTCCTGCGCCAGGCCTTTGAAGGCCAGTCGGTGCGCACGGAAATCGTGGAAATGGTGGAAGGCCGCGCCGTGGTGCGACTAAGGGCCGACAAGACGAATCTGCGTCCTGGCGGTTATATCTCCGGGCCGACACAGATGTCGCTGGTCGACACGGCCTCCTATTTTGCCGTGATGACCGTTACCGGACTGGAGCCAATGGCCGTAACCAGCAGTCTCAATATGAGTTTCCTGCGTCCCTGCATCGGGGACGTCGTGCTGGCGGACGCCCGCATCATGAAGATCGGGCAGACCCTGGCGGTGATGGATGTGGACGTGCGCGTCGAGGGCGCGACCAAACCGTCCAGCCATGCCGTCGTCACCTACGCCCTGCCCCGGAAGGAAACGGCCGCTTGAACCGGCTGGCGGCCTTCGCTGCGCTGATCGGCTTTCTCGGCGTCGCTTTCGGCGCCTTTGGCGCGCATGCGCTGGATGGCCGCCTGACAGCCGAAGGCGCCGACTGGTGGCACACGGCAACACTCTATGCCCTGCCGCATGCGGCGGCCGTGATGGCGATCGCCCTGTCCGGCCGTACGGGCCTTTTGCGCAGCGGCGGCTGGTTCATGGCGGTCGGCGCATGCATCTTTGCCGGCACACTTTACAGCATGGCCCTTGGCGCGCCCCGCTGGTTCGGCGCGATCACGCCGATTGGCGGCGTGTCCTTGCTGGTTGGTTGGGCATTGGCTGCGATCAGCAGCCTGAGACCGTCAAACTAGGGCGCCGCGGTCCGGCCGCTGCAGTTCAGGACGTTGCGGAATTCACGGACGCGTATTTTTCGGCGAGGCGGTCAGCCGTTTCGCGCGCATCGTCGATGACATCTTCGAAGGCGCCGAGTTCCTTGTCGACCGGCGCTGTATCCATGTCCATGTCAGGGCGGGCAGCCACTTCGCCAAGCGCGCTCTGGAAGCTGCGATAGGCCATCTGTGCACGGACAAGGGCCCGTTCATAGCTCATCACGTCTGCGCGGGTTGCCGTCTGTGCGCCGGTTTCCTCAAGCAGCGAGTCGGCCTCCCGGCTGACTTTGCCCAGTCCGGTCCGTGCTGCCTGGCTGTCGGAAACGATCCGGGCGAGCACAAGCGCCGGGGCTTCAGACCCTGCCCCAATCCGCGCGGCATATGTATTCGCCTGCGCCTGGTCATTGGTAATGCCGTTGATCAGCGTATTGGCGAGCCCTGCAAGGCCGCTATTGGATTTCACCCAGCCGGCATCGACGGCCGCGTCGCAATATTCCGTTGACGCTGTACGAAGGGAAGATTGATTTTGGGACAGCCCCGCCTGCACCAGAGCTTGACCTGGTACCATGGAAACGGTTGCGCATCCTGCAAGAAGGCATAGGGATACACCCAGAATTACGCTACGCATCAAACAGCCACCTGCATTCTGTTTGGGCCCCAATACGTAATATTCTGTACGTAACGACGGGAACCATGTCCACCTCAGACGGCAGTTTGAACGAAATTAGGTGAAGAGTGAATGAATAGACGCCCGCCACGCCGCATTTTATATCCCCGTTACGAGGCCCGGCGCTCCGGCCGGCTGCGGGTTTCAGATATTCATGAGATCTACTGGGAAGAATCAGGCAACCCGAATGGCGTGCCCGTGATCGCCCTTCATGGCGGCCCCGGAGGCGGCTCAAGCCCCGAAATGCGGCGGTTTTTCGACCCTGAGCGGTATCGCGTCTTCCTGTTCGACCAGCGCGGTTGTGGACGGTCCACACCACATTCCGAACTGCGTGAAAACACGACCTGGGACCTGGTGGACGATATGGAGGCACTGCGTGACCATGTTGGCGTCAATCAGTGGCTTGTGTTCGGCGGATCGTGGGGATCGACCCTTTCACTCGCCTATGGCGTGACTCATCCGGACCGGACTCTCGGATTAGTATTGCGCGGCATCTTCCTTGTGTCGAAACCGGAAGTGCAATGGTTTTACCAGAGCGGCGCCAGCCGCCTGTTCCCCGATTCCTACGATCGATACATTGCCCCGATCCCGGAGGATGAGCGCGACGATCTGTTGATGGCCTTCCATCGCCGCCTGACGGGCGATGACCGGCAAAGCCGGATCGAGGCCGCCCGGGCCTGGTCGCGCTGGGAGGGGGAAACCCTGTCCATCAAGGGGCCGCTGACCACGCCGCCGCGCTTCAATGAAGATGATTTCGTCGATGCCTTCGCCCGGATCGAGTGCCACTATTTCGTCAATCGCGGTTTCTTCGCCAGCGACAACTGGCTGCTGGAACAGTGCGCGAAAAAGCTGAAGGACATTCCGGGCGTGATTGTTCACGGCCGCTATGATGTCGTGACACCGCTGTCGACGGCCTGGGCCTTGTCGAAAGCCTGGCCGAAAGCTGAGCTTCACATCGTGCCGGATGCCGGCCACTCCTCGATGGAGCCCGGCATTGTCGACAAGCTGATTCAGGCAACGGATCATTTTGCCGGCGTCTACGGCTCGAAAGTCCGCGCCTGATCGCTGCCAGATCCGAGATTTATCTCCGGGACCCATATGAAAACGCCCTCCACCGCGTGGAGGGCGTTTCTATATAAGGTGTATTGAGGGTCTATAGACGGTGTTCGTGAGGGTGCGGGCGTGCCCGCTGAAGACCGTTCACTCCACAGGCGGCAGCTCGTAATTCGGGCCCAGCAGGGTTTCCAGGAAACCCGGCAACTGGACGTGGTACTGGTCCTGGATCTTGTCGAAGAAGCCAAAGAACAGGACGAACCCGACAAAGGCCGGCACGAACCAGCGCATCAGGAACCGCCAGACATTCATGATGTTCCCCTCGCCCAGCTCGGAGGTCAGCATGTCACGTGACAGGACCCAGCCGGCAAAGATCGCGACCAGCAAACCGCCCAGCGGAAGCAGGACATTGCCGGTGATGAAATCCATGAAGTCGAGATATTCGGTCGAGAAGATATAGGCCGCGCCGATCATCCACAGCATGAAGCCGACGCCCATGGCCGCGCCCATCCGGGTCACACCCTGCCGTTCTTCCAGCCAGGAAACCGAGACTTCAAGCAGCGAGATCGAAGAGGTGAACGCGGCAAACAGGGCCAGCGCAAAGAACAGGATCGACATCAGGTAGCCAACCGCGCCGAGGTTTCCGAGGGCCACCGGCATCGAGACGAAGAAGAGGCTCGGCCCGCCGGCCGGATCCAGCCCGGCAGCAAACACGATCGGGAAGATCGCAAAGCCTGCAATCAACGCCACAAATGTGTCCGATCCTGCAATGATCACGGAGGATCGCGGAATATTCGTGCCGCGGTCAAGATAGGCGCCATAGGTGATCATCAGGCCCACGCCGACCCCGATGGAGAAGAAGGCCTGGCCCACCGCTTCAAGGAAGGTCTTGAAGCCGACATCCTCCCATTTGGGCTGGAACAGGAAGGCGAACGTCTCCCCGGCATTGCCGCGCGTCAGGGAAAACCCGACAATGACCAGAAGGATCAGGAAGAAGGCCGGCATCAGGATGCTGGCGGCTTTCTCGATTCCGCCCTTCACGCCCCGGCCGACAACCGCAATGTTTGCAATGATAAAGAGGGCAAGCAGCGCCAGCATGTACCATTTGGAGGCGAGCGCATGCTCTCCCTGCCCGATGACATTGGCGAAATTGGTGCCCGAACTGGACGCGTCCATGCCGGCGAACCCGTTCTTCAAGGCCTGGATCACGAAGGCCAGCAGCCACGCCGAGATCACCATGTAGAATGACAGGATGAAGGAGGCCGTAATCGTGCCGACCCAGCCGACAAAGCCCCAGCGCTGGCTCTTGCTTTCCGCCCGCGCGAGGGACTCAACGCCCTCCACGGCCGACATGCCGGATTTCCGGCCCATGCCGTACTCGGCCATCAGCACCGGCAGGCCAATCAGAATGACGCAGGCGATGTAGATCAGGATGAACGCGCCACCGCCGTTTTCACCAGCCGTGTATGGAAACCGCCAGAAATTGCCGAGGCCGACCGAAGAGCCAACGGCAGCCATGATGAACCCGAAGCGTGAGCCCCATGTGTCTGCCTTGCGGGCGATTGTTGCCATATTTCCCTCTCCCCAGGGTATAATGTTTCGCGCGAAACTATAGGCGGAGAAACAAAAATCAACGCCATATGCTGCGTCAGGGTCAGAACAACCCCGTTGTATTCAGTTTGTCGTCGCGATGCAGATAGGCCGAAAGGATCAAGCCGAAACAGGACATCGCCGTCAGCATGGCTGTGCCACCGTATGAGATCAGAGGCAATGGCATGCCCACCACCGGCAGAAGGCCGAGCACCATGGCCACATTGAACACGACATAAAACGCGACCGTCGCCGTCGCACCCGCAACGGCATAACGGCCAAAATTGCTGGCGGACTGGAACGCTGTGTAGAGCGACCAGCCGAGAAGGATCGCGAAGCCGACCAGAATGGCCGTCGCGCCGAGAAAGCCGAATTCCTCCGCGATCACCGTCAGGATGAAGTCGGTATGCTGTTCGGGCACATAGTCCTGCTGGGACTGGATGCCCTGCAGCCAGCCCTTCCCGTTCAGCCCGCCTGCGCCGATGGCGATCTTGGCCTGTTCGATCTGGTAGCTTTCGCCCAATGAGGTGGACGCCCCGCTGGATCCGAACAACTGGGCGAGAAATGTGTCCACCCGCCCCCGCTGATAGGGTTCCAGCACGAACTGGTACACCGGCCAGACGGCGGCCGCCGCGGCGGTCATCCCGGCCAGAATGATGCGGCCGGACAGGCCCGCCAGGAAGACGACCACGCCGCCGGATGCGATGATCGCAAGTGCGGTCCCAAGGTCCGGCTGAAGAAAGACGAGCGCGGCCGGGATCAGGATAATCACTGCCGCACCGATATGAATCAGGAACCGGGACCCATTCGCGCCCAGCATGCCGTGGTAATACCGGGCCAGCGCCAGCGTCACGGCAAGCTTGGCAAACTCCGAAGGCTGAACCGCCACGGGGCCGATCCTCAGCCAGCGCTGGGCCCCGCCACCGGTTGTTCCGAAGAACTCCACCGCCAACAGGAGAAGGATCGTGCCCGCATAGGCCAGCCAGGACAGGTTCATCCACCAGGAGAGCGGCAACAGGGCCAGCGCGATCATGATGCCGAAGCAAACGACGAAACGGATCAGCTGGAGCTTCCAGAGATGCTGCTCGGCCGGATTCGTATAGGTCGATGAATAGAGCATCGCGATGCCGATCAGCGCCATGGCGACGATCAGCAGGATGAACCCCCAGGGCAGCCGCGCCATCTTGCCAAGCAGGCCGGAAGAGGTGCCGTCAAAATTGAGCGACCGGGCGGTACGCGTGCGCGCTTCCCCCCGGCTGTAGCCGCTGAAGCTGCCGTCGCGACTCATGTCGGCGTGCCTTCTTCATCGGATCGATTGATGGACGCACTCTTCGTCCATGCCGGTTTGCGGCCGCTATTGGTGCGGATGGCGTGGGCGAGAATATCGCGGGCGACCGGCGCGGCGGTGCGCGAGCCGCCCTCCCCGTGCTCGACGACGACAGAGATCGCATATTTCGGATTTTCAGCCGGGGCATAGGCAACGAACAGGGCGTGGTCCCGCAACTCGCGCTCGATGCTTTCCCCCTTGCGGACGCCGGTGGCGCGTTCAGCCGTTGTAATGCGGCGAACCTGCGCCGTTCCCGTCTTGCCCGCGAGGCGCGGGCCGCCGAGCCCGAGATCGCCGGAACTGCGCGCCGTGCCGCCCCATTCGGACGTCACGCCATACATGCCCGACTTCATGAGCTTCATGATTTCGGCATCGAGATGCGCATCAAGCACATGTTCATCCGGATCTTTCGGGCCAAGGCCGATCAGGCTCGGCTTCAGGGCGTGTCCTTCGGTTGCGATGCGCGCGGTCATCAGGGCGAGTTGCAGAGGCGTGACCCCCAGCTGTCCCTGCCCGATCCCGAAGTTCAACGTCTCCCCTTCATACCAGGGTTCTTTCCGGACCCGCCGTTTCCATTCCGGATCAGGCACAAGCCCGCCGCGGGCGCCCGTCATGCCAAGGGTCCAGGCCTGGCCGAAGCCGAACTTGCGCGCCGTGTCCGCAATCGCCTGCGCGCCGGCCCGGCGGGCGACCTCATAGAAGTAGACATCGCACGACCCCTTGATGCCGCCGTGCAGATCCACCGTTCCGTGGCCACCCTTTTTCCAGCAGTGCCACGTCCGGTTTCCGAAATGGTAGTAGCCGTTGCAATGCACCTTGTCGCTCGGCGTGATGGCGCCGGTTTCAAGCGCCGCTGTCGCGACGACCATTTTGAACGTCGACCCCGGCGGGTACACCCCGCCATGCGCCCGCGGATAGAGCGGCGAGCGGGTATTGTCACGCAAGGCTGCGTAGTCGGCACTTGAAATCCCGTTGACGAAATCATTGGGATCGAAGGCCGGCGTCGAAACCATGGAAAGGATTTCGCCGCTGTCGATATCGACGACGACGGCAGCGCCGCTTTCCCCTTGGAACCGCTCAATCGCAACGCGCTGCAGGTCCATGTCGATCGTGATGAACAGGTCCTTGCCTGCTTCCGGCGCAAGGCGTTCGTCCGGGATCTGATCGATCACGCGGCCGGCCGCATTGGTCACCAGCTTCTTGAAGCCCGGCTTTCCGCGCAGCCATTCTTCCGCAAACCGTTCCATGCCCTGCCGGCCCGTCCGCATGTCGGGGTGCCGGAACATCCGTTCGATCGTCGTAGCTTCGTCCGGCGTCTTGCCTTCGGTCAGCCGGTCCAGATCGTCCTGGCTGGCCCGGGCGACATAGCCCAGGACATGCGCGAAATCCCGTCCGCGCGGATAGGACCGCGTCAGCGCCATCTCGACCTGAACGCCCGGCAGTTCGACGGCATGAACGTTCATCCGGGCGAAGTCTTCATAGGACAATTCATTCGCCACGATCACGGGAAGGAAGGCCGCCCTGCGCAGACGGGCGCGCTGGATATCCCTCAGAACGCGCTCGACCTGCCCGTCGGAAAGCTCGATCAGCCGGCCGATGCTGGCAATCGTTGCCGCCGGGTCGTCCAGCTGTTCGGGAATGACGGTGACCCGTCCGGCCCGGCGGTGCGACGCGAGCGGCTTGCCGAAACGGTCCAGAATCCGCCCCCGCTGGGGTGGGGCGAGTTCCAGCTTGATGTGGTTTTCATTGGCCAGCTTGTCGTATTTCTTGCCTTCTAGGATCTGCAGCTGGAACAGGCGTGCGACCAGGCCGGCCCAGACGACACCGCCGCCAACGCCGGCCATCAACATCCGGCGGGAGAATTCCTGATCGGGGTGGAATCCCTTGCTCATATTGCCTGCCCCGGCGTTTCTCCCGGCCTGCGGCCAAGGTCGAACACTTTGTGGATCAGGGCATAGAGCAGCCCGGTCGTCAGCATCGCCGCAATCAGGGGCAGTATCCGCACCGGATGGTCTTCGAGGGTCGACGCCATGATCCAGAGTACCAGAAACGCCCCGGCGAACAGGAGGACTGTCGCAGCAATCGCGATCAATGGCTCATTGGTGATATCGAATTCTGACGAAATGGCCGTGCTCGCAGCGTAGGTCAGCAGATTGACCACTTCAAAGCTGCCCATCGGGGCGTGGAAGATCACGTCCTGTATCCCGCCGAATATGATCAGGATGATCATCGGCCGGATCGACAGGCCAACCCGGCCCCAGCCGACGGCGCCCCAGAGCGCGGCATGTGGCCATGCGAACGACAATCCGAAAATGTCGTTCCGAGTCAGGCCGAAGAGACCGACAGTGGCGATCAGGAACGACCCGAAAAGCAGCCGGGGTGTGGGGCCTGACTTGGCCCAAAGACTTTGCCTCCGCCGGGTCAGGAAGGAGCCGGGCATCAGCGGCGCGCCCCCTGCGTCGGGCTGGCATCACCCTCAAGCGCCGGCAGATCACCGGCCGGGATCGGCCGCTCCACCGTTGGCGGCGGAATCAGCTGCACATAACCGGACGAGCCTTCGCTCATCGCGTATTTGACACGCCAGTCATTGCCGGACTGATGCACCTCGCCGACGACCAGCCCGCGCGGGTACGCCCCGCCCTCGGCCGACGTCAGGATCCGCTCGCCCTCAATAAAAGCGCTCCGCTCAGGCAGGTCTGTCAGGGCGCCGGAACTGGTCGCCCCTCCCTGCATGATGGCATGCACGCCCGACACTTCGCCGATGACCGGGACCCGGCTGTTAAAGTCTGTCACCAGGAGGATGCGCGACGACCGCTCCCCAAGCTGGATGACGCGGCCCACAAGGCCGCCTTCATTCATCGCGATGGAGCCCGGCTCCACGCCTTGCGACCGGCCCGCATTGGCCAGCAGCGTCTGCGCAAAGGGGCCTTCACTTTCAGAGGTCACCCGCGCCGTCACCCCGCGCGCCGGCGGTTCCCCCATCAGGTTGAGGATTTCCTCATACGCTTCCAGGCGGTCGGCCATGGAAATGGCCGCAGCCTTGTAGCGGGACAGGTCCCGCACTTCGGCTTCCAGTTCCCGGATACGCTTTTCCTGCGCCACCTGCCCGGTCAGCCGGGCCCACAGGCCAATCTGTTCGCCGCCGCCAAGCCGATCACCGACCGAGGCGCGTACAGGGTTGAAAAATTGACTGATTTGCGGGGCGGATTGCGCAATAATCAGGGCTGCGAACCCAAAAATGAGCACACCAAGGACGAGGCGCTTGGGAGAGCGCCGGACGCCTTTCTGAGCTGACCGGCCCGAACGTGCCATATGGCGAGTCCTCTGGTGTTTCCTTGATTATACCGTCCCTAGACCTCCGGAGAGAGGACGTTTCGCATCTTGGAGAAATTCTCCAGCACGTGACCACAGCCATTGACCACGCAACGCAGCGGATCGTCCGCAATCATCACCGGCAGCTGGGCCTGTTCGCGGATCACGGCATCGAGGTTGCGCAGCAATGCGCCGCCGCCCGTCAACACGATACCACGATCGACAATGTCGGCCGCCAGTTCAGGTGGCATGGCCTCCAGCGCGATCTTCACGGCGTCGATGATATCATTCACCGGTTCCGACAGCGCATCGGCGATCATCGCCTCATTGATCTCTGTTTCTTTCGGCACACCATCCAGCGTTCCGCGGCCGCGCACGGTCAGCGACATGCCCGTGCCGTTTTCCGGCGGCTGGGCCGTGCCGATTTCCTTCTTGATCCGCTCGGCAGACATTTCGCCGATCAGGATCTTCTGCTCGCGGCGCAGATAGTTGACGATGGCCTGGTCCATCTTGTCGCCGCCGACGCGCACCGAACGGGAATAAACGATCCCGCCCAGCGACAGCACAGCCACCTCGGACGTACCGCCGCCGATATCGACGACCATTGAGCCTGCCGGGTCATCGATTGGCAGGCCGGCTCCGATGGCAGCGGCCATGGGTTCCTCGATCAGGTGGACTTCACGCGCCCCGGCAGCGAGGGCCGACTGGTGAATGGCGCGGCGCTCGACGCTGGTGGCGGAGCTGGGCACGCAGATGATGATGAGCGGAGACACGAACGCCCGGCGGTTGTGAACCTTCCGGATGAAGTGCTTGATCATTTCCTCGGCGACTTCGAAGTCGGCGATCACGCCATCGCGCATGGGGCGGATGGCTTCCATGTTCACAGGCGTCTTGCCGAGCATGTTCTTGGCCTGCTCGCCGACGGCATAGACGATCTTTCGGCCGCCTTGCGTCATGTAAGCGACGACGGAGGGCTCATCGAGCTTAACCCCCTGCCCCTTCACATAGACCAGCGTGTTGGCTGTGCCGAGGTCGATGGCCATGTCCGTAGACAGCATGCCGAGGAGGCTACCAATCATGTCTTACCGCGCTCTTTTCCTGAGCGGCCGGGCGACAAATCCCGGCGCGCGTGTGTAATTCCCTACACAGCCCCATAAACCCATTGCCGTTAACGCCGCTTTAATGCAAGGGATGGCGCGCAGATAAACGGAACGCTCCGTTCTGTTACGCGATTCCCGTTGCTTTTATTGAAGATTCGCGACGGCACCCCAAAACGCGGTATCCGGCATTCGAACGCCGCGTACACGAATAGTAAACAAGGGGTTAGCGGACCTTAATCTCCTGGCTCAATCAGCGGGAATGACCTGCCAGCTGTCGGGGTCAAATTTGCGCATGATCGCGGCATATTCGGTCGTCTTGCCGGACCAGTTGTTGGTCACCTTGCCGCTCTCTGTCTTGTACCAGCTGGCGCAATCGCCCGCCCAGACCGTCTTGCCGAGGTCCGCCTGAAGCTTGTCATTGTAAGCCTTCATCGCCTCCGGCTTCACATCCAGCGCCGCAACTTCCTTCGCCGCAATCCGGCCGATCGCCTGGATCACGTATTCCAGCTGGCGTTCCACCATCAGGATGATGGAATTGTGCCCGAGATTGGTGTTCGGGCCGTACAGCAGGAAGAAGTTTGGAAAGCCGGGGACAGCCACGCCCTTGTACGCTTCAGCGCCATCCTTCCAGACTTCGTTCAGGGACACCCCTTCCCGGCCATGGACCTGCATCGGGGTCAGGAATTCGGTCGACTGGAAGCCGGTCGCATAGATGATGACATCGCAGGCGTGCTCCACACCGTCGTCACCGACGACGCCCCGGGGCGTGATTTCCTTCACCCCCTGACGGATCACCTCGACATTCGGCTGGATCAGAGCCGGGTAATAGTCGTCCGAGATGAGGATGCGCTTGCAGCCCGGTTCAAAGTCCGGCGTCAGCAAGGCACGCATCTCCGGATCCTTCACCTGGTCTTCGAGATGTTTCAGGCACATCTTCTTCATCGACTTCGCCAGACCGCTCTCACCCTGGTGAAAGGCGGTGAAGCCGAAATCGGCGAAGGCCCGGATGCGCCAGCGATACCAGTTGATCCGCCACCGCTGCTTGTCGAAAGCGCGCTTGTCGGCTTCCGTGTACTTCCGCTGGCCGCGCGGACGGCACCAGGCCGGCGACCGCTGGAAATTGATCAGTTTCCCGACCTGTTTCTGTATCTCGGGCAGGAACTGGACCGCGCTTGGTCCATTGCCGATCACGCAAACCTTCTTGCCTTTCAGGTCGACGGAATGATCCCAGCGGGCAGAATGGAAGGAGGCCCCTCCGAAACTGTCCTTGCCTTTGAAATCCGGAATGGAGGGAATGTTCAGCTGGCCAAGGCCGGAGATGAGCACATCTGCGGTATGAGTCGTTCCGTCCGCCTTTGTCAGCGTCCAGGTGCGGCTGGCTTCGTCATAGCTGCAGTCGGTGATCTCTGAATTGAAGTGGCAGTGGGGACGTACGCCGAACTTGTCCGCGAAGTCTTCGAAATATTGAAGGATCTGCGGCTGCAGCGACCATTTGTAGTCCCAGTCCGGATTGAGGTCGAAGGAATAAGAGTAGAGATGGCTGGGTACATCGCAGCCACACCCCGGATAGGTATTATCGCGCCAGGTGCCGCCGACACCGTCCGACTTTTCGAACAGGTCGATCTTCGAATAACCGGCCTCTTTCAGCTTCGCGACCGCTGCCAGGCCGCTCATGCCCGCGCCGAGCACGGCAATGCTGAGAGACGTTCCATCCTTTCCCGACTGCATGCCCTTTTCCTCCACTTTATCGACTTTTTATCGATAGTGGCACGCGCTGGTTGACGGTCAACACGTCCCGCAAGGGGAAGAGACCACTCAGTTTTCAGGGACGACGCGGTAGAACCGGCCGGAGGCCTCATCCTCCGGAAGCGGCTTCACAGGCTGCAGCCAATCAGGAACTTCACCTGCGGCCAGCCGGGCAAGGAAACCATCCGGTTGCAGCTGCTGGAACGTGCTGTTCTGTCCGGCGTTGGGACAAAACAGAACATAATCGACCTGGTTTTCTGCGAGCAGCGCCGGCACTTTGTCCGGCGGCAGACCGAAGGCTTCGAGACTGGCGGAAATGCCCGCAATGTCGCGATGATAGTTCGCGTACATCACCGAATGCGGTGTCATCTCCAGCAACGCTGCACCGGTATTCGCGTCGGACAGAATCATGCCGGGCGGCACCGAGTCCAGTGCCGCACGCGTCTCGTCCGACAGACAGGACTGCTCCCCGCCGATGACGGGGGCTGACGATGGCAAGACGAGCATCACCGGCAATGCCCAGAGTGTAGGGCTGGAAAGCGCGAGCGGCAGGAGATAGCCCGTGCGCCGCCCCCCTTCTTTACGCCCGGCAATATAGGCATCCCTCGCCCACACCGCACATGGAATGATCGCCAGCAAACTGCCGAATACATAAAAACGTGTCTGGTACAGCATCAGGACGAGACCGAGCGCCAGAAGCAAGGCGAACATCAGATCCGTGCGGACATCTCTGCGCCGCAGCAGCCCGGCGATTGAAACGCCGAACCCCACAAGGCTTGGCCCCATTGCATAGGCCACGAATGGCCAGCGTCCGCCCTGCTGCGCGAACATCGGGCGTGCCTCAATGATGCTGCCAAACCAGATATCGCGCATGTCAGGTGTGAGAATGTCCAGCGGACTGCCGAGACATTGCGGCCCTTGCAACAGGAATAAGCCCGCGCACGCCGCACCAATTGCGGCAAGACCGGCAAAGCGGATGAGCCGCCCATATCCCGAAAGGAACGCCGCGCAGAGGCCAAGGCCTCCACCACCTATCGCCAGGGCAAGAAAGGAAATCGAAGACAAGGCGTCGCAATAGACCTGTCCCCAGGCCGCTTGCGGCACCGTCCCGAAGAAGCAGACCGCAATGACAGCGGCAAGCGCCGCGCCAAAGGCCAGCGTGCCGTTGCGGACCTCTGCCCCTCTCAAGGCCCAATCGACCGCATGGAAGGCGCAAAGCACCGCGACGAAAGGATAAAGCTCGATCCCGACGGCCACGGAAAGCGCCAGCATCACGGCGCTGAGAATCATGTTGCGCGGGCTCACCAGCCGGTCGAGCGACGCCCCGACCGCCACAGCAAGGAAGCCGAGCTGCAGATTGTGGTGGTCGATCGCACCGGACAGAAAGCGGAAATGTCCGAACAGGATAAAAAGCGCGACGATGAAGGTGAAGACCAGCAGCTTGCCGTCGCCGATATTGCGGACAGCCAGCGCCAGCCCGCCCAGGACGATCAGCAGGCTGATCGGTGGCCAGATCGTGATCGCCCAGGCAAGTGCGGTCTCGCTTGGCAGGAAAAAGTCGAACAGCGATGTCAGAAAAAGAGTCGGAATGTCGGGAATGCGCGACCAGTGCATCAGGGTGCCACCATCCGGTCCCAGCCTGTATTGATGCAGATCAAACCAGCCCTGCCCTGCCAGCAAGTCGCGGACCTGTACCAGCCGCATGATGTCGTCGCCATCCGGTCCCGGCCGGCCCAGCTGCTGCTTCAGCACGCTCAGCACGACGACACTCAGGAAAATTACGCCTGCCAGCAGGCCCGCCCACAAGCGTGCCGAGCCGAATTTGGAGCTTGTTGATGTCATGCCTGTCCTGACCTGCCTGGATTTGTGGCGGTAACCATATCCCCGGCAGGTGTAGGAATACCTAAAAGCCCTGTTACGGCGACAGATCGAGACAAATCCGGGGCTTGGCCTGTGGAATACTTGCAAGGTCAGTTAAGAACGTAACCGCAGGCATGGCCCGCCACCCTTAACACGCCTAACTCGCCAAAATTCCGGGAACAGGCGCAGGCACAGCAGATTTGCGCGTGAACAAGTGGTTAATCTGCGACTGTAATTCTCTTTTCGGTGTGAACTATAACTTATCCGAGTTGTGGTTCTTTGGCCTCATGACCAATGCGGCGACCCGTTTTACGTTCCTTGACTTGATCCTCTTCGGCTCGCCGAAGATCGACGAGAGCGTGCGCGGGCCGATGAACCTGCACATGCTGAGCCGGTTCCAGAAATACAAGATCCCGATCAGCGTCGTGACGCTGATCAATGCCACGATCCTGCTCGCCATGTTCTCGGCGGCCTCCCCTTCCGGTTTTTCTCCGATTGCTTTTTTCTGGTGGCTGCCTGTCGCCTTCTATTCCGTCTTCATGTTCTGGAGTGGCCTGCGTCCGCTTGATCTCAGCACGGGACGTGTCCCCTCCGGCCGATTTGTAAAACGGGCAGAACTCGGTTCCTTCCTGCTCGGACTGTGGTGGACGGGCCTGATGCTGACACCGATCGCAGAGACCGAAGCACAGCAGCTGACCATGATCGGCGTTGCCATGGGCATGTGCTGCGGCGTGGTCGGCTTTACCGCCCCTATGGTGGGTGTGGCAGCCCGGTACATGACGGCCGCAACGGTCGTGCAGCTTCTGGCCCTTCTCCAGCATCACACTGCGACGGCAATGACGGCGACGTTGTTCGGCCTCGCCCTCTCGATCGCCCTGCTTGTCAGCTCCCGGAACTTCTTCCAGTCAACTTTGGAACTGGTTGAATCCCGGACCGAAACCGAGCGCGCGCACAATCTCCTGAAGCAATCCCTGGAAACATCCCGGCATGGATTTGCGATTTTCACGGAAACAGGCGAACGCCTGGTCGCGAACACGTACCACCAGAACTATTTCCCCGACTTTGTTCCGACGGCAGCTGATCTCGGCACGAAGGAAATTTCGGTAAAAGGCAGCGACTGGTTCATCCGGTCGGTCACTCAGTCCACCAACCGGAATTTCATCGTTACGCATACGAACATCAACCTGCAGAAAGAAACGCAGCGCTCGCTGCTGGCCGCGCAGGAAACCATCAATGACGCCCTGGCTGCTCGCTCGCGCTTCATCTCGCGCGCCTCCACAGACCTTGCCGGACCGTTGAAATACATCATGACCCTCGCTTCGGCGATGTCGTCAGGCTCCCGCATCGAGTTCTCGCGCGAGGAAATCAGCGGCCACTGCGACAGCATCGACAAGGTTGCCCGCGACCTGCTCGATCTTGTGCGCGACATTGAAGAATACGCCGAAGGGGAATCTGGCGGGACGTTCTCGAACGAAGCCCCGGAAGACCTGCGCGAGCTTCTTTCGCCGGAACAGCTCTGGGCTGCCGCGACCTGGGAAAAATCGACCTTCGACCGGATCAAGGTGTCGATCCCGCAAGACCTCGATGTTGTGATGATCGACGGTCCCCGTTTCACGTCGACCGTAGTGAAACTCCTCAAGCGGGCTTCCATGGTGTCGATCGACCCGATCGTGCTGACCTGCACGCCGGACGAGGAAGGCCGTATTCATGTGACGATCGTCGATCGCGGCCGTCCGCTGAGCCCGGCTGAAGTGGCTGACTTCTTCGAGCCTTACGGTGACGAAACCCGGCCCGGTGCAGACCAGTACGTGACGCGCGGCCTCGAACTCGCACTGATCAAGAAATACCTGAACAGCCAGGGCGCTGAAATCGCTGTGCGGCCGCTGAACAAGATCGGCAACGCCATCACGATCACGCTGCCCACCTCGGCCATCGTGGGTAACAGCTCCAAGCCGCGCACAGGAACGGCTCTCAAAGACGAATCCGCGCCTTCCCGCCGGACTGTGAACGGCTGATTTCACGCCTTCGCGGGCAAGTTTTCCGGCCCTGATCTTCAAAGCGACAGCATTCGCCTTGCATCGGCGGCGCAATTGGCTAGTCCTGTTTGCCAATGCTGTTGTGAGTAGTTCAGATGAAGCCGGGCGCAAAGCGGATCGCCATTCTCGGCGCAGGTCCAGCTGGCCTGACGATCGCTCGACTCCTGATGGAGCAGAGCGGTCATTCCGTCACCCTTTTCGAGAAAACCCACCGGGTTGGCGGAAAGTCCCTGAGCGTGCGTCAGGGCGAGGACCTGATTGAATTCGGCACGTGCTACACCATCATGTCCCACCGCCGGGTCATGGACTGGATGCGCGAGCAAGGAATCACGATCCAACAGATCGTGCCGCACAAGATCGACGGAATCCCGGCGCGCGACTTTTTCAATTCCGGCCCCGGTGCACCGCTCGCCGTTCAAGGCATTTCCTATGTCCTGGCACGCCGTAAGCTGTTGAAAGCATTGAACTCCGATACGCCACCACAAAAGGCGCTTGAGGAAGCGGCGACCCCGGCAGTCGACTGGCTACGCGCCCGTAATCTTGGCAAGATTGAAAAGATGATGATGCGCACGGTCACCGGCATGGGCTATGGCGACCTGCAAACCGTGCCCGTCGTTCACGCCATGCGCTGGGTGGATATGGACCTCATCCTCTCCGGTACGCTGAACAAGATCTATATGCCTGTGGAAGGCTGGAGTGAGTTCTGGGAACGCCTGGCAAAGGACATGGATGTACGCCTCGAAACACATGTCCGGCACATCGACAGGTCCGGAGACCAGCACATGGTCGTGCTGGATGACGGGACTGAAGAGACCTTCGATGCCTTGATCTGCGCCATGCCGGTCGATCGCTTCTCCGCACTGCTGGAGCCCACCGAATCAGAACGCGTCGTCGGCGATTCCATTCACTGGGGCGGCTATGCGACGACCCTGATTTCTTCCGAAGACTGGTTCGAGGAACAGATCGAGTATTACAGCGAGACCTGCCTGCCGGGCGTGGAACCCGGCCTGCTGATGTCTGCCCGGCGTGAAGGGTATGATGCCGGGCTTGGTGGCCACCTATACATCGCCAACCAGCTTCCGGGCGATTATACCGGACCGGAATTGATCGAAATCCTGCGCGAGGAAGTGACCCGGCGCGGCGGCAGCATCAACGCCGTGATCCAGCAGGAAGTCTGGGAATATTTCCCCGAATACGACCCCGGCGCGATCCGGAAAGGCCTGATTGCCCGGATGCGCCAGATGCAGGGTGAACGGCAAACCTGGTATACAGGCGCAAGCTTTTCGCACGAATCGGTCGCCAATATTTGCATTCACAACGAAGCCCTCGTGCCACAAATGCTGAAGGCACTTGGGTGAACGACATCCAGAAACAACGGAGATGACGCTATGTGTGGCCTGATCGCAGGAATCGGCAAGGTGTCGCTCACGACACTGGACAAAGCCGTCGCAACGCTGACCCATCGGGGACCGGAATCTTCGGAGACCTGGGTCTCCGAAAACCAGTCGATGTTCCTTGGGCACACGCGCCTGTCGATCATCGGTCTGGACAATGGCGCCCAGCCGATCAGCAATTCGGACGGCAATGTCCACATTGTCGTCAATGGCGAGTTTTATGGCTACCGCGAAATCCGGGACCGTCTTCTCGCTGAAGGCGCGGTCTTCAAGACCGAGACTGACAGCGAAATCGCGCTGCATCTTTACCTGCACTATGGGCTGCAGGCGCTGAAGGAACTGCGCGGCGAGTTCTCGATCGTCATCGCAGACGAGCGGCAGAACTGCCTGATCGCCATCCGCGACCGGTTCGGCATCAAGCCCCTGTTCTACACGGTTCATCAGGGGGCGGTGTATTTCGCATCAGAGATCAAGGCGCTGCTGGCCCTCGGCGTGCCGGCCCGCTGGGACCTTGAAACCGCCTTCTATGACGGCTTCCTCTTCCGGGACCATGCCCGCACGCTGTTCAAGGACATCTGGTCGGTCCCGCAGGGGCAATATGCCATCGCCACGCCGGATAACATCCGGCTCTATACCTATTGGGACTGGAACTTCCCGACCGAGTCCGCCCTTGCCCTTGATGAGCGCAGCGATGCGGAATGCATTGAAGAATTCCGGTCCATTCTGAAGGAGTCTATCCAGGACCGTCTGGTCGCGGACGTTCCGGTCGCCTGCTATCTCAGCGGCGGGATCGATTCCTGCGCCGTGCTCGGCTTTGCGCAGCAAGGCCTGTCGCGGCCGATCGAATGCTACACGCTCGCCTTTGACGACGAACTCTACAATGAGGCCCCTATCGCGGAGAAACAGGCCGCCTTTGCGGGCGCGAACTACAATCCCATCATCGTTGGACGAAAGGACCTCGCCTCGGCTTATTCCGATGCGGTGTGGCACGCCGAAACACCATTCGTGAATGCCAATGGCGTAGCGAAATTCCTGCTTAGCCGCGCCGTGAACCAGCGCGGCATCAAGGTCGTTCTGACCGGTGAAGGCGCAGACGAGATGCTGGGCGGATACCTGCCCTTCAAGCGCGATGCGATCCTTCACCATGGCAATGGCCGCAGTGAGGCAGACTCCCAGGCCATGATCGAGCAGATCTTCGAGTCGAACCCTGCCGCCCGCGCCATCTTCATGCGGGATGGCGCCGATGATCCGGCGATCAAGGAAGTCGCCGCCCGTCTTGGCTGGGTCCCGTCCTTCATGGAAACCTATGGCCAGCTCGGCCGCATCTCATCCTCGCTCTATCGCGACGAGATGATGGCGGGGATCCACCCCACCGCCAACCCGTTCACCTATGTGATGGACCGGTTGCCGGTGAGCCAGGCGCTGGATGGCCGCCCGCGCCTCAATCAGGCGCTGTATCTGAATTCCAAAACGCATATGGCGAACTTCATCCTCACCTTCCTGGGCGACCGGATGGAAATGGCCCATTCGGTAGAAGGCCGGGTGCCGATGCTGGATCACCGCCTCGCTGAATGTGCCGCGCGCCTTCCCATCGACATGAAAGTCCGGGGCATAACCGAAAAACATGTGCTGCGGGAAGCTGCCAAAGACGTGCTCATCGACGAGGTCTACACCCGCGAGAAACACCCCTTCCTCGCCCCGCCGGTCACCAACGCTGAAGACCCGATGATGCAGATGTACGAAGACGTGTTCGCTTCAAAGGCGCTGGAAGAGCAGCCGGTGATCGCCCCTGACCGGGCCCGTAATGCGCTCAACATGGTGAAGATGCTGGAGGGCGAACAGAAGATCGCCTTTGAAGGGCTCATCCACAAGGTCGCCAGCATCACGCTGATGCACGAACGTTTCGGCATGACGTAAACAAAGTCTTGCCGGCGGAGCGCAAGTTTCATCCCCCGCCCAAGGCCAGCAGAAACCAAGATCGGTTACCCCTGTTCCTGAAGTCCGGGAATGCCCCGGCAGGATTGAGTCTGGGGTCCATCGTGTTTGTTGCGCACCTGCCGCTTTCGGCGATCATTTCTGTCACAGCCGCACTGCTTGCGCTGGCTGCATGGCGTTATCGCAGCACGCTTCTGCGTATCCGGCTCGCTCCGACGCTCTTCTCCGGCGCGCGCCAGGACTGGACCTTCAGCCACATCGCCGAAATTTTCCCAACGGTCGAAATCCCGGCTGCGGCGCACCGCACCCCCTTCCCGGAGGCAGCCTTTCAGGACCTGCCGGAGACATTCGAATTTGATGGGCAGTCCTTCGATACGGACACATTCCTCGAAGATACAGACACCGCCGCCATGCTTGTCCTGAAAGACGGCGAAATTATCCATGAAACCTATGCTGGCGCAGGTGGGCGCACGCAGGACTGGCTGTCCTGGTCGGTCGCCAAGAGCTTCGTTTCGGCTCTGGTGGGGATCGCTATCGAAGAAGGTCACATCCACTCGATCTACGATCCGGTCACGGACCATGTGCCTGCGCTGAAAGGCTCGGCCTATGATGGCGTCACCATCAAACAGGTGCTGCAGATGTGTTCCGGCGCGTCCTGGAACGAGGACTACAGCGACTGGAAATCCGACATCAACCGTTTCGCCCGCACCTTTGCGCTCGGCGGATCGCTGACCGATTTCGCCCGTTCGCTGGCCCCGGCCCGCAAGCCCGGCATGTACCGGCTCTACAATTCGATCGACACCCAGGTGCTCGGCATGCTGGTCGCCGCCTCCACGGGCAAGTCGCTGGCCGCCTACATGCAGGAAAAGCTGTGGGAACCGCTCGGCGCGGAAAGCCCGGCGCGCTGGATCGTTGACAAGGACGGCGTGGAAATGGCCTTCGGCGGCCTCACGGCAACGGCACGCGACTATGCCAAGCTGGGCGAGCTTTACCGCAATCGCGGCAACTGGCATGGGCGCCAAATCGTTCCGGAAGCCTGGGTCGACAAATCCCTCTCCCCCGACATGCCGCACCTGATGCCTGGCGGTTTTACCCTGCCAGACGCGCCATCAGGCTATGGCCAGTCACTCGGCTACGGCTTCCAGTGGTGGGTGCTGAGCACTGCGCCGCGCGAGTTCTGCGCCATGGGCGTCTATAACGAGTTCATCTATGTCGACCCCGGCCGGGGCATCACCATCGTGAAGCTCTCCTCCAACCGCGACTATGGCGTGAAGCCGGATGAGGAACACGCCAAGGAACTGAAAACGATTGAGTTCCTGCGGGCCGTGGCGCGCGATGCCGTGAACGTTGTTCAGGTAACGGAGAAGCGGACGGGAACGGCGGGGTAAGCCCTTGCCCGGGGGGTGTATAGTGCGCTTGCTTACACTTCGCGCAAACGTCGTTTAGACCCGGCGTCGGGCATATGTCATCAAGTGATCAGTTGGCATGAGATTCCGAACATATGATGCGGAATGGTCGTGCGGCGGAGAATCGTCGTTTTCAGAAGTGAAACGCCAGGAATGGGCGACCTACGCTCTGGAAATTAAACGACCGCCTCAAGAAGATGCCCTCCATTCCTGAAACAGGAAGGAGGGCAAGTTCGAGGAAAATGCGTCTACTATGGATCAGAAATTCACTTTGGCGCTGACGCGATACACACGCCCGAGTGGATTGCCGATATAAGGATCGTAGCTCAGCGGCAAACGAGCAGACGACGGCTCCTGATCCAGGACATTTTCAATACCAAGACGCATGACAACCTTCTTGTCTTCCAAGTCCATGGCATATGAAAACGCCAGGTCATGCTGCAGATAGGGGTCGACTTTCCGACCAAAATTCGTCGGCCCAAACTCAGGTGTTGAGGTACAGGCTGCCGTCTCCGGACACTGATTATCCTTCACCCCACTGACATAGCGAAGATAGTAGTTTGCCGTGAGGTTCCCATGTTCAGCACGGGCAAATGCGTTGCCCCGCCATTTTGGAACCGTCCCGGGTGAGCGATCATAGTTCGCAAAACCGACCGCATCATAGCCGGTACTGAATGTGAGGCCCTCGTAGACAAAATCATCTACTGAGTATTCGTCTGTATAAGTTGCCCCCAGCCCGAAGCTGAGACGGGTCTCACCCAAATCGCGGTGATAATCCGCCGCAAGGTCGAACCCGGATGTCTTGACATCAGGACCGTTCACCACGCGCGTGTTCACGCGAGAAATGTCAGACGCAATCGTCGTGTCCTGAACACAGCCGCCATCAAACACGATGAATTGGGTAAAGGGGCTGGAGCAATCCACGGCCGCCGTGCCATCCGTCGGCGCATCTGCAGCGATAACCGCATTGGCGATTGCCTGGAACGGCAAGTCAACGAACTGCCCTTCGAAGTCATATGACCAATAGTCGGCGCTGAAACTGAAATTGTCGGTCTTGAAGAGAATGCCGAGATTTGTTGTCAGCGCCTCCTCAGGATCGATATTCGGATTCCCCTGATACTGTGTCGCTTTATAGGCGCCACCAGCGGCATTGAACGCCGCCACACCCGTTGAGCCGCTTTCAGTGAGGTCACCTGCCAGCGGTCCGCGGAATGTTGTGCCAACAGATCCGCGCAAAGCAAGGATGTCCGTAATCTGCCACCTGGCGGAAAGTTTCGGATTGAAGGTCGAGCCGACATTGCCGCCATAGTCTTCATAACGGGCGGCCAGCGTCACTTCTACATCCGGCCCGAAATCCATGGCCGTTTCGCCAAACAGTGCGTAGACATCCTGGCTGAGATTTTCCCGCGGGTACTGGCCCAGAAAAATAAATGGGCCCGTCGGGAAGTTTGTGTCGTTCGGGTCATCCAGGCAAGTGAAGTCCCCTTCCACTGCACAGGGCACAGCGTCCGGGTCGGTATACTTGTTCAACGGTGTGTTCGTGTAGTCGCTGTCCCGGTACTGCGCCCCAAAGGCGTAGCTGAGACCGTCTCCTCCAAAGAGGCTGAACGACGTTTCCCCGGAGAAAACAAGATCAACAATGAGCTGCTCTTCTTCCCCGCGCGCACCACTGTAGGAAGAGAACCAATTGATGACGTCTGGATCGTTTTCCAGTCCAGGCACATAGGCAGGATTCGAGAGACCCAACGCCGGATTGCCAGGGGAAGCGTTGATGAACGGGTTGAAGTACAGACAACCATTGGCACCAGGCGTGGTGCCATCGCAATCAGACCCGCCAAGCCCGAGCAGTGCAGCCTGCAGACGTCCGCCAATTACATCGGGTGCCCCTGCTTCACGCGTACTTTTCAGCCATGTCGTGTAGAGCTCACCGCGGAACTTATCACTAAATTCCTTCTCCAGACCGGCAGACAGGCGAATGCCTTCATTCCTCGAAAAGCCACGGCTGGCCCCATGAGGATCGAGCGGATTACCGCCCAGGGCAAATGGACGGCCAAGCAGGATCGATGCACCACTCGAGAGAAGCTGAGGGTAGCTACCGGCTGCAAAAGTCTGATCAAGAAACGTTTCGAATCCCGGGTTAGAGCGCGGGACATAGAATGCGCTCGTACTGCCCGGGCCGTTGGGCCCCTGTACGGGCGGATAACTCGGTGAATAAGCGAGACTATTCAGCTCCGTAGATGCAAAGAGCGCTTCAGCATGCAACGTCAGGTCAGCAGCAAGATCGACATCCGTTTGCGCATAGACCTGATAACGGTCTTCATCCTCGACCAGATTATCGAATGGAACGTACGGATACCGGCATGCCGGAAATCCGGATACGGCACTGGTGGGGAAGTAGCCGTCTACACCGCCCAGTTCTTCACAGGCATTCAGCAAAGACCCATCGACTCCGATCCCCAATGGCGATCCACCGCTCGTCAACGGGATGTAAATGGCCGGGTTTGAAAGCGCCGACCAGCCGGACGGGTTAGCGCCATAAGCCGGCATTGTATAATCGCGCTCAACCGTCGGCAGTTCTGAGCGATGCTGATATCCCACTCCGAACAGGAAGTTGGCCTTGTCCAGGTTTTTCCCGGCCAGGAATGACACCTGATAATCACCATCTGAACCGTCCACGAATGAATAGTCCGCGGATGCTTCAAAACCGTCGAAAGACTTTCGTGTCACGAAGTTTGCTACACCAGCTATCGCGTCGGAGCCATATGTCGAGGCAGCCCCGTCCTTGAGGATCTCGATTCTCTCAAGCGCGAACATGGGGATAAGTTGTGTATCAGCTGCACCGTCCCCAGGCGTCGGCATTGTGCGCCGGCCGTTCACCAGAACGAGTGTACGCTCGCGGCCAAGGTTACGCAGATTGATGGATCCCACACCTTGATCCGCTCCAGCCTTGAATTGGTTTGAATCGCCCAAGACCGTCCCGACCGATGGCAATGTCTTGATAAATTCAAGCGGGGAATCAATGCCCGCGACTTCGAGGTCTTCGGTAGAAAACACATCGACCGGCAGAAGGCCGTCTTCTGCCGTGCCGCGAATATACGACCCTGTAATGACGATAGTGTTCTCACGGCGCTCGGCTGCGCCATCTTCGTTTTCGTCCGCAAAAGCGGCCCCATGCGCAAAGCCGAAGGCGAGGATTGCTCCCGCTGTCGTACCCAGCAATTGTTGACGAGATGTCCTCAAGTCTTCCTCCCTGACGTATCCTGCACGGATCATTCTTCTTTAGTGATGATCTCACTATTTTTGTTCTTCATATTTCCGTGAAAAGCAACAGATATCTCTATTTTACTTCTTATATGCTGATTTTTGTCGAGTTTCTGTTGCTGAGCGAATGTTTCATTCTCTCCATTTAGAGTTCTTTTCTTCAAAAGTCACAATGTTTCTCCTGACAGGGCAAGAGGCGCCTTGACCTGTGCCGACGGTTCAAGACCTTGCGCGCTCTCGGTCAGCCTTCATTTCGCTGAATGAATTCGAGGGTGTTTGCGTCCGGGTCTTGCACGATCCCGATGACAAGACCGCCAGTTCCAGGAACGGGTTTTGCGTCGCGGACCAACGCGGCCCCATTTTCCACCGCCCTTGAAACGGCAGTTTCAGCAGCACTTGCATTAAACACAATCCGAGCCTGGGACATCGGTGTTTCTGGCGTATGGGATTCCACAAGCACCAGCTTTGCCCCCTCTCCACCCGGGAATGCAAAAATGGTCTCGCTATAGGCTTCCACATCCATGTGCCGGACTTGAACGACCCCCAACACCGACTGATAGAATTCTTCCGCTTTCTTCAGGTCCGATACCCGGATCACCACCGCGCCAACACCTTCAACTCCCGAAGGTGCGCCATCAGGGCTTCCAATTTCCTGCGCTGAGGCCGCCCCCATTAGCCCGGCCCCCATAAGCGCGCCTGCGATCCATGACCGATACTTCATCTATCTTCCTCCCTGAACTGATCGTGACACGCCTTGCAGGTTTTGCCGGCGCTCTGAAACCGAATGGGTATTGTCGCCGGGTCCTCTGCATCGTTCGTCAGATCAGAAACGGCCGCCTTGAAGTTCGCCATCGCTTGCGCAAACTCCGCATCGTCTGACCAGATTTCCGATTTTGCATCCGTCTTCACGCCCAGCTCAGGCCCGCTTCCTTCCGGAAACCAGTTCTCCATGTCGCGTGCGTACTGGTTGAGACTTTTGATCGAAAACACTACAGTCGTGCTTGAAGGCCGCCCCGCCTTCAATTCATCCCCTATCGCTTTGAATGCCGCTCCAAGATCCTTGAAGTTTGCGCGACGCATTTTCACGATATCCGCCAGCGCCTGCTCCTCGGGAGACAGAGATTTCGTCGCCGGTTCAGGCTCGCCTGTTCCGCAGGCCACCAATACAGCGACCAGCATACCTGCCGGAAGAGTCCGGCATATACTGCCCAATACAGTCATTCCGCTCTCCTCAAGCCAGCAGTTTGGATACGGGTGCATCAGTCCGCATCGCCCCTGCCCCCCATTCACTAATTGGAAGTCCGACCAGTTGCTGGAGCGTCAGCCCCACCCGCGTGATCGGGTCGCCATTTGCAGTCACCAGCTGGCGCGTTCTGAGCCGTCCCCCAGCTGCCCCAGCCGTCATCATCGGAATACCCTGCACAGCGTGAATCTTGGCCCAGGACGTATCCGAATGCGCAAACACGAGACAATTATCCAGAAGACTGCCGTCTCCCTCAGGCGTATTGGCAAGGATTTCAACAAACTTCGCCCAGCCCTTCATGTTTTCCACAACGAACTTGCTGGTTTCGACCTGATAACCAAGTTCGGAGTCAGTGAACTCCTCGTGTGTATACAGATGATGACTGCTGGCTTCGCCAGACCGGTGAAGACTCGAAGCGGAATTCGAAAACAGCACATTGAAAGAACGCGTCTGATCACAGACCAGAGCCATCGCCAGAAGACGCGCCATCAATTCGTGATTGCGATGCACGTTCGCGAGGTCATAATTCGCTTCCATGGGCTCCGGCCGCGCAGGCGCCTGGCACGCCTCCACCCGAGCGGGCTCTACAGTCTGTAACTCCAGCTGTTGCTCCACCTCCCGAACCGAGGTGAAGTACTGGTCCAGACGGTCCTGGTCTTCCTTGCCCAGCTGTTGCGCCATCGACTTTCGCTGCTCGCCAACGACAGACAGCACGCTCAGGCGCCGTAAAGCCTTGGCGTCAGGCACAAATTCGCCACCGGCAGACGCGTTGAACTCCACCCCGAACAAGCGATCATACAGGGCTTCCGGTGACACTTCCGGCGTGTTTCGCACCTGGGCTGACCGGTAGCTGTATGTATCCCTGACATTGCCAGTTGCCGAGAAATCCACGGTTTTAAACCGAACGCCCGCACCAATTCTGTCTGCAATCGCCGTCTCGAATGTCGGCCCTTCCATGACTCCGAACTTTGTTGGAGCTATTCCCGAACGCAGGCTAAAGGTTCCGCTGACATGCACATGGTTCGGTTTGCCGTCGAGAATGGCATCGAACCCTGTGAGAAAGTTCAGATGCTGTTTCACCTTTTCGAGGGGCGCCGATTCCGGTTTGAGCACAAATTCGTTGTTCACGATATCCGGCGTCCACCGGCCGGGCGTGATGCCACATCCCCAGAACCACGTCCCCATCCTGAGCGGGGCAGATGCCGCGCGGGCTTCTGGCGTTTCCGCCATGCATTCAAGCCATGGCAATCCGACGGCTACTGGCGTGCCCGCAATTACTCCGCGCAGTAAATGGCGACGGGACAATCTGTGTTTTCCCAGAGTAATCATGACTTTCCTCCGATTTCATCAACAGAAGCGGCTTGTATTCCCGTCCGGGCCGGCTCACCGACCGAGTAGAACTCTTCGCTCAAGGCGATGTCCTTCAACAGCTCCGGAAACTTCTGCCCCTTGCGTTCAAAAGTCTTTTCCAGGCGGGATCTCCAAGCCAGCTCTTCTCCCTCCGGCTCACGGCCAAGTGCGAATTTCTGAGCTTTCTCGACCAGGCAAGCTGGCGCGCCGGGGTGATTGGCGATCGTTTGCTCCACATCAGGCAATGTGGAAAACAGGTACCCATCCAGTTCGCCGCTTGTATCGATCCGGGCGCCATTTTCGGTCTTCCGAAAGGCTCCCATTCCATCAAAGTTTTCCAGTGCGAGACCGGCCGGATCGATAAATTCATGGCAGCTGCTACAAGCCGGATCGGTTCTGTGCTGGGTCAGGCGTTCACGAGCCGTACGAAAGTTTGGATTGTGCGTATCCTGTACAACGGTGAAGTTTACCGCCGCCGGTGCGGGCTCGACACTCTGGCAAAGCAACAGTTCGCGTATCGCGATCCCCCTCAAGGTCGCAGAGCTTCGGCCAGGATGTGAGTGAAGCGCTGTAAACCCGACCTGCGACAACAGACCGGCTCGCGGATCATCATCCGCGAAGCGGTATGGCTCCCAGCCCTCCGCTTTCTTCACCGGCACCCGATAGATCATACCCAGCGGCCGGGTCATAAAGGTGTCCTTGGATGTAAAGATCGTCGGATAAGCTTCTTCCTTCTCGATCAACTGATGATCCAGAAAACGCAACACCTGCTCTTTTGCATCAACCGCAGCACGCTTGTTGAAAGCGGGATAAATCACCTTGTCCTTTTCGAGGGTATCGAACCGGTCAAGATTGAGAAAATCCTCAAAGAAAGCCTGGGCCCCCGCCTGAATACGATCGGACTGAACCATACGGCTCACTTCCGCCTTCAGAACACGCGGCGAGTGAATCTCACCAGTACGCGCAACTTCCAACAACTCTTCGTCAGGGACAGAATTCCAAAGGAAAAAGCTGAGACGATGCGCTTTCGCAAATGCAGTCAACCGGATGCCATCGCCATCGGGGTCTGGTTCCGTGTCATCCGTAAGGAACAGGAAACTTGGCGAGGCAAGCATGCCCTCAATCGCCAGCGCGACGCCCTCGCGCTCACCCCCCAAAGCCTCAGTCGATTTGCGTATCTCCGCTACCCAAAGATCAAGCTCTTCGGTTGACATGGGCCTCCGCAACAAACGCTCCCCGATGGACGAAATGCTCTCACGCAGACAAACTTCAGAAACACCCGCCTCTTCATCATCACAGGGTACGACTTTCTCCCAATGATCATCAGAGACAAGTTGTTCGGCAATCGTAGTCGCAAGACCAAAGTAACGCTCATACCCCCGAGAACTGATGGATACATGAGTTGCCCCCAGGGCTGACAGATTGTCGACTTCGGGAACCTCTTCGAACCGCCCGACGACCTTGATGTCATCTCCGAATATGTCGGCGATTGTATTTCTGTACTGGCTTTCAGAGATCAGCTTCATCTGCGGAGGCGGTGTCTCCATATCTGTGGAAGACCCGACACCGCATGCGGCAATTGCTCCACCAATTACCGGGAAGCACACCAGCGCCCCAATAAGCGTTTTACGGGTCATGCGATGCCCTTCTTTACTCTTGGTCATTTTTCTCTTTCACCTTGCGAACAGAAGCAGCAGCAGGCGGCCCCCCAACACCGACCAACGCCATAGGCTCAGCATCGGCCACGGCAATCTCGTCCATGCTCACGCCATAATATTCGCGAGTATCGAGGAAATATCGTTTGAGCTGGTCTGCTTGCGGATGAATGACAAAAGCCGGAACGGCCGTGATGTTCATTGCCGTAGATATCGCAGTACACTTCCCCGTCTCCGGGTCTGGATATCCGTCGGAGTATTTCTGAAGCGCGTCATAGACCGCTGGACAGGTGAAACCGTTGGCGACCTCAAGAGCACCCTGCTCATTGTGGAAGTTGTGCCAATAAGCGTACCGGGTGTCGAAATACCCCGCCAGATCGCCGCTCGCAGTGCCATCCCCATTCAATGTCAGGTGAACACGCGCGCCTTTAATAACATATTCCGCCGGGCGCCCCGTCCATCCGAATTTCAGGCGCAGGTCAAATGGCTCTGTAATGAGTTCGCCGTCGACAATCCACCCCTGCACTTTATTGTGCCACAACGTGTTGTCAGTCACCGTCATGCTGCCAAATGGAACGCCGTCCTTTTCACTGTTGTATGGCGTTGGATCCTGGCTGGAATAGATTCCGACCTCAACGGATTCATCATTTGTGCGGTCATCCACCCCACGGATTTCCATCAGGGTCGTGACTTCCCCGTCCCGGTACGCACCAATGTGGTAGTCTTCCATCGCCCCGCCGGCGAACTCAGCGTCGCGCCGGAAACTGTCGATACACCCCAGAACACGGTACAATTCATTATCGATCCCGCCTTCGCCGGTCGGGCTGACAAAGTCAGACGTTCCGCATGAGGCCGGGTCATCGCCTTGCGAATCCTGACCATCCAGATCGCGGCCAAAGGACACTGAACTCTGCACAGTCCGGTGCGGCGGGTCATCATAAGCATCGGGGATATTGCAGATCGGAGTCCCGTTGTGCTCGATCATGCGCTTGGCAGACAGGGCATACCCCATCTTGTAGTAAGTGCTGCGGTTTTCCGGCTGAAGAAGGTATTTTTGCTTCGCTTCCGGAAGGTTCATGATCGCAACATCCCGAAGCGCCATGGCATAGCCATCCGGACAGTCTTCAGGCGTTTCGTGAACTGCGTACCAAAAATACGTGAAGGCCAGACCGATGGTTTCCGATCCATCCGCCTCGACAATGGTTCCATCACTGCTGGTGAATTCTGCTGCTTCAGTCTGGATGTCCTGGCCGGCCCCGTTCTCTGCAGAGCAGGCGGCGCTCATCAACATGACTCCAATAGCGGCCAGCGAGACAATCGTCGTTCTTTTACGCAAGATTTCAGCCCTCCCTGCTGTTTGGTGCGAAGTTCTGAAAGCTTGCCGTCTGAGCCGACCAGGACGTGCAATATCCAGCCGGGTTAGCCGGCTGCCCATCAATTGCACAGCTGCCACAACCGGAATCTGCGGCACGGAAAAATGAGCAATTCGAACAGCTCTTGTCAGCGAAGGATGAGGCTTCCTGGTACTTGCGCCCCATTCTTGCGGCTTTCTGCCCCGCCGTTAGCTGCTTTTCGTCCAGACACTTTGCCCCCACGCCCGACCTGCTGCAGGACGCGACACCAGCTGCAACGGAGACCAGCGCCAGACGAACGAGCATTCGCCGTCTGCTCAGCCGACCCCCAATCACGTTCTCACCAATTTTATTTCTTGATTGCACGAGAATCTATAATCCTCCCCATTTTTAGGTTGGATTAGCGTGCCTCGCCGGATCCAGTCAATAACAATCTCACTATTATTGAGTTTTGTGCTTTGTGTTGCCTGAAACACCGCAGTGGCGCTACAAGGTGTAAATGACCGAAAGGACCGCCCCCTTGCCTGAAAGCACCTATGAGCGCCTCACAGACGCCGCCGATCAGGCTTTTCTGAAAAATGGCGCGATTCCGATCGCGTTTGGTGACGTTTCAGAAGCCGCAGGGGTCAGCCGGGCGCTCGTCTACTCCCACTTCTCTTCTCCGGAAGAGCTTGTGAACGCGGTCCTCAGCCGACACGTCAAACTGATCGAAGCGCGCGCCGACAAACATCCTCCGCCCCCGGAGGTATTTCAACAAGACCTGAAGCAAACCCTCGACATCTATTTTGACCACTTGTGCGATAACGGCCCGATTCTGCACCTCGCATCACAGGACGCATTTATGGCTGGAAAGTTCCGGCAGGATTACACGCGCCTCAGGAATGGCACGCTCGCGCGCCTCTCTCGCAAAGCCAGACACGAGCTGAAAGTGAGCCCCTCAGTCGCCCAGTCCCTTGTATTGCTAAGCGCTGGAGTGGCCGAGGAAGCCGCCAGACTGGCCAGAGCAAACGCCTTCACACACGACACGGCCCGACAAACAATGTCGCGCATTGTTGATCTAATGCTGGATGGCCTCAAACTCGAGTCCGGAGCGTCACCCGCCCCGGCGGCTTGAAGCTGCGGTACGCACAATCGCCGGCATAATCAGCTGTTGCGCCTCCACGATCGACAATTTTCCGAGCGAAACCAGATCCCCCGCCCGGAGCGTCAAATGCCCCAACAGCGCCACTTCTGCCTGGGCCCTATCTTCCGGCACACTTCGATCCTCAACCAGCTGCTGAATCTGACGCTGACGAAGCAGGCTCCTCCTGCTCCGGCGCCGCCGGGTGACTTCCTTCCGCACGTCATACAGAGACAAGAGATGCGTGGTGACCTCTCCGCGCTCAGCAGCGACCTGAAGGTACAGAAGGGTCGACAGGATCACTTTTGATAGCCGGTCGGAGCCCCGGCGCACTGTGTCCGCCCTCTGGGCTTCAAATGCATCCAGCTCGCGCATGGTCAGCTCGACTAAAAGAGAGGTCCGGCTATCAAAGCAATTGTAGGCCTGTGCCTCGCTAATACCGATCTGTCGCGCAATTCCGCGCAGGGACACGCCATGCACCCCCTCCTCCAGGATCAGCTCTTTTGCCCGGTCCATGATTTGCTGTTTACGCTCATCCAGCGACAACCGCGTTTGCCGGCGCCTTGCGCCATGCCGCGCACCACCGATCTCGACCAACTCGTCGGAATCCGGGTCAGCCGCCGCGTCCACAGGGCGAGGGTGAGCCGCAGGATTGGACCAATACCCCTTGGGCGGCCGGTCGATATCCAGGCGGTCACAGATTTTTGCTAGGCCGTTCGGACTGACCTCAAACCGCTTTGCGAGCGTAACGATCGGCTCCTCCCAGACCAGCCGACGCAGCTCGCCTTTCGTTATTTTCGATCCCTTGGCCAAATCTATGCCCACTTCGCTCTGCCAAATGCACTCACGCCGAGCCTAAAACCCCGCCACCACACTGCGCCACGAAACATCAAATGAAGTCAACGCGGACGAAACACGCACCGGACACATCCGCACAACCCAGCTCAACCGCAAGACCAGAGCGGGCAAAATTGCTGGTGCGATTGGCAGCCCAATTAATTCTATTTTACTCCGACTTAATCGACAAAAATTCTTTAATTAGTGAGTTTGTAATTGACGCAGGCGAATTCATTCCCTTAGGGTTGGCGATCGGGAGGAATAAAAAATGAGACTATCAATTGTCGCATTGATCGCGCTCGGATTCGCACTCGCGCATCCCTCAAATGCACAGAGTCGCACAGCGACTCCCGAGCAGGAAGAAGCGGGATATATCCGTATACTGCCTGTAGACGAGCCATTTGACACCATTTCTGTATCAACTGCCGCAGGCACGCTGGTCGGCGAGCAGGTGGACGACGTCAATATATTCCGGGGCGTTCCATATGCTGCCCCTCCAGTCGGCGTACTCCGCTGGAAACCGCCGCAGCCAGTTTCTCCGTGGAAGGGCGAACGCGCCGCGCTTGCCTTTGAGCCCCCATGTCCCCAGCCTGTATCCGCCTCCGCTTTCGTTCCCAACCAGGGCGGCGTTGTCGGCGCCTCGTCGGAAGACTGCCTCTATCTGGAAGTCTACGCCCCTGCTGACGCAGAGAATGCACCAGTCGTTTTGTGGCTCCATGGCGGAGGAGCATTCCTGGGAGCAGGACATCTCGGCTCCTATGTTGGCACCACGAACGCCCAAAAAGGTATCATCACAGTCGCCATCAACTATCGTTTGGGACCGATGGGCTATTTCGCTCATCCGGCGATTACCGCTGAAGGCGACCTCACCGGCAGTTATGCCATGATGGACGCCGTTTCCGCCCTTGAGTGGATTCAGGAGAATATAAGGTCTTTTGGGGGCGACACGGACAATGTAACGGTGGCCGGACAATCAGCCGGCGGCGTCATGGTCGCCGGCTTGCTCGCGACGCCCTCGGCCAATGGATTGTTCGAAAAAGCCGTGATACAGTCGGGCGCCTTTCTGTTTGATGGTGTTGCACTTGAAGACGCTGAAAAGCGTTCTGTCCGCGCCCTGAAACGCATCGGCGTGACTGAAGATACCACTGCTGAACAACTCAGGAAGATCTCGGCACAAACCTTTTCCTACTCCGGCGGATTACGCCGTGGATTCGGCGCGATCATGGATGGAAACTTTCTGACCGAAACGGCCAAGGACGCCCTTGCCGAAGGCACGGAGACGGACGTGCCTGTCCTTATCGGCACCAATAGTGGAGAGCCGGGCTTCGATGCCGCCAAATATATCGCAGCCCAAACCGGTAAAGAGGGCGCTGGCGCGTTCCTTTACCACTTCAGTTACGTGCCGCCGCTTCGCAAGGACGAATGGACGAACGGTCCGATACACTCAGCCGAACTCATGTTCACTTTCGACTCGCTCGACACGTCGGGCTGGGCGAAGGGAAAGACAACAACAGCCGACATAGAATATGCCAAGCGCATGAGTTCCTGCTGGGTCGCATTCTACAAGATGCCCGCAGACAGCAAGGAAATCAGCTGCGCAGGCTTGGCCTGGCCTGCCTATTCGGAGGAATCCCAGGCCGTCGCCAGTTTTGGTGACTCCATTCGCATCGGACGGGCAGACGATTTCCCGGACGGGCCAGAAGCTGGCAGCGATTGATCAGCCGGCACCCCCAAAAAGTCTTGCCAAGCAATCCCGAGGGACCGAGCAGAAGGAAGCCCACCATGACCAGCGATAAAGCTTACAGCGCACGCTTTTCCCCTAACCGCCGGTACAACGACGCAGATAGTCATATCATGGAGACCTTTGACTGGTTGAAGTCCTATGCCGACCCATCCATTCGTGAACGAATTGGCGAACTCGCACTTGGTGGCGCCGGCAGCGCCGCAGAAAAGGTCATTTCTGCGGCAGTTGCACGCCTGGAGGACAAAGAGAAGACAGCCGCCCTGGAAGCCGACGTCATCGCCAGCGCCAAAGGCTGGCAGGCGCTGGGCGCATTCGATAGCACAGAACGCGCGCGCGCCCTCGACTTGCTTGGCTTTGACAAACAGCTCGTCTTTTCGACCTTCGCGGCGACGCAATTCCTACGGGGTAATGACCCAGATATCCGGTATGGCGGCGCCCGGGCGCACAATCGGGGGATGGCCGAATTCTGCGGCAAGGACCCCCGCCTGATTGCGGTGGGGTCCCTCCCCCTTGATGACACCGCCCGCTCCATCGAAGAACTGGACGTCGCACTGGCGGAAGGCGTGGGCGCTTTCTGGATTGCTGCCGCACCTGCAGGGGACCGGAGCCCGGGACATCCAGACCTGGATCCGGTATGGGCGCGCCTCTGCGAAGCTGGCGTGCCCGCCGTGCTACACATTGGGCAGGGTACACGCGTTCTTCCGCCTGCCTATCAGAACCACGGACGCGAAAAGGCTAAAGACTGGCTCGGAGGCGGCGAAAATCTGCGCGTTCTCGACTATATGGTTTTACCTCACGCCAGCGAAATGTTCTTGTCAGCGCTGGTGTTCCATGGCGTTCTGGAGCGGTTCCCCAAACTAAAAATCGGGGTCATTGAACTAGGCGCCGGATGGGTTCCGACTTTCCTGACCCGGTTGGATATGGCCGGGAAATTCTTCCGCAAAAGCGACTACATGGTCGGGGAACTCAATCTTACTCCGTCAGACTACATCCGTCGCCAGGTACGTTTCACGCCGTTCGTTGGCGAAGACGTTGGCAGCCTGATCCGAGCAACCGGTCCGGAATTGTATCTTTTTTCCTCCGACTATCCGCATCCGGAGGGTTCACGCGACCCAATAGGAAAATTCGAGCAAACCCTTGACGGAATTCAGGAAGCTGAAAAGGACGCCTTCTATTTCAGTAACTTCGAATACCTGATCGGTAATTGATTGTATCAGGAGATTGCTAGCGATTGCGGTTGCGAGCTCTGATGACCGGAACAGGATTTTTCAGCGAGAATCTCATCGTGCACCGCTGTGGAAAGGCGCTCTTCTTTTGAGCCGATGAGAACCTCTTTCTTCCAGTTCAGGGAAGCGGGTGGCAAAGTGGTGGGAACCGCAGGCGAAATTCCTTTAGTCGATTGACCTCACTCATCTTCCGGAACGTAGATCATACGCCCGTCCGGCAGGCGATACGCGATACCGGCTTTCACCCCTTCACCCTCTCCGATCTCACCGCTGCTTTCATAGCGTGTCAGCTCTTCGCCTTGTTTGATCGTCATACGCATATCGGCTTCGCCCGGGTTCTCGATGACGATGACGTTTTCATTCCGGAAGGGATTTAGCGGATTCTGAACGAGCAGGATCATCAAAATTCCGATGATCACGACAAACAAATCGACAAGATTGACGACAGAGAGGATGGGGTCGTCTTCGTCCTCTTCCAGGAACCTCACGAAACCATCTCCGCGCCAGTCTCGATCATCCGCAACTCTTCGAGCAGCCAGCGGCGGCGAATGTTGAGAACGAAGAAGGCCAGGCTTGCAGAGATCAGGGCCAGCGTCACGCCGGAGAATGCAACGACCAGATTGCTCGCCATCTCAGCAGACTCTCCGGATGTCAGCGCCATCAATGCCGGCCCCATGGGGATAAGCGTCGCGACGAGCCCCAGCAAAGGCGCGACGCGGGACACCAGGCGCAGCGGTTCCAGCCGCCTCATAATCCAGAGCTCCAGATCATCGCTATCGGCCCTGGTCTCCCGGTAATATTGCGTCAGCGCGCCCTGTTTCCGGCCGGAATAGCGTTGCGCGAGCTCCATCAGGAAACGTCCCAAGGTCAGGAGCGAATAAACAAGAGACACAAGAATCGCTATCAGTGACGGTACGAGGAAAACGGCTGAGACTTCATAAAGTATCGTCTCGAAATCGAAAATCATCAGTATTGCCCTTTATTTAAGGTCCATTGACGCGACGTGCGAAGCTGGAGCAGCGCACCCGCAAGCATTACGAGAAGGAGCCCGGCGATCGAAGACAGGCGCAGCCAGTCCGGCCGGACGTCGCCGGGGGAAAGGACTTCATTCATGACCTGCCCCTGAATGGTCTGGGCCGCTGCAGCTGAAGTATCGGCCGCAGGTGCCCCCTGCCCGGTTCCAAAACCGAAACCGGCTGCCATATCCTCGATGTACTCGACGGTGGTCTGAGCGCCTGCGTCAGCACCGGCCTCTTCGGTAAGCTCCTGCCAGCGCTCGGTCAGCTCCCTGCGTGTCTGCTCGCTTGCATCCCAGTAACCCTTACGGATCGCTTCCGTCATACGCTCAATGATCTGAGCCTGCGCCGTTGGGTTCTGTTCTTCGAACCATTCATTGAGGCCAAGATCCCGGGCATCCATGACATAGGTATCATGCATCGCCTGCCACTGATCGGCGCGCACCATTGACTCGTCGGCCACCTGCCAACCGAAAAGGTTGTTTGTAACCCTCAGCATTTCGACGGTTCCGGCGTACCCCTCATCCATCATCGCCGAAATCCATTGCGGGTTCTGATAACGCGCGCGCAGCTCATCCGATAGGAACTTGCTTGCCTGAACCATTTTCGGCCTGGCGCGCCGCAAATCCGAAATGTAGAGCGCCGGGCTTTCTCCGTTGACGGATTTCACGGCGGCGGACAGTCCACCGAGGTATTCAAACGGGTGATCCGTCGACAAGACACCGTGCACATTGGAGGACCGTGCCAGGATCGCCGCATCAACACCCGTCAGCTGCTTCTCGAACAGGCCCAAGCTCGCAACGGACTGGCCCCAGTCAGAGGTCCCGTAAGCGAAGGATTGGCTTGCCAGATATGTCTGCGCGATGATCGCATCATCTTCCCAATTGGTCGAATCGAGTGCGGCATCCGGAACACCCGACCCATAATCACCGGGCGCATTCGAAAAGATTCTTATCGACGCCAGCCGGTCTGCAGTTCCGGCGTCCGTTCCTGCGGAGAGAAGCGCGTCTCTCACCCGGCGTGTACCGGCATAGACCGCATTCCCGGGCTCATCCTGTTTGGACAGCTCATCGATCGCCTCTGAATAAAGCCGCATAAGCCCATCAAACTGGTCCCGGTAGACACTGGTCGCCTGAATGACGACATCAACGCGGGGCCGCCCCAGTTCGGCCGCAGGAATGATCTCGAGCTTTGTGACACGCCCGCCCCGGCCCCAGACCGGACGAACACCCAAAGCATGCATGATCTGCGCTTCGGTAATCCCCAGGGTCCGGATTGCATCGGACGAGAAAAGCGAGAAAGCCAGCTTGTCGGGCGCCTGGCCATCATGGTCTGATTTGTAGGCGTCTATCAGCCCCGTGAACGCCTCCTCACCCGCCTTGTAGGCCGAGGGGGTCGGGATCTTGTCCGGCTCAAATGCAAACAGGTTACGGCCGCTCGACGCTTGCGGGTTGCGCACCGGGTCACCGCCCGGGCCAGATTTCGTGAAGCCGCCATCCAATGCGTGCAACAGGGCTTCAAGCTCTTGCGGGTCAGCCAGGTTCTGGTCATAAGCTCGGGCGCGTTCGATCTGTTCACGCATCGCTGCGTCGGCAATACCCGAAACGTCCTCACCCCCGCGCAGGAAGCGTTCGAGAAACTGGTACGGTTCACTTTCCGGCAGGTTCTCCGCCTCGGTTGCGAACATCTCGGTCTGGTCGATCCCAAGCAACGCGTAATATGGCTCACCCAATTGCTGCATCACCGTCATCAGTCTGTGCTCCGGAGAGGCGGCCAGACCGAACGTATGCAAGCCCAACGGCGTAGCTGTCTGAGCCAGTTCGTGCAGGTGATCGTGCAGGATCGGCAGGAAGGTCGCAAAGTCGCTTCGCACGTCTTCCTCTGTCCACAGCAGATCTTTTTGCAGGTTTGCCTCAATCACGACGTCGGCGAGGCGCGCATCTGTTTCATCACGCACAGCGCCTTCATCCAGCTGCTCTCGCTCGTGGATCAGGGCGTGAATGTCCCGCAGTTCATCATAGAATCCGGACGGCGCGAACGGCGGGGTCTGGTGACTGATCGTAACGGCCCGCCCCCGGCGAATCGCCTGAATTGCCTCTGCGACATTGTCCTGAATATAGGGATACACGACCGGAACGTTGCCGAGCGTCAGCATTGGATAGTCATAGGCCCACAAGCCCCGGTCCTTTCCGGGAGTCCACTCCTGGGTACCATGTGTCCCCAGATGGATGATCGCACTTGCGTCGAAGGCCTTCTGCACCATCAGGTAGGTCGCCAGAAACAAATGTCCGGGCGGCACTTTGACATCATGATAGCTCTCGCCGACCTTATCGGCCCGTGGTGGCTGCGGCAGGAAAAGCAGCTTTCCAAACCTCACAGACGGAATGACGAAAACCTTCTGCCCCTTGACCGTCCGCACCGCCCAATGGGATTCCGGCTCGCCCCACTTTTCAAAAACTGGCTGGGTCACTTCCTGTGGAAGCGTGTCGAGCCAGTCCTTATAATCCGACACGGGGAATGCCTGCGCCAATCCGTTCGCCAGCAAGTCATCCAGACGGTCGTGATGATAATACCCGCCCAGCATCGACTGACCTGCCTGCAGGATGTCATCCTCAGTCAGTTCGGGAACATCATATCCCGCCTCCCGCAACGCTGCGCCAATCTGCTCAACGCTTGCCGGAACATTCAGATTGGATGCCGACATGTTCCGCTCGCCCTGGGGCGTATTCCAGAAGAACAGCGCGAGCTTCCGGTCCACCTGATCGGAATGGCGCAACCGTGCAATACTTTTCGCCTTGCCAATCAGCAGATCGATCTGTTCGGGAATCGGGACCGGTTCTCCATTCTCAACTCCGGAGACCACGATCGGGTCCCCCATCCCCCAGGATTCCGGCGTCGCCATCAGGACCGCCGTCATGGCAGGTTCCACGCCCTGCGCCGCCTTGCGCCATTCCGCCGGCGTCATGGAGCGATTGCCCAGCAGTAAGATGGCCGGCACGTCCAGCTCTGCGAGTTCGGCCTTGCGCTGCTCGCCATTCTGCATGTGCGTATAGCTTGCAAGCAGATCGACATCAGCCGGACCGAGCATTTCCGGGATACCCGTCTCCCCCATACTGTCGAACCAGAACAGGATCGGCATGACGCCAGCCCACTCTGCCTGATGAACGATCTTGTCCAGGACAGCCGTCTGAACGCCGGAGATGTAGGTCGAGGAAATAATGACCGCCAGACGGGGCGCATCCGCTGGCCACCTGTCCCGCCCCCACGCTTCATAAGAGCTGACATCCGTAAAAAAATCGGGGGCATCCGGATGATAGATGGCACTTTCGGGCATGGGGACCGGCGCCGGGATATGGCTCGTGTCACGCCCCGAATTCCAGGCCGCGACATAGGTCAGGAAATTCCGGAAGTTCCGTTCACCACCCGCCTCATAATAGGCACTCAACGTCTCGAAGGCGGCGGGGTCCAGATTACCCGAGCGCGCTGGCCGGCCGCCTGATCCCACGGACATCCAGGGAACGCCGGCCGCGTTGAGCTGCCCCATAACGTCTTCAATCAACTGAGCGGCACGTCCACGCAGTGGCGCGTCTATGACGACCAGGTCGTATTCAGCCCAGTTCCCGGGTCCACCCTGCTCAAGATAATTGTGCGTGACCGTGACGTCGGCCTCTTTTCCCCAGCCCGCAATCCTCACGAGCTTGGACGGGAGCACAAAATCGCTGGCGACAATATGAATGCGGGCATCCCGCTCTGGCCGTTCATCGGCTGCTGCGCTGCCAAGGGCGCACGCGACAGCAATGGTCACCACCGCCAGGATCGTTCGGAACATATCCCGCTCCATCCTCAGAATGCGTAGGAAAGCGACAGGCGATAGACACGGCCGGGTTCGGCAAACGTGTAGAGGTCAGACCTGTCTGCCAGGCGTTCGTCTGTCAGATTGTCGATCCCGGCATTCAGGCGCACACGGGATCTCAGAGGCCACACAGCATCAAGGTGCAGGAGCGTGTAGTCGGGGATAGTGACGCCCGGGGAATCCAGTTGGTCGCCGGTATATTCAACGCGCAGGCGAACCTCCGCCCCTTCCCTTGGAGACCATGACACGGCGGCATTCGCCTGATGCTCAGGACGTTCCGCAATCTGCTCCCCTGTCGCCTTATCTTCTGTGTCGAGATATGTGTAGTTGGCATTGATCCCGAACCCGGCAGGCAGGTCCATCTGCCCGGACAATTCCAGCCCGTCGATCTCCGCCTCTTCCAGATTGGTATAGTAGCGGACCTCCGAGCCCCTGATGCCACAGTCGGACACACACTGGCTCTGAATCAGATTCTCCAACTCGTTGTGGAACACCCCGGCATGCACAGTCCAGGTGTCGGCAATATAGTCTACGCTTGCCTCGAAGGTCTTCGTCGTTTCAGGTTTCAGATCCGGATTGCCATAGACCCAGAAACGGCCGCCAGCTGCGAGCACCCCGAAGTCCTCAGACAGATTGGTCAGGCTGGGTGACTTGAAGCCTTCGCCGTAGCCTCCTTTTACAACAATCCGGTCCGTCGGCTGGAACACAGCATAGAGGCGCGGACTGGCTTCCCAGCCATATGCGTCATGGTGATCACCACGCAGTCCAGCGACCAGTTTGAACGTATCAGTGACTTCGATTTCGTCCTGGACGAAGACTGCCCCCTGTTCCGCTTCCGAAGTTCCATCCGGGGACGCGACATCATCCTCCAGCTTCTCACGGCGAATTTCACCGCCAAATGTAACGGAGTGGGACTCCGCCAGCTTGAAGGCGGTCAGTCCGCTGAGCACTGTGTCTTCCAACCCCTGGTCCCGGGTCGGGGTTTGACCATTCGTCCGGAAGTTCTCCCGGCTTGCGGAACTCTGATACAGGTCCACCTGCGTGCGTCCCCACGACCAGTTGCCTTTGTGCCCCAGCACGAATTGCTCGCGCTCACCTTCATCGCGATCCTCATAATCTACCGGGGATCGACCGGACGAGCGCGTATCGCGCCAGCGTTCATCGTCGCTTCGGGTGTAGATGAAATCGATGCGTTGCTGGTCATCCGGTGTCCAGACAAGGTTGAACCGTCCAGTGGACGTTTTCCGCCCTTCGATGTCCGATATGGCCGGATCATCGCGATTGGGCCGGTCATTCCGCTCCATCACATCGCCTACGATGCTCGCCCCAAGCTTGCCTTCGACGAGCGGAACCGAAAGGAAGAGACTTCCATTCACACTTTCACCACCATCACCCGATTCCGGAGAGCTGCCGCCGAGGGACAGCTCGCCCATGAATTCTTCTGCTGGAGATTTGGTGATGATGTTGACGACGCCGCCAAGCGCATCTGACCCATAAAGCGACGACATGGGCCCGCGCACAACTTCGACCTGCTCAATTGCCGCCGTAGGCAGCCAGCCAAGCTCCAGGTCGGAGTGCGCAATCACGCCATTGGTGGCGCTCACCCGGCGACCATCGAGGAGGTAAAGCGTGTACTCTTCCGGCATCCCGCGGAGACTGATCCCCCTTCTGGTCATGCCGATGCCGGTAACCTGCACACCGGGCTCACCGGCCAGGGCGTCAGTCAAATCGGTCGAGCCGCGCAATTCCAGCTCTGCATTATCTACCACCGATACGCTCGCCGGTGCGGTTAGAAGAGCCTGCTCGCTAGCGGTTGCGGTAACAACCACCGTGTCCAGTTCCCGCTCAAGGTCGTCGGCAAATGCCGGTGCTGCTGCGCTGAGCGCACCAAGGACCACCGACCCCGACAACCGACGGAACGAGAGAATTTGCTGAGTCATAGTATTTCCGATTTGATAGGTTATTTCATTACATTTTGAGGTCGTGCGAAACGGTTCTGCACATGAATTCTTGTTCAATCCGTTTTGCATGACCGTCCCGGACCACGCTGCCGTCCCGCCGACGGGTCACCGCTGACGAAGAGCTGCTGTTTCCCGCGAAATACGTACTTCAACAAACCCCCGCTCCTCCAGGCGACCAACACTCGTGGATGCCTCTTAGGACGCTGAACGACCGAGTCAATGTTATATTATACTGTTACTGTTTCTGGTGTATTTCTGCACATATTTTGCTCAACGAGGGGATACGCACTCAAAGACTCGGTGGCGCTGCCAAACACGAGCGCAGAACAGGATCTGAAAAAAGACCAGCAAGAATTTTTATTCTTGACACGGACTATGCAGAGGCAACCCAGCCACACCAGGTGAAAGCTCTGTAGAATTGCTCGACATTCGAGAAGCCCGCAGACTTCAGGATTTGTTCGTCCTGTTCTGGGGTCAGGAGCTCGACACTCCGGGATACGGCGTCGCGTGCCTGGCCTGCCATTTCAGGATCAACGCCAGACGCGACCGCGAACGCTTCATATCGGGAAAGCCATTTGTCTCGTACGTCAGGTGCCTGAGGAAAACTGGAATGGGCTGCGACGAACGGTGCGCCGGGCTTGAGGCGCTTGTGGATTTCCTTGATCGTTCTCAAGCGCTCCTGCCGGTCGAGAAAATGCAAAGTCAGCAGACATACCGCCCCGTCGAAAACCTCCTCTGGCGCTGCATCTATGTACCCTTCGATGAAGTCCACACGCGCAGCGGCGTCGCCTAGAGTGTCCCTGGCGAGCTCGAGCATTGGAAGCGCCGGGTCGACACCAACAAATGTCCAATCAGGTTGGCTTTCCGCCATCGCACGAAGCTCCAGACCTCCGCCCGCCCCAAGCACCAGAATTCGGCCATCATCCGGGACCCGCTCGGCCAGAAGGATCGTCACCATTCTATGCAGGTCAGCAAAACCAGGCGTGAAGCGCGGCGGACCGGATTGATAGTTCGAGATCGCCGCGGGATCCTTGAAGGATTTCAGGAATGGGTTTTCATCGGCTTGCATGTGTTGTGTCTCCTTCCGGAACGACTGTTCCGGTCAACATATTCCAGGGCGTTCAATATCGAACACCATCACGAAACGGGCGCTTCCGGTGCCCTCGATTGGCGGCGAGCGGTGAAAGACATGTCCTGCCTTCCCGCAGCGCTTCCCCAGAAACATACCCACTTCAAACGTGGACATTTCCTGGATCGCCGGCTCGCCATTCCCCTGTTGCTCGTCGAACCATTGGGTTCCGCGGCCGAGATAAGTCGTGATCAGACGAATATCCGTCTTGTCCTTGTGGAACTTTCGACAGGCGTCGTCGGTGACATATTCCAGACGTAAAGTGTACTCCGCCGCATGACCGGAACTGGCACAAAGAATGGCCCGTATGTCCATCATGATGCGCTCCACGACCAGGGGAGACCAATTCCGCCCCGCAAGGAACGCCTCAGCCGTTGTTAAAATACCGGCTTCGTCGCCATCGACCCGGAAATCAACAAATCCGGAATAATCCAGATCGCGAAACGCATCCCTTGTCTCAGAACCGACTCTTCGCTCCCAAAGAGCCAGTTCCACCGCTTCACGGAAACCCAATTCGATGAGCGAACCAAAACTATCGCAGGCGCCAACAGCCCGGATCTGCGACATGACCGACGACGCAGCCATTATTGCCTTCTCCATTTCGGAAACGGGTCACTCAAATCTTCACGCGCGGTGATTGTCCCGCTGCGGTCCAGATGGGCGTCGGTCAGGCATGCATCCAACCGGGCGGTAATCGACACAGGATCCATGTCGATACCGATGAACACAATTTCCTGCCGGCGATCACCATAGACCGGATCCCAGACGGAAGAGAGATAGTCCTCAAGACCTGAACGATCCGGCCATTGTTCTTGTGGGACGCCCGACCACCAGGTCCCTACCCCGCTATGCCGGACCAAAGCGCCAGCCTGGCTGACTTCGCCAAGCCAATCCGGCCGGGTGGCCAGCCAGAAGAAGCCCTTTGCCCGGACGACGTTCGGCCAGGGCTCATTGAAAAACTCAAACAGTTTTTCCGGATCGAAAGGCTGTCGCCCGCGATAGACGAAGCTTTCGATGCCATACTCTACCGTTTCAGGAACGTGGTCCTCAAAACCGTACAGTTCCTTCGCCCACAGCGGATGATCATGCGCCTTTTCAAAATCAAATCGTCCGGTGCCCATAACCTTGTCGAGCGGAACATTTCCAAATGCAGACTCCACGATATCGGCATCGGGATTGAGGGATCGTACCAGCTTCCTCACCGTGTCGAGGTCATCCGGCGAGATGATATCTGTTTTGTTCAGAATAATGACGTCAGCAAACTCGATCTGGTCGACCAGAAGCTGGACCAGCTGGCGGTCGTCGTCATCGCCGAGGCTCTCGCCACGATCCACAAGAAAGTCCGAACTGCTGTAGTCTTTCAAAAGATGCGCAGCGTCTACAACGGTCACCATCGTGTCGATCTTCGCAACGTCCCCGAGAGAAAAGCCTCGCTCATCCCGGAAGTCAAAGGTCGCCGCCACCGGCAGTGGTTCGGAAATCCCGGTGGACTCGATCAGCAGATAATCGAAGCGTCCTTCCGCAGCGAGACGCGTGACCTCTTTCAGAAGATCGTCTCTCAAAGTGCAGCAGATACAACCATTGCTCATCTCAACGAGCGCTTCATCCGTACGGGAAAGGTTAGCTCCTCCATCGCGCACAAGCGCGGCGTCGATGTTTACTTCGCTCATATCGTTTACGATGACCGCGACCCGCCGCCCCTCGCGATTGGCAAGCACATGATTTAAAAGCGTCGTCTTACCGGCGCCGAGAAAACCGGAAAGAACTGTTACCGGAAGTGTCTGGGACACTTGCACCCTCCTGCTTGAGATATCGTCGTAGAAAACGCTTCGCCCGCCTCTGGGGCTTAGAAGTCGCGTCTGGACCCGCCATGCCTGTGACGAACCCATCGCCATATGTGCGCCACCGCAAGCATCAGGGCCCCGGTCACAGTGAGTGGTGTTTCCAGTTCGTGCAGCGCTTCAACGAACGCCGCGGCAAACAGCAAGCTCAAACCGGCAACAGCCAACCCGACAAAAACTTTCCAATCTGGTGCCGATAATCGCCTGACAATGGCAAACCCCGACAGGGGCAATGCCAAGGCGACAAATAGCTTGTGGACCCACTCAGCTTCAGACCACGCCCCGGCCAGGGGAAGAAAAGCTGCAAAGAGCGGCAAGGCGAGGCAGTGCACAACGCACAGCCCAGATAGCGTTATCGCGGAGAAATCTATGACCGCTGCCCGGGAAGACCGAACCGCCATCAGGCGCTCCCCCACTGCTCTACTGCGGGCAAAAATCGTTGCGGAGCATTCATTACATTACCTCGACTTGCGTTATGTTATTACATTCTGATATATGTCCCATGAGCGCTTTACAAGAGGCTGTTTCAACCATGATCGAAAATCGGCAGGACGCCCCTTCCTCCTCTTCGACGGAAGCCACGATTCTTGCTGCGGAACGGCGTGCGGAACAGGAAGGCGTGACCTTCACCTCAATTCGCCGATACGTGTATGCCATTCTGCTCGAAGCAGACGAACCGCTGGGCGCCTACGATATTGCCGGTCGTCTTGATGGAATCGGATGCACGAAACCGACCACCGCTTATCGCGCCCTGGAATGGCTTGAGGGTCTGGGGCTGATCCGGAAGATCAGATCCGTCTCGAAATATGTCGCGTTAAAATCCGGCCCTCAGGACACACCTCTTGCATTTGTCATATGTCAGGAATGCGGGACGACGGAGCAGATTACGCTCGGCCCAGAAAGCCATGAGTTGCTGTCTGTCTTCGAAGCAAACGGGTTTCAGACCGTCAATCCGACAATCGAAGTTTCCGGACGCTGCATAGAACACCATCGGCTTACGGATGAATAATCAGATTGCCGCCTCCTTCAGAACCGGGCGAGCGCCCCATCGCCTGAAACCTGCACCTGCTTCCTTCCCCGACATTCCAGGAGCCGCCAATGAAGTCATTTAATCTTATCGGAACGTGCATTCTGAGTACTGCGAGCATTCTCCTGCCCGCATCTGCCAGCGCGCAGTCTCTCGATGCGCACGTCCATGGCGAAGCCAATATGGCAATTGTCATTGATGGAAAGCACCTATCAGCATCCCTGATGAGTGCGATGTACAATATCACGGGCTTCGAACATGCACCCGAAACAGAAGAACAGCGGGAAGTCCTGCAAACGGCTAAATCTCTTCTCGAAGATGGCACACAGCTCTTCCAGTTTAATTCTGCAGCAGAATGCGTTCTGACGTCCTCCCACCATAACTTGTCATCAACAGAAGGCCGTCACGATACGGATGAAGACAAGCCGGAAACGGATGGCGAACATCATCACAGTCATCGGGATCTGGAAGCAGACTACGAATTCACCTGCAAAAAGCCCTCAAAGCTCTCATCTGTCAGAGTGGGCCTCTTCGATCACTTCAAGAACCTTCAGAAAGTGAATGTCGTAACGCTTGCAGGTGGCCAGCAATCCGCCGCCGAGCTTACGCCGAAGCGGGAGACGCTGTCGCTGTCCGGTTCATGAGGCATAAATTCCAGAAAGCCGGGGCTCTGGCACTTCTCTTGATGGCCATGGCTGGCTGCAACCCGCCGCAAAACAGTCAGTCGCCGCCCGATGCAACCATTGATCGGCAACCGCCGCCATTGCCGGAGAACGCCGTGACAGTGGACTTTAACGCTGCTGCCGACGAAGGAACAAACAGCGTCAGCGCGGAACAAGACAAAACGGAACCTCAACAAGCTTCAGCCGCATGGGGCCTGGAGCCTGGCGAGGCAATCCCACTCAAATGGGAAGACCTGATGCCAGAAGGCGCCGAGGAAGAACTGGCGCGGCAGGAAGCCGAATTTTTCAGAATGCTGGAGCAACGCTACGCCGCGAGCGCAACCTCGCTCGCCGAGGCCCAGACTTTCGATGAAATTCAGGAAGGATCCGCGTTCGACTACATGCCTCAACTGGGAACATTCGATGTTGTCGACGACCTTGACGGCCAGCTGATCCGTATCCCGGGCTATGTCGTACCGTTTGACTTCAATGAAAGTCGGCGTCAGGGCGAGTTTCTTTTCGTCCCCTATATGGGCGCCTGCATCCACACACCTCCGCCGCCACCAAACCAGATCATCTTCGTTCGTGCAGATCCTGCGATCCGGCTCGGGGACATCTGGTCGCCCTACTGGCTCGAGGGCACACTCACGACCGAAGTGACCCATAGCGAACCCGGAGATGCCGCCTATGCGGTATCCCTGTCCAAACTCGAGTCTTATGAGTATCGCTGATCACCGAAAATGGCCGCAAGCGGGTCGGGAAGCTTCGCCTATCCTGGTCTCATTGAACCGCCCTTGCAGAGGGCCTTCAAACCAGCAGCCAGGCGAAACAAGGTTTCAAAATCACAGCACCTGCGGACCGCCTGACAGCTCGAAAGTACAGCGAAAACGTCACAACCTGTTGGAAAGGATGGTGGGCGGTAACGGGCTCGAACCGCTGACCCTCTCGGTGTAAACGAGATGCTCTACCAACTGAGCTAACCGCCCATCCGGTGGCGTACATGCCGGGCCTCGGGACAAAAAGCAAGACGGCCGCTCCAGATGAAGCGGCCGCCTGTGTTTTTTGGTTCAGGTCCTAGTGCGTGCGTGGCTGGTCGCTTGAACCGCCGCCCTGCCCCGACAGAGAGGCATGCAGCGCCGCCTCGTCGGCTTCCGACCATTCGATCGGTGTCAGCGGCCGGGTCAGCGCAATCTCCAGCACCTCGTTGATGTCAGAGACCGGCACAACCTTCATGCCTGTCTTCACATTGTCCGGAATCTCGTCGAGATCCTTCTCGTTCTCCTCCGGAATGAGGACCGTCTTGATGCCGCCACGGAGGGCTGCGAGCAGCTTCTCCTTGAGGCCGCCGATCGGCAACACCTTGCCGCGCAGCGAGATCTCACCGGTCATCGCGACTTCGCGGTCGACCGGGTTCCCGGTCAGCAGCGAAACGATGGCGGTGGTCATGGCGACACCGGCGGACGGACCGTCCTTCGGTGTGGCGCCATCCGGCACGTGCACGTGGATATCCGTCGTGTTGAAGACCGTCGGCTTGATGCCGAGCATCACCGACCGGGACCGCACGAGCGAGCTCGCCGCCTGGATCGATTCCTTCATCACATCGCGCAGATTGCCGGTGACCTTCATGGCCCCGCGGCCGGGCATCTTGACCGCCTCGATGGTGAGGAGGTCGCCGCCCGTCTCGGTCCAGGCAAGGCCGGTAACGGCGCCCACCTGATCGGTCTCGTCGGCCAGGCCATAGCGGAACTTCCGCACGCCTGCGAAGTCACCGAGGTTCTCCGGCGTCACGGTCAGCGAGGCGTCGTCGCCCTGTTCGGCCAGCTTGCGCACCGCCTTGCGGGCAAGGCGCGCAATCTCGCGCTTGAGGCTACGCACCCCGGCTTCGCGGGAGTAGTACCGGATGAGGTCGCGGATGGCCTGGTCGGTGACGACAAACTCGTCCTCTCCGAGGCCGTGATCCTCACGCACCTGAGGGATCAGGTGGCGCTTGGTGATCTCCAGCTTCTCGTCTTCCGTGTACCCGGCGATCCGGATGATCTCCATGCGGTCCAGCAAGGGCTGGGGCATGTTGAGCGAGTTCGCCGTCGTCACGAACATCACGTCTGAAAGATCATAGTCGACCTCCAGGTAATGGTCGTTGAACGTCGAGTTCTGCTCCGGATCGAGCACTTCCAGCAGGGCCGAGGCCGGATCGCCGCGATGGTCCATGCCCATCTTATCGATCTCGTCCAGAAGGAACAGCGGGTTGCCCGACTTCACCTTCTTCAGCGACTGGATGATGCGTCCCGGCATCGAGCCGATATAGGTCCGGCGGTGGCCGCGGATCTCGCTCTCGTCCCGCACGCCGCCCAGCGACACGCGCACGAAGTCGCGTCCCGTGGCTTCGGCGATGGACCGGCCAAGCGAGGTCTTACCCACACCCGGAGGCCCGACGAGGCAGAGGATCGGCCCCTTCATCTTGCCGGTGCGTTTCTGCACGGCGAGATATTCGAGGATCCGCTCTTTCACCTTTTCGAGACCATAATGGTCGTCGTCGAGCTGTTTCTCGGCCTTGAGCAGGTCTGTCTCGATGTCCTTGCGCGTGCCCCATGGCAGGGCCAGCAGCCAGTCGAGATAGTTCCGCACGACGGTCGATTCCGCCGACATCGGCGACATCTGCCGCAGCTTCTTCATCTCTGCGTCGGCCTTGGTACGGGCCTCTTCAGACAGCGGCGTGTCCTTGATGCGGGCTTCCAGCTCGGCCAGCTCATCGCGCTCGCCGCCTTCGCCCTGCTCACCCAGCTCGCGCTGGATCGCCTTCATCTGCTCGTTGAGATAATACTCGCGCTGGGTCTTCTCCATCTGCCGCTTGACGCGGTTTTTGATTTTCCGCTCCATCTGCAGCATGCCCATCTCGCTCTCCATGAGCGCAAAGACCTTTTCAAGGCGGTCTTTCACGTCCGTGAGTTCGAGCAATTCCTGCTTGTCGGAGAGCTTCACCGAGAGGTTCGACGCAACCGAGTCGGCCAGGCGGCCGGGATCGGTCATCGCAGAGATCGTACCGACGGATTCCGGCGGGATCTTGCGATTCAGCTTCACATAATTCTCGAACTGCTCCTGCACGGCCCGCATGAGGGCTTCGACGTCGGAAGTATCCGTTTCGGGTTCGTCCAGCGTCTCGACTTCAGCTTCAAAATAGTCGCCGCGGTCGATCAGTTCATTCACACGCGCGCGCGTCTTGCCTTCGACCAGCACTTTGACCGTGCCGTCGGGCAGCTTCAGCAGCTGTAGGATGGTGGCGATCGTGCCGGTTCCGTGCACGTCATCGGAGCCGGGATCGTCGATCGCGGCGTCGAGCTGGGCCACCAGCATGATTTCATTTTCCGCTTCCTCGATCATTTCGAGGGCGCGTACCGACTTGTCGCGGCCCACGAAGAGCGGGGCGACCATGTCTGGGAACACGACGATGTCCCGAAGCGGCAACACCGGAAGGTTCTTGGTCTTTGGCATGTAACTGCCTCCTTCGTATTATGGTCCCGCCTTGCGGCAACCATGTGACCCTACCCGCACATGATGGCGGGAGTCGGGCGATGTACCAGATGTGGAGAGTGGGCCAGCCCGCTTCAACCCGGCCCCTGCGCAACAAAATTGTGATTTCGCCTGCACCTGCCTGCAATCAGGGCGCTGAGGACCGCCATGCCTTTGCGGCAGCCTTTTCTGACTTCTGATTGGCCAGAAAGGCAGACAGGACACCAAGTTTCTCATCAGGCTCCCCTCCCGCGCCAAGCCGTTTCAGCTGTTCATAATACCAGCCCATGGCGCCGAAACCGTTAAGCGCCTTGACGATTTTGATCGGGGAATGCGGCCCCAGAAGGCCGGGCCCGATGCGCAGTTTCTGTTCCCACTGGTCGAGCGCGGCCTGTGTGCCGTCCAGCAGCCGCGCCGGCGCGCCGGTATCGACGCAAAGCGGCCGGCCGAGGCCGACCAGATCGGCTTCTCCCGCCGCGAGCGCGTCGTTCATCGCCGCCACGGTGCGGAAGCCGCCCGTCACCATCAGCGGCATTTTTGCCCGGTCCTGAACGGCGCGGGCGTATTTGAGGAAATAAGCCTCCCGTGCGCGGGTCGACTCGGCGACCGGCTGATCAAAGGCCGGCTGCAGGCCTTCCTGGTCCATCATCTTGGGCTGTTCGTAATTGCCGCCGGAAATCTCTACAAAATCAACGTTCAGCGTATCGAGAATGTCGATCACAGCGAGACAGTCCTCAAAACTAAAGCCGCCTTTCTGGAAATCGGCCGAGTTCAGCTTCACCGACACAGAAAAGCCGGGGCCCGCCGCCGCTTTTGCTTCTTTGACGCAGGCCACCAGCAATCTCGCCCGGTTTTCGAGCGGACCGCCCCAATCATCCTCGCGCTGGTTGGCCAGCGGGGACAGGAAGGACGACAGGAGGTAACCATGGGCGGCATGGACCTGAATGCCGTCAAACCCGGTCTGCTTCGCCACTTTCGCCGCCCGGCCGAAGCCTTCGATCACGGCCTGGATCTCCTCCGGCGTCATCGCCCGCGGCGATCCGAACTGCCCGCCCGGCAGGCCAAGGGCCACAGGGCTCGGCGCAGCCGGCCGGGGATTCACAAGTTTCGGTGTCTGCCGACCGGCATGGCTGACCTGCATGACCAGCGCCGCGCCCTGGCTTTTCGCCGCTTCGGCCCAGCGGGCAAACCCGTCCAGTTCCTCGGTCGAAATCTTCGGCCCGATGACCACATTACCCACTTGTTCCAAGTGGTTGCGGTCGATCTGGACATTGCCGGTGATGAGGCCGCCCAGCCCGCCTTCCGCCCAGCGCCGGTAGAGCCTGACATGCGCCTCAGTGACCCGGTTGCGCGAATCAGCCAATCCCTCTGTCATGGCCGCTTTCACAAGACGGTTGGGAAATGTCAGCCCGCTGGCCAGGGTTAATGCTGTGTTAATCGTGGCAGTCATTGATGCTTCCCCGTATCGACACGATCCTGCGCCGTCCCTAAGGGAGACCATAAATGGCCGCCGCCAAGCAAGCAAAGCTGTTCGACCAAATGAGCTCCGATACCTCTGGTTACTCCGCAAAGGACATTGAAGTCCTTGAAGGCCTCGAGCCTGTCCGCAAGCGCCCCGGCATGTATATCGGCGGCACGGACGAGCGCGCCTATCACCACCTCTTTGCCGAGGTTCTGGACAATGCGATGGACGAAGCCGTCGCCGGTCATGCCAACCGGATCGAGATTCAACTCGACGCCGACGGCTATCTGAGCGTCTCCGACAATGGCCGCGGTATTCCGGTCGACCCGCACCCGAAATTCCCAAAGAAATCAGCGCTGGAAGTCATCATGACCACGCTGCACTCGGGCGGGAAGTTTTCGGACAAGGCCTATGCGACCGCCGGCGGCCTGCACGGCGTGGGCATCTCGGTGGTCAACGCCCTGTCGGAACGCGTGGAAGTCGAGGTCGCGCGTGACAAGCGGCTCTACCGCCAGTGCTTCTCGCGGGGCCTCGTGGACGGCAAGCTCGAAAAGGTCGGTGCGGCGCCCAACCGGCGCGGCACGACGGTGAAGTTCAAGCCGGACCATCAGATCTTCGGCGACAAGATGCGCTGGCGCCCGGCCCGCCTGTTCCAGATGGCGCGCTCGAAAGCCTATCTCTATCGCGGCGTCGAAGTGCGCTGGAACTGCGACCCGTCCCTGCTGCCGGAAGACTCCAAGATCCCGGCCGAGGCGGTGCTCTCCTATCCCAACGGCCTGGCCGACCAGCTGGCCGAAGTGTTCGGCGGCAAGGCGACGATCACCGAAATGCCCTTCACCGGCCTTGTGGATCTCGGCGCCGAAGGCAAGGTCGAATGGGCCATCGCCTGGACACAGGCCGGCTTCGGCGAGAGCGACGGCTTTGCCCGCTCCTACTGTAACACCATCCCGACGCCCGAAGGCGGCACGCACGAGGCGGGCTTCCGCGCGGCCATCACCAAGGGCCTGCGCAATTTCGGCGAGCTGACCGGCAACAAGAAGGCCAGCGACATCACGGCGGACGACATCATGGGCCATTCGGGCCTGCTGCTGTCGGTCTTCATCCGCGGCCCGGAATTCGTGGGCCAGACGAAAGACAAGCTGTCGACCACGGCCGCATTCCGCCTGGTCGAGAACGCCGTGCGCGACCGGTTCGACCACTGGCTGGCCGGCAGCCCGAAGGAGTCCGACAAGCTGCTGACCTGGGCCGTCGACCGCGCCGATGAGCGCGCGCGCCGCAGAAAACAGAAAGAAATCAACCGCAAATCCGCCACCAAGAAGCTGCGCCTGCCGGGCAAGCTGGCGGACTGTTCGGAAAAAGGCCCGGAGAGTACCGAACTCTTCCTCGTCGAGGGCGACTCTGCTGGCGGCAGCGCCAAGCAGGCGCGCGACCGGAAAACCCAGGCCATCCTGCCCCTGCGCGGCAAGATCCTGAACGTCGAGAGCGCCTCGCTCGACAAGATGATGAACAATCAGGAGATCAACGATCTCGCCCTCGCGCTGGGAACGCAGCTGGGCCGGAAATTCTCCATCGACGATTTGCGCTATGAGCGCATCATCATCATGACCGACGCCGACGTGGACGGCGCCCACATTGCCAGCCTGCTGATTACCTTCTTCTACCGGATGACGCCGGGACTCATTGAATCCGGACGGCTTTTCCTGGCCCTTCCGCCGCTGTTCAAGCTCTCGAACAAGGGCACGATCGTCTACGCCATGGACGAGCAGGACCGCGCCGCGAAGATGAAGGAACATTTCAAGCCGAACCAGAAAGTCGACATGACCCGCTTCAAAGGTCTCGGCGAGATGAACCCGGCGCAGCTGAAGGAAACGACCATGAACCCGGCCACCCGCACGCTCGCCCGCGTGACGCTGCCGGATTCCATGGACGAGCTGACCGAGATGAAGCCTTCCGAACTCATCAACACGCTGATGGGCAAGAAGGCCGAGCTGCGCTTCCGCTTCATCCAGGAAAACGCGGCGTTCGTTGAGGACCTGGACATTTAAAGCAGGTTCCGTATCGGCGCTGCGCGCCTCACATGAACCAGGCTCAGGGCTGTCCGCCCTTGCAATTTCTTGACTTGCGGCCCTTCCGCACAAACACTCCCCTAAAAATAAGGGGAGGAAAAACAATGTACTCGCAAAAAGACTGGCTGCTCATCTTCGGGGCGGGCCTGTTCCTGCTGGGCCTCGTCACAGGCTTTGTCGGGCCGCTGCTCGCCAATCCGCGGATGGGGCTGTCGTCGCATCTGGAAGGCCTGATGAACGGCACGTTCCTGATCGCCATCGGCGCGATCTGGGACCGGGTCCACCTTGGCCCGGCCCTGAAGAAGACCGCGTTCGGCCTGTTCCTGTTCGGCACGACCGCCAACTGGGCGACCGTTTTCCTCGCCGCCGCCTGGGGCGCAAGCGCGCTGATGCCGATTTCCGGCGCCGGCCATACCGGCTCGCCGTTTCAGGAAAATACGGTCGCGATCCTTCTGCTCGTGCTCTCCGTCGCGATGATTTTCGCCACCGCGCTGATGCTGCTCGGCCTGCTCCGCAAACGGGCCTGATTTGTTGGATAGCGGCCCTGCCGGACCCTCACGAACACCGTCTACAGACCGTCTATGGACCCTCTATAGCCAGCCCGAGGGGATAGATCGCCCCGCCCTACTGCGTGCAGAGTTCGACGCAACGCTGGCGGGAGCGGGTGCAGCGGCGCATGCAAGCGTTTTCTTCCGACTTCTGGTTTTCGTTCGCCGCCCAACCGAGCACCGCCAGCGTGCCGAGGATGACAGCCGCACCGACCGCCGCATCGGAATCCGCCTTGGACGGAGACGCCGTATAGTTCAGGTTATAGGTGTAGTTCGTGTAGCTGCCGGTCGAGACCTTGAAATATTTCCGGGTCTTGAAACCCGCACTTGAACACCCTTTGTACCCCTTGATGTCAAAAACGTTGACCGGATCGACACACATGCTTGTGTCGCCACTCCAGACGAGGGACTTGTCACTGTAGCCCTCGGCGTAAACGTAATAGTTGTCACTCGTCAGGCTGCCGCCGACCGGCACGACGCAGGTGTGGGGGGCCGCATTGTACCATCCGGCCGTGTGCCAGCTCGAATTCTTCCAGTAGCCGACCGCGACCGACACTTTTTTCGGCGAATTGTTGCAGACTTTGAGGTCGGCCATAGCCGGCATCGCAACCAGGCTGGGCAGCGAGAGCAGCGTCACCGCCGCCATGGCCGCTTTTGCAATTTTCCTCCGGTTGGCTTTCTTTCCGTACAGCATCCCGCTTCTCCCATCCTGCCTGGTTCAGGCAAGACCAGCCTCCCTGGCCTTGTCCTTCCCCAGATTAGAGGGTCGGACCGGAATGCCTTTTTCGGGAACAGGCAGAAAAATCTGAAAAATTTGGGAGTCAGAGGACGCACCGGGGGCTGAGCTGGCAGGCGCTTCCCTATTCCTTCGGCAGCCGTTTCATGTGCACGTCGCGCACGACATGCACGACCGGGCGGACCGCGAAAAAGACCGAGCCGATCAGGAACAGCCACGTCCCCGCCGTCACCGTCGCCGTCTTGAAGAACAGGACCGAGCCGATAATGAACATGATCGCGGCCAGCGCATCGACACAGTCATAGGCCGTGCCATAGGCCACATAGACCTCCTTGTGGCGCGGCGTCGTAAAACGCATTCCTTCGGTCATGGTGGCCCTTTCCCCGTGTCTGTGGTGAGGCACTGGGTGCCGTTTTTGGGCGGGGCTGTAAACTGGTGGGCCGGTTCGTGAGAGGGATTGTCTATTTCGCCGGACCAGTGCGATGGGCAAACGATTTGCTAGCGTTCCAGCTTTGTTCGCTTCCACAGTATTCGCGATATTAGAAACCTGTTCATGAGGCACTAAAGCTTCTCGAATGGCCAAGTGTGATGCGAACGATAATTGCCATTATCTTGCTTTCGAGCTGAGACCTTAAACCGATCACCATCATTACTTTCACGAACTTCGGCGCAGCAGTGGCTCACCGTTCGATCCTGATTTACTGCACCATTTTCGACCAAGCATATTCTTTTGTTTCCCTCAGCGTCCGCGCAAACTTCCACCTCAATCGTTTCATACTTAGGATGACCTTCTTTCTTGGGACTTTGATCAGGTATAAAAACAAGGCCTGAAGGAATATCCATTACGAACAAATCTTGCATACACCGCATCAAACTTATCTTTGAAAACAGCGGTAAATTTTTGGATTTTTCGTCAGGGTCTTTGTGAGTGATTACTCCAAATATTACTTTAAAGTCCAAGTCATCTATTGGGGCAAGAAAGACGTCAGGATCTCGATCGCCCAACTTAGACTCAACGAGTGATCGGAATTTTTCTTTTGATGCAGACTCGCGTTTAATCAGGTGCATAGAGTTTGCACCCTGATTGAACAGGTGACTCAGGGACGCCGAGCGAGTTGAAATTTTTACGTGCACCAACTCCCCCAATCGTCCAGATTTTCGATCCGCATCTTCTTTTGTCGTATACAAATCACACGGCTCGACCTGGGATTCTCCCGGAGGGCTTATGTCCTTTAAGTCTAAGCAAATAAAGTCCGAATTAAGCGCCTCAACCCCCTTATTATATGACCCTTCGCTGTAGACCAGCTTCCCATCTTCCTCCTTATCGTGATTATAGGCGCATATATCGTACCCCTCACACCTCTCATCGATATAGTCCGTAAGCTGTTTTAGGAAGCTATCCTCCACTCTGAACCATTGCCCATCGCAAAAATGAAATAATGCATTTTCTGCATTGTCATGGAATTCGAAAATTAGGCACCTAAAGCAATTGTAGCTTTTCCAACCGACCCCATCTGCGTCTGTCAAAACCATTTTGACCTTACGAAGGAGGTCAACATCACAGTCCTCTAAAGAAAAAAGCTCCTCGATGAACTGATAGAATTCATCAATTGATATATCTGGATAAACATCGCTTTCGCCTTCTTGGGCGCGAAAAACGCAACAAGTCCTATCCCTGTAATCAACCACATCTGGAATAGTTAAACTAATATCCGGGCTTTTGGACCTGAACGCATCCATCAACTTGTCTGTGAGCTTGTCTCTTTGCGCCGGATCTTTAATGGGAGAAATGTTCTGGATATTTGGAAATAATTCTTTATACGATTTATCATTATAGAGATCGACCAATCTTGAGCAGGTGTCTGACATTTCGGTGAGCGACAGACTCATGCTCACTTTCAAGCTTGCCGCACCTGTCGCATTCTTGAACAGCTCCCTGAATTCTTCACGCACTTTTCCTGTGAGAGCCCTGATGATTTCGCTGTTGCCATCAAAATCTAGATAAGTGAGGTCAGTCGAATTTGGAACTTGGGTTCTTCTGCGCTTTGCCTCTCCAGGCTGAACGCTATCAGCGCTTTTCAACTCATTGGGGTCAAGACTATTTAGGGTAACCTTTAACCCAAAATCATACTCATACGCATAATCATCTAGCTGATGATATACATTGCCAAAAGTCAGTGCGAACCAACGTCCTTTGGCAGGGAAAAACGCTATGGCCCCCTTTGTTACTTGTTTGATCTCCTTTTTAATTCCGAAGTGCTTCTTCCACCATGGTTCTTTAGGAGCAGAATCCATCACGTACAGTATGGCATCGGCGGGCAGATGTTCAGCATCTTCAACTTTTTCCAGATCGTGCCCATCTTCCAATGCAGCGGATGGCTCGACCCCATCTTTAAGCAAGTAAATTGAGTAAGACCTGGACTTTTCTTTTTCCTTTGACAACTCAGCCCCCCCCCTTCGCCGACCAAATTTCCCCCTAAAATAGCACCATCTCCGGCAATTGCTACCACCCATTAAAATGGAATTGCTTTCGGGATTTTCGTTATACTTGGCAATTTCATAAGGGAGGCCTTTTGACTCCTAAGTCATGAAAATCTAATTCTCATTCACCTGCGCAGTAGATTGCCTCCCCCGTCATTCCCCCCTAAATGCTCTCCATGAGCAAAAATCTGAACATCCTGGTCGCGCAGCTCAATCCCGTGGTGGGCGATATCAATGGGAATCTGACGCTGGCGCGTGAGGCCTATGCCGAGGCGGCGGACAAGGGCGTTGACCTGCTTGTCCTCTCCGAACTGTTCATTCTTGGCTATCCGGCCGAGGATCTGGTGCTGAAACCGGCCGCGGTGGACCTGTCCATGCGGGCGGTGCAGGAGCTGGCGGTGGAGACCTCAGGCGGCCCCGCCGTAATCATCGGCAGCCCCTGGCTGGACGGCGGCAAGCGGCACAATTCCGCCGTGCTGCTGCAGCATGGCAAGGTCGCCGGGCGCTATGACAAGCGCGAGCTGCCGAATTATGGCGTGTTCGACGAGAAGCGCATCTTCGATCCGGGCGAAGGCCCCCTGCCCGTGTTCGAGCTGAACGGCATTCAGGTCGGCATCGCGATCTGTGAGGACATCTGGCATCCGCGCGTGCCGTCGGCGCTGGCCGAGGCCGGGGCGGAAATGCTGATCGTGCCGAATGGCAGCCCGTGGCGGCGCACCGTGCAGGTGGAGCGCCACACCAGCTTCTCCGCCTGGACCAAGACGGGCGTGCCCTACCTGTTCGTGAACCAGGTGGGCGGGCAGGACGAACTGGTCTTTGACGGGGCGAGCTATGCCGTCGATTTCGACGGGACGGAGCACCAGCTGCTCGGCGATTTCGTCACCGGCACGGCGCTGGTCACGTTCGACGGCGAGACGCACCAATTTTCCAGCGATGCGAAGGCAGAGCTGACCAGCGGCTGGGAGGCCGAATACCGCGCGGCGGTGATGGCGCTCGGCGATTACGTCAACAAGAACCGCTTCCCCGGCGTCGTGCTGGGCATGAGCGGCGGCATCGACAGCGCGCTGACCGCGGCCATCGCCGTGGACGCCCTGGGCGCCGACCGCGTGTGGTGCGTGATGCTGCCATCGAAATATACGTCCTCTGACAGTCTGGAAGACGCAAAGCGGTGCGCCGAAGCGCTGGGCGCGAAATATGACACGATCAATATCCGCCCCGGCGTCGACGCGCTGGACGAGATGCTGGCCGAGCAGTTCGAGGGCACGACGCCTGACACGACGGAAGAGAACATCCAGTCCCGCCTGCGCGCGGTGACGCTGATGGCGCTGTCGAACAAGTTCGGGCACATGGTGGTGACCACGGGCAACAAATCCGAGATGGCGGTCGGCTATGCGACGCTCTATGGCGACATGTGCGGCGGCTATAATGCGCTGAAGGATTTCTGGAAGACCGAAGTGTTCGAGCTGGCCCGCTGGCGCAACACGGCCCTGCCGAAGGGCGCGCTGGGGCCCGGCGGCGAAGTGATCCCGATGCGGATCATTACCAAGCCGCCAAGTGCCGAGCTGCGCGAAGACCAGAAGGACCAGGACTCCCTTCCCCCCTATGACGTGCTGGACGATATTCTGCGCGGCCTGGTGGAAGGAGAGGAAGACGTGGACGAGATTCTCGCCCGCGGGCATGATGCGAGCACCGTGCGCCGGATCGAGCATCTCCTCTATGTCGCCGAATACAAGCGCCGCCAGGCCCCGCCGGGCGCCAAGGTCGGCGGCAAGAATTTCGGCCGCGACCGGCGCTATCCCATCACGAACAGGTTCCGGGACGACTGATTTCAGGACGCCATGCGGCGTTCCATGGACGGATCCCAGATAACGGTCATGTTCCGGCCCCGCTGCTTGGCCGCATAGGTCGCCTGGTCCGCCCGTTCGATACATTCGGCCACGCCGGTATCGGGGTCCAGCAGGCTCATACCGAAGGACGCCGTGATCGAGAAAGGCGGAAAGCCGTCGACATCGATTGCCTTGTCGGCCAGTTCAGACCGGATACGCTCGATCAGTGCGTGCGCCGATGCGAGGTCGGTATGCGGGACACACAGCAGGAATTCCTCTCCGCCATACCGGAACAGCCGGTCGAACGGGCGCGTGTGCCGCAGCACGTGGTGGGAAAACTCTGCCAGCGCCCTGTCACCGACCAGATGGCCATACTTGTCGTTGACCATTTTGAACCGGTCGATATCCATCATAACGATCACGCAGCTTTCCAGCTTGCGCCGAACCAGTTCGTGCTGCTCCCGGAGCTTTGTCAGCATGCCGATGCGGCTGCTCGCACCGGTCAGGGGATCGACATTATAGATCTCGTCTTCCAATTCCCGCTTCAGCGTATCGATCAGGAGACGCATCTCCTTCAGCTCATTGGTAAACTTTTCATAGTCCGTCATCGGAATGGGTTGATGCGACTGTGACAGCACCAGAAGGTGAGCGGCAGATTCGTGTAATTCGCAGTGGAGCTTTTCAAGCTCCCGGAAGTTCGGATTGCTCTGAACCGCCCGCGTATCGGCGCTGTAGTACCATTGGCCAAACCGGCACTTCCGGTGCGCCTCCGGTTCGAGGTCCCGTTCATCCGGATGCAGGCCGCAAATCAGCGTCGTATTCAACGCATTTGTCCAGTGAACGTGATTGAACAGCGCCTGCTCAAGCACGGAAATCGCATTCCGGATTTCCCCGGGCGATACATGTACAAAATCACCGGTCTCAGGATTGCTGTTCTGTTCGGCCATCATTCGATCCCATATTTTCAAGCAGGTGCTAAAAAATATGGTTTACGGGAGAATAATCAGAAATATCTCTCGGATTTCTGTTCAATTTCCCACATCGGATAAAGCCGGCAGCAGGATACTGCTCAGTCGACCGGCTCATCAAACGGCTGGTTCTGGAAGGCTTCCAGTTCGAGGCCTTCGGCGCGAACTTTGTCCACTTCATCGGCATAGATATCCGACGCTTCGCCGAAGCCAACGATGCGTGACGGCACGATCGCGTCATTCGCGATGGCGTCGTCATAGAGCAGCCAGGCGCACTTGCCGTGAGGCGTTCACTCTTCCTAATTTTCAAGTTCCGGGTTTATCGGGACAATGATGCGCCCACGGACTTTACCTTCCAGGAAGAGCGGCGCCGTCGAAAGCACATCTTCGAATGCCACCTCCGTGGACATGGCTTCCAGCTTTGTTGGGTCCAGATCGGTTGCGAGGCGTTCCCATGCGGCCAGTCTTTTTTCTTTTGGACACATGACACTGTCGATGCCTTTCAAGGTGACGCCTCGAAGGATGAAGGGGGCCACACTTGTCGGCAGATCCATGCTGCCAGCGAGCCCACAAGCCGCAACGGTCCCGCCATATTTGATCATCGACAGGAGATTGGCGAGCACAACGCCGCCAACAACATCGACTGCGCCCGCCCAACGCTCCTTGTTCAGGGCGCGCGGCGGCCCGGAAAGATCGGCCCGGTCAACAATTGAGGACGCGCCCAGGCTTTTGAGATAGTCCGTCTCTTCGGGCCGGCCCGTGGCCGCCGCAACCGTGAATCCCTTGTTTGCAAGCAGACTTGTTGCGACGCTTCCGACACCTCCGGATGCGCCCGTGACAAGGATTTCGCCGCTGGCGGGCGTTACGCCTTCGTCTTCCAACGCCATGACACAGAGCATCGCGGTATAGCCGGCGGTGCCAATCGCCATGGCCTGCCGCATCGTCAGGCCATCAGGAAGACGGACAAGCCAATCGCCCTTCACCTTGGCGCGCTTTGCAAGCCCACCCCAATGCTTTTCGCCGACACCCCAGCCGTTCAGAACAACGCGGTCTCCGGGCGCAAAATCAGAATGGCGGCTTTCAGACACGACACCGGCAAAATCAATGCCCGGAATCATCGGGAAGCTTCGCACGACCGGGGAGCTGCCCGTGATCGCCAATGCATCCTTGTAGTTCAGGGTCGACCAGGCAATGTCGACGACCACATCTCCCTCTTCCATTTCGGGAAGGGTCACCTGACTCCGGGAAACGGTCTGCTCATCTGTATCTTTGTTGATTACGATTGCATCGAACATGTGTGTCGCCTTTTCAATTTGATGCGAGGGCAAAGAAGCCAGTTGCGAACTGGCGTAGGGGGGCCGGACTCTGTTCGAGCTTGGCGCGCAAAACCGCGCCTTCCCAACCGATCCAGAAAAAAGCGGCGAGCGCTTCCGGCTTATGGTGCTTGCCGATCTCGCCCTGGTTTTGCGCTTCAAGAAGGCAGGCCTCTGTCAGGCGTTGCCAGTCCGACAGAGCGGAGGAAAGCAAGCTGCGGAATCCCGGTGGGAGGGCCGCCATCTCCTGCCCCAGGTTTCCAACGAGACACCCGCGCCTGAACGCGTGCTTTTCCATCCCCTTTTCGGCGTCGGAAATAAAGCCCCGCAGCCGGTCCAGCGGAGAGAGGTCAGCGCGTTGGAACCAGGAACGAAGCTTGGAGGAGAAAAACTCATTGTAAGCATTGATCAGTGCACCGCCGAAATCCTCTTTCGATTGGAAGTGGTAGTAGAAACTGCCTTTGGGCACGCCCGCCGCCCGCAGGATTTCATCAACCGCGACCGCGCAGTAGCCCCGCTCGGTCAGGTACTCCAGCCCGGTCCGGATCAGTTCCTGACGCGCCGTCTGATCGCCCGGCGGTTTGCGTGGGCGGCCTCTGCGGCGGCTGGGTGTCGGGGCGTCTGTCGAACTCATTTTTTGTTTATAGACCAAATAGTCTATTAAATGCAATATCTGACGAAGAGGAATTGCAGAATTGCTGGAGTCACCCGGGATTATCCAGCTTGCGGTCATGAGGGATTGTCAGCGGAGATGGCTTTGAGACGGCGTTTTCAGGCGCACAGAATCCGCGAATGAGCCGGAGCCCATTCGCTGCTTCAAAAAACATCTCTCGAAATCATCCAGCCCGCACGAATGATGTACGTGCGGCCTTTCCCGTCACGGCACGACGTCGAAGCATGCGCGCAGAGGGCGAAAGCCTAGTCGACCGACCCGTCATCAAACGGCTGGTTCTGGAAGGCTTCCAGTTCGAGGCCTTCGGCGCGGACCTTGTCGACCTCATCGGGATAGATGTCCGACGCTTCGCCGAAGCCGACGATGGGCGACGGGACGATATCGTCCTGCGCGATGGCATCGTCATAGAGCAGCCAGGCGCGGGTTCCGCCGATACAGGCGACCTCCACCCACTGGTCTTCCTCCAGGGCCATGCCCGTCATGCTGGAGATGTCGCGCAGCTCGGCCTCGTTGATCGTGTATTCCTGCCCGTCCACATCGAAGATGGCGAAGCCTTCGCCGAGATAGCGCAGGTAGGACAGCACGTCGCCGGCCTTCAGGTTCAGTACCTGCATGCCCTCATCGCCGGGCGTTTCGATCCTGGCATCGACCAGCATCGTCACCGGTTCGATCTTCGAAGCGACGATGAATTCGAGATTGTCGCGTTCCACCCGCTGGCGGTTCCAGATCTGGTAGTTGGCATATTGCGGCAGGGTGCAGGGCACATTGGCCGGGGCATCCGGGTTGGGCCGGGCGCGGCCGTTCACCGTCACGCCCTGTTCCAGCACCACAAACCCGGCGGGATACTCCCCGGGCCAGCCATAGGACACATGCCAGGTATCGGGGTATCCGGCGAGCGCGGCGAAGTCCCGGTCGTTCGGAGCAGACTCGGCCAGCTCATAGGGGGACGTGATCGGCTCTGACTCCGGCACGTCGGCCTGAAGCGTCTCATGCTCCGCCGTTGCAGGGGCCGTGGCGTTGCCACCGTCCGGCGACTCCGCCGGCTGGCCGCAGGCCACTAGGCTTCCTGCCAAAGCAAGAATCCAGGCTTTCTTCATGACCCCCTCCTCGGGTTGCGACTCACGTGCAGGTGTCACACTAGCATACTGATTAGCAAGAAACTGGCATGGATCGCTTGGCTTTTTCTGCAATTTGGTGTCGAAAGCGGCACACATTTCCCTGATCCATGGCCATATCATCTTCATGACCTCCCCTATCGTTCGTTTCGCCCCTTCGCCAACCGGCCGCCTGCATGTCGGCAATGTGCGCACTGCGCTCATCAACTGGCTGTTCGCCCATAACCAGGGCGGCAAATTCATCCTGCGTATCGACGACACTGATGTGGAACGCTCCACAAAGGAGAATGAAGACGCGCTGAAGGTGGACCTTGAATGGCTGGGCCTCGTCTGGGCCGACACGTTCAACCAGTCCGCGCGATTCGACCAGTATGACGCCGCGGCTGACAAGCTGCGCGAAATGGGCCTGCTCTATCCGTGCTACGAGACGGCGGAAGAGCTGGACCGCAAGCGCAAGATCGCCCTCTCCCGCGGCCGCCCGCCGGTCTATGACCGGGCCGCGCTGGAGCTGACGGACGACGAGAAGGCCAAACTCGAAGCCGAAGGCCGCCAGCCGCACTGGCGGTTCAAGCTGTCCGGCGAGCGCGTCGAGTGGGAAGACCTCGTGCGCGGCGCGCAGAGCATCGACACGTCCAGCCTGTCGGACCCGATCCTGATCCGCGGCGACGGCTCCTACCTCTACACGCTTCCCTCTGTCGTCGACGATATCGAGGCCGGCATCACCCATGTCGTGCGCGGGGAAGACCACGTCACCAATTCCGGCGCACAGATCGAGATCTTCAAGGCGCTCGGCGGTTCGGCCCCGGACATGGCGCACACGCCGCTGCTGATCGGCGCCGACGGACAGGGCCTGTCGAAGCGGCTCGGCTCGCTCTCCATGGGCGAACTGCGCGCGCAGGGCTATGAGCCGATGTCGATCTGCTCGCTGCTGGCGAAGATCGGCACATCCGACAATGTCGAGGCGCGCGAAAGCCTGCAGCAGCTCTCCGATGAGTTCGACTTCGGCAAGATCGGCCGCTCCCCGGCCCGGTTCGACGAAGCGGAACTGAAAGGCCTCAACGCCGCGATCCTGCACGCCCTGCCCTTCGACGCGGTGAAAGACCGCCTCGCCGCGGTAGACCCGCGCGCGGCCGACGAAGCCTTCTGGACGGTGGTGCGGGCGAACTGTGCCCTGCTGCCGGACGTCGCCGGCTGGATCGACACGGTGTTCGGCGACATCACCCCGCTGGTGGACGATGAGGACAAGGACTTCGTCGCCACGGCTGCCACGCTGCTGCCGGAAGGCGAGCTGACAGCCGAGACCTGGAGCCAGTGGACAGGCGCCGTGAAGGCAGAGACCGGCCGCAAGGGCCGCAGCCTGTTCATGACGCTGCGCAAGGCCCTGACCGGCCAGGAACACGGCCCCGACATGGGCGCCCTCCTGCCGCTGATCGGCCGCGAACGGGCGCTGAAGCGTCTGGCTGGCTGATACCGGGACAGGCAAGTTCCTGATTTTGTTCCGTTTTGGTTCGACGTGAACAAAAATGGAACTTTTTCCTTTCCAAAACGTGAATATTCTGCTTATGTTCTCCTATCGCAGGACGGGTGGAACGACACCTTCCTGCATGGGTTTCAAGCGCCACAAAGTTGGCAAAGAGAGCTGAGGAGTTGCGGGATGGTTCGGTTGGTCATCAAGGGATGTGAGTTTGATCCGGCGCAGGTGAAGGATGTCGTTTTCGGCGACAGCTTCCGCATGGAGCTCGACAAGGCGATGGAACTGGCAGACGCCGGCGTCGAATTCTGGGCCGCCGGTCCGGACAGCGCCATGGCCCGCGTCATCCTTGGCGAGAATGAATATGGCGAGCGCATCCTGAAGACCGAAGCCATCGCCTTTGCCGCCAATCATCTTGGCGAGATCGTCGCCCCGCCGGTCGTGCGCCGCCCCTACCGCGCCGAGACACATGTTCCTGCACGGATGGATTTCGCCGTCGCAGCTTAAGTCACGCAGCGGCCCTCACCTTCCGCCCGCGCCAGAACGGTGCAGCCACCTCCCCCGGACGCGGGAGGTGAGGGTTACTCCGCCACCAGCTGAACCAGGATATCACCTTCGGAGACCTGGTCTCCCACCTTGCCTGCCACGGTTTCCACGACCCCGTCGCGCGGCGCGGTCAGCGCATGTTCCATCTTCATGGCTTCCATCACGGCAACCGTGTCACCGCGCGTTACCTCCGCGCCGGCCTCGACCGAAATCGACAGGACCTTGCCCGGCATCGGCGCGCTGACATGGTCACCGCCGAGCACGGCTTCGACATCCGCATCGAACTCCGGCACCTCGACCAGCACCGTGTCACCGCCCGTCGTGACCGCGTAGCGGCGGGGCGAAATGTCCGTTACCAGCGGCAGGGGCGTCTCGGGAGGCAGATCCCATGCATCCGGATCCACCCAATCGGCATCGGCGCCGACCGCCACCATGACCTTGTGCACCGGCGCCGTGTTCATGCGCCAGCCATCCTGGAGGCCCCATGGCGTTGCGCCGCCCGCCTCATTGAGGCGCACATCGCAAACGGCCATGACGGAGGCAAGCTCGTGTTCCGCAGGCGGAAGGGTCAGCGCCTCGCCCGCCTCCGCAATCCAGTTCACATGGTGGGAATGGTTGAGGAAGGCGTCCGATGACGCACAGCGGCTGAGGAAGCCCGCATTCGACGGCACACCGGCGAGCTGCAGGTGCGACAGGGCGGAGATCAGTTTCTCGCAGGTCGCATGGCGATTACCGTCATGCACGATCAGCTTGGCGATCATGGAATCATAGTTCGACGGCACGCGGTCGCCCGTCTCGAACCCGGCATCCCAGCGGATCGTTTCACCGTCTACCGGCTCCATCAGGCCGAATTCCAGGATCAGGCCCGCGCCGGGCAGGAAGCCTTCGGCCGGGTCCTCGGCGCAGATCCGCGCCTCGATGGCATGGCCATGCAGCGGGATGTCCTGCTGGTGCAGCGGCAGCAAGTCGCCAGAGGCCACGCGCAATTGCCACTCAACCAGGTCCTGCCTCGTGATCATCTCGGTCACCGGGTGCTCCACCTGCAGGCGGGTGTTCATTTCGAGGAACCAGAACGTATCGAGCGAGAGCGGTTTTGATCCGTCTACGATGAATTCCACCGTACCGGCGCCTTCGTATTTCACGGCCTTCGTCAGCGCCACGGCCGCGTCCGTCATCGCCTTGCGGACGTCTTCCGGCATGCCGGGCGCAGGCGCCTCCTCGATCACTTTCTGGCGGCGGCGCTGCAGCGAGCAGTCGCGCTCATACAGGTGGACGGCATTGCCATGGGAATCCCCGAACACCTGCACCTCGATATGGCGCGGCTGTTCGACCAGCTTTTCCAGCATCACGCGGCCATCGCCGAAGCTGCTCTCAGCCTCGCGCACGGCGCTTTCCAGTTCGGCGGCCAGTTCCGACGCCTTGGTGACGAGGCGGATGCCCCGGCCCCCGCCCCCGGCGACTGCCTTGATCAGCAGCGGGAAGCCGATCTCTTTCGCCGCCTCGGTCAGCGTCTTTGCGTCCTGCGCCTCGCCGCGATAGCCGGGCAGCACGGGCACGCCCGCCTCCTCAGCGATGCGTTTCGCCTCATCCTTCGGCCCCATCGACCGGATGGCAGACGCCGGCGGGCCGACCCAGATCAAGCCCGCCTTCACGACGGCCTCGGCAAAGTCGGCATTCTCCGACAGGAAGCCATAGCCGGGATGGATCGCATCGGCGCCGGTCTCTTTGGCGGCCGCAAGGATGGCCTCGACCTTCAGGTAGCTCTCTGCGGCGGGCGCCGGGCCGATGTGCACGGCCTCATCGGCCTCGCGCACGTGTTTGGCGCGCGCATCGGCATCGGAATAGACGGCGACGGTCGCGATGCCGAGGTCCCGGCAGGTGGCAAAGATGCGGCAGGCAATCTCGCCCCTATTGGCGACGAGAAGTTTGGTGATTTTCATGGGACGGCCCTCCCGTGCCCCACTGGCTGCCGCGATGGACGGCAGCGACCAGGACGAAACTGATGATCATCAGCAGATACCACGATCCGAGTTTCGATAAAGAGACCGGGTGCCAGCCGTCCTCCTGCCCCGGATAGGCCCAGGCCCTGGCGAAGGTGCCGATATTCTCCGCAAACCAGATGAACAGGGCGACCAGCAGGAAACCGACCACCAGCGGCATCGGCCGGTGGTGCCGGTCGGGCCGGAACCGGACGAGGCACGGTCCGTAAACCACTGCCGTGCCCGCAAACAAAGCGAGGCGCACATCCGGCAGCCAGTGGTGGGCGAAGAAATTCACATAGATCGCCGCCGCCAGCAGGCCCTGCAGCCAGAGCGGCGGGAAGCGGTCAAACCGGAAATCGAAAATCCGCCAGACCCGGGCGAGATACGACCCGACCGCGGCATACATGAAGCCCGTAAACAGCGGCACCGCCCCGATCCGCAGCACGCTTTCCTCCGGATAGATCCAGCTGCCATGGGCGGTCTTGAACAATTCCATGATCGTGCCGGTGATGTGGAAGACGAGGATCACCTTCGCCTCCTCCAGCGTCTCCAGCCCCGTCCACAGCATCAGGACCTGGATCAACACCGCGCCGATCACCAGGAAATCGTAGCGCGAGACCGGCGCCTCCTCCGGATACCAGAGGAAGGTGACGAGTAAGAGGCCCAGCATCGCCCCGCCGAACAGGCAGGCCCAGCCCTGTTTGATGCCGAAGCTGACAAATTCGAAGGCGGCGAGGCTCCATGGCCCCCTCACCCAGCGCGCACGCAGGGCTTCGCGCCCGGCATGCAGGCGGCGCTGGACGGCATTGGGCCGGGACGGGCCGAAGGCGGGGGGCGCGGTCATGCCCCTTGCTCTGACACGCCTTCAAGGCGGGTTTCAGGCCGGTTCATGGCCCTTCGCGCGCCTCGCCCGCCCTCGTCATGGCCATATCCTGCCCTTGCGCGGCGCCGAACCCTTTGTAAGGGTTAACGGCCTGAATCGGAGGGAAGAGACATGGCCTATGCATCTGGCGTCAGACTGAGCAGCCTTGCGGGTCTCGTGGGGGCCGCTGTCGGCGGATATATCGGCTACACACAGGCCGGGCATGTCAGCGAGCTTGAGCCCATTGCCGGCGCGCTGATCCTTGGCGTGACCGGCCTCGTGGTCGGCAGTGCGGGCGCCTATCTGCTCAAATCGCTGATGCAATTCCTGATCTACCTGATCATGTTCGGCGTGCTCGCCTATGTGTTCCAGCACCAGATCGAGCAGTTAACCGGGATCAACCCGGTCAACGCGACGATCAGCCTGTTGGAAGACATCGGCCTGCCTGTGAAGAGCATGCGGAAGTCGCTGGAATAAGGCCCTAGCGGACCCAGTTCGGGCGCCGCTTTTCGAGGAAGGCGGATATGCCTTCCTTGCCCTCGTCGGAAACCCGCCGCGCGGCGATCCGCTTTGCCGTCTCATGGCCAAGGTCCCGGTCGATGATCTGGCCCGTGACGTCGGCGACCAGTTTCTTCGCATCAGCCACAGCGCCCGGCGCCGCGGAGAAGACGAGATTGGCAAGGTGCTCTTCCATCTTCGTCATCTCTTCCAGGCTCTCGACGACATACTGGACGAGGCCGATCTTCTCGGCAAAGGCGGCATCGAAGGTTTCCGCCGTCGTGAACAGCGCGCGCGCCCAGCGCGGGCCGATGGCGTCGATCACATAGGGGCTGATCGTGGCCGGTGTCAGGCCGAGGCGGACTTCGGAGAAACGGAACTTGGTGTTCGACATGGCCACGGCCACGTCACAGGCCGCCACCAGCCCTGCGCCGCCGCCCATAGCCCCGCCCTGCACCATGGCAAGCGTCATTTGCGGCATCTCGTAGAGCGACTGCAGCATCTCGGCGAGGTTCACCGCATCGCGCACATTGTCCTCTTTCGTGTGCGTGGCGGCGCGCTTCATCCAGTTGAGATCGGCCCCGGCGCTGAACGTGTGGCCATTGCCGCGCAGGATCATCATGCGGATCGTGGGCTGGTCGGCGATCGTCTTGAACGCGTCGGTCAGCTCGGCGATCAGCTCCATATTGAAGGCATTGTGCACGTCGGGCCGGTTGATGACGACGACGGCGAGCCCCTCTTCGGTGGCTTCGAGTTTGATGAGATCGTAATCGGAATCGCGCATGGGGCCCTCGCGTTGTAATTCTGAGAGTCTTTTGGACCGCTCACGCGCTGACGGCAACCGGCCTTCCGCCGCAGGCCGCCTGCTGGCTCAGGACGCAACCTGCCGGTAATGGCTCGACGGCCTCAGCGCCGGCTTCTCGACCAGGTGCCAGAGCAGGAAGCTCGCCGCGAAGACGAACAGCGCGGCAATGGCAAAGCCCGCGGCAAAACCGAGCTGCACGAACAGGCCCGCCATGATCATGGCCTGCAGGATCGGGAAGTGGGTGATGTAGACGCCATAACTGACATCGCCGAAGCGCGCGGCGTTGAGTACCGGACCGGGCAGGAAGGCGATAGCCGCGATGGTGCCGGCAAGACCCGCCGCCCGCAGCGGCGCGGCAAAGGGGTGCGCAAAGCTTGCCGCCAGCAGCAAAAGCCCAACCGCGCCGAAGAGCATCGGGCGCGCCTTCGCCACATGCCAAAGGCCCCAGAGCGCGATGCCGCTGGCAAAAAAGGCGAGTTGCCCCGGCAACTGGCGGGCAAGGTCCGGCGCCTGTGAATTCTGGAGGAGCACCGGCACCAAATGCCGCCACGCCTCCCCGCCCGCATAAAGCAAGGCCAGCACGACCCACCCTGCCCGTCCAAAGGCCCGCATCAGGACCGCGATCACCGGCAGGGCGATGTAGAACATCACCTCCACTTTCAGCGTCCAGAGCGCGCCGTTCACGGCGGTGAACCGATTGTCCGCGAAGAGCCCGGGCAGATCCGGCGACAGGAAGTTCAGGAAAACGAGGTTGGCCCCGACATACCGCGCAACCCCGGCGGCATTGCCGGTCAGCGCCAGGCTGACTGCGGCGGGAATGAGAATGACCGTAGCATAGGCCGGATAGAGCCGCCGGACGCGCTTGCCGGTATAATTCGCCACCGTCTTCGAGCGGGCGAGCGATCCTGCCACCAGCGCACCGGAGACGATGAAGAAGCCCTGGATCGAAAGCTCCGCCGCCACGGCCAGGCCGGATTCCAGCGGGCCGGACGGATCCAGCGCGGTCAGCGCGACCGCATGAAAGGCGAAGACGGCCGTCGCCAGGACGAGCCGGATAAGGTCGAATCGATTTCCGGACATACTCCCGCCTTTCCGCTGGCGGTTTAGCCCGTTTCGATCACGCCCGGAAGGGATGACACCGGCAATCTGATACCTGCCTGCAAAAAGCGACGGCCCCCCGCCGCGCGCGGGAGGCCGCCTTCGGACGGTGCTCGAGCTCAGCTCGTTTTACCGTCCGGTTCCTGTGCGTCGTCAATTCCGTTTTCGGGGACCAGGCGCTTGGGGCCGGCGCGCCAGGCGTCAATGATGGCATTGTATTCGGCCTCAAGCACATAGCCGTCGGCATCGGCGTCGAACTTTGTGAACTTGGCCATGGCCTCGGATTCGGTGGCCCGGCCGCCGGAGGTTTTCCAGGAAACGAATTCGGCCTCGCTGAGGCGGCCATCGGCGTCTGTATCGAGGCCGGAGAAGTCCGGCATCTCTCCGGCATGGCCCATCAGGGCCGTGGCAAAGGCGGCGACCACAAGGAATGGGGTGCGTTGCATGACATCTCTCCTGATTGTGCTGCGCCACCGCCAGTTGCGGCACTGGCCTGCGACACGAGGAGCCTACGTCAGGGACGCGTTCATGTTGCGTGAAAACGGGTTCACGACACGATTTTAATAATCCGGCCTACTGATCCCTTACCGGGTACGGATCAGGTGCCCTCGGCGCCGATCTTGCGGCAGAAGGTTTCCCAGGACCGGTAGCCTTCCTCGCCAAGTTCCCCCGCTCCGCCGATGATCGTGTGATGAAGGGGATGGAAACCGGACAGTCCGAGCAGGCCGCGCTCCAGCGCCTTCAAGGCCCCGGCATCCATACCGAACCGGTAGACGAGGCCTGGCATGCCCATGGAGACGAGCACGCGGGCGGACTTGCCCTTCATCATCTGGGCGGGCCAGCCATTGTCGCTTTCGCCGAGGAAGAACTCGCCCCGCGCGGCCTGTTCGAAGAAGGCTTTCAGCATGGCGGGCATGTTGCCCATCCAGAGCGGGAACGCGATCAGCAGGTGCTCGGCTGCGGCGATCTTCTCCCGTTCTGTCAGGATCGGTTCGGGCGGCGGGGTCTCGAACTCCTCCGCGGACCGCAACAGCGGTATGTCGAGTGCGGCGACATCAATGCGGGTGACGGTATGGCCCGCGCTTTCCGCGCCATCGGCATAAGCGTCGCACAGGGCGTGGATCAGGTGTTTCGGATCCGGGTCCGGATGGCCGTTGATGATGCAGATGGATTTGGTCATGGGCGGGTCCCTCTTCCTGTCTCATCGCGTGACAGGATGATGCCAGACCTCTGACGCAGCGCAATCCGCAAACGTCCCTAGATTAACCTGCTACATCCGGAAGACACCAAAGCCGCGTTCGCCGAAGGGGGCGTTGAGGCTGGCCGAGAGGGCCAGGCCCAGCACGCGGCGCGTGTCGGCCGGGTCGATGATGCCATCGTCCCAGAGGCGCGCCGTGGAAAAGTACGGGCTGCCTTCGGCCTCATAGAGATCACGGATCGGCTGCTTGAAGGATTCTTCCTCGTCGGCAGACCATTCCCCGCCCTTGCGCTCGATGCCGTCGCGCTTGACCGTGGCGAGCACGCTGGCGGCCTGCTCGCCGCCCATGACGGAGATGCGGGCATTCGGCCACATGAACAGGAAGCGCGGAGAATAGGCCCGGCCGCACATGCCGTAATTGCCGGCGCCGAAACTGCCGCCGGTGACGACGGTGAATTTTGGCACGCTGGCCGTGGCCACAGCCGTCACCATCTTGGCGCCGTCCTTGGCAATGCCGCCCGCCTCGTATTTCGAGCCGACCATGAAGCCGGTAATGTTCTGCAGGAAGACGAGCGGGATACGGCGCTGGTCGGCCAGCTCGATGAAGTGCGCCGCCTTCTGGGCGCTTTCGGAAAAGAGGATGCCATTGTTGGCGAGGATCGCCACCGGCATGCCGTAGAGCCGGGCAAAACCGCAGACGAGGGTTTCGCCATACAGCTTCTTGAACTCGTGGAACTCCGAGCCGTCGACGAGGCGCGCAATCACTTCGCGGGCATCATAGGGCTCGCGCACATCCTGCGGCACGAGGCCATGAAGTTCGGCGGGGTCGTAAAGCGGCTCGGCAGGCTCGGTCAGCTCGAAGGGCTGGGGCTTCGGCTTTGAAAGTGTACGGACGATAGAGCGCACGATGGCCAGCGCGTGGGAGTCATGCGCAGCATAGTGATCGGCCACGCCAGACCGGCGGGCGTGCACATCGGCCCCGCCAAGATCCTCTGCCGAGATCACCTCCCCCGTCGCCGCCTTTACCAGCGGCGGTCCGCCCAGGAAGATCGTCCCCTGCTTGCGCACGATCACCGTCTCGTCCGACATGGCCGGCACATAGGCGCCGCCCGCCGTACACGAGCCCATGACAGCGGCGATCTGGGGAATGCCCTTCGCGCTCATCTGGGCCTGGTTGTAGAAGATCCGCCCGAAATGTTCCCGGTCCGGAAAGACTTCCGACTGGTGGGGCAGGTTTGCACCGCCCGAGTCGACAAGGTAAATGCAAGGCAAATGGTTTTCGAGCGCGATCTCCTGGGCCCGCAAATGCTTCTTCACTGTGACGGGGAAGTAGGCGCCGCCCTTCACGGTCGGATCGTTGCAGACAATCAGGCATTCCCGGCCTTCTACCCGGCCGACGCCGGTGATGATTCCAGCGGCAGGCGCCTCATCGCCATACATGCCATGGGCGGCCAGCGCGCCGATCTCCAGAAAGGCACTGCCCGGGTCCAGCAGGCGCTCGACCCGGTCCCGCGGAAGCAGCTTGCCCCGGTCCACATGGCGCTGGCGGGAGCCTTCAGGCCCGCCAAGCGCGGCTTTGGACGTGTGCGCCCGCAAATCTTCAAGCAGGCGTTCCATGGCGGACTTGTTCGCGGCAAAGCGCGGTCCCGCCACGTCGAGACTGGATTTCAGGACGGGCATTCAGCCTCCCTTCAGAAGTTTCAGGCAGGCTTAGCTGTCTGTGGGGCAGGTGTCACGCGCGTGTCACCGGATTTTACCAGACTGACCGAGAAGCCCTCTAGGAAAGGCCGCCGCCGATGCGCATGTTCAGGAACATGAAGCTGGATCTCACACCATCCCTGAAGGCAATTGCCTTCCTGAAGGATGTGCCAGCCAAGGCGATGAAGGCGGCCGGGCGCGAAGCGTCCTGGTTCTGCGTTCCGGCTGGCGGGACGCTGTTCCTGCGCAACGAACCGGCGGACATGATCTATTTTGTCCTGTCCGGAGCCCTGGGCGCCTTTCGCGCCAATCCGAACGGACAGACCGAATTCGTCGGCCATATCCGCCCCGGCGAGCCGGTGGGCGAGATGGCGCTGTTCCTCGGCGGGATTGATCTGGACGGCGATGGCGCCCCCGAAGACGCCCCGCACACCAGCTCTATCTATGCCCTGCGCGACTCCGAAATTGTCGGCTTTTCCCGCGAAGGCTGGCACAAGCTGGTCAAGTCTGAGCCGGAACTGCTGGAACAGATGATTCGCATCATCCTTCGCCGGGTCGGCCGCGAGGGCCAGCGCAATGTCAGCTCTGCGCCGAAAGTGTTCACGATGGTCGCGACCTCCCCGACGATCGACCTGGAACTGCGCGCCCGGGCCTTGAGGGCCAGCGTCGAAGCACTGGGCAAGAAGGCGATTGTCGTCGGCGAGTCCCTGGGCGCCGACAAGCCCGCGGCCTATTTCGACGATCTGGAGCAACGCCACGATGTGGTGATCCTGATCTCTACGATCGGGGACACACGCTGGTACAGGCTGTCGGTCCGCCAGGCAGACCGGATCTGGGTCGTCGGCCGGGCCGATGCCAAGCCCTCCAATCCGCTGATGCCGGACGACGACTCCCCTGCCCGCGAACTGAAACTGGTCGATGTGCTGTTGCTGCATCCGGGCGACGACCGGCGGGCCTGCAAGCCGGTTGAATGGCTGGAAGCCGCCGGCGCGAGCCGCCTGTTTCACTGGCAGGGCATGGACGGCCCGAATTGCGACCGGCTCGCCCGGGTCATGGCCGGCGTCTCGGTCGGCCTGATCCTGTCCGGCGGCGGAGCCCGCGCCTATTCCCATATCGGCGTCGTGCGGGCATTGCGCGACCGGGGCGTGCCGATCGACTTTGTCGGCGGCGCCTCCATGGGCGCTGTCATTGCCGCCTGTGTCGCCATGGGTTGGGACGATGCCGAGATCGACATGCGTATCCGCAAGGCCTTCGTCGAGAGCAATCCGCTCGGAGACTATACGTTGCCCGTCGTCGGCATGGTGAAAGGCGTGCGGGTGAATGCCCGCCTGAAGGAACATTTCGGAGACGCCGAAATCGGTGATCTCGACATCCCCTTCTTCGCCACCTCGACCAATTTGATGACTGGTACACAGAGGATTCACCGCACAGGCCAATTGCGTGATGCGCTGCGCGCCACGATCTCGCTGCCCGGCATCCTGCCGCCGGTGGTGGACGGGAAAGATCTTCTGGTCGATGGCGCCGTCCTGAACAATTTCCCGGTAGATGTGATGCGCGACATGCATCGCGGCTTCGTCATCGGATCCGACGTGACGCGCCAGCCGGAAGGCCTGAAGATCGACGAGTTTGAAAAACCTGCCGGCTTTTTCCGCTGGGTGGCACGCCATGGCTTTTCCAGTCCGCCGCCGATTGCCGGTGTGCTGATGCGGTCTGCAACCATCCGCGCAGACACAGAGTTCGGCCGGGACATGACCGACGTGCTGATCCTGCCGGAACTTGCGGAAACAGAGCTGCGCGACTGGGAAAATTACGATGCCTGCGTCGAATCCGGCTACCAGGCCGCTCTGCTCGCTCTGGACGAAACAAGCATGGTCACACTGCCCCGTCCGGAAACCGCACTTCTGACGAATCTGTAATTTTCAATACAGTATTAAGCATATTCGGTCAGCTTCCCCCAGGGTTGACGGGGGAGGATGGGAGAAAATGCGTATGGATATGGCGCTTTTGGACATGTTGCCGGTGGTCATTTGCGAGACGGCGGCCGTACGTGACGACTCCGGCAAGCTGATTGACCTTCAGTGGACCGCGTCCAACCGGCTCATGAACGAATCGATCCGGCCCGATGGCCAAAGCATCGTCGGCATGCGCATCTTCGAATTCGATCCCGCCTACAAGAACACCGAAATGGTCCGCGCCGTCACCCATGTGATCGAGACGGGGGAATCGCGCTCATTCACGACCTCGCAAGGCCGGGCGGCGAAAATGCTCGGCAAAATCATGAAGACGACCGTTATTCCGGTCGAACGCGACTCGGAACGCCGCGCGCTGTCTGTCTCTCACGAAATCACTGATATCGCCGAAGAGCGCGACGAGGCTCTCCGCCTGTACGAACTCTCGAAAACGGCTGCCGACCACGCCCTGCATGGCATCATCCTGAACGATGCCGCCGGCCGGATCACCTATGTGAACCGGGCACTCTGCGAAATGTCCGAATATTCCGAAGAGGAACTCATCGGCAAGGATGTCGGCATCCTGACGGGCGATGAAACCTATGAGCCGGACCCCGAACTGGCGATGAAACTCGCCAGCGGCGAGATGCTGCGGCACGTCACGCAGGCAGAAACGCCGACAAAATCCGGTGGCACAAACCAGGTCGAACTGTCACTGACCAGCGCCCGCTGGGGCGAAAAAGGCGAACGGGTGTTCATCACCTATGTGCGCGATATCCGCGAGGAACGCCGCAAAGCCCACGAGCTGCGCGATGCGCTGAACCGCGCCGAACAGGCCACCCGCCTGAAATCCGAATTCCTGGCGAATATGAGCCATGAGATCCGTACCCCCCTGAACGGTGTTCTGGGCATGACGCAGGTGCTGGCCCATTCGAGCCTGACGCCGGACCAGAAGGAACAGGTCGCGACCATCCTCGATTCCGGCAAGACGCTGATGTCGATCCTGAACGACATTCTGGATCTCTCCAAGATCGAGGCCGGCAAGCTGGAAGTCACGCCGGTCGTCGGAGACCTTCGCCACAAGCTGAGCCGCATGATCAAATTGCATGCGGCAACGGCCGAGGAAAAAGGCATCAATCTCCAGCTGTTCATCGATCCGAGTGTTCCGTCCCGGATGAAATTCGACCCGGTGCGCGTGCGCCAGTGCGTCGGCAACCTTGTCTCGAACGCCATCAAGTTCACCGAAAAAGGCGAGGTGATGGTCGTCGTCACCTGCGAACCGACCAAGACCGGGCAAACCCGGGTCATCGTGCATGTCTCCGATTCCGGATGCGGCATCCCGGCCGAGAAAATGGACCGTGTCTTCGAAAGCTTCTCGCAGGCCGACGGATCCACGACGCGCCGCTTCGGCGGCACCGGCCTGGGCCTGCCGATTACGCGCAAACTTGCCCGCATGATGGGCGGCGATGTGACGGTCGTCAGCGAGCCTGGCCGCGGGTCTGTCTTTACCCTGAAATTCGAAACAGAAGCCGGCGACGTGATCCACATGCATGACACGGTGCTTCCCAAACCTGCGTCGCCCGCAGCGAAACGCGAAGGCCTGAGCGGACGCCGCGCCCTGGTGGTGGATGACAACGCCATCAACCGGCGCGTCGCGCGCACCTTCCTGGAACATTACGGCCTTGTCGTCTCCGAAGCCGGGGATGGCAATGAAGCGCTCGAAGCGCTCGATTACGAACCGTTCGACGTCGTGCTGATGGACATTCACATGCCTGGGCTCGATGGCGCGGAAGCGTTCAAGCGCCTGCGCAATTCCGGCAGCCTGAACCGCGTCGTTCCGGTGATCGCCCTCACGGCGGATTCCATGCGCGGCGACCGGGAGAAATATCTCGCAAAAGGCTTTGACGGTTACGTCGCCAAGCCGATTGACGAGCGGTCCCTCGTCACGGTGATCGGCCAGGTACTCAGTGTCCCCACAGACTTTGGCGAACGCCGCGCCCGCGCCTGACAGGCATCGCGTCTAGCGGCCGGGATTGATTTCCGGCAAGGGCACGGGGTCTCGCGGCACACCGGGGACATCGGACAGGATCTTCTGCCACCAGCCGACATCGTGCCACGCGCCGAGCTTGTAGCCGACATCCCGGTAGGTTCCGAGATGCGTGAAGCCGAGGCGCTCATGCAGGGCAATGCTGGCGGCGTTCGGCAGGGCGATCCCCGCGAAGGCATTCCGGAACCCCTGCTCTTCCAGCATATCCAGTAACCGGACATAGAGCTTCGTGCCCACGCTCCGGCGCTGCGCCTGCGGGGCGACATAGACGCTGACATCACAGGACCAGCGATAAGCCGCCCGGGCCCTGTGCGGCGAGGCATAGGCATAGCCGAGCGGTTGGCCAGCGTCTTGGGCCACAAGCCAGGGATAGGTCTGCAGGGTTGTTTCAATCCGCCGCGCCATCTCCTCTGCAGAAGGTGGCTCCATCTCGAACGAGATGACGGTGTCGCGGACGTAGGGCGCGTAGATGCCGGCGATCCACCCGGCATCGTCAGACGTCGCCAGGCGGATCTTCATGTTCAGGCCGTTTCGCCGAACAGTTCGCGGCCGATCAGCCAGCGGCGGATCTCGGACGTCCCTGCCCCGATCTCGTAGAGCTTCGCATCGCGCAGCAGGCGCCCGGTCGGGTATTCATTGATATAGCCGTTCCCGCCGAGGATCTGGATTGCATCGAGGGCCAGCTTCGTTGCGGTCTCGGCCGCGTAGAGGATCGCGCCAGCCGCGTCCTTGCGGGTCGTCTCGCCCCGGTCGCAGGATTTGGCAACCGCATAGACATAGGCCTTGGCCGCATTCATCTGGACATACATGTCCGCCACCTTGCCCTGGATCAGCTGGAACTCGCCGATCGACTGGCCGAACTGTTTGCGGTCATGGATATACGGGATCACGACATCCATGCAGGCCTGCATGATGCCCGTCGGCCCGGCGGACAGCACGGCGCGCTCATAGTCGAGTCCGCTCATCAGCACACGGACGCCGCCATTCAGCGGCCCCATGATGTTCTCTTCCGGCACTTCGCAATCCTCGAAGACCAGCTCCCCGGTTTCCGACCCGCGCATGCCGAGCTTGTCGAGCTTCTGCGCGACAGAGAAGCCTTTCATGTCCCGCTCGATCAGGAAGGCCGTGATGCCTTTGGAGCCCGCCTCCGGCTCGGTCTTGGCGTAGACAACCAGGACATCCGCATCCGGCGCATTGGTGATCCACATCTTGGTGCCGTTCAGCACATAGCGGTCGCCTTTCTTCTCGGCACGCAGCTTCATCGACACCACGTCAGACCCGGCCCCGCTCTCGCTCATGGCGAGGGAGCCGAGATGTTCGCCGGTCATCAGTTTCGGCAGGTAACGCGCCTTCTGGGCGTCACTGGCCCAGCGGCGAATCTGGTTCACACACAGGTTCGAATGGGCGCCATAGGAGAGGCCGACCGAGGCAGACGCGCGGGAGATTTCCTCCATCGCCACGACGTGCTCCAGATAGCCGAGCCCCGTGCCGCCCCATTCCTCTTCGACCGTGATGCCGAGCAGGCCTAGCTCGCCCATTTTTGGCAACAGATCGCGCGGGAATTTGTCCGTCTTGTCGATCTCGGCCGCGCGCGGCGCGATTTCGTTCTGGGCAAAACTTGCCACGGTTTCGCGGATCATGTCGGCGGTTTCGCCGAGGTCGAAGTTCAAAGTAGGATATGTGTTCGCAATCATGGCGGTTGATTAGCAGGCCGTTCCGGTCCTGTCAGCTATCAATCCTGCCGCGTAATCGCACGATAGAGATAGTAGATGGCCAGCACGCTGAGCAGGGCTGAGCCGAAGGCCAGCAGCGGCCCGACATAGGCCTCGCCGGCACTGCCCGGAAAGCGCTGTACGGAGGGGGCGACTGTCCGGCGGACGCCTTCGAACACGCCCCACAATCCCAGCCCTGACAGCAGCGCATAAGGCAGCCAGCGCATGACGCTGATATCGCCGTTCATCCCATTGCTGCGCGAGGGCGGCAGGGCCGGCGGACGCAGGATTTCCCGCTTGCCTTCATGGGCGGCGGGCGGGACGCGTTGCGGCGCGGGCTCATCCGGCTGGCGGGGGGGCGCTGCGGGGATCTGACGGGCCTCGATGATGTTGTTGTCCGGGTGGTCTTCCCCTGCCCCGTCCGGCTCGGCCAGGGCGGAGACGGCGCGGGTAATCTCGTCGGCCGTGGGCACACCGGGGGCAGCCCCTTCGGCAGAGCGGCCGGTTTCCGGCTCCTCGCCGAGAAGTTTCGACATCCGCTCGGACACGGCGCGGGCCGCCGCCTGCGGAGCGGTTTCGGATGCGGGCCTCGGCGGCGCGGCAGAGATGCGGCCATCCTCGGTGCGGGCCTCGATCACCACGGCCCGCTCACGCGACATGGCCAGCGCAGCGCCCGGATCGTATTGCGGGCGCAGAAGCGCGCCGGGCACGGGGATGCGGCCGGAGGGATGTTCCAGGAACAGGGCCTTCTCCGCCGCGCGACGGCGCACCAGCGCATCGACCACGCGAACCTCGTCATCCACCTGCGCCTTCCGCCAGGCCGTCATGCCCTCGGCTGCCTGCAGGCGTTCACCGCTGTTCAGCAGCGCCAGCACATTGGACTCGAGGAAGGCCTGCGGCCCGATATTGAAGGCGAAGGACACCAGCGCATCGAATTCGTTCTGGGTCAGCGGCGTCAGGACGCGCTGGCCGATCAGGTCTTCGATGGGCTTCAGATCATGATGGCGCAGCACGAGTTCGGCATCTGCACGGGTGACGCGAAGTCCTTCCCGGGCTCCAGCTGTGTGGCCAAATCCAACGATCCAGGAGCCGTCCGGCAGGCGGGTTGCACGCGCACGAAAGCCCTCGAAGCTCTTGATAAGCTCGACCCCGGCTCCGGACGTGCGTGTTGGCAGGGCCAAGACAAATGGCTCCCGTATTGAAACAGTTGGTGTTTTTCTATGACGCACCCGTGCAAATGGCGCGCCTTTTCCCCTGTTGCGTGAGTCCGGCGTGCATATGCAGGTCAGAAACCGGACTTCAGAGCAGAACCAGCGTCGCCAGCCCAAGGAAGGAGAAAAATGCCATCACATCGGTCAGCGTCAACACAAAGACCGAGGAGGCCACGGCCGGGTCTGCGCCAAGTTTCTTGAGGCCGAGCGGCACGAGGATGCCTGAGAAGGCCGCCCACAGGAACGTCGCCATCATGGCCGAGGCGAGCACGAGCGACAGTTTCACATCGTGGAACCAGAGCTGTGCGACGAGGCCGACGCCGACCGCAAACAGGACCCCGTTCACGAGACCGCTCAACACTTCGCGCAGGATGGCCCGGCGCACGGCGTCCCCTTCCAGCTGGCGCTCGGCAATGGCGCGGACGGCCACAACGAGGCCCTGGCTGCCGGCATTGCCGCCCAGCGCCGCAACCACCGGCATGAGGATCGCCAGCTGCACGACCTGGTTCAGCGTGCCTTCGAACAGCGAGATGATGCCCGAGGCAACAAAGGCGGTGACGAGATTGACGGCCAGCCACGGAGCCCGCGCCCGCACCGTATCGACCACGGAGTCAGACCCGTCTGCGGAGCTGACGTTCAACAGCGAGAACAGGTCTTCCTCGGCCTCTTCCTGGATGACATCGACCATGTCATCGACCGTGATCATCCCGACGAGGCGCCCGGCAGCGTCCTTCACAGGCGCAGAGGCCAGCGAGTATTTCTGGAACTGGAACGCGACTTCTTCCTGGTCCATGTCGGTGCGGACATCCGACAAAGGGTCGGTCATGATGTCGGAGAGCTGCACGTCGCGCGGCGTCCGCATCAGCGTCGCAAGCTGGACGATCCCCTGCAGCCGGTAGGCCGGATCGATCACATAGATTTCGTAAAAGACTTCCGGCAGTTCCTCGCCGAGTTCCCGGGCATGGTCGATGGCGTGGCCGACCGTCCAGTATTCCGGCACGGCCACGAATTCCGTCTGCATGAGACGGCCGGCCGATTCCTCTTCATAGGCGAGGCCGCGTTCCAGCTGGGCCCGGTCGAAGGGCTCCAGGTCTTCAAGGATGCGTTCGCGGCGGTCATCCTCAAGATCTTCAAGGATGACGGTGGCATCATCGGAGTCGAGTTCGTCGAGGGCGCTGGCAACCGCTGTATCGGGAAGGACATCGACCGCCTCTTCCCGATAGGAATCGCGCAGCTCGATCAGGATGTCGGACGGCAGCTCCCCGCCCAGCAGCTCGACCGCATCGGAGAAGGTGTCGAAGGGCAGCGCTTCCAGCAGGTCGGCGGCGTCGGCCGGGTGCATGCGCTGCAGTGTCCGCGCCAGCCACCGGGTATCTCTCTCATCGACGGCGTCGGTGAGGTCGTCCAGCAGGTCCGGATCGACATTCGGCGGTTCTGGCGCCGGATTGGAAGGCGTGGACACATCCGTCATGGCGCCTGTCTTGCCGCTGTTGCTGCGCCGCGGCAAGGCCCCTCCTCTCCCTGCGTGAAGATATCAGGGCGAAAGCGTATCCGGGCGGACTTCCCGCAGGGCATTGGTCAGATTGTCGAGGTGGGGATCGCCCAGAACAGCCTCCATCTTCGCCTGCGCCTGCTTCCAGTAGGGGCGCGCCTCTTCCAGCTTCTTCAGGCCGAGCGTTGTGAGCAGGACGCGGCGCTTGCGGCCCGTGCCTTCATTGCCGCGATGGACAAAGCCGGCCTTTTCGAGCGGCTTCAGGTTCCGGGAAAGGGATGTCCGGTCGAGATTCATCAACTCGGCGACCTGCGAGATCGAGTCCGGCTCGTACCGGCCGATCACATGCAATAGTCCGAATTGGGTAATCGTTAGTCCGGTCGGGCGCAGTGCATCGTCATAATGACGGGTGATAAGGCGCGCTGCACGCAACACGCGCCCCGCCACGCAGGTGCCTGTCACTTCAGAGAGAAGGTCAGCTGTATCGATCATCTCAGTCATGGTCTCGTGTATATGCAGCCTTTCCGGCATATGTCCAATCACGCCCAGTTTTACTATGGTCACGCTTTAGAGTCCGTGTATGGAAACTCCAGTATAGTGCATATACACTATTTATAGGTTCGGCAAACACCTCCGTATGCCGGCCTCTCTCCTCCCCCGTCCGGTTGTCCTCGGCCGGACGGGGTCTTTCCCGGCACGTCGTGGCACACTCCATAACGTGCATATGCACTAAATAGCCCAGAAAGGCGCCCCTCATGTTTTCCTCCCGACACATCACCGCCGGCCTGCTCGCCCTCGGATTTGCCGCTGACCCGGCCTTCGCCGCCCCGGACATCTTTTATAACGGGCCGGCCCCCGCCGAAGCCTGCGCAGAAGGCGTCGCAGAGCCTGGCGCAGCCTCTCCCTCACTGAAGCGGATTTGCGAAGCGGCGCTCGACGATCGCTCTCTGACACTTGCTGACAGGGCCGCAACACTCGCCAATTCCGGCATCGTCAGCCTGCGCCTCGGCGACTTCGAGCCCGCCCTCGCCCGCCTGAAGGAAGCGGCCGACCTTGGCCCGAAACGCAGCGACATATCGATTAGCCTTGCGGCCACCCTGATCCGGCTCGGACGTGCGGACGAAGCCATCGCGGCGCTGTCGGATATCGATTCGGTGTCCCCGGAAAACCGGCACATCGCCTACTACAACCGCGCGCTGGCATACTGGGCGCTGGAAGACACGGAAGCGGCCTATCGGGACTTCTACACCAGCGCCGCCCTCAAACCAGGTTTCGCGCCGGCCGAAGAGGCGCTCGGACAGTTCCAGGTGGCATCGGTCGAATAAGCCCCGGCCGCATCAGGGCTGTTCGTGCGCCCGCACAACAGCCCTGAGCGCGGTCTGTCGCGGAGCACAGTGAAGCGGGAAACATCAAAGGATTCATTCGATTGCTAAAATTGAACAGCCCTGAGCGCGATCCATCGCGGAACGTAGTGAAGCGGGGATCAATTTGGGATTCATTCATTCGCTAAAATCGATCCTCGATCGATTTTTTGGCGCGACGCGCCAATCGCGAATGAATGGTGCGGTCGAGAGGACTCGAACCTCCACGGGTTGCCCCACAGCGACCTCAACGCTGCGCGTCTACCAATTCCGCCACGACCGCACATGTCTCATTCGAGGCGAAGGCGCCGTATAAGGCCCGTCCGGCGCTTTGTGAAGCCCCGAATACACCCTATATGCGGGGCGTGATGCACAAATTTCCACCTGTTCAATGGGCCGTGTCCGATCAGCCGGTTCCGTACGAAGATGCGCTGGCCTTCATGGAGGCGCGGGCGCGAGCGATTTACGAGGACGGCGCGCCCGAGCTCGTCTGGTTTCTCGAGCATCCGCCGCTCTATACGGCGGGCACGTCAGCAAAGCTGGACGACCTGCGGGACCCTTCCCGATTCCCGGTTTTCGATGCCGGGCGCGGCGGGCAATACACCTATCACGGGCCCGGCCAGCGGGTGGCCTATGTGATGCTGAACGTTGGCCAGCGCGGCAAGGATGTGCGCGCCTTCGTGCAGAATCTCGAACGCTGGATCATCACGGCGCTGCAAAGCTTCAACATCGACTCCGGCCCCCGTGACGGCCGTGTCGGCGTCTGGGTCGACCGGACGCAGGCCGGCGGCCCGCTGCGCGAAGACAAGATCGCCGCCATCGGCGTGCGCCTGAAACGCTGGGTCAGCTTCCATGGCATCAGCCTGAATGTGGAGCCGGATCTGGAGCACTTCACCGGCATCACGCCCTGCGGCATTGCCGATCCGCGCTATGGCGTGACCAGTCTCGCCGATCTCGGCATTCCGGCAACGATGGCAGATGCCGACATCGCCTTGCGCGATGCGTTTGAAACCGTGTTCGACAGCCAGCTTGTGCCGGTGCCCGGCCCGCTTCAGCCGGCCGCGTAGGCCGAAGGAACTTCATCCTCGCCCTGCGCAATGTCGCTGCCGGTCCGGAACCGGCCAACCCCGCCATTCGGCATGCGGGCGACATAGAGCAGCGACCAGAGCATCACGAAAAAGGAGGCTGGCGCCCAGACCATCATGGCAAGCCCGAGTCCGGCGCTGGCGGCCATATCACGTTCGCTTTGCGGCGGCCCCTGGCGGCCTTTCTCCGGCGGGCGCTTGTCAGCCTGCTCCGCGGGTGCGGCAGCCGCCCCTGCGCCCTGCCCGGCGGCGGCTTCGGCCGACACGGCAGGCTTCGGTGCATGCATCTCTTCATACTGTTTGATGCCGCCCTGTGCGCCGACAAAGAAAGCGGCCAGACCCAACATCAGCGGGACCAGAACGATCGTCGCCCGGAGTGGCGACTTGTGCGCCTCGTTGAAGCGCCGGACATGGGCAATCCAGGAGGTGAACTCCGTCGCGATCATGAACACGAAGAACGGCAGCAGCACTTCCGGGACCGGCACGATAAAACCGTCGACCGGCTTCCAGAGACCGCTCAGGTCTGCGCCTGACAGCGACGCCACAAACACGGCAAACACCGGCACGATGAACAGCAGCACCCGGCCCAAGAACATGAAGGTCCACGCCCGGCTGAAATGCAGCTTCGGGCTCGACCCAAGCGGATTGAACAGGGTCTGGCCCCAGTTCATCTCGTGGGGATTGTCGCGCGCATCCTTGATCCAGGGACGGTGCGGATCAATCGCGTCGGGATAATAGGGTTTCATGCGTGAGCGAGTCCTTGGACGAAGTGTCAGGGGCGTAGTGTCAGGGCGTGTCAGAGCTGCCGGTTGGCGGCCCGTGGGCATTGGTCTCCGGATCGGAAGGCAGACGGGCCCCGATCAGGGCGAGTCCGGCACTGCCAATCAGGAAACTGGCGAGCGTGGTCAGAGCTGTGCCGCGGGCAATCTGGAGCGCATGTTCCTGCTGGGCCTGCAGCATGCCGCCAAAACCGTCCTTCAGGCCGATCTCCTGGATCTGGGTCATCAACGGCATCATGTTCGGCGACAGGATCGGAAGCAGCACGGCGTTCAGGATCGACGTGACCACCACAAACCCGAACAGGATCAGAATGTTGAACCACGCGGTCTGCCCGGCATCGTGCAGGCGTTTTCCGAAGACGCAGAAATAAGCCCACAGCATCGGGTATTGCAGGATCGCTGCCCCGATGGAGGCAACGACCGTCAGGACCTGAATGATCAGACCGGCACCCGTCAGCAGGATCAGGCCACGCAGGAAATCGCGTGGGCCGATCCGGCCTTTCGGGCTCAGCAGGACACGGGAAATGTCCATGAAATGAAATACTCCTGTCGTCAGGGCGGGTCTTCTGCCGCGTTCTTATCAATAAACGATAAATTCACGCAAGAGAAACCCGCACAATGAAGAGCCGGACCCCGCAAGGGCCCGGCTCGGAAATTTATGTCCGGCCGAGGCCGGGAACGGCGCCTTCGCGCCGCTCAGACAAACGTGTCGGCAGCGCCGGCGCCCGGGTTCAGCGGATCCGGACCATACTTGTTCGGCCCCTTGGTACCCGGGATACAGGCGATGACGATCATGGCGATCGACGCGATGAAACCGATCACCGGGATCACGCTGGCCACCACGAGGCCGAGATAGATCCAGCCCGTCTGGTTGATATCATGCAGCCGGCGCACAAACAGCGCGATGCTGGGAATGACAATCGCCAGGCCGTAAATCACGATCAGCGCAATCAGGATGAAACCAAGCGGCGAAACTTCCTCGGTGCGCATGTTGATTCCGCCAAGGACGAAGAACAGGATGGCCCAGATGGCAACGATGATCATGTTGAACAGGTAGACCCACCAGTATTCCGAGCGCATCGAGCGCCCCTGGAAATCCACATAACGCGCGAAGAACATTTTTACTGCGTCTGGAAAGCTGACCATTTCAGGTCTCCTTGTGTTGCCGGGCCCTCTTTGAAGCACCCGTGCTGTTGATCATTCTGACTGCATGCCGTCCGTAGAGAGACGACGGAAATCTACTGATTTAGCTGAAGGTGGTGCCTGCACTGCCCGGTCCGGGGCCATACTGATTGTCATTCGGATCGGTCTTGAACAGGCTCATCACGAAGCCGACCACGCCGGTCACGATCGCGGTGGACAGGATGGACGGCAGCAATTGCGCCTGTGACATCCGCTTGGACTCTTCCATGACATACGCCATCGCGGCGCCCGGATCGTTGGAGGACAGGTAATCCTGCATGTTCTCTTCCATCTCGCGCTGCATGGCCCCGACATCGACCCCGAACAGGGCTGGCAGGACCATTCCGGAGATGGCGGAAACGACAATCGCCAGCACGATCATGGCCAGCGTCAGCCAGCCGGTCTTGCCGGCATCATGGAAGCGCTTGGCATGCACGGCGATCCAGGGCCAGATGAAGATGATGCTGACGAATCCCAGAAACGGCGACACATAGGCCGACACAACCGTCAGCACGGCGCTGATGCCGAACAGGGTCAGGACCGCCCGCCAATAAGTCGGCTGGTCGATGCGTCCGTTCGGACTGAAAAGAAGTTCCATTGCCGGTCCCCAAGATGATCGTTCGATGCGCGGGAATTCCTGCCCTTCCCCCGCAGGTGTTGCCGGGCGGCATAGTCAGCCGACCCGGGCATTCCTGCGACAGGATAGCGCGGCAATTTGATTATTGGGAGGTTAATTCGTCCCCGATTCAGGCGAACTCGACCATAATTTCGTCGGCAGCGACGCTGTCGCCAGCGCCAACATTGATCGCTTTGACCGTTCCGGTTGCTTCTGCCCTGATAATGTTCTGCATTTTCATGGCTTCGACGACGCAGACGGCTTCGCCTTCCTGCACTTCCTGATCGAGTTCCACATCAATGGACACAACCAAGCCGGGCATTGGCGAAATGATCAACTTCGACGTGTCAGGCTTCGGCTTCTCCGGCAGGCGGGCATGCAGTTCCGCAATCTGCGGCGTGCAGACCAGCGCCCGCAGGGCAACACCCCGGTGGCGGAACAGATAGCCTTCAGTCCGGTCAGCAAACTTCACGGCGAACGCCTTGCCGTCCAGAGAGCCCTCGACGAGGTGCTGGCCGGGCAGCCAGTCGGTGACCAGCGTGTGCGGCTTGCCGCCATCGATGGAGATTTCCGCGTCGCCATCACCGCCAAGGTCCAGCGTGACAGGGTATTGCTTGTCGCCAAGGATCACGATCCAGTCGCGGCGGGCTTCCGGCACCGGCGCCATACGGCCGGACGTCAGCGCGGCGCGGCGCGACAGGAAGCCGTGCACATAAGCTGCGGCGCAGATCAGCTGGGTTTCCTGCGTCTTCGTCGGCGGGACACCGTCAAAGCCGTCCGGGAACTCGTCCTTGATATAGGCAGTGGTGATATTTCCGGAGCGGAAGCGCTTCTCGTCCATCACGGCAGCGATGAACGGGATATTGTCCTGGATGCCCTCAATGTGGAACCGGTCGAGCGCCTCGACATGCGTGTCGAGAGCCGTATCGCGGTCCTTGCCCCAGGTGATCAGCTTGGCGATCATCGGGTCGTAGAACATCGAGATCTCGTCGCCCTCACGCACACCGGAATCCATGCGCACCTCGCCCTTGCCAAGCTTGCCTTCGCCCGGTGGGTGGAAGCGCTTCAGACGGCCGATCGACGGCAGGAAGTTACGGTACGGATCTTCTGCATACACACGGCTCTCAACGGCCCAGCCATTGATGCCGATGTCGGATTGCTTGAGCTTCAGCGTCTCGCCATAGGCAACGCGCAGCATCTGTTCGACAAGGTCGACGCCGGTGATCATCTCGGTCACCGGGTGCTCCACCTGCAGGCGGGTGTTCATTTCAAGGAAGTAGAAGCCCTTGTCCTTGCCGGACGCAACGAACTCCACCGTGCCGGCGCTGTCATAGTTCACCGCCTTGGCGAGGGCCACGGCCTGCTCGCCCATCTTCTTGCGGGTCTCAGGATCGAGCAGCGGCGATGGCGCTTCCTCGATGACTTTCTGGTTGCGGCGCTGGATCGAGCATTCGCGCTCATTCAGGTAGACGCAGTTGCCATGCTTGTCGCCCAGCACCTGGATCTCGATGTGGCGCGGCTCAAGAATGAACTTCTCGATGAAGACGCGGTCGTCCCCGAAAGAGGATTTTGCTTCGGCCTTCACGGCCGGAAAGCCTTCTTCGACTTCCTTGTCATCATAAGCGACGCGGATGCCCTTGCCGCCGCCGCCGGCCGATGCCTTGATCATGACCGGGTAGCCGATTTCCCGGGAAATCTTCACGGCTTCCTTCGTATCCTCGATCAGGCCCATATGGCCTGGCACCGTGGAAACCCCGGCCTCGGCGGCCAGTTTCTTGGAGCTGATCTTGTCGCCCATCGCTTCGATGGCGAAGGCGTTAGGACCGATCCAGCCGATCCCCTCTTCTTCCAGTCTTTTCGCAAAGCCCGGATTTTCGGACAGGAAGCCGAACCCCGGATGGATGGCTTCGGCGCCGGTGGCCTTCACGGCCTCGATAATCTTGTCGGCGTCCAGATAGGATTCCGAGGCCGGGGGCGGACCGATATGAACGGTTTCATCGGCCATTTCGACGGCCATGGAGCCGGCATCGGCGTCGGAATAGACAACCACCGTCTGCACGCCCAAACGGCGGCAGGTCTTGATGACACGAACGGCGATCTCGCCGCGGTTTGCAATCAGGATCTTCTTGAACATCGTTACCCCGGCAGGCCTTTGAAAACTTACAGCTTGCCGCAGTTACGCCGCACACCCGAACTTGTCCACACATGACGGAGCGACAAAAGGCCTTGCGATTAGCAGTCAGATTTGTTAGTGAACGCTCACTACTTAACGGGAGACCGCCATGACCGTGATCCGGATTGACCCACAACAGCTGCAGGCCGAAGGCCTGATCAATGCCGATATGACGCGCCTCCTGGAGGCGCGCGCCCTGACGGAATCGCGGTTCGGACTTTTCGTGAACCTGTCCCTGATCATGGGGGCGCTGGCCGTCGCAGCCGGGGCCATTGCCCTGGTGCCTGACGCTACGACAGGCCTTCTGCTGGCCCTTCTGGCCATCGCCGCAGCGGAACTGACCCGCCGGTTCGCACCGGACGCCTCGCTGAAAGTCCTCTCTGCCGGCCTCGCATTGATGGGCGTACTGGGGCTCGCCGGCTGGATTGGCTGGCAATATGAAGACGCCCCTGACACCACCCTGCCCGCTTTGCTGATCACTTTGCTGCTCGGCGCCGGGGCGGTCTGGTTCCGGTCCGCCTTCCTGATGGTCCTGTCGGTGCTGGCCTTCGGCGCGGTCTTCGGCACTGGCACCGGCTACTGGCATGCCTGCTACGGCCTGTTCGTCGAACAGCCGATCATGACAATCGCCGTGTTCGGCGCGCTGGCTGCGGGCCTGTACGCCCTGCGCAGCCGGATTTCCGAGACCTGGAAACACCTGGCGGGCATTGCCGCCCGCACGGCTTTTTTCCTCGTCAACTTCGCGTTCTGGGTCGGCTCGCTCTGGGGCGACGACCTCGGGCCGGACTACCGCTATGCCGAGGGCAATGACTGGGAGGCCTGGCGCGCCGCCACGACGCATGTGCCGGAAGCCGTGTTTTCAATCGGCTGGCCGGTTCTGCTGGTCGCCATCATGGCCCGCAGCCGGAATGGCGGCTTCCTTTCGGTGACCGCAACCGTCTTCCTCGCGATCCACGCCTATACGCAGTATTTCGAGACGTTCGGCGCCCATCCCTGGACGCTGCTGGTTGGCGGGATTGTGCTGGTGGGCCTGGCGGTCGGCGCGGCGAAGCTGATGCAGCAGCCCAAGCAGGCCTAGTCGTCCCGGCCCTCGATCTTGGCCTCGAAGGCGCGCACACGGGCCGTCAGCGACACGAGGAAAGCCGTCGACCAGCTGATCAGGAGGAAGCCGTTCATGGATTCGGCCACGCCCAGCATCCGCCATTTGTGCGACAGGATCACGTCTCCGAAGCCGACCGTGGTGAAGGTCGAGGTGGAGAAATAGACCGCCGTTTCCATCTGGTGGAGCTCACCCACAAACAGATAGGCAAAGGCATAGAGCCAGATCTGCAACGAATGCAGCGCAAACAGGCTGAACACGACAATCAGGATGCCCAGGCCCTGCCCCAGCGTATCTCCCATTTTCGACGTCCGACGCCGGAATTCCCGTCCCCGCTGGCGCAGCAGTGCGGTCAGGCCAACAAGCCCGGCAAAATGGATCGAGAAGGTAATCGCAACCATAACGGTCGCCACGGCCAGATTCAGGAACAGAATCATATCCTGAGCCTCCAATTGTACAGGCCTGTTTACCCCGCAGCCATTTAGCTTTCGTTGACGGAGCGAAAATCTGCCGCCACAAGCGCAGGCACGACGGAACACACAAAACACGCAGGGAGGCCGGGCATGGCAGACACGAAAGATCTCGCAGGGCGCAAGGCGATTGTCACAGGGTCGGCCACCGGGCTCGGACGTTCGATCGCGCTGCAACTGGCCGAACGCGGCGCAGATGTGATCATCAATTGCACGAAATCGGTCAGCGATGCCGAGCAGACGGTCGCCGATTGCCAGGCCTTTGGGGCTCAGGCACGCCTGGTCCAGGCCGATGTCTCAACCGAGGAAGGCTGCCGGGCGCTTGCAGACGCCGCCAGCACCTGGGGCCGGCTGGACATTCTGGTCAACAATGCGGGAATCACCCGTCACGCCCGCGACCATGCCGATCTCGACGCCCTCTCGCGGCAGGACTTTCTCGACATCTATGCCGTCAATGTCGCCGGCCCCTTCCTGATGATGCAGGCCTGCAAGGCGCTGCTGGTGAAGTGCCATGAGGAAACCGGACGCGCCGCAGCGGTGCTGAACGTGTCATCCATCGCCGGCGTAACGGGCGTGGGCTCTTCGGTCGCCTATGCTGCATCCAAGGGCGCTTTCAACACGATGACCCTGTCTCTCGCCCGGGCTCTCGCCCCAGCGATAAGGGTTAACGCCATTTGTCCCGGATTCATTGGCACCCGCTGGTTCAAGGACCAGATGGGCGAGGAACAATACAATAAAATGGAGGCGGGTGTCGCGGCCTCCGTCCCGCTGAACGTGGCCAGCGGCCCCGACGACATTGCAGATTCCGCCGTTTTCTTCTGCACGGACGCGAGTCGGCACGTGACGGGCGAGACCCTTCTTGTGGATGCCGGAATGCATCTCGGCTACGCACCATTGGTTGCTCGCTGACGCATTCGTGACGCACAAACTTCGGGCAGCACTGCCTGAAGTCTGCTCAATTCAGCGGCGATCCTTAACTCGGTACCCGGAGAACTTCTTTTTCAGTCCGCCGCCGCCAAAAGGCACGGCAATCTGACCCCGGCGCTCAACGAAGCGCTCTAATTTTAGAACGGGGAAGTTCAAAATGGTATCCAAGGTTACACGGGCGGGGGTCGCCCTCGCAGTACTCGCGACCGCAGCCGGCGGCGCCTATGCCGAAGGCGAATGGTCGGGCAACGTCGCACTGACAACAGACTATGTCTGGCGCGGGGTTTCACAGTCCAACGAAGATTTCGCCATCCAGGGCGGATTCGATTATTCCAATGGCATGTTCTACGCCGGTACGTGGGCGTCGAATGTCGATTTCGGCGACGAGCCGGAAGATGCCAACCTGGAACTGGACCTGTATGGAGGTCTCGCGGGGGAGACTGAAAGCGGGATCAGCTGGGACGTTGGCTTCATCTACTACGCCTATCCGGACACGGAAGAAGCAGATTACGACTTCGTCGAACTGCAGGGTGCACTCGGCTACACATTCACCAGCGGCGTTTCCGTCGGCGGTGCCGTGTACTGGGATCCGGACAATGAAAACGTCTATGTCGAAGGGTCTGCCGGTTATTCCTTCACCGACAACTTCTCGATGGACGCAACGCTCGGCAACTACAGCTTCGATGCTGGTGGCGACTACACCAACTGGTCGCTGGGCGGCACCTACTCCCTGCCCGTCGGCATCGATGTCGACGTGCGTTACTGGGATACGGATGTGGACGGCGTCGGCGTCTCTGACGAGCGTGTTGTCCTGACCCTCGCGAAGTCTCTCTAGGACTTCGAGAACCTCCAACTGCGCGGGGATCATGCCCTCCTCCCGTGCAGCAAGGTGAAGGCCGCTGGTTCCCGCCGGAACTGGCGGCCTTTGTTTTACCCCAATGTCTTCCTATCTGTAGCATGGAGGGGGTTCCCCAAAACCAGACCGATCTAAAGGAGACGATTGCGTGGCAGCCGAGTTTACACCTGTACAAGCTGTCGATGCGCTCGTCCCGGCGATCACGCTACTGGGCTTTGGCGCCGCGTCTGCGCTGGTCACGAAAGCGGCCCGGCTGAGTCCGATTGTCGGCTACCTCATTGTTGGCATACTGATCGGACAATACGGCCTGGGCCTGATCCATGAGAGCCCGGCGACGCACCTGCTTGCGGAACTGGGGGTTGTGTTCCTGCTGTTCGATATCGGCATGCACGTGTCCATGCGCGAACTGAAGGAAAGCCGCCGGGACCTGCTGGGCCTGGCCCCGGCGCACCTGATGCTGACGGGCCTGATGAGCGCCGGCGCACTCTGGATGATCGGCATTTCCTGGCCGATTGCGCTGGCCGTGGGGCTCAGCCTCGGCCTCTCCTCCACCGCCGTTGTCGCCCGCATCCTGACAGAGCGGGAACAGAATTCCTGTCCCATCGGACGGGCCACCACGCATGTCCTGATCTTTCAGGACATGGTGGCGATCTTCCTGATGATCTACGCCACATCGCTGGGCGGCGCCGAAAGCGGCGCGTCCGGGGTGGCGGGTGTGATCTCCACACGCCTGCTCGGCGGGGCGGACCTGCCGCTTGCCGCCTCCCTTGCCCTGTCGCTTGTCCAGGCAGGCCTGGCATTCTTCGCAGCGGTCCTGGCCGGCAAATACCTGATCAACCCGATCTTCCGCACGCTGGCGATTATCCGCAATGAAGAGGCCTTCACGGCCTTCACGCTGCTGTTCGTGCTGGCGGCCGCCTGCGCGACAGCGGTGAGCGGCCTGTCGCTGACACTCGGCGCTTTCCTGGCTGGCCTTGCCGTTTCCGGAACCCCGTTCCGCCACCAGGTCCAGACCGAGATGGCCCCCTTCCGCAGCCTGCTCCTGTCCTTCTTCTTCATCAGCGTCGGCCTGTCCATCGACGTGCCCGCCCTGCTGCGCAACCTGCCATTCGTCCTGCTCGCAGCTGGCGGGCTGATCGGCCTGAAGACCGCGCTCGGCTTTGCCGCGGCGCGCCTGAACGGCTGGAGCATTCCCGGCGCGACGCAAATGGCTTTCCTGCTGGCGCAGGGGTCTGAATTCACGCTCGTCGTCCTGTCGCTGGGCGCCGTCGTCACCGGCATGCCCGGCCCGCTGATGAGTAGCGTCGTTGCCGCGGTCGCGCTGTCCCTGGCCATCGCGCCGGTCTGGGCAGACCTTGGCGCCCGCCTGTCCCGCGAAATCGTCCGCCGGACCCAGTCCCGGACCGAGGCAGCGCCCAGATCGACTCCGCTGCTCGACCGCCCGGTCATCATTGTCGGCATGACACAGACCGGCCGCCTCGCGGTCGATGCGCTGGAGGATCATGGCATCCCCTATCTCGCAACCGAGTTCGACCCCGACCGGCTGTTGTCCGCCGTCGCGGACGGTTACCGGGTCTCGTTCGGCGATGCCTCCAATCTGAAACTGATCGAAGCCATTGGCGGCAACCAGGCCCGCGCCATGGTGCTCGGCATTCCGCGCTACGAAATCTCGCTGGAGGTCACACCCGTCGTGATGCGGCGCTTCCCGGATCTCAAACGGTTCCTCACCGTGGACAACCCCGTGGACATGGACCGGTTCTCCGCGCTTGGCATCAACACCCATTTCGCCATGGGGGAACCACGCGGCATCGAGATGGTGATCGACATGCTGAATGCGCTGGGTGTGCCTGAAGACGAGGTCAGCGCCTGGATCAGCCACGAAACCGAACGCTTTGCCATTGGCGAAGCCAAGTCGGACGAAGATGATGACGACCTCGACCCGGTGGAGCCGGACCTCGATCAGGCCGCCTGACACGCCCCTCTGGAATTCACCAGAACAGCGGGGTGGAAATTGCGCAAGATGAGGTCTATAGGCACCATCATTCCCCTCAGGAGGCTTAAATGCGCATTGGCGTTCCAACAGAAATCAAGAAGCAGGAATCTCGTGTCGGACTGACGCCGGAAAGCGTCGGAGAACTGGCGCGCGCCGGCCATGAGGTCGCCATTCAGGATGGCGCCGGGCTCGGCTCCGGTTTCTCGAACGAGGATTATACGGCGGTTGGGGCCAGGATCCTGCCGGATGCCGATGCGGTCTTCAAAGCCTCTGAACTGATCGTGAAGGTGAAGGAACCCCAGCCGGAAGAGACCGCACGCCTGACGCCGGACCATACGCTCTTCACCTATCTCCACCTGGCGCCCGATCCTGTGCAGGCCGCAGGCCTGATGAAGTCCGGATGCCTCGCCATCGCCTATGAGACCGTCACCGATGCGCAGGGCGGCCTGCCGCTGCTGCGCCCGATGAGCCAGGTGGCCGGACGCATGTCGATGCAGGTTGCGGCCTGGGCCCTGATGCGCACCAAGCGCGGCCGCGGCATCCTGCTGGGCGGCGTGCCGGGCGTGATGCCGTCGAAAGTGGTCATCATCGGCGGCGGCGTCTCCGGCACCCATGCAGCCGAGATCGCGGTTGGCATGCGCGCCGACGTCACTGTCTTCGACCGCAACAACAACCGCCTCGCCGAACTCGACGAACAGTTCCGCGGCAGCCTGAAAACCATGTACTCCACCGCCCATTCGCTGGCCGAGGCCATCAAGGACGCCGACCTTGTTATCGGCGCCGTGCTGATCCCCGGCGCGGCCGCGCCGAAGCTGGTGACCAAAGCCCAGCTGAAAACGATGAAGCCCGGCGCCGTGCTGGTCGACATCGCCATCGACCAGGGCGGCTGTTTCGAAACCAGCCACGCCACCACGCATGAAGACCCGATCTATGAAGTCGACGGCGTGCTGCACTATTGCGTCGCCAACATGCCCGGCGCCGTGCCGCGCACGTCGACCTACGCGCTCAACAACGCCACCCTGCCCTTCGTGATGCAGATCGCCAACAAGGGCGCGCGCGAAGCGATCAACGCCAACCCGCACCTCGCCAACGGCCTGACGGTGGACGGTGGCAAGATCGCGCACGAGGCGGTCGCCCATGATCTGGGTGAAGACTATGTCCGCCCGACCTGGCTGAAGGACTGATCCCGGCGAAAACCGGATGCAAGACAAGCAAAAGCCGTCCGGCATGACCGGACGGCTTTTTCATTGGAGGCAGTGTCAGGACAGCGCGGCGATCGCGTCGTCGATCGTGGCACGCGGCCGGTCCAGGATCGCGCTGATCTGGGCACGCTGTTCGATGGCCAGCCACAGGCCCAGCACCTCCACATCCACGACGCGCCATTCGCCGTTCCGCTCGATCACACGCCAGCGCACGGTCATCGGGTCTTCGCCCTTTGGCGTGACCCGGGTGGCGACGATCGAGTCGGTTTCACTACGGTCCGTTGACCCCAGCACCTCGATCCTGGCGTCCTGGAACGTGTCGGCATTGTCCCGGAATGTTTCGGCCAGGAAAGCACTGAACGCGTCCGTGAACCGGGTCTGTTCCTCGGCGCTGACACGGCGGGCGTGCTTGCCAAGGGTAAATCGCGCCACGGCGGCAATGTCGATCGAACGGGTAAAGGCTTCCTCGCCTTTCACCGGATCGGCGATATCGGCAGCGGCCCCGGCGATGAGTGCCTCGGCGTCAGGCCCCGCCAAAGCTGGCAAAGGCGCCAGGGCGATGACAGCGGATGCGATGAGCGTGCGGATCATTGGACTCAATCCTTCGGGTTGAACGACACACTACATATGGCGTGCCACCCCGCGGAGTTCCCCGCTTAACTATATAGTAATCATGCAAATCGCGCATGGACCCGCCCCCTTGAAACGCGCGAATCCGAATCAGGCGCGGCTTTTGTGCCACATCGTAACAATTCTGTTTCAAGCTGAACCGATACAGACCCGGCTGTGCCTTTCCCGACACAAAGCCCTGTCCCGGCGGGGATTTTTGGTAAACCGGCCGGTAACCATAAAAAGAAAGCCCTGGACGCGTTTGCTTTGAGGCGCGGAAGGCCCGGACCGCACGCCGAAAAATTTTACGCTAGGAATACAGGTGGTGCGCGCTGTGGGACTCGAACCCACACTCCCGAAGGATGGGGATTTTAAGTCCCCTGTGTCTACCATTCCACCAAGCGCGCGAACCGTCTGGTTGCCTTTCTGGCATACACGCACAATCCGCCACAACACCATGTGTCATCGCAAGCAAGCTGTGTATTTCCGCCAGGCAAAAGCGGGCGTTGAGCCGCAGCGGGGTGGACTTGGCAGACCTTGCCGGGCGATGCTGCCAGGCACGTACCGCGACACCCGGCCGGAGGAAACCATGCTGAAAGCCCTGCCCTTCCTGTGGTTCATGCTGGCGGCGCTGGGGGCCGCTGCCCAGCTGTTCGTGGCGCGCATGTCAGGCGGCGAGGCCATGGGCACGATGCTGTTCAGCGCCGCCTCCATGGTTCTGAACATAACCGTCAGCACGATCGGCATGGCGCTGGTCTACCTGCTGATCCTGCGCACCCGGCCATCCACTTCCGTCGCGATCATCGGCTACAGCCATTTGTTCCTGGCAGCCGCCGCCTATGTCGGCCAGACGGTCGGGACGCTGGAGCGCAACCGCTATCTGGCCGGCACGGGCGACATGGCCGCCGCAGGCTATGCCTACACCGCCGGCGGCCTTGCCAGCCTGTTGGCAGGGATCGTCTTCATCCTGGCGCTGATCGTGGCGCTGAATACGCACCACGAACGCCTTGAGGATATTTTCTAGACGACGCGCTCGAACACGGCTGCCAGGCCCTGCCCGCCGCCGATGCACATGGTCTCGACACCGTAACGCGCCTCCCGGCGGTCCATCTCGCGCAGCAGCGTGGTCAGGATGCGCACGCCCGTACAGCCGACCGGATGGCCGAGCGAGATGCCGGAGCCGTTCACGTTCAGGCGGGTCATGTCATCATCGCTGAAGTTCAGCGCCTTGGTGCAGGCCAGCACCTGCGAAGCGAAGGCCTCGTTCAGTTCGAACAGGTCGATGTCCTTCAGCTCCAGCCCGGCGCGTGCCATGGCTTTTTCCGAAGACGGCACCGGGCCGATGCCCATGACTTCCGGGCCGACACCGGCCACCTGCCAGGACAACATCCGGCCGAGCGGCTTCAGACCGTATTTTTCGGCCGCCTCACGCGTACAGACGATGCAGGCGGCGGCGCCATCATTCTGGCCGGAGGCATTGCCCGCCGTAACGGTCGCGTCCGGGTCCACCTTGCCGCGGATGGCGCGCAGGGTGGAGAGTTTTTCAATCGTCGAGTCGGCGCGGATGTGCTCATCCTTGTCCACCACCGTATCTGCCTTGCGGCCCTTCACCGTGAACGGAACGATCTCCTCATCGAACTTGCCGGCGGCCTGGGCCGCAGCGGCTTTCTTGTGCGAATTGTAGGCGAATTCGTCCTGGGCTTCGCGGGTGATCTGGTAATCGCGGCGCAGGTTCTCTGCCGTTTCGATCATGCCGCCCGGTACGGGATGGTGCTTGCCGCCCGCGGTGTAGCGCCCGCGCGACAGGCCATCATGCAGGGTCAGCCCGTCGCCCTTCAGGCCCCAGCGCATTTCAATGGAAAAGAACGGCGCGTTTGACATGCTCTCCGCCCCGCCCGCGATGACGAGATCGTTCGCGCCGGAGCCGACCTGCATGATCGCATTGATGACTGCCTGCAGGCCCGAGCCGCAGCGCCGGTCGATCTGGTAGCCGCCGGTCGATGTGGTGAGGCCGGCATCCAGCGCCACCATGCGCCCGAAGGCCGGGGCTTCCATAGTCGGGTAACATTGCGCGAACAGGCAGTCTTCCACCGCCTCAGCCGGCAGGCCCGTGCGCGTCATCAGCTCACTGATGACATGGCTTGCCATCTCGTGGGCATGCACAGTCTTGAAGCTGCCGCCGAAGCCCCCGACCGCGGTGCGTACGGGTTCACAGATTACAACGTCTCTCATCAAATTTATCCTTGCTGGTCGCGGCCACGGGCGGTGACCTGTTTGCGGGCTTCTTCAACGGAATCGGCGGTGACGGACTCGGCGTGCTCGATCGAGCGGCGCACTTCTTCCTTCATCGCGTCGGCGAACGGCATGCCGTAACCGTCATCGATCAGCGCCTTGTACTTCTTCAGCATCACAGGCTGCGTGCCGCACATTTCATGGGCGAGTTTCATCGCCGCCGGCACCAGTTCGTCTGCCTTGTAGACACGGTTTACGAGGCCCCAGCGTTCCGACATTTCCGCATCAATGAAATTGCCGGTGAAGGACAGTTCCTTGGCGCGGCTGATACCGATCAGGCGCGACAGTTTCTGCGACAGGCCCCAGCCGGGCACGATGCCGACGCGGGCATGCGTGTCGGCGAACTTCGCATTCTCGGACGCCAGCAGCACGTCGCACATCAGGGCCAGTTCGAACCCGCCGGTGATGGCAAAGCCGTTGATCGCGCCGATGACCGGCCACGGATACGCTTCAATCGCGGCGAGGATGTTGATTGCCTTGGAGTCTTCATCTGCGCCAAGGGCAAAGCCGGTCTGGCCGGCCTCTTTCAGGTCCACCCCGGCGGTGAAAGCCCGGCCTGCACCCGTCAGCACGACGGCGCGGATATCGGGATCGTCCTTCAGCTCGGTGAACACCCGCACGATCTCGGTACGTAGTGCACGGCTGAGCGCGTTCAGCGCGTCCGGGCGGTTGAGGGTCACAAGCGCAACGGGTCCGTCGCGCTCAACAAGAATAATGTCGTCAGCCAAGATGGCCTCCTTTTTTCGTCAGTCTGGGAATTGTCAGGCCGGTTTCCGGCGCAGCAGGTTTATGATGGCGATGATCAGGGCGACAAACGCGATCGCCGCAGCCAGGAAGAAAAGACCGAATTTCAGGGGCGTCAGCCACTCTTTCGTATCCAGGAAATTTGCCGAGCCATTCAACGCCAGCGCCTGGACGGTGTTCTCGGTCAGATCCACGATGATCGTTGCGAAGGCCGGCACGGCGGCCGCCTTGCCGAAACTGCCGAAGAAGCGCAGCGCCATACCGGCGAGAAACCCGCCATAGGCCAGCGGATAGGCGGTATCCAGCAGCACGGTGACCCAGAAGTGGGCGTTACGCTGGGCCTCTGTCATCCCGGCCACGATCTCGCGGGCCTGTATGGCCGATGCCGACGTGTCGAGATACGTGCCGCCAACGGCGGTCCTGAACACGCCGAAGCCGAGTCCGATGACGATCATCAGGACAAACAATGTCCAGATAACCGGTGTCCGTTTCAGAAAGTCTGTCATGATTCCGCGTCCTCCAGCCGCTCGGGTCTTACGCCCGCTTGTTCGATGATCGCCGACAGTTTCGCGGCGACCTCTTCAATAAGCGCTTCATGGAGGGTGGAGGCAACAAGGTGCACGCCATTGTCGCCCACGGTCCGGAACCAGGGATAGGAGCCGAAGGACACTTCCGGCATCTCTTTCGCCAGTGCGCCCAAGGGTTCGGCGATGTCCCCTTCCCGCAGGCCCGTGCCGCGGATCGTGATCTTGTGGACCACGGCGCCCGTTTCGAGACGGGGACCGATATCTTCCAGCATGGCGCGGGCAACCTGCGGCACGCCGGCCAGCGTGAACACGTTCCCGGTCTGGAAGCCCGGCGCGCCGGACACCGGATTGGCGACAATTTCCGACCCATGCGGAATACGCGCCATGCGCCGGCGGGCCGGCGTGTATTCGGTGTCCATGGCCTTGTACCGCTCGGCCAGCATGGCGGTCACTTCCGGGTGTTCGGAAATGCCGACCCCGAACGCCTTGGCGATGGCGTCGGCCGTGATGTCGTCATGCGTCGGCCCGATGCCGCCCGTGGTGAAGACATAGGTGTATTTCGCCCGCAATTCGTTCACCGCTTCGACGATCTCGTCCTCGATGTCCGGCACGGTCCGGCTTTCGCGCACGGGGATGCCCAGCGGGGCCAGATAGGTCGCGATCTGCTGCAGATTGATATCACGGGTCCGTCCGGACAGGAGTTCATCCCCGATCAGCAGGACGGCGGCGGTAGGCGAGCTGCGGTCTGTCATGCCAGTTCCATCTCCCAAGCAGCGCTACTCTGCAAGCGCGCGATAAACGAGTTTGGCGGATTCCGACCGCATGTCCCGGTCGAGGCCGCCGGGGAAGCGCTGGATCATGCCGACAAAAAACAGGTCGTTGACCGGATCGATCCAGAACCAGGTGCCTGCCGCGCCGCCCCAATAGTAAGTGCCCTCCGGCTGGCTGGCCCCGGTCGCCGACGGATCGACATAGACCGCGAAATCCAGTCCGAATCCGTGCCCCGCCATTCGGGGATTGGGACTCACACCGTCGGAGAACAGGCTCACGCCGTCCGGCAGCACATCGGTGCGCATCAGTTTCACCGTCTCGGGTTCGAGGACGCGGACGCCGTTCAGCTCACCGCCATCGACCAGCATCTGGCAGAACCGGGCATAGTCGCCCATGGTCGAGACGAGGCCGTGCCCGCCCTTTTCCATGCCGATCTCGCCTTCCCGGTACGCGAAGCCGGGCGCCTCGATCGGTACCAGCTCGCCGGTCTCGGCGTCGGGCGTGAAAACGTCGGAGAACCGGCCGCGCTTTTCCTCCGGCACATAGAAGCCGGTATCGGTCATGCCCAGCGGGCCGAAGATCTCGTCCTGCAGGTATTGGCCAAAGCGCTTCCCGCTCAGCTTCTCGACGATATAGCCCTGCACATCGACCGCCGTGCTGTAGGCCCAGTTGGTGCCGGGCTGGTAGAGCAGCGGCACGGTGGCGAGCCGTGAAATGTAGGTGTCCATGTCCGGCGCGCCCAGCACTTCGGCCTCGGCGAACATCTTGTTGACCGGGTCGTCACTGAACAGGCCATAGGCAAACCCTGCCGTGTGGCTCATCAGCTCGCGCATCGTGGCGGGCCGGTCGGTGTTGACCAGGATCGGCTCACCGGCATCGTCATAGCCTTCGAACACTTTCAGACCGGCCAGTTCGGGCACGAATTTCGTGATCGGATCGTCCAGGCTGAAGGCGCCGTCTTCATACAGGGTCATCAGGGCAACGCCCGTGACCGGTTTGGACATGGAGTAGATGCGGAAGATCGTGTCCTCGGTGATGGGCGCCTCATCTGCGGCCCGCCGGATGCCGTACTGGTCGTAATTGATGACCTGTCCGTCCTTCACCAGCAGGGTGGAGATGCCCCGCACCCGCCCGTCATCGACCGATTGGCGCATGGCGGCATCCAATGCAGCCAGTCCGTTTGCGGAAAATCCCGCCGGGGATTCCGTAGCGTCCAGATGGTCAAACGCAATCGCCGCCGGTTCAGTGGCAGGCGTCGTGGTGCAAGCCGTTACGCCCAGAATGGCCAGGGACGACAGAAATACGCTTGGGCGCCAGTTCACGGACTTATCCTCCCTGCCTCAGATCGGAGGCTTTTTTTCTTTGCTTCCGGGCACACTACAGAGATCAGCGGCCGGGCGCCAAGCCGGAACGTTACGGCATCCTGTGCATTGATCCTTCAGATCCTGCCACAAAAGGAGAGTCCCCATGAAACGCACCGCCACCGCCGTCTGGAAAGGTAACCTTCGCGAAGGCACCGGCACGCTGGATACACAGAGCGGCGCCCTCGACGCCCATCCCTATTCTTTCAAGGCGCGGTTCGAGGATGAAAACGGCAAGTCCGGCACCAATCCGGAGGAACTGCTGGGCGCGGCCCATGCCGGCTGTTTCACCATGCAGCTCTCTCACCTGCTGGCCGAAGCAGGTCATCCGGCGGAACAGCTGAAGACCAGTGCGACCGTTTCGGTCGAACCGAAGGATGGCGGCGGCTTCGAGATCACGCGCAGCGCCCTCAGTCTTGAGGCGAATGTCCCGGGCATCGAACAGGACATATTCGAGGCCATTGCGGGCAAGGCCAAGGCGGGATGCCCCGTCTCCGTTGCGCTGGGCGGCGTTGAAATCACACTGGAAACCCGCCTCGACCGCTGACCGAGGGTGGAAATTTTCTGCTTTTGCTGCCACATTCGGCCCAGACAGCAGAAAGTTCACCGATGACCGACACCAACCTCCTCCTGCCCATGCGCACGGGCGAAATCCGCATTCACGATGCCGAAGGCTTCGAAGGCATGCGCAAGGCCGGGCGTCTGGTGGCGGAATGTCTCGACATGCTGGTGCCTGAGGTGAAGCCCGGCGTGACGACCGAGCACCTGGACAATCTGATCCGCGACTTCGTGCTGGACCATGGCGCGACCTCTGCCACGATCGGCTATCGCGGCTATCGCCACGCTTCCTGCATCTCGCTGAACCACGTCATCTGCCACGGCATTCCGGGGCCGAAGCCGCTGAAAGAAGGCGACATCGCCAATATCGACGTGACCCTCATCATCGACGGCTGGCATGGCGACCATTCGCGCATGTTCGGTGTCGGCGAGGTGAAACGGAAGGCCGAGCGCCTGATGGATGTCACCTATGAAGCCATGATGGCCGGCATCGCACAGGTGAAGCCGGGCAACCGCTTCGGCGATATCGGCGGCGCCATCAGCGAGATCGCCCGCAAGAACCGGATGTCCGTGGTCGAGGATTTCTGCGGCCACGGCCTCGGCCGTCTCTTCCATGACGAACCGAACGTGATCCACTCCGCCGACTACAATACCGGCCCGGAACTGAAGCCCGGCATGTTCTTCACCGTCGAGCCGATGCTGAACCTCGGCCGCAAGGACGCCGCCATCCTGCCGGACGGCTGGACGGCCGTGACGCGCGACCGCCAGCTCTCGGCCCAGTACGAGCATTCCGTCGGCGTGACCGAGGACGGCGTGGAAATCTTCACGACCAGCCCCAAAGGCTGGCACCAGCCGCACAAGGTCGACCTCTAGGCTCTATTCCTGTTTGAGTTCCGGCGGAGGCGGCGGCGCGTAGAACGGCGCGGCGGCTTCCGGCATCTGATCCATTGAAATGATGATGCCATGCTCGGCAGCGAGCTGGCCGATCACGGCGCCGGCCTCTTCGGCATTGGCAGGCCTGGCTTCGGCAATCCGCGGCGCAGCACTCGCCATGAATGCCTCGAAGGAGCTGCCGGTCGTGGTCATCAGCAGTTCGGTCGGCGTGTCGCTGCCATTCCAGAACATGTGTGTGTGGCCCCGGTTGAGGGCCGCAAAATCCCCCGGCTTGAGGCGCAGTGTCTCGCCATTCGACAGGACGTCCAGCGTGCCGGAGAGGACGTAGAAATACTCATCCTCAAGGCTGTGCGTGTGCGGCGGCGAGCCGGGGCTCTTCGGCGGCAGCAGGAATTCGTAGATCGTCACCTCGCCGGCCGATTCCGCGTTCGACAGAAGCAGGCGGACCGGATGGAAGGGATTGTCCACCATCTCGCCCGTGGCGGCCCGCACCAGTTTGTCCGGATGATCGCCATGGTCCGACATGGTCATGGCATGATCATCCGCATGTTCGTGCGGGTGCGCGCCATGTGCACAAGCGGCAAGGCCAAAGGCCAGCGCAGGCAGGATTGCTGTGGTCAGTTTCATGCAGGCTTCCCCCTTTTCTTTTCCGGCCTCTTGGCGGGCCGTAAGGGAAACGCTTCCACAAGAACCTGCCCCCGGCAAGCGCGCCAAACCCACTTTGTCGAAACGGATTTTCGTGGTTTCTCCGCAAGGATGAAAACCGGAACGGACAAACCTCACTGGCAGGGCCATCGCGAGCGTCTGCGCGGCAAGCTGCTGTCACGCGGGGCCGCGGCGCTGGACGATTACGAGATTCTCGAAGTCCTGCTGATGGCGTTCATCCCCCGGCGGGACGTGAAGCCCATCGCCAAGGCGCTGGAGGCAAAGTTCGGCAGCCTGTCCGGCGTGCTCGCCGCCCCGGCCGCCGATCTCGTCAAGGTCGACGGCGTCGGCGAGACCGTGGCCGCCTATCTGAAAGCCGTCGCCGAAATGCAGAGCCGCGCTAGCCTGCAGGAAATACGCAAGCGCGAAGTGATCTCTTCCTGGTCTGCCCTGCTGGAATATGTCCGCCGCGAGATGCAGCACGAGACGCGGGAGCAGTTCCGTGTGCTTTTTCTGGATCGGAAAAATCAGCTGATTGCCGACGAGGTGATGAGCCAGGGCACGGTGGATCATGCGCCGGTCTATCCGCGCGAGATTGCCCGCCGGGCACTGGAGCTGGCCGCCTCCAGCCTGATCCTGGTGCACAACCACCCTTCGGGTGACACGACGCCCTCGCGCGCCGACATCGACATGACGCGGGAAATCATCGACGCCCTCATTCCCTTTGAAATAGAGGTCCATGACCACCTGATCGCCGGAACCGGCGGCGTCACCAGCTTCCGATCTGCAGGCCTGATCTGATCGTTACCTTACGATAAGGCTTGCAGCGGGCGCACGGGGCACTACCGTGGTGACACTGCCAGCAAATGCTCCGATCAGAAGGGCAACGCTGCATCGGAGGAGACTACATGAGCGATACGACAGCCGGCCAGGCAGCTCAGCCTGGCCATATCACCGGTTTTGGCTCTCGTGGCTACAGGACGTACGTCCTGATGTCGCTCATGCTGGTTTACACGCTGAACTTCATCGACCGGTCGCTGATCGGCGTGGTCGGTCAGCCGATCATGGATTCCTTCGGCCTCAGCGACGCGCAATGGGGCCTGCTGAACGGCCCGCCCTTTGCCCTCTTCTACGCCCTGATGGGCATTCCGATCGCCATGTGGGCCGACCGCGGCAACCGCGTGTTCATCATCGGGCTCTGCATCATCATCTGGTCGATCATGACGGCGCTTTGCGGCTTCGCTGCGGGCTTTATCTGGCTGCTCCTCTTCCGCGTTGGCGTGGCCATCGGTGAAGCCGGCTGCACACCGCCTGCCAACTCCCTGATCACGGATTACTACCCGCCAAAGAGCCGCGCCAACGCGCTCGGCATCTATTCCATGGGTGTTACAATTGGCGGCGTCCTGGCGCAGCTGTTCGGCGGCACGATCGCCTCCATCAAGGGCCCCGACATGGGCGCCTGGCTGCATTCTCTCGGCCTCGGCTTCATGTTCGATCACCTCAACTGGGAAACGGTTGAAGGCTGGCGCATCGCCTTTGTCGTCATCGGCGCGCCCGGCGTCCTGATCGCCGCGATGATCTGGTTCACGATGCGGGAGCCGCCGCGCGGACACTCCGACGCGCCGTCTCTCCACATTGAGAAAGCCGGCATCCTCGAAGCCTTCAAGGAATTCGGGCGCAAGCCGACCTTCTGGTCGCTGTCCCTCGGCGCGGCCTTTGTGGCCTTTGTCGGCTACGGCCTGTTTGCCTTCCAGACGCCGTTCCTGATGCGGGTCCACGGGGTCAGCCTGCATGACGCTGCCGTGAAATTCGGCGCGCCGCTGTCCGCTGTGGCTGCGGGTGGCACGTTCCTCGGCGGATACCTGGCCGAAAAGCTGTCGCACCGTTACCCGGCCGTTTCGGCCTGGCTGCCCGGTGTCGGCCTGCTGATTGCCGTGCCGGCCTATTCCATCGCCTTCCTGACCACTTCACTGACTGTGGCAATCTTCTTCTGGGTCATCGCGGCCGTCACGCACTATGCCTATCTGGGCGCCCAATACACGGTGGGAACGGGCATCGTCAGCCCGCGTGCCCGCGCGACGACTATCTCAGTCCTGCTGTTCATCGTCGCCCTCATCGGCAACGGTATCGGCCCGATGTTCACCGGCTGGATGAGCACGCATTTCATGTCTTCGAGCCTGGCGGCCCAAGGCCTTTCGGACCAGTTCGCCAGCTTCGAGCCGAAATTCTGCGGCGTGAATGTCGACCAGCTCGGCGCCGACGGCCCGGCCCTCTGCTCGGCCTATGCCGAAGGCCTGCGCCATTCCATGGTCGCCACGGTGATGATCTTCATCATCGCTGCTGCGTTCTACTTCCTCGCCGCGCGCACCTTCATGCGGGACCGCTATGACCCGGCCGCACCTTCCGGACAAGGATGATTTCGAACCCGGCCCATTAACAGGAGACGCCCATGACTGACGCCGCCTTGACCCGACCGGGACACGAAACGGGATACGGATCCTCCGGATACCGTGCCTACGTCCTCAGCGCGCTTCTTGTCGTCTACATCTTCAACTTCATCGACCGGTCGATCTTCGCGATCCTGACCGAGCCGATGAAGACGTCGCTGAAGCTGGAAGACTGGCACATGGGTGTGCTGGGCGGCCTCGCCTTTGCGATCTTCTACACAACGCTTGGCATTCCGATTGCGCGCCTCGCCGAACGGCGCAGCCGGATCGGCATCATCGTGATAGCGCTGTCCCTGTGGAGCCTGATGACCGTCATGTGCGGCTTTGCGATGGGCTTCATGTCGCTGTTCATGTTCCGCCTGATGGTGGGCGTCGGCGAAGCGGGCTGCACCCCGCCGGCCCAGTCGGTCATCGCGGACTATTTCAAACCGTCCAGCCGGGCGACAGCCGCCTCGATCTACGCGCTCGGCGTGCCGCTTGGCGGCATGATTGCCGGCCTCGCGGGCGGCCCGATCAATGACTATGTGACCGGCGACAATGTCCACGCCCTGCTGGACAACTGGGGCTGGACCTGGGCGGTCGAGATGATCGACTGGAAGAGTTTCGAGGGCTGGCGCATCGCCTTTATCGCCGTCGGCCTGCCGGGCGTTGTGCTCGCCACGATCATCGGCATGACCATCAAAGAGCCGCCGCGCGGCTATACGGATCCGCCGAACGCCTCCGGCATGCCGACGGAGCGCTCGGGCTTCGTGGCCGCGTTCAAGACGCTGATGAAGAAGCCGACCTATGTGCATGTCGTCACCGGGGCGGCCATTGCCTCCTTTGCCGGCTATGGCATCGCGCAGTTCTCGACCTCCTTCCTTCGCCGGACGCATGGCCTCAGCCTGACCGAAGCGGCCCTGATCTTCAGCCTTGTCATCGGCCTGATGGCGGCGATCGGCGTGTTCCTGTCCGGCTTCCTGGCCGACAAGATGTCGGTGCGCCATCCGAAGGCCCTGTCCTGGATGCCGGCGCTGGGCATGGGCCTGTCGGTGCCGCTCTACTGGCTCGGCTATCTCGCCCCGACGGTGCCGCTGATGCTGCCGCCGCTGATGGCGGCCGCCTTGCTGCACTATTTCTATCTCGGCCCGATGTATGCCGTCTCGACCGGTGTGGCCGACGCGCGCACGCGGGCCACCGCCGTCGCCATCACCCTGTTTGCCGTGAACCTGATCGGCATCGGCCTTGGCCCCACCCTGATCGGCATCCTGTCGACCGTGCTGAAAACCATGATGCTCGGCGGGCATGACCTCGGTCTGACGCTGGAAATCTGCAAGGATGTGACCGGCCTGCCGGACGCCCAGGCAGCGGCCTGCAACAGCGCCAATGCCCGCGGCCTGCAATGGTCGATCATCATCTTCGCGTCGCTGTATGGCTGGGCGGCCCTGCATTATCTGTGGGCTGGGAAGACGCTGCAGCGTGACATGATCACCCGGTCGGCTTAATCGGGTGGCATGGCTGTCTACACTCAGGTTTCCGACGAGGCGCTCGCCGCCTTCCTGACCGAATACGATCTCGGCGCCCCGCTCTCCTTCAAGGGGATCGCGGAGGGCGTCGAGAACTCGAACTATTACCTTGAGACGGAAAAGGGCCGTTACATTCTCACCCTGTTCGAGAAGCGGGTGAATGCGGACGACCTGCCCTATTTCGTCGGCCTGAAACAGCACCTGGCCGCAAAAGGCTATCCCTGCCCCTCGCCCATCGCCGCGCGGGACGGCAAGGCGCTGCGCACGCTGGAAGGCCGCCCGGCGCTGGTCGTCACCTTTCTGGAGGGCCTGTCGCCCCGCAAGCCGAACGTCACCCAGTGCCGCCAGCTTGGTGCGGGCATGGCGCGCATGCACATGGCGCTCGCAGATTTCGGCATGGAGCGCGCGAACAGTCTCGGCCCGGCCTCATGGCCGCGCCTCTGGGCCGGGCGGGAAGCCGACGCGGACGCGCTGCAGCCCAGCCTCGCCGACGCCATCGCGGGCGACCTCGCCGCCATCGCCGCCGCGAAACCCCACGCACTGGACCTGCCGCGCGGCACGATCCATGCGGATCTGTTTCCCGACAACGCCTTCTTCCTGGGCGACACATTCTCCGGCGCCATCGACTTCTATTTCGCCTGCACCGATGCCCTCGCCTATGACCTGGCCATCTGCCTCAATGCCTGGGCCTTCGAGGATGGCGGCGCGTCGCTCGACTATAATTTCTCCAAGGGCGCGGCCCTGATCGCAGGTTATGAAAGCGTGCGCCCGCTGGAGGCAGCGGAGCGCGCCGCCCTGCCCGTCCTTTGCCGCGGGGCGGCCCTGCGCTTCTTCCTCACGCGGCTCGTCGACTGGTCGTCGACACCGGAAGGTGCCCTCGTAAAGCCCAAAAACCCCCTCGAATATGCCGGACGCCTCGCCTTCCATCGCAAAGTGGAAACGGCAGAAGGCTATGGTGCATGACACGGGACTGGAAACAGTGGCTGAGGCTGATCCTCGCTGTCCTGTTTACGCCGATCCTCGCTGCGGGTCTCATCGCGGCGGGCCTCGCCATGGTGATCATGCCTGATCTGGTCTTTCGCGTCATGATCGACTCGACGACGACCCGCCCGGCCACGCTGCCGGAAATCATGGCCAGCCTGTTCGGCTTCGGCGCTATTGGCGGGGGGCTTGGTGTTGTCCTCGGCTGGCCCGCCATGATCCTTGGCGGCCTGCCCGCGCATCTCTGGCTGGTGCACAAGGGCCGGACAGGCTGGCGGACCTATGCCCTGGCCGGCCTCGTCATCGGCACACTCGTCATGCTGGTCTGGCTCCTCGCCACGGGAGACCTGCGACACCCCTTGCGGGCCCTGAATGTCGGCCCGCTGCTGCTGTCCGGACCAGTGACCGGCGTCCTCGCCGCCAGCCTGTTCTGGTTTATCGCGCGCCCGGCACGCAGCCGTCTCACACCGTGACCCCGGTTCCGGACCCGCCGCTTCCCAGCTATGCTGGCCCGGCCGCGCGGCGGAGTTTCAAACGGGTGAAACTTGCCCTGTTCCTGTCATCGCTCGCCGCCTGTCTGTTTGTCACAATCATCGGCGCCGTCTCCACGCGCATCCTGATTCTGGCCGCGGGCATCACCGGCGCAGCGACCAATTACAATATGCTGAGCGATGGCAGCTTTCTCGGCGGGCTGAGCGGCGCGTTTCAGCTGGCGAGCTATAATTTCCTGCTCTTCTTCATCAATGTGCCGGCCGCCTGGCTGGCGCTTGGCTTGTCCATCGGGCGCCTGCCTTATCGCGGCATCATGCACCGCAAGCCCTACGTCCGCTGGGGCAGTATCTGGGGCGCGATCCTGGTCGGCGGCACGACAAGCCTGTTCGGTTTCCTGGCGGGTTTTGTCAGCGGCACCGGCGCCCTCCTTGGCGGCGCCTTCATCGGCGCTCTCGCCGGCGCGCTTTGCGGTCTTCTGTTCTACGCTATCGTTAAACCTGCCAACCAGCTCGCCGAAGTGGACGTGGGCGTCTTCTGACGCTTGACGGTTCCGCCGAAGCCAACCACCTGAAAGCCCATGACTGACAAGATTGAAATCTGGACCGATGGCGCCTGCAGCGGCAATCCCGGCCCCGGCGGCTGGGGCGCACTGATGCGCTGGAACGGCCATGAAAAAGAACTCTGGGGCGGCGACAGCGCGACCACCAACAACCGGATGGAAATGCTGGCCGTCATTGAGGCGCTGAATGCGCTGAAGGGCCCTTCAAAGATCACCCTGCACGTCGATTCCACCTATGTGAAAGACGGGCTGACCAAGTGGATCCATGGCTGGAAGAAGAATGGCTGGAAGACGGCCGCGAAGAAGCCGGTCAAGAATCAGGACCTCTGGATGGCGATGGACGAAGCCTGCCAGCGCCACGACATCACCTGGAAATGGGTGAAAGGTCATGCCGGCGACCCCGGCAACGAAAAAGCCGATGAACTCGCCCGCCGCGGCACCGAAGAAGCGCGCGGTCGTTAGGCGAGCAGCTGCGCGGCGGCAGCATTGAAATCTTCCTCGCCGGTGCCTGTCATCTCGATCACCGTTTCCGGCTTGTCTTCCCGCCGCTTGCGGCTGCGGGCATAGAGCGGGTCGTAGTGCTGCTGCATCAGCTGGCGGGCCAGTTCCCTGAAGTCGCCCTGCCCGGCCAGCGCCAGCCACGCTTCGATCGTTTCCTTCGACTGGATGCCTTTCAGCTTGCCGATCGCGGCGGCAAGGCGCGGCGCGTCTGCGATAATGTCCGCATACGTCCGGACAAGAAAGTCTGCCCGCACGTCGAGGCTCATATGCATTTCGATCCGCGGCGCGGCCAGCATGCTCCGCCACAACCGGCGCGGCACGCGGCGCTGTCCCACCAGGGCGGACTCGGCCTCCACAAAGACCGGTTTTGACAAATCCATGCGGCGCAGCTGGTCCCAGATTTCGGTTTCGAACAGGCGCTGGGCCGGCTGGGTGCCATCGCCCATGTCGCCAAAAGCGGAGCCGCGATGATTGGCCAGCCCCTCAAGATCGATCACCTGCCCGCCCTGCGCCGCCAGCGCATGCAGCAGCGCCGTCTTGCCCGTGCCGGTCTGCCCGTCGATCAGGTGCACCGGCAACAGCGGCTCATCGCAGTCGAGCCCGGCGACCACGTCCCGCCGCCAGGTACGGTAGCCGCCCTTCACCACGCCAGTCGGCCAGCCGACGGACGACAGGATCGTCGCCATCGCATTGGAGCGCATCCCGCCCCGCCAGCAATAGACGAGCGGGCGCCAGCTTTTCGGCTTGTCGGCCAGCGCCGTTTCCAGATGATGGGCGATGTTGCGCGCCACGATGGCCCCGCCGATCCGGTTGGCCCTGAACGGGCTTTCCTGCTTGTAGATCGTGCCGACCTTTGCCCGCTCGTCATTCGATAGCACCGGCAGGCTGATGGCGCCCGGCATGTGGTCATCCGCAAACTCGGCGGGCGAGCGCACATCGATAATGGCGTCATAGCGGGCCAGGTTTTCCGGGCTGAGATCGGTGACGGTTTCGAGATAAGGCATCGGGAGAAGAGGTAGCAGGTTTTGCCCGCCCGGCCAGCTGGCATATTGCGGCGCGCAGGCCCAGAAACGAAAGGCCCGAAAACAAACAGGCTCCAAAACAAACGGGCCCGGCATTCCGCCAGGCCCGTTCGCATTGTGCTCGCAGGTTTTCCCTATTGCGATACGTAGGCGTAGTTGCCCGTGCCTGTCTGGACACCCTGATAGATGTTCCCATCCCCCGACTGGAGGATATCGGCCGCATTGCTCGTGCCGCTCTGGTCCATCGTCGCCGCGTTCAGATTGCCGGTCTGAGTCAGGTCGACATCGTTCAGCGCGCCGGTCTGGTAAAGCCGGACCGAGTTCTCGTCGCCCATCGTCACCGACCGCGCGAGGTTGAAGTCGCCCGTCTGCTCAATGACCGTGCCCTGCGAGAAGGCCTTGCCATTGTCGTTGCCGATCTGGGTGACTTCGGAAACCGTGTTGTCGTTGCCCGACTGTTTGACGAAGATTCCTTCGTCCCGGTCATAATTCACCAGCGTGCCGCCATTATTGGTCCCTTCCTGGTAGACGAGATTGACCGCGTTGCGGGCCCCGCCGCCCTGAACGATCCGGGCCGAGTTCCAGTCACCGATCTGGTCGATCTGGGTGAGCGAGGAAAACGAGCCGCCATTCTGGGAAATGCCGGCACTGTTGCGGTACCCGATCTGCTGGGACTCGCCGACCACATGGCCACCGCCATTGGTCTGCGCGATATTCAGGCCGTTGCTGTTCCCGATCTGGTCCACCCCATCGCCCGAAAGGCCGACCGTGCTGCCATTGCCGTGACCGGCCCCGCCGAATTCACGCTGGTTGATCCTGACGGAATTGTCGTCCCCCAACTGATTGACCGGATCGACTTCCGTGCCAACCTTCTGGTCACTGTCGAATTGCCGGATGTCGAGCGAGTTCCCGGTTCCATCCTGTGTTGTGTATGCTTCATTATTGTCGGCCCACGCAGCTTCTGCTGTGAGACCGATCAGTGCTACGCCCGCGACGAGCGCCAGTCGCATTTTCATGGCGATTTCTCCTGTTTGATGGGTGCCCTGGGCACCTGAAGGCATGCCTTTTCGCCGGAGCGAAACGCACACATTCACGGAAGCAATTTCTGGATATGCATCCCCTCCCCAAGGCATGTCGCATCCGTCTTGGATGCGCGTTAACCATAATTTAGTAATCCAGAATTGCAAACGCTTGCGTTGTGACCGGGAAAGATCTGCGCCGCTGCCGCCCGCACGTCATGGCCTGCCGGCGATCCGGGTCAGGACAATCCGCCTGCCCGCCCGTCCTGTCATGTTTTCAACAGGTCCCGCCGGATGCAGCGCGCCCTGACTGCCCGGTTCCCCCCAGCCGGGCGGCGCGCTAAGGTGGCACACCAGGCCGGAGATTTTTTATGCCAGATACACTCGCTGAGCCCCGACTCACCTCCCTCGCCCATGGTGGCGGATGCGGCTGCAAGCTCGCGCCGAACGTTCTGGCCGATATTCTTTCGGAAATGCCGCTCGCCATCGGCTCGAAGGATTTGCTGGTCGATGCCGGCACCAGCGACGATGCGGCGGTCTACCGGATCAACGAGACGACGGCCCTTGTCGCCACGACCGATTTCTTCACGCCCATCGTCGACGACCCGCACGCATTCGGGCGGATCGCGGCGACCAATGCCCTCTCGGATGTGTTTGCCATGGGCGCCAGGCCGATCTTCTCCCTCGCCATTGTGGGCATGCCGATCGGGCAGATCTCCCCCGAAACGATCCGCGCCATCCTCGCCGGCGGGCAGTCGGTGGCGGAGACGGCCGGAGCGCCGGTCGCGGGCGGACACTCGATTGACGCGGCCGAGCCGATCTATGGCCTCGTCGCCATGGGCCTGGTGGACCCTGCCCGCATCCTGATGAATTCAAACGCAAAGCCGGGCGACGTGCTGATCCTCGGCAAGCCGCTGGGCATCGGCATCTATTCGGCCGCATTGAAGCAGGAAATCCTGACCCCTGCGCACTATGAAGAGATGATCGCCTCGACCACGCGGCTGAACACGCCGGGGACGGATCTTTCCGCCATGGACGGCGTGCACGCCGCCACCGATGTTACCGGCTTCGGCCTGATCGGTCATGGCAGCGAAATGGCCCGCGGCGCGGGCGTGTCACTGGTGATCGAGAAAGCAAAGGTGCCTGTGTTCTACGGCGCGCGGGCGCTCGCCGAAGATGGCGTGAAGACCGGCGCCTCCGGCCGCAACTGGGACTCGGTGAAACACCTTGTCACGGGTGACATGACAGACGTAGAGCGCGACCTGCTGTGCGATCCGCAGACCAGCGGCGGCCTGCTGGTTTCCTGCGCGCCGGAGGTGGCAGACGATGTGCTCGCCCTGTTCGCCCGGCATGGCCATGACGGCGCCGCCATTGTCGGCCGCGTCGAGGCCGGGGCGCCATCGGTTCAGGTCACCTGATCAGCTGGCACCAGCACCGGCGCACAGGCCGTCATCCACGATAAGTTGTTCGCGAATGGTCTCGACATATTCGCCGGCCGTCTGGAATTCGGCCTCGCTGACATCAAGGGCCGTTCCGCCCTCCGCATTGTCGATCAGATTGCCGGCCGCCTTCAGGCTGAGATTCTGTTCCTTGCGCGCGTCAGCCAGAACCTGGGTCACCTTGAGAATGGCCGCCCGGTCGTCTGTGCTCTGTTGATCGAGCGCTGTCGCATAGCATGCGCAATAGTCGGCAACGGTCTTGTCCTTCTCCGCGAGGTCGGCTTCGACCTCGGCATCGCCGCCGAGCATGGCGGTGCAGATGGCCGCGGGCTTTGCCCCGGCGGAATTGGACATGCCGCAGGCAGCGAGCGCCGCGCAGGCCCCCATCAGAATGGAAATCCGTTTCATGTGAGCTCCTTCTACAGTCATCAGCCAGAGAACCATAAGAGCCGGATCTAGGACGCTCGGCAACTCTGCGGGTCGTGGCGCGCCCGTGACAGCGAATCCTCAATCGGCTGAGCGCCCTGCTTCAGGGCGCCTTCCGGAATCCCGTAAAGGCTGCCGTCGCGGTCATCTTCCAGCAATTCGGCCACATCTTCGGTCGAGCGGCCGGTGCCCTCCCGCATCTCGATCACCTTGCGCATCAGCGCGAAAGTCTGAAGGCGCGTTTCCTCGTCGAGACCGGCTTCGATGGTGACGAAACAGGCGCAGAAATCACCGAGGTCTGCCCCGTCCCAGGCCAGCCGCTCTGACATGCTCGTATCGCCCGCGGACATCTGCTGGCACAGCTCAAGCGGCTGCACAGCCGGTTCCGCCGGCGCGCTGGCGCAGGCTGACAGGATCAGCCCGGCCAGCAGGCCCGCGGAAAGCTTCAGATTTCCCCACCCCATGAGATCAGGCCGGAACCTTGCCGCCAAGCATGCCCATCATCTGGTTGGAGATGATGTCTTCAGCCTCGGCCATGATCCGGTCCATCAGTTCCTGAACGGTCGGGATGTCGTGGATCAGGCCCGCGACCATGCCGCAGCTCCACGCCCCGGCATCCATTTCGCCTTCCACCATGATCTTCGGATAGACACCGGCGACTTCGGCGATGATGTCCTCGAACTTGATGTTGGTTCCAAGTTCCTTCTCCTTCTCCAGGAGACGCTCGACGCCGGCATTGTTCAGCACACGCTCGGTGTTGCGCAGCGGACGCATGACGAGGCGCGTGTCCAGCTCGCTCGCCGCGACGATCGCCTGTTTCACGTTCTCGTGCACCGGGGCTTCCTTCGTGGCGATGAAGCGCGTGCCCATGTTCATGCCCTGCGCGCCCATGGCGAGCGAGGCGACCAGCGAGCGGCCATCGGCCATGCCGCCGGAGGAGATGAACGGGATTTCCAGTTCGTCAGCGGCGCGCGGCAGCAGGATGAAGTTCGGCACGTCATCCTCGCCCGGGTGGCCGCCGCATTCGAAGCCATCGACCGAAACGGCATCACAGCCGATCGACTGGGCCTTCAGCGCGTGGCGCACAGCAGTACATTTGTGGATCACCTTGATGCCGGCGCCCTGAAGGTGCGGCAGCACGGAGGACGGGTTGTTGCCCGCGGTTTCCACGACTTTGACGCCGCCCTTGATCACGGCCTCGACGATGGCCGGGTAATCCGGCGGCGTGGTCGATGGCAGGAAAGTGATGTTCACGCCGAACGGCTTGTCGGTCATGTCCTTGCAGCGGGCGATCTCGTTGGCCAGATCGGCCGGGGTCTTCTGGGTCAGCGCGGTGATGATGCCGAGGCCGCCGGCATTGGACACGGCTGCGGCCATTTCGGCAAAGCCGACATAGTGCATGCCGCCCTGCACGATCGGACGCTCGATACCCAGCATTTCGGTGAGCTTGGTCTTCATGGAATGTCTCCTCCGGTCACGGTTTGCCCGTATCCTTGGCCGAACGCTGGCGCCCCGGCAAGAGTGACGAAAGGGAACCTTCCGGGCCAGTTGTCGCGATCCCGAGATAGACTTCTCCGCAGGATTGAAGGAGACAGTGGGTATGAAACATCACATTCTGCTCAGCACTGTCGCCCTTCTTGCCGCCTGTCAGACCGCACCGGTGGCCCCTGCCCCGACGGAAACCACCACCGTTGAAGTGATCGAAACCGTGGCCCCGCCGGCCGCGCCGACACAAGGCCAGCAATGGCTCTACGGGTCGGCCGAGGCCCGTATCGCCCTGAAGCAGGACTGGAACGCCATCGCCGCCTATGTCGAAGCGAAAGCCGCGAGCCGCCCGAACACCAGCGTCGTGCTCGCCCCGGTGACGGAAGACGGCGCCACGGCCGAAACCGCCGACTTCCTCGCCTGCGATGCCGACCAGCCGCTCGCCGCCGTCTTCGATGCCGACGAAACGCTGATCTGGAATCTCGGCTCGATGGGATATTTCACCCGGTCGGGCGTCGGCTTCGACCCCGCCATCTGGGACCAGTGGGAGAAAACCGGCGCAGGCAAGGCCGTCGCCATTCCGGGCGTAAAGGACGCGTTCAAACGCATCCGCAATGCCGGGGTGGAGATCATCGTCAACACGAACCGGTCCAACACCAACGTCCAGGGCTCTGCCGACACGCTGAAGGCCGCGGGCCTCGGCGAGTTCGCCCATGGCCAGACCCTGTACCTGCGCGGCGACGCCCCCGGCGGCAGCGGCAAGGACGGGCGCCGCTACATGATCTCTGACACGTACTGCGTCATCGCCCTCGCCGGTGACCAGCTGGGCGACATTGCCGACATCTTCAATGACGACGCCCTCACCCCGCCGGAGCGCAAGGCCCTGACCGCCGCCCCGGCCTTCGACCAGATGTGGGGCAATGGCTGGTTCATCCTGCCGAACCCGGTCTACGGCCCCTCGCTTGCGGGCACGATGGATGAGGTCTTCCCCGAAAGCACGGACTGGGCGCCCCCAAAAGCGGAGGAATAGGCGATGAAGGTCTTCATTCATGGCGTGCCGGACACGCCGCATCTCTGGAAGCCGCTGATCGCCGCGCTCGGCCTTCAGCCAGCAGACTATTTCGCCCCCGCCCTGCCGGGCTTTGGCACGCCGGTGCCGAAAGGCTTTGCCTGCACCAAGGACGCCTATGTCGACTATCTGATCGCGGAAATCGAGAAGCTGGACCAGAAGATCGACCTGGTCGGCCATGACTGGGGCGCGCTCCTGTCCCAGCGTATCGCCAGCGTGCGGCCGGACCTGATCCGCACCTGGTGCGTCACCAATGCCGTGATCGACCCGGAGTATCGCGGCCACCGGACAGCGAAGATGTGGGCGACGCCCCTGCTCGGCGAATTCGTCATGCTGAACATGCGCAACAAGCCGCGCCTGGAAGCGACCCTCATCCAGGGCGGCATGCCCGCAAGCCTCGCGAAGGAAGAAGTGCCGCTGATCGACAAGACGATGCGCCAGTCGATCCTGAAGCTCTACCGCTCCGCCATCGGCCTGCGCTTCTCCGGACCGTGGGTCAGCGACCTTGCGAACCTGCCCTCCCCCGGACAGCTCTTCTGGGGCGAGACCGATCCCTTCGTGGACCTCTCCGTCGCCGAGCGCTTCTCGAAGGCGCACAACGTGCCCCTGCATGTCGAAAAAGGCACCGGCCACTGGGCCTGCGCCGACCGGGCAGAACAGTTCGCAGAGGTCCTGACAGCCCTCTGGGCGAAGGGCTGATCCGGTATCGTCGCCTATAGTCCGGTATGGTCATGATTGGTCATGCCTGATCATGGCGTAGACGGATTTCGTCCCCTGGCGGTCGGGGAAGACGCAAGTGGGACGCTTATCCACCAGCTGGCAGGAGTGAACCTGCCGTCCTCATTGCCGCAAAAACAAACTTATCCGACACCTCTGTGTCCGGATGTATATTCGCGCACATGTCACTGTTGCATCCGCCTGCCGGATTCCCGGCCCATCTTGTCTTTTTCTGGCCCCTGATCTGGTGCCAGGTGCTGCTGCTCCGCGCCGCGGTGCGGGCGGCCTATGGAAGCGGCGTGCAATATCATTGGAGCGTGTCGCCGAACGGCCGCGTCTTCCTGACATCGATTGACTGGATGCCGTCGCAGAAGACGGAACGCCGCGCGCTGACGCCGTCCCCCTATTTCAATGACCGTCTCGCCGCCGCCTGCGATGGCCGCGCTGCGGCGCCAGACTACGCCAGCCTGCAGGTGCCCGCCGGGGTTCCCGTGCTTGCGGCGCCCATGCGCCAGCCAATGTCAGCCCGCCCGCGAACGCAGGACTTGCCCCTGCCGGAAACCTGAATTTGCAGAAAACCCGAAAACCCAGCTCCCCCGCAAAGCGCCTTCACAGGCGCCGCAGGTGCTGGCGGAAACGCTACCAGTAGCCCGCCATGATTTCCTTTGACCAGTCCGGCTCATGGAAATCGCCGCGCGGGGCAAAGCCGGACATGACGGGCTTGATGTCCAGAACCGGCGTGCCGTCGATGGCGTCGAGGCCGGTCAGCGTCAGGCGCAGGCCCTCGACCGAGACGATGCGGCAGGTGGTCAGGCCGATCCGGTTCGGCCGGTTCTTGCCACGCTGGGCGAAGATGCCGATGCGGGGCCAGTCTTCCCGGCCGCGCGGGTGGCGCGCGCCGGTCTCGATCTTCTCGTCGGGCACCCGGTCGAACAGGAAGATGATTTCGCAGTGGGAAAACGCATCGAGGCCCATCAGGGCCTCGGCGGTGAATTGGTCCGCATCGAGATCGATATGGGCCGGGATGGCATCCCAGTCATCGTCGATGGGCGTGTCGCGCGTGGAAGAAACCGTACCGATCGGGCGGAGGGTGATCAGCTTGTTCATGTCACCCTCTCCTCCTCGGCAGACTTTCAGGCGGCTTCCTTGCTGGGGCTGCCGAGTTCCTGTTTCACCCGCTCGGCCAGCTGCCGGACGGTGAACGGTTTCGGCAGGAAGGAGACCGCGCGGTCGTCGTCCAGCTGCTGGGCGATGTCGCGCTCGGCATAGCCGGAGATGAAGATCACGCGGGCATGGCCCAGCAGGTCTTTCGCCTCGCGGATCAGGGTCGGCCCGTCCTTGCCCGGCATGACCACGTCGGAAATGACGAGGTCGAAACTGTTCGGATTGTCTTCGAGGATTTCCATGGCTTCTTCGCCATCGCAGGCCTCCTCGACCTCATACCCGCGCGAGCGCAGCAGGGACGCCGCAATGCCGCGCACGCCATCCTCGTCCTCGATCAGGAGGATCCGTCCGCGTCCGGAAATGTCCATCGGGCGGACGGTGGCCTTGTCGGCGGCCGTCGGCTCGACCGGAACCGGTACTTCCTCTGCCTTCAGGGCAGGCAGATAGATGTGGAATGTGGTGCCCTTGCCGACAGCGGACGTCGTGCAGACATAGCCGCCGGACTGTTTGATGATGCCGTAAACTGTGGCCAGGCCCAGGCCCGTGCCGACACCGGCTTCCTTGGTGGTGAAGAAGGGCTGGAAGATCTTTTCCATGACGTCTTTCGACATGCCGTGGCCGGTGTCTTCCACCTCGATCAGCATGTACTCGCCATCCTCGACGAACTTGAAGCCCTTGGCATGGGCATCGGCGCCGGTGGTCCGCGCGGTACGGATCGTCAGCTTGCCGCCATTGTCGTGGCTCAGCATCGCATCGCGCGCATTGGTGGCGAGGTTGAGGATCGCGTTTTCCAGCTGGTTCTTGTCGGCCTTGATGTGCGGCACATCGCGGCCATGCTTGACCTCCAGCTCGATCCGCTCGTCCAGCAGCTGGCGCAGCAGGATGGAGAACTCGCTGAGGAAGTCCGGCACGGCGAAGATCTCGCGCTTGAAGGTCTGCTGGCGCGCATAGGCCAGCAGCATCTTCACCAGTTCCTTCGCCCGCATCGCGAATTCGTTGATGGACTGAAGGTTCGAATAGGACGGATCGCCCAGCGGGTGGCGCACCATCAGCTCCTCATTGTTGAGGATGATGCCCTGCAGCACGTTGTTGAAGTCGTGCGCAACACCGCCGGCGAGCTGGCCGATGGCCTGCATCTTCTCGCCATGCGCCAGGCGGATCTCCAGCTGGCGCTGGTCGGTGATGTCCATGATATAGGCAACCGACGGGCGGCCATTGCCATCCAGGGCAACGAAGACATTGACGTGGCGCGGATCCTTGCCGGCCAGTTTGAGGCCGACCGGCTTGTCGATGGCGTCCACCAGACTGCTGGAGAGCGTATCCTCGCCCTCTTCCGCCTGGAACATCGCCGCGAACTGGCCGCCGGGGGCCGCCTGGCCGTCCGTCATCTCCATCAGCGCGCGGTTGGCATCGAGGATGATCGCGCTCTGCACGCTTTCGCCCTGCAGGCGGACCGCGCCGAAGGGCGCGTCGTCGAACATCGGGTCGCCATCCGGACGCGGCGGGCGCGAGCCGGTGAGGGCGAAACGCTCTTCGCCGCCATTCAGCATCTGCGCGCTTGGCAGCAGGATTGTCCGGCCGGCCGCTTCCGCGCCGCGGCCCGACCAGGTCGTGATGGCATGAACCGGGATCTCGATCCCGTCCCGGCCGCGGATCTGGACATCGACCCGGCCCGGCAGGCCGGTCTTGCGGTCGCGCGACAGCATCTTCACGAATTCCGGACGCATGATGTCGTCGATGCGGACATTGCGCGCCGACTCAGGCAGGCCGAGCGTGTCGCGCAGCCAGGAGTTCGCATAGGTGATCGTGCCGTCCGGACGGGCAGCGAAGAAGCCCATCGGCGCGTCTTCGACATAGAGCGATTTCAGGTCCGCAGCGCCGGTCGCCTCGCGCTCGCCCGCAATCGGGCGGATACGCCAGAGCACCTTGCCGCGCGGCAGCGGGGAGACGGAAATCTCGTATTGGGCGGGCACCTGCTCCGGGCCGATCGTGATCGGCGGCAGCACTTCGCGGCGGGCCATGCCGGCTTTGGCGTCCTTGGACAGGCGGTAGACCGGCGCCGCAAGCCCCGGGCTCGCGCCGAACAGACGGTCCACGGTCACCGGGCCATTGTCGCCCTGGCTGACCATCAGCGCCATCGTGGTGAGATCCTTGTAAGCGGTGTTCGCGGCAACCGGGGCGCCGCCCTGGTCAGCGATCAGGACGCTCTCGTCCAGCGCTTCGATCCAGCCGAAGCGCGGCTGGCTGGCCTGCGCAGCGCGGATGGCAGAGCCCTTTTCCGGGAAGAGTCCCAGCATGCGGCCTGCGCCGCGGACCGTCCAAAGCAGGAAGACCAGGCCGCCCGACCCCATGGCGATCAGCAGGATCGGCCCCGGTGCGCCGGAGGCCTTCGGCCAGGCCAGTGCCACACTGGCCGCCGCGATGGAAATCAGCAGGCAGCCCCAGAACATGAGCTGCATCACGTCGATCCGGGCGCGCGACAAATCCAGACCTGCGCCCTCGGTCGTTTCGACCTCATCCGGCGGGCTCTCATGCATCCGGGTATTGGTGTCCATGCTGCTTTTCACTCCCGCCACCGGCTGACAAAACAAATGCGCCGGGCAATACAGTCCGGCCGGGTCGGCAAGCCGACTCAGCCTATATGAATCCTAGTCTACAGAGAGATAGGCGGCAAAGGTTAACGAAAGCGAAAAAAGCGTTAAGACTACCCGTCAAGATTACAGATTCCCGCTTAACTGGAGTACCCCATGAAACCTGTCCTGATTGCCCGGTCCTCGGCGCTTGCCCTGCTGATTGCTACCGCTGGCTGCGCCATGAATGAGGAGGCTGCAGTGCCTGCTGCAGGCACCGAAGCGGCGGCCATGGAGGCTGTCGCGTCCCCAGAAACGCCGAGCGCCGAAGACATCGCGGCGGAATCTGCCCGGCTCAATGAATGGTTCGACCAGAAATTCGCCGAAACGATCTCCCGCAGCCCGATCACGCAGACCTATCTCGGCATCAAGGACAATTATGGCGAGTGGGACGATGTCTCCGATGCCAATGCGCTGAAGGAACTGGAGATCCTGCGCGCTGACGTCGCCGAAATGGAGACCAGCTTCAATCCTGACCTGCTGGACCACCAGGCGAAAATCTCCTGGCGCATCGCCGAGATGAACCTGAAGCAGGCCGAGGAGGACTACAAATACCTCCACCATGGCTATGTCTTCGACCAGATGAACGGCGTTCAGGCGGAAATTCCGGCCTTCCTGATCAACCAGCACCAGATCACCTCCAAATCCGATGCGGAGGCCTATATTTCCCGCCTCAACGGCGTCCCGGCCTATCTGGAACAGAACCTCGAAAACGCGCGGATTGCGCTGGCTGACGGCATCCAGCCGCCTGCCTTCGTCTACAAATACGTCCTCTCCGACGCGCAGGGCGTGATCACTGGCGCCCCCTTCGATGACAGCGGCAAGGACAGCCCGCTGATGGGCGATTTCCGCAAGAAGGTCACGGGCCTCGTCGAGAACGGTACGATCACTCAGGCAGAGGCTGACCAGTTGCTGGATGAGGCGACGGACGCTCTGACCAATTCGGTCGGCCCGGCCTATAAGGCCGCCATTGCAGAGCTTGGCGAGCAGGCGAAAACCGCGACCACCGATGATGGCGCCTGGAAGTTGCCGGACGGCGACGCCTATTACGCCTCACGCCTCGCCGACTACACAACCACGGACATGACGGCCGAAGAGATCCACAATCTGGGTCTTGCCGAAGTGGCGCGCATTCATGACGAAATGCGCGGGATCATGAAACAGGTCGGCTTCGAAGGCAGCCTGAAGGAGTTCTTCGACTTTACCCGCACCGATCCGCAATTCTTCAAGCCGAATACGCCAGAGGGCAAAACCGAATACCTGGACGAGGCGACCGGCTGGATCGACCAGATGCGCGAAGACCTGCCGAACGTGTTCAACACCTTCCCCAAAGCCGATCTGATCGTCAAAGCGGTTGAGCCGTTCCGCGAAAAGTCCGCCGGCAAGGCCTTCTACTCCCGCCCTGCTCCCGACGGCAGCCGGCCGGGCACCTATTATGCGAACCTCTATCGCATGCAGGACATGCCGACCTATCAGATGCAGGCTCTGGCCTTCCATGAAGGCATTCCCGGCCACCACATGCAGATCGCCATCGCACAGGAACTGACCGGCGTGCCAAAATTCCGCAAATATGGCGGCTTCACCGCCTTCTCAGAAGGCTGGGGTCTCTATTCGGAATACCTGCCCAAGGAGATGGGCTACTACAGTGACCCGTATGACGATTTCGGCCGGCTCGCCATGGAGATCTGGCGCGCAGCCCGCCTCGTCGTCGACACAGGCATCCACGACCAGCACTGGACCCGCGAACAGGCGATCCAGTACCTGTTGGACAATACGCCCAATCCGGAAGGCGACGCCCGGAAGGCGATCGAGCGCTATATCGTGATGCCGGGACAGGCCACGGCCTACAAGATCGGCATGAACAAGATCGTCGAACTGCGTGAGAAGGCGAAAGCCGAGCTTGGCGACAAGTTCGATATTCGCGATTTCCACGATGTCGTGCTGAAAGACGGCGCCGTGCCGCTGGATATTCTTGAAGAGAATGTCGATGACTGGATCACAGAGACCAAGGCGGCCGAATAGGCACCGGAAAGATTAACGGAAGCCCGGCAATCGGCGCGAGATCCTGAGCGCCATTTTGTTGCCTTTTCGCCCGATCTGGGCTTCCGCCACAACCGGCCCGTCCCGCCCGCCGGAGAGTAATTCCACCGGCTGGTCAGCGGGCACGCCCAGAAGCAGCGTGGACCCGGCTGTCAGGTCCGACAGGCGCGAAAGCGGTACACTGAGCGATGCAACCCGCGCGGTCAGCAGCACGGTCACGGGAGGCGGCGGCGCCTCTCCGGCCGGCGCAGTTTCGGCTACGGCGCGCGGCGCGGGCAAAACCTCCGGCGCCGTCTGCTCCGCGATCTCTTCCGACAGGATCAGGCGCGCCGCATGACGCCCGCCATCGACCCGGATTTCAAAGTCTATGATTTCCGCTGTGCCCGGACGGGCGAGGGCCGCGGCAAAGTCGGCCTCCGTCTCCATGCCGGCAAAGCTGAGGCCCGGCGCGATGGCATGGCCAAGCGGCCGGACGAGGCCTTCGAGCAGCGCGCTGTCGAGCGGTGTCAGCTCGCGCGGCGCCCAATCGCCCGGCAGGCCGCCACCGCCGCAAGCTGTTTCAATCAGGGCATTTGCGAGCTCTGGCGACAGGACCAGCATCGCATCCACTTCCCCCTCGCCCACGGCAAAACAGGCAATCGCCGTCCCCTGCCCGGCCATGTCGCCGGTGAGACCGGAGTCGAAGTCGCCTTCGCGCACAGACCGGGCTGCAGCGGCGGCGCGCAGACCGCATCCCTTGCGCAGGCCCAGTGACAGGCGGGACGCCAGACGCCGTGCCGTGACCGGAATATCCGTGGTCGGGCTGGCCATGGCCTGACGCCCGGACTCTGCGCCGGGTGCGGATGTCTCCACGTCCGGCAGGGGCTTGTCCGTGATGGTTTCAGGTTCAGGCGGTGCCGGGGTATCCGGCAGGTCCGAAAGGTCCGGGCGAAGCAGGGCTTCGATCTCCGCCGGGCTCAGCACACCGCGTGCGGATGGCAGGGGCCTGTTCGGTGAAAGCGGCTCGAACGAAGTCGGCATGTCGACCATCACCTTGGATTCCCGGCGAGGTGACATGTCCCAGCCGTCATCGGCGGCAAGAGGGAGGTCTGACTTCATGCGGCGCGCTTCCGTAATGGTTACTTTTGCAGCGGTGAGGGTTAACGGACGGTTAGGAATTGGAATTCCCGGGCCGGGTCAATGCCTGTCAGACAGCCGGGCGAGTCGCCTTGATCCTAACAAGACGGCACTTGCTGTTAAACATAAGGCTTCAGCGTTAAGACCTTGATTACCAAGATGTAACAGATCGTTTGGACCTTGCTGTCATTGTCAATTCACCGCGGAACAGGCGGCCGCGGAGACGATAACGCGCCGTGGCGTTGGGATGAATTAGCCGTGGCGTTGGGATGATAATAAAAAGCGGCGGCGCCTCCATTGGAGACGCCGCCGCAAATAATTTCAGGAACAGGTTTTTCGCCTCAGTCGTCGCGCAGCGTGCGTTCCTTGCGCTCGTGACGCTCCTGGGCTTCCAGGCTCAGCGTCGCGGTCGGGCGGGCTTCCAGCCTGCGCAGGCCGATCGGCTCACCCGTCACTTCGCAGAAACCGTAAGAGCCGTCTTCGATCCGGCGCAGGGCCGCGTCGATCTTGGAGATCAGCTTGCGCTGGCGGTCGCGGGTGCGCAGTTCCAGCGCCTTGTCGCTTTCCGCCGACGCCCGGTCGACGATATCGGGGAGCGATCCGGACTCGTCCTGCAGATTCGTAATGGTCTGCTTGGCGCCGTCCAGGATATCGGCTTTCCAGTTCTCAAGCAGCCGGCGGAAGTAGGCCAGCTGCAATTCGTTCATGAATTCCTCGTCATCCGAGGGACGATAGTCTTCTGCAATTTCGACACTCATCGCAGGACACCTCATACAAACTTGGCCGGGATATAAAGCCGCAGGCGATTCATCGCAATCGGCAAAACTGTGTTAATTTCGTCCACCTTTTCAGGCGTGTGAGCCAATACCCCCGAATTATCGTTAAATTGTGACCAGTGCTGCATGGCCCAATCGAGCCTATGCACTGCAATATGCAGGCCGGGACTTGATCTTTCATGCCCCCACGCGCTCTATGAAAGCTCGCCCATCGTACAGCTTTTACAACGGTTTCAGCGTTCATGGCCCGACGCCGGAAAAGCACTGAAAAAACCTCGGGCTGGATGCAGGCTGTCGTTTTTAACTCCATGCTCATCCTGCTTCCCGTCATCGGCGCGCAGGTGCTGGGCGCAGCTTTTTCGGGCTCCGCCTTCTCTGATTCTCCCGGAATCGAGGCGATCGACCAGACCCGGAAAAACATGGACGAAGCCTTCGCCTCCTTTGCGCCGCGCAATCCATCGGACCGTTACGAGTTCTGGTATGACGTCGTCGACCGGGAGCTCAGCCAGCGCGATGTCGCCGCCGCTCACGGCTTTCTGCTCGCCGCCCCGCAGATGCTGGACCGCAAGGATGTGAAGGAACTGATGGTCGCCGCCGACGCGGAACGGCTCGACCGCGCCGACGACCGGCTGACGGCCGCAGCCCTGCGCAAGCTGCCCACCGCGATCAGCCTGAAATACGAAGAAGCGCAGGTGTCCGAACGGGTGGTGGACGTCCAGTCCGGCCTCGTCGAAACGCCCGTCATCGATGCCGCCGACGCCCCCCTTGCCGGCCCCGAAGTCGAGGTCTCCTCGGAACGGGCTGCAACGGAATCCCGGTTCCGCCTGCTGGGGACCTTCCAGGATCTGGCCGAGAACTCGGAACGCTGGGTGCGCGGCGACCGGATAGATGAGGTCGCCCTCAAAATCACAGCCATCGGCCTGCTGGAAGCAGAGACCGCCGATGGCCTGTCTGACGCGAATATCCGCGCCGCCTCGATCCTGAAGTCCGCCCTGCGTTCAAGGCGCCTGACCGATGACTTCCAGGATTATCTCTCTGCCCGCGTAAATGCCGCCCTGCCCGACAGCGACCTGCGCCCGGCCCTCGAAACCGCGCTCGGGGAACTCACCACGATCGACGTACGTACCGAACGCGTAAAGGCGGCCTTTATCGACTCCATTGATGCGCGCGGCCTGCAGCGTCTGGAAACCGACCTCGAACAGATCGACCGGATCGGTCTTCTGACCAGCCCCGCTGCTGCCGTGACGCTGATCGAGCAGTTGGAAGATTCCGCGGACCTGCGCCGCGTCCGCCTGATTGCCGAGGCTGGGGGCGACCGGGCCGTCGCCCTCGTCAAACAATCCGGGGCCGGCGCCTTGCGCATTGCCGATACGGGCGTTCGCTGGACGATTCAGATGGTGCTGCAGGTGATGGGCATGACGGCGGCAGGCCTCGCCCTGATCTTCGTGACCTGGTCGACCTTCCGCCGGAATATCCGGAAAAAGAAGAAACTGGAGCCGATGGGCGCCTGACCCCGGCTCACCCGGTCAACCGAGATTGAACGCGCCCTTGATCCCGTCGATCAGGAGCTGGATCGACAAGGCCGCCAGCACAACGCCGAGAATCCGGGTCAACGCCCCCGCCACACTCGCGCCCAGAAACCGCACAAGCGGACCGGCCATCAGGAAGATGATCAGTGTCAGCAGCAGGTTCAGGCCGATGGCTGAGAGAATGACCCCCTTCTCCATCCAGTTGTCCGTGTCGGACATATAGAACATCGCCGTTGCGATGGATCCCGGGCCGGCGATCATCGGAATGCCGAGCGGAAAGACAGACACATCGTCGGGCTCCGGATCTGTCACGTGCTGGCCGAGGTGTTCTTCTGTCCGGTGCTCGCGCCGCTCGGTACGCTTTTCAAACACCATGTCGAGCGCGATCAGGAACAGCAGAACCCCGCCCGCGGCCCGGAACGCATCGATGGAGATATGCATTGCATCCATCAGCCAGGCGCCGCCGAAGGCAAAGGCAAAGATGATCACAGCCGCCACAAAGATCGACTTGACCGCCATTTGCCGGCGATAGGCAGCATCGCCGCGCGCTGTCAGCGTCGCGAACATGGGCGCCACGCCCAGAGAGTCGATCAGGACGAAGAAAGTGACAAACGTTGCCGTAAACAGGGAGATAAGTTCTGCGCTCATGCGCGGCGCTCTAATCCCTCTGGGTGGTTGCGTCGAGGATTTCCTGCACGCCCGGTGCAATCGTCAAAGAGCCGGGGCTGGCCGTGAAGTGCGACAGGTCAGCGGCGCCGGAGGCCAGTGCGAGCATCATCTTGTGACCGCGCAGGCGCTGTAGCAGGCCTTCGGACCCGCGAGGCCCGTCCGCCCGCGCAAGGCGTCCTTCGCCGAGATCGACGCAGATGTCCTGCCCTTCCCCGGCTTCCAGCTGGCGAATGGCGTCATCCAGGCCCAGCGGCGTGGTCTCCGGAGCGGTGTGTGCGCGCATCGCGAAACCGCCCGGCATCAGGCCGCCGCCCCGGCGCCGTCAGCCAGCAAACGCCGGCACCGGCTGAGGGCACGGTAAAGATTGGAACAGGCCACATCGGCGGAAATGTCGAGCACAGCCGCGCGGGACTCCTCGTTTTCGCTGGCAGCCAGCAACGCAGCAAGCGCCTCGGCGGCCTGTGAATAGGTTGGCCCATCCGCTTCCCCGAGCAGGTACATCTGCATCACGCTGAAATAGGCGCGCGCCGCCGGGGTCGTCGCATCACGCGGATGCAGGATGTCTTTCTCGCGCAGGACCCGGGCCTGATTTTCCAGCAACAACACACCCCGGCGGTCGCCATTGCGCACGACGGCACCGTTCACGACGAACGTTTCACCTGGCTTGAGCGACAGTTTCAAAGGCATGGTTTCAGATCCAATGCGGCGAATTTCGCAAAGAATCGCAGGAAGGCGTTAACGCTTGATTGCCGGTTCACGAACTTTCTACGTCGGCGGGACAGCCCGGCAAGTCTGACGGAAAAGGTGCCATGCGCGCGTTCCCTGGCAGGGTTCTGGATCACAAGTCCTGCATCGGCCCGGGCCTGTCCCGACCCGCCGGGTCAAACCTGCCCGGACCGGTGCGGCACTCCGCTGAAGCATGAGACACTGCGGTCGTGCGCATGGCCGTTACTGTTTACCACAGTCTGCCAGAGGCCGATAATGAAACCCGTGCTGCGGTGCGGAATGCACCTCCCGCCACGTCAGAGCTTGCCCCCGTCAGGGCACTCCTTATTGTGGGGGAAAGACAGATTAAGGACGGGGCACCCATGCGTTTCGAAGGCACTGAAGACTATGTGGCAACTGACGACCTGCGCGTGGCCGTCAACGCCGCCATTGCACTGGAGCGTCCACTGCTCGTCAAAGGCGAGCCCGGCACCGGCAAGACGGTTCTGGCCATCGAGGTCGCCAAGGCGCTCGGCTGCGAGCTGATCGAATGGCACATCAAGTCCACCACGAAGGCCAACCAGGGCCTTTACGAGTATGACGCCGTGTCCCGCCTGCGTGACGGCCAGATGGGCGAAGAGCGCGCCAAGGATGTGAAAAACTACATCAAGAAGGGCAAGCTGTGGGAGGCGTTCACCGCCGAAAAACGCCCTGTGCTGCTGATCGACGAAATCGACAAGGCCGATATCGAATTCCCGAACGACCTCCTGCAGGAGCTCGACCGGATGGAGTTCTATGTCTACGAAACCGACGAAACGGTGAAAGCGCACCAGCGCCCGATCGTGATCATCACGTCCAACAATGAAAAAGAGCTGCCGGACGCCTTCCTGCGCCGCTGCTTCTTCCACTTCATCAAGTTCCCGGACGAAGAAACGATGCAGGAAATCATCGATGTCCACTATCCGGGCATCAAGCAGAAGCTGGTGAAGGACGCCCTGACGACCTTCTACGCCATGCGCGAACTGCCGGGCGTGAAGAAGAAGCCGTCGACCAGCGAGCTGCTGGACTGGCTGAAGCTGCTGATGAACGAGGATATCGACCTCGAAACCCTGCGCGAAAAGGACCCGGAGCGGCTCACCCCGCCGCTGCACGGTGCCCTCCTGAAAAACGAGCAGGACATCGCGCTCTTCGAACGCCTCGCCTTCCTCGCCCGCCGCCAGGACGGCCCGGGCGGCGGCCGCCGCGGCCCGGCAGGCTAAGCGTTCAACGCACCGGATTATCTCTCAAGTGCCATCCTGGGCCATTCGGGCTTCCCTCTGGCCGGGATAACGTTTCTACTGTTATAAGAAACGGGTCATGCTTGATGATCTGGTGGGTGAAATCTACGAGACCGTGACGGACAGGGGGCGCTTGGCCAAATTGGCCGCCCGCCTTCAGGACGAGTTCACGTCGCATGCTTCTGCGCTCGTCATTGCTGAACCGGACCGCTATTTCCTGATGCAGAGCAATGTCAGCCCGGACTCAGCTGACGCTTACAATCAAGAGCTCTGGCATAACGATATCTGGATGCAGCAATTCCTTGTCAGGACGTCTGAAACCGTCCTGTCCGGACACCAGATGTGCGCCTATTCCGACATCCCGGCAGACTATCGCCACCATGTTCTGGAAGCCGCGGATACGTATGACGGTCTCAGTGTCCGTGTAATGGATACGCCGGAAATCACAGCGAGTATTTCGCTCTACAGGTCCCGGTCGCAGGACATTTTCCAGACCTCTGATTTCGAGAAAATGTTGTACCTGGCGCCTCATCTGAAGCGAAGCCTCAGCCTGCAACAGGTGTTCGGAGGCCTGAAGAACCACAGCAAACTGCTGGCCCAGGCCATAGATCACATTCCGGGTAGCGCCTTCATCGTTGATCCGTCGTTCCGTATAGTGGCGATGAACGCTTCTGCCGAAAAACTGCTGTCCGATAACCACGACCTGGGAAGCTGGCAGGGCCGCCTGATTGCACACAACAAGGCCATCAGCGATGCCCTCCACCATTCACTTGCAGTCACGGTCGCCCGCGGTATTCCCGCGGCTTATCCCCTGAAAGTGCGCGATCGCGCAGCGCCCATGATTGTCCGCGTCGCCCGGCTGGACAGCGGGCTTTCGGAAGACGCGCGCAGCATGGCCGGCGGCGGCGCCGAGAGGCACTTGGCGATCATTACGTTCACCCTTCCAGAAGCGACCCTGCCTGCAGAAGCGGCAACGATACTCTCAACCGCTTACGGCCTGACTCCGAGGGAAGCAGAAACGGCTATTCTCGTTGCTGAGGGCATGGGGCCTGGCGATGCCGCTGACCGGATGGGCGTAAAACTGTCGACCTTTCGCAGCTTCCTGAAATCCGCGCTTGGAAAGATGGACACAAACCGCCAATCCGAACTGGCTGCGAAGGTACAGTCCTTGTTCGCCGGGCGCTGACCCAGGCTAATCGTCAGCCTTCATCGGCGTGACGCCTTTGGTGGGCGGGCGGAAGTTGACGTCTTCGCGGCTTTTCAGGAAGTCGGCCATCTTCGTCTTGTCGGTGCGCTCATCCCACCAGGTTTTCCAGGCAAGCGTGATCCAGCCTATATGGAAAGCGACGCCGCAGATCAGCGCCAGCCAACCCGGGATCGGTCCGATATGTGCGCGGCGCACGAAGTGGGCAAAATTGTCCACATCGGTCGGATGAATGGCGATCTTGGCGAAATAGGCTGCGCCGAGGATCGTGAAGATCCAGCCATAATTGCGGCGCAGGCGCCGACCCACCGACCGGATCATCGAGATTCTGTATTGCGGTTTGACATAGTCATCTGACAGGGCCGTGCCTCGGTCGAGCGGAATCCGTGCCCCCTCGCCGCGCAGCATGGGCACATAGAAGGCAATTTCCAGCACGCGCGCCCGGAACCGCCAGACATAGAAGAAACGGTAGCGCCGCGCCTCCAGCATCAGGAACATGATGCAAAGGGCGCCGACCAGCACGATCGGGAACGGCGAGGCACGCTCTGACGCAAACGCGGCGGACAGGCCGATACCGGTTGAGATCACCGCCCAGTTGGTGGTCTGGTCCAGACGCTGGCGCCATACGGTCGAACGATAGACTTCGGCCCGGTAGAGGTGCGCGATCGCGCCGACTTCCTTGTTGCCGGAAATACCCGATGGCGGATCGCCGTCAGGGTCACCATCGGTTGGTGTGGCCAATGCCACATCATCTCTGTCGTCAAATTCGGTCATGCAGGCGCTTCCTTGCCCCCGCCTACTCCCAAAAAGGCCGCCGGATCAAGCCGGACAGTAGCCTCGCTGAAGAATTGCCCCATAGCCTTCCAGCGCTTCGCGGACATGACGGGTGTCCTGCCGGTCGGATTCCGTGCGGACGCGCGCCGCCAAAGCTGCAGCGCCGCCCGTGATCCGGGCCCGCCAGAAGGCATAGCGCAATCCGTCGGGCTCGACCGTCAGCTGCACGGCCCGGTCGAACGCAGCGAGGTTGCAGTTTTCCATCGCCAGTTCGCTGAGCACATGGCCGAAATCCCCCCGCTCGAAGTTCTCAAGCGGTCTGGCGCCCGGCTGTGGCGGGCCGGCCAGCGCAAACATGGCCTCGATCACGCGCTGGCGCGTGGCCACATCCGGCGCAAGGCGTGCGCCAGCCGCCATCAGTTCCGGCCGGCCGATATTAAAGGGCGGAAGCCCGGCCTGGGCCTGCTGCAGGAAGTGATTCCAATCAGCTTCCCGCAGCTCGGCCTCCGCCCGCTCGCGGACATAGTCGGGATATTCAGGCTCGGGCGCTGCCTCGCCGCCAAGCCGTCCCTCCCAATCCGCGAGCAGCGCTGCGTCCCCACTCAGCGCAACCGTATTCAGGAAAATGGGTTTCAGGCGGTCCCGTTTGTCGGCCGGAAACCCCGCGGCCGCCTCCCAGATCGCCTGAATCATGCACTTTTTCTCGTCCTGCCCCGGCACGCAGCCAGGGTCAGCCACAGCAGCCGGCCCGGCGGTCAGCAGGGATAGGGACAGGAAAAAGACACGCATCATGCCGATACATAGTTACCGGCTTCAAGCTGAACACAGGATGAGCGGACAGTTAGCGTGACGTCAGCTTGGACAGCGGGCAGCAGCCGGGCTATGTTTGTGACAAGCTAAAAGCGAGACGTTCCCATGTTCCTCAACTTCTTCAACGAATTGCGCGAAGCCAAAGTGCCCGTCACGCTGAAGGAATACCTGATGCTGATGGAGGCAATGGACGAGAAGGTCATCGATATGGATGTCGAGGACTTCTACTATCTCTCCCGCGCAGCGCTGGTGAAAGACGAACGGAATATCGACAAGTTCGACAAGGTCTTCTCCCACGTCTTCAAGGGGCTCGATTCCCTGGCGGACGCGGTCGATGTGCAGGACATCCCCGAGGAATGGCTGCGCAAGATGACCGAGAAATTCCTCACCCAGGAGGAAAAGGACGAGATCGAGGCCATGGGCGGCTTCGAGAAACTCATGGAGACGCTCAAGGAGCGCCTCGAGGAACAGAAAAAGCGCCACGAAGGCGGCAACAAGTGGATCGGCACAGGCGGCACCTCCCCCTTCGGCGCCAATGGCTACAATCCGGAAGGTGTACGCATCGGGCAGGAGAAATCCCGCCACCGGCGCGCCGTGAAGGTCTGGGACAAGCGCGAATTCAAGAATTACGACGACAGCATCGAGCTCGGCACCCGCAATATCAAAGTGGCCATGAAGCGCCTGCGCAAATGGGCCCGCAAGGGCGCGCCGGACGAACTGGACCTGGACGGCACCATCAACAACACCGCACGCAAAGGCTATCTCGACATCGAGATGCGCCCGGAAAAGCGCAACACGGTGTCGGTCCTGCTGCTGCTGGATGTCGGCGGATCCATGGACCCTTATGTCCGCGTGATGGAGGAGCTGTTCTCCGCTGCCCGGTCCGAGATCAAGAACCTCGAATACTATTACTTCCACAACTGCCCCTATGAAGGCCTGTGGAAGGACAACCGCCGGCGCATGAACAACCGCATCCCCACCTGGGATGTGCTGAACAAGTACCCGTCGGACTACAAGGTGATCATTGTCGGCGACGCGACGATGAGCCCTTACGAAATAACCTATGCCGGTGGCTCCGTGGAACACTGGAACGATGAAGCCGGTGGCCTGTGGATCCAACGCTTCGTCGAGCGCTATCCGAATCTTGTCTGGCTGAACCCGGTCAAGGAAGGCGCATGGGAATATACCGGATCGATCAAACTGATCCGTGAGCTGATCGGCCCGCAGCGCATGTTCGAACTGACGCTGGGCGGTCTGGACGAAGCCATGAAAGAACTGAGCCGCTAAAGCTCCATTTCCTCCCCGAAACTCGCGAACGGCCTGACGCACGGGATGTGCGCGGGCGAACCGTGTTTCGGAGGGAAAAATGATCCGCTATTTCAAAATCGCCCTGATTGTCCTCGTCGGGCTTCAGGGCCTGTTCTACTTCATCTCGAATGCCGTGAACTGGGAATATGCCCAGATGGCCGTTGGCGCGGTTCTGGCTCAGGCCGATAGCCCAGCCTATCCCAACCCTGTCATTCCGGCGATCACCTCGCCCCTGCTGATCAAGCTGGCCCTGATCGGTATCATGACCGGGGAATTGCTGGTCGGCCTGCTCTGTTTCAAAGGCGCGTTCGATATGTGGAAGCAGGCCAGCGGAGATGCGGGGGCGTTTAATGCCTCCAAGACCTGGGCAATTGCAGGCTGCTGCACCGCGCTGATTGTCTGGTTCGGCATCTTCCAGGTCTTTGGCGCGGCCCTGTTCCAGATGTGGCAGGGTCAGGTAGGTGTAGGCTCCTTCGAAGGGGCTTTCATGTACCTCGCAGCCAGCGCGCTGATCATGATCTTCGTCAATCAGAAGGACGACTGAGAAACATTCCCCTCAATCCCGAATGGCACGCTTGTGGTTTGCGCCATGGCTCCTAGTGTGAGCCGGAATCAACTTCCGGAAGGAGACAGCGATGCCGCGTATCAGGGCGAACGGTCTTGAAATCGAATATGAGGAGACCGGTTCACCTGACGATCCGATGATCCTGCTGGTTTCCGGCTATATGGGCCAGATGACGGAGTGGCCAGATCGTTTCAAGCAGGCGCTGGCCGATACCGGCCGGCGTGTGGTTGTCTTCGACAATCGGGATATCGGCCTGACCCTGGCGATCGACGATCCTGCGCTGGAAGACCGCGTTCCCCCACCCATGGAAGACCTGATGCAAGGCGCCGCCGAAGGCCAGCCGGTGCATGAACGCGTCCCTTACGTGCTGGACGATATGGCGGCTGATGCGGCCGCCCTGATCGAGGCACTGGGCGCGGAACAAGCCGACGTGCTCGGCTTGTCGATGGGGGGCATGATCGTGCAGCTGATGGCGCTGAACCATCCCGAACGTGTACGCACATTGATGCCGGTCATGACCACATCCGGAGACCCGGACCTGCCACCGTCCGAACCGGAGGCCCTGGAAGCCCTGACGGCCGAACCCGAAAGTGAAACGCTGGAAGCCATCGGCGACCTGGCGGTCAGGACCTATCACGCCATCGGGTCTCACCCGGACCTGCGCGCACCGGATGAAGACCTCCGTGCCGGCGCGATTGCCGACTTGCAGCGCGCCAACCGGCCCCTCGGCCTCGCCCGTCAGTTTGCCGCCCTGCTGGCCCAGCCGCGCTGGCACGACCGGCTCGGGTCTGTCGAACAGCCGACATTGGTGCTGCACGGCGCCATGGATCGGCTGATCCCCCCCGAAGCCGGACGCGATATCGCCCGGCGAATTCCAGGGGCGGAAATCGAGATCATCGACAAGTGGGGACATGACCTGCCGGAGGCGGTCGTTCCGGATCTGCTGAACCGCATCCTGCCGTTTCTCGAACGAACATCGAAGGCGGCAACTGCATGAGCGCGCAAAACCTGTCATAAAGAAACAAAACACATCGGAGGAACACCATGGCGAAAATTCAGGCCAACGGCATCGACATCGAATATGAGGCGTTCGGATCGGAGGACGATCCGCTCATGCTCCTCGTCATGGGTTTTTCGAGCCAGATGATCAATTGGCCGGAGAGCCTGATCCAGGGCCTGACGGATGCCGGCCGCCGGGTCGTGATTTTCGACAATCGCGATATCGGACTGACCACCGAGTTTGACGGCCAGGTGCCCCCATCCCCCCGCGATATCGTAAAGGGGATCGCCGCGGGTGAGCCGATGCACGAAAAAGTGCCCTACCTGCTGGATGACATGGCCGCCGATGCCGCCGCACTGATCGACGCGCTCGGCGCAGACAAGGCAGACGTGATGGGTGTTTCCATGGGCGGCATGATTGTGCAGCTGATGGCGCTGAACCATCCTGAGCGGGTGCGTTCCCTGATCCCGGTGATGACAACTTCCGGTGACCCGGCCCTGCCGCCGTCCACACCTGAAGCCACCGCCGCCCTGACGGCCGTGCCGGAAGAAAGAACGCCCGAAGCCATCGCCGACCTCGCCGTGAAGGGCCGCGCGGCCTATGGCTCGCATCCGGACGTCCGTACACCCGATGACGAGATCCGCGCCAATGCCATCGCGGCCATGCAGCGGTCGGATCGGCCAATGGGGGTCGCCCGGCAATATGCCGCCATCCTGGCCCAGCCACGTTGGCATGAGCGCCTTGGCGAACTCGATGTGCCGACGCTCGTCCTGCACGGTGAAGTGGATAACCTGATCCTCCCCGCGGCCGGACAGGACATTGCCCGGCGTGTGCCCGGTGCGAAAATCGACATCATCGAGAAATGGGGCCATGACCTGCCGGAAGCTGTCATGCCCGTCCTGCTGAACCGCATTGTGCCCTTTCTTGGGCAGACGGCGCCATCAGGACCGGCCTGATGCTGGAGGCGGTGGACACAGACCTGTGGCTGACCGAAGGCCCGGTCGTCGACTTTCATGGGTTCCCCTATCCCACGCGATCGATCATCGTGCGCCTGCCGGATGGGAAACTCTGGGTCTGGTCCCCGGTAGCGTTGACGCCTGAACTGAAGGCGGAAACAGACGCGCTGGGGCCGGTCGGCCACCTCGTCAGCCCGAACAAGATCCACCACCTCTACCTCACCGAATGGCATGCCGCCTATCCCGAAGCGAAACTCTGGGGGCCTGCCTCCACGATCCGCAAACGGAGTGACCTGCCGTTTGAGCCTGCGCTGGAAGACGTCCCGCCGGAAGACTGGCAAGGCGTTTTCGAACAGGCCTGGTTCCGCGGCTCCTTTTTCATGGACGAAATTGCGTTCGTCCACCGGCCGACCCGGACGGCCATTTTTGCCGACCTGTCGGAACATTTCAGCGACGACTTCCTGAAGCGCTACTGGAAAGGCTGGAAGGGTTTTCTGGCAAAGCCCTGGGGTATCGTCGTCGGCAAGGGCTTTGCCCCGCTCGAATGGCGCCTCAGTTTTACCAACCGCAAACCCGCCCGCGCGGCGTTTGAAAAAGTCGCTGCCACCCATCCCGACAGGATCATCATGGCGCATGGTGAATGGGTAAAGACGGGCGGCGAGGCTTTCCTGCGCCAGGCCTTCGCCTGGCTCATCCGCTGACTTTGGAGAGAGACATGCCGACTCCCGCCCGCACTGGCATCCGCACTGAAACGGAAGGGCCTATCCTGATCGTGACCATCGACCGCCCCGATGCGCGCAACGCTGTCGACCGGCCAACCGCCGATGCGCTGTATGAGACGTTCAAGGCCTTCGATGCGGATGATGACCTCTCGGTGGCCATCCTGACAGGCACAAACGGCAATTTCTGCGCAGGGGCCGATCTGAAGGCTGTTGCCGAGGGGCGCGGCAACAAATCCGTGACCGAAGGCGATTATGGCCCGATGGGCCCGTCCCGGCTGGATCTTTCCAAGCCGGTCATCGCCGCAGTCGATGGCTATGCCGTTGCCGGCGGACTTGAGCTTGCGTGCTGGTGCGACCTGCGGGTCGTCTCGCCGGGCGCGAAATTTGGTGTCTTCTGCCGCCGCTTCGGCGTGCCGCTGATTGATGGCGGCACAATCCGCCTGCCCCGCCTGATCGGGGCCTCCCGCGCCATGGACATGATCCTCACCGGCCGGGAAGTCAGCGCGGAAGAAGCCCTCGCTTTCGGACTGGCCAACTATGTCTCGGAGGAAGAGTCCGCCTTGCCGCACGCATTGGAGGTCGCGCGCCGCATCGCCAAATTCCCGCAAGTCTGCATGCGGACGGACCGTGCCTCGGCCATAGCGCAATGGTCATTGCCGATGGACGAGGCCCTACGCCGGGAGATCGCAGGCGGCCTGAACGTCATCGAGATGGGAGAAACCCGGGATGGCGCCAAACGTTTCGCCGCCGGCGTCGGCCGTGGCGGCCTCTTCTGAAAGATAAGGCGCGCCCGGGCGCTCTGTCAGGCGGCGTCCCTGCCAGAGGGTAAAGAAGCCGATACCAACCCAGATCACGTTGATCGTCGTCGACGGGATCGCGCCATTATAGCCGCTGTTGACGATGAAGCCGGCTGCTCCGATCACGTTCATTACCTGGTAGGCTTTCGAGCGGCCATCCATCCTGCCGGCCGACAGGAGGAGGTAGGCGATCAGGATGAGAACAGCCCCGGCCCAGCCGGACATCTCAATAAGGAAGTGCGTAACAGACATGGGGCGCCTCGCGAGTCCGGTGTATTTTCGCCCCGTAATCTTACTTTTCTTCTGACGCAATCATAAATTTGCACTGCCTTTGAAAATTCATTTTCCTGCCGCTGTGCCGGCCAGAAAAATTTACCAGCCGCCCCCGCCGCCGCCGCCTCCGCCGCCACCGGACGAGCCTCCGCCGCCACTGCCGGATGAACTGGAACTTTGCGGCAGGGAGCTGGAGACACCGGTGTTCATGCTGGACATGATCGCATCGTTCATGCCCCCGACATCGCGGAAGGACCGGCTGCCAAACTGCCCCCAGGCCGGCGCATAATTCTCGGCCTCTGCGGGTAGTTGGTGCTCAAAGTATTTTGTCCATGGCTTTTCGACATTCAACGCCACGGCAAAAGGCAGGAAACGCTCATAGCGCTCCAGGCTCATCGGCGGCGGGGTATCACTGCCCACCTCGACAGCGTTCATCTGGAGTTTTTCCGCCGTTTCGAGATAGAGCCGGAATCCCTCAATTTCTGTACGGACTTTCTGGCCCTTTGGCGTAGGGGCCGGCATCAGGTACATGAAAAGACCGTTCAGCCCGGCAAAGGCCAGAACGACCAGTGTATGCCAGCCGGACCAGTTGATCGCCTGCGTGATGGCAAACACGATTGCGGCAATGGTCATCACTGCGGCGGCCAGCGTGTACCCGATATTCCAGCGGAAATAGGCACTGCCATATTTACGCGAAAGCGACCGGCGGAACTTCTGATAGGCCGATGTGAAACTCGCATCATATTTGCTGCCAAGCGTGCGCTCGGTCCGCCCGCCGAACAGGCCCGCATCGAGGATCGCCTCATCCGGGCTGATTTTCGAGGCGTCGCCCTGCCGGCGTGTCAGCGTCGTTTCCTTCTTGCTCGAAGCATCTATGTCCACCAGGCCCTTTACCCCCATATTGATGAGGGTCGAGATCAGGGCGTTATGTCCGCGCATTCCACGATAGTAGATGTGGTGCACGGCTGCGGGCGAGTAGCCTTCCGGTGGTTCATAGCGCGGGAACACCGGCCCTTTCGGCGGGTCCTGCCCGACTTTGCGGAAGCCGGACATAAGGAACCAGAATACGCCGCAGAAAGACGCGACCAGCACGGCCAGCGCCCCATTCCGCAGCCACCAAAGCGTCCCTTTGTCGCCAAGGGATGGCGGGGCGATCGTCCCCTTGGGCATCGACACCGAAATCGTCAGCCCTTCGAACCGGTCCATCGGGCGGGTCGTTTCGAAAACCAGCGCATCGCCGTCCTGCCGGTAAGCATAGTCCCGTCCCGCCTGGCCGGACTTGCCAGTGTAGGCGATGGCTTCGGTGACCCTGGCGCCATCCGGAAGGGTAATGCGGGCCGAAGCCTCTTCGATCGGAAACAGCCAGTAATTACCGGTGACGTTCCAGTAGAGTTCGTCATGATTGTCGAAATAGCGGATCTGGTTCTTCACCTCATATTCGATCACATAAGTATGGTCGCCATAGTCCAGCAGCACATCCGCATCGCCGATCCGGATGCGATAGGCATTGCCATCATGCTCAATCGTGTAGGGTTCCTTCCGGCCGTCACGGCGCACCCGGCGGACGTCATACTGGTAAGGCAGCTTGTCGCCGGGCTTCAGGTCATCGGCATAATAGCGCGGCAGGTCGCGGAAAATTCCACGGCGGATGTCCCGCCCCTCGACGGCCACATTGATCGTCTCGGTCACCAGGATGTCGCCATTTTGCCGGACTTCAATGCCGACATCGAAGCGGTTGATCTTCTCCTCCGCCCCTGCCGCCAGCACGATCAGGCAGGCGGCCAGCGCCCCCAACAGGTATCGCAGCATCAGCTTGCGCCTCCAAGATCGACCTTCGGCAAGGCCCGCTCCGGCATCGACACCTCAAAGAAGTCCCGCGTGCGGAAGCCGAACATGCCCGCCAGCAGGTTTGCCGGGAAACTCTGCACCCGCGTGTTCAGCTCGCGTACCGCACCATTATAGAACCGGCGCGCCATCTCGATCTTGTCTTCGGTGTCGGCAAGTTCCTGCTGAAGGTCCAGGAAGTTCTGGCTGGCCTTCATGTCGGGATAGTCTTCTGCCACAGCCATCAGTCTTGCAACGGGACGGGACAGCTCGCTTTCCGCCTCCCCCCGGCTCGCGAGATCATCTCCGGCAGCAAGGGCTTTGGCCCGCTTTTCCGCGATATCGGCGAACAACTCCCGCTCATGCGTGGCATAGCCCTGCACGGTGTTGACCAGCTGCGGGATCAGGTTTGCGCGGCGTTTCAGCTGGACATCAATATCCGACCAGCCATTGTCCGCCATCTGAGATTTCTGCACGAGTCCGTTATAGATCAGGATCACGCCGATGATCAGCAGGATCAGAATGGCACCGGTTATGTAAAGTCCCACGTGTCGCGTCCTCCAACTCAGGAAACGTCATGCATATCCAGCATTGGCCGTGCTGTTAAGGCGTCAGCTCGGCCGGGACCGTTGAGCCGCGCTCCATTCATCGCGTCCCATCTCCCAGACCAGCGACTCCCGCGTGGTTCCATCCGGCCGCCGGGACGTCACCTGTCCCATGCGGTGGAAGCCCATCCCGTCCAGCATACGCTGGGTGATCACGTTTTCGAGGCTGGCCGTTTCGCAGATCAGGTTCAGGTGCAATGCTTCGAACATCCAGGTGAACGTCTGGGCCGCGCCCTGTGTGCCACTTCCTTTTGAATGCAGCGACGGATGCAGCCCGCCGGCAATTTCGCCAGCGGCCCATTCCGGCCAGACCTGAATGTCGGAATACCCCATGATCTGCCCGCCGCCGGCGTCCCGGACGAACAACAGGCCTTCCCCGCGCGCCTGCTGGGCGACATGATCCTCAATGAATTTGCGGACGTTCCCGACATTCAACGGGCGCGGCAGCGAATAGATCGGCGCGTTGACCTTGGGCTCTGAGAGCAGGGCGTAAAGGCCTTCGGCGTCGTCTGGTCTGGCAAGGCGCGAATCGTTCAGCTGCTCCGCCTCACGAACCGCAGCGCGGATGCGCTCAACCTGTTCCGGCGGTGCCGGATGGCGTGTGATCGGAATGCCCTCCGTCATGGAAACGATCCTGCGCCCGCCTTGCCGTTCCGGCAATCCATCACCCTGCGTCAAAACCGATTGACCCTTCCGGCGGGCAAGGCCAAACCTGCTCCCCATGTCGGACAGCGCATCTCCCCGGAAGCACGGCAAGAATGCCTTCTTTTTCGTGATTGTAACCGTTGCGCTGGATATGCTGGCCTTCGGGCTCATCATCCCCGTGATCCCGGCGCTGATCCGCGAACTGGCACATGTCACGTCGGAGCAAGCCACGCTCTGGCTCGGCCCGTTGGCGGCAACCTATGCCGTCATGAACTTCCTGTTCGGGCCGGTCATGGGCGCCCTGTCGGACAAGTTTGGCCGACGGCCTGTCCTTCTGGCCTCGATTTCGACACTGGCCATCGACTTCCTGATCATGGGCTTTGCCCACAATATCTGGATCCTGTTCCTCGGCCGGGCCTTGTCCGGCATTTCCGGCGCCACCTATTCCACGGCGAACGCCTATATCGCCGACGTGACGACGACGGGGGACCGGGGCCGCGCCTTCGGCATGATCGGGGCCGCCTTCGGGTTCGGCTTCGTGTTCGGCCCGGTGATCGGCGGATTCCTGGGAGAAATCGACGCGCGCGCGCCCTTTTTCGCGGGGGCAGGACTTGCCCTGATCAATTTCCTCTACGGCCTGATTGTGCTGCCGGAATCGCTGGCCCCGGAAAACCGCCGGGCCTTCGACATCCGGCGCGCGAACCCGCTGGGCGCCGTGAAGCATTTTTCGAAACTTCCGCACGTCGGCTGGTTCCTGATCGCCGCCGGCATCTTCATGCTGGCACACACGGTTTTCCCCTCCACCTGGAACGTCTATTCGGAGATCCGGTACGACTGGACGCCGAAGGAAATCGGCTTTTCGCTCGGCCTTGTCGGGGTCGGCGCGGCCGTGGTGCAGGCTGGCCTGATGGGCCTGATCCTCGACCGGCTCGGGACCGTCCGAACGGCCCTGCTCGGCTTCGGGGTAAATGTCGTATCGCTCTTTGCCTATGCGTTCGCCAGCCATGGGTGGATGGTCTACGCGATCATTCCGTTCGGCGCGCTTGGCGGCGTCGCGTCCCCCTCGCTGAACTCCCTGATGTCGACCGTCACACCCGCAAATGCGCAAGGCGAATTGCAGGGCGCCTCCTCCAGCCTGAACGCGATGGCCATGATTATCGGGCCGCTCACCATGAATGGGGTCCTGTTTGCCTTCACATATGAAGGCGCGGCGGTTCACTTCGCCGGGGCTGCCTTCCTGCTGGCAGGATTGCTCACGCTGCTGTCGCTGGCCCCGTTCCTGCGGGGTGTGGCGGTCAATCGCGATGCCATCCCGGCCGATGCGGACTAGGCCGCCTCAGGCTTTCTTCTTCATCATGAACCCGCCCGCGAGCCCGAGCGCTGCGCCGCCTGCTGCGCCTTGCAGCAAGGCCGCCCAGTCTCCCGGAAGGCCGCTCTCTGAAACGGGATACAGATAGAAGTGAACGGCCATGGCACCGGCCATGCCGCCCAGCAGACCACCGGTCATGTTCCCCCGGATCAGGCGCGCCGCACCAAGCCCGGCGACAATACCACCGAGCGCGCTCAGCAGGATGGACACAAGAATAGCCATTGGCACAATCTCCCGGCAGACTTGCAACAAACGCCGTCTTCCTTCCGCCGTCCAGCCCTGCCTGCATCCGCCGCAGTTGCCAGAGCCGGGAGATACGGGCAAAGACCAGCCCGATGGCTGACCTGCGCCCTGCCCTGTTTCTCGACCGAGACGGCGTGATCAACGTCGACAAAGGCTATGTCAGCCGCATCGAGGATTTCGAATGGATTGATGGCGCGGTCGAAACGATCGCCGCCTTCAACAAGCGCGGCTGGTTCGTCTTCGTGACGACCAACCAGTCCGGCATCGCGCGCAATTACTACACGGAAGCCGACATGCAGGTCCTGCATGAATGGATGCAGTCAGAACTGGCCAAGGCTGGGGCGCACATCGACCGCATTTATTATTGCCCTTATCATGAAGCGGGGGAAAACCCGGCCTACCGGAAGGACAGTTACGACCGCAAGCCAAAGCCCGGCATGCTGCTGCACGCCATGTCCGACTTTCCGGTGAAGCGGGAATTGAGCTTCATGATCGGTGACAAGGAAGCCGACATGCAAGCCGCCCGCGCGGCAGGCGTCGCCGGGTTCCTTTTCAGCGGCGGCAATCTTGCGCAGTTCGCCGAATGGACCCTCGCCAGCTTCGAAGAGGGCAACCGGGGATAGCCAAAAACAACCTCGCGCCGAAAATCATTTCGTGCTATGAGCCCTGGATGGTTTATCTGCCCCCTGATCTTGCACAACGATGAAGAAGTATGGCCCGGAAACGTTCGGTGAACTGAACGCCGACGAATACGACCTCCTGCACAATCCCGGCACAACTGACGCAGCCATTGATCTGCTCTCGGAATTTGCCCTGCCCGGCCGCACATTGGAACTCGCCATCGGCACAGGGCGCGTTGCTCTGCCAATGGCAGCGCGCGGCTGCCGCATCGAAGGCATCGAGGCCTCGCCGCTTATGGTGGAGAAACTTCGCGAGAAGCCCGGCGGGCAAGACATTCCGGTCACGGTTGGCGATATGTCGGAGGTCAGGGCCGAAGGCGACTTCGACTTCATCTTCCTGATCTTCAACACGCTCTACAATCTGACCAGCCAGGCCGCGCAGGTGAAGTGTTTCCGGAACGCCGCCGCCATGCTGGCCCCCGGCGGCGCCTTCCTGATCGAAGCCTTCGTTCCGGATCTTTCACAGTTTCACGACCATCGCAGTGTGAAGCCCCGGCATGTCAGTTTCGGCGCCCTCGCGCTGGAAGCCGCGGTCCATGATCCGGTCACGCAGCGGATCGACTATCAGGTCCTGCGCGTCACCTCCGAAGGCACGCGCCTGACACCGCTGCCCATGCGCTACGCCTGGCCGCAGGAAACAGACCTGATGGCCCAGCTGGCCGGCCTGGAGCTGGAAAGCCGCTGGGGCGGCTGGGACAAGTGCGCCTTCACCGCGGACAGCCGGATGCACATCTCCGTCTATCGGAAGCCGGCCTAGACAGGCTTCAGCGTCTTCGGATCGATGCCGCCCATTTTGCAGACCTCATTCCACTCCGCCGCCTTTACCGGCTGCACGGACAGGCGGAAGGAGGTGACGAGGCTCATATCCTTCAGTTTCGGATTGGCCTTCACGGCCTTCAGGGTCACCGGGTTCGGCATGGGCGCCAGCGCCTTTACCCAGACGCAATCCCAACGCGGATCGTCCGTCGTCGAATCCGGCGTGCTTTCCTTGCAGACCTCGACGATCCCGACGACCTCCAGCCCCTTATTGGAATGATAGAAGAAGAGACGGTCGCCCAGTTTCATCTCGCGCATGAAGTTGCGGGCCTGGTAATTGCGGATGCCGCTCCACTCTTCGCCCTCATCCCCCTTGGCGACCTGTTCATCCCAGCTCCATGCGTCGGGTTCGGATTTGATCAGCCAGTATTTCATTGCGTCTTCCGTCTCTTATTCAGGGTGTGTGATTCAGTCTGAGGCATAACGCGGTTGCCCCGCTCAGGAAAGGTGACCGAGCGCAGCGCGCACAAGCCGCTCATAAGCGGGCCAGCCCTTGTACTCGGCCAGCCCGGGATCCGTTCCATCCCACGCCGCCTGAAATGCTTTGACCCGCCCCGGCGTCGACAAGGCTGCGCGCAACGGATCGACCGCGATGCGGATCGTGAACAGGAGCAGGCCGCTTGCCGGCAATTTCGATACCGTCTGCCGCTCCACGCGCAAGTGAAGCACATCCAGCGCATCCGCTTCAGCAGTCGCAGCCGCCAGGGCCTTCAGCGGCGCCGCGCTGGGAGTAAAGCGATCTGGGCCTGCCTGGACCGTCCAGTTGAACCGTTCCAGCACCTGCCCCGGACGCAAGGCATCGAACATGCGCGCAATCCGCGACACAAGGCCGGGATTGGCCTCCGGCACCGGATCATGCAATCCGCCAAGCGGTTGTCCGGCCTTCTCCGACAAGCGCCAGAACGTCGGCGCCACAAGGCTGGCCGCCTCCAGCCGCCAAAGCCCATCGGCGCCGCGCTGAAGCAGACATAGATCATCTGAGACGCGGGCCGCCGCGGCTTCCAGCGGCGTCGGCCAGTCTTCCTCCGATGGCGGAAAGTGGCAGGTCACCCGCGCGGCTGCCTCCAGCAATTCCGCTTCTGGCAGGCTGGAGACGAACACGTCCGCGCGCCGCTCCCGCATGATCTGCCGCTTTTCCGGCAGCCAGGCCTCCGCCTCCGTATCCGGCGCGATCAGGGACTCCGGTGGAATGGGTTTCAGCCCGGGCGCAAGACTGGCCGGGCCGTCAAGGAAAGGCAAATAGGGAGGGTCCCGCATGTCAGACCGGAACGGCAGATCCCCAGGAACAGAAGCCCGCAATCTTCGGGGTGCCCGGCAGGTACATGGTTTCGGCGTCCTGCAGTTCGAAACCCGCTTCCTCCAACATTTTGTTCGTGTCGCGCGTCAGGTGGCAACCGCCCGCCAGCGGTTTCCAGACCGGCTCGACCCGGCGTTGCCACTTCGCAACGCCTTCGTCCGGGGCCAGGCCGTGTTCGGAGAAAATGATCTTGCCGCCCGGCTTCAGCAGGCGGCGTGTCTCTGCCAGGGCGCCTTTCCAGTCCGGAATGGTGCACAGCACAAAGGTATAGACGACCGTGTCGATGGAATGGTCTTCCAGCGGTACGGATTCTGCGCCGGTCTCAAGGAATTCGATATTGTTGCCATAGCCGAGCGCCCCCGCTGCACGGCGCGCCTTTTTCAGCATGCCGCCGGACGGCTCCAGGGCATAAAGGTGTTCGACCTTGTCCGGATCATAATAGGAAAAATTCGTCCCGCTTCCGCAGCCGATTTCCAGCACCTTGCCCTCTGCGTACGGAATGACCTTTTCGCGCTGCTTCATCATCGGCTTCGACGCGCAGGCGCAAGAAATCAGGTTCGGAACGACATATTTTTCCCAGGGGTTCACTGCTTTGTCTCCACGCCTGGCTGGAAGCCGGGATAGGCCGCCCGCTGCATCATCAGGCGCGTCGGCTCGGTCGGTCGGGCGACCAGGGCATCCTGAGTGATATTCACATCGAACTCGTATCCGTCGCCCATCGGCATGTAGGTGGCTGAGCCGTATTGCGCATCTTCCAGACCGAAACGTGCGCCCTGCTCCGCTGCAAATTTGCGGACATCCAGCCCCGGATTGGCATAAAGGCGGATGCCATTGGACTCCGCCCGTGTAACCGCCTCAGTGGAGTAGCGGTTCGAGTCACGGCCTTCGAGGTATTCCAGCCGGTAGACTGAATCATAGCCCAGCATATTGGCCAGCGGCTTGAACTTGATCACCTGCGCGCCCATCGAGAATTCATCGCCCTGCAGGGTGTAGACCCGCGGCTCGACTTCCTGAGGAACCGTCAGCGTGGCCTGATAGGTATTGGGCTGGCCGGCCACCGCGTCAAAGCGGATATGCGCGGCATCGCGTTCCAGCGTGAGGCGCTTGTAGGTCTGCAGGTTGAGGCCGGATAGCGCCACAACTCCGGCCAGACCAAGGAAGCCGACGCCGAAAATGAGCCGGCCGCCGCCGCTGACAGGCTTCAGACTGGCCAGCTTGCCAAAGCCGGCAAACAGCATCATCAGCCCGATCACACCTGAAATTGCTGGCAGAATCCACCAGATCAGAGACATCCACCTACTCCCAAAAGGCCGCCGCACGCCGGCAGCTCAACCGCTCACCCCTATACAGGTTAACTTAAACCCAGCCTGAATGCGGCCACAAGTGTACGCATGAAACACAGTTCCGGTTCCCCAAGGGGATCTTTCTACAAAGTCTGCCCAAACCGGAAAAAGCCTGATACGGGGCAAACATGAATTTCCGCGACTTTCTCCTCCTGTTCGGCGTCTGCCTCGTCTGGGGCCTCAACATCGTTCTGACACGGTGGGTGGTGGCGGACATGAACATTCCGCCCCTGTTCTTCGCCGCCGTCCGCTTCGCTGGCGTGGCGCTGTTCCTGATCCCTTTCCTGCGGCCGGTTCCGGACAAGCTGTTCACGCTGCTGCTGATTTCGGTGATGATCGGATCGTTGAATTTCGCCCTGCTATTCATGGGACTGCGCAGCGCGGAAGCCTCAGCCGTCGCCGTGACGGGACAATTGGGTGTTCCGATCTCCACGCTCATGAGCATGGCTTTCCTGGGCGAAACGATCGGCTGGCGCCGGGGGCTGGGCATCATGTTGTCCTTTGCCGGCGTGGTCCTGATCGCGTTCGATCCGTCCAGCTTCCAGATTTCGGTCGGCCTGATGTTCGTTGTCGGTTCCGCCTTCATCGGGTCCTTCGGCGGGATCCTGATGAAGAAGATGCCGCCGCTGACAGGTCTTCAGGTTCAGGCCTGGGTCGGCCTGTTCAGCTTTGCCCCGCTGTTTGCCGTGTCCTTCCTCTGGGAACGCGGCCAGGTGGACGCCTATATCCATGGCGGCTGGCCGGTCTGGCTGGCCAGCCTGTTTGCCATCGCGGGTGTCTCGATCTTCGGCCACGGCGCTTTCTACACGCTGATCAAGAAGTATGATGTCTCCATGCTGTCGCCGTTGACCCTGATGACGCCGATTTGGGGTGTCGTGTTTGGTGTGGCCCTGCTGAACGAGCCGGTTTCGCCGAGACTGCTGATGGGCGCGGTCATCGCGCTCGCCGGTGTGTTCATGATCGCGGTGCGCCAGAACACCCGCCTGCCCGAGGCCGCCCTTGGCCGCAAAGCCGGTGCCGGAGACAGCTGATGAACATCACGCTCTCGCCCAGCCCGAACTTCGATGAGCGCAAGCACCCGATCGACATGATTGTGCTCCACTATACCGGCATGCAAACCGGACAGGCGGCCTTCGAGCAGCTGCGCAACCCGGACGCCAAGGTCTCTTCCCATTACCTCCTCTGGGAGGATGGGCGGGTAGACCAGCTGGTCGCCGAGGATCGCCGGGCCTGGCATGCCGGGGTCTCCAGCTGGCAGGGCGACGACGATCTGAACTCCCGCTCCATCGGGATCGAGATCGTCAATGGCGGGCACGACTTTCCGGCGGCGGATGGCACGCTGCCGCCGTATCCGGACATTCAGATCCAGACGCTGATCGAGCTTTGCCACAGGATCCTTGCCGGCCGTGACATTCCCCAAACGCGGATTGTCGGCCATTCCGACATCGCCCCCGTGCGCAAGCAGGATCCCGGCGAGCACTTCCCATGGGCACGCCTTGCTCAGGCCGGGATCGGCATCTGGGCCGACATCGAAGACCTGGACACTCCGGATGTACTCGGCAAAGGCCTGTCCCCCGGTGAGCAGACCGCCAGCGTCCGCCAGATGCAGGAACAGCTCCAGCGCATAGGCTATGACCTCTCCCCCACCGGGACCTTTAACGACCTCACCGAAGCGGTCGTTCGTGCCTTCCAGCGTCGCTGGCTGCCAGACCGGATCAGCGGCGCGGCCGACATCGCGACGCTTCGCCAGATCGGTGTGATCCAGGCGCTGTACGCGGCGACCTAGCCTTCTCCGCGGAAGACGATGTCGTCGTCTTCATCTTCTTCTTCGATCAGTTCCGGCTCTGCCTGACGGGCAGCCCATTCGGCTGTCAGGGCTGCGCCGAAGAGAAGCGAAGACACCGAGGTTGCCAGCCAGATGAAGCCGAGGATGACCGAGGCCAGCGCGCCGTAGAAATTGTCCAGCGCCGTGAATTTCAGATAGAGGTGAAAGCCCCAGGTCGCGATCACCCAGCTGAGCGCCCCGGCTGCCGCGCCGGCCGCTTTCGCCCGGTGTCCCTTGAGCCGGCCATGCAGGGCAACGGCGAGGATCATGTAGAAGATGGCGAAACAGGCGATCCATTTGCCGAGCCAGAGCCGCGAAGCGAGATTGCTGATGTGCACGGCGAGGTCATAGGCGATAAAGCCCTGCTTCTCGGTGATGAAAGACAGGATCAGCTGCAATGCGCCGAGTAGCCAGACGGCCAGGATCAGCAGCGCCGTCATCAGGATCGACACGCCCTGAAAACGGATGATGCGGGTGCGCCGCTCAGAGCCTGTCACCATGCGAATGCCGGTGATCGCCGCTTTCGCGCCGGAGCTTGCCGTGTACAGAACGATGATAACCGCCAGCAATGCCCGCAGGGTGACGCCCTGCGGCGTGACCTGCCGGATGGTTTCAAGATCGGCCTGCGAGAGCGGCGCGACGGCAGACACGAGCACATCGTCCACCGTTTCGGCGAGGCGCTGCGACAGCTCAAGCGGCATGAAGGCGAACAACAGGCTGAGCGTCAGGTAGACGATCGGGAAAATCGAGAACAGCGCATAGAAACTGATCCCGCCCGTGACGATGCGGACTTCCGGCTTCGACAGGCGCATGATGGCGCCCCAGACCGGCTCGATGGCCCAGACCTTCAGCCAGGTCGGCAGGGGCAGTTTCTCAATCCATGGCCGCATGGGGATCCTGTCGCTCCGGTGATCCTGCCCTGTCTAAAACGGTTCGGAACGCTTGGCCATGGGAAGACTCGTCCGCCAGCACGTCCGCCCGGCAACGCCCCCGCGCGCTCCGGCAAGTTTCCTGATTGTGCGTGAGTTCAGCTCGAATCCGGCCAGCGTTTCAGCGCTTCGATCAGCTGAACGGTTAGCCCACCCGAGACCAGGGCGAGCGCAGCAGGCATGCGATGCCGGTTCGGGATGGGTGGCACGTGCGGCCGGGCCTCGCCGGCTGCCTGCCAGCGCTGGATCGTGCGCGCGAGACATCTCGCCCGGCGTTTGTGGTGCTTCAGCGTGTCGAGCATGGCCTGCCACCGCGCGATCAGCGGCGCAGCTGGCACAGGCCCGGGCGAAGGCACCGTCACCGGCCCTTTCAGGAAATGCGGGCACGGTCGGGATGGCGCGGGCACCATGGTGAAGACGTAACGATAGTCCGCATCCGGTTTCTTTGGCTCGTAATAATTGCTGCCCACGCGCGGTGTCAGCGGCGCCAGCTCCATCTGCAGCGCCGCCAGAAAGATCAGACGGCGGAGCAGAACGGCGAGGCGCTTCAGCTCCGCCCGCACGCGCCGGTTCACCGATTTCGCAATCGTCTGAGGATTCTTGAACAGGTCCACATTCACGCCCGCCTCGGCAATGGCGCGGGCGATCGTGTAATAGGCCTGGGAGAAGAAATCGGTGCACTCTGTCATGGCGGGAAGATTGCCATAAGGGCTTAGCCGGTTGGATAGAGGCTGTGTCTACCGCCACGAATGCCCGCGGTCTCAAGGGCTTATGGCATGTCCATACCGGAATTGGCACAAGCCTGTCCGCCCTCCCCCCGATTCCACTCACGAGTGTATCGCTTTGGCGGCGGCGCGGCGTTGCGATACAGATATGCCACCACAACCAACGGGTTCCCGCCTTGTCCTATTCCTTCCGCTTGTCCGATCATAGCCTGACTGACGGGGTGCGCCGTATTGCGCGCAGCCAGATCGAGACGGCGATTGCCGAGATCGATGACAAGACGCTCGGGCCGGTGACGACCGTCCACCAGCTGCGCAAGCGGTGCAAAAAGGTCCGGGGCCTCGTGCGCCTCGTCCGGCCCGGCTTCAAAGACTATGCGGAAGAGAATGCCGCCTTCCGCGACCTGTCGCGCAGTCTCGCCGACCTGCGCGATGCCGGCGCCCTGCTGGAAACCGTTGCGGCGCTGGAAGCGCGTTTCGGCGAGGTGATTGGCGGACCCTTCTTTGCCGATGTGCGCGAGACGCTCGCCGCCGCCAGCCCGCCTGCTGGCGATGAAGACGTGACAGACCGGCTGGCCGGGGCACGCGCCGCGTTCGAGGACGCGCTCACCCGCACCCATGACTGGAAAGTCAAAGGCAAGGCGCCGGAAATTCTGGGCCGCGGCGTGAAGCAGACCTACAAGCGCGCCGAGACTGCGCTGGCGCAGGCGGAGCAAGACGGCACGCCGGTCGAGTTCCATGAATTCCGCAAGCGGGTGAAATACCATTGGTATCACATGCGCCTGTTGAAACATGTCTGGCCGAAAATGATCCATGCACGGATTGTCGAGGCGCGCCACCTCGCCACATCGCTGGGCGACCTGCACGATCTTGCCGTCTTCCGGCTGACCGTCTTGCCGCTGATCGAACATGCGGATGCGAAGACCGGCGAAGTACTGGGCGGCCTGATCGAAGCGGAAGAGAAACGCCTCGCGCCGGAATGCCTGCACCATGGCCACCGCCTGTTCGCCGAAAAGGCCGGGCCCTTTGGCAAGGGGGTCGGCGCCTACTGGTCCACCTGGCGGGAGACGGCCCGCGTCTGATTGGCGCCCGCGAAGGGGAGAAACCGATGGCCGATGCCGCGCCCGTAAAAGTCCTGTTTGTCTGCACCCACAACAAATGGCGCAGCACGACGGGCGAGGCCGTGTTCTCCCGCGTGGCGGGGGTCTCGGCGCGCTCGGCCGGGACGGCGCGGGATGCCCGCCATCCGGTCACCGTGACCGACATCCGCTGGGCCGACCTGATTTTCGTCATGGAGGACCAGCATGAACAGCGCCTGCGCGCCGATTTCGGCCAGGACGTCACCGGCAAGACGCTGCACGTGCTGGATATCCCGGACGACTTCCAGTTCATGGACGAGGCCCTTATGGCGCTGTTGCGGGAGCGCTGTGACCCGCTGATCTTCGGCGCGGCGTAAACACGGCTGGTCATGCGCGGCCCTTGCGCCTATATACCCGCCAGACCAGACGGCCGGGCAGCCGCTGGCATGCTGGTAACGGCATGCTGGAGGAAAGTCCGGGCTCCAGGGATACAGGGCGACGGCTAACGGCCGCCCGGCGCAAGCCGAGGGAAAGTGCCACAGAAAGCAAACCGCCTCCCCTCGGGGAGGTAAGGGTGAAAGGGTGGGGTAAGAGCCCACCGCAGGCCTGGCGACAGGACTGGCACGGTAAACCCCGCCCGGAGCAAGACCGAATAGGGGGCGCGCATGGGCTGTATCCCGCCTGCGCCCCGGGTGTGTCGCGTGAGGTGCCTGGCAACAGGCATCCCAGAGGAATGGCTGCCAGACCCATGGCAACATGGGCGAACAGAACCCGGCTTACAGGCCGTCTGGTCTTTTCTCCCGGTCGTGCAAAGCACGGCAATTCGATCGAGGATCCAATTGAGGGAGAAAAGGCCCGAAGCGTAAGCGAGGGCTTCTCCGGTGCCGCGTCGCGGCCGTATTTGATCGAGGATCCAATACAGGAAAAGCAGGGGTTTTCAGACTGCTGATGCAAGCCACCCCGCTCAGTTCAGATTCATCGGATGGAACCTTCTCCGCGTATTCGACTCTTTCGTCTCCGGCAGCGGAAACTGTTCCGGCTCGGCAATCACCAATTCGAATTTGTAATCAGCCGCATTGCCCGTGCCCTGACGTTCCCGGATGGCATCGGAGGCTTCCTGCGGGAAGATGAAGCAGAAATCAGCCGGACAGTCCGGCCCCGTCTCGACGTCGGCCATGAAGCTCAGCGACTTGCTGCGCCAATCCGGCTTGGACCATGCCCTGACGTCCGCCTCCTTCTGCACGAACAATTGCGCCTGCAGCGCTTGTCCTGCGGCCTCAGCCGTATCCATGCTGACAAGTATCACCAGCCGTCCGTCATCCGTAATGCCGTCGACGCGGTTGACGCTGACGGGCCAGCCTTCCGAATTCATGAAGCTTGGATCATCGCGTTCGGACAGTTTTGCCGGGAAGCGCGCGCCACTGCCATCCAGTTTCACGGCCTCATACGTCGCGTTCCCATTCGGCAGGGGATGAAAACCATACCCCTTTTCACCCAACCTGAGCTGCCACTGCAGATCATTGATGGTGTCATCCAGTCCGTCCCACGCCTTGTCGGAATCAAATCCTTCGGCCTGGAGTTCTGCGCTCACTTCCTGAACCAGGGGGTCAAACTTTGCGCCATACATCCCTTTGGAAAAATCAAAAAGGTTCTGTGCGGCGTATTTCCGTCCCGCTGTATCCTTCTGCAAATCCGGGGAGCTCTGAGATGCGAGCAGCGATTTTACGTACTCGCGGATGTAAAATATCCGTAGCACTTTTACGTCGTCACCCTGGCTGCACGCCTGGTTTGCCACGGCCTCCCTGGCTGTCGCCCGATGGGCTTTGACCATGTCGTCCCTCTTCGCGACAACCTCGTCGCGAAACGCTGTCCCGGCCATGACCTTCACGTCATTGCCTTCCGGGGTTACTGACGCAGAAGCGCTGATCCCGCGCTTGACCCGCTGCACTTCGAAATAGTTCAGCACGCGGCAGCGTTCATTGAACTCTGCGGCGCGCAGCCAGGTATCCAGTACGGCATAGGATTCCAACGGTTCCTCACGCGCCAGGGAGGGCTGGGCCAGCGCCGTCCAGAAGAACAGACCGCCGAGAAGCGAAAGCGCAAGACGCATGAGGATGACTCCGATTGTTGTGCCCGGCACCCTATTCCTATTCACACGGGAATCAATGCGCCACTTATCCTTGCATTTTCAGGCCGCAACCTGTCGCCACCATTGAGCCGGCCGCTAACTTATCCGCCTCCTCCGGAACCGGTGTATATTTGTCGGAATGGACAGTTTGCTCCGCTCCTCTCCGCCGCTTGCGCCGCACATGGAACCGGACGTAAACCCGTTCGCGGGAGAGGGGGGCCCGCGTCCAAAGGGCGAGGGCTTCTCCGGCACCACGCAGCGCAAGCAAGGGCTTCATCCGCATCCACACAGATTTTCTGCGGGAGATTCACATCATGGACAATTTCATTCTGATCTCCGGATGTTCCGGCGGGGGCAAGTCGACGCTGCTGAAGGCGCTGAAGGCGCGTGGGCATCATGTCGTTGAGGAGCCGGGCCGCCGGATCGTGGAGGCTGAACAGGCAAGCGGCGGCAATGCCCTGCCCTGGACGGATATCGAGGCCTTCCTGCACCGCGCGCTGGATCTGGCCATCGCGGACCACCGGGCGGCGCGGCGCCTCTCCGGCCCTGTCTTTTTCGACCGGGGCGTGGTGGACGCGGCAGTGGCCCTGCGCCACGTGACCGGACATCCCGAGGCCGAGACGCTGGCCGGTGACTATCGCTACAACCGGGCCGTGTTCCTTGCCCCGCCCTGGCCGGACATCTTCACGAGCGACGAAGCCCGGCGGCACGGGATGGATGAAGCGGTTGCCGAATATGCCCGCCTGGAAGCGGCCCTCCCTGCGCTGGGCTATGACACGCACGTGCTGCCGAAAGCCCCCGTGGATACGCGGGCTGAATACCTGCTGTCGGTGCTGGCGGATGCCGGGCCCCGTCCCGACGAGCCTGCCCCCTGATAAAATTCAGCAAATACAATAATCTGGCACGCGCCATGCAAGGCTGAGCTCAAATTCTGCACGGAATCCGGCTGAAAGAGAGGGACTCCATCATGCTGAAACGCCTTTTGCTGAGCGCGCTGCTTCTGGCTGTGCCCGCCTGCGCCAATCAGGATACGCCCGAGGGTCCACTGCCGGACCTGCCGGGGAAAGTGCTGATTGTCGGCGATTCCATCTCGCTCGGCCTTGGCGCGATGGGACCGGATACGACCTGCCCGCTGACCCCCGAATACAACTCGCAGACCAAGGCTTTTGGCCCTCAGGTCGCTGACGCGCTTGGCGTTGATTATGTCATGTTCGCCTGGCCCGGCATCGGCCTTGTGCACAATTACGGCGACGACCAGACCAATACGATGTCGATGCGCCTGACGCAGGCCGACGAGACGGCCCGTCTGGACGCAACCGGCCCGGTGCAACTCGTCCTGATCAATCTGGGCACCCATGATTTCTTCCAGAACGACCCGTCAGACCAGTTCATCCCGGCGATGGAGGACCTGCTGTCCCAGATGCGCGACCGCTATCCGGACGCGACGATCTACGCCCTGACCGGCCCGATGCTGGGCGGGACCGACAAGATATTTCTCGCCCATGCCGTGGAAACAGCGGTCGATGCGGTGAATGCAGAAACAGGCACGGCCATCCGCTATCTCGCCCTGGATGGCGGCGACAAATCCGTCGCCTATGGCTGTCAGTGGCACCCGTCGGTGCCGGCACACGACCATATGGCGGACCTGATCCTGGACGACCTGCGCGCCCACAACCAGTAATCGCCAGCCTCACTCCCATCTTGCCGGACTGGACAGGGTTCAGTCCGGCATTTGCCATGCGTTTTACATACCGCACGCCCCCGCCGGGCGATGCAGACAGCGTGTGCCGCGCCTCCGGTTGTGCTATTATACGTGTCAGGCGCTGGCGTATGGCAGTGGCAAGTCCGGCAATATCCCGCCCGGCAGGAAGTGACGGAGATGCACGCAAAAATGGCAGATCGCGGCGTTTCTGCCGCAGCGGTTTCCGGTGCAAATTGCGGCAGCATTGCCTGTATATGTCACGATACCTGACAGTTTCAGGTGACCGACTGGCCTTGCATCGTTGACACGAATGACGGCACTACACTAGTCCAAACTATTGACCGGGGGACTTTGATCCAATGTTTTCCGTCAGTATCGCTTAGAGAGGCAGGCCCATCTATGGCCCGAACACCCGGCGCCCGGAACTACAACTTTGACGCGAAGCGCTCGGCACTGCTTGAAAGCGTGATCAACTTCGCCCTGTCCGGTGAAATCCAGCGGCCCTCCCTGCGCCAGCTGGCCCTCGCCGCCGAAACGTCCGAGCCGACCCTCCGTCATTATTTTACGGACCGGAAAGGGCTGGTCATCGCCATGATGGCCGAATTGGGCGAACGTGCCCAACCCATCTGGCGGCAATTGGAGCAACCGTCTGAAAGCATGACGGACGCAATCAATGCCTGTTTCCGGCACGCCCTGACGCGGATGGGCGACGACCTCTTTTTCCGGATGCACGCTTTCGGAATGGTGGAAGGCATGGCCGAGCCGGACGTCGGACAGGCCTATCTGGAACACGTCCTGGAACCTTCGCTCGACTGCGTCTGCCGCAAGCTGTCGGGCACGCCCGGGTCTCCGGACGATCCGGAAGAGATCCGGACAGCCTCAATCGCCATGTTCTCCCCGGTTATCCTGATGTGCCTGCACCAGCATTTGCTGGGCGGCCGGGCGCTCGCACCGCTCGACGATCAATCGACGGTCCAGCACCTCAGCAACTGGTTGAGCAGCGCGTTCAAAAAGACGGCCTAGGCCCGCAGGGCGTCAGCCACAGCAGCGATCTCGGCCTCTGCCGTGCTCCACGAACACACAAACCGATAGGCCCCGCCAGGCCAGGGATAGAATTTCCCGCCGGCCGCCACCAGACGCCGGGCCGCGTCCTTGGACAGGATGGGGAACACCTCGTTGCCGTCGACCGGATAGGCGAGATCGAAGCCCGCCTGCGTGAACAGGTCTGCCAGCGCCTGCGCGCGGGCATTCGCCTGCCCGGCCAGCTTCAGCCACAGCCCATCGTCCAGCATCGCGTGCGCCTGCGCCGCGAGGAACCGCATCTTGGGCGGCATGTGACCGGACCGTTTGGCACGCGCCCGTAACTCTCCGGACTTCTTCCGGGCATCGCCAAACAGAAGAATGATCTCGCACCCGATGGCGCCGGTCTTCGTCAGGCCGAGGGTCAGCACGTCGACACCGGCCCGCCACGTCATTTCGGCGGCCGCCGTCTTGCCATTGGCCAGCACATTGCCGAGGCGGGCGCCGTCGAGGTGTACTGACAGTCCCTTCTCTTTCGCCAGCCCCGCATAAAGCGCAATTTCGGCCGCCCGGTAGGCCGTCCCGCATTCGGTGAGATTGGTGAGGGACAGCACCTCGGCAGGCGTCTCGTGCACGAAAGACGGATTGATCTGGCCGAGCGCGGTTTCCAGCGCCTCACGGTCAATGCGTGCGCCAAAGCCGGTCAGCAGCTGCAGCTTGCCGCCGCCGGAAAAGAATTCCGGCGCGCCCCGTTCATCCCGCGCGATGTGCGCTTCCTCATGGCAAAGCACCGCGCCGATGGACGAGCAGAAGCAGGACAGCGCCAAGGCATTGGACGCCGTGCCCGACGCGGTCAGCCAGAACTCGAACTCCTCGGTTTCGAACAGGGCCGCAAGCTTCTCGCGCAGGCCAGCCGTGACGGAATCGCCGCCATAGCTTGCTTCCATGCCGGTGTTGACCGAGGCCAGCGCCTCGATCACGGCGGGATGCGCAGGTGCCGACGTATCCGAGGTAAAGTTCATGCCTGCACGTCCGGGGTCTGCCACATCAGGTGCTGGCCGCCGTCGCTGGCGATCATCTGCCCGGTCACGCTGGACGCCGCGATGAGATAGCGCATCGCCCGCACGATCTCCTCGGGCGAGGAGCCCTGCCCTGTCAGCGTGGCGGCCTTTTCGGCGGCAAACTCTTCCGGCGTCTGATGAGCACTGGCGAGCGTCGGGCCGGGACCGATGCCGTTGACGCGGATATCGGGGGCAAGCGCCTGAGCCAGCGTCCGGGTCGCCTGCCACAGCGCCGCCTTGGACAGCGTGTAGGTGAAGAAGATGGGGTTCAGCTTCCAGACGCGCTGGTCGATCATGTTGATCACCAGGCCCTTTTCGCCTTCCGGCAGGTCGGACGCCATCTGCTGCGCCAGATGGATGGGCGCCCGCAGGTTGGGTTCCATATGCGCATCCCAGTCTTCCCGGGAATGGGTCAGCGCCGTATCGTCATGGAAAGTGGAGGCCGAATTGATCAGCAGGCTGACCGGCCCGCCCAAGACCTTTGCCGCCCCGGCGACGAGGCCGCTGCGGTCGGTTTCATCTGCGAGGTCGGCCTGCACCGGCTCTGCCATGCCACCGGCCTTGCGGATCCGCTCGCACGTCTCGTCCGCGCCCTCGCTGGAGCTGTGATAGTGCACCGCAACTTTCCAGCCGTCTTCACCAAGCGCCAACGCCATGGCGCGGCCGAGGCGGGCCCCGGCGCCGGTGACAAGCGCGATACCGGGCGTCATGTCCCCACCGGCTGGAACAAGCCGGAAATATTGAGGCCGGTGATCAGGCCGTAGATGTACGCCACATAGACGAGCAGCAGCAGCAGACCCATCAGGCGCCCGATGCGCGCCTTCGTCAGGATCACGACCCCGATGACCAGCGTGGCGAGCGCCAGCGCCCAATGATCATATTGCTGGAAGGTCGGTGCCATGCGGATCGGTCCGAACAGGGAGATGATGCCGCCCGCGCCAAGGATGTTGAACACGTTCGAGCCCAGCACATTGCCGATCAGGACTTCGCCCTGCTTCTTCACAACGGCAACAAGGCCTGCACCGATTTCCGGCAGCGAGGTTCCGATCGCCAGCAGCGTGAGGCCGATATACTCCTCCGGCACGTTCAGGAACATGGCGATGCCGACACCGCCCTCAATCACGAGGTCTGCGCCGAGGATAAGCCCCAGGACGCCAAGCGGCACATAGATCAGCGCGAGCCAGAGCGGCAGGTGCGGGTCTTCCTCTTCCGTCACGCCGGGATCCTTGCCAACGGCAACGGCGCGGCGCGCGGCAATGAAGGTCAGGCCGGTATAGGCGACGAGAAGCGCAATGAAGCAGATGCCGACCAGCGGTGTCAGCGGCATCAGGGCGGTGATGCCGATCCACGCCACGGCTGCGACGATCACGGCGATCAGGCCGCGCTTTTCCCCCACCCCGCCAGCGGCGATCGGTGCGATCAGGGCCGGCAGGCCCAGCACCAGGAAGACGTTTGCAATGTTGGAACCGACAATATTGCCGAGAGCGAGGCCCGAACGGTCCGACAGGGCGGCGTCGAGCGAAACGATCATTTCAGGCGCGGACGTACCGAAGCCGACAATGAAAATGCCCGCGACGAGGGGCGAAACCCCCATGCGGGCGGCAAGGGACACAGCCCCACTGACCAGCGCATTTCCCGCCAGTGCCATGATCACGAGGCCCCCGACGAGGGCAGCGATCAGAGAGAGCTCCGGGATGGGCAAGCCGAGCGGTTAGTCCAGCCGCTTGAATTCAATCAGATTCAGTACGCCGAAAACGACGACGATTGCGGCGATGGCAAGCAGGGACGGATGGATCATGTCGCTTTCTCGCTTGTGTAATCTTTATCACGTGATTGTGTTTGTTGGCGTTTGCATAGCGCGGTGCGCCGCGCATGGCGAGCCCAATTCGGCAGGGTTTTCACCCGAAATTCCACCGGAATCCCGTATTTTCACCCCAATCCGGGAAAATTTTTGCATTCACCCGATCTTGAGGCGAGTCTGTCAGGAAAACGCCATGGCCCGTATTCGCACCCGCATCTTTCAGTCCTGGTTCCGTCTGTCCCGGCCGATGACGCTGGGCGTCCGCGCCGTGATGGAGAACGCCGCAGGTGAAGTCTTCATGATCCGCCACACCTACACGCCGGGCTGGTACCTGCCGGGCGGCGGTGTGGAAAAGGGGGAAACCAGCATCGAATCGCTGGAACGGGAGCTGCTGGAGGAAGGCGGCTTCACCCTGACGGCCCCGCCGGACCTGGTCGGCATCTATTCCAACCATTTCGTGTTCCCGAATGACCATGTCGTGCTTTACCGGGCCCGTCCCGGCACCTGGACGCAGGGCGAAGCAACCTCATTCGGGGAAATCGCCGAAGCGGTCTGGGCCGACCCGCTGTCCCCGCCGGAGGGAACCACGCCCGGCACGCACCGCAAGCTTCAGGAATTGTTCGCCGGAGCCCCGCCGTCCCCCTATTGGGCGCCGCAGCGCTGAGACAGGGTGCCAGACCGGATCTGGCCAGGTGAGATCAGGTTCCCGGGGTAATTTCGTAGGTTCCATCGGAGACACGCACCGCAGGCACGTGGCCGGTTTCCTCAAACGCTTCCCAGGCCGGGGCGAGCGAGCGCCAGAAGGCGGCGTTCGGGTCCCCGGCATGACGCTGCAGGTTCGCTGCGGTCATCGGGAAGGGATAGATGTGCACCGGCACGGATTTCTGCCCCTCGCCCATCGCGGCCTGCATCAGGGTCCAGACCTCTTCGATCGCCTCATCGGTCATGGCGTAGCAGCCGACCGACACGCAATCGCCGTGGACCATGAGATAGGAGCCCGTGCGGCCCTGTGCCCGGTCGAAGGCGTTGGGATAACCCAGATTGAAGGCGAGATGGTAGTCCGACGCCGCGTTCATCTGGCCCGGCGCGACGGAATAGAAGCCTTCCGGCGCCTGCAGGTCCCCTTCCGCGAGTTTTGGCCCAAGTTTTCCGGAATAGGCGCACACCGGCCAGGAGCGGAACGGTTCGTACACCCCATCGGGAGTCGCCACATAGGCCGTCAGGACAGCAGGTTCCTTGGTAAGCCGGAGGTAAACGGGCGCGCCGAGATGCGTCCCCTGCTCCGCCAGCGCCTCGCTGAGGTCTGCGGTGTGCGCTTCCACGATGGCCCGTGACCCCGGGGTTTCGCGGACATCATCGACCCCCGCCACCGCCAGAACCGCCGGCAGGCAGAGGAAAGCCATCGCCGCGCTGAACACGGCAACAAGCTTCCAGGCGGCGATGGGGCGTTTACGTTTCATAAACCTAGTGGTCTGCCCGGAATGCGGCAGCACAGGGGCCAGATCCGTGGCCGTTTCGTGGAAATGGCGCCCCATTTCCGCCCCGAGTGTTAAACAGCTTTTAAGATCCCGGTGAGACGCTTTTTGCGTGACGGGGGAGTGAACCAGTTCTCGTCATCAACAGACAGCTGGCGCAGCAGGTTTCCCTTTGCCCTGCGCGCCGGCAAAGCAAACGGAACGCCGGCTCTTTTTCCCCTGGGCCGGCGTTTCTTGTGTCCAGCCTCAGCGGCTGCGGACCGCCGCCACCATGTAGCGCCAGCCGGTCAGCAGCGACAGGGCCGCCGCGATCCAGAGCAGACCGACAAGGCCGGTCACGATGAACGTCGCCGTCAGGCTGCCCGCCTGATGCTGCGACGCCGCCGCCTGTGGCATCAGCGCCAGCGGCAGCATCAGGCCGATAATGGCGGCCATTTCAAAAGCGGTCTTCCATTTGGCGAGGTTGGACGGATCGACCACGGCCTTGCCAGCGGGCGTGGTGCGCAGCCAGGTCATGAAAACATCGCGCGCAATGATGGCCGCTGCCGGAATGTAGATCAGCCAGGTGTGGAAAATCAGCGCGAGCCCCAGCAGCGCAAAGCCGACCAGGAACTTGTCCGCGATCGGATCGAGCCAGACACCGAAACGGGACTGTGCCTGGAGCTTTCGCGCCAGCCAGCCATCAAGGAAGTCTGTCAGCGCGCCCGACAGGAAGGCCAGCAAGGCAAACTGGTACCAGAGCTGCTGGACCACGATGCGGCTTTCCTGATCTGCCGCGCTGGCATCCTGCGCCGCGCCCAGGGCGATGAGGTCCTGCACGCGCAGGGCCTGAACGATACCGCCGAGGCAGAGCAGCGCGAACACGCAGCGCGCAATCGTCAACGCATTGGGGAGCCATTTGAAGGTCATCTGCGCGGTGTGCCAGCGGCCGGGCGCCGAGGCAATGCGCAATATCGGCGGCACGTCATCTCCCATCGCCGGAACAATGGGAGATGACGCGGCCGGTCAGTTCGACGCGCCGGTGACTTTTTCGATCGGCACGGTGTAGTGACGGCCGCAGAACTGGCAGTCGATCGACAGGGTGCCATCGTCTTCCACGAGGTCCCGCAGGCCGTCGTCCGAGATGTTCTGCAGCGTGGCAATGAGGCGTTCCTCATTGCAGGTGCAGCGGTCGTCCAGCTGTGTCGGCGGCTCCATCCGGACGCCCTGTTCGTGGAACAGCCGGTAAAGCAGCTGGTCCATCGGCAGATCCGGATCGGCGAGTTCCTGATCGGTGATCGTCGCGAACAGGGCCTGCGCCTCGTTCCACGCTTCTTCCGTATCGCCGCGCGCCTCATCGTCGGCGATACGCTGGACCATCATGCCGCCGGAGACCCAGACGCCGGGCTCTCCCTTGCGCTCGAACTCGGCGAGCGACAGGCGAATCCGCGTGGGCACCTGTTCGGACTGGGCGAAGTAATCCTCCGCACATTCCGCCAGCGTGCCTTTCACCAGCGGAACAATGCCCTGATAGGGCTGGATCGCCGGATTGTCCTGAACGATGATCAGGCCGAGCCGTCCGGACGCGCCGAACAGTTGCGGCATGTGCGGGGCCGCGCCCTTGTTGACCCGGTCCAGGTTTTCCCAGGCCTCCATGTCGAAGCGGGCATAGCCGCGCACGCCGCCATCAGAGCGGTATTCGCCGACCAGCATCTTCACCGGACCATCGCCTTCGGCCTGAACCAGCAGGCGCCCTTCGAACTTGAGCGAGGAGCCGACCAGCGCTGCCAGCGTCACCGCTTCGCCGAGGACCCGGGCGAGGTTCACGGGATAATCGTGGCGTTGCAGGATTGGCGAAATGCTGGCCGCACCCATGCGGACAGCCCGGCCGCGCACGGGCCGCTGCTCGATCTGGAAATTGGCAACGAAATCGCTGAGGGGTGTGGATGTGTCAGCCATGACGGGCTCCTTGTGACGCCCCCATGTGGCAGCGCCCTCCCCCCGTATCAAGACTGAAGTCTGTGATCAGGCCGAGCAGCTGCCGCCGCCAAGCACGCAGAAGCTGGCGCACCAGGGATGGTTCAGCTTCACCGGCTCCGCTGTCGCCTGCTTCAGCGTGTGGCCGAGCTCAAAAGCCGGATCGTCGACCAGCAATGTGCAGGCCGTGACGGTGGCGCGGGCAGCGTCCTTGCGCCGGATGACCATGCGCTGGTCTGCGCACATGATGCTTTCCGGCACCTTGTCGAGAATGCCCCAGCAGGCCGTTGTGATTTCCGGCGGATCATCCTGCGGAATCATCTCCGGAAACAGGACCAGCTGTTTGGGGTCGGCAGCGTCCAGCGACAGGCCGAGCGAACTGGCCAGCGCCCCATAGCCGGCGCGGGCCGCGGCTTCGTCTTCATGCAGGGACTGACGCCCGGCAATCGCAACCTGAAAGCCCTCGTCGGCCAGCCAGCGGAGGCCCGCGCAGGCCTCCTCGAAAGCCCCTTCGCCGCGTTCGGCGTCGTGCAGGGCCGGGTCGTGGCTGTCGAGCGAGACGCGCAGGGTGAGCTTTTCTGCGAGGCCGTTATCGCGCAAGCGGCAGAGCCCCTCCCGGATGCGGGGACGCATCATTGGCCGCATGGCATTGGTGAGCAGCAGGAGGCTGTGTTCCCGGAACAGGATCGCCTCCATGATGGGCAGGATATCCGGGCACATGAACGGCTCACCGCCCGTGATCCCGATCTCAACCCCGTCCGGTGTCATCCGGTCAACCTCATCCAGATAAGGCATGACATCGGCGAGGGTCAGATAGACCAGCCGGTCGTTCTTGGGAGAGGAGAGGATGTAGCAATTCCGGCACTCGATGTTGCAGAGCGTGCCGGTATTGAACCAGAGCGTTTTCAGCCCCGTCCAGGCAACACTGGCACGGGTCTCGCCCTTGGCCGTGAAGTCTGGGTGGGTGAATTTCTCAGCGGGAAAATCTGTGTCTGCCATGGGCGCACCCTAACCGGCTGCGCCGCGCGTGCCAGCGGGAAAATACCGATCTGACAAAGGTTTGATCATTGCGTGTGTATCGATCAGAGAGCGGGTGGCTGCGCCTTCGCGATTGTCTTTTATGCAGGAAACATGATCCTTCCATGATCTGAATGGCTGAGGGCAATCCGGGCAATGGTGCAGGACAAGAAGAAAGCCGTCTTTCGCTTGCTCACTTCGACGAGCGAAGCGCCCGGCAATCTCGATATTTCCGATACTGCCCGCGAGCACGAGCCCGACAATTTCTTCCGGCATGTCACCAGCCTGTCGGCCAGCAAGATCGCGGACGGGCTGATCGATCCGAAACTCGTCCTCAGCTGGCTGCTCACCGCGCTCGGCGCCCCGGCCGGGTTGCTGGGCCTGCTTGTTCCGATCCGGGAGGCGGGGGCCCTCTTCCCGCAAATGTTTACCGCCGGCGCACTCCGCCAGTTCAAGCACCGCAAATGGGCCTGGGCAGGCGGCGCCCTGATCGAAGGGGTCGCCGCGATCGCCATGGGGCTGACGGCCTTTATGCTGACCGGTGCCGCGGCAGGCTGGGCCATCCTCGCGGCGCTGGCCGTTCTGGCGCTCGCCCGCTCTGTCTGTTCGGTCACCTACAAGGATGTCCTTGGCAAGACGATTGCCAAATCCCGGCGCGGCACAGCCACAGGCACCGCAGGCACGATCGGCGCCGGGGCTGTGCTGGCCTATGGCGTCTTGCTCGCCTTTGCGGGGGAAGACCGTCTGGCCCTGGTCACGGGCGGGTTGGTTCTGGCGGGCGTGTTATGGGTCGCTGCCGCCATCGTGTTCGCCAGCCTGACCGAAGAAGCCAGCGCGCCGGAAACCAGTTCCAGCCCGGTCCGCAGGCTGGCAGAGGATTTCGGCCTGCTGGCACGCGATGCCCAGCTGCGCCGGTTCATCCTTGTGCGGGCCTTGCTCACCTCCACCGCCCTGGCCCCGCCTTTCATGGTGGCGCTGGGCACACAGACCGATACCGCGCGCAACATGTTTGGCGGCCTTGGCCTGCTGGTTGTCGCCTCGGCCAGCGCAGGCCTGCTCAGCTCCTATGTCTGGGGCCGCCTTGCCGACCGGTCCAGCCGCAAGGTCCTGATCCTGACCGGGCTGTCCGGGGCGCTCGCCCTGTTCGGCACGCTGGGCCTGAACGCGGCCGGCCTGCTCGCGGCAAAAGCCGGCCTGCCCGTCATGATCTTTATCCTGATGATTGCCTATCAGGGCGTTCGCCTCGGGCGGTCGACCCATCTCGTCGACATGGCAACGGCCGAAACCCGCGCGGCCTACACGGCGCTTTCCAACACGATCATCGGCACGGTGCTGATCCTCGGCGGCGGCTTCAGCCTGGTGGCAAGCTTTGCCGGGCTGACAGCCGTCATCGCCATCCTTGGCGTCATGAGCGCGGTGGCGGCCCTGTTCGCGCTGGGGCTGGACGAGGTCCAGTCCGGCTGAGGCTTATTTTTCGAGGCACCAGCGCAGCACGGCCTTCTGGGCGTGCAGGCGGTTTTCGGCTTCGTCAAAGACAAGGCTCTGCGGCCCGTCAATGACTTCAGGGTCCACTTCCTCGCCCCGGTGGGCCGGCAGGCAGTGCAGGAAGTGGGCACCCTTGTTCGCCAGTTCCATCAGGTCTTCGGTGACGGCGTAAGGTTCCAGGATTTCGAGGCGGCGCTCGGCATCCTTGTCACCCATGGACACGAACGTGTCGGCAATGACGACATCGGCCCCGGCAACGGCCTCTTCGGCCGTCTCGAAGAGATCGATCTTGCCCTGAAGTTCGCGCGCAATGTCGAGATCCTCATCATCCGGCGCAAAACGGGCGGGCGTGCCGACCGCCAGCGAGAAGCCGAACTTCGCGGCCGCATGGATGAAGCTGGCGCAGACATTGTTGCCGTCGCCGACCCAGGCGATCCGCGCGCCGCGAAGATCGAGGCCATTCTCTTCCAGCGTCTGCAAATCCGCCATGATCTGGCAGGGGTGCGAGCGGTCAGTCAGGCCGTTGATGACGGGAACGGAGGAAAACTCCGCGAACGCCTCGACATCGGAATGATCATTGGCGCGGATCATCACGGCATCGACATAGCGGGACAGGACGCGGGCCGTATCGTCGATCGTCTCGCCGCGGCCAAGCTGCATGTCGCTGGACGTCGCCGTGATCGACGAGCCGCCCAGCTGGCGCATCGCCATGTCGAACGAAAACCGCGTACGGGTGGACGACTTCTCGAAGATCATCGCCAGCGTGTGGCCTTCCAGCGGCGCCCCGTCATCGACGCGGCCCTTCGGCCAACCGGCGCGGGCTTTCTTCATGGCATGGGCCATGTCGAGAATTTCGCGTAGCTCGACATGATCGAGATGCCAGAGATCAATGAAGTGACGGCCTGCCATGGCGTCCCCCTGTTTAAAATGAAGGGCGCGCCTTAGCCTAAATCTGTCTATACGGCTAGATGCGATCCGGATTGGCCTGGCCGCCGTACAGACAACAGGATACCGGAGGGCACGCGATGATCCGTTCCATATTGGCTTGCGCCACCCTGCTTCTGTGCGCCGCTTGCGCCTCCGCGCCCAAACCTGCCGGGAGCTGGATCAGTTTTGCCACGCTTGAGCCTGGCCTGCCGACCAATCGTTACCTGGCGTGCAATCCGTCCATCTGCGAGGCGGCCGGAAACACCGGAGACGCGCTGGCGTTTGCCTCTCCGGCCACGGACGTGGCCGCCGCCCTTGTCCGGCTTCAGCCGGATGCTGAACAGCGTACGTTGCCAAATGGCGACATCCAGCTGCGCTATGTCGCTGTCACCCCTATCGCCCGGTTCCGGGACGATGTGGACGTTCTCATCCGGCCCACAGGTCCGGACACGTCACAGGTGGCGGTCTATTCCCGCTCCCGCATCGGCCTGTCAGACCTCGGCAAGAACAAGTCGCGCGTCGAGGCGCTTGCGAAACAGCTGGATGCCGAACTGGCGGGCTGATGCCCGCCGCGTCAGGCGCGCTTCAGCACACGCACAATCAGAAGCAGGACCACAGCACCGATGGTCGCGTGCAGGATCGACGCAACGATCCCAGCGCCCAGGCTGATGCCGACGGCCGGAAAAAGGAATCCGGCGACAAAAGCGCCGATGATGCCAACGAGAATATTGCCAACAAGGCCGAACCCGCCGCCGCGCACGACCAGGCCTGCCAGCCAACCGGCCACGCCGCCGACCAGCAGAAAAATAAGAATGCCTTCAAGAGTCATCTGGTGTCTCCTCACCGTTTTACCGGCCCCTGAAAGAGGTCGGTTTATCAGGTGTACAACCCTCAGGAGCGGCATTCGTTCCCATCGGCAAGCCAAATCGCGGCGAGGACCGCCTGCGACATTTTTGAGAATGACTTGCAACAAGCGGGCCTGTGTGCAACATTCGTCATGAGAATGCTTCGCAATTGCAAGGAGACGTGTGATGTGTGTTCCGGTCGATGACCCCGCCATGCTGTGCTGGCTGCAAACCCAGCTGCGCGTGATCTCAGCCTGGCAGGACGAACTGGCCAGCCGGCCCGACGCCGACCTCCGGCAGGTCGAACGGCTGGCCCGGCACCATGACTGGCTGACCGAGGAACTCACCCGGCTGTCTCCTTACCGGCAGGCCGCCTGACCTTCCCCCCGGCGCAGCGCGGGCGGACCCTCGTTTCCTCCCTCTTCGCGAGCCGTTCGCGCTGCGCCACCCCTCATGTCTCCACTGGCGAAGCCCCCCGGTTTGCCCTATGTGACGGGTCAATTCAGGAACCCCGCAGAGTATTGGAGGCCCAGCCATCATGGACCGCGTTCTCATCATCGGTGCCGGCGCTGCCGGTTCGGTCGTCGCCCAGAAATGCGCGATGGACCGTGACACGTTCAAGCACATCACCCTCGCCTCGCGCCGCATCGAAAGCTGCGAGAACGTGGCAAAGCTCTGCAAGACGCCGATCGAGATCGCCCAGGTCGATGCCGACAATGTGCCGGAAGTCGTCGCCCTCATCGAAAAGGTGAAGCCGGACCTGCTGATCAACATGGCCCTGCCCTATCAGGACCTGCCGATCATGGATGCCTGCCTCGAAACGGGCTGCAACTATATGGACACGGCGAACTATGAGCCGCGCGACGTGGCCAAGTTCGAATATCACTGGCAGTGGGCCTATCATGACCGCTTCAAGGAGAAGGGCATCACCGCCATTCTCGGCTGCGGCTTCGACCCCGGCGTGACCAACGTCTACTGCGCCTACGCGCAGGAGCATCTGTTCGACGAGATCGAATATATCGACATTGTCGACTGCAATGCCGGCGACCACGGCAAGACGTTCGCGACGAACTTCAATCCGGAGATCAACCTCCGCGAAGTCACGCAGGACGGCAAATACTGGAAGAATGGCGAATGGATCGAGATCCCCGCCCTCTCCATCAATTGCGACATCGACTATCCGGAAGTCGGCCCGAAGGATTCCTACCTCATCTATCACGAGGAAGAGGAAAGCCTGGTCAAGAACATCAAGGGCCTGAAGCAGATCCGCTTCTGGATGACCTTTGGCAGCGAATACATCAAGCATTTGCAGGTGTTCAAATCCATCGGCCTGATTGGCCTCGAACCGATCAAGCACAAGGGCATGGACATCATTCCGATGGAGTTCCTGAAAGACCTGCTGCCGCCGCCGTCGTCCCTTGCAGAAGGCTATACCGGCAAGACCAGCATCGGCGTGATCGTCCGTGGAAAGAAGGATGGCCAGCCGCTGACCAAGATGATCTACAATGTCTCCGACCATGCCGAGACCAACAAGGAAGTCTCCGCGCAGGCCGTCTCCTATACGACGGGCGTCCCGCCGGTGTCCGGCGCGGCCATGTTCTTCCGCGGCGAATGGGCCGGCAAGGGCGTGTTCAATGTCGAGCAATTCCCGGCCAAGCCCTTCCTCGACGACGTCGCCCAGCGCGGCCTGCCCTGGCACGTCATCGACGTGAACCCCGGCGATCAGGAAGAGCTCTTCGCGGTGGAAACCTAGGGGAGCCTGATCGGGGGTGTTGAAAATGCTAAAACATTTGAATTTTGCGGTGAAGCTCACAATCGGCGCAACCTGCCTGATGCTCCAAGCTTGCGCCACTGCCACTACTACTTATAACTCATCGAATTCTGACGCCCTACTTATACATTGGGCGAACAAGCATGAAATGGTCTTTGTTCCCGTAAACCTTCAATCGGGACAGGTTATTGGTAACAGTAAACTAGTTCTGAAGGACCGCGTTTCCGCCCCCCGCTTGTATTTCAAAGGGTCGAAAGAGGACAAAGCAACTGCAAGAGTGATGCTGGACAATGGGTGGGATGGCCGGGATACAATCGACTACGCAACAGCAACCGTTAAACCTGGGACATATGCTTTGGTATTCTCCGGTTATTGGTTTGATCCCGGAACGGGCTATATGGGAATATCGTCGGCGCATATGGTGAACTCATACTGCTTCACTGACAGGGCCGCCGTATTCGAGTTCAAAGCTGGAACCATTAACACCCTTGAGAACTGGGCGCATCTGAAGCAGCGCGTCGAATCTGATTCGGGGCAAAAAAACAAGCTGACAGAACAAAACGATGAACTAATTCGTCTTTTGCTAAAAGGCTACCCAGATCTGGAGGGCGAGGTTAAGAGCTCTCCAATTATTGCACTCATTGAATTCGATCAATCCGTACCAAGAGAATCCAATGGTTGCTACGGGTCAAACAGCTTTCATATCTTGCGGTTACCCCCAGCTACAGAAGTAGCCACCACACATTGACGCGCACTCACATCCCCACCCCCGTTTTCGTCCTCGATGTTGCGCGTCTCCAGAAGAATATGGAAACAACGAAGCGCGTACGGGAGGAAGCCTTCGGCATGCGCCGCGCTGCCGTCTCGCTTCTTGCTGCACTGACCTTCGCTGCGTGCAGCGAGGAAGCCGCTGCGCCCCAGGGACCGCTCGTCTTCGAGAAGGCCATCGACTATGCCGCCTTCCAGCCGATCGAAGGCTGCACGGGCGAGCGGGCGAAGCCGACCTATTTCAAATGCCTCGATGCGCAGCAGCTGTACGATGCGGCCTTCAACCAGGCCAGGGAAGACGGCCGCCCCCTGATGATCGTCTGGGGCTTTGACGAATGCCCCTCCTGCATGAAGCTGGAGAAGACCGAACTGTCCGGCAGGAAAGCCTGGACGGTGGACCGTTTCCTTAAGGACGCGCTGACGCCCGCCCAGCGTGACGCCGCCCTCGCCAGTCAGGACGATTACCGCATCCTGACCCTGAAGATCGACATACGCCGCCCGAGTGGTGAGGCCCTAGCGGACAAGATCGGTGTCACCCGCATCTCGCGTGAACGCGGACATGATCGCGTGCGGACGCCGTTCATCACGCTCACCAACGCGGAAACCGGCGCACTCGTCTCGCAGGCGGAACTGGGTGAGGGCTTCCGGCCATGCACCCGCGAAGATGAATTCGTTCTCAATCTCGTCGAGGCCGGTTTCCTTCCGGACGATCCCTCGCGTGACCGCCGAATGTGCTAGATGGGACACGCCATGACATTGCCCGCCGACATCCCCACGCCCGTCTTCGTCCTCGACGTCGCGCGCCTCCGGAAGAATCTGGAGACGGCGAAGCGTGTGCGGGAGGAGGCTGGCTGCAAAGTGCTGCTCGCCACCAAGGCCTTTGCCATGCCGGCGGCCTTCCCGGTGATGACCGACTATCTCGACGGCACGACGGCCAGCGGCGAGCATGAAGCCATCATGGGCAAGGACTCCTTCGGCAAGGAAGTGCATGTCTACTCCCCGGCCTACACCGAAGAGACGGTCCGTAACCTGACGAAGATTGCAGGCCATATCTATTTCAACAGCGCTGCACAGCTTGACCGCTTTGGCGACATCGCCCGCGATGCGGGCGCCCATGTCGGCCTGCGCGTCAATCCCGGCTACTCGAACGCCACCCTCGGCGGCGATCTCTACAACCCGACCGCGCCGATGAGCCGGTTCGGCGAAGTCCCGGCGAAGCTGGACAGCGTGGACTGGTCCGGCATCGACATCTTCCACGTTCACGCCCTCTGCGAGAGCCTGCACGAGGGCTCGGTTGGCCTGATCAACCACGTCGCCGACAATTTCGGACAATATATCGAACAGGTCTCCGCCGTGAATTTCGGCGGCGGGCATTTCCTGAACAAGCCGGGCTATGATGTCAGCGCGCTGATTGACGCCATCAAGGCCTTCAAGGCGCGCTTCGGCGTCGAGGTCATCCTCGAGCCCGGCGGCGGCCTCGTCGTCAATACCGGCGAACTCCATGCCTCCGTTCTGGACCTGCACTGGAACGAGATGGACCTCGCCATCCTCGACGCCTCCGCCTCCACCCACATGCCGGACGTTCTGGAAGTTCCCTACCGGCCGGACGTCATCGGCGCAGGCCAGCCCGGCGAGAAGGCGCACACCTACCGGTTCGGTGGCAACACCTGCATGACCGGCGATGTGATCGGCGACTATTCCTTCGACGCCCCGCTAAAGCCCGGCGATCAGGTGATCTTCACCGACCAGATGCACTACAGCTTCGTGAAGACGAACACGTTCAACGGCACGCCGCTGGCCAATCTCGCCATCCGCTGGGAAGACGGCCGTGTCGAACAGATCAGCGATTTCGGATACGAGGAATTCCGGCGCCGCCTCGGGCGCTAGGCCTTACCGGATTTCTTAGCGCTGCCGTAAAAATCGCATAGATTTTTTTCACTCGATCTTCCCTTCCCTCTGCCAGACTGCAGGGCACGGAGGAATGCGCATGGCTGGGCGTATCGCACTCGGATGTCTTGTTCTCTGCCTGCTGGCGGTATGCCTGCTCGCACCGGCCGCCGCGAACGGCTAGCTGCCCAACCGGCTAGCTGCCAAGGCGCGCCATACGGACGTCCCGGTCGTTCCCGAGTGACGGGATACGCCCGCGCGCCCTGGCCACCTCATCAAGATCCAGTTCCGCCAGCACGATTCCCGGCTCCGCCCCGTCGGCTTCCGCGATCACCTCACCCCAGGGCGAGACGATCAGAGAATGGCCAAAGGTCTCGCGTCCGTCTTCGTGCTTGCCGCCCTGCGCTGGCGCGACGACGAAACAACCTGTCTCGATCGCCCGCGCGCGGACCAGCACATGCCAGTGCGCCTCGCCCGTCACCCGGGTAAAAGCCGCCGGGATGGTGAGGATGTCTGCGCCCGCTTGCGCCAGCTTGCGATAAAGGTGCGGGAAGCGCAGGTCGTAGCAGATCGTCATGCCGACCTGGCCAAACGGCGCCTTGGCCAGCACAGCCTGCTCGCCCGGCCGGTAGGCCCGGCTCTCGCGATAGTTCTGCCCGTCGCCAACTTCCACATCGAACATGTGGATCTTGTCATAGCGCGCGATGACGCCGCCATCCGGACCGATCAGAAGAGACCGGTTGGCAAAGCGCTCCTCATCCGGCAGCGCCACGGCGATAGACCCGATCAGCAGCGTCACGCCCAGCTCCGCCGCCAGGGCCTGGAAGGCATGCTGGGGGACGTCGTCCTGTTCCATGATTTTCGGCCGCGCCATGCCCGGGCGGATATCCAGCAGGTTCGTCATTTCAGGCGTCGCGATGAATTTCGCGCCCTTCCCCGCAGCTTCGCGGATCAGGGTCAGGGCGGCCGCGATGTTCGGGGCAACTTCCACGCCGGAGCGCATCTGGACACAGGCAGTTTTGATCTTGGTCATCTGGCGATCCTAGCGCCCCGCGCGCCAAGCGCCAGCGCCGATACTCATCCGCCGGCACCCGGCAGCAGGTCTTCCAGAAAATAGGCAGACAAGGCATTGCGCCCGGCAAGGCTGCTCTTGCGGTAAACCGCGCGGGCCTGCTCGCGCACGGTGCGCTCACTGGTCTCACGAAGATCGGCAATCTCCTGCAGGGAGAGCCCCTTCAACAGCAACAGGCCGACATCCGATTCCGCATCCGTCAGGCCCCAGGCCGAGAACTGGCGGGCGATGGCAACGCCAAGCCCCTGAACCAGGTCGCGGTTCTCCTCCTGCCAGCGCCCGGCATCCTCCCGGGCGTCGGCCAGAGCCCGGCGAAGGCGGCCAAGGCGCCACAGCATGGCGCCGAGCCCAAATGATGCGGCGACCAGCACAACCAGTTCGGCAGCAAGATGCCCCGCCCCGGCGCCTTCCCCGCTATCGGTGATCAGGTCTGCCCCAATGAACAGGGCAATCGCGCCAAACAGCACGGCAACGCCCAAAAGGCCTCTGCGTCCGGATACGTCATCTGACATATGCCCTTGTCCCCCAAAGCGCAGGCAAAGGGAATGCGTCATGTGACGGATAGTTCCGGCGGCCCGTTCGCGCCACCTTCTCCCAGCCAGCAGGTAGCAACGGAGACATTCGCATGAGCCAGTCCAAGACCTCCACCCGCCCGATATGGGATCCCCTTGTCCGCATCGGGCACTGGACGCTCGTGATCGCGTTTTTCACCGCCTACCTGTCTGGCGACGATCTGTTCAACATCCACAAATGGGCCGGCTATGTGGTGGCCGGTTATGTGCTGGTCCGCATCGTCTGGGGTCTCATCGGCACGCGGCACGCGCGGTTCACCAATTTCGTCCGCGGCCCCGGCGCCGTCCTCGGATATCTGCGCGGTCTCTTCACGGGCCATGTGAAGGATTATGCCGGGCACAACCCCGCAGGCGGGGCCATGGTCGTGGCCCTGCTTTTCAGCCTTCTCGTCACAACCGGGTCCGGCATGGCGCTCTACGCCGTGGAGGACAATGCCGGCCCGCTGGCCGGGATCGTGACCGAGGAAACCTTCGCGCCGATGGCCTCAGCCTTCGGAGAAGAAGGCGAGCATGGGCGCGATGAGGAATCCGGCGCAGAGGAATTGCTCGAAGGCGTGCACAAGGCGTTCGTCTACATCACGCTCGCCCTGATCGGAATCCACCTTGCCGGGGTCGTCGCCTCAAGCCTCGCCCACAAGCAAAACCTCGCCCGCGCCATGGTCACCGGCCGCAAACCGGAGACTGACGAGCGCTGATCCACGCTGGAACAAAAAAAAGGCCGGGCGCAAAAGGCCCGGCCGCTTTATTCTATCAAACCGAGGGCCTCAGGCCGGATCCCAGTCGCCGATCGCTTCGTCCATCACGCGGGTCGCCTCGCGGACGTTCTCGTCCGTGATCACCAGCGGCGGCGCAAGACGCAGGACATTGTTGCCCGCGACACCGACCAGAAGGTTCTTGTCGCGGCAGACGCCCTGCAGGCCTTTCGGATCGCCTTTCATTTTCAGGCCGGTCAGCAGGCCCTTGCCAGTCACGCCTTCGACCTTGTCCGGGTGGCTGTCGGCGATGCTCTTCAGGCTCTGCGCAACCGTACCGGAGACGCGGCGCACTTCGGCCAGGAAAGCCTCATCGGAGATGATGTCCCAGACGACATTGCCGACGGCCATGGCCAGCGGGTTGCCGCCATAGGTCGAGCCATGGCTGCCCGGCTGCATGTGCTCGCCGCAGGCCTCGGTCGTCAGGCAGGCGCCGAACGGGAAGCCGCCGCCGATGCCTTTCGCCGAACACAGAATGTCCGGCGTGGCGCCCTCGGCCCATTCATGGGCGAACAGCTTGCCGGTGCGGCCCATGCCGCACTGGACTTCGTCATAGATCAGCAGAACGCCATGTTCATCGCACAGCTCACGGAAGCGTTTCAGGTCTTCCTCCGGCAGGGCGCGCACGCCGCCTTCGCCCTGCACCGGCTCGATCAGGACAGCGGCCGCAGTCGGGCGGGCGATGGCGTCTTCAAGGGCAGCCATGTCGCCCCATTCGAGATGCACGAAACCAGGCAGCGCCGGGCCGAAGCCTTCGAGGTATTTCGGATTGCCGCCAGCATTGATCGCCCCGATGGAGCGGCCATGGAAGGCACCCGTGAAGGTGATGATGTCGATCCGGTCTTCATGACCGTTGGCCCACTGATACTTGCGGGCCGACTTGATCGCGCACTCGATCGCTTCGGTGCCGGAATTGGTGAAGAAGACGCGGTCTGCAAACGTGTCACGGCAGATCTTGTCGGCCAGCTCTTCCGCCCCGCGCACACGGAACATGTTCGACGTGTGCCACAGCTTGCCCGCCTGCTCGCGCAGGGCGTCCACCATGGCCGGGTGCGAATGGCCGAGCGCATTGACCGCGATGCCAGCGATGAAATCCAGATATCGCGTACCGTCTTCGGTGAAGAGGTAGACGCCCTCTCCTTTCTCGAAAACCTGTTCCGGCGGCCGGTAGACCGGCATGATATGCTGGCGGGGATCGCTCATCTTTTACCCTTCCGATGTCGCGAGGATTGCTCTCAGGGCGCCACGCATGACGGGGGGCTGACCGGAAGTCAACACACAGCACACCCGCGCATGTGACAGCCACCTCGATTCGCGGTTATGTACGCCTGATATGAACGGGAGTGAGAGGATGAAGACGCTTGCCAGCCTGGCCGCAGGGCTCGGCCTGCTTGTGCTGCCTGCAGCCGCTCAGACCACGACCGGACGCCTGTCTCCGCCGCTCAATGTCGTGCAGGCGCGGACCGCACCGGACAGCGCGGACAGCTCCGAAGTGACGCAACGTCAATCCATGATCATCGAGGAAGACGGAACGGTCCGCTTCCTGACACCGGCGGAAGCGGCGGAGATTTTTGTCCCGTCAGACCAGGCCAGCGCCTTCAATGTCGAGCTCGACCAGCCGGACGATGCGCCCGATTCCCTGCGGATCGAAATCTCCGGCGCCGAGATCAGCGAAACCCTCACGCCAGATGGCGATACGCGGATTCTGCGGGTCGTTCCGGAAGACGGAAGCCCCAGCTGGCTGATCACAATTACAAAAGATTAATTGAAAAACGATAATAATACTTGACGATAAACGATAAGTACTTATTGTTAATCGGGAAGCCGGGCGGGACGGAAGTGATGTCCAAACGCCCCCTACCTCACCTGAGCCGTTGCTCCGGTCTGCCCGGTTCTCACTTATCCCTGAATAATACCTCCAAACGGAAGAGGCGCGGACCCTTGGTCCGCGCCTCCCACCGTTTGCAGCGTTTCCTCCCAGAAACTTGCTGGGACATAAGGCCGCGCATTTCCGGATGTGTCAAGATTGTGTCCTAGATTTTTTCTAGTATTTCCTTACCTTTAATTGCTGCACCTGCGAACAAGACCTCCAGGCTGGCCTTCGCTTCAGGTGACCATACGGCACCCGGCGACGCCGCGAACACCGCTTCGCTTTTCAGGATCAGCCCGTCCGACAGGATTTTCAGCCCGTTGGCTTTCAGCGTCGCCCCGGTGGAGGTGATATCGACGATCACATCGGCCGAACCTGTCGTGGGGGCAGCTTCCGTCGCCCCGGCGCTCTCAACCAGGCGGTATTCCCCGACAGACCGGGCCGCGAAGAAGCGGCGCGTGAGGCGCATGTATTTGGTCGCCACCCGGAGGCGGCGGTGATGCGCCTTGCGGAACGCTGCGCCCGCCGCTTCGAGATCCGACATCGTGTCGACATCGACCCAGGCCTGCGGCACGGCGACGATCACGTCCGCCCCGCCGAAGCCGAGCCGTTTCAGAACCTCGAAATCGCTCTCCCCGGTCGGGGCGAGATCATGCAGCAGGTCTTCCCCGGTCACGCCGGCATGCAGGCTGCCATCGACCAGGCCCTGCGCGATCTCCCGCGCGGAGAGAAGCCGCATCTCGACATCGCCAAGGCCTTCGATCTCTGCCTGATAGCCGCGCTCGCCGCCGATCTGGGTGACAGGGAAACCGGCCGAGGCCAGCCAGGCTTCGGATTTTTCCTTCAGCCGTCCCTTGGACGGAATGGCAAGTGACAGACGGGTCATGCGCCCCTCCCCTTTGCACGCAGCACGCGGTCGGGCCGCACCATGCCGCCAATGGCGGTCGCATCGGCCGCAGCGTTCGACAGGCCGGAGACGAGGCCGTCATAGCGCCCGCCGGACGCGATCGGCTGGTTGTCCGACAGGTTCGGCCCCAGCGTTTCAAACAGGAAGCCGTCATAATAGGTGAACCGGCGTCCGAAGCCGGAGCGGAAGCGGCAGATGGCCTTCACTTCCGGCAGCAATTCGCGGATCAGTTCCATGCGCCGCGCCACACGCTCAATGGCGCCGGAGGTGCGCGGCAGGCTGTATTTTACGGCAATATCGTCAAGCTGATCGGCGGCCTCCGCTGCGGTACAGTTCACGGCAGCCAACGCGCCGATCACTTCCCGCACTTTTTCCGGCACGCCGCCGGCGGCAAGCGCCGCGGCCCGGGCACGCAGGCCCGAAATGATTTCCGGAACGCTCCGGGTTCCGATCAAGGGAATACCGCGTGCGGCGAGGGCGGCGCGGAAGGCCGTTTCGGCCTCGGCCTGCGTCGCCGCTTCCAGCGTCGGCACAAGGTCTGCCTCGATGGGCGCCGGCTCCGCTTCGACCAGGGCCCGTACGCCGCCTTCCTGCCGGAAGGCTCGTTTCAGCAGGTCCGCCGTCACACGCGGCAGTCCGAGGGCGTCAATAAAGGCCGGGAAAATGGCAAGGTCCCCTGTGGCAATCGCCACCGGAACGACATCGCACGCGCGCACAGCTTCGTGCACAAGGGCGAACGCCTGGGCATCCTCGACGGGGTCGGAGTCGAGCCCGAACCGTTCGAAGCCGACCTGCGTGAATTCCATCGGGTCGCCCGGTGTGGCCGGCAGGCGGAACGCCTCGGCCGCGTAGCAATAGGCTTTCGGCCCGTTGGCGCCACTGGCGAGGCGGTCGGCTTCCAGCCCTGCCACCGGCAGGGTCAGGTCCGGCCGCATGACCATTTCATTGCCGCGATGATCCGTGAACACGCAAAGCCGCGCACGGACCGCTTCGCCGGACAGTTCCAGCGGAATATCGGACGGCAGGATATAGGCGGGATTGACCGGCTCAGCGCCAGAGCCCTCGAACCGGGACCGGGCGGCCTTGACGATAGCGGCGTGCGTCATGCCTGGGCCTCGACGATACGGCGGATGGCTTCAACCATTTCGGCGCGCGGCACTTCGATCTGGCCGGGGCGTGCCTCACGGTATTCCTCGTTGGACTTGATGGCCTTCGCCTTCAGCGCGCCCATTTCCAAATCCTTGATCGTGACCGTACCCTTGGCGACCTCGTCCTCGCCGACGATCACGACGGCCGGGGCATTCCGCCGGTCGGCATATTTCATCTGCGGCCGCATGCCGGACCCGCCCATATAGGCTTCGGCGCGGATGCCGGCACGGCGCAGGTCCGCCGCGATGGAGAGCGCCGTGGACGGATTTTCCTTGTCGAGGTTCAGCACCACGACCGGCCCGTCCAGCTTGCCGGTCTCGCCCATGATCTGAAGAGCGGACGCCAGCCGGGAAATACCGATTGAGAAGCCGGTCGCCGGCACCGTCTCGCCGGTGAAGCGCGCGACGAGGTCATCATACCGCCCGCCGCCGCCGATGGAGCCGATGCGATAGGTCTTGCCATCGTCGCCGGTCACTTCGCGCAGAAGCTCGGCCTCATAGACCGGGCCGGTGTAATATTCGAGGCCGCGCACGACCGACGGGTCGATCACGACATCGCCTTCCGGCGCGCCAAGCGCATCGAGGGCGAGCGCGATGGCTTCCAGTTCGGCGAGCCCCGCCTTGCCCTCTTCCGTCGACCCCGTCGCTTTCGAGAGATTGGCCAGCGTTTCGGCCCGCGTCTTCGCGCCGGCTTCGGCGAAGGCCAGCACGGTCTTCACCTCATCCGCCCCGAGCCCGGCGCCCTTGGTGAAGTCGCCGCTGTCGTCCATGCGGCCCTTGCCGAGCAGGTCGGCCACGCCGGACGATCCGAGACGGTCCAGCTTGTCGAGCGCACGCAGAATGGCGAGACGGGTCTCGGCGCTCGATGCGCCAACCCCGTCCAGCACGCCGTTCAGCAGGCGGCGGGTGTTCACGCGGATCACGAACTCGCCCGTCTCCATGCCGACCGCGCGCAAGGCTTCGGCGCCCATGGCGATCATCTCGGCATCGGCGTGGAAGCCCGGTGCCCCGACTGTATCGGCATCGCACTGCCAGAATTCGCGGAACCGGCCGGGGCCCGGCTTCTCGTTGCGCCAGACCGGCCCGGCGGCGTAGCGGCGGAACGGCTTGCCCAGCGACTGGCCGGCCTCGGCCACGAACCGGGCCAGCGGGGCCGTCAGGTCGTAGCGCAGGGCCATCCATTGCTCGTCATCATCCTGCAGGGAAAACACGCCGGCGTTCGGGCGGTCGTCATCCGGCAGGAACTTGCCGAGCGCATCGGCATATTCGAACGCGCCGGTGTCCAGCGCCTCGAAGCCCCATTGGCGGTAAATCGCGGTGACCTTGCCGACCAGGTCGGCCTGGGCATGGATCAGGCCCTCGCGCTTGTCGGGAAAGCCGCGCGGCTTGCGGGCGAGATCCTTGCCAGAGAGAGGTTGGCTGTCTTTGTCACTCATGGGGTCGCTCTTAGTCCTGTTTGCGCACCGCATAGTCGGTGCTGGTCCGGATTGGAAGGCGACACGTCAACATCAGGCACGCCCCGGCTGTGGCTTGCCTCGTCTGGTCTGGTTCTTGGGGGGAACACTTTAGCAGAGGCGCAGCCGGACCGGTTCGCGCCTCATCGGCGCGTCACGAATGGTGATGATGGTGGTGCAGTGCTGTGTTCATTACGAAAAGGCCGATACGGGGGCGCCTGCGCAAAGTCAACCGAAAGGTCAGGCCTTCCCGGTCATGCCTTTTGGTCAGGCCTTTTCGGTCAGGCCTTCTCGGTCTGGCGCGTGAACGGCTTCTCCTGCCCGTCCCGGCGCTCGATCACCTTGAAAATGCCCGTGCCGCGCATCAGCAGCTTGTCGTCCGCCCAGATCTTGCCCTCGACCGTGAACACATCGTCCTGCCGGCCGATCACGTGGCCCTTGCCCTCGACAAAGCTGCCCTGCTTGGCGCCGGACAGGAAATCGCACATCAGGCGCACGGTGACCCACCAGGTATCGTCGTTCTTTTCGACCGCTGCGCCCCACGCCATGTCGGCGAAGGTCATGAGCATGCCGCCATGGGCATTCATCATGCCGTTGGTGTGGTGTTCCTCGACGCGGAAGGCGCGGGTGAGGCCCGTCTCGTCCCGCTTCTCGAACAGCGGGCCCACCTGGCGGCCGAAGCCCCGGTGCCAGGGCAAAATCTGGTAGCCGTCCGGCAGGTCGAAAGTCTGGTTGCGTGAAAGATCGTCAGTCATTACGTCCGCTTAGCGCCGTCAGACAGGATTTGCCAGCCCTCCCCTTGCGAAGGGGCGCGTCACATCGTCAGCGAGATGAGATTGATGAAGAAATGGGCCATGATCGGCAGGAACAGTCCGCCGCTCGCGACGCGCAGCAGGCCCAGCATCACGCCATAAACCAGCACGACCAGAATCCCGATCCAGCCATATTGTATGTGCTGAAGGGCGAAGATCATCGCCGACAGGCCCGCGGCCGGCAGCGGCGCCCAGCCACGCGCCAGCAAGACGCCCATGACCAGGCCGCGATAGATGAACTCTTCCGCAAACGGGGCGACCAGCACGATTGTGAAGAACAGCTCCGCCCGTGAGGCCGTCTGCAGCTGATGGGTGAACCCGTCACTGACGCTCAGACCCTGAGGCCCGAACATCGTCGCCAGCAAGCCGGCCAGGAATGTTGTCAGGGCGATCGCAACAATCGCGGCCGCCACAGCGATCAGCACGACGATCAGGTTCATGTCGCCCGGTTCGGCAACCTCGTCGGCCACGCCCTGGACCTTCAGATATCCATAGACCGCCATCACCGTCAGGACGTTCGCAATTCCGGACAGCACGATGATCGACATGTCGGGCATCATGCCGTGAACGACAATCGCCGGCAGGATCACGAAAAACTGGTAGGCGACGGCGATAATGATTGCCGTCCAGACCATTGAGCGAAGGCGGGTCAATTGAGTCTTGCGTCCCTCTGGCCCGTGAGGGCGAAGGCCCTAGAGCTCAATCATGTCAAAGTCCGATTTCGGCGTGCCGCAGAGCGGACAGACCCAATCCTCCGGAATGTCGGCCCAACGGGTGCCGGGCGCAAGCCCCTCGGTCGGGTCGCCATGCTCTTCTTCATAAATATAGCCGCAGGTGCGGCACTGCCAGACCTTGTAGGGTGCCTCGCTCATTCCTTCCCTCCTCCTCGGACCGGCGCCAGGCGGGCGCGCAGCGACTGGATCAGTGAATCCCGTATCGGTGCGATCTCCGTGCCCGGGTCGATCATGTTTTGCATGCGAATGCCGATCAGGGCGCACCCCGCCATCAGGGCGGTGGCATCGGCATCGGCATCTTTCCGGATGCTGCCTTCGGCCTGCCCGCGCTCGATGAGGCCGCGGATCAGCACGCGCTCGACCTCGTGCGACTCGGCAAAGGCGGCGCGGGTTTCCAGCCGGTCGGCCACGGCCGCGGCCAGCAGCATGTAATACGCCTTGTCTTCCTCCCGCCCGTCCAGCGACCGGCAGTGCAGGTCGACAAAGGCACACAAGGCGGAAAGGCCGTCCATGCGCTCCACATCCGCCTCATCCAGCGCGTCCCGCTGCCAGCCATGCAGGGCGCTGATGAGGCTGCGGATCAGCCCGTCCTTGGACCCGAAGCGCTGCGTCACCAGCCCGCGGGAGTAGCCCGCCTCTTTCCCGATGGCATCGAAGGTGGCCGCGGCCACGCCATTTGCGGACACCACCCGCATCGTCGCTTCCAGCAATTCCTGCTCGGACCGTTCGCGCCGTTCGGCCTGTGTGAGCCGGCCACTGTCCGGGGCGGCGGGATCGGTCGGCGAGGCTGTGGGCGCTTCTGACATGGCTCCGCCTAACATATTTGTTGGCTGTATAGCAAGTATATGTTAGAGCCTGTTCCAACCGGGAGCCAAAAGCCGCTCCCACGACCGGAGGAACGCATGACCATACCCGCCCATATCGCCGAAGCCGTTGTTGATCCGAAGGCCTATGCCGACTGGGACCGATCGCACGAAGCCTTTGCCTGGCTGCGCAAGAATGCCCCGCTGGATGTGGCCGAGATCGAAGGGTTCGACCCGTTCTGGGTGGTCAGCAAACATGCCGACATCCAGAACATCGAGAAGCAGAACGACCTCTTCCATAATGAAGACCGCTCCGCGACGCTGACCAATATCGAGACGGACAAGAAAGTCCGCGAGATGATGGGCGGCTCGCCCAATTTGCTCCGCTCGCTCGTCCAGATGGATAATCCGGACCACATGCAGTACCGCCGCCTGACGCAGGCCTGGTTCATGCCGCAGAATTTGCGCAAGCTGGAAGACCGCATCCGCGAGATCGCCCGCGGCTTCATCGACAAGATGGCCGACAAGGGCACCGAGTGCGACTTCGCCCGCGACGTGGCATTCCTCTATCCGCTGCACGTCATCATGGAAGTGCTGGGCGTGCCGGAGATTGACGAACCGCGCATGCTGAAGCTGACGCAGGAATTGTTCGGCGCGCAGGATCCGGAAGTGAACCGCTCGGGCGCAGAAGTCACCGACTCCGATACCGGCCTCGCCAACATCCAGGCCACGGTCGCGGACTTCTTCACCTATTTCGTGGAAATGACCGAAGACCGCCGCAAGAATCCGCGCGAAGACCTCGCCAGCGTGATCGCCAATGGTGAAGTCTACGGCAAGCCGCTCGGCCACCTCGAAGCCATGTCTTATTATATCATCGCCGCGACGGCCGGGCATGACACGACCTCCAACACAACCGGCGGCGCGCTCTGGGCGCTGGCGGAAAACCAGGACCAGTTCCGTAAACTGAAGGACGATCTCTCGCTGATCCCGTCCATGGTGGAAGAATCCATCCGCTGGGAAACGCCGGTGAAGCACTTCATGCGCACGGCGACCGCCGACACCGAGGTCCACGGCAAGCAGATCAAGAAGAATGACTGGCTGTTCCTGGCCTATCCGTCCGGCAACCGCGACGAGGACGTGTTCGACGATCCTTACAGCTTCAGGATCGACCGTTCACCCAACAAGCATGTCGCCTTCGGCTATGGCGCGCATGTCTGCCTCGGCCAGCACCTCGGCCGGATGGAAATGCGCATCCTGTGGGAAGAGCTGCTGCCGCGCCTGCAATCGGTCGAACTGAACGGTACGCCAAGCCGTGTGCAGGCGAACTTCGTCTCCGGACCGAAGAGCATCCCGATCAAGTTCAAGATGACCTAGGGCTCTCGCCCCACACGCTTCAGTTCAGGCCGGCGGCTTTCAGGGCGTCGGCCTGTCTTTTTGCGACCGCCTCCACGGAGAAGCCCTCAAGGCTTTCCTCGAACAGGCGGCAATAGTTCAGCTCCGCCCCGAGGCGCAGATAGGCGGCGCCGAGGCCGATGGCGGCGCGGTCCATGAAGACAAACTCGCGGGGGATCTTCACCGGGCCCTTCTCCTTCAGGAGCTTGCGGACGGCGAAGGCTTCCTTGCGGCCATATTCCCCGGACGTCACACCATCGGCGACACTGCGCACGCGGTCGTCCAGCAGCGGGCCATAGATGAAGCGCGCCCAGATGTTCAGCACTTCGACCAGCTCTTTCGACAGGCCGTCAAAGCCCCATTTCTCATAGGCCGCATAGGTCGCGTCGAAGTCTTCTTTCTGGAGGGCGCGATAGAGATCGACGACGCCTTCCACAAAGACCGGCGGGAAAACGCGGATACAGCCGAAGTCGAGCAGGTTGAGGCCCGTCCCCTCCCCGGTCACCTGATAGTTCCCGAGATGCGGGTCGCCATGGATCACGGCGTAGGTGTTCATCGGGCCCCACCAGGTCCAGAACAGCATTTCGGCGATATGGTTGCGCGTCTCCTGCGGGGCGTCCTCGAACGCGGTGAGGCGCTGGCCGGTCAGCCAGGTCATGGTCAGGAGGCGCGGCGTGGAGAGCTCCTCTACCGGTTCGGGCACCTGCACGAAGTCCTTCTCCGCCAGCATGCGCGCGTAGAGTTCCATGTGTTTGGCCTCGCGGGCGTAATCGAGCTCCTCGCGCAGGCGGTCGGTAATCTCTTCCACCATCGCGGTCGGGTCGATCGAGCCGTCCATGCGCTTGAAGAGGCCGAGCACGGTCTTGAGCTGGCCGACATCGCTCTCCACGGCGCTGGCCATATCCGGATATTGCAGCTTGCAGGCGACCTTGCGGCCGTCATGCAGCGTCGCGGCATGGACCTGGCCGAGGGAGGCGGCGTGTGACGCCTCGTGGCCGAAGTCTGCGAACCGGCCCTGCCAGTCTCCGCCCAGCTCTGCCCGCATGCGGCGGCGCACGAAGGGCCAGCCCATGGCCGGGGCCTCGGCCTGCAGCTGGGCGAACTCGGCGGCGTATTTCTCGGGCAAGAGGTCCGGCACGGTGGACAGCATCTGCGCCACCTTCATCAGCGGGCCTTTCGACTTGCCGAGGGCCGCGGCCAGCGCCTTTGCGATCTTCTCGTCGCCCTGGTCGCCGCCAAACAGGCTCTGCGCCGCGAAGGTCAGCCCTGCGCCGGACAGGTTCGCCCCGACTTTCGCCGTGCGGGTCAGCCGCCCCGTCAGACGGTTGCGCTCAGGATCGGAGGGTGGGCCGCCAGACGGGCCGGATGTGTCGCTCATGTCACTCATATAGAGTGTACGCACGAGACTAGCACAGGGTTTGCGCCGCCGCAGGGCAAAATGAACGCTCCATCCGCATTCTGCCGCCATGGGGTGACAAGCCGATCCAGCGGCGTTATAGCGCGCCCCTCGAATTCATGACCGGCCCGTAATGCACGGTTAACCACACGAGGTACCCGCCGGCCCGTCCGGCCATGCCAATCCCTTCTTAACCAAGACATCATCATACTGGGCCCCTGTGCTGTCCCGTGGACAGTTTTGCGGCCAAAGAAAGGATACCCTTTCCATGCCCTACGATACGCTTCTTACAGAGTTTGACGAGGATACCGGCGTTGCGGTGATCCAGATGAACCGCCCGGACGCGCTGAATGCGCTGTCCGAAGCCTTGATGAACGACCTGACCAGCGCGCTCGACCGCTGCGACAAGGAAGACAAGGTCGGCTGTGTCATCCTGACCGGCACGAAAAAGGCCTTCTCCGGCGGCGCCGACATCAATGAAATCAAGGACAAGACCTTCCCGGAGTCCTATTATGAGGACTTTATCTCCCGGAACTGGGAGCGGACGGCCCGCCTGCGCAAGCCGATCATCGCTGCCGTCTCGGGCTATGCCGTCGGCGGGGGCTGCGAACTGGCCCTGATGTGCGACATCATCCTGGCGGCCGACAATGCCAAGTTCGGCCAGCCGGAAGTCCGTCTCGGCGTGATGCCCGGCGCAGGCGGCACGCAGCGCCTCACACGCGCCATCGGCAAGTCGAAAACGATGGAACTCTGCCTCACCGGCCGCCTGATGGATGCCGGCGAAGCCGAACGGTTCGGGCTGGTCAGCCGGGTCGTGAAGGCCGAGGACCTGATGGACGAGGCACGCAGCCTCGCCCGCACCATCGCCTCGATGCCCATGGCCGGCGCCATGATGACCAAGGAAGCCGTGAACTATGCCTACGAGACCCCGCTCTCGCAGGGCATCCAGTTCGAACGGCGTCTCTTCCAGTCCCTCTTCTCGACCTCGGACCAGAAAGAGGGCATGGCCGCCTATGTTGAAAAACGGTCGGCGCATTTCCGCGACAAGTAAGAACAAGGACGGCCAGATGCATTTTTCCCGCCCTGGACGGGACTCTCCGGTTGACGCCCAACCGGCCTTTATGTATCTCCGCGCCTTCAGCCTGAGGGTCGCCCCTCGGGCAACAGGAGTTTGATATGGCTAATACCCGTTCCGCCAAGAAAATGGTCCGCAAGATCGAGCGGCGCACCGAGGTCAACAAGGCCCGGCGTTCGCGCGTGCGCACATTCGTCCGTCAGGTCGAAGAAGCCATTGCCTCGGGCGACAAGACCGCTGCCGCAGATGCGCTCAAGGCTGCCCAGCCAGAGCTGATGCGTGCCGTCACCAAAGGCGTCATGCACAAGAACACTTCTGCGCGAAAAGTCTCGCGCCTGGCTGCCCGTGTTAAGTCGATGGCCTGAGGCCAGCCGCTTTAAACATTCGGGCCGGACCACCGGCAAGAAACAAACCCGCCCGGCCTCTCGCCCGGCGGGTTTTTTCTTGCCCGGCATTCGCTTTCCGTCTTTTATTTCCCTGCGCCCAATTCATGGTCAGCGACTGCCCGCTTGAGTGTCACGGATATGATCGAACAACCTACAGAAATGCGATTATGCAGGTCTCGCCGCCTCGCCCCCTGCACGAATGCACGATCACGGGAAGTCCTGAAACCGTTCCAAAATATTTCCTGTTTTTGATGAGAATTACACAGCCAATATTGATGAATCCGTGTTGACAGAACAAAAGTGAACCTTTGTACGCAAAGACTCACTTCAAAAAAAATGCAGGCTTTGTCGGGAATAAAAAACCGTTGTGCCATATAGGTTTTTTCCCCTCACAAGGGTGCTGTGGAAAGAGTCAACACGCCAATCACGGCCGTACAAAAAAAGATACACTTGTCTTTGAAACCGCCCGTCGGTACCTTGAGTTTACCAACGATAAACATCCCTGTACGGAGTATTTTCGGGGCCAGTTTCGGGTAACTGGACAGGGGTGTTGCGTGCCGGTTTGGTGGCTGTAACAGATAACAAAAAAATGGGGCTCGGCATGGACCGAAACAGACTCTTTGACACTCCAGCCAGCGTAGATTCAAATACCAACAAGAAGATCTCCAGCCTTCCCGGCCAGGCCATCTGGCAAGCCGTCCGGGAACATCTCAAGGAGGTCCTCTCCACTGCGGATTTCGAACGGTGGATCACCGATCTGAAACTGATCGCAGAAGTTGACGGCAAGATCGTGATCGCTGCACGGGATCGCCTTTCCTATGATCGTGTGTCCGCGGATCACCGTCATATCCTCCAGCGTATCTGGAAGGAGCATGACGACGTCCGGCGCGATATCCGGCTGGTCTGCTGGAAAGAAGCAGGCGCAGACCTGCGCACGATCGTCGAGGATCCGTGGGCCGACGCGACGCCGGAAGCGGCTGCAGGCGGGGCCGGAAGCGGATCCGGCGGCAATGATGGCGGGACACCGACCAGCGGGCCGCGTCCCTCCTCCGGTGCGCCGGAAATGACGTTCGGGACGCTGGTGACCGGAAAATCGAACGCGATTTCGGTGGAACTGGCCAAACGCGTGGCCGATGGCCAGCCGGTCGGGACACAGGTTCACCTGATCTCCGGCCCGCAGGGCACCGGCAAGACGCACACGCTGCTGGCGCTGCGCACCCGTGCGCTGGAAACCAATACGGACGCCACGGTCGTGTACCTGACGGCAGAGGAATTCCTCTCCGCCTATACGGACGGCGTGAAGGCCAAGGACACGAGCGCCCTGAAAAAGCGCCTGCGGGCGGCCTCCATCCTGCTGATCGACGATCTGCACCGCATTTCCGGCAAGCCGGGAACGGAGACCGAGCTGTTCCAGAACATCCGTGAAGTCACCGGACAGGGCGGTAATGTCGTCCTCGCCGGAGACAAGACACCGGGCGAACTGGCTGGCTTCTCCCCGCGGATGATGAGCGAGCTGAAAGGCGCCACCGTGGTTGAGGTGGAGCTGCCGGACGAGGACATGCGGCGCGAGATCATCCGCCGCCTGGCCCGCCACATCGCAGAGGCCCATCCGGACTTCGTGCTGGACGAGGCGCTGATCGAGCGGATCCATACCGGCATCCGCGGCCCCGGCCGGGAACTGACCGGCGCTGTCTGGAACCTCTTCACCGAGGCAGGCTTCGGCACGATGGCGCCGACATCCGACATGCTGGAACGGGTCATCCGCCGCATGGAAGGTGAAGTGCGCGCCCCGACGATCGAACTGGTGAAAAAGGCGGCGATGAAAGTCTTCAACGTCTCGAAGGCCGACCTCGAAAGCCCGTCCAAGGCCCGCACAGTCGTCTATCCACGCCAGATCGCCATGTATCTGTGCCGGGAGCAGACCCATAAGTCCTTCCCGCAGATCGGACGTGCCTTCGGGCGGCGTGACCACACCACCGTGCTCTATGCACACCGGAAGCTGACCAAGGCCCTGCCCAAGGATCCGGAACTGGCCGCCGACATCGCACGCGTGGCTGCTGCGATCCTCGAACTGCAGGCCACCGGCAACCATTAACGAACTGATTGAGCCGGGACCGCGATCAACGCTTGGCTTTTTCGTATGGATGTTTAAGTGTTCTCAGCCCGTTCCCTTCCCGGGAGCGGGCTGATTCCATCGGCATGTATCGACGGGACAGACCAGCAGGCAGACGCAACAGGGTTTAGCGGGCAGCGGCAGCGTTGCCCGGGATGGACGGAAACACGATGAAACTGACGATCGAACGCGGCGACCTCCTCAACGCACTCTCCCACGTGCAAAACGTGGTCGAGCGGCGCAATACGATCCCGATCCTGTCCAACGTGCTGCTGCAGGCCTCAGGCAACGAATTGCGGCTGACCGCGACCGACCTCGACATCGAAGCGGTCGACAGCGCCCCGGCCAAGGTGGCCAGCGAAGGCGCCGTGACGGCCCCGGCCGGCACGCTGTTCGACGTGGTGCGCAAACTGCCCGCCGGCGCCGAGGTCGAGCTGGAACTGCAACCCGAGAACCAGCGCCTGTCGATCCAGGCAGGCCGCTCGCATTTCGAGCTGCCCACCCTGCCGGCTTCCGACTTCCAGACCATGACGTCCGATGACAGCGCCATCAAGTTTGCGCTCGACGCCAAGGATCTCGTCCGCCTGATCGACAAGACCCGTTTCGCGATCTCGACCGAGGAAACGCGCTATTATCTGAACGGTGTCTTCCTGCACACGACCGACGATGCCGATGGCAAGCCGGTGCTGCGCGCCGTGGCGACCGACGGCCACCGCCTGGCGCTGGCCGAGGCGAAGGCGCCGGACGGCTCTGCCGGGCTGGAAGGCGTAATCGTGCCACGCAAGGCCGTGAGCGAAGCCCGCCGCCTGATCGACGGGCTGGATGGCCCGGTCGACATTGAGGTGTCGGATACGAAGATCGTCGTCCGCGCCGGCCGCGCCACGCTGACGTCGAAACTCATTGATGGTTCGTTCCCGGATTATGGCCGCGTCATTCCGAAGGGCAACACGCGCAAGCTGACGATCGACAACAAGGCGTTCGAAGCGGCGGTCGACCGCGTGTCGACCGTTTCGGCAGAGCGGTCCCGGTCTGTCAAACTGTCCCTGTCGGAAGGCAAGCTGGTCCTCGCGGTGAACCACGCCGAGACCGGTGCCGGTAATGAGGAACTCGAAGCCGAGTATGGCGACGAACCGATGGAAATCGGCTTCAACGCCAAATACCTGCTCGACATCGCCGGTCAGATCGAGGCTCCGGAAGCCGAGTTCATGTTCAATGATCCGGCCTCCCCCGCCCTCGTTCTGGACCCGTCCGACGACTCGGCCCGCTATGTGCTGATGCCGCTGCGCGTCTGATTTCCTGACAAGGAGCGGCCAGACTCCTGAGGATGATGACGCCCCACACTATGGCCGCCTGACGACATGACCGCCTTAACGAGACTGTCGCTCACGGATTTCCGCAATTATGCGTCCCTCACCCTGCCGCTGGATGGTCGGCATGTCTGCCTCTATGGCGCCAATGGCGCGGGCAAGACGAACCTTCTGGAAGCCGTGAGCCAGCTGGGCCCGGGCCGGGGCCTCCGGTCCTCCACCCTGCCGGACATGGCGCGCTCGGGCTCTGCCGGCAGCTGGACGGTGGCGGCAACCCTGGCCGATGAGCACAAGGTCGGCGTGACGCTGGACACTTCCGGGGGCAGTTCCAAACGCGTTGTGCGCCTCGACGGGGCCCCCTCCACGGCGACCGAACTGGCCGAGATTGTCCGCATCGTCTGGCTGACCCCGAACATGGACGGCGTCTTCCGCGGCAGTGCCAGTGACCGGCGGCGCTTCTATGACCGGCTGGTGCTGGCCCACACGCCGTCACATGCCAGCGCCTCCAGCCGCTATGAGCGGGCGATGCGCGAGCGCAATGCCCTGCTGGAACGCGGCCATGTCGACCCGGCCTGGGCCGATGCGATTGAAACGCGCCTTGCCGAAAGCGGAGCGGAGATCGCGATCAATCGCGCGCACGTCATGGACTCCCTGCAGGCCGCGATCGAAGCCCGGCCGGAAGGGCATTTTCCCAAGGCGGATATTTCCCTCGAAGGCGCCGCCGAACAGGCCGCCACGCGGGGCGACGACTTCAAGTCGATTTTCGAAATGCTTGCCGAGACCTGGCGCACCTCCCGCCGCCGGGACATGGCCGCCGGCCGCACGCTGGAAGGTCCGCACCGCTCTGACCTCGCCGTTATTCACCGCCCCACAGGCGCCCCGGCGAAAGACGCCTCGACCGGGCAGCAGAAGGCCCTGCTGATCGGGCTGATCCTCGCCTCGGCAACTGCGCTCAAGGCGGAACGCGACGGGCCGCCGCCGCTTCTCCTGCTGGACGAGGCCGCCGCGCATCTCGACCCCGACCGGCGCGCAGCCCTGTTCGACGAGATCTGCGCCCTCGGCGGCCAGGCCTGGCTGACCGGCACGGAGAAATTCCTGTTCGACAGTTTCGGCGACCGTGCCCAGGCCCTGCACGTGGCAGACGGCACGGTGACCGCGGAAAACTAGGGCCTAGCTCTTGATGCGCAGGTCAGCGATCGACTGGGCGATTTCCTTGTACACCTGCAGCAACTGGTCCCCATCCGCCGCCGAATAGGCGAAGGCGGGGCTGGTGGCGCAGTATTCAAGGATCGTGCGTCCGTCACCGGTTTTCTGCACGCTATCGGGCACCTGGAAGCCGACCGTGTAAATGGTCACCTTGGACGGCGAGGATTTCATCTGATCGCACAGGTCCATGGCCTGATGGAACGAATCCTTGGCGGCGGATGGATGTTCGCGGTTGAAGTCACCATCGGTCATCAGGATCACGGCCTTGGTGGCGTTCACCTCATCATAGTTCCACGGCTTGGACTCCGTCGGCCAGATCGACGACCATTTCGGCGAGATCAGGTACCAGCCCCAGGCGATGCCGAGATGGCCCGCGGTGCCACCGCCTGCCGTCAGGCTGTTCACATGCGCTTTCAGCGACGCCTTGTTGTCCGTCAGCGGAACAGGTCCGGAATCGCGGCATGTGGCATAATTGTTACGAAACGCACCGGTATTGCTGTTGGCGCCGCCATAGGCGACTTCCTGCCAGCCGCGATACTTGTTGCGGTCACTGTAGCTGAAATACCATTCCGGATTGGCCGCGCCGATCCAGGCGAGCGAGCCGGGCGCCGCATCCGTGTCGGCCTGGCTGCCTGTCCGTTCATAGACACAGGAAGACGGCACCGAAACATCGGAATAGTTGCGCCGGGCCGGATCCCAGTCCCAGTTGGAGTACTGGTCGCAATACCCGTAATCCGTGCAGGTGCCTGTCTGGTAATAGAAGAACCGCTTGCCGGTCGACGAGTCGTACATCCGCTTGCCATTGTACGAATTGAAATTCGCCGATGCGGCAATATTGGAGGCATCTGCCGCCAGCGACACGCCGTCGGTGACCGAATTGATATAGGATCCGGCATTGACGGCATTGTTGTAGGTCGTGATCGCGATACGGATTGTCTTGTCGTCCGGCATATCGTCCGGCAGCAGCGTATCGAACGCCGCATTGGCGGCCGTCTTGAGAAGCGACAGGCGGTTATAGCTGTTCATCGAGCCCGAAACGTCGAAGACGAACGCCACGTCCACCTTGCCGACCGAATAGGTCGATGTGGTCGATACGTTAAAGTCCAGATGATCCCGGCCCATGATCTGCGAAATGAATGTCGGCTGCGCACAGGAAATGTTTGCGGAGATGTCTTCGCTGACATCGTCCATCACAACGCCAATCGCCGAACAGGTCATGCCGCCGCCCTGCATGTCGATCAGGGCCCCGGCATATTCGCGGACTTCAGCGATCACCTCCGTCTCGGTCTTGCCTTTCTGGCGTTCCAGCGCGCCCGCCAGAACGGCTGAATCCAGCGCATACTGGACCTTTTCCTTCTGCGAGATCGTGAAACGCAGATCGATCGCAAAGCCGGCCAGCCCCATGATCGCCACGATAATCAGGGCCATCAGCACCATGATGTTACCGCCGGTATCCTGCTGATACCGACGCACAAATTGTTGCAGAATCTTCATTCGAGAATGCATTTTTCCAGCTCCGCCACCCGGATTTTGGAAAAGAATGCACGCTTTTGATTGCGTGGCGGTTCTGTTTTGCTGGTGAATTTCCCGTTTGCCTGCAAAGCTGATTTAACCATGCAGGTCCCGCCGCGGCCTGCACCGCCCGGCGAATGCGCGGCAAGGGAGGTGCGCAAACGGGAATCACGCTAGAGACCGTTCGTTTGCGATACGCCAGAGAAGCTTAGGAGTCCGGAGCCATGCAACAGTATCTCGATCTTCTGCGGGACGCGCTCGAGAACGGCTTCGAACGAGGAGATCGGACAGGCACGGGCACACGGGCAGTCTTTGGCCGCCAGCTGCGCTTCAACCTCGAAGATGGTTTCCCGATGGTAACCACAAAGAAGCTGCACCTGCGCTCGATCATCATCGAGCTGCTCTGGTTCCTGAAGGGCGATACCAACATCAAGTACCTGAAGGACAACAAGGTCTCGATCTGGGATGAGTGGGCCGACGAGAACGGCGATCTCGGCCCGGTCTATGGCAAGCAGTGGCGCAGCTGGGCCGCACCGGACGGGCGGACAATCGACCAGATCCAGTGGGTGCTGGACGAGATCCGCACCAATCCGAATTCCCGCCGCCTGATCGTGTCCGCCTGGAACCCGGCCGATGTGAACGAGATGGCCCTGCCGCCCTGCCACTGCCTGTTCCAGTTCAATGTCATGGACGGCAAGCTGAACTGCCAGCTCTACCAGCGCTCAGCCGACATTTTCCTCGGCGTGCCGTTCAACATCGCCTCCTATGCGCTGCTCACCATGATGATGGCCCGCGCGACCGGCCTGAAGCCGGGCGAGTTCATTCACACGTTCGGCGACGCCCATCTCTACCTGAACCATGTCGAACAGGCGGAGCTGCAGCTCTCGCGGGAGCCGCTGCCCCTGCCGACCATGCGCATGAATCCGGACAAGACGGACCTGTTCGGCTGGGAGTTCGAGGACTTTACGGTCGAGAACTACCAGGCCCACGCTCACATCAAGGCGCCGGTCGCAGTCTGATGACTCCAGCTTAGTCCTTCAGCGCCTGCCAGGCGTTCCAGGCATCGCCCGCATACATCAGGGCCGGGCCGCCGCCCATGTAGACCGTCATGCCAAGCGCTTCGGCGACTTCGCCATCGGTTGCGCCGAGGCGTTTCAGCGCCTTGGTGTGGAATCCGATACAGCCGTCGCACTGTTTGGCGACGCCGATGGACAGCGCGATCAGTTCCTTGGTCTTCTTGTCGAGCGCGCCGTCTTCGAGGGCGGCTTTCGACATGGCGTTGAACTGGTTCACCGTCTCTGCGGCGCCAGCGGACCGCAGCCCGCCAATGCCCTGGCTGATGGAGCCGGTAATGGCGGCAAAATCCTTGGTTCCCATGCTCATGTTCGCTCCTGTCGTCTGTGCTGGTCTCTAGCTGGGAGCTTAAAGTGGCCTCATCAATAAGGGTTTAACCGGATGAGGCCCGCAGCGGTCAGATCGCGATTGGCAGGCGCGCCGGGCACCTCTACGCTGCCGGCATGTGCGGACGATTTTTCAGACATGGCGTGACCTGGGCGGAATATCACGCAGCCCTGTCGATCATCCAGCCGCTCGGCGTGGAGCCGCCGGAAGCGGCGTACAATATCGCGCCGACCCAATATGTCCCGATCATCCGCCTGACACCGGAGGGAGAGCCGGACCCGGCCGGATCCCGTCAGATGGCGCCGGCCATGTGGGGCCTCGTGCCCAGCTGGTGGCACCAGCCGCTGAAGGAGAAGAAATTCTCCACATTCAATGCCCGCGCCGAGGGCCTGCAGGAATCGAACACGTTCCGCGGCTCGTTCCGCCACCGGCGCTGCCTCGTGCCCGCCAGCGGCTTCTATGAGTGGACCGGGCCGAAGGGCAAACGCACCCCCTTTGCGATCGGACTGCGCAACCGGCGCTGGTTCTGCTTTGCGGGCCTGTGGGACCGCGCCATGATCGACGGGTCGGAGATCGACAGCTTCACGATCATCACGACCCAGCCGAACGATCTGATGGCCGGGCTGCACACGCGGATGCCGGTGATCATAGACCCGCAGAATTATTCGCGCTGGCTGACCGCTTCCACGCGGGAGGTGGAAAGACTGTTCGAGCCCTACCCCACCGACGCCATGCATGCCTGGCCCGTCGGCGCTGCGGTCGGCAATGTCCGCAACCAGGGCCCGCAACTGATCGAGGAAGTCTGAGCGCGGGTCACAATTCCTTCGGGTCGGTCAGGCCAAGGTCCTCCCGCCGCCTGATGACAACCGAGACAATCACCGCCCCGACCATCTTGCCGATCACGAAGACAATCCAGTTCCAGAAATGCAGGGAATTGCCAGGCTCGGCCCCGAATTCCATCTGCTTGGCAAGGTCTGCGCCGTAAAGAAACACGGTCGTGTCCACCGGCGCCGCAAACAGGCTGGAGAGCAGGATCCGCGTCGACAGGCGGTATTTGGTGAAGGTGAACATCAGCCAGTCCACGCCTTCGGAAATGGCGAAGGCCACGCCGCTGGCCAATGCAATCACCGGCCAGGCGTAATAGAACGACCAGCCCACCGCGAGCGCCATGGCGATGAGCACCCGGTGGTGCATCTCGCGCTGAACGAAATCGCGCACAACGAACACCATGCCCGTCACCATTGTCATCGGGTGCAGCGACACGCCATGCGCGAACAGGGCGCTTTGATGCGGTTCGATGACCTGGAACTCGGGAATGACCCCGAACGACCAGTTCAGGAAGGGAATCAGGGCCACGTAAATAATGGCCCAGAAGCGCCCCTTGAGCATCCAGATCGCGCTGAATGTAAGCAGAAGCGCCACCAGCGCAGGCAACAGCTGCTCTGCGTGCCCGTTCGTAAGCACTGAAATCAAAGTATTAATCACGAAGCTCCCCGAATGGATCGCATTATTGGCAGGTGAGACTGAGTTGCAAGCCTTGCTTTTGCGCCCGCCTAGCGGCCACAACCTTCCGGTGCTGGGCCCACCCCCAACTCAACCCGACAGGAACCTCGCAACAAAGGTGTTGCCACCATGCCGGACAATTTGAACGTCTGCCTTATCGCGGCCCGCGGCCGCAACAATGTGATCGGTAATGAGGGCGACCTGCCCTGGCGCCTGAAGGATGACCTGTCCTTTTTCAAGAAGGTCACCATGGGCTGCCCGATCCTGATGGGGCGCAAGACCTGGGAAAGCCTGCCATTCCGCCCGCTCAAAGGCCGCGAGAACATCGTGATGACGCGCGACTGGACCTATAACGCACCCGGCGCGCGGGTCTATTCGAGCTTCCCGGCCGCGATCAATGCCGCCCGGGCCGTCGCGGCCCGTGAAGGCGCCGGGTGCGTCTTCGTGATCGGCGGCGCCACGATCTACGACCTTGCCCTGCCCTATGCCGACCGGATCTTCATGACCGAAGTCGACGCCAATCCCGAAGGCGATGTCTTCTTCCCCGAGCTGCGCGGGAGCGAGTGGTCCAGCGAGACCCTGGCCAGCTACCCGGCAGGTGACGGCAACGACCATGCGTTTTCCATTGTGCGCATGGACCGGCAATTGGCGGTCTCGCCCCGGTCCTGACGGGCCTGCCTGCGAAAACATTTGACACTCTGACTGCCAGATTGCAGTTTCGCTGACACGCGCATAGGGTGGCCTCCTTCTATGGGAGGAAAAACATGGAATATGAAACAGTCGCGAGCGGTCTCCGCTTTCCGGAAGGCCCGGTCGTCATGGCCGACGGCTCCATCATCGTGGTGGAGATCGAGAAGAAGTGCATCACGCGCTGCTGGGATGGCGGCAAGACCGAAGTGATCGCGACGCCCGGCGGCGGCCCCAACGGCCTCGCCATCGGGCCGGATGGCGCGCTCTGGGTCTGCAACAATGGCGGCTTCCTCTATCACGAACAGGACGGCATGCTGATCCCCGGCAATTGCCCGCCGGACTATGATGGCGGCCGCATCGAACGGGTCGACCTGTCGACCGGCAAGGTCGAGCGCGTGCTGGACACGGTGGACGGCAACAAGCTGACCGGCCCGAACGACCTCGTCTTCGACAAGGCCGGCAATCTCTACTTCACTGACCATGGCAAGACCTATTCCCGTCACCGCGACTTTGGCGGGCTTTACTTCCTGGCGAAGGGCGCCAGCGAAGCGAAGGAGCTCGACTTCCACTATTCCAGCCCCAATGGCGTCGGCCTCTCGCCTGACGAGCAGACCGTCTACATGGCCGACACGATGACCGGCCGCATGTGGGCGTTCGACCTGGAAAGCCCCGGCGTGATCAAGCCAGCCAGCCCGCTGAATGGCGGCCGCGTCGTCGCCACCATGCCCGGCCTGCAATATTTCGACAGCCTCGGCATGACCGCGGCCGGGAATGTCTGTGTAGCAACCATCCTGAATGGCGGCATCACCACGATCACACCCGAAGGTGAGTTCAGCCACATCGCCTTCCCGGACCTGCTGGTCACCAATATCGCCTTTGGCGGAGACGACATGCGCGATGCCTACATCACGCTGTCGGGGACGGGAAACCTGATCAAATGCCGATGGCCGGAACCCGGCCTGACACTCAATTTCAACGCCTGACCTGTCAGGCTGGGGGACGACAATGCGATACCTGAGGCCGGTTCTGGTTATTCTGGCGCTGCTATTGGTGACCGGGGCAGTTGCCCGCACCGTATTCAGTGTACAGATCGGAGAAATGGCTTTCAGGAGCGCGGTCAAGAAGAATGCCGGGAAAAGCGCATTGGCAGACGTCCCGGATGGCCTGATGGTCGTCCTGGTCGGCACCGGCTCCCCCCTGCCTGACCCGAACCGGGCCGGCCCGATGACGGTCGTCGCGGCAGGCAATCGTGTCTTCATCGTCGATGCGGGTGCAGGTTCCGGCCGGAAATTCGGTGAGTTCTCCCTGCCCTGGGGCCGGGTGGAGGCGGCGTTCCTGACGCACTTCCATTCCGATCATATCGACGGGCTCGGCGAGGTCATGCTGCAGCACTGGGCCGCGGGCGGGGCCGATACGCCGCTGGCCCTCTACGGCCCGGAAGGTGTGGAACGGGTCGCGGCGGGCTTCAACGAGGCCTATGCGCAGGATGCGGTCTACCGCATCGCGCATCATGGGGCCGAGGTCGTGCCGCCGTCCGGTGCAGGCGCAGAAGCCTTCCCCTTCACCACCGATGGCGGCGCCGTGCGCGTCTATGAGCGGGACGGCCTGATCATCACCGCCGTGCCGGTGGACCACAGCCCGGTGCATCCGGCGGTCGCCTACCGCTTCGACTACAAGGGCCGCTCGGTGACGATTTCGGGCGACACGAAGAAGGATCAGGCCCTGATCGATCTGGCGCGGAGCACGGACGTGCTGGTGCACGAGGCGCTGAACGATGAAATGGTCGGCGAGGTCGCCAGCCGGCTCGACACGCTCGGCGCCAAGCGTCTGGAAAAGATCATGAACGACATTCCGGATTACCACACCAGCCCCGTCCAGGCCGCGGAAGTGGCCAGCGAGGCCGGCGCAGGCCTGCTCGTCTTCAGCCACATCGTCCCGGCCCAGCCAAGCCGCCTCCTCTACCCCGCCTTCATGAAGGGCACGAAAAAAGCCTTCGACGGCCCGATCCTGATGGGCGAAGACGGCATGGCGTTTGTCCTGCCGGCAGGCTCTGACAAGATCGAGCGCAGGCGGCTGGACTAGGCCGGGTCTGCCAGTGCGTCGGCGATGGCGCCCTGGTGCTGTTCGCCCCATTCGCAAAGCGGCACGAGGGTCTGGCTGAGGCTTTTGCCCAGAGGTGTCAGAGCATAGTCCACGCGCGGGGGCACTTCGCCGTGGTCGGTGCGGCTCACAAGGCCGTGGTATTCCATTTCCTTGAGCTGCTGGATCAGCATCTTGTCGCTGACGCCTTCAATGCTCCGCTTCAGCTCGCCATACCGCATCGGCTGCCGGGCCAGGAAGAACAGGATCAGAGGTTTCCACTTGCCGCCGATCAGGCGGAGCGCAGCGTCCAGTCCGCAGATAAAAGGTTTCATCGTTTCAGCCTCGCAAATTTTCTTTCATACTTACCAAATGGTGCATACTTGTCCAAAAGTAAGTGGCCGCCCAGCTAACCGTCTCCAACATGAAAGGAGATTGGACATGAAAAAGCTTGAAGGAAAAATCGCAGTCGTCACCGGAGGTGGTTCCGGGATCGGCTTCGCCACGGCCCGCCGGTTTATTGAGGACGGCGCCACCGTTTACCTGTTCGGACGCCGTCAGGATGTTCTGGATACGGCCGTCCGGGAATTGGGCCCGCAGGCCCACGCGGTCGCTGGCGATGTGACGCATCCGGAAGACCTCGACCGCCTGTACGATGCGATCGCAAAGGCGCACGGCCAGGTCGACATCGTGTTCGCCAATGCCGGACTGGGCGATCTGGCACCGCTCGGCGACATAACGCCTGAACAGTTCGACCGCACCTTCGGGGTCAATGTGAAGGGTACTCTGTTCACTGTACAAAAGGCCCTGCCGCTGCTGAAGCCCGGCAGTTCCATCATTCTCACCGGCTCAACCACTGGCGTACAAGGCACGCCCGCCTTCAGCGTCTACAGCGCATCGAAAGCGGCGGTCCGGAACTTCGCCCGCAGCTGGGCGCAGGATCTCCGGGGCACCGGCATCCGCATCAATGTCCTGGTACCCGGCGGCACGGAAACCGAAACGGTCATGCGCGACATCGGTTCAGACGTGATGACGCAGATCGGCGCATCCAGCCCGCTCGAGCGTCTGGGGCAGCCGGACGAGACCGCTGCGGTCGCCGCCTTCCTCGCCTCGGCTGACAGCAGCTACATGACCGGAAGCGAAGTGTTCGTGGATGGCGGCCTCGCCCAGGTTTGAGCCGCCGCAGATCAACGGGGCTGGCCCCGGAACATGGCAGGCCTGCCGCCATGTCCGAAGACCGGCCCCGGACGGACTAATCCTCGAACACAATCTCGGGTGGCGCCTTGGTTTCCAGCGTGTCGAGGCCGATGGCGACCTTGCGGGCAAGCTCGTGGAACGCCTGCGCGGTTTCTTCATCGCCGATGGCAGCGGGCACGCCCTTGTCGCCGCCTTCGCGGATGGCCTGCAGCATCGGCACTTCGGCGAGCAGCGGCAGGCCCAGCGCATCGGCCATGCGCTGGCCGCCGCCATGGCCCATCAGGTAATGCTTGTTGCCGGCCGGGTCCTGGAAATAGCTCATCGTCTCGACAAGGCCGATCACCGGCACGGCGGTCTTGGTGAACATGGCCGCGCCGCGGCGCACGTCTGCGAGGGCCACTTCCTGCGGCGTCGTCACGATCAGCGCGGCGGTGACCGGCACTTTCTGCGCGATGGTCAGCTGGGCATCGCCCGTGCCGGGCGGCGTGTCGATCACCAGCACGTCCAGCGGATCTTCCGGCGTGCCCCATTCGGCATCGTTCAGCATCTGCGTGATCGCCGACATGACGATCGGCCCGCGCCAGATCATCGGCGCATCCGGATCTGACAGATAGCCGATCGACAGCGTCTTCAGCCCGTGCGCCTCGACCGGCACCAGTTTCTTGTTCTTCGACCCCTTCGGCTCGGCCCCCTGGGTGCCGAGCATGGTGGGAATGGACGGGCCGTAGACGTCGGCGTCCAGCAGGCCGACTTTCATGCCGGTTTTCGCGAGGGCGGCAGCCAGGTTCACCGAAACGGTGGACTTGCCGACCCCGCCCTTGGCGCTGGCGACGACCAGGATGCGGGAAATGCCGGGGATTTTCGCGACGCTCCCCTGCTGACGCTGCGGCGCGCCCTGCTGCATCGCCTCGTCCGACAGGCGCGCGCCTTTTTGCACGCGGCGCGGCGACGGGGTCAGGTTCAGCAGCTCTGAACGGCCTTTGGGCTGGCCCTTTGGCGCGGCGGGCGCATGCGTGTGCGTGCGGGGCGCGGCCCCCTGCTGGCGCTCTGCGGTCAGCACGGTGGTGACCGATTCCACCCCCGGAACGAGGCCCGCCTTGCCCTCGGCTTCCATCCGCAGCGCTTCGGCGCCCGCCGTATCGGCCGGGTCGGCGACGATCACCAGCACGGCGCGGCCGCTCTCATCGACGCTGACAGACTCCAGCCAGTCCGGGCTGCCAAGCGCCTTCATGACTGCATCTGCCTGTTTTTGCCGGGTTTTCCCCTTGGAACCGAACATGACCGCGACCCTCTATCCCTTGATGCCCCGAAAAGGGCATGCACTTATTAGCAAAGCACCTATATGGAAGCGAACACGCGCAACAGGAGGGGCCATGCCCTGGGATGATAAAACAAAAGGTAGCGGCCCATGGGGCGGCGGTGGCGACGACAAGGGAGGGGGCGACGGCAACTCCCCTTGGAAGCGCCCATCCGGCGGCAATGGCGGCGGTGACCTGGAAGACCAGATGCGCCGGATGCAGGAGCGTTTCCGCGGTCGCGGCAATGGCGGCGGCGGTGGCCGGCGCAAAGGCGGCGGCTCTGGCCCGAATTTCGGCCCGCTCGGCGTCCTTGTGCTCGCCGGCATCGCACTCATTGCCTGGCTGATGACGGGTGTCGTCGTGGTCGACGAAGGCTCGCGCGCCGCTGTGTTCCGTTTCGGCCAGTGGCAGACGAATTTCACGCCCGGCCTGCACTTCCACCTGCCTGCCCCGATCGAGACGCATGTCGTCATGCCGTCCGAGAAGCAGCAGGAAACGCAGATCGGCAACAACGCCAATGAAGCCCTGATGCTGACCGGCGACGAAAACATCGTCGACGTCCGCTTCCGCGTGTTCTGGTTCTACGATCCGGCCAATCCGGAGAATTTCATCCTCAACGTGGATGGCGGCAGCGAGCTGCTGAAAGCCTCCGCCGAGAGCGTGATGCGCGAAGTGGTCGGCAAATCGGACCTGAATGACGTCATCACCACGGGCCGGACCACGATCTCCGAACAGGTGAAGGCCCAACTGCAGGCCCTGATGAACGACTATCGCGCGGGTATTCAGGTGCAGAACGTCGAAATCCAGGAAGCGGCCGCCCCTGCGCAGGTGCGCCAGGCCTTTATCGACGTGGTCAATGCCGGGCAGGATGCCGAAAAGGCCATCCAGGAAGCCAACAAGTACGCCAACGACATCATCCCGCGTGCAGAAGGCCAGGCCCAGCAGGTGTTGCAAAACGCCGAAGCCTATCGCGAGCAGGTGATCGCCAATTCGACCGGTGAAGCCGCCCGCTTCACCTCCATCCTCGACGAATACCGCAAGGCACCTCAGGTGACCCGCGAGCGGATGTATCTCGAGACCATGGAACGCGTCCTTGGCAACACCGACAAGGTGATCCTCGATTCCGACTCCGGCGCGGTGCCATACCTGCCGGTCAACCCCAACCGCAGCAGCCAATAGGAGCGATTCATCATGCGTGGACTTGGTATCTTCGCCCTAATCATCGCCGCCGCGGCGCTGATTGTCGGCATGAACAGTTTTTTCATCGTCAACCAGACCGAACAGGCCCTCGTCCTGCAGGTTGGTAAGGCGCAGGCCGCCTACAATGCCCCCGGGCAGAACCAGGCCGGCCTGAAAATGAAATTGCCGTTCGTTCAGAACGTCATCAAATATGACCGCCGCAATATCGGGCTCGACATTCCCAACATCGAAGTTCTGGCCTCGAACCAGGAACAGCTGATCGTGGACGCCTTCGTGCGCTACCAGATCTCTGATCCACTGGCCTTCTACCAGCGCCTGCAGACGCAGCGCGTGGCCGAGAACCAGCTGTCGCAGTTCACCAACACGGCCATCCGGAACGCCCTGGCCAACAAGCTGCCGGAGGAGATCATCTCCGGCCAGCGGGCCAAGCTGATGGACGAGATCCGGGAGAACCTGTCGGACTCCATCGCCGGCCGCGGTATCGACATCATCGATGTGCGCATCCGCCGGGCGGACCTGCCGCAGGACGTCTCCGAGCGTGTCTTCCGCCGCATGGAAGCCGCCCGGAACCAGGAAGCCGAGCTGATCCGCGCCAATGGCGACAAGCAGGCCCAGGCCGTCCGCGCCAAGGCCGATCGCGACAAGACGGTGATCCTCGCCGAAGCGAACCAGAGATCTGAAGAGATCCGCGGTGAAGGCGATGCCAAGCGGAACGAGATCTATGCCAGCGCTTATGGCCGCGATCCCGAATTCTTCCGCTTCCAGCGTGCCCTGATCGCTTGCGAACAGGGGCTGAAGAAAGGCACCACGCAGATCGTCGTCGGCCCGCAAAATCTCGGCCTGTGCGACGAGTTCATTGCGGCCGCTCGCAAGAACTCCAAGTGATCTGAGGGAGTTAATTGGCCATGACGCTGCCACTGATCCTGCTGGCGGGTGTCGGCATGTGGTTTCTGCTTGAAGGGGCGGCCTATGCGGTCGCCCCGGACTTCATGCGACGCCTCGCCGTTCTCGTCACACAGATGAGCACCCGGGAGCTGACCATGGCGGGCCTTGTCGGCGGGGCCGTCGGGATCGTGCTGATCTGGCTTGCAGTTCACTTGGGCTGAATCTGTTGCGCCTTGCCCGCAAAGCGCCATAGTCTGCGATACAATAAGTTCCTTATTCCGCCCGCAGAGGAAGCCGAAGTCCCATGCGTTTTCCGGCTCTTGCCGCCCTTGCCCTTCTCGTTTCCGTCCCACTGGCGGCCCCCGCCGCCGCGCAGCAGAGCCTGTCACGTTCGGTTGAAGGCCTCGACCAGAGGGACCGCCCGGCAAGTTTCCGTGACTTGTCGAAACGGCTGATGCCGGCCGTGGTGAATATCTCCACATCCAAGACCGTCGCGCCGGAAGGCATGCCCACCTTTCCGGAGGGCTCGCCGATGGAACGGTTCAATGATTTCTTCGGCCGCGACGAAGACGGCTTCCGCCGGGAAGGCTCGCTCGGCTCCGGCTTCGTGATCAGCGCCGACGGCTATGTCGTGACCAACAATCACGTCATCGACGGGGCAGACGAGATCGAAGTGAATTTCGCCAATGGCCGCGTTCTGGACGCCGAACTGGTCGGACGGGACCGGGATACAGACCTCGCCGTTCTGAAGGTGAAATCCGACACCCCCCTGTCCTATGTCAGCTTCGCCGACAGCGATGCCGCGGAAGTGGGCGACTGGGTGATCGCCATCGGCAACCCGTTCGGCTTTGGCGGCTCTGTGTCCGCCGGCATCATCTCGGCCCGCAACCGCGACCTGAATGCCGGACGTTCGGATGATTTCATCCAGACCGACGCGGCCATCAACCGGGGCAATTCCGGCGGCCCGCTGTTCAATCTCGGCGGCGAAGTCGTCGGCGTGAACACGGCGATCATCTCGCCCACGGGCGGCTCGGTCGGTATCGGCTTTTCGGTGCCGTCGAACCTCGTCAACCGGATCACGGGCGAACTGATCAAGTCCGGGCGCATCCGCCGGTCCTGGCTGGGCGTCAATGTTCAGGATGCGGATGAAGCGCTGGTCCGCGCCTATCGCGCCTCCGGCAAGGGCGGCGTGATCGTCACCCGCATCACCGATGACGGCCCGGCCGACAAGGCGAAACTGGAAGTCGGTGACCTGATCCTCAGCTTCGACGGCCAGCCGGTTGCCAGTGTGCGGGAACTGACCCGCGTCATCGCCGACACGCCGATCGACAAGAGCGTGCCCGTCCGTCTGGTGCGCGATGGCCGCGCCCGCACCTTCACCGTCACCATGGGCGAGCTTCAGGAAGAGACCCCCGAAGACACCACCCAGCTGCCGGACCTGCCCGCCAGTGCCAATGATCTCGGCGCAGACCTTTCCAGCCTCGACGATGACATCCGCCGCCGCTATGGCGTGCCGAAAGACGTCGAAGGCGTTGTCGTCACCTCCGTCTCCGCCCGCGGGCCCGCCTATGGCAAACTGGTGCGCGGCGACGTGATCATCGAGATCAATTTCGAACGTGTCGCCACGGTGACCGATACGCTGGAAAAGGTGAAAGCCGCCCGCGCCAATCCGGCAGAGCCGCTGCTGGTCCGCGTCAAACGCCGCGGCGATGCCGGCTGGTTCGATCAGTTCCTCAGCGTCGACCTTGGCAAGTAAGCCCCGCGCACCGCAGGAAGGACGCGAAACGGGCGCTATATAGTGTCCATAGAAGGTCCATAGAGGGTGTTTGTGATTGTCCGGAAGCCGGACTTATCCAACACCTAGCCGAGGAATTCGCTCGCCTCATAGCCCTGGAAGAAGAGCGCGGCGCGCAGGTCCGTATGCTCGATCGACGCATGGGCTTCGGCGGCCACGACAGGCTTGGCATGATAGGCGATGCCGAGGCCCGACGCCTTGATCATGGCGAGGTCGTTGGCCCCGTCGCCCAGGGCGATCACCTCGTCGCGGCCGATGCCTTTCGCCGCGGCGAACTCGTCCAGCGCGGACAGTTTCGCTTCGCGGCCCAGGATCGGGCGGCCGACCTCCCCTGTCAGGGCCTTGCCGTCATCGACCAGCGTGTTGCCGCGATGCGTGTGAAAGCCTGCCGCCGCCGCGACGCGGGAGGTGAAATAGGTGAAGCCGCCCGACACCAATACAGTTTCTGCCCCGTCCGCTTTCATCGTCTCGACCAGCGTTTTCGCGCCGGGGTTCAGCGTGATCCGCTCCGAATAGGCCTGTTCCAGGGCGTCGAGGCCGAGGCCTTTCAGCATGGCGACACGGGTTGTCAGGGCGCCTTCAAAGTCCAGCTCGCCGCGCATGGCGCGCTCGGTGATGGCCGACACTTCCGCCTTCAAGCCGGCAAAATCTGCCAGTTCATCAAGGCATTCCTGTCCGATGATCGTGGAATCCATGTCGGAGATCAGCAGGCGTTTGCGGCCGCTTGCGGCCGGCAGCACGGCGGTATCGACCGGGTGGCCCCGCTCCGCCAGCCGGGCCCGCATGCGGGCGGCCTGGTCCTGATCGCCCGGCAGCTGCCATTCCAGCGCGACCAGCCCGTCCACGCTGCCCAGCGCGCGCGACGGGGCCACGCGGCCAAGCTCAGCCGAAACTTCCGCTTCCAGCTTCGCCGCATCCATGGCGGCGACGGCGACGATCCTGAGGCTCATGTCAGTCTTCCCGGGTTTTCCCGCGTCTTCATGGGTTTCCTACTGGATGACAACCCCTTACCTCTATTGGAATGCATCCGGCTATCCTGATCCATGGCCCCACGGCCAGCGGCAAGACCGCCCTCGCCATCGAAGTCGCCCGGCGGCTCGACGGAGAGGTGATCAATGCCGATTCCATGCAGGTTTACAGAGACCTGAAAGTCATCTCGGCCCGCCCGGACGAGGACGAAATGCGCGGCGTGCCGCATCACCTGTTCGGACACGTCAACGCGGCCGAGCGCTATTCCACCGGCCAGTGGCTGGAAGAGGCGCGGGCCAAGATCCGCGTGCTCCAGAAGAAGAACAAGCGCGCCGTCATTGTTGGCGGCACGGGGCTTTACCTTCTGGCGCTGACGCAGGGCCTGTCGGCCATTCCGCCCGTCCCCGAGGATGTCCGCGCCCAAGTCCGTGACATCGCCGAAGCCGAGGGCGCCGACGGCCTGCGCGCGCGCCTGGCCCCACACGATCCGGAAACCGCCGAACGGCTGGGCTCGGGCGACAAGCAGCGCCTGGCCCGGGCCTATGAAATCTGGCTCGCCACCGGGCGGCCGATCACCGACTTCCACAATGAGCGCCAGCCCCCGGTCCTGCTGGACCGGGAATGGATGGGATTTGCCCTCACCCCGCCGCGCGCCAAGCTCTATTCCAAGATCGACCGGCGCTTCGAAGGCATGCTGATGCAGGGTGCCATGGCCGAGGCCCGCGCGCTGATCGAACGGGGGCTCGACCCCGAACTGCCGGCCATGAAGGCCCATGGCATGCCGTGGCTGGCCGCGTTTGCCCGCGGCGAGATCAGCGCCGAATTCGCCGCCGAGAACGCCAAGCGCGACACGCGGCGCTATGCAAAGAGGCAATTCACGTGGATTGGCAGGCAATTCCCGTTCTGGCCCAGAATCCCCGGCACGGAGCTGAACGACCGCATGCGGGTGATTCTTGCCCTCTATAGGGAGATTGACAGGGAGATGGAGGCAGATTATTCCTAGCCCCCGACGTTGGAGGAAACGCACGTGCGCATGTCAGAGGTACTCGTAATTAGGCACCCGTAGCCGCCGTTCATCAGAACCGGTTGCGGGTGTGCGCACAAAAGGGTCTCCGAAGGGGGCCCTTTTTCTTTTCAGAAAACATTCCGGACAATCACCCTCCTTTCTAACCCCAGACGCCAGAGCAAAGTCATGACCGTCAAAACCAAGCAGAAGACCGAAACCCGCCTGATGACCGGCGCCGAGATCGTAATCACGGCCCTACGGGAACAGGGCGTAGAGGTCATGTTTGGGTATCCGGGCGGCGCCGTCCTGCCGATCTATGACGCGCTGTTCGCAGCCGACGACATCCGCCACATCCTGGTGCGCCATGAACAGGGCGCCGGCCACGCCGCCGAAGGCTATGCTCGCTCCACGGGCAAATGCGGTGTCGCGCTCGTCACCTCCGGCCCCGGCGCGACCAACATGGTCACCCCGATCACGGATGCGATGATGGATTCGGTCCCGCTGGTCGTCATCTCCGGCCAGGTGCCGACGCACCTGATCGGCACCGATGCGTTCCAGGAGGCCGACACAACGGGCATCACGCGCAGCTGCGCCAAGCACAATTACCTCGTCACCGACGTCGACCAGCTGGCCCGCACGATCCATGAGGCGTTCCATATCGCGACCTCCGGCCGTCCCGGGCCTGTCGTCATCGACATTCCGAAGGACGTGCAGTTCGCGACCGGCACCTATTCCGGCAAGGAAGGCGTCCACAAGCCGACCTACTCCCCCAGGACCGAGCCGATTCCGGAGGCCATCGAGGCCGTTGCCGAACTGATCTCCATGGCTCGCCGGCCTGTTTTCTACACAGGCGGCGGCGTGATCAATTCCGGGCCGAAAGCCTGCGAAGCCCTGCGCAAGCTGCAGGCCGAGACGGGCATTCCGGTCACCTCCACGCTGATGGGCCTCGGGGCCTTCCCGGCCTCCCACAAGGACTGGCTGGGCATGGTGGGCATGCATGGCAGCTACGAATCCAACCATGCGATGCATGACTGCGACCTGATGATCTGCGTCGGCGCCCGGTTCGACGACCGTGTGACCGGCCGGATCGACGCCTTCTCGCCGAATTCCAAGAAGGTCCACATCGACATCGACCCCTCCTCGATCAACAAGATCGTCCGGGTCGACGTGCCGATCGTGGCCGATTGCGGCGCGGCGCTCGAAGCGCTGCTCACGGCGGTGAAACACCGCAAGGGCAAACGGCCCGACCTCAAGCCCTGGAAGGCCGAGATCGACGCCTGGCGCGCCCGTGACTGCTTTGCCTATGAGCCGTCGGACAAGATCATCAAGCCGCAATACGCGATCGAGCGCCTCTATGCCCTCACCCGCGAGCGCGAGACCTTCATCACGACCGAGGTTGGCCAGCACCAGATGTGGGCCGCCCAGTTCTTCCATTTCGACGAGCCGAACCACTGGATGACCTCCGGCGGCCTCGGCACGATGGGCTATGGCCTGCCCGCCGCCGTCGGCGTGCAGTGCGCCCATCCGGACGCGCTGGTCATCGACATTGCGGGCGAAGCCTCGATCCAGATGATGATGCAGGAATTGTCCACAGCGGTGCAGTTCTGCCTGCCGGTGAAGGTGTTCATCCTCAACAATGAATGGATGGGCATGGTGCGCCAGTGGCAGGAATTGCTGCACGGGGAGCGCTATTCGCACTCCTATTCGGAAAGCCTGCCGGACTTCGTGAAACTGGCCGAAGCCATGGGCGCCCACGGCATCCGGTGCGAGGATCCGGCCCAGCTGGACGACAAGATCCTTGAAATGATCGAGCATCCGGGCCCGGTCCTGTTCGACTGCATGATCGAAAAGGACGGCAACTGCCTGCCCATGATCCCGTCGGGCTCTGCACATAACGAGATGATCCTCGGGCAGATAACTGGTAACGAGATCAGTGAGACCGGGCGCAAGCTGGTCTGACTTCTGACAGACCGGGAACCGGCACCGCTGCAGGGGATTGTGATGGCCACAGACAACATCTGGCAGATGCTGACCGACAATGTCGGGACCGTCGTCACGGTGGTGTCGGCCATTGCCGCCGTGATCGGTGCCCTCGCCAGCCGTGCCGAGACCCGCAAGCAGCGCCAGCTGCGCACCGAGCAGCTTCGCCAGACGATCGACAGTTCCAGCCTCGACTGGGGCAATGCCGCCATCGACACGCTGGCCCGGGCCGCCATGCTGGCGCGCACCCGTCATTTTCATGGCAATGAAGGCTCCTTCCAGACGGCCAAGGCCGCAACGCTGGTCAACCTGACCGGCCTGATCGACCGGGGACGCATGTTCTTTCCCAATCTGGATGAGCATAAAAAGGGGACGGAAAAGGACGGCGCCTATCGTGGCTCGCGTCCGCCCATCCTCGACGCGATGGTCTGGGTTCATTGCGAAACGGCGGCCCTCACCCGGGAGGGCGGACCGACGGGCGACAACAGCGGCGCCTTTATCGACGACTGCCGCCGGCTCGTTGTTTCGGAACTGCAGGCCCACCTCGACCCCCGCCGGCTGAACCAGGTCGTCGGACGCTACGATGGACAGACCCGCACCCACCAGCAGCAGGCCATCGAACGCGCTGACTCCCTCAGGCAGCAACTCTTGACTCGGCGCCCCGGGGTCGCCATCGACAACCCAACCCGCCAACCAGAACAGCCGGAGACTGTACAATGAGCGACGGATCCGGAACGCCCACACCGAACGGGCCAAAGTCCGCCTATTTCCTCAATCATGAGGATGAAGCCGTCGAACGCCGCACGCTGGCCGTGCTGGTCGACAATGAACCGGGCGTTCTCGCCCGGGTCGTCGGCCTGTTCTCCGGCCGCGGCTACAATATCGACAGCCTGACCGTGGCAGAGGTCGACGCGTCCAGCCACAAGTCCCGGATCACCATCGTGACCCAGGGCACCCCGCACATCCTGGAGCAGATCGAAGCGCAGCTGATGCGTCTCGTCCCGGTCGGCGAAGTCGTGGACATCACCAAGTCGAAGCGCGGCATCGAACGCGAACTGGCGCTCCTGAAAGTGGCCGGCACCGGCGAAAAACGGGTCGAAGCCCTCCGGATTGCGCAGATTTTCCGGGCAAACGTGATCGACACGACAAATGAGAGCTTCATTTTCGAGATCACCGGCGCCTCCGACAAGATCAGTCAGTTCGTGGACCTGATGACGCCGCTGGGCCTCGTCGAGGTGAGCCGGACAGGCGTGCTCTCCATAAAGCGTGGTAAGGAGAAGGGATGAGACGTCTCTTCCCCCTCCCCCTGATATCGGCCCTTCTGGCCACCTGTTTCGCCGCGCCCGCGTTCGCCGAAATACCGATGCCGGAAAGCTGTGAGCCGCGCATTGCCGGCGTCGCCCTGGCCACGGCCAGCGATGCGGGCGAGGCGCAGCTGGCCTGCGATGTCGACCGCGCCGCCATCTATGAAGGCCGGGCGAACACGATTTTCGGATCGGCGATCAATCCGCTCGTCAGCGTGGTCGACCTCGCGGTGTCACCCAGCGGCGCTGTCTATGTCTACGCCGTCAGCGACGTTCAGGGCGCGATGATCCTCGATGCCCGCTCTGTCCCGGCAGACATGGACCAGCCCGGCAGTGTGCCGGTCTGCCACCTGCACACGCTGATGCCGGACGAGGCCGCAGCAGAGGTCTCCCTCGGCCTCCTCAAGGCGGCCTCCCCGGACCTGCCCGGCTATGCCGAGCGAATGGAAGTTGTCGTCAATCCGGACGGATCGCACCGGTCGGTCCTGATGCTCGATTCCCATGACGTGGTCAGCCGCGTGCAGACCGCCAGCGGTGAACGCGACTTCTCCCGCCATATCCGACAGACGGACGATGTGGCGAAACTCAACGAATTGATCATTGGCGTCGCCAATGTCAGCAGCGGCTGGGACTGCAAAGCCCCCTGACCGCCTAAACCCTATCCAGAACAACCCCCGACGGAGCCGAACGGAAGCCCATGAAAGTTTATTACGAGCAGGACGCGGATCTCGCACTGATCCAGAGCAAGAAAGTGGCCGTTGTCGGCTATGGCAGCCAGGGCCATGCCCACGTGCTGAACATGCGCGACAGCGGTGTGAAGCAGGTCAAGGTCGCCCTTCAGGAAGGGTCGGCCAGCCGCAAGAAGGCAGAGGCCGAAGGCCTTGAAGTCGTTACCCCGGCTGAAGCCACCCAATGGGCTGACGTGGTCATGATCCTCGTGCCGGACGAAAAGCAGGCTGTGCTTTACGCCAACGAGATCGAGCCGCACCTGCGTGCCGGCCAGCACATCATGTTCGGTCACGGCTTCAACGTGCACTACAACCTGATCCGCCCGCGCGCCGATGTCGACGTATCGCTGTCGGCCCCGAAAGGCCCCGGCCACACGCTGCGCGCGCAGTATCAGATGGGCTTCGGCCTGCCGGGCCTCGTCGCCATCCACCAGGATGCGAGCGGCACCGCAAAAGACGTCGCCCTCTCCTACTCCAAGGCCATCGGCAACACCCGCGCCGGTGTCATCGAAACCTCGTTCCGCGAAGAAACCGAAACCGACCTCTTCGGCGAACAGGCCGTGCTGTGCGGCGGGATCGTGGAGCTGATCAAGGCTGGTTACGAAACGCTGGTCGAAGCTGGCTACGCGCCGGAAATGGCCTATTTCGAGTGCCTGCACGAGACCAAGCTGATCGTCGACCTGATCTATGAAGGCGGCATCGCCAACATGAACTACTCGATCTCGAACACGGCCGAGTATGGCGAATACGTCTCCGGTCCGCGCATCGTGGATTCCGAGGCCAAGGCGAACATGAAGAAGGTCCTGGAAGACATCCAGAACGGCACCTTCGCCCGCAACTGGGTGCTGGAAAACCAGGCCGGCGCGCCGGGCTTCAACGCCATGCGCCAGCGCATGAACAGCCATCCGATCGAGGAAGTCGGCGAAAAGCTTCGCGGCATGATGCACTGGGCCCAGAACGACCGTCTGGTCGACAAGTCCCGGAACTAACGCTCTCGCGCCTCCGCTCGAACGCTGTTAGAGCGGAGGCGTGACCTCGACTGGCCCCTTTCTCGTCGCCGGAGCGAACCGTCCCCTGGGGGCGCTGATCGCTCTGGACCTTGCCGCCCGCGGGCGGAAGGTCGTTGCGACGCGGCGCCATCCCAATCCGGAACTCGACGCGCATCTGCGCGACGCCGGGATTGAGATCGCCCCCCTCGACCTGACAGACCTTCCCGCCGTCCGTGCCCTCGCGCCCGAGGTTTCGGGTGTGGTGCTGACGCCGATCCTGTCGATTTCCGGCCCGGCAGCGCATGTCTTCTCTGAAGGCGGCGTGTCGCGCGGCGTGGTCTTCTCGTCGAACAATGTCGCCATTGTCGGAGCCGACCCGGTCTATGACCGGCTGCGCGCGGCGGAAAAAGACGTGCTGGACAGCGCGCCCGGCTGGGCGATCCTGCGTCCGACCATGATCTATGGCTATCCGGGTGACGGGAACCTGTCGAAGCTGTTGCGGTTGCTCGCAAAACTGCCCGTGTTTCCGCGCCTTGGGTCTGGCCGGGCCAGCCAGCAACCGATCCATGTCGAGGATCTGGCGCGGCTGGCAGCCGCCCTCGTCTCGAACGACTGGGATGCAACCGGCATCCTCGCCGTGGGCGGCCCGCAAACGCTTTCGCACCGGGACCTGATCGCCACGGCCCGGCGCGCTTCAGGGCACAACAGCATCGACATTCCCATCCCGCTCGGCCCGGTGCGGGCGCTTGTTTCGCTGGTGTCCGCGCTCGGCCTGAAACTGCCGCTGAGCCCGGCGCAGCTTGCCCGCGTAAACCTCGACAAGGCCGCCATCGACCCGGCCGAGATTCCCGCCCACCTGCGGCCCCGGATCACACCGGAAGATGGCCTCACCCGCCTCGCCCGCTTGCTCGAACTCTAGCGTTCGTCCGGAATGCGATTGAGGTCTACGAACCCGTCGACGCCCGGCACCCGGCCCTTCATCGAATATTGCCAGATCAGCACGCCTCCCTCCGGCGGGCCGGACAGGCGGCGCATCCAGACCGGATTGCGGGGGAAGCGGTCCGCCAGCCAGTCGCGATGGAATTCCGGCGTCGTGTAGAGCACGGGCGGGGCGCCGTATTCCGCCTCCAGTGCAGTCAGGAAATCGTCTATCTCCGCCAATACCGCCGCCTTCGGGCCGTCGGGCGTGCAATTGTGGGCATATTCGAGATCCACCGCCGGAGGCAGCGTGCCATCGCGCACCTCGACCGACTGGATGAAATTCTCGGCCTGCGCCGCTCCGTTCTTGCAAAGCAGGTAAAAATGATAGGCGCCGACATGCCAGCCGCGCTGGCTCGCCTCGCGCCAGTTCTCCTGGAAACGGGTGTCCTTCCAGTCCCGGCCTTCGGTGGCCTTCAGGTAAACGAAGTCGATCGGGGCACTGCCGAGCGCCTCCCAGTTTACCCGGCCATTGTGGTGGGAAAGGTCGATGCCTTCATTGCCGGGCGCGAAAGCGCCCGCTGGCGCGGAATCTGCCGCCGTCCCGGCGGGCTGCGAACAGGCCGTCAGCACCAGAAAAAGAGATCCAATCAGGCAGGTTATGCGCATGTGCCGATCCAAATCCCCCGCCACGGCAGCCCTGTGGCCTGCCCCGGGTCTAATCGGGGTCAAGTCCGGGCCATATCACGGCAATTGCCCCATCCTGACCTTCACGGACACCAGATTCCTTATGGAATCAACAGAGTCCACGCCTTGGGCACAATCCCTGCATAGCCGCGTCCAGATGCAAGATAAGGGCTCTGACGTCTATGGCACCTGCAGATAAAATACGCGGCGGCGACGCCGTAAACCTGATCCTGAAGGACACGCGCCTTGATGGCGACCTTCGTTTCACGTCCCAGCTCGTCGTCGCAGGCCTGATCAAAGGCAATATCCGCTGCGAAAGCATGCTGGTCATCGAACGCGGCGGACGGGTCGAAGGCCGGGTCGAAGCGCCGGTCATCATCGTGCATGGGGAGCTGGAAGGCACCGTCCTGGCCACCCAATCGATCGAGATCTGGTCAGGCGCGAAAGTTGGCGGCGATGTCGCGGCGCGGTCTGTTCGCGTCGATGAAGGCGCCATGCTGACGGCCAATTTGCTGATCGCTGCAGACCTGCCAGACCATCTGGGACCACCCGAACCGGAGCAAACACCCGTTCCGGCCTCAGAGGAGCCGGTTGCCGCGGCCTCCCCGGCGCCAGCCCCCGTGGAGCCGCCCGTGACAGAGACACGGCCTGCAACGCCAATGTCGCCGCCGGTCTCCTTCCTGTCATCCGGACCGGCAACGGGCCGCGGCTAGACGGCAGGCTTGCAGTAGACTGGCAGTCGACCGGCAGCCGATCAGTTGCCGCGAATGTCTTTCAGACGCTCGAATGCGACCGAATCCGGGTCGTAGGCGCCCAGCTCGTCGAGCCGCTCACACGCCCATTGGTAATCGCGATCGCAGGATTGCTGCAGGATGCGTGTCCCCTCGGGGACGTTCTTGCGCCCGCCCGTGCCGGAGAACAGCATGTTGCCATACCCGGCGCAGCCGCTGACCTCATCGAGGTCACAGGACTGTTTGTACAGGCGCCGGGCCTTGGCCGGATCCGCCTCCATGCCGCGGCCCAGAAGGGTCAGATAGGCCAGCGAGGCGCAGCCCTTGCCATTGTCGCCCTTGCAGGCCCGGTCATAGGATTTGATGGCCAGCCCATAGTCCTGCACACCGCCCGTGCCTTTGCGATAGGAATCGCCCGCCGTGACGCAGGCATCATAATCCCGGGCGGCGCAGGCGGAATTGGCTTCCTGCCGGGCGGCGCGTTGTTCAGCGAACGTCTCCTTGGCGTTTTCCAGGGCGATCTCGGCCTGGGATCTCTCGACCCGGCCAGACTGGGCCAAAGCCGGCAAGGCGATGGCGCAACAGGCCAGCGCCGTGGCAATCAGAGGGGAGCGTATCATGGGGTCTACCCTTCCTAAGTCTTTGTTCCGTCTCTGATATAGGGACCGGGCGGGGGCGTCACCAAGGCATTGCCAGCTTAAGCTTTCTTAACCCGCACTTGTCCCCTCCCCGGCCGCGGGGCAGTATCCGCCGCTCAAAGCGAGATCGGAGACAGGGAGATATCCGGATGGCTGCAGAAGACCAGACCCCGATCGGATCGGGATTCCATAACAAGTCCACAGCAGCCGAGGTGATCGAAGGGATCGACCTGTCCGGCAAGAACGCGGTCGTCACCGGCGGATATTCCGGCATCGGACTGGAAACCGTGCGGGCGCTGGCATCGGCCGGGGCCCGTGTCACCGTCCCGGCCCGCCGGCTCGATACCGCTGAAGCCGCGCTGGCCGACGTGGCCGGCGACATCGAGATCGCCGCAATGGACCTGGCTGACCTCGCCAGCGTCGAAAAATTCACCCGGGAATATGACGAGACCGGACGGGGCCTCGACATCCTTATCAACAATGCCGGCATCATGGCCTGCCCGCTGTCCCGGGTCGGCCCCGGCTGGGAAAGCCAGTTCGGGATCAACCATCTGGGCCATATGGCGATGAGCCTCGCCCTCGCCCCGGCCATGCAGCGCACGCAAAATGCCCGCATGGTCGCACTGTCCTCGACCGGGCACATCCGCTCTGACGTGATCTGGGACGACCCGAACTACAACGAACGTCCCTATGACAAATGGGAAGCCTACGGACAGGCCAAGACTGCCGACGCGCTGTTCGCGCTCGGCGTGGACCGGCGCGGACGGGACATCGGCATCCGCGCCTTCTCTGTCCATCCGGGCGGCATCTTCACGCCGCTGCAGCGCCACCTGCCCGAAGAGGAAATGGTCGCGCTCGGCTGGAAGGCGCCTGACGGCTCCATTCCACCCCAGGTGCAGGCCATGTTCAAAACACCCGAACAAGGCGCCTCAACCACCGTCTGGGCGGCGACCTCGCCCCAGCTGGAAGGCCGGGGCGGCGTCTATTGCGAGAATTGCGATATTGCCCAGTTCGCGACCGAAGACAGCCAGCGCTGGGAACATGTCCGCGCCTGGGCCTGCGACGACGACCGCGCAGAGCGCCTTTGGACCATGAGCGAGAAAATGCTGGCGGAAGCCTGATCCGAATACGGACGACCTTGAGGAGGACAAGAGAATGAAGCATATCGCAGCACTCAGCCTGGCCGGCACGCTGCTGGCCGCGTGCGCCACACCCGCAGCAGATCCCGCACCGGAAGCGCCCATGGCGTCTCCGGTTGCGCCCGAAGCCGATGAGGCCCCGCAGGCCAAGGTTGCGCCGGGTGAATTCGACTATGAAAGCGTGTTCGGACAGGACGACCGGCCTGAACAGGACTATGAAATGTATCCGGTTCGGAAATCGGCTGAAGTGCTCGCCTTTTCCGGCATCATGCCCGGCATGACCGTCGTGGAAATGGAAGCTGGCGATGGCTTCTATACAGAGCTGTTCTCCCGGGTCGCAGGACCGGACGGCAAGGTCTACATGCAGAACCCGCCCTCGTTCAAAGCCTTCCTTGGCGATTCCGTTTCGAAACGGGTCGATGGGCGGCTGCTGAATGTACAGATCGTGGAAAGCGCCTTCGACAATCTCTCGAATGTCCCGGACGCCGACGCCGATATCGTCACCTGGTTCCTGGGCCCGCATGAGCTCTGGTACACGCCCAAAGGCGAGCCGGAAGGCGTGCTCGGCGACCCCGACATGACGTTCGATGAGATTGCCCGTGTGCTGAAACCGGGCGGCCATCTCGTCGTTCTGGATCATATGGCGCCGGCCGGGTCACCTCCGACAACAGGCGGTGAAACCCACCGAATCGACAAGGCTGTCATCATCGCGCTGGCCGAGGATCATGGCCTGTCACTGACCGACGAAAGCGACCTGCTGGCTAATCCGGACGATGACGGAACCGTGCAGGTCTTCGATCCGACCGTCCGGCGCAAGACCGATCGCTTCCTCCTGAAATTCGCCAAATAGGCGTTTTTGGCACGGAACATGCATCTCTCCGGGCGAGTTTCAGTCTTGCCCGGGAGTTGTTCCATGTCTGCCATTCGCTATTTCGCCGTTACGCTCGCAGCTGCCAGCGTTGCCCTGCCCGTTCTTGCCGCGGAAGGCACCCAGCTGCGCGGCCGTCTTGAAGCTGACTTCCTGCCGAAAGCCGGAACCGGCGAAGAAGCCCCGGCGGTCATGGAAACAGTGGTTGTCACGGAAAAGGACGGCTCGGACCTGCTGGTCTCGAAACCGGCCATCCTGCGCTATGATGCGGCGCCGGATGTCCCGGCCCGGACAGTGGCGGAAACGCGCGGTCAGGATCCGGATCGTGCAGGCGAGATCGCCGGCGAAGCCCGCTAGGCTGTTCCTGCCGTTCTGTTTCAGGACGGAACAACATTCTCCGAAAGCAGCAGCTCGCGCTGTGCACTGACGGCACGCATGGCCTGTGCCGGCAGCCAGCACGTGACTTCCAGTCCACCGCCCTCGACCGGCTTCATGCCGACCGTGCCGCCGTGCAGGTCGACGAAATGCTTCACCAGGGCGAGGCCAAGTCCTGCGCCGCGCTGGTCGCCAGAGACAAAGCTGTCAAAACTCGTCGCGCGCTTGTCGGCCTCCAGGCCACGGCCATTGTCGCGGACGGAGAAGGTCACCATGTCGCCCATGCGCTGGGCCGAGATAACGATCTCGCCCCCGGATTCGGTGAAGCGCAGGGAATTCGAGATCAGGTTGAACAGGATCTGGCGGATACGGCGCTCATCGGCGCGTATCATGCCCAGATCGCCTGTGATGTCGGAGCGGACAGCGATCTGCGTATCCTCGGCTTTCGAGACAACCATCTCGATGCTTTCCTCGATCACGCTGCCGAGGTCGACATCTTCAAGGTCGAGATCCATACGGCCCGCCTCGATCATGGCGAGGTCGAGAATGTTCTCGATCAGCTTCGACAGATGGTCGGAGGCTGACAGGATCGCGCTGACATAATCCTTCTGGCGCTCTGTCAAATCCCCATTGCGCTGTGTTTCCAGCAGCTCGGCATATCCGAAGATGACCGTCAGCGGCGAGCGCAACTGGTAGGAGACATTGCGCACGAATTCCGTCTTCAGCCGGTCGGCGGCCTCAAAGGCTTCAGCCCGCTCGCGCAGGGCCGACTCAACGCGCCGGGTGGCGGTCACATCGGCAAAGGCGATCAGCGTGTTTCCGTCCGGAAGCGGGTGGGTAAGATAGGTCAGGATAGAGCCGTCGGACCGGCGCATTTCGCCCGTGGTCGACTGCCGGGCCTTGGCGGACGGGTCGGTGATGTGGCTTTTCATGGCCGCCCAGATTTCCGTGTCATGGAACAGCGGAATGCACTCCTCCACCACATCGTCATAGTCCGGATGGTCTTTCAGCATGTCCTCGCTGAGGCTCCACAGGCGCTCAAATGCATAATTGTGCAGTTTCATGCGCCCGTCAGCACCGAACACCGCGACAGCCTCGTGGAGATTGTCGAGCGTCGAGCTCTGCGTCTTCACGATGGCATTGAACTGCGTCTGCAATTCCAGCTCGCCGGTAATGTCCTTGAACAGAAGGAGCAGGCCGCCCATCGGGTGGCGCTGGCGGGTGACGGAAAGCGTGCGTTCGTCCGGAAGCGACCAGGTGTCTTCCTTCACCCCGTCGATATCGAGATAATAGGACAGCTCCTCTGCCCGCCATTCGGCATAGTTCGCCCGGGCCGGCAGTTTGCGGCGCTCGCGCAGCCGGTCCAGCAACTGGCCATGGCTGGGCCGGTCCAGCAGGAAGCTCTCATCGAGATCCCACATGTCGCGGAAGGCCTTGTTGTAGAAGGTCAGCTTCCGGTCGGCCCCGAAGATCGCGACCGCATCGGCCACATGGTTCAACGTCTCGTCATGGGCGCGGACGTGGCGGTTCAGCTCCTCGCGCGCATCTTCCTGCGCGGTGACATCGAGCGCCATCGCCCCTGCCCCGCCGGACAGCGGGAAAGTCAGGATGCGCATCGCCCGGCGTGCGCCATTGATCGTGATGTGGCGGGTTTCGTCGATGTCGATGCCTTCGCTGATCGTCTTGCGGGCCTGATCGGCGGTGGCCTGGTCCAGCATCAGCTGACGGTCGAGCACGCGGTCCAGATTGGTTCCGTCGACGGCGTCGATATAGGCCGGGTTGACCCATTGCAGCTTGCCCATGCCCGACATGCGCCAGGCCGGGAACGGCGCCTTGCCCAGCATGTCGAGGAAGGCTGTCGGGTCGCGCGCGATGACCTGGCGGGCTTCTTCCAGCTTGCCGCGGGCCGAGCTTTCCTCAAGCCCCTTGATCGTCGCGTCGCTGACCCAGACCACGGCCCGGGCGCCGGCCGTGCGGCCATCGGCTTCGAGGAAGCGGCCGGACGGACCAATAATCGTCAGCGAGAAAGCCTGTCCGGACTCGCGCAGCTCGCGCAGGCGGATGCGGAGGGTCGTGTCCTGTCCCGCGCTGTCGCGGGCTTCAAGATCGGCAAGGCCTTCGATGATACGAACGGCCGGATCCGGCGAGATCGCGTCATCGGTAAAGCTCAGCAGGCCCGCCAGGGCGACCGGCGACCCGTACATTTCGGGCGGGATGATATCGTCACCCTCGGCTTCGAGCGCTTCGCCCTGCCAGACGAGGATGACCCCTGGATGGGCGCCGAGGATCGACCGGTGAGCTGCGAGCGTGGTTTCAAGGTCTGCCGAACGGTCCCGATACTTGCGGGCCGCACCGCGCGCGCCGTCTGACACCCGAAGGGCCCAGAGGAGCGCTGCGAGGCCGAGTGCTGCCGCACCGGCGGCCATAATGATCGGAACCTGTTCCGCTGTAAGTGCCATGCCGCGTCATCCAAAAGCCCGAATCGGCCGCGAGAACGACCGAGGAAACGGTTAACGAATTGCCCCTCTAGCGTTAAGGGCGCGTTAACGGAGTGCTAATGCCGGGTCTATTCCGGCGCAATATAACTGAAACCATCTGTTGCATAAACACAACACTCGCTTAGTCTGGCCCCCTGTAGGTGGAGTAAATCCAATGATCTTACGCGCGATTGCCCTGGCTGGCGCCCTGCTGATGACCACGGCCTTGCCAGCTGTCGCCCAGCAAGCCGATGACGATATCGTCCGCCTGCCCGGTCAGGGATTTACCAAAGCCGAGGCCCGCAAGCCACGGGGAACGCCCGACAGGCTGGTCGCGGGCGGCGGCCTGTTCCTGAGCTTCGACACCGATGGCGATGGCCGGATTACCCGCGCAGAGCTCGAATCCGGAACAGCTGCAGCCTTCCAGAAGGCCGACGCCAATGGCGATGGGCACCTGACCGCGTTCGAACAGATCAACTGGGCTGAAAGCCTGCCGACGCGGGATGACACGCTGGCAAACCCTGTCCGCTTCGATCCGAACCTTGACCGGCGCGTCAGCCCGGAAGAATTCCAGACCGTGATCGCCGAACTTGCCGACCATTATGTCGAAGAGACCAGCGATGTGATCGTCATTGCCTCGCTGAAGGCGCCCAAGCCAAAGCCTGAACGCGCCTCAAATCCGGCCCCGCCGCAAGGCCAGCGGCCACCGCGCGGCGTTCCCGGCGGCAGCTGAGGCCGTTTCCTAGACCAGAATGTCGTAAAGATCCGTCCGCCGGTCGCGGAAGAAGCCCCAGGCGGCCCGGTCCCGGTCAATCAGGTCCAGATCAAAGCGCACGACCAGCACGCCTTCTTCGCTGCGCCCGAAATCAGTAACGACTTCGCCCGTCTGGTCTGTGATGAAGCTGGTGCCGTAGAAGACCTGACCGTCTTCATCCCCGACACGATTGGCCGCGACGACGGGAATGACATTTGCCACCGAATGGCCCTGCATCACGCGGCGCCAGCGCGCCGCCGTATCGAGGCTGGCATCCTGCGGCTCGGCCCCGATGGCGGTCGGGTACAGCAGCACATCCGCGCCCATGAGCGCCATGGCGCGCGCCGCTTCCGGGAACCACTGGTCCCAGCAGACGCCGACGCCGATATGGCCCTTCATGGTCTGCCAGGTGCGGAAGCCCGTATCGCCCGGCCGGAAATAGAATTTCTCCTGATAGCCGGGGCCGTCGGGAATGTGGCTCTTGCGGTAGACGCCCAGCGGCGTGCCGTCAGCATCGATCATCACCAGCGAATTGTAATAGAGCGGCCCGTCCTTCTCATAGATCGAGACCGGGATGACCACATCCAGCTCTGCCGCGAGGTCTGCCAGCTGCACCACGGCCGGATGGTCGTGCCAGGGCAGCGCGCGCGCAAAGTGATGCTCTTCCTGCGTCTTGCAGAAATAATGGCCGCAGAAGAGTTCCGGCGGCAGCACGACATCCGCGCCCTGCCCGGCCGCTTCGCGGATGAAGCCGGCCACGCGGTCGATATTTGCCTGCATGTCGTCGCTCGGCGTGAACTGGATGCTGGCAACGGTGATTGTACGGCTCATTCTCAGATCCTCCGGATCAAGCGGGAATTTCGCGGGTCATGCAGTGGAAGCTTCCGCCCCCACCCAGAATATGTCCAGCCGGCAGGCCGATGATCTTGCGGCCCGGAAACAGGACCTTCATGTCGGCCAGCGCGACGAGGCTGTAATGGTCCTCATAGACCGGCACCAGCACGGCCCCGTTGGTGATGGTGAAATTCATGTGGCTCGCCGGGATCGGTTCGCCGTCGCCGCCCCGGACCAGGCCGGGTGACGGAATGGTCGCCACGTCCAGCCCGGCATCGCGCAGCGTGGCTTCGATCTCCAGCAGGATTTCCGTATTCGGGTCACCCGCGCCAGACGGCATCTGGCAGAGCGCGCGGCCCGGCGCGATGAAGCGGGCGGTATTGTCGACATGGCCATCGGTGTGGTCGTTCAGCAGGCCGTCGCCGAGCCAGATCATCTCGTCGATGCCGAGCGCCGCACAGATTCGGGCCTCGATCTGGTCGGCGGTCAGATCCGGATTGCGGTTCGGATTCAGCAGGCACTGGCGCGTGGTCAGCAGGCGGCCCTTGCCGTCTGCGTCGATGGCGCCGCCCTCCAGAACGATCGGGTGCTGGCTGACCGGCAGGGCTTCGCTGGCCGCAATCGCCCCGGCCGTCTCTGTGTCGCCCGGCATCAGGTATTTGCCGCCCCAGCCATTGAAGCGGAAGGCCTGGGCCTCACGCGCCGCGCCCTGCCCCGTCACGATGGGGCCGGTGTCACGCAGCCAGATGTCGCCAGCCGGGACTTCCATGACCTTCGCCACATCACCAACAGCCGAATTGGCCGATGCCAGCGCTTCGGCGGATCCCGCTGCAACCCGGACGGGCACATGAGCCGCAGCCGCGCGGATGAAGCCGGCGATCTGCGCGCGCGGCCCCTCAAGGTTGCCGCCCCATTCATCGGCAAGATGCGGCCAGCCGCACCAGAGGGCGGCCTGCGGAGCCCATTCGGGCGGAAGGAAGGGTTTGTTGTCGCTCATCGCGCGCGCAATGCCACACCTGTCACCAAAGGAAAAGGGCGGCCCCACATGGAGGCCGCCCTTCCCGAAAGGATAAGTCCGGGACTTAGAATTCGTAACGAAGGCCGAAGCGGACTTCGTAACGGGACGCGTCGCCAATGCGGGATTCGCAATCGCCAAGGGCGTACTCGCCGTACTCACACGTCGACGAAGACTGGCGCATGATGCCCCATTCGTCGTTCAGCAGGTTCGTGAGGTTGTCGATCGTGACAAAGGCAGAGGCCTTGTGATCGTAGAAACCCGGGAACTGCTGCTCGAGCCGCAGGTCGACCTTGCTCCACCAGGAGCTTTCCTGATCGTTCCGCGAGAAGCCCGGATACAGCGTGTTCTCAACACCGTCGAGGTAAGGCGTGCCGCCGAAGATGTCGAAGCTGGACACGTTGCCATCATAGACGACCGAGTACGGACGGCCCGAGTTGGCCGAAGCGAACACAGACACGATCGTGTCGTTGTCACCCCAGTAAGCCTTGCGATAGTTCGCGTAGGCCGTGAAGCGGTGCTCGATATTGTAGTCGGACGTCGCCGGCGTGGTTTCCTGCGGATCGGTGAAGGCCCGGTAGACATAGTTGGAGAACGCAACCGACGAGGTCATCGGGTGAACATCTTCCGCGTCGGTGTAGGCATAGCCGAGCGCCCAGTTCAGGCCCCAGTCATAGTCTTTCGACACAGATGCCGAGAGCTGGAGCGATTTGGCATCGTCACCGGCATTCGTCAGCACGAAGGATCCTTCACGCACGCTGTCGTAGACCGGATAGGTGCCGCCTTCCGGACCCGTGGTCGTACCGATCTGCTCGATATCGCCATGCAGCCAGACTGCGCTGTCCTTGGTGACCGTGTAGAGAATGTCAGCGTTCAGCTGATACTCACCACCGAGCGACGGAACGTCGACATACTTGGTCGCGCCAAGGGCTGCCTTGATTTCGTAAGGCAGCGTGAAGTTCGGATCGAGGTAGTTGATCTCGAAGTTCGATCCCTGGCCCGCGGCAACGGCATCAGCCATGACCTGAGGCACACACCAGCCCGGACCGTTCGGAACACCGTCTTCACACATGGTGTAAGGGATGGTGAAGATCGACGGACCGCTGTTCTGCTCGAGACCGAAGGCGCCGCCGTCAACGCCGAACTGCTGCACGTTGTTGGCAGAGTAGGTGTTCGACAGCCAGACGTTCGGGTTACCGCCGGAGTAGACACCGATACCGCCACGCAGGTCGAGCGAATCGTTGACATCCCAAGTGAAGCCGAGACGCGGCTGGACCAGACCTTCGCCATCGAGGGTCGAGTTGTTGCCGAAGCCGTAGTCAGCGAGGAAGTCCGGGTTGACCGGCGGCTTGTCGTCGGTGGTGTACCAGTCGTAGCGCAGACCGGCCGTCACGATCAGGCCGGAGCCGAAATCGTACTCGTCCTGAGCATACAGCGTGTTGATGGCATAGCCCCAATCAGCCGCCGCATCGGACGGATTACCGGACGGTGCGTTGTTGTAGTTGATGTTGTCAGCATAGCCGAGTTCAAAGTTCTCGATCGCCGCATCGAACACGCCCGGAAGGGTGTATCCGCTTCTTTCATCGAAATCGATTTCGGTGCCGGTCTGCTGGACGAACAGGTTGTAGACGTCCAGGGCTTCACGCTCGTAACCGAACGAGAAGTTGTGGCTTCCGGCCGTGTAGAAACCCTTCAGGGCCAGGTTGAAGGTTTCATACTCCAGAACGTTGGAGTGACGGCTGTCGTCAGCGCCGAGATAGACGTCGACATCATCCGTTTCGACCGTGATTTCACCGAAGTCGGTGCCGCCGATGGAAAGCTGGCGGTTCTTGAGTTCGGAGTAGCCGATACGAACTTCGGTCGAGAAGTTGTCCGTCCAGTCGGAATAGAGAGAGCCGACATAGGAGTTCAGCTCAGCGCCGCGCTCATACAGGTGGTTCGAGAATTCGAACTCGTCGGAATCACCATCCGATTCCGAGATATTGTAGCCGTCATTGTAGTTGTAGGTGAACGACGCGCGGTGATTGTTGGAGATGTTCCAGTCGAGTTTGATGAGGAGTTTCTCATCACCATTGTCGAAGCTGGTCGGGATGCCGCCCGGGTCGTAGCCATAGACGTCGCGCGCGATGCGGGCGATTTCGTCGAGTTCGGCCTGCGTGATTTTCACTTCGTTGACAGCGCCCGATCCGATCGGTCCGCGGTCGAACAGGTTCACGCCTTCAAGCTTCTCGTAAGCTGCGAAGAAGAAGAGCTTGTCCTTGATGATCGGGCCGCTGATGCCGAGGCCGTAGCGGTACTCGTCATACTCGCCGGTCGTGATGTCGTCGCCTTCGAGGCTGTCGGAACGCAGACCGTCATTGGTGTAGTCGCCAAACAGGTAGCCGTGGAACTCGTTCGAGCCCGACTTGGTGACGGCGTTGATGTTACAGGCGGAGAAGCCGCCATACTGGACGTCGAACGGTGCCAGCTCGACAGAGACCTGCTCGATGGCATCGTAGGAGAACGGAATGCGCTCGGTCGGGTAGCCGTTCGAGTTCAGACCGAAATTGTCGTTCATTTTCACGCCGTCAACCGTCAGCGAGTTGAAGCGGGAGTTCTTGCCGCCGCACTGAACCGAGTTGAGGCTGCCGCTGGCTTCGTTGACGTAGATACGCGGATCGAGGCGCAGGACGTCGGTGATGTTCCGGTTGATGGACGGTGCTTCTTTCAGCGTGTCGATGCCGAAGGTTGCCGACGGGCCGATCGCAACCGGCGCAAGCTGAGAGCCTGAAGCCGTAACGACGATTGCGTCGAGACGGGCTTCGGCGTCAGCATTGAGCGAGAAGTTGATTTGGGTCGCGTCGCCGAGGTTCAGTCCGACGTTTTCGACGGTCTGGTTCTGGTAGTCGGAAGACTGAACCTGTACCGCGTAGCCCGTCGAGACCGGAAGGCTGCGAATTGTGTACTGACCGCTAGCATTGGTGGTCGTCGAGCGCGACAGACCAGTTGTCGGGTCGGTGATGGTGACCGTTGCACCAGACACGGCGGCGCCGGTTTCGTCTGTCACCTGACCACGCACGCTGCCAGTGGTCACCTGCGCGGAGGCAATGCCTGCCACCGAGATCGCGATGGCTGATACAGCAGCCCCGCGAGCGAAGTTATTCCAGTTGATCATGATTTTCCCCTGTCCGAGAGAGCCCCAGCCGATGCCCTTGCACACCGTCCGGTTTCCGGTCGCATAACGATCCGAGATGACAGATTAGTGACAGGATCTTGAAGGTTAAACACATCCTATCGGGATTTGTGTCGATGCTCGTGTTGCGATGCAAAAATGACACGGTCGTTAGAAACAACTCGCCGCAAAACGTGTGTTTTGGGGTATATTCTGTCGGCGCAGCGTCGCATAAACCGGGCCTGCACCAAAAGGCCCGAGGCTAATGATCCACACCCCCGGCGAATCGGCGACGGACTGGCGCCGCATCACCTATCTGGCCCTGATGATTCTCCTGGTCCTGCGCGTCTTGCTGCTCGCAGTGAGCCCGCTGAATCTCTATGCCGACGAAGCCCAGTACTGGCGCTGGGGGGAAACGCTCGACTGGGGCTACTATTCGAAGCCGCCGATGATCGCCTGGGTGATCCATGCGGTCACGTCGGTTCTTGGCAATTCGGAATGGGCCGTCCGCCTGCCCGCTCCCTTCCTGCACACGGCCGGGGCGATCTTCCTGTTCCACCTCGGGCGCGCCATGTATGACGGCCGTACCGGCATGCTGGCCGCGCTTGGCTATGCGTTGATGCCGGCGGTGATCTTGTCATCTGCTGTAATCTCGACAGATGGCGTGCTGATGCCGTTCTGGTGCGCGGCGCTGTTCTGCTTCTGGCGCCTGCGCGCCGGTCAGGGCGGCTGGGCCAGCGCTGCCGGCCTCGGCCTCGCCATCGGGGCGGGGCTCCTGTCGAAATATGCGATGATCTATTTCCTGATCGGCATCGCCCTGACCCTGCTGATCGACCGGGACAGCCGCCGGGCGCTGGTTTCGCGGCATGGGCTGGCCGCATTCGCGCTCGCCGCGCTGGTGTTCGCCCCGCACATTGCCTGGAACGCGGCGCATGGGTTCGAGACCGTCAGCCACACGGTCGACAATGCCAATCTCGGCGGAGACCTGATCAATCCGGAGAACGCGCTGACCTTCCTGGTCGACCAGCTGGGCGTATTCGGGCCGATCAGTTTCCTCGCGCTCGTGTTCGGCCTGTTCGTGATCCGCTCCCAGGACGAAGGCCTGATGGGGCGGGATCGCTGGCTCCTCTGCTTCATCCTGCCGGTCCTGGCCATCATTCTCGGCCAGGCCGTGCTGTCCCGCGCGAATGCGAACTGGGCGGCCACGGCCTACCCCGCCGCCAGCGTGCTGGTCGCTGGCTGGCTGGTGCGGGCGCGCGCCAACCGGGCCCTCTGGTTCATCGTGGCGGGCCTGACCTTTGTCGTCCTCCAGTTCGTTCCGGACCTCAGTGTCTGGGTACGCCTCGGCCTTGGCCTGCTTGTCGGGTGCGGGCTGCTGCTCCTGGCGACCCTTGTGAAATACCGCCCGTCGGGCCTGCTCTGGTTCAGCATCGGCCTCCACGGCATTCTGGCACTCAGCTTTGCGGTAATCTCGATGCTGCCCCTGCAGTCCTCCACGGCGCTCGGCCTCGACAATGCGTTGAAGCGCACGCGTGGCTGGGACCAGGCTGCAAAGGACGTGTTCGCCATCGCCCAGTCTGTCGGGGCAACCGCCGTCCTCGTGGATGAACGCGAGGTCTGGCACGGGCTGGACTATTATGGCCGCGACCGGACCGTGCCGCTGCTCTCTTGGCGGCGCTATGGCGTGCCGAAGAGCTTCTCCGAAGCGCAGCCGCTGGCCGCGCCACTGGACCAGCGCGTCCTTGTCGTCTCCATCCATCCCGGCATGCGCCCGATGTTGCGGAGCGAGTTCAGGACGTTCGAACGGACGGGGGAAATTTCGGTGCCGCTGGGCAAGCGCAGCAATGGCTGCCCGCTGGCGCGGACATTCGTCCTGTACCTGGCGTCAGGGTTTGAGCCGCAGGCGCATGATGCCGCCTGGGAGAATGCGTTCAAAGGCCAGACGGAATTCCCGCCGGCCCCCTGCCCTGCAAAATCAGAAACGCCGGATCCGTAGCCGCCAGATCGGTGGCCGCCAGATCAGTGACCGGATGCCCCGTCCGCCCAGACCTTTTTCACCCGCGCATCCCGGCCACAGGCCGTGCGGTAGTAGCGGTATTTGAGCGGGTTCTTCTTGTAGTAATCCTGGTGATAGTCCTCAGCCGGCCAGAACGTGCTGGCGTCGAGGATCTTGGTGACCACCGGTGTGCCCAGGACGCCGGAATGATCGATCATCTCGACTTCGGTTTCGGCCACTTCACGCTGGTCTGCATTGGCGACGAACACGGCGGAGCGATAGCTGTCGCCCTTGTCGCAGAACTGGCCGGTCGAATCGGTCGGGTCGATGTGGTGGAAGTAATAGTCCACCAGCGCATCATAACTGACCTTGTCCGGATCATAGGTGACTTTGACGGCCTCATAGTGACCCGTCTTCTTGTGCGAGACCTGTTCATAGGTCGGGTTCACCACCGTGCCGCCGGTATAGCCGGAGACGGTCGAGACAACCCCGTCGACCTTGTCGAAGTCCGCTTCCACGCACCAGAAGCACCCACCGGCAAACACGGCCGTCGACAGACGTTTCGCGTCCGGGCTGGAAACCTGATCCTGCGCGCCGGCGCTGGAAAAGAATCCGAGCGCCATCGCAGCGAGACCGGCCGCAAGGGCAACTGCTTGGGGTGAACGGGTACGCATTTCACTTCACTCTGTTGTTCAGGCCGGACCGTTCCGGCGTCCCGTCTGATATGGGAAATGACCGATGGTCTGTAACCCTGTATTCGCAGTTCTGACAGGAATGTGTTTCCTCCGTGTTGTCTGAAAGCGGCACATTTGTGGCTTTGCCGTGTCTTCAGGCAGGCCCGGTCAGAACCCGGACACGCACCCGGCTCGCGCGTCCTGCAGAATCGACTGCAGTGACCGTGTAAAAGCCCGGCCGGTCCGGCGCCCACACGGGGGCCCCGGCATCATCCGTGTCACACGGCCGGCCGTCGATGTACCAGCTCAGCCTGCCTTCGCCCCGTCCGGCCAGTACGAAGCCCCGCGCCGCGCGGCCATTCACCGGACCGGCCCACAGCTCAGCGGCTTGTGGCGGAAACAGGATCTGCGGCGGCCCGGCTTCTTCCAGCGCCTTCATCGCGCCGTGGGATTTCAGGAGACGTTTCTCGCTGGTCAGCCGCATCGTCGCCTCGCCCTCGTCCTGAAGGTGCTGGGAGACACGGTCGGCCACTTCGAACAGGATCGGCAAGGCGGTGTCGTGCCCCGTCTTGCCCGCCCGCGGCGCCCCGTCGGCCCGCCCGACCCAGACGACAATCACGTGCTGGCCCGAGACGCCCGCCGCCCAGGCATCGCGGAAGCCATAGGAGGTGCCGGTCTTGAAGGCGATTTGCGGGGCATGCGCCGTGAGCGATCCCGGCATCCGGCCTTCGGGCGTGGGCGCCTTGCGCAGGATGTCGAGCACTTCGCCCGCGCTTTCCCCGCTGACAAGGCGTTTGCCTGCGGCCTCATAGCTGCCGGCTTCCTCGTCGGCGCGCCAGACCAGCGGCTTGGCAACGCCCTCATCGCCCAGCGCGGCGTACAGCACGGCCAGTTCGCGCGCTGTCAGCCCCGCCCCGCCAAGCGCGATGGCGAGCCCGGCCTCATGCTCTGCCCCGCCATAGATACGCGGGCGCGCGCCAGCCGACGCCAGCTGCGCCGCGAAGCGTTCCGGGCCGACCCGGTCCAGCATGGCCACGGCGGGAATGTTCAGCGAATGCTGCAAGGCATCCGACACGCGGACATCGCCGCGGAACATGCGGTCGAAGTTTTCCGGCTGGTAGGAGGCAAAACGCGTCGGCAGGTCTGCCACGCGGGTGTCCGGCGCGGCCGTGCCATCGTCGAACGCCATGGCGTAGATGAAAGGCTTCAGCGTGGACCCCGGTGACCGCGCCTGCGCCGTCAGGTCCAGCCAGCCGCCCGGCCGGTCACGCGAGGCAGAGCCCGCAATCGCCCGCACCGCCCGCGTCGGGACATGCACGACCAGAACCGAGACCTGCACATCCTCGCCTTCGGCTTCGGCGCGGGTCAGCGCGATACGCTCCACCTCTGCCTGCAGCCCGGCATCGAGCGTTGAGCGCACATCCTCGCGCGGGCCTTCTGCCAGTGCCTTGGCGGTGCCGTGCCAGGCCCGGTCCGGAAAGTCCCGCCGGCGTCCGGGTACGGACAGCGTGGCGACATCGTCGACATCACCGGCGGTGAAGACGTCATAGCGATGAAGTTTCTCGGCGACCCAGTTGCGGGCCCGCTCGGCTGTTTCCGGATGCCGGTCAGGGCGGCGGACCTCCGGCGATTGCGGCAGGGCGATCAGCAGCGCGATCTCGTCCTTCGACAGCTTGTCCGCCTCGTGTCCGAAATAGCTCCAGCTCGCCGCGCGAACGCCTTCGAGGTTCCCGCCATAGGGCGTCAGGGACAGGTAAAGCGACAGGATCTCGTCCTTGGTCAGCCGCCGCTCCAGCTGCCAGGCACGGGCAATCTCGATCAGTTTGGAGCCGATATTACGGTCACGCGGTTCCAGCATGCGCGCGGTCTGCATCGTCAGCGTCGAACCGCCGGACACGATGCGCCCGGCAAACAGCGAGTCGATAGCCGCCCGGCTGAGCCCCATCCAGTCCGTCCCGCGATGCTGATAGAAACGCTTGTCTTCCACGCGGATCAGCGCATCGACGAAGTCCGGATCGATCCGGTCCAGGTCTCCGGCAAAGCGCCAGCGGCCATCCGGCGTCGCAAAGGCCCGCAGCGGCTTGCCGTCCCGGTCTGTAACGAGGGCGGACAATCCCCCCGCCCTTTCAAGCGGCGGAGGGAAAAGCCTGTCCGCAATCACCACGGCGAGGAACAGCGCAAAGATGCCGAGGAAGATCCGGCGCGCTGTCAGCATGGCCTTATTTGCCTCCTTCGGCCCCGCTCTGAGCCGGAGCGATGATCACGCGGCCGGCTTTCGAGCGGGCGAACACGGCCGGGCGGTACATGTCCTCGGCGACGACGCCCGGAATGGCGAAGTCACCCGGTGTCACCGCGCGAACCACATAGGCCATGGTCACCGAATTCGAGTAGACATCGACAGCGGCCACGTAGCGGTCATCCTGCGCCTGGGCGGTCTGGACATTTGCCAGGTCGCCCAGATAGGCGAACGCGCCGGACTGGCCATATTCCTGGCGGCCATCGGCCGGGCGCAGCACCGTCTCGATCTCGAAACCGGCAGGCAGCAGGTCCGCGACGATCACCGGGTTCAGGCGGCGTTCCTCCGGTGAAACGGTCAGCTTCACGACCAGTTGGTCACCCTGGCTGACACGGGCAAGATCCACCCGGCCGCCCGTCAGCGTGTAGAACCGCTTGTCGACCTTCATCTTCGACGTTGCCGCAGGCGGGGCGCTTGCCGGTGCGCCGGAGACCAGCACAGTCCGGAACATCGGCGCGTCGCCGCCCAGCGTAAAGGTCACGCCTTCGCGGGCCTGGTCTTCGGTCAGGGCATATTGGCGGTCATTGTCATTGCCGCGGCCAAGGCCTTCGACATCCAGACGGAAGCCCTTGTCCCCGGCGCCGAGATCGTTGACCGCCTGCAGGAGGAAAGATTTCTCCTGCGTGGTCAGGCGGCCCGGGTCCGGCGTCTCTTTGCCGAGCTTGTCAGAGAGACGTGTCATTGTCTCTGTCTCTCCGGCCTCTGCGGCAAGGGCGAGGACACCGGCGAGATCGCGCAGCGGCGTCTGGTAGTAGTCGCCCGTATTGTCGTAGCCGATCGACGCTTCGGCAGCCCTGAAGGCCGAATTGGCGCGGGCCTTGTCGCCCAGCTGCGCCAGCGCCGCGCCGATATGGGCCCGGGCCAGCGGGCTGCGGATCGACTTCAGCTCCCGGTCGTGCAGGTAACGCAGGCGGGAGATGTCCGCCTTGCCGGCCTTGGCCAGCACATAAAGCGCATAGGCCGAGGACCGTTTCATCATCTGGTCGACCGTGTCGTTGGAATACCGGCTCTCATAGACATCGGTGTTGTAGCCATAGACCCGCCAGGCATCGCCCGTCGCAATCTGGCGCAGGGCGCCATAGGCCCGGTCCATCGCCTCGTCCGGCACGGCATAACCGGCTTCCTTGGCACGATAGATGAAGTCCGTCGCATAAGCGCCGAGCCAGGGGGAAGCATAGCCATCCCCTTCACGCCAGAGACCGAAGGCCCCGTCCGCCCCCTGACGGTTCAGCAGCGTGTTGACCGCCACCTGCACCTTCGTCTTCGGATCGTCATTGGCATCCTTTGCCCCCATGGCGACCAGTTGTTCCGAATAGAGCAGCGGCAGCGCGCGGCTCGTCGTCTGTTCGGTACAGCCATAGGGATAGCGGTCCAGCGAGGCATAAAGCGACGCGGCATCCACCGGGATGGACGAGAAACCCACCGAGACGAAGCCCGAACCCTGTACGAGGCCGGACAACAGGTCCGGATCGACAGAGAAGGCATCGCCCGGCTGCATCAGTTTCGAGGACACACGGGTCACCGGCAGATAAGGCGACCGCGTCTGGATCTGATACGTCCGGTCCACGGCATACTTGCCGGGGCCTTCGACATCGAGCCGGACGGTCGAGATGCCTTCATCCTCGGCCTCGACGCGGACCGGCAGGTCTGTCCGCTCGCCGGTTTTCAGCATGCGGGTCAGCTTGCCATCGGAAATCGAGACGCCCTTTGTGGCACCGACCAGGGCTGAGAATTCGCCATCGGCCAGCTCCACATTGTCAATGCTGGCCGTGAGGACCGCCTCATCGCCCGGTGCCAGGAAACGCGGCATGATCAGGTCTGCCGGAGCTTCGTCGCGCACGGTCATGGTGGAGACCGCCGAGCCGAGCCCTGTCTTCGACCAGGCCACCGCCATCAGGCGCAGCTCGCCATTGAACTCAGGCATATCGAAGCGGATTTTCGCCTTGCCGGAGCGGCCGACATCCACGAGCCCCGAGAACAGCGCCACGGATTTGACCGGAACAACCGACAGGCCTTCCCCGCCCAGCTGGTCACCGCCTGTGCGCACTTCCGCCGGCAGGCCCATATTCGGGTCCAGCAGGCGGCCATAATCGTCGTAGAGTTCCACGCCGAGGGCCTTCTTGCCGTAATAATACGACACCGGATCCGGGCTCTTGAACTTGGTGAGACGCAGGATGCCTTCATCCACAGCGGCCAATGTCAGGTAGACCGGCTCGCGCGGGCCCTCCCCGATATTGACCTCGACCACCTGCTCGCCGCGCGGGCGGGCGGTCTTCGGGGCATCAATCGACATCTCGAAGGTGCGCTCGTCCATGTTGAGCGGCACATAGGTTACGCCAACCGCGCGGCGCGGCTTTGCCCGCAGCACCGGATCGCGCTCGGTGAACACAGAGACCATCACATAGGCGCCGTCGCCCCATTCATCATTCACCGGCAACGTCACCTGCGTGCCGCCTTCGGTGACAGCGATGTTCTGCACGGAGAGCACCTTGTCGGTGGCCACCACCACCTGCGCCTGGCCGTCATAGGGCGGGACAATGGTGATTTCAGCCGTCTGGCCGGACGCCGGGGCCTTGGCCGGGCCGGTCACTTTCACGCGGTCCGGAGCCTCGACACCGTCCTCGGAGACATAGCCGCCCCAGCCGACATAGAAATTGTCGCTGGCCGAGGTGCCGGACGCGGCGCCCGTGCCCTCAATGACCAGTTCATGGCTGCCCCAGTCGAGCCCGGACACAGTGATCTCACCCGTGCCGCCTTCCGGCGTGGTCAGCACGCCTTCATTCACCTTGGTCACGGTGCGCGACCGGCGCCAGCGCCAGCGGTCTCCATCATTATACCAGTCATAGTGCCAGTCGATTGCCAGCACTTTCCATGTCAGGTCCTCTGCCACGGCATTGCCATCGGCATCCATGGCGACGACCTGATAGGTCGCATCCCCGCCCCGCTCGACCGAATAGTCGAAGCCGGGCTTCAGGCCGAGATATAGACTCTCGGGCCGGTAAGGCACGCGCACGCTTTCCGAAACGGCCCGGCCGCCCGGCTCCAGCACGGAGACAACAGTGTTCAGGCGCAGCGGCACGCCGGCATTGCTGCCCGCATTGCCGGGCTGCAGGCGGATCAGGGCATCGCCTGCGCCGTCCGTCGTCACATCGTCGAATTCGAGAATGCGTTCCTGGAAGGTCGAATCATGGCGGCCGAAGGTGAAGCCTTCAAAGGCCGGGAACGGATTGGGCTGGCGTTCGACACGCGCCTCCGCCTTCACGGTCAGGCCTGCGCCCGGGGCGCCATAGAGGAAGCGCGACGACACTTCGATGTCGCGTGTGCCACCCAGCTTGATGGGGGTCTCTTCATCGGCGGCAAGGTCCACAGCGATCCGCTGGGGCACAAAGTCCTCCACCGAGAAGCGGACCGCACCGGAATTGCCGGACAGTCCGTCCATCTGGACCTCGACCCGCCACTCGCCGCGCGAGGCGCCTTTGGGCAGCTCGAAATCGTGCAGCACGGACGCAGAATCCTGGCCTTCAAAACGGATCTTCTCAGAAATCAGGCCATTCGGACGGTAGAGCAGCAGATTGCCGGCCCGGTCCGTCACGGCTTCGCCGGTCGAATCCCGCAGCATGGCCGTCAGCCTCACCGTTTCACCCGGCCGGTAAATCCCGCGATCCGTATACAGATAGGCATCGACAAGCCCCGGCATGCGGCGCCCGCCGATTGCCTCTTCCGACAGGTCGACCGGCGCGCGGGTCAGGTCCAGCGCTGCCAGTTCGCCCTTGGCGGTCAGCGCCATGATCAGCTTCGGCGCCATGTTGCCCTGCCCGTTCGTCAGCTCTGCCGGGAACACGACACGGCCCTGCTGGTCTGAACGGCCTTCTGCGAGGATGTCATTGTTGCGGGCGACCAGCTGCACGGTCGTATCGGAGATCGGGCGGCCGTCCTTCAGGGAGCGCAGCGTGACGTCGAGCCCGTTGCCGCCCTCATACGCCGTGATGGCGAGGTCGGTCAGCATGATCCAGCGGCTGGTCGATGCCGGCGGGCCAACGGCCTCGCCGATATCGTCCGCGTCCTTCACGGTCACGAAATAGGCGCCCGGCTCCAGTGTGCCGATCGTGGCTTCCAGCGGGAAAACGGTGATCACCGGCGCGTTCTGTTCACGCGCGACATCCACCGTGCCCTTGAACAATTCTTCCTTCACATCGTCCGGGTCGTTCTCGCCCCAGGTCCAGGAATGGCTTCCCTGTGCGGACGTCGTGCCCTGGCTGATCCGCTTGAAGGCCAGCGCGCGGTCATTGATGCGCGAGACCGTCACTTCGATCTTGTCGACATTCACAGTCTCGATCGGCAGGCCGTCGGCATTCTCGCGCGGCAGGATCACGCCGGTGCCCTTGAAGCCCACATAAGGCGGGCGGTCAGCGAAATCGATCGGCACTTCTTCCTGGTTTTTCAGGGTCCGGCCATCGGCCGACGGCAGGCCCGAGAGCAGCGTCGCCGTCCGCTCCGTCCCGAAGGACAGGCCGCCAACACACAGCTCGCGCCCCTCAACGCTCAGCGACGGATTGAAAGCCGGGCGGAATTCGACATAGGGGGAATAGTCCGCTTCCGGGTCCAGCGCAGCGGAGAAGACGAAACAGGCCAGCGGCGCGTCCTGGCTGGTGTCGATACGGTAGCGGAAATAGGAGAAGTCCTGATCGCGGGCATCCATTGCGGCCTGGCGCCGTTTTTCGCGCTGGCGAGCGGCCACGCTGTCGGCGGGCGAGAGCTGCACGACCGCGCCTTCTTCACTGCCACCCGATCCGGAGCGGTCTGTCTTGCCGCCTCCTCCACATGCCGCGAGAACACTCACGAGCAACGCCATCAGCATTGCCTTGCCGTATCCCCCCTGGCCCGGGATGAAGTGCGTCATGAAGCCTCTCCTACGTGTATTGTGAACACTCTTACACATCTTCGCGGGGGCGCGAACAGGGCGCGAATTGGACAATTCCGACATTATTCAGGGTTTTCGCCGGTGCGGCACCGCCAAACCCAGCTTGCCAGCCGCGGCACCACGCGCCATCGTCGCGTCATGTGGAGCTGGCGCATCCTCGGATTGATTTCGTTCGTGTTTGGCGCGATCGGCCTGTTTCTGCCTATCTGGCCCACCACAGTGTTCTGGATTGTCGCCGCGCTGGCCTTCGCCCGCTCGAACCCGGCCTGGGCGGAATGGATCTATGCCCGCCCGAAGATCGGCCCACCGATCCGCATCTTTGTCGAGACCGGCGCGCTCAGCCATGCCGGCAAGGCCGCCGCCCTCGGCGGCATGGGCCTGTCGGCGGCCGTGATCGGCCTGGCATTCTGGAAACGGCCCGTACCGCTGGGCATCGGCCTGTCGATCCTCGCATTCGGGGCCTTGTTCGTGGCGACGCGCCCGCGCGCCCGCATCGACGACTGACCGTCCGGTCCTAGTCCCCCAGCCCGCCATCTGTGCCCGGCAGGGGCACTTTCCCGTCCGGGGTCCGCTCGGCCTGTGAGGAATAGGCGTGGCTGGCGGCCTGTTCCTTCGCCTCCTGGCGCGCGCGCAGCTCATCGGAGAAGGCGCTGGCGAATACCCCGGCCGGAAGGGCCACAACCCCGATCCCGGCAATCGCGATGACCGACGCAAACATCCGGCCCAGCGGCGTGACCGGATAGACATCGCCATAGCCAACCGTCGTCAGCGTCGCGATCGCCCACCAGATGGCACGCGGGATGGAGGCGAAGCTTTCCTGCTGCTCACCGCCGACGCCTTCGATGAAGTAAAGCGCGACCGCGGAGACATAGACCAGCACCAGCGCCATCGCGAGCGCCATCAGGAGCTGCATGCCCGCCCGCTTCACCGCCGCGCCGAAAATGTCGAACGCAGGCACGAAACGGGCAATCTTGATCAGCCGGAACAGCCTGAGGACCCGCAGCGCGATCAGCGGAATGCCGAACCCGGCCAGCATCACGATCAGTTCCGGCAGGAAGGCCAGCAGGTCCGCGATGGAATAGAATCGCGTCATGTATTTCAGCCGCCCGCCGACGCCCCGGTATTCCGGATCCAGCCCGGCGACAAAGACGCGCAGCACGTACTCCACCGCAAAGGCCGCAACGACAAAGACATTGAAAACCCTGAACACCGCCCGCCATCCGGGCTGCGAATTCAGGGCAGGCTCGGTCTCGAGGGCCAGGAACAGGAAACTCAGCAGGACCAGCGCAACGATGAAGAGATTGGTGACCGAAATGCCCCGCAAACGGGCTTCCGGCACCAGTTCCCGATACAGGCCGTAGCGCAGTCCCTTCTGCACCAGCAGCTGCTGCTCCACCATGTCCGGCCTCGTTACGTTCCCCTGTGGCTTACCCTCTTAGCACACCGCCACAGCCTTTGGCGACGGCCGCGACGACCTTGTCCATCAGGGCCTGGATGTCTTCATCCTTCAGCTTTTCCTTCGGCTGGATCGTCATCTCGAAGGCGACCGACTTCTTGTCGTCCGGCACCCCCTTGCCCTGATAAACGTCGAACACTTCGACCAGGTTGATCAGCTGCTTGTCGGCGCCCTTGGCGAAGCGGACGATGTCGGCCGCCGGGACGGTTTCGTCCACGAGGAAGGCAAGGTCCCGCCGGATCGGGGTCAGGTCCGACCGTTCGAGGACGGATTTCGTCTTGGTGGCCTTCGCCTTCATCACCGGCAGGGCGTTGAGGTTCAGCTCGAACCCGAAGGCCGGGCCTTCCACGTCCAGCTGTTTCAGCACGCCGGGATGCAGCGCGCCGAAATGCGCCACGGTGACTTTCGGGCCGAGCTTCAGCGCAGCCGCCTGCCCCGGATGCCAGTGCCCCTGCGACGGCGCCGCCACCTGGAACCGGTCCCCCGGCTGGCCGAGCGCTTCGAGCACGGCGAACAGGTCTGCCTTCGCGGCGTAGGAATCATAGGGCTTCGGCGCCCCTTGCCAGTGGCGTTCGCTGACCGGGCGGACAAGCGCGGCAACCACCGTGCGCTGGTCGTCCGGCCCGTCGCCCAGATAGATCGGGCCGGCCTCGAAGAAGCGCGCGCCAGGCTCGCCCCGGTTCGCAGCGCGTTGTGCGGCGCTGGCGAGGTTCGCCAGGATCGACGGACGCATCTGGTCCAGATCGCTGGCCACGGGATTGGCAACGGTCAGGCTGTCCGGTGTCTTGCCGAACAGGGCCGCATTGGCCTTCGACATGAAGCTCCACGTCACCGCTTCGAGGAAGCCGCGCGCCGCCAGCACGCGCCGCGCCGTGCGCACGCGCGCCTGCATCGGGGTCGTGATGGCGCGGATGCCACCCTCAGGCGCCGGCAGCGATTCCGTCGGCAGCTGGTCGTAACCGACCATGCGGGCAATCTCTTCCACGATGTCGGCGGAATGTTCCATATCGAAGCGGAAGCTCGGCGGCATCAGATACCAGGCCTCGCCTGCGTCTTCGATGGCGAACTCCAGATCCTTCAGGATACGGCGCATGTCGGCGCTTTTCACCTTCAGGCCGGTCAGGCGGTCCACGTCTGCCGGATAGAATGTCACCTTGTCGGCGCGGGCCGGGATCATGCCTGCCACATTGGGCTTCGACACGGTGCCGCCGCCGAACTCCGTGATCAGCGCCAGAGCGAGGTTCAGCCCGTCGACGCAGGATTGCGGATCGACGCCGCGCTCGAACCGGTAGCGCGCATCGGAATGGATGCCGGTCGCCCGCCCCGTCCGTGCGGTGCGCAGCGGGTCGAACCAGGCGCTCTCGATGAACACGTCCGTCGTCTCTTCCGAGACCGCCGTGGACTCGCCGCCCATCACGCCGCCAAGGCCGATGGCGCCGCTGTCGTCAGCGATCACGCACATCTCTTCGCCGATGTCATAGGTCTTGCCGTCGATGGCGACGAGCTTCTCGCCTTTCTTGCCAAGCCGCGCCGTGACCGTGCCTTGCAGCTTTGCCGCATCATAGGCGTGCAGCGGGCGGGCCCGGTCGAGCGAAACGTAATTGGTCACGTCCACCAGCAGAGAGCGCGGCTGGATGCCGACGGCTTTCAGACGCTGCTGCATCCAGTCCGGTGACGGACCATTTTTCACGCCCTTGACCAGCGCCCCGGCAAACATCGGGCAGGCTTCAGGTGCGTCCAGCCTGATCTCCACCGGGCAGTCGAAGCTGCCGGAGATTTTCTTCACGTCATGCGGGATGAAGCGCCCTGCCCCGGCTGCGGCGAGGTCGCGCGCGATGCCCTGCACACCCAGCCAGTCCGGCCGGTTCGGCGTCACTTCGAAATCGATCACCGGATCGGCAAGGCCAAGCGCCTCGGCCGCAGGCGTGCCGAGCGGGATCGCCGCGTCGAGGTCGGCGATGCCGTCATGGTCTTCGCCGGCTTCGATCTCCTTGGTGGAGCACATCATGCCATGGCTTTCCACGCCGCGGATCTTGCGGGGCTTCTTGTCCAGCGCGAAGTCGAGCCCCGGAATCCAGGTGCCCAGCGGGGCATAGATGGCCGTCATGCCCGCGCGGGCGTTCGGTGCACCGCAGACGATCTGCTTCATGCCGTCCACGGTTTCCACCTTGCACACGCGCAGCTTGTCCGCATCCGGATGAGGCTCGGCTTCCAGCACCTTGCAGACGGTGAAGGCCTTCAGCGTCTCGCGCGGATCGTGCACGTCCTCGACCTCAAGGCCGGCCTTCAGCATGCAGGCAAGAATATCCTCCAGCGTCGCCTTGGAGGCGATATGGTCGCTCAGCCAGGAAAGGGTGAATTTCATCAGCTCAGCCCTCCGCTGACAGATGGTGTAGACCACGGCGCGAAGCCGTAGTGGCGGGTCCATTGCGGATCGGCCTCGAAATACGGGCGCAGGTCGGGCATGCCATATTTCAGCATGGCCAGACGGTCGATCCCCATGCCGAAGGCGAAGCCCTGATATTCATCCGGATCGATGCCGCAATTGCGCAGCACGTTCGGATGCACCATGCCGCTGCCAAGGATCTCCATCCAGCTGTCACCGGCGCCGATCTCGATCGTCTCGCCCTTGCGGGTATATTTCACGTCCATCTCGGCCGATGGCTCCGTGAACGGAAAGAAGTGCGGGCGGAAGCGGGCTTCCACACTATCCACCTCGAAGAAGGCCCGTACGAAGTCGATCAGGCAGCCTTTGAGATGCCCCATATGGGTGCCCTTCTCGATGACGAGGCCTTCGACCTGGTGGAACATCGGCGTATGCGTCGCGTCCCAGTCGTTCCGGTAAACCCGGCCCGGCACGAGAATGCGGATCGGCGGTTTCTGCTTCATCATGGTGCGGACCTGCACAGGCGAGGTATGCGTGCGCAGCACTTTCGGCGTGTCGCCTTCCTGCGCCTTCATGAAGAAGGTGTCGTGCGTCTCGCGCGCCGGGTGGCCTTCCGGGAAGTTCAGCGCGGTGAAATTGTGCCAGTCGTCTTCCACGTCCGGGCCTTCGGCCACGGTGAAGCCCATGTCGCCGAAGATGGCCGCGACTTCCTCGAACACCTGCATCACCGGATGCAGCGCGCCGGCCTTCGGGCCGGGGGCCGGCGGCAGGGTCAGGTCCAGCGTTTCGGTGACGAGCTGTTTCTCCAGCGCCTCGGCTTCCAGTTCGGTCTTGCGGGCGGTGACGGCATCGTTCACGCGGTTCTTCAGCGCGTTCAGCTTCGGGCCGTTTTCCTTGCGCTCTTCCGGGCTCATCTTGCCGAGCGAGCCCATCAGGCCGGAGACCCTGCCCTTCTTGCCCAGCTCTGCAACGCGCACCGCGTCCAGGGCGTCCAGGTCAGCTGCCGCGGCAATCGCCTCCAGCGCTTCTTTTTCGATCGTCGTGATATCGGACAAGGTCTTGCCCCTCATATGGTTCCGCGGGCTTTGTAGGCGCTTCGCGGGATCATGCAAATCTGGAAATAGAAAAGCCCGGCGCGATGGCCGGGCTTTCTCTTATTCGGTTCGGCGGCAGCCTTTTCAGGCGGTCACCGGCGGCGCGGGGCCAACAGAAAGCTTACTTGCCGGCAGCTTTCTTGCGGGCGAGACGCGCACGCTTGGTGTTGCCAAACACGCGGACTTTCGACCGCTTGCCGAGATTGGCCGTCCAGGTCGCGTTGCGGCGCTTGACGCGCGGCTTCTTGGCCGGGTGCAGGATGGAATTCGGGGACTTCGACATGAGGTCGTTCCTGTAGCTTCAGTCTTTGGAGAACTTAGGCGAGTGCCGATTTGGCCTGAGCAACCAGGGCGCCGAAAGCGTCCGGGTCCTTGATGGCGATGTCGGACATCACCTTGCGGTCGACTTCGATACCGGCCTTGGTCAGGCCGTTGATGAACTGCGAGTAGTTCATGTTTTCGTCGTGCAGGCGGACAGCGGCGTTGATGCGCTGGATCCAGAGCGAGCGGAACTTCCGCTTCTTCACTTTACGGCCGACATAGGCGTACTGGCCGGCTTCCCAGACGGACTGGTGCGCGATGCGGAACGTATTCTTGCGGCGGTTACGGAAACCCTTGGCCTGCTTCAGGACTTTCTTGTGGCGGGCATGGGCAGGAACTTTAGCGCGGGAGCGGGGCATCTGAGCCTCCTTCTTTCAAGATCTTGTTTAAGTCAGCGACGGCGGCTTAGAGGCCGTACGGCAGGAACTTTTTCACACGGGCTTCATCAGCCTTGGCACCGACGGACGTGCCGCGGTTCTGGCGGATGTATTTCGCGTTGTGGCTGATCAGGCGGTGGCGCTTGCCGGCGACGCCGTGCTTCAGCTTGCCCGAGGCGGTGATCTTGAAGCGCTTTGCAGCGGCCTTCTTGGTCTTCATCTTCGGCATTTCATTCTCCTTGTTTCGTGGAGCTCGCACCCTTGCGGGCGGCCCGGTTTTCATGAGTGGAGGGCATGCCGTTCGCCAGCACCACTCGGAAGTGGCGGCTTATGGCGGATTGGGACAAGGGAATCAAGGGGTGAAAGCGGCTGGAAATGCACTGGGATTTTTCCCGGAAATCCCCCACAGGAACGGGAAAAGCCGGCAGGGTCCGCCCAGCCGGCTCTTGAGGGTGTATAGACGGTGTCTAGAAGGTGTTGATGAGGGTGTGCAGCGCCCCGTTCAGCGCGGCGTCAGGACCATCGTCATCTGGCGGCCTTCGAGCTTCAGCTCCGGCTCGACTTTCGCCAGATCGAACCGATCTGGACTGCTGTGACTGGCCCGCACTTTCCGGAACTGGGAAGGTAGCCAATCAGCGTTAGGACGGGCGCATTCGAATGGCACAAGTTCTGGCAGATTCCCGAGCCACATCACCGGCTTTCTCGGCGCTGCTAAGGCCATCACCAATGAGAGGCACAAAGTCCCAATATGTGTAGTGTGGCTTCGATTCTGTTACTGTGCAGCGACAGAATTCCCGTTTGTTGACGGAATCCGGCAGAGGAAGGTCCTGTGCCATACAGATGTTATCCATCTTTCGGTAAGCCAGTTGTTGGGATACTGCTGCCCATCCCAAAGCGATGATGGCGAGCAGGGCCATGGTTTTGAGGTACCCAAAGCCCCGCTCAATCTCGTTTTCACTCTCCGGATCCGCCTTCACCGCGGCGTCAGGACCATCGTCATCTGGCGGCCTTCGAGCTTCGGCTCCAGCTCCACCTTCGCCATTTCGTCGAAGTCTTCCTTCACCCGGTTCAGCAATTCCATACCCAGATGCTGGTGCGCCATTTCCCGGCCGCGGAAGCGCAGGGTAACTTTCACCTTGTCGCCCGCTTCGAAAAAGCGCGTCATCGCCTTCGCTTTGACTTCATAGTCGTGCGTGTCGATGTTCGGACGCATCTTGATTTCTTTGAGCTCGGAATTCTTCTGCTTTTTCTTCGCAGCGGCTTTCTTCTTCCGCTCTTCGAAACGCAGCTTGCCATAGTCTAGAATCTTGACGACGGGCACTTCCTGGTTCGGCGAAACTTCGACGAGATCCATGCTGGCTTCACGCGCAGCATCCAGAGCTGCTGCCAGCGGCATCACTCCCTGTTTCTCACCGTGTTCGTCGATCAACAGGACCTTGGCGGCCTTGATGTCGTCATTGGTGCGCGGTCCCTTTTCCTTCTGGGGCGCTTCATTCATTGGTCTGCGAGCTATGGCCGATCTCCTTTGTGGCTGTTCTCGGATGCCTGAATATGCCTGTGGTTGCTGGTATATTCAAGAAAAAGCGCACTCGGCAAAATTTGCGGTGCGGTCAAGTGGGAAGCACACCCAGCGCCAGAATTGACCGCCAGACCGTGTCGATCTCCAATTCTGCCAGCGTCGGTGCCGAATTGATGATCGGCGAACGGGCCCCGCGCGGGGCCGCATGGTCCGGATTGCTTTCACTGGTGGCGAACAGCGCAACGCCCGGCGCGCCTGCGATTGCAGCCATGTGCATCGGGCCGGTATCGTTGCCGACGACAAAGGCGGCTTTCTCCGCCAGGGTGACGATCTGGAACAGGTCTGTCCGTGTGACGAGGCTTTTGGCCCGCTTCTCCAGCTTCATGATGTCCTGCGCGATCTTGCCCTCGGCCTTGCCGCCGATGATGGCGGGCGTCACCCCCGCATCGGCGACCCGTTTGGCCAGTTCGGCAAACCGTTCCACCGGCCAGCGCTTGGCTTCCCGGTGTTCGGACGCGCCCGGGATCAGCAGCATGTACGGTTGTTCCAGCCCGAAATAGGCCGGCTGCAGCCGCGGGGCATCGCGCAGTTTCGGCCGCACCCAGCTGAGGTCCGGCTTCGGGAAATTCTGGCGGTTCCAGCGCCCTTCCGGCGCCACGCCCGCAACCGCCAGCTGTTCGGCCAGCCGGTCGATCGAGTGCATGGTCGCCCGGTCCGGATTGTCATGGAAGAAGGCCGCCTTCTCATGGTGGCCGGACCAGAGCGGCGCCTTCCCGGCCCGGTTCAGCACGGTGAAATAATTCTTCGTGCGCCCGGAGGTCTGGAAGTCATAGATGATGTCGTATTTCGTCTTGCGGATCCGGTTCAGCAGCGCTGTCGTCGCCTTCATCGTGGCGGGGCGGCCATCGGTTTCGACCCGGTCGAAATACGGGCAATGCTTTGCGAAATCCTCGAAAGGCGGCGTGGTCAGCAGCGTGATCCGGGCGGAGGGGTGAAACTCCCGCACGGCCTTCATCGCGCCAAGGGCCAGCACAAAGTCCCCGAGCGCGCTCAGCTTGATGACCAGAACTTCCTTGGCGCCAGCCCCCGGATTGACCGGGCTGGCGAGCTTTGCGGTTTTTACCATGCCTACCTCGTCGGTCCCCTAACCGATCAGGCGCTTATAGACGCCGAGGGTGGCCATCTGAAGCCCCCGCTTGGAGAAATGGCTGCGCACATGCGCCTGGCCGGCCTGGCCCATGCCCGCGCGGGCGGTTTTCCCAACGGCCAGCAGCGCCCGGATTGCGCCCGCCAGCGCCGCCGCATCGCCCGGCTGGAAGCGGGCGCCGGTCTCCCCGTCGAGCACGGTTTCGCGGCCGCCGCCATGATCGGAGACGATCACCGGCCGCGCCATGGCGGAGGCTTCCGCCGCCACCCGCCCGAAGGCTTCCGGCCGGGTCGAGGGGGCCATCACAATGTCGCTGGCAAGGTAAGCGGCCGGCATGTCTGTCTCGTGGCCCACGACCAGCACCTGCCCATCCAGCTGTAACTTGCGGATCGTGTCATAGATCCGGCCCTCATAGGCATCGCGGCCCTGCGCATCCCCGGCCAGGACAAGGACCAGCCCGTCCCGCTCTTCCGGCGCCAGCAGGCCCAGCGCCTCAATCGCCAGCAACTGGCCTTTCCACTCGGTCAGGCGGCCCGGCAGGAACAGGGTCAGGCGCGTGTCGTCCTTCAGGCCCCAGCGCGCGCGGACCTCGTCGATCCGCGTCTGCGCGACGGCGGCCGGGTCGAACGCTTCGAGGTCCACACCGCGCGGAATGGTCACGATCCGCTCCGGTGGGATATCGTGAACCCGCCGCACGTGTTCGGCGATCCACTGGGAATTGGCGATCACCAGATCGCCCTTGGCCATGACGGAATTGTACTTCCGCTTCAGGCCTTCCTCGCCGGAATAAGCGCCGTGATAGGTGGTCACGAACGGCACGCCGGCGGCTTTCGCGGCTGCATAGGCGCTCCAGGCCGGCGCGCGGGACCGGGCATGAACAAGGTTCACCCCCTCGGCCCGGATGATCCGTTTCAGCTTGCCTTCATTGGCTTTCAGCACCAGCGGGTTCTTGGATTTGGCATCCATGCGGAACAGCTGGCCGCCCAGTTTTTCGAACTCGCCCTCCAGGCGACCGCCACGGCTGGCCAGCAGCGCCCGGCCGCCCGCCTGCACGATGGCTTCGGTCACTTCCAGAACAGTACGTTCCACGCCGCCTGCAGACAGTTCGGGGGCGACCTGCAGGATCGTCTTGCCGGTCAGGTCGAGGCCGGTCATGTCGGGGAGAGGTTCCAAGTCGCGTGCCACCCATTCGCTTGACAGGCGAGAGAGATGGCGGAACGGACAGGTTATGACAACCGAACATTTCATCTCCCCTCACGGCAGACAGCTGGCCTATCGCCGCTGCGCCCCCGCCCGCAGCAACCTGACCTATGTGTGGCTGTGCGGTTTCAAGTCCGACATCACCGGCTCCAAGGTCATGTACCTGGAGCAATGGGCGAAAGACGAAGGCCATGGCTTCCTCGCTTTCGACTATTCCGGCCACGGCGAATCAGGCGGCGCGTTCGAGGACGGCACGATCTCCCAATGGCGCGAGGATGCGCTGGACGCGATCGATGCGTTGACGGACGGGCCGCTGGTCCTGGTCGGCTCCAGCATGGGCGGATGGATGGCGCTGCTCTCCGGCCTCGCCCGGCGCGAACGGCTGGCCGGCATGGTGCTGATCGCACCCGCCCCTGACTTTACCCAAAAGCTGATGTGGCCCGAATTCACGCCCCGCCAGCAGGAAGAGATCATGGAGACCGGTTTCACCCTCCGCCCGTCGGACTATGGCGACCCCTACCCGATCACGAAGGCGCTGATCGAGGATGGCCGCGACTGGCAGCTGCTGGACGCGCCCATCGAACTCGATTGCCCCGTGCGCATCCTGCAGGGCGCCGAGGATCCGGATGTGCCATGGCGTCATGCCTTCCGGCTGGTCGAGGCAATGATTTCGGCCGATCTCGTCTTCACCCTGATCAAGGATGGCGATCACCGCCTCTCCCGCGACCAGGACATCGCCCGCCTGCTGGCGACCTGCGGGGAAATTGCCGGAATACCAAAAATGCCAGGATGAAGGGTGCTTAGGCGCCCATCTTGCCGAGCCACCACTGGTTCATCTGCCAGATCGACTTTTCCAGCGGCGACAGCGGCCCGGCGCGCGACAGCGGCGCGTTGAGGCCGGCCCAGACAAGGTCGTTGGCGGCGATGTCTTCCTCGTGCACGCCGCGGATGGAGGCTTCAGCCCCGTCCACGATGGCGGCATAGTCATCCAAGCCCTGCATCCAGTCCGGGAAGCAGAGATGGATCTTCAGGTCCAGCTGGCCCGCCGCCAGCGGCGTCATCTGGTACCAGGCCATGAACGGTCCCTGCATCGCCAGCATCAGGCCCGGAAAGGCGATGGCGGCGATCAGGTCGCGCAGCTGCCAGTCTTCGAGGCCCGGCACGGGCGGCTGCGGCGCCTCCCGGTCGGCGGCCGGCATGTGCAGGACGGACCAGGGCTGGTCTGTGTCCGGCACCTGCGAGTCGCGGGCATGGTAGCCCGGCTCCAGCGTTTTCGAATGGGCGGCGATATGGTGGTAGGCTTCCATGAAATTCTCGGCCAGCACCTTCCAGTTCCAGCCATGGGCATAGTCCAGCGTGCGCGCCACGACGAAACCGCCAAGATTGTAGTTCGCCAGATAGTCGGCGAGGCCACTGACCTGCGGGGCAAAGGCCGGCGCGTCCGCGTCCAGCGTCGCCATGACAAAGCCTTCCCAGATCTCCGAGCGGATCTCACGCAGGCCGAGCATGGCCGGATCGAAGCCCTCCGAGCCCTCCATCAGCGGCGCGCGCACCAAGGCGCCTGCCGTGTCATAGGACCAGGCATGGTAGGGACAGGTGAACAGCTTGCGGCAGCCCTGCCCTTCCGCCACCAGCGCGGCCCGGTGGCGGCACACGCGGGACAGCACGCGCACCGCGCCATCCTCCCCGCGCACCACCATCACCGGCTCGCCGCCGAGGTCTGCCGAGAGGTAATCCCCCGCCTCCGGCACTTGGTCGAGCCGTGCCAGCGGCAGCCAGCTGCGCGCCAGAACGCGGGCTTTCTCGACATGCCATAGTCCCTCGTCTGTATAGGCGGCGGGTGGCAAGGTGAGTGCTTCGGCCAGCGGCCTGCGGCTCGCAGCGACGTCGGCGGGAGATAGAAATTCCTGAGTCATGCCCCACCTTCAGAAAAGGTGACGCATGCGTCAAGTTTTTTTCCGGGGTTAATGCGGGCCTGCATCGGCAGGCGTGTCATGCTCCAGCCGAACGAGGCGGGCCAGCATGCCGCGCGCGGCGATGGCGGGAGCGGTGGAGCGCACTTCATCGGTCATGGCCTGCATGCGGTAGCGCGTCGTCAGCAGGTGGCCGTCCGTTTCATAGCTGCCCTTGTAAGTCTTGCCTTCGATCTCGATTTCAATCGGGGTCGGCATGGTGTTCCTCCAATTTTATATGGAAAGGATTCTTGTGTCCTTTCCTGGAGCGAAGTCTAACATGGGCGGCGAGATGTCCAAATTATTGATCGTTTATCATTCCCGCACGGGTGGCACGCGCCAGATGGCCGAAGCCGCCTTCGCCGCCGCAAAAGAAGAGGCCGATGCCGTTCTGATGCGCGCGGACGAGGCCATGCCGGAGGACCTGCTGGCCGCCGACGGATACCTCTTCGCCGGGCCGGAAAACCTCGCCGCGCTGTCCGGCGCGATGAAGGAATTCTTCGACCGCTGCTATTATCCCGTCCTCGGACAAATCGAGGGCCGCCCCTATGCGCTGATGATCTGCGCAGGCAGCGACGGAGACAGCGCGGCCCGCCAGGCCGCACGTATTGCAAAGGGCTGGCGCCTGCGCGAGGTGCAGCCGCCCCTGATCGTCAACACCCGCGCGCAGACCCCGGAAGAGATTCTCGCAGAGAAGACCATCCCGGACGCGGAGCTGGATAAGTGCCGCGAACTCGGCGCCGCGCTGGGGGCCGGTCTGAAGATGGGCGTCTTCTGAGGCCCGCGCCTCAGAACGAAACCTCCACCCCCATCAGGAATTCGAACGGCTTGCCGGGCCGGAGGCCTGCCGGATCGATCGACGCGACATAGACCTCGTCGAACAGGTTCTCGGCCTTGGCCCGCACGCGGATGCGGTCGGTCAGGTCCACCCAGACAGCCATGTCGGCCACCCAGCGCGCCTCGATCCGTTCGCGTTCCGGAATGCTGCCCTGCCCGGCGCGCGCGCGCGCATCGGAGACATAGTTGCCGGAGAGGCTCGCGCCCCAGCGGCCGGTTTCCAGACCGGCGCTCAGCGTCAGCTGCTGGTCGGCGATGTAAGGCAGTTCGTCCCCGGCAGCGACATTGCCCCAGGGCTCATAGTCGCTCTCGAAGCTCGTCTGGAATTCGGCATCAGTCAGCGTGTAGACGAGGCTCAGCGGAATGGAGAGATCCGTCTCCAGAGCGGAGCCCGCGTCCCAGCTGGCGGTGACTTCGAGGCCCTGCACATCGACGTCGCCGCCATTGAACTGGTCGCCCACTGCACAGCCGCCGCCGGACGAGGCCGTGCACGTGCCGAGCAGGTTCGAATAGTCGTTGAAATAGGCAATCGCTTCCAGCTCGAAGCCGCCGCGCGAATAACGCCCGCCGGCTTCCCAGTTGACGCTTTCCTCGACATCGGCGTCCGTCGTGCCGGGGCTGGCGATCGCGAAGCCGCGATGCACGCCGGCCAGCAGCGTCGTCGTCTCGCTAAGCTCGTAAAGCGCGCTGAGGCCGGGCACGACCACCGTATCGGACAACTCCCTTACCCGGCTCGGCCCGGCCGCTCGGGCCGGGTCGCTGGTGGCATAGTCTTCCCGTGTCAGCTTGTAATCCTCGAACCGCGCGCCGCCGGTGACCGAGAGCCGGCCAATCGTGAACTTGTCCTGCACGAACAGTGCGAGCGCCTCTCCGGAAGAGATGCGGTTCGCCTGGCTGCCGGCTGCCCCGGCGGCCGTGAGAACCAGCTGCCCGCCGTCGAGGCGATAGGCGTCTTCCTCCTGGAACCGGTCTTCCTCATCCTGGTGGATACGCGCCCCGATGGTCAGGTCGTGGTCAATGCCGCCAAATGCGGTCTTCCAGTTGAGGACGGACTGGACGCCTTCGCTGTAATAGGCGCGCCGGTTGGCGCGGTAGACGATGGAATTGTCGAGGCTGGCGGTGCCCACGGCGAGATCATATTCGGCGGCATAGGTCACCGGATCGGCCAGCACGCTGGAGATGGACACATCCCCGCTCGCCCCGGTGCCGCCTGAATTGATGCCCTGCAGCTTGTACCAGTTGCGGGCGAAATCGTGATGATAGGCAATCGTCGTCAGGCTGAGGTCCGGCGACAGGTCGATCCGGTGGGTCAGCTGGAACAGCTCGTTCTCGCCATTGAACTGGTCATCCGTACTCGCATCATAGCGCCGGTAAGGGTCTGCCCGGAAATCGTCCAGCGTCAGGCCGAGATAGGTCTCGTTCGAGGTCTCTTCCCGCGTCTGGTATTTCAGCTCCACGCTCTGCGGCATGGCCCCGCCGGCCTTGTAGGCGCCGAGCTTCACGACAAGATCGTCGGCGTCGAAGCCGGTCGGGCCGCCATTGTCCAGCCGCTTGAAACCGTCCGTCTCGTCGGTGAACACTTCGACGAGCCCGCCCAGCTGCCAGCCCGCCGCGGCATCCGCCTTGCCGCCCAGCCAGAGGTGCGCACGCTGGCGGTCATTGGTGCCGAACATCACCTGGCCATAGCCCTGCTGGTCATCCGGCACGGGCGTGGAGAACATGTTGATCGCCCCGCCCGTGGTGCGCGGGCCGTAGAGGATGGCCGCCGGCCCCTTGGTCACTTCGATGGCGCTCATCCGGGCGATGGTCGGGAAGTAATAGGCGGACGGCGAGGCATAAGGCGCCGGCGAGATCGGCACGCCATCCTCCATCAGCGCCACGCGCGAGGAGCGATCGGACCCTGAGCCCCGCAGGCCGATATTCGGGCGCAGGCCATAGCCATCCTCTTCCTGGATGTTGACGCCCGGCACGGCGCGCAGGATGCGCAGCACGTCGCTCTGCGCCTGCACCGACAGGTCTGCGTCGGTCAGGAAGGACACCGAGCCCGCCACGTCCTGCGCCGCTTCGGACGATCCTGTGACCACAACAGTCGACAACAGGCGATAGCGGTCGTCCCCTTCTGCTGCGTCAGGTGATTCCGCCCCGGCCGAAAGCGCCAGCGCCGCCGCCGACGCCATCAGGAAACTGCTCTTGTTACGGCTCACGCTGCCCTCGCTCCGTTTATTTTCTATACAGGTCGCGGCTGTTTATTGGAGCAAGATTGAGAATGCAAGTGCGACCTATTTGCAAAAATTCCGCAAAGTGCACGACTTCCTCCAGCAACCTGCCACGGCCGGACCGTCAGGCTGAACAGACGGCATTCAGCGCTGTACCGGATATGGCTGCGCGACCTGAACGGGGAAGCCGGGAGGGGGCGATCACCCGCCCAGCGGCTTCATGTAGGTGGCGAGGTCGAAATAGTCGCGCCAGGCGGCGATCTTGCCATCTTTCATTTCGAAAACCCCACAACAAGGCAGGTCGATCTGCTTGCCATGCGCGACGGTCCGGTCGAGGCGTTCGGCGATCACCCTGTCCCCGGCAGACATCAGTGTGAGGACATCCCAGGTCGTCTCGCTCCATCCATTGATGAACGTGCCGATAAACTTGCGCAGCGCCGCGTGCCCCTGCACCGGCTCCGTCGGCATGTTGTGATAGATGCCGTCCTCGGCAAAGAAGCCCACCAGCTCCTCCACATCCAGCCGCGACCAGGCCGCGATAAACTCCCGGATCACCTGTTCATTGCTCATGGCGTGCCTCCCTGTTTTTTATGGCTGTAAAATCGCCCAATGATTGATCGTACATCATACCCGCCCCGGTGGCACGCACCAGCTGGCCGAGGCCGCCTTTGCCGCACGTCAATAGGCTGGCGCCTGCGCGACATGCCGCCTCCCCCTGATCGCTAACACCCGAGCTCAGAGCCCGGAAGAAGATGAGAGTGCATTGAAATTAACCAGAAATGGAATACCAATAACTCGTTTAATCATCGCCAAATCATTGGATCAGCTATGGCGCAGTCTAAGCCGCATACAACCAGAACTCTCGGACCGATTCATTTTGAAGATCTGGAGCCACATCGTTTTGAAGATCTCATACGCCAGCTAATATATGACTTCAAAACATGGCATTCCATAGAAGCGACTGGCCGTTCAGGATCCGATGATGGCTTCGACGCCAGAGCGTTTGAAACAAGCCAACGCCCTACTTTGGATGTAAACGACGAGGCCGAAACTGAACCAACTAACGAAGTCGCCGGCAACCAGTGGATGATCCAATGTAAAAGAGAAAGCCGCATAGGACCTGCAGCGTTAAAAAAAATCGTTGCCGACGTGGACCTACTAAACCCTCCGTATGGATACATACTCGCAGCGCCAACGAACTTTTCAAAAAAGTCTTATGATGCTTTTCGCGAACTCCTTCGAGAAAAAGGAGTAATGGAATTTCATCTTTGGGGAAAAGCAGAACTGGAAGACATGCTATTCCAACCAAAGAATGACCGAATTTTATTCGCTTTCTTCGGCATTTCACTCGCGGTTAGAAAGCGCTCGCGCACCTCGGAAGTTCGCTCCATCGTTTCGGTCAAGAACCGCCTCTACAAAGTGTTAGATTCTGGCCCACAAGGGTCATTCTCGCGCGGCCTGCTGTTACGAGACATCAATGACAAGAATTACCCCGACGAAAGCGCCTATTTGGACTTTGAACACATCCCAAGATGGGTCCACCGCACCGCGAAGCACTTCGAGCCCACCGGATTGGTGATCCACTACAGGACATACCTTGCTTTTGTAGATCCGGGAAAAAAGGAATGGGACTACACGACGCTCGTCGACCTAGCGCATCCTCCCGAAGACTTCGCTTCTCGAGAAGCTTGGAAAATTCAGTCAAACAAAGCATCGGACTGCATGTTTGGCCAACCCCGGTTTCGACAAGGTAGGCTCCAATGTTACGGGTTACTCCAATTCTCAAATATTCTCCTGATCGACCCAGAAGGTGACTCATTGTTTCCAATACCACACATATATTCCGACTTCGGACCTAATGGTCCGTACTCCGAATCGTTTGCTCGATTGTATGTGCACAACCATGAGATCGATTGGGGCAACGAATGGACACGAATAAAGTTCTTTCCGGAAAAAATGCCGGAAGAAGAACGCAAATCAGAACGCCCGAAGAAAAAATTACTTAAGGCAAATCGCTCGGCATTTCAGGACGATAGAGGCAGGAGAAAACACTTCAATGTGTTGTATTTTGAACTGGACACTTCACCTAATCTGAAAGCTGGGTCGGTTCATGAGCTGGAGAAGTGGTCTGAAGGAGATGATCGAACATTCATTCGTATCACTCACGCTGGAATCCATAAGTTTGGACTGTACACAAAATTGCTACGGGACGAGTGGGCAGAGCTAGAAAATGCAGAGCAGCAGTTAAATAGAATGCCGGAAGCTGATGAAAAAATTTTCGTCGTTGAGTTTGAATTTGCCTATCCTCATCAGTGGGACAGTAGTGAAGATTGACACCTATGGTTCCATTCTCGATCTCAGCATCAACCGACCATTCCCTTGCACATGACCTGGACTGAGATCGCGGGCTTTGTCACGGGCGCGCTTTGCGTGTGGCTGGTGGTGAAGCGGAATATCGGGAATTTTCCGGTCGGAATCGCAAATTTGTATTTTATTCTTTGTACTGCTCATCTAGGTGCTGGACCCGCCTCCCCCGCCAAAATCGCGGCCAGCCCTTCGCGGTAGGTGGGGTATTGGGGGCGCCAGTTCAGCGCCGCCTTGGTGCGGGCGTTGGAGATGCGTTTGCACTCGGCATAGAAGCTGCGGGCCATGGGGCTGAGGTCTGCGTCCTCGAACGGCAAATCCGGCGGCGGGTCCATGCCGAGCAGGTCCGCGGCGTGGGCAATCACATCCTGCGGCGGGGCGGGTTCGTCGTCGCAGAGATGGAACACGCCCCCTGCCCGCGCGGCGGCTTCCGGGCGCTGGTGCAGGGCCAGCAGGCCGCTCGCGATATCGTCCACATGCACGCGGGAGAAGACCTGCCCCGGCTTCACGATGCGCCGGGCCGTGCCCTCCCTCAGCCGGTCGAAGGCAGAGCGGCCGGGGCCATAGATGCCCGGCAGGCGCACGATGCTCACGCGGCCGCCGGTCGCCGCGCGCCACTGGTCTTCGGCGAGGGCCCGGGCTTTGGCGCGGCGGCTCTGCGGGTGGGTCGCGCTCCACTCGAATGCCCAGCCGCCGGCCAGGTCTCCATAGACGCCGGTGGTCGACAAATAGGTCACGCGGAGATCATGGCTTAGTCCGGTATGATCATGGTCCGGTCCGGTATCGTCATGGCCGGGTCCGGTATGCACATGGCGTAATACGGGGCAGCCATGCGCATCGGGCGGGATCGTCACCAGAAGGCATGCCTTATCGGGCAGCTGGAGCGGGCTGTCGCCATCCCAGACGCGGGCGTCGATGCCGCTGGCCCGCAGCGCCTCCGCCTTGGCCTCGCTGCGCACCGTGCCGGCCACCGGCCCCGGCCAGATCCGCGCCAGATGTGTGGCACTATAGCCAAGCCCGGCGACAAAAAGCAGAGATGGCTGAACTGTCATTTGCCTCGCCCGAGCCCATTGTATCTATGGGGTTTGTTACAGGTTCCGGAGTGTCCGATCCATGCCCCTTCTCACCGCTGCCGCCGTTTCGCTCGTCCTGCTGCAATCGGCCGGAGAGCGTATCGCAGCTGAGGAACAGGCCCGGCTGGAGGCCTGCCTCGCCAAGATCGAGACCGATCCGGACGACGCCTATGAAGACGGCCTCGCCTGGCTTTATCAGGGCAACCGCCCCGGCGCGCGCCAGTGCACGGCCATGGCGCTGATCGCCCTCGGGCATCAGGCGGAAGGCGCGGAACGGCTGAAAAACCTCGCAAATTCAACGGATGGCGGCACGCTGGCGCAGCGCGCGGCCTATCTCTCGCAGGCCGGAAATGCGTGGATCGAGGCCGATGACCCGGACTCCGCCCTGCAGGCGTTCGACGGCGCCCTGAAGATCGCGCCCGATGCGCCGGAACTGCTGCTGGACCGGGCGTCGGCCCACATGCTGCTGGAGAATTTCGACAAAGCCATCGAAGATCTCGACGCCGTCCTGCTGCGCGTGCCGGACCATGCCGAAGCCTACCAGATGCGTGGCGCCGCCTGGCTCGCCAGGGGCGATCCGGACAAGGCCATGCTGGACGTGAACGCGGCCCTGGAGGCCAATCCGGAAGACATCAACACGCTGGTCCTGCGCGGCCAGGTGCGCGAAGCGTTGCGCCTGCAGGCCGACGCCGGCGGGCCGATTGAACGGATCGAAACCGACTAGGCGTCAGCCCACGCGCTGGCCGTTTTCATCGATCAGCAATTCCCCGTCTTCCTTGCGGAACGGGCCCGGTGGCAGCGTTTCCAGCAGGTCCAGCACCGCCTCGCTCGGCCGGCACAGGCGCACGCCTTTCGGGCCGCAGACGATGGGCCGGTTCACGAGAACCGGGTGTTCCAGCATTGCCTCAAGGATCACCTCATCGCTGACACCGGGCTCCAGCAGGCCAAGCTCTTTGGCCGGTGATTTCGTTTCGCGGAGGGCGCTACGTGGCGTCAGGCCGGCGGCGGCGAACAGGCCCAGCAGCTGCGGGCGGGTCCAGCCTTCCTTGAGATATTCGATCACGACAGGCACCTCGCCGCCCGCCTCAATAGTGGCCAGCACGTTCCGGGACGTGCCACAGTCCGGATTGTGATGGATGACAATCATGGTGCGGCCGCCTCCTCTTCTGCGGGCCCGAAAGCGGATCGCGTCCGGTTGGCGAACGCGACGAGCGACAGCATCACTGGCACTTCGACCAGAACGCCGACCACCGTCGCCAATGCGGCGCCGGAATTCAGGCCAAACAGGCTGATCGCGACGGCCACCGCCAGTTCAAAGAAATTGGAGGTCCCGATCAGGGCGCAAGGCGCGGCGATCCGGTGGGGCACTTTCCACATCCAGGCCGCCGCATAGGCCAGCGCGAAGATACCGTAGGACTGGATCAGGATCGGCACGGCGATCAACGCGATGACCGCCGGTTGCGCCAGGATGGTCCCGCTCTGGAAGCCGAACAACAGGACGACGGTGGCCAGCAATCCGATCACGGAGAGCGGCTTGATCCGGTGCGTGAAGCCCGTCACGGCCGCTTCCCCGCCCTGATGGGACAGGGCATTGCGCGCAAGAACACCGGCGATCAGCGGAATGACAACATAGAGCCCCACCGACAGCAGCAGCGTTTCCCACGGGACGCTGATCTCGGTCACCCCCAGCAGGAAGGCGACAATCGGCGCGAAGGCGAACACCATGATCGCGTCGTTCACACTGACCTGCACGAGCGTGTAGTTCGGATCCCCGCGTGTCAGCTGCGACCAGACGAAAACCATGGCCGTGCAAGGTGCCGCGCCCAGCAGGATCAGGCCTGCAAGATAGCCCTCTGCGTCTGCCGCCGGGATCAGGCCGGCAAAGACATGGCGGAAGAACAGGACGCCCAGCATGGCCATGGTGAAGGGCTTGATCAGCCAGTTCACAACCAGCGTGATGATCAGGCCTTTCGGCCGTTCGCCAACCCGGCGCATGGCCGAGAAGTCGATCCCGATCATCATGGGCCAGACCATCGCCCAGATCAGGACCGCGACGGCGAAATTCACATTCGCATATTCAAGGGCCGCCAGCGCGGAGAATGCACCAGGGACAAACGCCCCCAGTCCGATCCCGGCCAGAATGCAAAGCCCGACCCAGACCGACAGGTATTTCTCAAACGCCCCCATCAGATCAGCCGCAACAGCCGGAGTTTTGCGGTTCTGCGGCCGCTGGCGTGCAACACGCGCCTTTCACGGCCATACCGGTCGGCGTCGAGGCCAGCCGTCCGTCATTCAGTTCCGGACCGCCGCCATAGACGGCGCTGTCACCGGTCGTGTGAAACACTTCCCACGGCACGCCGGCCGGATCGGAAACCCAGCTCTTTTCGGATTGGGCGTAGCAGCAGACCGTCTCCCCTTCTTCGAGGACGGGCGCATCTGCCTGCTTCAGGCGGTCGTAAACTTCGGCGAGCTCACCGGAATCCTCCGCCTGAATGCCAAGATGCTCGACACCCGGCGCCGCGCCGCGGGCACTGATGGCGAGGTTCACTCGTGGATCGTCCAGCATCCACTTTGCGTAGTCATCCTTCAGCACGCTCGGCGGTGCGTCGAACAGAGTGGAGTAGAAGTCGATCGAGCGCTGGAGGTTATCCACGGCGATGTGAACATGCAGGCGTTTCATGGGGCGTCCTTTCCAGTGAACTTCAGCAGCAGGCCGATTGCGCGGCCGCCATGATGGGGCTGCAAACCTCTTCACGGCCCTGACAGCAGTCTTCCATCAGGAACACGATCAGTCCACTGATGGCGTCGTAGTTTGCCGTATAGATGATGGAGCGCCCCTGCCGGTTGCCTTCAACGAGGCCCGCATTCGACAGAATGTTGAGCTGGGATGACAGCGTGTTCGGCGGCACACCAAGCGCCGCCGCGATATCCCCGGCGGGCAGGCCGTCATGCCCAGCTTTCACCAGAAGACGGAACACAGCCAGCCGGTTTTCCTGAGCGAGCGCGGACAATTGCGAGAGGGCGTTTTTTGATTCCATATTTCCACGATAATGGAATTATAGAATTCGTCAACACCCTCCCGATCGGGCGCCGACTTCTTGATTTTTAGCGGTAGCGCGTTTGCAGCATCGCCCAGACGGCGCGCAGGCCACAGGCAGCCGCGCCTTCCGGACGGCCATATTTGCCTTTGCGCCAGGCCCAGACATCGAAATGCGCCCAGCTCTTCGCATCGACGAATTGTTTCAGGAACAATGCAGCGGTGATGGAACCACCGAAGCCACCGCCGGAATTCACAAGGTCCGCAATCGGGCTCTTCAGGTCCGCCAGGTACGGATCCCACATTGGCATACGCCAGACCGGATCCCCGGACTCTGCCGAGCCGGCAAGGACGTCCGCCACCAGTTGATCGTCATCGGAATAGACCGGCGCAAGATCCGCCCCGAGCGCGACGCGGGCCGCGCCCGTGAGCGTTGCAAAGTCGAGCAACAGATCCGGATCGCATTCCGACGCGCGCGTCAGCGCATCGGCCAGGATCAGCCGGCCCTCCGCATCGGTATTATCGATCTCCACCGTCAGCCCCTTGCGGGACGACAGGATATCGCCCGGCCGGAAAGCATCGCCGCTAATGGCGTTTTCCACTGTCGGGACGTACAGCTTCAGGTGCACCGGCAGGTTCGTGGCCATGACCAGACGTGCGAGCGCGATGACGTGAGCAGAGCCCCCCATATCCTTCTTCATGATCCGCATGCCGCTGCCCGGCTTGATGTCCAGACCGCCGGAATCGAAGGTCACGCCCTTGCCGACGAGGGCCAGCTGCGGCTTTGACGTATCGCCCCATTCCAGTTCCAGGAAACGCGGTGCGGCGGCTGCGGCCCGGCCCACGGCATGGACCATGGGGTAATTCTGTTCCAGCAGGTCATCGCCCACGATGGCCGTCAGTTTTGCCCCGAATTCTTCGGCGAGATTTGCAACGACGTCCTGAATGCCTGCCGGGGTCATGTCACCGGCCGGTGTATTCACGAGGTCCCGCAGAAGCGCGATTGAGTCAGCTTCCGCCGAAAGCGCCTCACCCGCGTCCCCTTCCGGGATCGCCAGTTGCGGCGGGCTGGACTTGTCCTTCAGATACCGGTCGAACCGGTAGGCCCCGTCTGCCCAGCCAGCCGCGATGGATGCGACGGACAGGCCGCCATCGGCCGCGACCTTGTACACGCCTTCAGGCAGCTTCCCGGACAGGGCCGCGACGGCCAGCGCGTCCTCGCCATCGCCGATTCCCCCCAGCACATGCGCCACTCCGCCATCCGTGCCCGGCACCAGCGCCATCTGCCCTGCCCCGCCAGTGAAGCCCTGCGCTTTCGCAATGGCGCGGGCGGAAGGGAACGGATCGTTCTCGAGCGATTTGAAGGCGTCAGACGTATACAGCCAGACGCTGACGGCGGCATCGGCACCGGTGGTGAAACTCTTGTGCATGAAAATGGCCTCGTACGGGCAAGTGTTAATGGAGTCTGCGCTGGCGTTAACCCATCCTTGACGCCCACAGGTCCAGACTCACGCGGGAATGACCCTGATTCAAACCCGGAGCGGTCCCATGTCCAGAGCCAAAACCTCGCTGGCTGCACTTGCTGTCGCCCTGGCCGGTATAACGGCCTGCGCTTCAACGCCCGATCCGGATGCCCAGGCCGCCGCGGAGCTGCAGGCCGCCATGGTGGAAGCGATGAAGCCCGCAACGCCGGAAGAAATCGAGGCCGCCAATAATTCAGACCCGCTGACCAAGGCTAATTTCTGGTCGAAGGAATACGCCAAGGATGCCGAAAATCTGGACAATGCGCTGACCTTCGCCAATGCCCTGCGTGGCATCGGCTCCACGGAAAGAGCCATTGAAGTGCTGTCCGAGGTGCTGGTCATTTATCCGGGCGAACCGCGCATCCTGATGCCGCTTGGCCGGGCACTCGCCGTAAATGGTAATCAATTGGGCGCAGCGCGTGCGTTCGAACAGGTGGCCGTGGCCGATCCCGGACGTGCCGAAGCCTGGGCAGCGCTCGGCACCGCCCTGGACCAGCTTGAAAACCATCAAGGCGCGCAGGCCGCCTATGACAAGGCCTTGGCGATCGAGCCGGAGCGCGCCTCAACGCTCGCCAATTACGGCCTCTCCCTCGCATTGACGGGTGACCTGACCGGCGCTGAAGGAAAACTCCGCCAGGCTGCCTCCACGGCCCCTGGCGATATTCGCATCCGCGAAAATCTGGCGCTGGTGCTGGGCCTTCAGGGCCGGTTTGACGAGATGCAGAAAACCAGTGCCGGCTATGCGCCGGACGCGGTGGTCGAACAGAATGTCGAACTCTTGAAGGACATGATCCAGTCCGCCCCCGCCCCGGAAGCGTCACGGGAAAAGACCGCGATACAGGCCGCTGCTTCCGAACCGGAAAAAGCCGCGCCCCCGGCTGAATCAACAGGTCTGCGCCTGCGCCGCAGCGGCGGCTGAAGTATCAGACCTTGAAACCGGCTGCCTGATCAGCCCAGGACGCGAACCTCTACGCGCGGATCATTGCCCATCATGTCACTGGCGTCAGCCCGGCGTTCATTGCCACGGCGCTCCTGCGTGAGCGCGGGTGCGTCGTCATTCTTGCCCTGCATTTTCTGGTACTTGATGTAAGCCGGACCGAGAACGACCAGGAACAGGACCGGCAGGAAGAAGACGATCATCGGCACCGTCAGCTTTGCGGGCAGCGCGGCCGCCTTCTTCTCCGCTTCGGACATGCGCATATCGCGATTTTCCTTGGCCATCACCCGAAGCGCATCGCCCAGTGGCGTCCCGTAGCGTTCAGCCTGGCCCAGCGCCATACAGACGGCTTTGACGCCTTCGTGCCCGGTCCGATTGGCAAGGTTTTCATACGCCATGCGGCGTTCCGGGAGATAGGACAGTTCCGCAACGGTGAGGGCAAATTCCTCGGCCAGTTCGGGAGACGCAGATCCGATTTCCTGACTGACCTTGTGAAACCCGAGCTCGATCGACATGCCGGCTTCGACACAAATCAGCAGCATGTCGAGGGCATCAGGAAAGGCCCGCATGAGAGAATGCTGCCGCTTTTGCGCCAGATTGGAGACGTACATGTTCGGCGCGTAGAAGCCAGCCGCGGCCCCAAACAGGATGGAACCGTACTTCATCATGGGCTGCATGCCATGATCGTTGACAAAAAACACATACACGAACACGAGCAGCATCCCCACGAAGGGCAGCGTCATCCGGGCAAAGTAGAATGCGGATACCGGTCCGGGACCCCGCATGCCGGCCTTGTTCAGCGTGTCCTGAAGGTTCGGGTCTTCCAGGGCTTTGGCAAGATTGAGGCGCGAGGAAATATTCCCGATTGTGGAGTCGTCCTTGCGGCGCAAACCCTTCTTGTGTTCGAGCGCTGCGCGGTTTTGCTTGCGCAATTTCTCCCGCTGCATCGAAACCGATTTTAGACGCGTTTCAAGCTTGTTGCCCTGCAGGTAGGGCATGAACATGGTGACCATCGTGCCAAACACGGCAACCGCGACCAGCAGGGATGCCAGCGCTTCAGGCTTCGCCAGGGAAAGGAGAATCTCGTACACTGCGTCCGCCTAGATATCGAAGTTGATCATCTTCTTCATTGTCATGATGCCCGTGAACATCAGGGTCGAGCCTGCTGCCAGGATGACGTGCCCGGTCTCGTTCCGGAACAGCTCCATGATGTATTCAGGCGTCGTCAGAAAGACGAGCAGGCCGACGGCGAAAGGCAGAGAACCAATGATCATCCCTGACGCTTTGGCTTCCGAAGACATCGCCTTGATCTTTTCTCGCATCATTTTGCGTGAACGGATCACGGTGGACAGGTTACCCAGCGCCTCCGACAGGTTACCGCCTGCCTTGGCCTGGATCAGCAGCACAATCATGAAAAAGTTCACTTCCTGCAGCGGAACGCGCCGGTACAACAGGTTGAGCGATCGCTCAGTCCCCGCCCCCATCGCCAGATTGTCTGCAAGCGTAGCAAACTCTGTCCGAAGAGGCTCCGAGCTCTCCTTCGAAATAATCCGGATACACTCATTCAACGGCAGGCCGGACTTCACACCGCGCACAATGATATCCAGCGCATCTGCGAACTGGTTGAGCATCTTCTTGTGGCGGCTCTTGATCATGACGTTAAGGATGAATCGCGGCAAGCCGAATGCGCCACCAAAGAATGCCCCGGCCACAAGCACGGGTCGACTGTGCAAGGAGATGCCTGAAATGGTCAGCCCCTCGAAGCCTGACAGGAACAGCAGCGCGGCACATACGAGGCCCAGCAGTACGGAAAACATCCAGAACGCAGACAGAGGGATGTCGAGACCGGCCTGAACCAGCTTGGCCTTGATCGTCTGGGCCCGGCTCGTCTTCCGGCGCGCTTCGCCTTGCTTACGCAGCGAATCGAGCATTTCCTGAGTCTTGGCGCGGCGTTTGGCCGAGTCGTCCAAGACCTTTGCCGCCCGCCCCTTCCCGGCCACGGTTGCGCCCGCACCGATTGCCCGGGCGCGCTTGCGCGCAGCATCCTTGTCACCGCTGGAAAACGCGAACCCGATTCCGGCGATCGCCAGAAATGCCAGCGTTGCAATTGCGATGGTCAGCAGGTTCTGGTCCATGGTCAGCCTCCCAGCTCATCAAGCGCTGCGGCAAGCTCGCGCTCGAGATTGTAGTAGGAGGCCCGGTCCCAGAAGCGTGGCCGGCCAATACCTGTACCGCGGTGCTTGCCCAGGACGCGGCCGTTTTCATCTTCGCCGTCGATTTCGTATTTCAACACGTCCTGCAGCACGATCGTATCGCCTTCGAGACCGAGAACTTCGGTCACATTCATGATGCGGCGGGACCCATCCCGCAGACGGGAAGCCTGAACCACAACATCGATCGATCCAACGATCATCTCACGGATCGTTTTCGCAGGAAGCGAGAAGCCGCCCATTGTAATCATCGATTCCACACGGCTGAGGGCTTCGCGCGGGCTGTTGGCGTGGAGCGTTCCCATTGAGCCGTCGTGACCTGTGTTCATGGCCTGCAGGAGGTCGAATGCCTCCGGACCACGCACCTCGCCCACGATAATCCGTTCCGGACGCATACGCAGACAGTTCTTCACGAGATCACGCATGGTGATCTCGCCACTCCCCTCAATATTCGGAGGACGGGTCTCAAGCCGGACGACATGCGGCTGCTGAAGCTGGAGTTCGGCCGAGTCTTCGCAGGTAATAACGCGTTCGCCCGGCTCAATGAATCCGGTGAGACAGTTGAGCAATGTCGTCTTGCCCGAACCGGTACCGCCTGAAATCAGAACGTTGCAGCGCGAGTGACCGATGATCCGGAGCAGTTCTGCACCTGGCTCGCTGATCGAGCCAAAATTCACCAGGTCCTGAAGGCGTAGCTTGTCCTTCTTGAACTTACGAATGGTCAGGGTCGGCCCGTCGATCGCCAGTGGCGGTGCAATGACGTTCACACGGGAGCCATCCAGAAGACGCGCGTCACAGATGGGCGAGGAATCATCAACCCGGCGGCCGACCTGGCTCACGATCCGCTGACAGATGTTCATCAGCTGAGCGTTGTCACGAAAACGAATGTTCGTGCGTTCGATCTTGCCGTTGACCTCGATATAGGTCGTATCGGCACCATTGACCATGATATCGGCAATGTCGTCGCGCGCCAGAAGTGGCTCCAGCGGACCGTACCCCAGAACATCGTTACAGATGTCGTCAAGCAGCTGTTCCTGCTCTGACAGCGACATGACAACATTCTTGATGGAAATGATTTCGACGACGATGTCGCGGATTTCCTCGCGCGCACTTTCGGAGTCGAGCTGGGCCAGCTGCGACAGGTCAATCGTGTCGATCAGCGCGTTGAAGATTGTCGTCTTCGTTGCGTAGTATTGCTCAGACTGCTGTGAAACCTGGCGGACTTTCTCCTGCTTCGGCTCCGACGGTGCAGGCGCCGGCGGTGGTGGTGCCTTGGGTGCACCTTTCACGGCCACAGGTTTTGGCACAGGCGCCTTTGCTGCCACTTTGGGGCGCGGAGTTGCTGGCGCAGGCGCAGCCTTCGGCGCCGGCGCAGAGGCCGGTGCCGCTGGCGGTGTCGCAGAAGGTGAACGTTTCCCGAATGCCATCCGATTATCCCGCTTTGCCAGACCTTACTTGCCCAGCAGTTTCTTGATGAAGGATTTCTGCTGATCCGCGACCGCGCGCCCGGTCAGCAACGAAGCCATATGATCGATTGCCTGAGCTGAACGCGATGCCCCATCCGTCTCGGAAATCATTTGTCCATTGTTCGCCGCCGTCCCGAACAGTTCGGGCTCAAACGGCAGGATCACTTCCGGTTCGACACCGATGGCCGCGCCAAAGTCCTTCACCGGAATTTCCGGCCGCTTGGGAACGCCGGACATGTTGATGACCAGCCGGGGCGGATTGTCATTCGGACGCGCCGCTTTCAACTGGTCGATATAGTTCTTGCCGTTGCGCAGGGACGCCAGATCCGGCTGGCAGACGATGATCACCTCATCAGACGCAACCAGAGTGCGCTGAACCCAGCGGCTCCAGACATGTGGCAGGTCCAGCACCAGGAAGGGAACGTTCCGGCGGACGACCTCGATCACGGACAGATAGGAATCGTCCGGGATATCCATGATCTGGCTGATCGAAGCCGGCGCCGTGAACAGCGAAAGCCGGTCGCTCGCCTTGGCGAGAAGGCGTTCGATCACAGCGTCATCAGCCCGCTCCGGCTGAAGCAAAGCGTCGGCCACCGTTTGCGAAGGCTCCTGGTTGAAATCGAGGGCCGTGGTGCCGAATGACAGATCAAGATCGACAAGCGTCGTGTTGACCTTGGTGTTTTCTGCCATCGCCCAGGCCAGATTGTGCGCAAACGTGGAAGCCCCTACCCCGCCCTTTGCGCCGACCACCGAAATCTGCTTGCCGACAAAAGGCGCATCCGGGTCGGCGAACAGGCCGGAGATCGTCCGGAGGATCTGCAGAGGCTGGAATGGTGGCACCACATATTCACTGACACCACGCGCAACAAGCTGACGATAAAGTGAAATATCGTTGATCGCGCCGATCACCATAACCTTGACCGTCTCGTCGCAGTGCTCCGCCAGCTGATCTATCTCGGACAGCAATTGGGCCGATCGGGCGGAGGATTCGATGATGAGAAGATTGGGTGTCGGATTCGCACTCATATACTCAATGGCGCTGGCGATACCGCCACCATGTGCTTCGATCGTGGCACGGCCCATACGCCGGTCACGCTCGCACACTTCCATGAGCAAGCGCGTCTCATCCCGTTCATAGAAAACCTGAATGGAAATGGCCGGCAGCACAGAATCGCCGCCCAGCCCGTCTTCCGGCGCAGAGAAGACAGGTTGATCAAACTCAACCTCGCGCGCTGGCGTCTCCAGATCCACCATCACGGGTGCATCTTCTACATCATCGGCGATCGGGTCTTCCTTCGGAAGAACCAGGTCAGCCATTGGGTCATCGGCGAAGACGTCTTCGAAATCAGATTCGAAATCGGACTCGTGGAGCGGCTTTTCACTGGACATGGCTTTTCTATTCCTTGTCTTTCGCTCTAGTTCGAAACGGCTTGGGAAACGGTCCCGGATTCGCTACTGCTGCGGGACGATCCTGTAGGCTCGCCCTTGCGGAATTTCTCAAGAATGACACCGCGGCGAAGCGGATCGGCTTTATCCAGCGGCCGGGTACCAAGAAGGTCGCCCGGATCGGCAATCATCGCAGCAAGGTTCGAGCGGACCGCACAGCCAAGCGTGGACCGTTCATTGTTGGTACTGATGTCCGCAAAGTTGATCGACGCCTGTGACGGACAGTCCGGCGCGATGGCTTCATAGGCCTGGAAAGCCAGGATCATCGGTTCGGAGACGAGCGAGTCTTCGCCGTGATGCGTTCCCTCGATCTCCTCGTACTGGACCCCGTTCTCGTAAGCGATTGCCCGGGCTTCCGCGACGGCTGCCACGGCCAGCTGAGGGTTGGCCGATGATGCCGGCAGGGACATGACCAGTGGGCCATGGCCGTGGTCACGATAAGCAGAGACGAAGTTGGAAATCGCAGCCTTGTCAGCGAGACTGACTTCAGACGCTTGTGGGTGGATGGCGATTTCCAGGAATTCGGTCTTCTTTTCCACGCCGATCGCATTCCGGTCCAGCGCCGTTCCCTCGAGGTAGGAAGCAGGCACGTTCGATGGCGCCATGCTCGAACAGGCACTCAGCGCGGTCAGGCAAATGCCGGCAGCAATCAGTGTAGCGGTGGGTTTCAGGATTCTGGTCACCTTCTGGTCCCCTATTCCTCAATAAAGCCCACAGGGGCACGATAATCCGATGCCGAAACGGGCTCTCCGTCGCGGCCATATTGTTCATTCAGCTTGCCAAAGAAGATTGTCTTCGCATCCGATGCGTTCGCATATCCGTCCGCTGGCGTACGAAGCTGGTCCTTGTTGGTCGGGTCCACCAGATAAGGCGTCACGATCACAACCAGCTCCGTCTCTTCCTGAATGAAGTCGCGGGACTGGAACAAGGCGCCAAGGATCGGCAGTTTCTTCAGTCCCGGAATCTGGTCGAGGCTCTGACGGGATTTCGACTGGATAAGACCGGCCATCATCATCGACCCGCCCGACGGCAATTCGATTACGGATTCAGCCCGGCGAACCGACAGTGCCGGCAGTGTCACACCTTCAAACGTGGTGGTATTGCCCTGGTTGTCGACAACCGTGCTGCTCTCGCCCTGAAAAGCCCCTTCGGAGCTGAGCTCTGAAACTTCGGTCGACACTTTCAACGAGATCCGGCCTTCGGACAGCACCACAGGGGTGAAGCCAAGACCGACGCCGTAAGGCTTGAATTCAACCGTGATCCGCCCGTTCTGATCCTGGCCGACCGGTACCGGGAACTCGCCGCCCGCAAGGAACTTGGCGCTCTCGCCCGACATCGCAACAATGTTCGGCTCGGCCAATGTCTTCACAATACCGATCCGCTCAAGCGCGTTCAGTTCCACGCCCACACTCGATTGAAGGTCTGATCCGACATAGTTGCTGTACGTAGCACTTCCAGACAACCCGCCCAGAGACCGCCCCTGAAGCGGAAAGCCGACGCTGGATCCGACCTTCCCCGACACATCGAAAGGCAGGCCAGGCAGCAGAGCGGTCGTTTCCGCGTTGACCGGCGGGTTACCGGTATAGAGCTGCCGCTCCACCAGGTTCCCGAGGTCCCCAAAGCTTGGCGAGCCTGTGAGATTGATCCCGAGTTGTTTGATTGCATTGCGCTGCATTTCGACGATGCGAACTTCAAGAAGAACCTGATCCTTGGCCGCGATGTCGATCATGTTCACGATCTTGGTGTTGTCGTCTGCACCCAGATACGCTTCCACCAGGCGCTGAACCGCGTCGGCCTCGGAAAGGCTGTCCGTCGATCCCGTGATCACCACATTGCCGTTCAAGCCTTCGATCTTGACCCGGGCGCCCGGTACGTGACGGGCGATGAGGGCTTCGATAGTGGCCATGTCCATCTCGACATTGATTTCGAGATTGAGAAGCTGGTTACCGTGACGGTCGAAGACAAAAGCGTTTGTCTGGCCATATTTTATGCCGCGGAAGATGATGCGTTGCGACGTCTGCACCACAGCGTCAGCAATCTCCGGATTGGTGATCACGACATCGGCTGCGGGCGCCCCCAGATCGATGATCGTCGATTTGTTCAGTCCCAGCACGACCCGCTCGCTGAAGGCCGATTCGCCCGGCTGGGTAATCTGTGTTCCAAATCCATTCGGCCCGGCAAAAGCCGCCGGCCCGATCATGACGGTCAGCGCGATTGCAGCTGCCGTTCTGGCTGTCAGAAGGGCCTTCATGCTCAGCTACCCCCAAGGCCGGCAGCTGCCTGGCCGTTGCGATAAATTGTAATGCCATTTCCGGGCGATCCGCCGCGCAGGAGATCCGTTCGCGCACCGCGCGACCCCGTGTCACCTGCATCCGACCAGGGCCGGAGCGACAATGACAGCGTGCCGAGCCGCTGCGCATGCGCAATCAGCTCCGCCTCATCCGGTTTCACTTCCAGGGTGGCCGTATTGCCGATCTGCGAAGCGGATTCGGATTCCCCCTGGTAAAAGACCTGGTCAATCGCCAGCACCCGGACATTCTTTAGAATGGTCTCGGTGACAGGGCGGTCCAGAACCGCCTCCGCCATGGCCACCTGCGATTGGTAGGTCAGGATGACATCCACCCTGTCGTCCGGAAGGATGAAACCGCCCGATGCTGATTCGGTCGAGATTTCGACAGAAATCGCCCGCATACCGGGAGACAACAGCGCCGCCATGAAACCTGTCTCACCCTTCATCACGAGCTTTTGCGGAAGAATGGGCTCTTCGGCGTAGATCGGAATGCGTACGACGGTGCCCGAGAGTTCGTTGATCGCATCCGCATTGGCTTCTTCGGTCCTGTACCCATCGACAACATTTCTCTTGGGCCACGGCGCCCATTCAAAATCATCCGGGGACAAAAGATCTCCGACCATCAAGTCACGTTTGGCGACCAGGACGTGCGTTTCCGAGACTTCCTGCGTCTGCACCACCGTCTGTTGCTCGGTGACCGTCCGCGTCACGGTCTCCGGCTGGGTCATCCCCCGGACGAGAAACGCTGCAGCTATCGCCGCAGCGGCAGCGCCAATCAGGATAATAAGACGCATCGGTGACATGGAGTGTAACTCCCCTAAATTACGATACACAGGGACTCTGGCCGGTCAGCTCGTATCCCCATCCAGAACGCAGATTCCCACAGCTCGCCTAAAGCAACGTTAACCGATTAGTCCGGCTGTTCTTAACGTTTGAGAAAGGATTGGAGACGCGGGGCTTGCCATGAAGGCACCGGCGGCGATGGCAACCCCATACGGAACACCGGCATTCTCTTCGAACGGGGCCCGGATCGGTCCCGGCAGGACAACCGCTGGCACCGTGTTTCGCACAAGCACAATAACTATTGCACAGAGGCCGCCGACGAGTGCCATCGTAAAGATGAATTCCAGGGACGCCGATGGCCCAACCCAGAGCATGACGGCAGGGATCATTTTTGCGTCCCCTCCCCCAAAAATGCGGAAAGCAAAAAGACCGAAAGCAATGACAAATGTCGCCAGGCCGACCAGCACATGTCCGAAAATGATTTCCATGGGGAGACCGGAAAAAGCCGCGGCGGGTACGAACAGACCGGCAAGCGTCAGATTCAACCAGTTGGGAATCGTCAGGCTGTTGACGTCGTGAAGTGCCGCGAAAAGGCAAAGCGCGAGGAATACCCCGCCCAGGATGACCAAAATCATGTCCGCACTCCCCAACTGAAAGACTGCGGCGGACCCTGCCTGCTAATTCCTAAGGAATACTGATCGGCCAGCTGAAGATATCCGAACAAAGAAAAAGGCCGCCGGGTTACCCCGGCGGCCTCTTCTTGGTCGAATAACGCCTAGCTATTAGGCGCCAGACATTTTGTCAGACACTGTCGTGAACGTCGCGTTGGCGTTCGTACCGAGGGCGGAAACACCACCGATAATGGCGACAGCGATCAGAGCGGCGATAAGGCCGTATTCGATAGCGGTCGCACCCGATTCATCTTTCAGAAAACGTGCAAACATTGGAAACTCCCATCATGCATTTGTTCGCGCCCCGGTCTTGTTTGTCTGCCGGAACAGATCAAACCCTACGCGATTATTGTTCACATCGAGTTGAGAGAAACAGAAATTCTATGAAGGGGTTACAGGGATTTGTTTACTACCTAAATCCGGGGACGGACAGGTTCGGCGCCCTGCGGCCGATCGCAGATTCCTTATATACATGGCTGGTCTGAAAAAGCGAGCTCTTTGGCGGTTAGCACTCGTGAAACTTTCTTCAGACAAATTGCACGAAATCATTCCTGGAGTGACCGGACATGAAAACTTTCGCCCGGACCTGTGCATTTGGCCTGGCTGCCACCGTGATGGTCCTCCCGGCCATTGCCGGACCATTGACTGTCGAAGCCAACAAGACCGTTCCGCTTAAAATGAAGGGAACGGCAGCAAGCGTCGTCCTCGGAAACCGGAATATCGCAGATGTTGCCGTTCATGACGAACACCTGATCTTTATCACCGGCAAATCATTCGGCACCACCAATCTCATGGTGTTCGACCGGTCCGGCAATCAGATCCTGAATACGGAAGTCGTCGTGACGGTAAATTCGTCAAATCTTGTCACGGTCAACCGTAGCGGGTCGAATTACACCTATGACTGCGCCCCTGCGTGCCGCCCGGTTATGAGCCCGGGTGACAATCCAGACTATTTCGACGGATTGATACAACAGCAAATGGGCATGCAGAGCCTCACAAACGCCGACTGACCCTTCCCGTTCCTCAGTTATAAGAAAGACAGTTAGCCCCCGGTACACAGTTCGTTGAAATTTTAGAGAACTTCGAAACGGGCGGCAAACCCAAGTCTGGTAATCAAGAGACTGAGCGACTCTGAGAGAGGGGTTTGGGATGCGTTCGTTGAATGCGGGAATTCTGACATCCAGACTGCAGCGCAGGTTTTCGGAATGGGCGACTGAACGTCGCGGTACGACCGCGGTGGAGTTTGCATTGATCGCCGCGCCTTTCTTCTTCATCATTTTCGGCCTGCTGGAGATCTGCCTGATCTTCATCATGTCGACGGTCCTGGAAAATGCGGTATCCGACTCTGCGCGGGAGATACGGACCGGCCAGGCGCAAGAGGCCGGCTTTTCCATGGTCGAGTACAGGAAATCTGTCTGCGACAGCCTGTTCGGCCTGATGGGATGCGATTCAAACCTGCACGTTGATGTGAAACGGCTGGACAGCTTCAGCGCGGCCAACCTGACATCTCCGCTCGATTCGGATGGCAATTTCGATGACGGCGACTTTGACTTCCAGCCGGGTTCAGCCAACGACATCGTCGCTGTCCGGGTCTATTACGAGTGGAGTCTGGTGACGCCGATCTTGTCTGCCCCCTTGGCCAACATGGCCAATGGAAAGCACTTGATTCAGGCCGCCACAGTCTTCCGCAACGAACCATTCGGAGACTGAGCCATGACAGTTCGCAAGATTCTGTCCCGTCTGAATCCCCGCCTGAAATGGCGCGGTATCCGTGGACTTCGTTATAACGAGCAAGGCATCTCGGCCGTTGAGTTCGCCTTGATTGCCCCTTTGCTGATCACGCTTTACCTCGGCGCGATCGAACTCAGCCTCCTGATGGAAGCCGACCGCCGGGTGACCCAGACGAGCGCGAGCCTCGGTGACCTGACCGCCCGCCTGTCGACCGTGACGGATTCCGATATGGCGGAAATGTTCGCCGCGGCCAAAGTGCTGATGGAACCCTATGATGCCAACGCTGCAGAAATGCGTCTTTCGAGCATCGTGGACAAAGGTGACGGCAATCCGAAAGTTGCCTGGTCGGATGCGCACAACATGTCGCCCTACACCAAGGGTCAGACCGTCACGCTTCCCGCAGGCATCATGCCCTCCCCCGGCTCAATCATCATGGCCGAAGTCAGCTATGAGTATGAGAGCAGTTTCGGTTACATCATTTCGACCTCGAAGACGATCAGCGACAAATTCTACCTGCGCCCCCGGCGCGTGTCGGAGATTGCGCGCGTGACATCGTCCACCTCAGGTACCAACCCCTTCGGCCCCACAAGCTGATCCAACTCCTCTCCCAGGAGCATTTACCGGAAGGCCGGTCTCTCAGGAGGCCGGCCTTCTTTTTTCCGGGATCAGTCTTCGAAACCACGCTTCGGTGCATGGACCTTCCAGAGGATGATCAACCCGGCCAGGAACATGAAACCGATCCCGCCCATGCCAATTCTCTGATTTCCCGTCAGCCAGGTAAGCAGGCTGACAATGCCGGGGCCCATCCAGACGGTCACCGTGCCGGCAATGGCGTAGAGACCGAAGAACTCACCGATCCGCTCAGACGGGGCAATATGCACCAGCATGTACCGGCTCGACGAAATCGAGGCGACCACCGCAATCGCGACCGGGATCACGAACAGGAAGTAGGTGATGTCGGAAAGCGTACTGAAGAAGGGGCTGTCCCATATCGGGGTGTTGGCAGGCAGCAGACCGAAGAATAGCGCGTCAGGCGTAATCGAAAGCTGTGCCAGCAGCAGGATCACCAGCGCCGAGATCTCCCAGACCAGCGCCAGTTTTGGCCCCAGCAGCCGGTCCAGGTAGCCGCCCACAAAACCGCCGACCGCCCCGAACAACACTCCTGTGATGCCAAAGAACAGAATCTCGACCCCGCTCCACCCCAGGAAGGTCCCGGCATAGACGGCCCCGAGTGTCAGGAGCGCAGACATCGCATCGGCATAAATCGTGCGCGCGACGAGAAAGCGCATGGTTTGCGGATGATCCTTGAAGAGCCCCTTCAGGTAGCCCAGCAACACCTTCGCGCGCTGAAACGGGTTCTGCGCCTTGCCCGAATGGCGGTCTTCTCCGCGGAAGACATCGGCCGCAGCCTGTTTCCAGGTCATGCTCCGGCCGCCCTTGATGCCATCCGGCATGAAGAGGAAGAACGGAATCAGCAGCACGGCCATCCAGACGGCAACAAATGGCCCGGCGAAGCGCTCGGGCGCGAACGTCTCCCGGTCCAGCTGGATCACCTGCTTGGCCGGCGCAAAAGGCAGCCCCGTTCCGGGGAGCAGCAGGCCGAACAGGAAGAAAATAAGTATTCCGACACTCAGAATGTTGCCCATCGAAAGGCCGAGACCGGAAATATAGGGCAAGGCACTTGGCCGGCCGGCATTCGGCAGCATCGCATTGTGCAGCACTTCGGAATAGCCATAGCAGCAATAAGCGATCGCCAGGACCGCCATGGTTGGCCACATGGTCAATGGTCCGTCCGGGCGGGCCCACCACAAGCTGAATGAACAAATGAACATGAGCGTCATGAAGAAGGCAATCGGCGGCTTCCGCCGGCCGGCCTTGTCGGCGATGACCCCCAGAAACGGCGCCGTCAGCGCAGTCGCAATGCCTGCAAGTGTCACCGTCAGGCCGGACAGGCTGAGGCCATGCTCCCCGCCTCCGGCCAATTCTTTCGCGAAATAAGGGGCAAAAACATAAATGACGATCAGGTTATAATAGGGATTGCGTGCCCCCTCGAAGATCGCCCACGCCAATCCCTTGATCCCCAACGGTCCGCCGTCAGCGCGCTCCGTTTCGGATTCGGGGACGGCAGGCGCTGGTCCGACAACCTGCGTATCGCTCATACTGCTCTCACTCCCATAGCCATACCCGCCTCTTGCCGGGCGCATTCGCCCAGCCTGCGACATTGAAGGACAAAGGGGAAGAGTCCGGTAGCGGCACCTGCCGCGAGGTCAGCCTGCGGTCTCGAGCTTCGAAACCAGGTCTCCGGCATAGCGGGTGATGTCCCCCGCACCGAGGCAAACGACCATAGCGCCGGGCTCCGCATGGGCCCGGATCACGTCCGGCAAGCTCTCAAGAGACTCCAGCATGGACACGGACCGGTGCCCGTGACGCCGGATGGAGGCCACAAGCGATTCCGCGTCAAATCCCTCAATAGGGCTTTCGCCCGCCTCATAGACCGGCGCGACCAGAACCTCGTCGGCCTGATCGAAACAGCGGGAGAATTCCTCGAACAGGTCCCGCAGGCGGGTGTAGCGGTGCGGCTGGCATACGGCGATAATTTGCCCTTGTCCCTGCATGGCCCGGGCGGCCTTCAGCACGGCGGTGATTTCCACCGGGTGATGGCCATAGTCGTCAATAATCCGGACCGGCGCCTTGCCGGCCTCCGGGGTCCACTCCCCGACAGCAGTGAAGCGCCGCTTCACCCCGCCAAAACTGATCAGTGCGTTCCGAATCTGCTCGTCGGTCGCGCCAAGTTCCAGCGCGACGGCGATGGCCGCCAGCGCATTCTGGACATTGTGCTCCCCCGCCATGGGCAATGTCAGACCCTCGATCATGCGCGGCATGGCCGATCCCGGGCGGCGCAGGGCCACATCGAAATGGGCCCCGGCAAGATCCGTCTGGAGGTTGGCCGCGCGGATGTCGGCCTGGCGGTTGAAGCCATAGGTGATACGCCGGCGGTCGGTCACCCGCGCGGCCAGGGCCTGCACTTCCGGGTGGTCCGTGCACAGAACGGCAAAACCATAGAAGGGAAGGTTCTCGACGAAGATATCGAAGGCTTCCCGCAGTTTTTCCATGGAGCCGTAATGGTCCATATGTTCCGGGTCGATATTGGTGACGATCGCGCAGGTCGGATGCAGCTTGGCGAACGTTCCGTCGCTTTCATCGCTCTCGACGACCATCCAGTCGCTTTCGCCCGCCTTGTAGTTCGACCCATAGGCATGAATGATGCCGCCATTGATGACGGTCGGGTCGATGCCGGCCCCATCCAGCAGCGCCGCGACCATGGAGGTGGTCGTCGTCTTGCCATGCGTCCCCGCCACGCAGACCGTGTATTTCAGGCGCGTAATCTCGGCCAGCATGTTGGCTCGGCGTACAACAGGAATACCTGCCGCCCGGGCCATGGCCACTTCCGGATTGTCGCCCTTGATGGCGGAGGAGATGATCACCGTGCCGGCGCCTTTGACGTTCTCCGCCTTGTGCCCGATGAACACTTTCGCCCCGCGCTGGCGCAGGCGCTCAATATTGTCGGAGTCCTTGATGTCGGACCCCTGCACGTCATAGCCCATGGTAATCATCACATCCGCGATGCCGGACATGCCGATACCGCCTATGCCGACAATATGGGCCGGGCCGAGATCAAAAGGTGTGGGGGAAGCCATTTCAAAAGGTCTCCGGATTTTTGTTCTGTGTCATGCTGCGCCAAGTCGGGTTTTCGGTCGAGGCCTCAGTGCAGGGCCACCGCTTCGGCGAGGTCGGCGAGGTCTCCTGCCGCGTTCACCTTGGCAGAGTGCTTCGCCGCGTCTGCGCGTTGCTTCAGCTCATCCGCATCGGCGATGCGGGCCGCGATCAGTTCGCCCAGCAGCGCCGGATAGAGGTTCGATTCAAGGATCATGTCTGCGGCGCCGGCATCCGTCAGCGCCTCGGCATTGGCCGCCTGGTGATCGTCCATCGCGATGGCCAGCGGAATGAGGATCGACGGGCGGCCCACGGCGGCGAGCTCGCTGACCGTCCCTGCCCCGCTACGCGCGATCACGAGATGGGCCGCAGCCAGTTTCTCCGGCATATCGGAGAAGAACGGCGCGAGCTCGGCCTCGACCATGACCTTGTCATAGATCTCCTTCACCTTCTCCAACTGCTCCGTGCGCACCTGCTGGATCACTTTGAGGCGGGACCTCAGCGGTGCCGGGATGTGATTGGCAATCGCCAGCGGAACGCTCTCGCCGATGATCTGGGAGCCCTGGCTGCCACCGGTGACGAGAATAGTCAGCTTGTCATCCGTGGACGGATACGGTTGGTCCCTGACGGCAAGGATGGGCGCGCGGACCGGATTACCAACCGCCTTGTGCGGCTTGCCTGCCGGCAACCTGTCCAGCCTGTCGAAGCCACTGGCAATCACGCTGGCGTTCCGCGCCATGTTGCGGTTCACGCGGCCCAGGACGGCATTCTGTTCATGGATCAGGATCGGCACTTTGCGCGCTTTCGCTGCCGCAAGCGCCGGAAAAGCCGGGTATCCGCCAAAGCCCGCGACCAGCGCAGGCTTCTTCTCTTTCATGATCCGCTTGGCCATGCCGATGCCTGCCTGGATTTTCAGGAAGGCGCCCGGAAGGGTCCACGGCTTGCGGAAATTCGGGGAGGCGGCAAACACCTCTTCCTTCCATTCCGCCGGAAAATCGCTGGCATAATGAAGGCCGCGGCTGTCGGAAATCAGGCCCACGCGCCAGCCGCGCCTGCGCATTTCATCGGCAAAGGCGCGGGCCGGGAACATGTGCCCGCCGGTACCGCCTGCTGCGATGATGACCAGTTTTCCGTCCAGTTTTCCGTTCGTCTCTTCAGCCATACCGGCCCCTTGTGCGCGTACCTTGTCCGCGCACAAGTGCCAGCGCAAGGCCCAGAGTCAATGCCGTGCCGAGCATGGACGAGCCACCATAGGAGACAAATGGCAGGGTCATCCCTTTCGGCGGGATCAGGGCCAGATTTACCGCCAGGTTTATGGCAGCCTGAAGACCAAAAAGCGTGAAAAGTCCGGCACTTGCCGCGCGGGCATACCCGTCCTCGACCCGGGCCGAGGCCCGAAAGCCACGCAGGACCATGAGCGCAAAAGCCGCAAGAAGGACGATCGCCGCGACGAGGCCGAACTCTTCCACCATGACCGCGAAGATAAAGTCAGTATGCGCATCAGGCAGGTGAGCCTTGACCAGCCCCTCCCCCGGACCGACGCCGAACAGGCCGCCGCGGCCGATCGCTTCGGCTGCCCGGTCGATCTGCGAATGGTCCCCATGGCGCACCTCGGCAAAGCCGCGCAGCCGGTCGCGGACGTGCGGCAGCAGCGTGTAGAGCAGGCCGCCCAAAGCGACACCGCCCCCGGCAAAGGCCGCGCCCCAGCGCCAGGGCAGGCCGCTGACAAAGAAGGTCACGATGAAGGCGGCGGTCAGCAGGAAGGACTGGCCCACATCCGGCTGCAACAGGAAAAGGCCGACCGTGACAGCGAAAAAGATAAACGCCACCACTTCCCAGATCCGGTTCGGATAGAGTTCGCGTTGCGCCAGCAGCCAGCCGGACATGACAATCAACACCGGTTTTGCAACTTCCGACGGCTGCAGCGAAAATCCAGCGATCCGGATCCAGCGATGCGCGCCCTTTGCCTCATGTCCACCGCCGACAAGGATGTAGACCATCAGGCCGATACAGCCGAACAGCAGGACGGCCGCAAAGCGCCGGGCCCAGGCCCGGTCCAGCATGCTGGTGCCGAGCAGCAGGATGACCCCGGCCGCCGCAAACATCGATTGCCGCATTGGAAAGAAATAGGGATTGTCGTAGCCAATGCGCGCAGCTGCACTCGGGCCAGCCGCGAGCGACATCAGAAGGCCGATCGCCATCAGGAAGAACGCCCCCGCCAGGAGGCCCCAATCGACTGTCCGCCGCCACTCCATGAACCAGGACGTATCCGACCGGGCTAGAAATGGCGCTGTGGCTGTGTAGCTCAAGCCAGTTCCCTCAGCTCTGTGGGCATCATCGCCTCCACGATCGACCGGAACGTATCGCCCCGGTGCTCAAAATCGCGGAACTGGTCGAAGCTCGCACAGGCTGGTGAAAGAAGAATGACCGGATTGTCGATTCCAGAGTTTTTGGCATCGCGGAAAGCAGCCTGAACTGCATTTTCCAGCGTTCCGCACCCCTGGGTCGCCACCCGGCCTTTCAGCGCGTTGGCGAAAGGCTCTTCCGCCTCGCCGTACAGATAGGCCTTGCTGATACGCGGGAAGTACGGCGTCAGCGGTCCGATGCCATCGGATTTCGGCACACCGCCGGCAATCCAGTAAATGTTGTCGTAAGACTTCAACGCCTGCTCTGCGGCCTGCGCGTTCGTGGCCTTGGAGTCGTTGATGAAGCGCACACCTTCAATCTCACCCACGCGCTCCATGCGGTGCGCGAGACCGGTGAAGGATTTCAGGCCTTCCATAATGGTCTGCGGGTCGAGGCCAAGCGCGCGGCACGTGGCATAGGCCGCCACGGCGTTCTGGTGGTTGTGCTTGCCGGGCAGCGCGGCACAGTCCGCGAGGTTTCCGACAAAGACGGCATTGCCGCTGGTGGAATCGTAAAGCCGTCCGTCTACGGCGCTGACACCACGGCCCAGCGCATAGCTGGATGACGCCTGAACCACACGGGCCGGACCGCGCGCTGCCAGGCCAATCGCGATGGACTGGGTGATCACATCATCGAACCCGACCACGGCGGTGTCCCGCTCGGTCTGGTTCTGGAAGATCCGCATCTTCGCAGCCTGATACCCCTCCATCCCGCCATGGCGGTCGAGATGGTCCGGACTGATATTCAGCAGGACGGCGATATCGCAGTGCAGGCTCTTCACCAGGTCCAGTTGGTAGGAGCTGAGTTCCAGCACATAGGTCGCATTGGCGTGCAGGGCGGCCAGGTCCAGCACGCCCGTCCCGATATTGCCGCCGATCCGGGCATCCCGCCCGGCCTGCTTCAGGATGTGCCCGACAAGCGAGGTCGTCGTCGACTTGCCGTTCGTCCCGGTGATGCCGACGATCTTCGGCCGTCCGCGTTCCGGCAGGGCCTGCACGGCGCGGGCGAAGAGTTCCATATCGCCGACGATCGGCACGCCGGTCATCTCGGCCATGCGCACGATGCGGTGCGGCTGCGGGAATTTGTAGGGGATGCCCGGCGACAGGACGAGCGCGGCGAAGGTTTGCCAGTCGCGCTTGTTGATGTCGGAGAGGGTCATGCCCGCAGCTTCCGCCTGGCGGCGGGTATCTTCATCATCATCCCACGCATGAACGCGCGCGCCGCCGGCCTTCAGGGCCTTGGCAGCGGAAAGGCCGGTGCGGCCAAGGCCGAACACCGCAACATCCCTTCCTGCGTATTCCGTGATCGGGATCATGCGCGCTCGCTCACCTCAGCTTCAGGGTTGCAAGGCCCGCGAGGGCGAACAGGACGGACAGGATCCAGAAGCGGACGACGACACGGGTCTCCGGCCAGTTCTTCTTCTGGAAATGGTGGTGCAGCGGCGCCATCAGGAAGATGCGCTTGCCTTCGCCGGTCAGGCGGCGGGTCAGCTTGAACCAGCTGACCTGCATGATCACCGACGCCGCCTCGATCACGAACAGGCCGCCGATCACGACCAGCGCAAATTCGTGCTTGGTCGCCACGGCGACAACGCCCAGCATCCCGCCGAGGCCGAGCGAGCCGGTGTCGCCCATGAAGACCTTGGCCGGATAGGCATTGTACCAGAGGAAGCCCATACCGGCGCCCATCATGGCGCCGAGCAGGACAGCAAGTTCCCCTGCCCCCGGTGCGAACTGGATACCGAGATATTCGGCGAAAACGAAGTTACCGGTGAGATACGCGATCATCGCATAGGAGGCTGCCGCGAACATCATCGGCACGATGGCGAGGCCATCCAGCCCATCGGTGAAGTTCACCGCATTGGCGCTGCCAACGATGACGATCATGCCGAACAGGATGAAGAACATGCCAAGCGGCAGGAAGTAGTTGTTCACGAAGGGCACGGCGACGCCGCCGGAGAAGTCCGGATCGGCTGGCGTGACGCTTGTCTGCGGGGCAAGAGCAGCAATCTGCTCGGCCAGACCATTCAGAGAGCCCCATTCGGCATGGCCTTCCGGCGTATGCGCGCCATGCAGCCCCATGATAAACGCACAGGCCAACGCGGCGATGCCAAAACCAGCCAGCAGGCGCGCCTTGGCCGACACACCCGCATCGGTCTGCTTGGTCACTTTGGCATAGTCATCCAGGAAGCCGAGGATCGCATACGACACGGTCACGAACAGGGTGACCCAGATGTAAGGATTGTGCAGGTTCGCCCAGAGCAGCACGCCTGCGAGCAGGCCCAGCCAGATCAGGAATCCGCCCATGGTTGGTGTACCGCGCTTTTCCAGCTGCTGCTCCAGAGACAGGTCGCGGATCGGCTGGCCCTTGCCCTGACGGGCACGCAGGAAATTTATGATCGAGTCGCCAAAAATCACCGTCACCAGGAACGCCGTCACGACGGCCGCGCCTGTGCGGAAGGTAATATAGTTGAGAACGTTCAGGATACCGCTGTCAGCGGCCAGCCATTCGTACAGCATCAACCAACCCCTGCAGCACCTTCTGTGCCGCTTGCCATCTTGCCCAAGTCCGCCGTTTCGCTCCATTGGCGCAAACGGTCTGCTAGTCGTCCCATCCCGGATGCATTCGAGCCTTTGATCAAGACCACGTCGCCATCGCGGAGTGTATTTTCCAGTGCATTAAAAAGTTCGTCGGCCTTTGGCGCCCACACCTTCTGCAGGTCGGTGGGCAGCGCCTCGGCCAGGTGAGTCATATTGTCCCCGGCCAGGAAGACGCCTTCGGTCCCGGTCTCCACGACCGCCCCGGCAAGGCCTGCATGTTCCGCATCCGACCTTTCGCCGATTTCCAGCATCTCACCGAGCGCAACAAGCCGGCGGCCTGCACCGCGTTGTTTCAATGAGGAAAGCGCCGCCCGCATCGAGCCCGGATTGGCATTGTAGGCGTCGTCGATCAGCGTGAAAGTGCCGCCACTGGGCAGGGGAAGGCGCTCGGCCGTGCCACGCCCCGGCGGCGGTGCATAGCCTGACAGGGCCTCGGCGCAATCCGAGACGGACGCGCCGGTTTGCGTCGCCGCCAGCAGGGCCGCGGCCACATTCATGGCCCAGTGCTCGCCCACGGCGTCCAGCGTCACCAGAACCGGCTTGCCGACCACATCGACCTGAACGCGGCTCGACACGCCGTCGGTTTCGTACCCGACGATGCGGGCCGTTGCATCCTTTGCGTGGCCGAAGGTTTCGAGATTGCCGGTCGGGCAGAGGTCCCGCGCCCGGTCTGCCAGGTATTCGAAGAAGATATCGTCTGAGGGCAGGATGAACGTGCCGCCTGCCTCAAGACCCTCAAAAATATCGGCTTTCTCGCGTGCCACGGCTTCGAGGCTGCCGAGACCTTCCAGATGCGCGCCGGCGATACAGGTAATGAGCCCAGTCTGCGGACGGACCATGCGGCTGCGCGGGGCGATCTCGCCGGGCGTGGACATGCCGATCTCGAAGACGGCGCGTTCCGTCTCTTCCGGCATACGGGCCAGCGTCAGCGGCACGCCCCAGTGATTGTTGAAACTTTTCTGGCTCCAGTGCGCCGGACCGAGCGCGCGGTAGATGCGCGCCAGCATTTCCTTGACGCTGGTCTTGCCCGCAGAGCCGGTGATCGCGGTACGGTGCGCGCCGCAACGTGCGCGGGCCGCAACGCCCAGCTGTTCCAGCGCGGCCAGCGTGTCATCGGCAACGACCTGCGGCCCGTCGCCCTTCTTGCGGGACACGAGCGCGCCAGCGGCGCCTGCCTCGAAGGCCGCCTCGACGAAGTCATGGCCGTCGCGCTGGTCCTTCAGCGCAACGAACAGGTCACCCGGCGCCAGCGACCGCGTGTCGATCGACACCGTGCCCGTCACCTTAAACGGCGCAGTCGCCACACCGCCGGTGGCAAGGGTAATGTCGTCGGAGGTCCAGAGTGGTTTTGTCATGCACCCTCCGCTCCCAGCGCGTCGCGCGCCGTATCCTGGTCGGAGAAGGGATGAATTTCCTTGCCGATGATCTGGCCGGTCTCGTGACCCTTGCCGGCGATCACCAGCGTGTCGCCCTTTTTCAGTTCCGCAATGACCGTGCGGATGGCTTCGCCCCGGTCACCGATCTCGCGGGCGTCCGGACAGCCGGCCAGCACCTGTTTGCGGATTTCCGCGGCGTCTTCCGTGCGCGGATTGTCATCGGTAACGATCACGTCGTCGGCCTGGCGCGCAGCGATCTCGCCCATCAGCGGCCGCTTGCGGGCATCGCGGTCACCGCCGCAGCCGAAGATCACTTTCAGGTCGCCGGCCGTGTGGGGGCGGACAGCGCGCAGCAGGACGTCCAGCCCGTCAGGCGTGTGGGCATAGTCGACGAACACGGCAGCGCCGGACCCGGTCTTGCCGACAAACTCCATCCGGCCCTTCACGGGCTCCAGATGCGCCAGGCCATCGGCGACCTGGTCGATGTTCAGGCCCAGCGACAGGCAGATCGCAGCCGCCGCCAGCGCGTTCAGCGCCTGGAACTCGCCGATCAGCGGCAATTCCAGCGGCTTCTGTTCCACGTCGCGCCAATACAGGTGCAGCACCTGGCCTGTTGCCCGCGGCATGATCTCGTCGATCCAGAGGTCTTCGCCGCGCCAGCCGAAGGAGACGATCGGCATCTGCTTGCCGAGGGCGGCAGCTTCGAAATCATTGCACTGCTCGGAGTCCGCATTGACGATGGCCGGCACACCCGGACGCCCCAGCTCGCGGAAAAGGCGCAGCTTGGCAGACAGGTATTCTTCCATCGTCGAATGGTAATCCAGATGGTCCTGCGTGAAATTCAGGAAGGCGACAGCTGACAGGTCCACGCCATCCAGACGGTGCTGTTCGAGGCCATGGCTGGAGGCTTCCATCGCGCAATGGGTCACGCCCTGCCGGGCCAGCTCGGCCAGCGTCTCGTGGATGGTCACGGGATCCGGCGTCGTGTGGCCGACATCAATATGACCCTCAGGGCCGACGGCACCGAGTGTGCCCATCGAGGCAGACTTCATTCCGGCCCGCGCCCAGATCTGGCGGCAAAAATCGACCGTCGAGGATTTTCCGTTCGTGCCCGTCACCGCGACCACGGTCTCCGGCTGGGAATGGTAGAAACGCTTTGCCGCCAGCGCGAGCGCCCGGCGCGGCTCTTCATCGACAATATGCGCAACGGTCACATTGTCGGTGCCTTCACCGGACAGGATCGCCACGGCGCCCTTCCCGATCGCGTCGGGAATGAATTTGCTCCCATCGGTAACCGAGCCCTTCAGGGCCGCGAACAAATAGCCCGGTTTCACGCGGCGGCTGTCAGCCGTCATCCCGGTGATGACGGTGTCGCCATCCGGCGCGTCGGGGAACAGGTCTTTGAGCTTACAGGTCACAGCGAAGTCCTCTCATCTCCGGAGCGGTACGCATCTCCTGCAGGACGGAAATCTTCAAAGCGTGGGGCGATGCCGAGCAGCGGCGCGACACGTTCTATGATGCGACCTGCGGTCGGCGCCGCATTCTGGGAAGCCACAGAGCCTCCCGGCCCGGCTTTGGGATCATCCAGTGTCACAATCATGGCATACTGCGGGCTGTCATAGGGAAATATCGCCGCAAAGCTGGAGATATTGCGCCCGTCATCATAGCCGCCCGGCACCGGCTTCTCTGCCGTGCCGGTCTTCCCGGCCACGCGATAGCCGCCGACTTCGGCATTCTTGCCCGTTCCGGTCAGCACCGCTTCACGCATCATCGCATTCACGAGGTCTGCCGTGATGGCCGACATCACCCGGACACGCTTTGGCTTGCGGGTCTCGTCCACGATCAGGGTCGGCTGCACCCGCTCCCCGCCATTGGCGAAGGCGGCAAAGGCCGACAGGAACGCCATCGGCGTGACAGCGATGCCGTGGCCATACGCCATCGTGGCAGCCGTCAGGTCATCCATGCGCTCAGGCAGGATGGGCGCCGCGCTGCCGGACAGTTCCACCGGCGACCGGTCCAGCAGGCCGGCGGTCTTCAGGAATTCCTGCTGGCGGCGCGGGCCCAGTTTCTCGTTGATATGCACCGTGCCGATATTCGAGCTCTCGGCGATGATCGTCGTGACATCCACCCGCGTGCCGATGGGGTGAATGTCGGAAATCGTGTAGCCGCGCATCTCAATGGGACGGCGGACATCGAACATGTCGGTCGGCCGGATCGCCCCGGCCTCCAGCGCGGCGGCCACCGTCAGCGGCTTGAAGACGGAACCCAGCTCGTACAGGGCGCCGGTCGCCCGGTTCATGCGCGACGGGTCGTCCATGGCGATGTCGGAAGACCGGTTGGGATTGAAGGGCGGCCAGCTGGCCATGGCGCGGACTTCGCCGGTGCGCGCCTCCAGCAGGATCACGGCAGCGCCTTCGAACCCGTCCGCGGCAGCGGAGGTTGCCAGTTCGGCTTCCACGGCCGCCTGCACGCCATTGTCGATGGTCAGGCGCAGCGGTTCCCCACCAGCGGTGAGGCGTTCATTCTGGCTGAACTCGACCCCGCCGGCACCGACGCCGTCCACATTCACGAAGCCCAGTACCTGCCCGGCCAGCGTCCCGCGCGGATAGGCGCGGCTGATCTCTTCCTTGAACCACAGGCCTTCGAGGCCGAGGTCGAACACGGTCTGGCGCTGGCGGGGGGTCAGGCCGCGCTTGACCCACACGAACTCGCGCGATTGGTCCGACAGGCGCTCTGTCAGGCTGGCGGTGTCAATTTCAGGCAGAACGCCGGCCAGACGGGTCGCCACTTCGCGCGGGTCCCAGATCAGCTGCGGATTGGCCACCAGCGAATAGACCGTCACGGACGTTGCCAGCTGTTCGCCATTCCGGTCGACGATATCGGCGCGCGCAACCTGTTCGCCGGCCCGGGCCACCAGGTGGCCTGACTCCCGGTCAGGCGACAGCGCCAGGTAGCCGGCCTTGCCGGCCAGCACCACAAACAACGCGCTGAGGCCGAGGCCGACCAGCCGTGTCCGGTGGCGCGACGCTTCCGTCATTCAGGCGCCTCCGCAGAGGTATCGCCTGCGTCGGCGGCAGGATCGACGGGCAGGCCGATCAGGGCATCCAGGTCGCGCTCATTGGCCATCTGTTCCGGGCGCGGCGGCGCCATGCCCAATTCGTTGCGGGCGTATTCCTCGATCCACTCCCGGCGGCTCATATGGGAGAGTTCGGTCTCCAGAAGCGCCTTTTCGTGGTGGGCTTCCTCAATCTGCGCCTCGACCGCCATCAGTTCGGCAGCCGTATCCTTGGCGCCGTATTTCGCCCGGTAGAGGCTGAAAACCAGCAGGCCGACAATGACGAGACCCAGAATGAATACACGGCGGCTCATGACACGTCCTCCAGTTGCGAAAGCGGGGGCAGGTTCATGCCGTCATCCGCTTCTTCGTCGATTGCAGGCGCTTCGGTCCGGATGGCCGCCCGCAATTTTGCGGATCGTGCACGCGGATTGCCTTCCACTTCCTTATCCTGAGGCAGGATCGGCTTGTTTGGGCGCAGTTCGAATGTCGGTTGCGGGCCTTTGGCCATCAGGGGCATGTGGCGGGACCCTCCGGCATTCTTGCCGGCGCGTTCCCGCAGCCACTGTTTCACCATCCGGTCTTCCAGCGAATGGAAGGTGACGATCACGAGCCGTCCGCCAGGCTTCAGCAGGCGTTCGGCCGCCGCAAGCGCCCGGGCCAGTTCGCCCAACTCGTCGTTCACATACATGCGGATCGCCTGGAAGGTCAGCGTGGCGGGGTGAATCCGGCTGCCCTTGCGTCCGCCCACAGCAGTCTCGACCGTCTGGGCGAGATCCAGCGTGGTGTCGAAGAAACGTTCCTTGCGGCGCTGGACGATCTGGCGGGCGATGCGGCGCGCCTGCTTCTCCTCGCCGAGGCGGAAGATGACATTGGCGAGATCGCCTTCGTCCATATAGTTCACGACATCCGCGGCGGTGGGCCCGGCCGCGCCCATGCGCATGTCCAGCGGGCCGTCCTTGTTGAAGGAAAAGCCGCGATGCCCCTCATCGATCTGGAAGCTGGACACGCCGATATCGAGGACGACCGCATCGACCGAGTCGCATCCGGTTGCCTCGACCAGCGCATCCATTTCGCCGAACCGGCCCAGCAGCGGGGTGATGCGGTCGGTCTGGGCGGCAAGGGCCTCGGCCCGCATGATGGCGTCGAGGTCGCGATCGATGGCGAAGACGGCGCATTTCGCGGCGGTCAGGATGGCCCGGGTGTAGCCGCCCCCGCCGAATGTGCCGTCGACGATCCGGTCGCCATCCTGCACGTCCAGGGCCGCCAGGACCTCGTCCAGCATGACGGGCTTGTGCCCGGAATCGGCGGTGTCAGGCCGGGGTCTGGTGGTCATCATCCATCCCCTCCCTCAACGAGTTTGAGATCCGGATAGAGCCCCATTTCATGCTGGCGCAGCACCTCATTATAGGCTTCGCCCAGCGCTTCCAGAGTCTCCGGCTTCGCAGCCGTTTCGGACATGGCAGTGGTAAACGCGGCGTGCTTTTCGGGGTTCCAGATCTGGAAGCTGTCGATGTTGCCGGCGAACTTGACCCGGCCATCGAGACCGGCCGCCGCGATCAGCTCGTCCGTCAGCTTGATGCGGCCCGTATCGTCCATCTTCAGGTCAGCAGACCCGGCAATGATCGACGACACCAGCGCCTTGCGGACCGGGGATTGCGGGGGCAGGCGGGTCAGCGTGGCGCGGTACATGGCCATCAGGGCTTCGCCGCCGCCTTCCAGGCAGCCGGATCCGTCGAGGGCAGGCCACAGGAAAATCCGGTTTCCACCGCCCAACGCTGCGCGAAAGGGTGCCGGGATAGAGACCCGCCCTTTTGCATCAATTGCGCTTTCGTAGGTGGATACGAACACCCGCCAGCCCGTTCTTCGTTTGCCTAAACCCCGCATGGGTAAACCATGTCTTAATTTGGAGTATCATGGGCAAGCATGGGCCTCAATGGGCCGGGTACGTGAATCGAAATATCCACAACAGCCCCGCACAAGAACACTCCACGCCCGAACAGTGAACAAACCGGAACAAAGGGGTGGGATGACATGGCCCCTGAACGAATTTCCTTTTTGAATCAGTTCGATGTCGAAATTGCGTCCGTTATCCACAGGCACATCAAAAGTTACTGAGTTTTTAAGATTTCAGGCCTGCGATTTGCGCAGCAGTCCGGAATTGGTCTCCGGAATCCTGCTTTTACTTTCCAGCCCCCGCAGTTTGACTTTGCCTGCAGCAAGAAAAGGCCAGTCGCCCTGGTCACGGCGCATGCAGATCCTGCATGGGCGGCCCAGGGTCCGTCATGGTCATGTTGAAGTCCGGAGAGGGAGAAAAATAGGCCCGACAAGCCATCTGGCTTGGGAGGGGGACGGTGCCGAGCGTCCTGATGGGTGGCGGACGCTGTGTTCCGGCTTGCCGAGCCATTTTCGCCGTTCGAAACGAGGGTCTTGGGTGGGGAGTTGAGATGTCCCGCCCCGAACGGTTCACTAGGACTATGTCCGGAGGCGCAAAACCGTTCCAAACTTTTCTCGCCTTGGATGAAGTTTTTTTCGCGCAGAGTCACCCTAGGCTTATTTTACCCCCACCCGAACCTCAAGAATCCCAATAACGCACTGTTTTTATTGAATAATAATTATTTCGCGATTCCGGTGATTTTTTGCATGCGACAAAAAGAAATTTTGATGGTTTGCCGTTACGCCATAGAGCAGACCTATGATTATCCCGACACTCCGCCAATTGCAGTTCCTGGTCGCCCTTGGCGAATCCGGCTCCTTTTCACGCGCGGCCGAGGCCTGCCACGTGACCCAGCCCACCCTGTCGGCCGGGATCCGTGAACTGGAGGATTTGCTGGGCGTGAAACTGGCAGAGCGGGAAGCCCGCGGCGCCAGCCTCACCCATGCCGGTGAAATCGCGCTCGCCCGCGCCTCGGCCCTGCTGAACGATGCCCATGCCCTCGTGCAGGCGGTGCAGAGTGCCGGCGCCATGCTGACCGGGCCGTTCCACCTTGGCGCCATTCCGACCATCGCCCCTTTCGTGCTGCCCCAGACCGTAAGTGCGCTGAACACCGCCTATCCCGACCTCAAGCTGTACCTGCATGAGGACAAGACCGGACGCCTGATCGACCAGTTGCGCACGCGAACGCTGGACGCCGCCCTGATCGCATTGCCCTGGGATACGCCCGGGATCGAAAGCATGACCCTGATGGACGACGAATTCCTGTTCGCCGCCCCGGCCAATCACCCGCTGGCCAAAAAGAACGGGCTGACCCCGGAAGACCTGGTCGACGAGAACCTGCTGCTGCTGGAAGACGGCCACTGTCTGAGGGATCACGCCCTGTCCATCTGCCGGATGCGGACCGGCGCCCGCAAGGACCAGGTGGCGGCGACCTCGCTGGGTACGCTGGTCAACATGATTGCCGGCGGGCTCGGCGTCTCCCTCCTTCCGAAACTGGCCGTAGACCATGGGCTGAACGTCGGAAGCGACGTCGCCGTGCGGGAGTTCGTCCGCCCCGTCATTGGCCGCCGGATCGGCATCGCCTGGCGCGCCGGCAGCCCGCGGGAAGCCGACGCCCGCAAGGTGGGTGAGGTGATCAAGGAACAGCTGACCGGCTCGAGCGGCTGACGCGGCGGCCTCCAAACCGGTCAACAACACCGCCTGAGAGCAGACAAATCCTCGCCTCCGGCTTGACAATTCCAGTCATATAACAAGTTATATAACCCCACATACATAAGGGGCCCGGCATGGCGCGAGACGTATTGGCTGAAATGGGACCGCTGGCACTCGGAAGCCGGCTGAAGCGGCTGGCGGAACGGATGCAGGCGGATGCGACCAAGGTGTTTGCCGACCGCGACCTGCCGATTCAAGGCACGCACTTCCCCTTGCTGGCCGCGCTTGCCACCTATGGCCCGCTCAGTGTCAGCGAAGCTGTGGACGCCGTCGGCATCAGCCAGCCCGCCGTCACGCGCATTCATAATGCCCTGCAGAAGATGGGCCTCACGACGGTGTCACCGGTCGAAGGCGACAGCCGCCAGAAGCAGGTCCGCCTGACGCCGGAAGGCGAGGCACTGGTCAACGACCTGAAGCGGGACCTGTGGCCCCAGGTACGCCGCGCGGCCGAACGCCTGTGCGACGGCCCGGACGCCGACTTCCTGACCCAGATTGCCCGGATCGAAGCCGCCCTGCAGGAACGCTCCCTGCACGACCGTATTCTCGATGAAGGCGCAGGCCCGGCCCTGCGTCTGGTCGAATATGACGACCGGCTCGCGCCCGAATTCGATGCAATCACCCGCGAATGGGTCGAGGACATGTTCACGCTGGAAGAAAAGGACATCGAGATCATCGAGCATCCGCGCGAATTGATCATCGACCGGGGCGGCGTCATCCTGTTCGTCGAGGCAGACGGCCTCGGCATTATCGGCACCTGCGCGCTCATGCCGGTGGATGGCGATGCGTTCGAGCTGACCAAGATGGGCGTGCGCGCCAGCGCCCGCGGCCTGAAGGCCGGAGACTTTCTCCTGCAACGGACGATCGAGCGCGCCCGGCAATTGCCGATCGAAAACCTGTTCCTGCTGACCAACAGGAAGTGCGCCGCGGCGATCCACCTTTATGAAAAGGCCGGTTTCCTCCACGACGCAGACATCATGGACCGCTATGGAAAACGCTATGCGCGCTGCGATGTGGCGATGTCATACGACCTGTCGAGACCGCCCCAGGACTGAGGCGGCCTCAAACAGATCTGAAGGAAATCAGCTCGCTTCGCGCTCGTGCATGTCGAGATCGTACTCGCGCACCTTGCGGTAAAGCGTGGAGCGGCCGATGCCGAGGCGGCGGGAGACTTCGCTCATATGGCCCTGATAGAAGTCAATGGCGTACTGAAGGATGTCGCGTTCGATGTCCTGCAGGGCGCGCATCTCGCCATCCGGGTCCATGATGGAAATCGGGCCTTCGCCGGCAGCCGCCACGCCGCTGGCAGACGGAACCGCCGCTTCGGCTGAGGTCGCCACAGGGGCGGCCGGAAGGCTGGCAATGTCCGGCATCTGGCCGGAAATCTGCGGGAAGTCCTGCGGGCGCAGCGTGTCGCCGTCGCACAGAACCACGGCGCGGAAGACAGCGTTCTCCAGCTGGCGGACGTTGCCCGGCCAGTCGAAGGCATACAGCATCTTCAACGTGTCGTCGGCGACGCCGGAAACCTTTGTGCCTTCGCTCGCATTGAAGCGGGCAACGAAATGCTCGACCAGGGCCGGAATGTCGTCGCGGCGTTCGCGCAGGCTCGGCATGTCGATCGGGAACACGTTGAGGCGATAGAACAGGTCTTCGCGGAACGTGCCGTCAGCCACTTGCTGGGAAAGATCGCGGTTGGTGGCGGAGATGATCCGTACATCCACCTTGGTCGGGCGGCGCGACCCGACAGCGTCGACTTCGCCTTCCTGCAGGGCGCGCAGCAGTTTCACCTGCGCGTCCAGCGGTAGTTCACCGACCTCGTCCAGGAACAGCGTGCCACCATCGGCCTCGACGAACTTGCCGAGCGCTTTCGACACAGCGCCGGTAAAGGCGCCCTTCTCGTGGCCGAAGAGGATCGACTCAACGAGGTTTTCCGGAATGGCACCGCAGTTGACGGTGACGAACGGTTTGCCGACGCGGGTCGACGCGCCCTGGATACAGCGGGCAACAACTTCCTTACCGACACCGCTTTCACCGAGGATCAGGACCGGAATATCGGAAACAGCGGCCCGCTCCGCGAGGCGGATCACCTGACGCATCGGCGCGGCAGACGCGATCATGTCGTCAAATGACATCCCGCCCTCTGCCTTGCGGGCAAGGCGTTTCACCTCACCGGTCAGGGACTGCATCTTCAGGGCGTTCCGGATGCTGACAACCACGCGCTCCGGATTGGCCGGCTTGACGATGAAGTCGACCGCGCCGCCCCGCATGGACTGGACAATCGTGTCGATCCCGCTGGTCGCAGTCAGCATGATGACCGGCAGGTCCTGCCGTTTGGCGGCAAGACGCTCCAGCGTTTCCATCCCGGACAGGCCTGGCATGGTCAGGTCCAGCAGGACGACGTCGATGCCATCTTTCGAGTCTGCAGCCAGCGCAATGCCGGCTTCGCCATCCGGCGCGGTGCGGCAGGCAAAGCCCGCCTTTTCCACAGCAGCCTGAAGCAGGCGGCGTTGCGTCGGATCGTCATCGATAACGAGGACCGTTTTAGCCATAATTTCATCACCCTGTTGGTTGCCAGGCAGGTCTTTGCGCCCACTCAGACATGGTCATTTGTTCAATCCGGCACATTGGGCGTGCCACATCGTTACGGCCCGTTCTGACACAGGGGGATGGAGTTACGGTTGAAGGAATAGATGAAATTTGAGGGATCGGGCCGTTTTCAGGCCGTTTTCAGCCCCGACCCGCGAAACCCGGGGCAGGTGGCCTGATGGGCGGCTGTTCCTCCCCGGAAGAGATTCGCATCTGGCAGGAAGACTGCCAATTTTCGGCGTTCGAACGCCCTTTTCCGCCGGCCGGGCACATTAAAATATGGAATACGAATAGAAAAAACTACTGACAAAAATTTTAGTCCGCCGAGTTATCAGCCTGCGGCAAGTTTTCCGTTCTGTGTTGTAACTATTGCTGATTTCGCCGCTCTGAATTAGGGGCACCGGAAGAAATAGGCATAGATCATGCCAGATGAAATCAGGATAACCTTCGATGGATTTGAGATTCAGGTTGCGATCACCTGATCGCCTGATATGCATCGTCGGCGATATGCCTCAAAGGGAATTCGTGGATTTGGCATGTCGGGGAAGAGATTTCATGAAGGATAAATCTCCGAATAAGGACCAGCCCGAGGGGCTACCGGAAGAACTGCCCGGTGGTGCGTCTCAGGCATTGAGCGCCGCCCTGCAGAAAACCTTCGAAGCCCTTCTGCAAGAGCCTGTTCCGGACAAGTTCGAAGCCCTGATTGCCCGCATTCGTGAAGAAGAAACCCAAAAGAACGCCAATCCCGATGACGAGGAAAGCTGAGCGCGGGCTCCGCGCCTTTTCATCGGCTCCGTCCCGGAATTACACGCCCATCTGACCCGATTCAGGTCAGATTCAGTCCGGATTCAGGCGAGAAAGTTTACGCCCAGCATGTCCCGGATTGGCGCATGACCGGCCCAGATCCCCTCAGATACCCGTCGTCTCGGTAAGCCACTGCGTATGCGGGGCAAGGTCCAGGGCCTCCCGCGCGATCCAGTCCGGATTGTAGCAGGTATCGAGATAGCGCTCGCCTCCATCGCAGATCAGGGTCGCCACCGAACCGGCCTGCCCGGCCGTGCGCATCTCGCGCATCATGTGCAGGGCGGCCCAGACATTCGTTCCGGTCGACCCGCCGCATTTGCGGCCCAGCACATGTTCCAGCCAGTGGATGGTGGCAATGGACGCCGCATCCGGTACCTGCATCATCCGGTCAATCACGCGCGGCTGGAACGAGGCCTCGACGCGCGGCCGGCCAATCCCCTCGATCCGGGACTTCGCCTGGATGCGCAATGAGGGGTCGCCTGTACGGTAATGCTCGTAAAAGACCGAGTTCTCCGGATCGGCGACGAGCAGCTGCGTCTTCGCGGCGAGGTCACAGCGATAGCGGATATAGCGCCCGATCGTGGCCGATGTACCGCCTGTCCCCGCGCTCATCACCACCCAGTCGGGGATCGCATGGTCTTCCAGCGCCAGCTGGGCAAACAGGCTGTCGGCGATGGAATTGTTGCCGCGCCAGTCCGTGACCCGTTCGGCATAGGTGAACTGGTCCATGAAATGGCCGCCGGCTTGGCAGGCCAGCCGTTCGGCCTCGGCATAGATGTCGCCGGGCTCTACCTCATGCGGTTCTCCGCCATAGAAGGTGATCTTCTCGATCTTGGACGGCGCCGTGCCCTTCGGCATGACGGCAATGAAGCGCAGGCCGAGGAGGCGCGCAAAATAGGCTTCCGACACAGCGGTCGACCCTGACGAACACTCCACGATCACCGTGTCCGGTCCGATATGCCCGTTGCACAGGCCATACAGGTACAGCGACCGCGCCAGCCGGTGTTTCAGGCTCCCGGAGGGATGGATGGACTCGTCCTTCAGATAGAGCGTCTGGTCCGGAAAGGCCGGCAGCTCCACCTTGATCAGGTGTGTATCGGCGGACCGGTTGAAATCCGCATTGATCTTCTGCACCGCCTCGCGCACCCAGGCGCGATCCATGATGGGCACCGAACAGCCTTCCGCCATGCCTGTCTCCTGTGTTCCGGACGTCTGCGCCCTCAATGCGCCAGAAGCACCAGCGCGACAACACCGGCTGCCACAAGCAATACACCTGCGATCTCCCGCGGCGTGACCTTCTCGCGGAAAAACAGGATCGAGATGCCCAGCGTGAAGATCACCTCGATCTGCCCCACGGCCCGCACATGGGCGGCATTCTCCAGCGTGAACGCCGTGAACCAGCCAAGCGAGCCCAGCATGCCGGTCACCCCGACGAGCGACGCGACCCGCCAGGCGCGCACAAGGTGGGTGACCTGTCCGCGTTCCCGCAAGGCCAGCCAGCCGAGAATGGCGATGGCCTGAAATACCGTGACAAAGGCCAGAGACGCCGAGGCCCTCAGCAATGCGCCGCCATCAGCCAGCGACAGGGACGACCCGCGATAGGCCACCGCCGAGAATCCGAAGAGACCGCCGGCAAGGGTGCCGATCCAGACCTTCCGGTCGAGCTTCCAGCGTCCCTTACGCTTCGCGTCCGGCCCGCCTGGCCCGTTCGACGAGGGTATGGAAACGAGAATGACCCCAACAAGGCTGATCAGGATCGCGACCGCCGCGCCGGCCGTCAGCCGGTCTCCGAGCAGCACGATACCGAACAGGGCCGTTTGCAGGGGTTCTGTCTTGGTGAAGGCCGTGGCGACGGCAAAATTCGTGTGGGAGAACAGATGGATCAGCAGGCCTGTCGCCACGATCTGGGCCAGTCCGCCCGCCATGCCCCAGGCATAAAACCTGTCCGGCGGAACGCCGACGCCCTGCCCCATGCCGCCGCTGAGCACGAGGAAGAAGAGCACGGCCAGCGGCGCGGCGAAGACAAACCGGCTGGCCGTGGCGCCCCATGTACTGAGGCGGCCTTTCAGCGTCTTCTGCAGCGCATTGCGTAAATTCTGGGAGAACGCCGCCGCAAGGGTGACCGGGATCCAGAGTTCCATGAGGCGGTCTCGTCAGCACACAGCACACCTGTCTCCTGCGCGCACGGCGCGGGAGACAAGAGGCTGGTTTCAGAAAAGGATCAGGCCGCGCGGCGCTTCGCCTTGCGGTTCTCCAGCTTGTTGACCGCATGGAGGTAGGCCTTGGCGCTCGCCACCAGCGTATCCGGGTCGGACGCCCGGCCGGTGGCCATGAAGCCGTCGGCATCGTTGAGCCGCACCGACACGGTCGCCTGGGCATCCGTGCCGCCGGTCACCGCGTGCACCTGGTAGAGGTCCAGCTTGCCGGCATGGGGGATCAGCGAGCGGATCGCGTTGAAGACCGCATCGACCGGGCCGTTGCCGCGCGCAATGGCGAACTTGTCCTCGCCATCCATGACGAGGTCGATCTCGGCGGTCTGCGGGCCTTCGGTGCCGGCCACGACGCGCAGGCGTTTGAACATGGCACGCTCGCCATCCTCTGCCAGCTGATCGTCCACCAGCGCCACGATGTCATCATCGAAGACATGCTTCTTCTTGTCGGCGAGTGCCTTGAAGCGCTTGAAGGCATCATTCAATGCGTCCTGCTCCAGCACGTAGCCCAGCGATTCCAGCTTGTCGCGGAACGCATGGCGGCCCGACAGTTTGCCCATGACCAGCGAGGTCTTGGCGACGCCGACATCTTCCGGCTTCATGATCTCGTAGGTCTCGGAATTCTTCAGCATGCCATCCTGGTGGATGCCGCTTTCATGCGCGAACGCATTCTTGCCGACGATGGCCTTGTTGTACTGCACCGGGAAGCCCGTGATGCGGCTCAACATGGCGGAGGCGCGCGAGAGGTATTCGCTCTTCACATTGGTCGTGTAGGGCAGCGTGTCGCTGCGGACGCGCAGTGCCATCACGACTTCTTCCAGCGCCGCGTTCCCGGCGCGTTCGCCGAGGCCGTTGATCGCGCATTCCACCTGGCGGGCGCCATTGGCGACCGCGCTGATGGAGTTGGCGACAGCCAGGCCGAGGTCATTGTGGCAGTGTGCCGACCAGATCACCTTGTCGGAATTGGGAATGGTCTCGATCAGGCGGCGGAACAGCGCGCCATATTCGTCCGGGTGGGAATAGCCGACCGTGTCGGGAATATTGATCGTGGTGGCGCCGCTCTGGATGGCGACGTCGATACATTTGCAGAGGAAGTCGAATTCGGTGCGCGTTGCATCCTCGGCGCTCCACTCGACATCGTCGACCAGGTTACGGGCCTGGGCAACGGACCGGCCGACGGCTTCGAGCACGGCATTCGGGCCCATTTGCAGCTTGTGCTTCATGTGCACCGGGCTGGTGGAAATGAATGTGTGGATGCGCGGGCGCGCAGCATTCCGCACCGCTTCGCCGCAGCGCGCGATGTCTTTCTCGGTCGAACGGGAGAGGCCGCAGATGATGGCCTCTTTCGAGCGGCGGGCGATCTCGCTGACGGAGGCGAAATCGCCTTCGGATGCGGCGGGGAAACCGGCTTCGATCACGTCGACGCCCATGTCTTCCATCAAGGCGGCGAGTTCGAGTTTCTCGCCATGGGTCATGGACGCGCCCGGCGATTGTTCGCCGTCACGCAATGTGGTGTCAAAGATTCGAATATGGTCTGGCTTGGTCATGGCAGGCTGCCTGGATCTGGGGACTATCGGAAAAGGTTTGGCTAGAATCCCCTGACCGTGCGCCTGCCCCCGGCTTAGTGCGGGGCAGTCGGCACCGGCCAGGGGCCGGTAAGAAGCAGGAGTAGGGGCATATTCTTGCGCATAGTGCGGTTATTCCGGCAGATCGGCCGAATTGTCAACCGCGCCTGATCCGATCAGGGCAACAGATTGCCCCGTGTTCCGCACTTTTCGGCGCACCCAGAAGGCAATGCCTCCATAAACGGCAACTGCTGCCAGCGCGGTGAAGATTGCGGTCACCGGATTTCCCTGCAGCGCGGCCAGCAGGCTGCGTCCGGCAAAGGCGATCAGCAGGATCTTCGGAAGGCTGCCCAGCCCCATGCCCGCCCAGTATGGCAGGAAGCGCGCATGGCTGACGCCGAACGCCATGTTGACCAGCAGCAGCGGCCCGGTCGGCACATTGCGTACGACGGCGCTGGCGACAAAGGCATTGCGCCCGATAAAGCCCGCCAGCCGGTTTGCGGTCTTACCGGCATAGCGGCGGAAGGCCTGCTCGCCCGTCAGCCGCCCGACGTAAAAGGTCAGCGCTCCCGACGCCATGGTCGCGATCCAGGAATAGCCCGCCCCGGCCCACGGCCCGAACACCGCCACGGCAGCAGCGATCAGCGCGAATTGCGGGACGCCCAGAAACGCCGCGACACAGAAGACGAGGATCAACGCCGGCAGGCCCCAGGGGCTGTCGGCCATGCCATCCATCCAGGCCGTCATCGCCTCACCGCTCGGCAGCACCCCCAGTTTCCCGAGAATGAAGACCAGCAGCACAACAGCCAAAAGCACACCGCCGAGCAGCATGGCCCGGCGGGCTGGCGTGTCCGAAGGAGGAGTGGCTGGCAACGGCTCTTTCATGGTGAAAGCGATGTGATCCGCCGCCGTCTCAACGTCAAGCAGCAACAAACGTCAAAACTGGTGTCAGGATTGAGGCAATCGGCCGCCAGTTGCCCGCCACGCCCCCGCCAAACCCCGGAATCAGGCCGATATCCCAGCCATTCGGTTTTTTACCGGGATTTGACCACAACAAATGGATGATCAGAGGCGCAGCGCCACCCGGCTGCGGTCCGGAACGAAGCCCAATGCGACCACGGCGCCGAAAGCGGCAAGGATCATGTATATCGCGGGCGCCGTGTTCAGCCCGCTCACCGCAATCAGGCTTGAAGCGATCAGCGGCGTCAGCCCGCCGATCACGCCCAGGCCGACATTGAACGCGACCGAATAGCCTGACAGCCGGTCTCTCGCTGGAAACATCTCGACAAACAGGGCGGGCCCCGATCCAAGCGGGACAGCCAACAGCGAAAAGACAACGAGGTGGGCAACCAGTATGGAGGCAAGCGATCCGCCGGAGGCGAGCATCCATTCATGCAGCGGCCACCCGGCGACCCCGAGCACAAGCATGGCGATTGCAATCCAGGTCCGGCGCGGCAGCCATGTGTCTCCGACAATCGCAAACAAGGGCATCAGGGGAATCACAAGAAACGTCATGCCGGTATTGATCGCCAGGGCGCCGCCGCGGTCCATCAGCCCCTGCGCCGACAGCCATTCGGGCAGGTAAACGAACCCGATATAATAGCACGCGCCGTAACAGCCTGCGAAGGCAACGGCCAGGAGCGTCTCCCGCCGATTGGTCGTAAACGCCTGCAACAGGGGCGAGCTGTCAGTACGGTTTTCATGGTGCGCCTGAAAATGCCGGGAGTCCCCGACATTGCGGCGGATCCAGATGGCGAGAACGCCCAGCAGGGAGCCGCCCAGGAATGGCAGGCGCCATGCCCATGACGCGACCGTGTCGGCATCGAACAGGTTTGTCGTCAGGGCGGCCGCGCCGACCCCGAGCAGCGATCCGGTCATCGATCCGATATTGGCCCAGCTGCCGGTCAGCCCGCGTTTGTCCGGCGGAGCGGTCTCAACGAGATAGGTGGCCGAGGAAGAAAACTCCCCGCCGACCGACAGGCCTTGCAAGAGGCGGACGGCGACGAGCAGCGCAGGCGCCAGGATCCCCGCGGTCGCATAGGTTGGCAGCATGCCCAGGAACAGCGTCGGCAAGGCCATGAGTACGACCGAGATCTGCATTGCCCGGGCCGGGCCATAGGTATCCCCGAACCAGCCAAACAGCGCCGCGCCGATGGGGCGCATCAGGAAACCTGCCGCAAAGATCCCATAGGTCGCGATCAATCCGGCAACCGGGTCTTCCGATGGAAAAAAGACAGGCGCAATGACGCCGGCAAGGTAGCCATAGAGGGCGAAGTCATACCATTCGATGACGTTGCCGATGAAGCCAGCAATAACCCTGTGTCGCAAACTTGTCGGTGTCGGCTCGCTCATCGCCTGCCTGTCATAGGGGGCGCGCGGCCCGGCGACAATTCCCGCTCACTGCGTGCGGGAACGTGTCTCAGGCTTTCCTGCGACGTTTCACTGCCTGCTCGGTGGCCGCGGACATCGGCGCCATCAGGCCGGCGGTGATCATGTCGATCAGGGTTTCGACCTGAAGTTCGAAATCGGGTGAGGCGCCCGCCTGCTCTGCTTCAAAAGCGGCGAGGCAGTTCACGCACTGGTCGCTCGCTGCCAGCAGCCGTGTGCGAATGACCTGTTCCGGCAAATGGGTCATCAGCTGCTTCAGCCGGTCGGCCGCAAGGAACCAGCCGGTCATCAGATCTGCCGGAGCGAGCTGGATCACCAGTTGTTTTTCCCGCGTCGCCCGCGCCATGAACTGGACATAGTGATTGCCCTCCTCTCTCGGCCGCAGCTCCTCGGCCAGCGGCCAGACCCAGGTGCTGACCAGCGCGCGGGCTTCCCCGGTGCCGCCGGTCGGCCGGACCTCCTCCAGCAGGGCCAGGCGCTTCGGGTTCACATAGCGCATCCGGTTTTCGAAAACGGCTTCCACCAGCTGGTCGCGCGATCCGAAATGATACTGGATGGCGGAGGCGTTCTTCTGGTTCGCCGCCTCGCTGATCTGACGGAAAGAGGCACCGTGCAGGCCGTATTCGGCGAACAGGGATTCTGCCGCTTCGATAATCGCCGTCCGGCCGTTTTTCGTTTCGCTCTGACGGGTCAATTCCCTGTGCCCCTTGCCTGACATTCTGGGTCGCCGCCTCTCTATGCCGCGATCCCGGTCATTATGACAGTTGCCCAATTAATGCATATACATTAAATGTGACCTCACAACAGGAGAGAGGCGGCCACGCGCACGTCTCCACACGACGGAAACTCAAGCGAAACAGACGAGGACCCAACACAATGCCGGACCACACTTTCACACTCTCGGACGCGCTCTGGGTCTATCTGGCGACGCTGATCATCTTCATTATCGAGGCCCTGACCGGCCGGCTGCGCACCTATACAAGGCGCGACTTCGGTCTGACGGTGCTGACCTTCCTGACAAATTCGGCCACGACGCGGCCCCTGATGGCGCTGGCCGTCGGCTACCTGGCCGCATGGCTGGTCCCTGCAGGCGCGGGCTTCGCCGCCTCCGTCCCGATCTGGCAGGCGGCGCTGATCGTCTTCTTCACCGTGGAGTTCGCTTTTTACTGGATCCACCGCTGGGGGCATGTCGGCCAGAAGAAAGGCCACAAGCTGGCCTGGCTCTGGAAGATCCACCGCACGCACCATTCCGCGACGACCATGAACTCCTCCATCGTGCAGCGCCAGAACATCTTCTGGGCCGTGTTCACGCCGCACATCTGGATGATTGCGCTGTTCATCTATGCCGGAATGGAACCGGGGGTCGCCATCTACATGGTCGTCTTCTATCTCTGGAACACGTTCACCCACATGCACTGGCGCGCAGACGCCCGCCTGCTGTCGAGCCCCGCCTTCCGCGCCCTGTCGCATGTCTTCATTATGCCGACCATGCACCACGCCCATCACGGCTATGGCAAGAACGGCAAGATGTACTGCAATTACGGCCTGTGCCTCTCCGTCTTCGACTGGATGTTCGGCACGCTCTTCCTGCCAGACGACCAGCCGTCCCGCTACGGCGTACCGGGCGGACAGGTTCACTGGGCCGAAGAAGCCTTCTACCCGCTGAACCTGTTCGGCAAGCGCCCGAAGGAGCAGCCAGCCTACAGCACCGCGACCGAAGGGGACCTTCCGTAAGCGACATGAAAGCCTGCCCCGGACAGACCACTGGCGGGCAGCGCTCATCCCGCAACGGGGCGCATTATCCTGCGAGCCGAAAAAGGCGATTTCCTCGCGGCACGGCTTGACGCCGGGCCGCGGGACGTCGTCTGCTTCCCTAAAAGAAAAGGGAGGAAATCATGGCCGACGGAACAGCCGCCTTTCCGGGCTTCAAACGGGACACGCTGGATGACGAGATCGTCCATCCGGACCTTTATGCAAGCTGGGATATCCACGAGGTCTACAGCAAGCTGCGGCGGGACGACCCGGTGCACTGGACCCAGCCGGACGGGTTCCGCCCCTTCTGGTCGATCACCAAGCATGCAGACATTCTGGAGGTCGAGAAGAACAACAAGATCTTCATCAATCACGACCGTACCTATCTGAGCCCGAAGGCCGGCGAGGAGTGGATCAAGGCCACAACCGGCGACACCCACCTCTTCCGCACGCTGGTCGATCTCGACGATCCGGTCCACATGAAGCTGCGCGCCCTGACCCAGTCCTGGTTCATGCCGCCAAACCTGCGCAAGCTGGAGACCCGCATCGCCGCGCTCGCCAAGGAGCATGTCGACCATATGGCAAGCCTCGGCGGAGAATGCGACTTCGTGAAGGAAGTCGCCCTCTGGTATCCGCTGCGCGTGATCATGGAGATCCTCGGCGTTCCGAGGTCTGATGAAAAATTCATGCTGAAGATGACGCAGGAAATCTTCGGCCCCGGCGACCCGGACGTGGCGGGCGAAAGCGACAACAAGGCCGAAGACGGGCAGACCATGACCAGCGACCAGGGCGTCGACCTGCTGAAGACGGCGCAGGAGCTGTTCCAGTATTTCGGCGCCATTACGGAAGACCGGCGCGCCAATCCACGCGACGATGTTTCCACCGTTATCGCCAATGGCCAGATCGACGGCCAGCCGATCGGCGAGCGCGAAGCGATGAGCTACTACATCATCGTCGCCACAGCCGGGCATGACACGACCAGCTCCACCGTCTCCGGCGGCATGCTGGAACTGATCCGGCGCCCGGACCAGCTGGCGAAGCTCAAGAACGATCTCTCCCTCCTGCCGAACGCCATCGAAGAGATGATCCGCTGGACGACGCCGGTGAAGCATTTCATGCGCACGGCGACGGAGGACTACACACTCCGTGACAAGACGATCAAGAAAGGCGACGGGCTCGCCCTGTTCTACTGGTCCGGCAACCGCGATGAAGAGATCTTCGACGATCCGTTCGAATTCCGCGTCGACCGCGATGTGAAGAAACAGGTCGCCTTCGGCTATGGCGTCCATGTCTGTCTGGGCATGCACCTCGCCCGGATGGAGATCAAAGCCCTGCTGAACGAATTGCTGCCGCGCCTCGACTCGATCGAGCTGGCCGGGGAGCCTCAAAGCACCCGTGCCAATTTCGTCTCCGGCCTGAAAAGCCTGCCGGTGAAATACAAGATCAGCTAGCGCGTTCGGCGGCTGCGGCGGCGCTGGCCCAGGCCCATTGGAAATTGTAACCGCCGAGCCAGCCGGTGACGTCGACGCATTCGCCGATGAAGTGGAGGCCCGGCACATGGCGGCTTTCCATCGTGCGCGAGGAGAGCCCGTCCGTGTCCACGCCGCCCGCCGTGACTTCAGCGGTGCGGTAGCCTTCGGTGCCCGCCGGCCGGACCTGCCAGGCGGTGAGGGACGCGGCCAGGCTGTCCAGCGTGGCGTGCGACTGGTCAGCGAGGCGCGCCGTGGGGCTGAGTCCCGCCCGCCGCAGCACCAGCTCTGCCAGCCGTTTGGCAAACAGGCTTTCCAGCGCACTGGCCAGCGTCTGCATCGGGCGGCCCTGCTTGGTCTCTTTCAGCTGTCCGGCAATGTCGGTGCCCGGCAGCAGGGTGAGCTGCACCGCCTCCCCCGGCTGCCAGTAGGACGACACCTGCAGGATCGCCGGACCAGACAGGCCCCGATGCGTGAACAGCATGGCTTCCTCGAAGGCCGCCCCGCCCGCCGCCGCGCGTACATCGCAGGCGACGCCGGAGATGGAGGCGAAGTCTTCATGGTCGGCGCCGGTGAACACGAAGGGCACGAGCGCGGCCCGGGTCGGCACGATGTCATGCCCGAACTGGCGGGCGATGTCATAGGCAAGGCCGCTCGCGCCCATTTTCGGAATGGAGAGGCCGCCGGTCGCAACAACCAGTTTCGGCGCGGTGAAGGCGCCTGCGCCCGTCTCCACGATGAACACGCCATCGGCATGGGTCACCGCCGTGATCTGCGTGCCAAGGCGCAATTCCCCCTGCCCCTTGTCCAACTCGTCCAGCAGCATCTTGATGATCGCGCCGGATTTCTGGTCGCAGAACAGCTGGCCCAGCGTCTTCTCGTGCCAGGTCAGGCCGTGGACCGCCATCAGGCTGGTGAAATCCCACGGCGTGTAGCGGGCGAGCGCAGACTTCGCGAAATGCGGGTTCTGGCTGATGAACCGGTTCGCGGCGGTTTCGAGATTGGTGAAGTTGCACCGCCCGCCGCCCGAAATACGCACCTTCTCCGCGGGCTTGGCGGCGTGGTCCAGCACGGCCACGCGCTGGCCCGCCTGCCCCATGCGCGCCGCGCAGAACAGGCCCGCCGCCCCGGCGCCCAGCACAATGGCATCATATGAGAGGGGCTCTGCCGCAGACATGCCGGGCCTATGCCGCAGCTATTGTCATCCGCGCAAGCTTGATCGGCCGCTGAGCCCCGGCGCGCCTTCCCTTGATCAGGACGGGCGGCCACGCGGAAATGGAAGGCGCCGCCCGCAGGAAAGCCCCCTGATCGGCGAACCCGCCCGCCTCGGTAAGGTTACGTATTGATTTTTCCCGGGTCAGGTCCGACCCTGCGCGGCACAAGAGGCAACCGTGCAGGAGACGGTTATGGGGAATCTGACAGTCGACAATCTGGCAATCTACGCCCTGATCGGGTTTGGCTGCCTGGTCGTGATCATGGTGGGCATTACGGCCTGGGTCGTGCGCAAGGCGTTCAGCGCGCCGGTGACCCCGCCACAGGTCGAGCCACCCAAGGAATAAACATCACACCATGACCGACGATGCCATCCGCCGCTCCGGCGAGGAACGACAGGCTTCGATGCAACAAAACGCGGCAGCCCTCGGCATCGACGAGGCGCTGGTCTCGCGTCTGGTCGACACATTCTATGCCCGCGTGCGGGAGGATGACCTGCTGGGGCCCGTCTTCCTCACCACGCTGGGCGAAAACTGGGACCCGCACCTCGCCAAGCTGAAGGATTTCTGGTCGGCCATTGCCCTCGGTACGCGGCGCTATGATGGCCGCCCGATGCCGGCGCACCTGCGCCTGTCGGACACCATCACCGACGCGCACTTCCGGCGCTGGCTGGGCCTGTTCCGCGAGACGGTGGACGAGCTGATGCCGAATCCCGCCGCGGCCGATTTTTTCTACGACCGGGCCAGCATGATCGGCCGGAATTTCCAGGCCATGATCTTCGCGCTGAAAGCATCAGTTTCGTGACAGTCTTATGACATCTACAGCCTGATATTTCGAATCCAGTTGAAAATTCCTGCGGCATGCGGCTGATGCAGCACATCGCCTGCAAGCGAAGGGGCTCACATGGCTGACGGCAAAGATCCGACACTCGTCAAGCAAACCCTGGACAAGGACCTCGTCAAAATTGGCAGGGCTGAGGCCGCCGTCCAGGCCACCGCCCGCAGCGTGGTTGGTCCCGGTCTCGCCTTCCTGTTCCTCGCAGCCATCGTCGTTGTCGGCGGCGCCCTGCTCGGCGGACAGGACAATGGCCTCCTGATCATCGCAGCGGCGGCCATCGGCGGCTATATGGCGCTGAATATCGGCGCCAATGACGTGGCCAACAATGTCGGCCCGGCGGTCGGCTCCAAGGCGCTGACCATCGGCGGCGCCCTCGTCATCGCCGCCATCTGCGAAAGCGCCGGGGCCCTGCTGGCCGGCGGCGATGTCGTCTCGACCATTTCCAAGGGCATCATCGACCCCGCCACCGTGCCGACGACCGAGACCTTCGTCTGGCTGATGATGGCGGCCCTCATCTCCTCGGCCCTGTGGGTGAACCTCGCCACCGTGCTGAACGCGCCGGTCTCGACCACCCACGCCGTCGTCGGCGGCGTGATGGGCGCCGGCATCGCAGCGGCAGGCTTCGGCGCGGTGCACTGGCCCACCATGGCCTCGATCGCCGCCAGCTGGGTCATCTCGCCCGTCCTCGGCGGCATCATCGCAGCCGGCGTGCTGGCCTTCATCAAGATTTTCATCATCTACCGCGAAGACAAGATCGCCGCGGCGCGCCGCTGGGTGCCCGTGCTGATCGCCATCATGGCCGGCGCCTTCGGCACGTACATGGCGCTGAAGGGCGTGAAGAAGCTCATCCATATCGACATGCCGCACGCCCTGATGATCGGCGCCGGTGTCGCCGTGCTGGCCTGGCTGCTCACGCACCCGCTGATCAAGCGCCAGTCGCGCGGCATGCCCAATCGCAACCAGTCCCTGCGCGATCTGTTCGTGTGGCCGCTGATCTTCTCCGCCGCCCTGCTCTCCTTCGCGCACGGCGCCAACGACGTCGCCAATGCCATCGGCCCGCTGGCCGCCATCGTGCACGCGGTCGAGGCCGGCGAAGTCGCCTCCAAGGTCCACATCCCGATCTGGGTGATGCTGATCGGCGCCGCCGGCATCTCCTTCGGCCTCGTCCTGTTCGGGCCGAAGCTGATCCGCATGGTCGGCCAGTCGATCACCAAGCTGAACCCGATGCGCGCCTTCTGCGTCGCGCTGGCCGCCGCCGTGACCGTGATCATCGCCAGCTGGCTGGGCCTGCCGGTGTCCTCCACGCACATCGCCGTGGGCGCGGTGTTCGGGGTCGGCTTCTTCCGGGAATGGTTCACCGCGAACTCGAAGACGCGCCTGCGCTACATCCACGCCTATGCGCCGAACGCGGCCAAGACCCAGTATGCCGGGGTCCAGCGCCGCCGCGCCGCCCGCAAGCTGGTGCGCCGCGCGCATGTGAACACGATTGCAGCCGCCTGGGTCATCACCGTCCCGGCCTCGGCCTGTATCGCGGCCGTCATCTTCTTCGCGCTGGAACGCCTCTTCGGCGTGGTCTGAGGCGGTTCAGTTGGCAACTGAGCTGTTTTTCTGCGGCCCCAAGAGGCCGACCAGGATTCAAGTGACTGCCCAACTTTACAATTTATTCTTGTAAATCAGGTATGTTGCTATTATGTTCGCCAAGACTCTGCGATTCGTGTGTGCTGGATTCTAATATGATCGACCAAGCAACGGACGCTTTTGAAGCTCCGCAACCGACTAATTTACTGAAGACCTCCGTCTTCAACATTGCAGAAAACATAGCAAATCAACTCAACTATCAACTCGATGGTGACGTGAAGTCAGTTATTGAACATATAGGCGGGAAAGTTCTCGTAAAGGATTTCTGGGCAGAGCGCGGAAAAGAAGACGGTTCACTAATAGTACGCTCACAGAATGACTTTCTAGTATACATTCCAAGCGACACATCACCGCTGAGAGACACGTTCACAATGGCCCACGAATTGGGGCATTATGTCCTCCACTACCTTTGGCCACTGCAGGTACAAAAACGCGTTCCATTCAAACTCAAAGCAACGCGCTATGGATCAGACAGAGCCGAGTGGGAAGCCAATTGGTTTGCCTCCGCTTTTTTAATGCCTGAGGCTGAATTTAAAAAAACAGCAATTCGCGTTAAATCCATCGGACAGCTTGCCAGCGAGTTTGGCGTCTCCAGCCAAGCCGCATCCATTCGCGCCAAAGCGCTAGACATCAATGTCGGCGACTGAAGAAGTTCCGGAATTTCTAACGCCCTCACTCAAACTATTTTTGAGTGTAGATCTCATCGGCTCGACCAAGTTGAAGCATGATGAGGACGTGTTGAACGGACAGAGCGCATCAGCAAGCTCCTTAGACGGAGTGGGAGCGAAATGGTTCAATTCATTGATAGATTTCTACGGCGAGTTTGAACTAACATTTCTCGAAAAATGGACTTCTACTTTTTTGGATGATTCAATTGTTGAGGAGCACTGGAAGGAAACTACTTCCCCCTCGCTGTGGAAAATCAATGGCGACGAACTAATTTACGTTCACAACGTACGACACCCAGGAGAAGTCGTCGTAGCTTTGATTGCGTGGCGGGAGGCCGTCTTCAGTTACAGGTCCAGCCTAAAAGAAAAGCGCTCGAACCTAGACCTAAAAGCCACGGCTTGGATGGCTGGCTTCCCAATAGGGAACCATGAAGTAGCATTTTGGAGCGACCTATCTAGCACCGCCACAAAATCTGAAGAGCCCTCCGGAAAAACCGGACAGTACTACCGTCTGAGGAAGTGGTACGAAGATCAAAGTAACGCGCGCAAAAGCGACTATATTAAAGACTATATCGGACCAGCAGTTGATACTGGTTTTCGGTTGGCCCAGTTCGCATCTGCTCGTCGATTTCCAGTATCAATAGAGATCGCTTACTTCCTCTCGAAGCTGACGATGAATTCTTCGGCGAACAAAGCCTTGAGACTCAGATACCTCGGACGCGAAGCTATGAAGGGCGTGTTAGGCGGAACCCCTTACCCGATCTTCTGGCTCGACTGCATGTCGCCGAATGATGAACTCTCTAAAGCAGAAGATGAACTCCGCCCCCAAAGCGACCCATGCTCTCAAGATGTTGTGGCAAGTTACGTTGAAAAATTCTTTGCCGACGCAAAGAATAAGCTCTTTCCACCATTCATCTATCAGTGTGAAGAGAAAAAATTTTCGACCCCACCAGGCAACTATATGAAGTTGCTGGAACACATCGCGAGCATCTGGTCGAAAGAAATTCGCAAGCATGAAATAGAAATTGCTTCAGAGATGGGTGACGGCCCTGAAGGTTCTACGCCTCCGACGAAAGCGGGAGCCGATCAGATTCAAGCATTGAACGCTAAGCCAATTGAGGAAAAATCAGAGACGCCTGAGAACCCCAAAGAGAAATGACCATCCGTTTAGCAGTCCATACGCCCCATTGAAACTTGCACAAAACAAGAACACCCTAGACACGCCCCCTCCCCCGCTCCATATCTCACGGCATGGCTCGGTCTCCCTCTAAAGGTGTTTCGGAAGCCCCGACGATTTTCGGGGCGGATGGCTTCGCGCGTGATGCGGCGGGGGCGCTGCCGTCGGACAACTGGACGCCCCACCGGCCGGACCGCAACTGGGTCAGCGTCGACGATTCCCGGCCGCTGCGCGTCGCCTCCCCCTATGAGCCGGCGGGCGACCAGCGCACGGCCATTCCGGAACTGGTCGAGGGCATCGCCGCCGGCGAGCGCGACCAGGTGCTGCTCGGCGCGACGGGCACGGGCAAGACCTTCACCATGGCCAAGATCATCGAGGCGACCCAGCGCCCGGCCCTGATCCTCGCCCCCAACAAGACGCTCGCCGCACAGCTCTATGGCGAGTTCAAATCCTTCTTCCCCGACAATGCGGTGGAGTATTTCGTCTCCTATTACGACTACTACCAGCCGGAAGCCTATGTGCCGCGGTCGGACCTCTATATCGAGAAGGAATCCTCCATCAACGAGGCGATCGACCGGATGCGCCACTCGGCCACCCGCTCGATCCTGGAGCGCGACGACGTGATCATCGTCGCCTCGGTGTCGTGCATCTACGGCATCGGCTCGGTCGAGACCTACACCTCGATGACGTTCAAGCTGGAAGAGGGCCAGCGCATCGACCCGCGCGCCGTGGCAGAGCGCCTCGTGGCGAACCAGTACACGCGCAACGACATCAACTTCACCCGCGGCAGTTTCCGCATCAAGGGCGACGTGATGGACATCTTCCCCGCCCACTATGAGGACCGCGCCTGGAAGCTGTCCTTCTTCGGCGACGAGCTGGAGAGCATCACCGAGTTCGACCCCCTCACCGGCCGCACGCAGCAGAAGCTGCCCGCCGTGAAGATCTACGCCAACAGCCACTATGTGACGCCCCGCCCGACGCTGAACCAGGCCATCGAGCAGATCAAGGCGGAGCTGAAATCCACCATCGCGCACTTCGAGAAGCACGGGAAACTGCTGGAGGCCCAGCGCATCGAACAGCGCGTGCAGTATGACATCGAGATGCTGGCCGCCACGGGCAGCTGCAACGGCATCGAGAACTATTCCCGCTACCTCACCGGCCGCAAGCCGGGCGAGCCGCCGCCGACCATGTTCGAATACCTGCCCGACAACGCCCTCGTCTTCTGCGACGAGAGCCACCAGACCGTGCCGCAGATCGGCGCCATGTTCAAAGGCGACTTCAGCCGCAAGTCGACGCTGGCCGAATACGGCTTCCGCCTGCCCTCCTGCCTCGACAACCGGCCGCTGAAATTCGAGGAATGGGACGCCATGCGCCCGCAGACGGTGCACGTCTCCGCCACGCCCGGCCCGTGGGAGCTGGACCGCACCGGCGGCGTGTTCACCGAACAGGTCATCCGCCCCACCGGCCTGCTCGACCCGCCGGTGGAAGTGCGCCCCGTCTCCAATGATGGCGCCAACCAGGTCGACGATGTCATGGCCGAGGTGAAGGCCGTCGCCGCCAAGGGCTACCGCTCGCTGATCACGACGCTGACCAAGAAGATGTCGGAAGACCTGACGGACTTCCTGCACGAGAACGGCGTGCGCGTGCGCTACATGCACTCTGACATCGACACGATCGAGCGGATCGAGATCATCCGCGACCTGCGCCTCGGCCAGTTCGACGTGCTGGTCGGCATCAACCTGCTGCGCGAGGGGCTCGACATTCCGGAGTGCGGGTTTGTCGGCATTCTCGATGCGGACAAGGAAGGCTTCCTGCGCTCTGAGACCAGCCTCGTGCAGACCATTGGCCGCGCGGCGCGGAACGCCGAGGCGCGGGTTGTTCTCTATGCGGACAGGATCACCGGCTCCATGCAGCGCGCCATGGACGAGACCGACCGCCGCCGCGCCAAGCAGATGGCCTATAATGAGGAACACGGCATCACGCCGACCACGATCAAGCGCGACGTCGCCGACATCCTCGGCGAACTGGGCGAGAAGAAAGACGGCGGCGCCAAGGGCCGGGGCCGCGGCAAGGATGGCGGCAAGTCCCGCGGCCGCACCCGCGCCGTGGCCGAGGACAAGGCCCCCGCCCTCGCCGGAGCCAGCGGCCACAACCTCAAGGCCGTCATCGCCGACTATGAGAAGCAGATGCGCGAAGCCGCCGCAAACCTGGAGTTCGAAGAAGCGGCGCGCCTGAGAGACGAGGTGAAGCGGCTGCGGGAAGAGGAATTGGGGCTTTAGAAAAATTAGAGAGGGTGTCTATTTCGTCACGCTGGCCCATGCAGCCTACCTTGTAGTTGCCTTATTTTTCACGCTTCACCCGGATTTCTGGCAGTCGAATATTCCGACCATCGATCTTTTGAATGTCTACTCGAACTTTACCTTCTTCCGTCTGGATACGCAGTTCGATGCCCTTATCCCGCCTGGGTATAGCTTTGGTCGAAAACACAAGATCCAGAGTGGTATCGAACTCCGCACCACTGTCGCTACGGAAAACCAAAATCTGCCGTCCACCGATCAATTCTATTTCATATCCGCTCTCAAGCCCTATTGAGAAAATCTCTACCTCATCCGTGGGCGGCTTATTATTGGGGGCTGAAATTTCAAATTCCAAGGATAGAAATGGCGTTAACCGGCTGTACAAACCTAATCGCTTTACCTCCTTAAGAAGAGCTTTGTTTGCGACCGCCCGCGGATCCTTAAAGGATTGGGTTGTAAGACTCCGAAACTCCGGTTCTTCATCTTGAAAATAGCGTGAAACCACCTCAGGAACGCCGATTCTCAATTCCTCTGCAAATTGACGTATCAACTCAAGATCTGCGTAGTGGTCGAAATAGTTTTTTTCCGTTACTACCGGTTCGAGCGAGAAGAATAGAGACAAAAATGCCTTTTCTCTAATTTCGGTCAAGTGCTCCTTTGGTGCCTTGGTGGACATATCGGCGACAATTCCCGTAAAGTCTGCCCCAGTCAGATCCATGGCACTCAAATCCAGCCCCCTAACATCCACACCTTGGAACGAAGCACCACGGAAGAACTGCTTAGGATCACATCCAGCAACTTTAGCCAGCTCCAGCGGGTTATCCGTGGGCGCATCAATTATCTGGTCAATTTTGAGGAACACTGAGATCAGCCCTCTTCTGGGACAACGTCAGCCAATACGATCTGCGCAAAAGGATCACTCAGATCATCACACTCAAATCCAATTTTCATGAGTTCATCTTTGATGTACTGCTCGACTGCAAGTCGCTTAGATTGGCTAAGATTCCCCCAGATACTGGATGGGCGCTTCTTGAACTGAATATCGGTAATCTCGAGATCTTCGCGCCTACAGCGCAGTTCGACTCTAGGTTCTGGCGGCTCACCTTTCAAGCGCGGATGTGACTTGTCTTTCATTGTTAGGCGCCGCTCTGCTGAATCCCAAGGCTGACCGTTGAGCGTCGGCTTAAGAATAGGCGTGATCACCCAAGCATAGCCTTTTGGCGTTTTCATATGTTGAAATTGGAGTTCATTGCCCGCCAACTCCATGGTCGTTTCACGAGCCTTCTCCAATGACGTATTGCCGGTCGCCTCTAATCCGATGTCTGCTTTTTTGGAGGATAGCTGAATTCCACCCGACAGATTCGCCGCTGATTTTTTGTTTTCGGTGTCCTTAACGGACACAGTTTGAACAGGTGCTCTTGCAACATCTTTGGGTGGGAACGAAATCACCTCACCAACATCGCCTACGACATGAACCTCTGCTCGCTTGAGGGACAATCGGAAACGAACTGGCGAGTCTGCTTCACCACCAACTCTTCCCTCCGCAAAGACTACATCGATATGCAGATCGGCTATGCCAGTTGTGTCATCGTAGGTACTTCTCCAAGCACTTATCGAAACAGTTTCAGCAAATGCCCGCGGATTGTTGTCACGCCTTTTCATAATGTCCCCGCGAATTCTGTTCAATTTATAGTGACAGGTTACTTGCTCCAAAACCTATCTACAAGCATCAAGCAAACGTAGAATGGGTTGAGGCGGAGCCGATACTCACCGGTCGAGCATGCCGCGGGGTGTGTTGGTGGGTATCGCTTCGTGTGGGCCCACCCTACTGGGTTCCGCTCTTCCCGCTTCATCCTTCGACTTCGCTCAGGATGAGTCCCGGTCGGGCGGAACATTCGGAGCGCTCATGCTGAGCGAAGTCGAAGCACGGGCGCGGGCGGCGCCAGCTTCCCCATCCTGCGGCGCGCCCTCTTCCCGCTCCCTCCGCCTCAGCTCCACTAGTTCTGCCCAATAGTCGCGGGTGCGGTCTTTTTCGCGGAGGTGTTCGTAGAAGGCGTCGGTGTCGGCTTTTGACCAGGCGGCGCTGTCGGGGTCCGGCTCTGGTGGCGGGAGGGGCGGCAGGCCGGCGGCTTTGCGGGCGGCCGCTTCGGCTTCGGCCTCTTCATTGATCTGCCGGGCATAGGCCATCGCCCGCTCCAGCCCTTTCTGGCGCACGATGACGGCCGCCTGGTTCTGGAACTTTTCCATCTCGCCCGTGCCGGCGCGGCTGAAGGAGAGGATGCGGGCGAGGCGGCGGACGGCGGCGATCTCTTCCTCTGCCGCATCCAGATGCCCGGCCTCGGCGAGGGCGAGCGTGCGGGCGCGGGCAAGGTCCACTTGCCGCCGCGCGCCGGTGGTCGGCCGGTCCTGCATCTCCTCGCACATCTGCCACAACTCGTCCGCCTGCTGGCGGATGGCCTCGACCGCGTCCGCCCCTTCCCCGCGCGAGGCGGCGTCTGCTTCTTCCCGCGCCCTGAGGTCTATTTGCCGGTAGCCGTCCAGCCGGGCCCACCGGGTGAGCGTCGCCTCCGGAATCTGGAGGCGGGCGCGGAGGCTGGCGAGGCTTTCGCCGCCAAGGGCCGCCGCCCGTGCCAGGGTGCGCAGCGCGTCAAGCTCCGCCCGGGTGCGGCGGTGGCGAGTCTGTTTCGGTGGCTTTTGCGGCCGGGTCGTCATGTGCTCTGTCATGGGGCAGAGATTGCCACGGGGCCTTATCAGACGAATTCGCGGGCCCGGCCAGACGCCCCGGAGGACGCCATAGAGGGTGTATAGAGGGCGTATAGAGTGTGTTCGTGAGGGTGTTTGGCGGCGGCCTGTCCACCCCCTGACGCCCGGGCTTCCTCCGTGTGCAGCGCAACAAATTCACAGGCGATTTGAAACCTGTGGAATTCTTCGCCTGCTGCATGAAAAATTTTTGACAAGGACTCGACTCAGGCGAGCTTTGGTGAGATCGTTTCGTTAAGCCAACGAAACCAGCCGGGAGCAGACCCGGCAACGGAACGGAGGCAGAGCACGCCGCCCCCGGATCGGTCCGGGTCAGGAGCAAAGCTGTGAGAGCAGCGGCGCAAAGGGCCCGGCGGGATGAAGGGACAAAGCTGGTGGCGTATTCCGGAGGGGAGCTAGACCCCGCAAGGAAAGGCTGTAGGCCGTGACCGGAGCGCGATCCGAAACACGGTGGCAAAGCTGAGGCACAGATGGAAACCCGACAGGGCAACCTGGAAGGAAACCAAAAGGAAATCAGCGGCGTACAGGTTGCGGAGGCATCGCCCGAGATGCTGCGGAACCGCGGAAACGGCCGCCTGAAAAGGCACCTGAGAAGGTAAGGGCGCCAGCCCGTTCCCAAGACGGGCAGGCGACCGGCCGGGACCGGAAGGGGTGAAGACAGGCCCGTGCAAGCGAGCCCGAAACACTCCGGTGTCAGAAGACCGACAACGAGTGCTAGCACAGTGTCTCGGTAGTCCGATTCGAAACACCAGGAAAGGCGTTCTCCCCTGGGAGAGCGCCTTTTTTGGTTTTGAGCTTGCTGTGTGTACGGATCAGCTCAGTGCGAGGCCTGCGAACAGGTAGATCACCGAGGCCACACTGCCCGCCGCGACGGCGTAAGGCAGCTGCGTCGCGACATGGCGGACATGGTCGCATCCTGCTGCAAGACTTGCGATGACGGTCGTATCGGAGATGGGCGAGCAATGGTCCCCGAACACCCCGCCCCCGATGACGGCTGCCAGCATCAGCTCCGGCGGAAAGCCCACGGCCTGCGCCACGGGCATCGCGATCGGCACCATGATCCCGAACGTGCCCCAGCTCGTCCCGGTCATGAACGCGGTCACCCCGGCGACCAGGAAAACCGCCATCGGCACCATCGCCGCCGGCAGATAATCCGAAACGATTCCAGCCATGTAGGTGCCTGTGCCGAGTGCCTTGAGGCTCGCCCCGAAGGCGATGGCCAGCAGCAGAACGGTCACCGGCGGCACCATCTCGCCGATCCCGCGGAAGAAGCGTTCCTGGATTTCCGTGCTGGTGAAAACCTTGCTCAAGCGCAGCATCACAGCCGCCAGCGCGATGGCCACGCACACACCCCACAGGATCGACAGGCTGCCATTCCCGGCCAGCATGTTGCCTTTCCCCGTCCAGGCCATGAACCCGATGGACCCGGCGACCATCACCAGCAAAGGCAGCCACATGTGAATGGCCCGGTTCGCCGGCGTGTGGTCCACGGTCTCCAGCTCCGCCGCGCCCGGCCGTGCCTCCAGATCTGCTGTGCGCATGGGGCCGAAGGTCCGGTTGAAGAGCACGGTCGCAAAGACGCCCAGGACCGTCAGAATGGCATACACGTTCCACATCACCGTGCCCGCCACGACGCTAAGGCTTTGCTCTCCATAATAGGGCTGCACCAACGTCAGCACATAGGCGCCCCAGCCGTTCAGCAGGATCAGGGCGGAGACCGGGGCCGAAGTGGAGTCGATCACATAGGCCAGCCGCTCGCGGGACAGCCCGTGCGTATCGAACAGGCGCCGCCCCAGCACGCCGGAGCTGAGCAGGCTGACATTGGTTTCGACAAAGACCAGCGTGCCGGCGATGGCGGGCGCGAGGCCTGCGCGGCGCGGCGTGGAGGTCAGGCCCTTGCGGTCCAGCAGGCCGACCGTGGCGTCGACGCCGCCGGATTCCCGCATGAAGACGATGAGCGCGCCGATCAGCAGGCAGAAAACCAGCACCCGCGCATTGCCCGCATCGGTCAGCACCTGCACCGACCGCTCGGCCGACATCAGCGAGCCGATCACAGGATTGCCGCCCGCGATCAGGGTTTCGGAGGCCACTAGGCCAAGGCCCAGCGCGACATAGACATTCCGGGTCAGCGTCGCGACAAAGATCGCGAGCACTGGCGGCAACAGGGTCAGGATTTCCAGGGCGCGCCCCTTTCCGATTCAGCCTTCCACAAGGCACCCTCACCCAGACCTGTGACTGCTGGCAAGAGGCCCGGGTGGAAGAAGCCCGCACACGCTTCGCTCGCATCCTTAACGGGCAATCGGATGCAATCCCGGTTCTGCTGGCGGCACGAACCGGGCTGTGCTTAACTTTCTCCAGTTTTGTGGAGGGAGAGCACACGCATGGACCGCCGTTACAAGTCCTTGCTGGCCGGCAGCATTCTGGCGCTGACCGTTGCCTGTGCCAGCACACCCGATTCCACGCCCGGCCAGGAAGATGGGACCGGAGGAAACTGGCTGCAAACGGCCTGGCACTGGATGTTTCCGCCGGACGCGCCTCCGCCGCCTCCACCACCCCCGCCTCCACCTCCTCCTCCTCCGCCGCCTCCGCCTCCGCCTCCGCCACCTGCGGTGACGGAAACAGTGGCAGGCTTCCCGCCCGGGGAGCTCTTCGGCGTCATGCAATCGACAGGCGTCGATCCGTACGAGCCCGCCAATCGCGAGGTGATGCGGGCTTTTCTGATCGCACACGGCGTGCCGACGGACGAAACAGACGACGTGTTTCGCTATTTCGGCATGGCCCCTGTCGCGCCGCCGGCCCCCACGGCCTCGGTCGGGAGCAGCGCATCCGGGGACAGGTCCGGCGCCTTCGAAGAGTATGACAAACAGCGCTTTCCGGAGGCCGAAGAAGAGTATGCCGAGGCACCCGGCCCGAGCGATCGGGAAGTCCTCGCCGACTTTCTGCGCAGCGCCGGCGTGGACGTGTCAGACGACATGTCCGTGCAGGAGCTTGAAGATCTGGTCTATTCGGCAATGGATATGGCTCCGGCCGCCGCCGCCGGGCCCAGCAACTATTCCCATTGCCAGGCCGAACTGGAAGATCCGGACACGATCAGCCTGATCTGCGAAATGTTCGACGAAATCGGCGTGAACAGCGAGCTGAAAACCGCCAGCATTCCGGTGGGCGATGACCTCACCGCCACGCTCCAGCGGATCGCCGTGCAGGTTGCCGGTGGCCGGGACCGCCTTGAAGTCGGCATGCCGAAGGCCCGCCTGTGCGTCTGGAACATGAACGAGGTGGCGACGGAGGATAACTATCTCTATTTCGGAGACTGCAGCATCTGGGAAGAACCGCTCAGCAAACTGGTCGAAGCGGGCGCCGGGAATTTCAATTCCGGTCGCGTGGCCCATCAGGCGCCAAATGAAATGGTGGTCGACCAGGCCTATTTCCTGGAAATCGCCATCCAGCCGCTGACCCAGAATATTTCCGTGGAAGCCGCCGACACGATGCTGACCAGCACGCTGGGCACCGGCCTCGCGCCCGGCAGCACGGAAACGCCGTTCGCCATCGAGTTCGATACGGTGAAAGCCTCGAAGATCATGTCGGCCACGCTGGAAGGCGATGATGAGTTCGATATCCGCGCCATGACGCCGAGGGAGCAGGCCGTCCTGCCGGACGCACCGACTGTCTGGAAATGGCGGGTCGTGCCCAAGGAAGACGGGTATGGCGCCTTGCAGTACAATCTTTCCCAGAGCCTGGAAGTGGACGGAGAACGGTTTGAACGCTCCGTGAAAACGACCTGGCAGGATGTCGATATCACGACCATCGACGACCTGCTGGCAGACGATACGCCCGCCGCCCCGCGCGGTGCGTCCACCATGGCCAGCACGCTGGTCGCACCGGCCGCCAATGGAAGCGCGAGTGGAAGCGCGGAAGTCTCCACGCCCCCGGCCGGCGCCGGGTGCACCTTTACGACCGGAAGCAATCCGGACCGTTTCGCCATGGTCCTGTCGAACCTCGCCTACTCTCCGCCGATCAGCCGTCTGGCGGTCACCCATGAAGATGGCGACCGGATCACCCAAGCGCTGATCGAGACCGGCTTCAGCATCCAGCGTTGCCGGGACACCAGCCGCAGCCAGACGCTGAGCGCCCTGCGCGAAGTGGGCCGCAAATCCCTCGCCCGCAAACAGGCCGGGGCCCATCCGGCCACCTTCTTCTATTACTCCGGACACGGCGTGAATGTTGACGGGACGAACTATGTCCTGCCCGTCGACCTGCCGGGGGCCAGCACAGCGGAAATCGAGGACGGGGCCGTCAGCTTCGAACAGATTTTCAACATCGTCTCGACGACTGTGGCGTCGACCAGCTTCATCGTATTCGATGCCTGCCGCACCGTGATGGACGATGAGAGCCGCGGCATGCTGCGCAGCTACCGGCCGGTCACCTGGTCGACGGGTGTGTTCCAGGCCTATGCGACCGAGCCCGGCAAGACAGCTGCCGATGACGGGGCCTATTCAGAGGAACTGGCCCGGCGCATTCCCGCGGCCGGCTTGCCAGCGAACGTCTTGTTCAAGCGCGTGCAGGACGCCGTCGCCCGCCGCACCAATGAACAGCAGCACCCCAACTATATCGACCTGACGACCGGCGGGGACTTCTACTTCCAGCCTGAATAAGAGTGACCGGCATAAAGAAACCGCCTGCTCCCCCTACGGCGCAGGCGGTTTCCGCTGTCAGTCCCAGCCCCCTGGGCGCAGCGATCAGTAACGCAGCGGCGACTCTTCCTTCGCCGGCTCTTCCGGTGCGGGCACCGGATCGGGCGTGCCCTTGATCAGCGTGTCTTCCGGCGTCACGCCGGAGCTGGCTGCCGCGCAGCAGCGGACCTGCATCTCCAGCACCTTGCTGTTGAAGCGGCATTGCTGGTCGTTGATTTCGCGCATGATCGACATGCCACCGGCGCGATAGGTGTAGCGCGTCTGGGTACAGCTGGTCAGCGTGAAGCCCGGACGGCAGGTGCCGATGGCGGAATTCTGGATTGTGCGGGTTTCGCAGACGACATCGTCAGTCTTGTTGGCCGCTTCTTCGGCCCGCGCCATTGCGGCGGCGGCGAGTTCCTTCGCCTCGGCAGCAGCCGTTGCGGCCCCGTCGGCGACATTGCGCGCCGCGGACAGGCGCATGTCGGTATCAGCCAAAGCCACGGATTGCCCGTCGATTTCGACCTTCAGCTTGCAGACGCCTTCGTCCTGATGGTCCGGTGTGGCGCAGTATTGCGCAACCGTCTGTTCCTTCGGAATACCCTGGCAGGCAGCCACACCAGCTGCGAGCGCCACGGCGGCGAAAAGTCCTGTTTTAGCCATTCGAGGCCTCCGTACTGTCAAGCCCGGGCGGACTTTGGGCTTTTGACAGCGACTGGGTCAACCTCACTCGCGGATAAGGCGAGTCTCAGGCCTTGAGTTTGTAACCCGAACGGAACAGCCACCAGACCCCCAGAACGGAGATCGCCGACAGGATTCCGGTATAGGTTACGCCAAGCCAGACAGAGGAGTTGGCAACCCCCAGAAACCCATAACGGAACCCGTCGATCATGTAGAAGAACGGGTCCATATGGGCCAGGAACTGGAACGGCGGTGTCATCACCTTGATGTCGTAGAAGGTGCCCGACAGGAATGACAGCGGAACGATCACGAAATTGGTCACGGCGGAAAGATGGTCGAACTTGTCGGCCCAGATGCCTCCAATGGCGCCCAGACCGCCCAGAACGATGGCGGATGTCATGCTGAACCAGAGGATTGCCCAGACATGCGCCACGGACAGGCTCGCCAGTCCGCTGAGCTGGATACCGATGCCGGAAATGATTGCCACCAGCAGGCCCCGCACGATCGATCCACCCAGAAAGCCGGCGGTCAGCTCAAGCGGTGACAGCGGCGGCATCAGGAAATCGACATAAGTGGAATTGAACTTTGCCTGCACCAGGCTGGAACTCGTATTCTGGAAGGCGTTCTGCAGGATCGCCATCACGATCAGGCCCGGCGCCAGAAAATCGTTGTAATTCAGACCCTCAAAGTCACCGGTGAGGTTGCCCCGGTCCCCGAACGCCAGCTTGAATACGGTCATGAACAGGAGCGTGGTGACCACAGGTGCCAGGATGGTTTGCATCCACACCTTCATAAATCTGCCCACTTCCCGTTTGAAAAGCGTCCACAGGCCCAGCCCGTTGACTGCCCCGTACTGGCGGACATTGCGGCTGGCGGAAACGGAAAGGGCCGGTGCGGGCGCCGGTGCGGCGGAGGAATCGGTCGAAGTCATGGCGACGTATGTAGGCGCATTTCGGTTCCGGTGCGAGGGCCGATATACGGAGTTTTTCTGAACTCAGCCTTTCAGGCCGGCGGAAAAGCATCGGCGGAAAGAATTCCACAGGCGGCGTGTTTTTAACCACAATATGTAGAAAGCCTGTGGAAAGGCTGCCCCGCATGTTGTGTTTCGTTTCGCCATGGATACGATATATAGGTGCTGAGCGGGGTGGCGCGTAATTGCCATCTCAACATATAGGGGCTGACGGACCTGGGTGTCAGGTCTGTACCAAGCAGGAAGGTGAATACATGTCCTGGACTGACGAACGCGTGAGTGCGCTGAAGAAACTCTGGGCTGAGGGCCACTCGGCCTCTCAGATCGCAAAGCAACTTGGCGGCGTGACCCGCAATGCCGTCATCGGCAAGGTTCACCGTCTGGGCCTGTCGGGCCGCGCGACACCGTCCCGGCCAGTGAAGCGCCCGCCGCGCCTGGCCCGTCCGAAGCCCCGCGTGTTGCCGGACGGTTCGGTGAAGGTGCCATCGCCGCAGGTGCCGGAGCGGCCCGCGGAAGCCCCGCGTACCGTGATCGAGCGCCAGGAGCCGCTGGCCCCGCTGCCGCCGCTGGCCATGGATGACGGCGAACCGGCAACGATCCTCACGCTTCGGGATTCCATGTGCAAATGGCCGATCGGCGACCCGGCCGATCCGAAATTTGCCTTCTGCGGCCGCAAGGCTGACTGCGGCCCGTATTGCGCCGAGCACGCGAAAGTCGCTTTCCAGCCCGCCCGCAAGCGGGACTCCAAGCGGGGCGAGTATGATTACGTCCGCCGCATCGCCGGCTGATCAGCCCCGGCCGCGACGGTGAACGGAGAAGCCCCCGGATGATTTCCGGGGGCTTTTTTCATGCTGTGTCACCTTCTTGCGAGACTGCGGCCCCGGAACTAGTTTGCCTCTATGCTGGACTTCAATGCCGCCTCTTTCCTGGAAGAACTGGGCCTGCGCGCAACACGCCCGCGGCAGGCGATCGCGCGCATCCTGTTCGCAGACGGGCAGAACCGGCACGTCACAGCGGAATGGCTGGCAGAAGAAGTGAGCCAGCAGGGCGAGCCGGTCGCACTGGCAACGATTTACAACACATTGCACAGCCTCGCCGACGCGGGCGCGTTGCGCATGGTCCGCGGCACCGGCCAGGACAATATCGTGTTCGACACATATACGCGGCCGCATCACCACTTCCTGGACGAGCGGACCGGCGAACTCACCGACATCCCGGATGGGCAATTGACGCTCGGATCGCTGCCGGTCGCGCCCGACGGTCGAACCATTGCCGGCTATGATATCGTCATCCGGATTCGCTGATCCTGCTGATTTTCAGCGACCCGCAATTCCACTTTTGCGCTTCAGGAATGAACAAGTGATCAGTCCGCTCAAACGTGCTATGCTTGTCAGGTTCGAAAGCCTCAAAATTGTTGCACAAACAACAGGCACAATATGATGATAGTTTCAGGTATGTTTTACTTGCGGAATTCTACGTGTAGTATCTGATTCTCGGTTGAAACATGGTTCGGGGGAACCTTCTTTGCTGGCTGATCTGATATCGGGCGAACTGCCGTATTTGCGCCGATACGCCCGCGCACTCCTTGGCACGAGGAGCGCTGGCGACGCAGCGGTCGAGACGATGCTCGAGACAAAGATGCTGGTCATGCTGGGCCAGGGAAAAACCGTTGCCCAACGCAAGGACCTGTTCCGCGCGCTGGACGAAACGATCATGGAAGAGTTGTCGGACGGCAAGCTCAACCAGGAAGTCGCCAAGATCCTGCGCAGCATGACAACGGATGAACGCCGCGCCGTCATGCTGACCGCGGTCGAAGGCTTCAGCATCTTCGAAACGGCCGAAATCCTGAGTACGTCGACGAGTTTCGTCGAAGAAGCCCTGACCAATGCGGAGACATCCCTGCAATCGGCCCTGTCCACGACGGTGCTGGTGATCGAGGATGAAATCCTGATTGCCGAAATGCTGGCCGGTATCGTACTGGAAGCGGGGCATTCCATACTGGGCATTGCCACTACGCACCGTCAGGCCGTGGAACTCGCGGCGTCCGGCGAATTTGGCCTGATCCTGGCGGACATTGCCTTGGCTGACGGCTCGTCCGGGGCTGAAGCGGTTCGGGAAATCCAGGCCAGCCTGCCGCGGCCCGTGCCGGTGATTTTCATCACGGCCTTCCCGAAGCGCCTGCTGAGCGGGGAAACCTCCGAACCCGCCTTCCTGATCCCGAAGCCTTTCCTGCCCCGCCAGGTGCGCGCCATGGTCGAACAGGCCGTCATGGCGGCCTATCTGGAAGAACCGCACTAGAGACGCCCGGCGGGCCTCGCCTTCCCCGGCAAAGACCGCTAAGCCCGCATGATGGCTGGCCCTGCTGACAACACTCCAGACAATATCTACGCCGCGCCGGCCCGATGGGTGGCGAGCGGCGCGGGCGCGCAGGGAAATCTGTTCCTGACCGGGCGGGCCGGCACCGGTAAGACCACGATGCTGCGCAAATTCCTCGCCCAGGCCGGCGACAGTGCCATCGTGCTGGCGCCGACGGGCGTCGCTGCCATGAATGCGGGCGGCCAGACGATCCACTCCTTCTTCAAATTCCCGCCCCGCCTGATCGAACCGACCGATATCAAGCGCCTGCGCTCCACCCGGCTGGTCAAGGCAATCGACACGATGATCATCGACGAGATCTCGATGGTCCGGTCCGACATGCTGGATGCAATCGACAAGTCGTTGAAGCTGAACCGCGCCTCAAAGCGGCCGTTTGGCGGCGTGCGGATGATCCTGTCCGGAGACCTGCACCAGCTGCCGCCCGTCGTCTCGAACCAGGAAGCGCCGATCCTGCGGGAACGCCATGGCGGGCAGTACTTCTTCAATTGCGCCGCGTTCCGCGAAGCCGAGTTTGCCCTGCTGGCATTGAAGCATGTGTTCCGTCAGGAAGACCCCCGCTTCCTGGCCCTGCTCGGCGCGCTCCGGACCGGCCGTGTCACGCCAGCAGATGAAGCGATCCTGCAAAGCGTCGTCTCGAACCGGTCGGCAGCCGATGCGTCCGAAACCCATGTCGTCCTGACGCCCAATAATGCGAATGCTTTCCGCATCAACCAGGCGCGGCTGGAAGGTCTGCCCGGAAAACCCCATCCCTTCTTTGCAGACGTCCAGGGGCAGTTCGACGAGAAAGCCTTTCCGACCGAGGCCGAACTGGAACTGAAAGAAGGCGCGCGGGTCATGCTGATCCGCAACGATCCGGAAGGCCGCTGGGTCAACGGATCGCTGGCCGTTGTGGCCGGCTTCACAAGCAAGAGCGTGATCGTCGAGATCGACGGACACGCCTATGAAATCGAGCCGGCTGCCTGGGAAAAATACCGCTACGAACTCGACCCTGAAACCAAGAAGGTGAAGCGCGAAGTCGTCGGCACCTTCAAACAGGTGCCGCTGAGGCTCGCCTATGCCGTCACCATTCACAAGGCGCAGGGCCTGACGCTCGACAAGGTCTATATCGATTTCGACCATGGCATGTTCGCGCACGGACAGACCTATGTCGCCTTTTCCCGCGCCCGTACGCTTGAGGGCCTTGAAATCAGCCGCCCGCTACGCCCGCGCGACCTTGTGTTCGACCGGGAGGCGTTCGCCTTCGGGAAACTTGAGACGATTGAGGACACCGACGCCTACCTTCTGGCGAAGTTCGCCCGCGACGACACGGTTCTCATCTGATAATTGGCCTGAAAACCGCTCAGGCAAACACTTCGCCATAGCCCGCAGACAGAGCCGCTGGCGCGCGCTGGCGCACCATGGTGCCGGACATCATGTCATGAATGCAGCGACGGTCTTTCCGGAACAGGCCCATGACATAACCGGCACAGAACGGCACCATATTGGCGATGAAACGCCCAAGCGTGTTTCGCATGATGACGCCGCCAAGACCCGGCTTTCCACCGTCCCGGTCCGTCACGACAGCGCCGACCAGCATCTTGCCAAGGGTCGCCTGCAGGCGCGAGGCCTCCATCGCGATGTTGTAGGCGCTTTCAAGACATCCCCAGAGAAGCGCATAGCCGAACAGGGCGACACCGGCTGCATTCTCTTGCGCGCTGTCCATCGGGGCCTCGATATAAACAGACAGCTGCCGCCCGATGTCGTCATGAAACATCAGGAAGAGCAGTCCCCAGACGAGCAGTTCATCCACGATACGGGCGATCACGCGGCGGCCCCAGACGGGCTTGCCGCCGGCCGTGCTGCTGCCTGTGGAGGGAAGCGGAAGACCGCCCCCGGACGGCGCGCGTTCGCCCGTCGTCTCGCGTTCGCGCTGAAGAAAGGCTTCGGCCTTTGCGGACAAAGCCTGCGATTGCGCGGGCCGCGTCGTGCGCCGGCTGGCAGCGCCTGAAGTCTTCTTTCCGAAAACCGGTTTCTGCGTGGTCATGAGATCCCCTTCACTCCTGAGTTGATTGAATCACAATCCTCTGGAGATTTTTCGAAAAGGGGCGTTCAATTTGTTCCAGTCCCGTTAAGAACCGCGATCATCTCAGAGCCCGTCGAACTTCCGGCGCAGGTCGCGGTCCGGATCGAGGACAGCGCGTTCCAGAACCTCGACCCGGTCACGCAATCGGGAGAGCTCCTCCTCCTTCCGGCTGGACGCTTTCGGGCGCTCCGGCCTGCGGATCAGCGTGGCGAGGATCAGCAACAGAAGAAAGATCACAAAGGGGTATAGCAAGGGCATTGTCTTATCTCCTGTTCAATGGGCGGGGCGGCGGGTCTGGCTCATGCCAGGATGGGCTCAGGCGAGCCGGGAAATCTCCTCGCTGAGATGCTTGTCACTGTCGGTGACGATTTTTTCGAGGACGCGGACGCGCTCCTTCAGGCGGGCGACTTCCTGAGTCATACGATCGAACTCAGCATCGGAAGCCCGGTCATTGGCCCGCATTTGCTTGAAACGCATGTGGTCGCGCCAGGCCTTCGTACCGAAAACAATCGCCACGATGACGACAACCATCTGAAACGGATCCATAAACCCCGTCCTCCTTCATATCGACAAACGATATATGGTGATCCCTGAACACCTGTTCAAGGAAAATCGCATGAAATCGGGAAAACGGGAAGGATCGGCCGGGAACTAGCGCCCGGTGGAGCCGAAGCCCCCTGCCCCGCGCGCGGTCTCGTCGAGGCTGTCGACGGCCTGCCAGGCAAGACGTGTGACCGGCGCCAGCACCAGCTGGGCAATGCGCTCGCCGCGCTGGATGGTGAAGGCCTCCTGGCCGAGATTGACGAGGATCACCTTGATCTCACCACGGTAATCGCTGTCGATCGTACCTGGGGTGTTGAGGCAGGTCAGGCCATGTTTGGCGGCGAGACCCGAGCGTGGACGCACCTGAATCTCGTAGCCCTGCGGGATCGCGACGCTGAGGCCGGTCGGCACCATCGCCCGCGCGCCGGGGGCCAGCACCATCGGCTCACCCTCAGGCACAGCCGCGCGCACATCCATCCCGGCGGACCCGTCGGTTTCATAGGCAGGCAGCTGAAGCCCTTCGAAATGCGGGAGCGGCAGAACCGCAACATTAACCTCGTTCATGCCCGCACCGGTGCGGGAGTCGGAGGGCCAAGTCAAGCAGGCAGAGGCGGCCTATTCTGCCGCGAGTTTCACATCGTCATCCGAGCCGCCCAACGCTTCGGCGATCTTCTGCGCGAGGCGGCGGGCGACGTCGGTCTTGCCCATGCGGGGCCAGCGGTCGATGCCTCCCTGGGTGACGAGCGCGATCTCGTTTTCGGTGCCACCCATGACATCGCCGGAGACGTCATTGGCGACGATCCAGTCGCAGCCCTTGCGCTTCAGCTTGGCGGTCGCGTGCTCTTCGACATCATTGGTCTCGGCGGCAAAACCGATGACGAGTCCCGGCCGGTTCTTGCGCTTGTTCGAAACGGTGCGGAGGATGTCCGGGTTCTCGGCAAGTTCCATGGACGGCGTCGCGCTGCCGGCCCCCTTGATCTTCAGCTTCTTCGTCGCGGCGCGCGCCGGGCGCCAGTCGGCCACGGCGGCAACGGAGACGAATACGTCAGCCGGCAAGGCGTCTTCGACGGCTTTCAGCATCTGGCGGGCGGTCTCGACCTTTACGAGGTCCACGCCGCGCGGCGCCTCCAGCGCAACCGGCCCGGAGACCAGCGTCACCCGCGCGCCTTCAGCAGCGAGCGCCCCGGCGATGGCATAGCCCTGACGGCCGGAAGAATGGTTCGAAAGGAAGCGCACCGGGTCCAGCGGCTCCCGCGTCGGGCCGGCGGTCACGATGCAGTGCGTGCCTTCAAGGGCGCCCTTTCCCTTCCCTGAAGACTGGCCCTGCCCGTCCAGCTGGCGTTCGATCTCGGCGACAATGGCCGGCACCTGCGGCAGGCGGCCGGGGCCGAACTCGCCGCACGCCATCGCGCCTTCGTCCGGCTCCATGACGGTGACGCCGTCGGAACGCAGCTGGGCCACGTTCCGTTCCGTCGCCGCGTGCTGCCACATGCGCACATTCATGGCGGGCACCATCAGGACCGGTGTGTCGGTGGCCAGAAGCGTGGTGGAGGCAAGGTCGTTCGCATGGCCATGCACGGCCTTGGCCATCAGGTCCGCGGTTGCCGGGCAGACGACGACCAGGTCGGCAGAGCGCGACAGCTGGATGTGCCCCATCTCGGCTTCGTCATCGAGATCGAAGAGTTCGGTGAACACCTTCTCGCCCGACAGGGCCGAGACAGACAGCGGCGTCACAAATTGCGAGCCGCCTGAAGTCAGGATGCAACGGCAGGCAATGCCGCGCCGCCCAAGCTCGCGGATCAGCTCAAGGCTCTTATAGGCGGCGATGCCGCCGCCAATGATCAGCAGGATACGTTTATCGCTCATGGGTCCCGGGTTGTCTTTCCGGGTCTTTCTTAACCCAAAATCCTTGCGTGACCGCCATGAAATTCGCGTGAAAACACAGTGCGCGTTAAGGATTTATCCGAATCGTCGGCGGGCGTACCGGCGTTTCCTCGTGCCGCTCGGCCAGGTCGATGCCGTAGGCAGTGTAGGTCGCACGCGGGCTCGCCCCGATGCGGATCAGCTTCATCTGGCTGCGCCGGCCGCCGGATGTTTTCGCTGTTTCCAATTTGCGTACACCCGGCCGGACCATGGAGACACGGCTGCCACGGAAGACCCGTACGCCGGACGTTCGAGCCAGTCCAGTCACCGCGCGGACATCGACCACCACCATGGAACTGCCACGGTTTCCGCCTTGCGGCGCGCCGCGCAGCGTCGGCTCGGCACGAGGCGAGGCGACGGGCTTGGGCGGTGTTTTGCGGATCTTCGCCAGCTGCGCTTCCGCTTCCGGCGTACGCTTGCCGGACCCGGCAATCTGCGCCGCCACGGGCGACGCCAGCAAGACGCCAAGCAGGGCTGAGGCAATAAAGCCTTTCATGGCAGGTCCTTTCCTCGGGAGCTGCTGCCACTCTAGGGCGATGCTTAAGGCGCGTTAACACTTTACTCCATTAAGGAGAGTTCACCCGCGCCGGGTCGTCATATTCGCGAGAAATTCGCTTGCTGGCAGCACCGGCCTGAAAGCCGCCCGGAATGGCCAGTCTATTTGAAGGCCCAGACGGCCAGACCGGCCAGCGCAACGGCAAGTCCGAACCAGCCCCACCAGGGCGCGAACGGCTTTTTCGGCGGCGGCGGCGCCTCCTCCAGCTCATGCTCCATGAAGGCTTCAAACCGGTCCATGACCTCCGGCAGGCGTTTCAGCCGGTTCGTCACCTCACGGATGTTGTCCGAGACCAGCTTCGCGGCGCCCTGTGGGCCGAAACTGCGCCGGATCCAGCTTTCCACGACAGGTTCAGACGCGTTCCAGATATTGTGCGCCGGGTCGATGGCGCGCGCGACGCCCTCTACCTGCACCATCGTCTTCTGCAGCAGAACAAGTTCCGGGCGCAGCGCCATGCCGAATGTGTGGGTGTAATCGAACAGCTGCAACAACACCCGACCCATCGAGACTTCCTCGGCCGGCTTGCCATGGATCGGCTCGCCAATCGTACGCAGCGCCTGCGCAAACTCTCCGACCGATTGCGACGCAGGCACATAACCTGCCTCGAAATGCACTTCGGCAACGCGGACATAATCGCGCTTCAGGAAGCCCCACAGGATCTCGGCCAGGAAACGCCGCTCGGTCATGCCGATCCGGCCGATAATGCCGAAATCGACAAGACCGATCTTTCCTTCCGGCGTCAGGATGAGATTGCCTTCGTGCATGTCGGCATGGAAGACGCCATGTTCGATGGCATTGGTCAGGAAGCCGCGGGTGATGTCATTGGCGAGGGCCTTGCGGTCAATGCCCGGCTGGTCCAGCGCCGTGGGGTCGGTCAGCGGTTTGCCGTCGACCCAATCGATTGTCAGTACACGGCGGCCGGTCCGGTCCCAGTCCACCTTCGGGACCTGGAAATAGCCGTTCTTTTCGCTGAGCGCACGCATCTCGTCCGCGCCGCCCGCTTCGAGGCGCAGATCGGTCTCGCGCATCATGGCCGTCGCGATGGTCTCGGTGAAGGCAACCGGCTTCAGGCGGCGGCTTTCCACCGACATGCCTTCGATCGTCCGCGCAGCCCGCTTCATGGCGGACAGCTCTTTCGACAGCTGTTCCTCGATTTTCGGACGCAGGATCTTCACGGCACGCGGCCCGTCCGGCAGGTCCATCCGGTGCACCTGCGCCAGCGAGGCGGCGGCCACAGGTTCGGAGAGATCGGCAAACAGACGGTCCACTTCCGCCGCGCCGAACTCGGCGGTGAGGGCGGCCCGGGCCGCCTTCATGGAGAATGGCGGCAGCTTGTCCTTGAGATGATCCAGATCGGAGGTGACCTCCGTGCCAAACACGTCCGGCCGCGTGGCGAGGAATTGGCCCAGCTTGATGTAAGCTGGCCCCAATCCTTCCAGCGCGCGCGCCAGGCGCTGACCCGGTCGGCCGCGGGCCCCGCCGGTGAACAGGCGCAGCGTGCCGCCCGCAATCCGCGCAGCCAGCGGCAGGCGGGACTGATAGTCCGCCGGCAGGATGACGTCATGCCGTGCGAGCGCGATACCGGCCCGCATCAAGCGCCTGTAGTCTCCGATCAGCCCCAAGCTGCACTCCTCAATTCACTGGAACCGGACATACCCGCAGTGCGTTGATAAATCACGAAACAATCTGAAAGGAGGTTCGCATGTCCAGGACCACTGGTTCGCATGGCAACAAGTGGCTTTATTTCATTGCAGGCGCGTTGATCGCCGGCCCGATCGGCTTTGGTCTTTACCACTTCGTTGGAGAACCCGGCGCGGACACCGGCGCCGATGTCGAAATTTCGGTGAGCGAAAACGGCATCCGCATCGACGAAAACTGAGCGGGACGTCATCAGACGGCCCAGCCGAAGTGCAGGGCTGCAATCCCGCCGGAAAAATTCGTGACGGAGACGTTGGAGAATCCCGCTTCTTCGATCTCGGCACGGAAGGTTTCCTGATCTGGAAACTTGCGGATTGATTCCACGAGATACTGGTAGCTTTCCTTGTCGCCCGCGACGAGGCTGCCCAGCTGCGGGATGACATTGAAACTGTAGGTGTCGTAGGCCGCCTGAAGGGCGGGCGCTGTCATGTGGCTGAACTCCAGCACAGCAAGCCGGCCGCCCGGCTTCAGCACGCGGCGAAACTCTTTCAGGCCTGCCACACGGTCAGCAAAATTGCGGATGCCGAAAGACACGGTGACGACGTCGAAACTGTTGTCGGCCCAGGGCAGGTTCTGGCCATCCGCGCAGACCCAGTCCAGCCGGCCTTCCCATTTCGCATTGTCTGCGCGTGCCTTGCCCGCTTCCAGCATCGCATCATTGATGTCGGACACAATGGCCGTCGCCGGCTTGTCGATGCCGCGCCGCTTGCCGGCCTTGTCGGCCAGTTCCAGGAAGGCCCGCGCCAGTTCCCCCGTTCCGCCGGCGACATCGAGATGGCGTTCACCCGGCTGCGGGTTCACGCGGTTCATCGCATCATGTTTCCACAGGCGATGCACGCCAGCGGACATGAGATCGTTCATCAAATCATAGCGCGACGCGACCGAGCGGAAGACGCCCTTCACGCGCGCCACCTTCTCGCTCTCGGTCACCTCTTCGAAACCGAAGGATACCTTGCGCTCTGTTTCAGGCTCTGCAGACATGCGCGCCACCATAGTTACCCCGTACGCCCTAGGCTATATGCCATAACCATGCCTGAATTACCCGAAGTCGAGACAGTTCGCCGCGGCCTCGCCCCTGTCATGGAGGGGCGCACGATTGTGTCGCTGACGCAGAACCGCGCCGACCTGCGCTTCCCCTTCCCCGAACGCTTCGCCGAGCGGGTCTCGGGGCAGAAAGTGGTGCGCCTCGGACGGCGGGCAAAATTCCTGACCGTGGAGCTGTCATCCGGCGAGGTGCTGGTGATGCATCTCGGCATGACCGGGCGCTTCACCGTGCAGGGTCATGCCACCGCCCGCTACAAGCATGAAACAGGCACGGATCCGGTCCATGATCATGTCATTATGGTCCTGGATAGTCATGACATCGTCACCTACAACGACCCCCGCCGGTTCGGCTTCATGGAGCTGTGGCCTGCCGAGCAATTCCAGTCATATCCACGGTTAATGGCCATGGGGCCGGAGCCGCTGAGCAACCATTTCTCCGCCGCATACCTGGACACCGCCCTCAAGGGAAAAAAGGCCCCGATCAAGGCCGCCCTGCTCGACCAGTCAGTGATCGCAGGCCTCGGGAACATCTATGTCTGCGAGGCCCTGTGGCGGGCGAAAATTTCGCCGAAACGCCTGTCGCAGAGCGTTCCCGGCCAGCGCGCCGCCCGGCTCGCCCCGGCCATCAATGACGTGATCGCCGAAGCCATCGAGGCCGGCGGTTCGTCGATTTCGGACTTTGCCAGCGCCAGCGGGGAACTCGGCTATTTCCAGCACCGGTTTGCGGTCTACGACCGTGAGGGCCAGCCCTGCCCGGCTTGCGGCACCACAATCAAACGCCTCGTCCAGTCCGGCCGGTCGACTTTCTACTGCTCCGCCTGCCAGCGCTGATTGTCACAGGTTTAGCGGGCCTGAAGAGTGAGTTCCCTTTACAAACTCACTTTCATCGGCGAGCGTTCACAAAACACTGGAGGAGGCACGAGAGATGGCCAATGGAGCCGCACTGATCATTGGCGCAGGCGACGCGACCGGCGGGGCGATTGCCAGAGCCTTCGCCCGCGACGGCCTCACAGCCTGCGTCACGCGCCGCCCGCGCAACCTGTCCGATCTCGATGCGCTGGTCGGATCGATTGAGGCAGACGGCGGCACGGCGCGCGCTTTCGGCGTCGATGCCCGCAGCGAAGAGGAAACCATCGCGCTGTTCGATCAGGTGGAAGCAGAGGTTGGCCCGATCGAAGCCTGCGTCTTCAATATCGGTGCGAACGTCCGTTTCCCGATCACCGACACCACCAGCCGCGTGTACCAGAAGGTCTGGGAGATGGCGGCGTTTGCAGGCTTTCTCGCTGGTCGCGAAGCGGCGCGTGTGATGAGCCCGCGCGGACGCGGCACGATCATTTTCACCGGCGCCACAGCGGCCATACGGGGCGGCGCAGGCTTCTCGGCCTTTGCTGGTGCCAAGCATTCTCTGCGGGCGCTGGCGCAATCGATGGCGCGGGAGCTTGGCCCAAAGGGTATCCATGTCGCCCATGTCGTGATCGACGGGGCGATCGATTCCGCCTTCATCCGGGAGACCTTTCCCGATGCCGCCGAGCGGCGAGACCGTGATGGGCTTCTGATCCCGGACGAGATTGCAAAGAACTATGTCTGGCTGCACCAGCAGCACCGCTCAGCCTGGACACACGAACTGGACCTCAGGCCCTGGTGTGAAACCTGGTGAGCCCTAAGCGCCCAGAGCTGGCGCCGAAACAGCGCCTTTGGGGTTCATCACCAGCTGTTTGACAAACTCGACATGGCTGCGCAGCCGGTAGAGGTCGTCCGTATAGGACAATGGCACGTCCACCGCGCCGATTTCTTCCTGAAGGTCTTCCAGATCCTTCACGATACGCGACCGCTCGTCCGGCGTTGGCGAGGCCCGGCCACGCGCCTCCAGCTCCCGGATGTCCTTGTACCAGACATAGATTTTCCGCCGCACGCGCCAGCGATAGATCGGCGGGGCGGCGCGCACCAGCGGGAAAAGAAGCGTGAGCAACGGGATCGCGAGTACCCAGGCCCGGTCCAGAAAGTTTGCAACATCGAACGAAAAATACCGCCGCAGAAAGGACGGACCGTTCCGGTAATACCGCCGTGCCTGGCCGGAGATCGGAAGATCCGTTGCGTCCGGGTCCGGCCAGCTGCCGGCGGCCGACAGCAAGGACCCGTCCCCGTGAATGGCCATCGCGGAGTCGATCAGCAGCGCCTCGATTGCCGGATGAACATCCTGCCGGATGGCGAGCTGGGCCACCGGGGCAACCAGGGGGACATCCGAAGACGGAATATCGGCGCCGATATCGACCACGCCGCGCAACAGCGTGACCGCGGACAGGGCGTCCTGCCGCCTTGCCAGGGCTGGTGCGCGCTCAAACGGCAGCAAGTCCACGGCCGGGTCACGAAGCATGTCCTGCACATAGGGCGCCTCCACCGACGCCGCGAAGGCCACGGCGTCGACCGTACCGGCCCGCAGCGCATCGGCCGCCTCGCTGCCTGACAGGGTCATCTGGGCGCTGGCCGGCCAGGTGCCGCCGAACTCCGATTGCAGAGAGAGCGCAAGAGATCGCGTGCCTGACCCATCGGGCCCGATGGCAAAGCGATACCCCCGCAAATCCCCGAACGCGTTGATGCCGTTGCCTGCGCGGACGAACACCCAGAAAGGCTCCGGAAACAGGCCGCCAAGTGAATGCAGAACCTCACGGTCCTGCCTGGAAGCCAGACCGCCCTGAACCAGTGCGACGTCCACGTCCCCATCGTCGAGCAAACGCAGGTTTTCGATGGACCCTGCCGTATCGACCAGGTCGACCTCCACTCCCTGCGCCTGCAGCAGACGCTGATACCGTTCCGCATAGGCGTGATAGGCCCCGCCCTGCGCCCCGGCTGCGAAACGAATGTGCTTCGGCGGGGCCGGGTCCATCAGCATCAGGGCGGCGATCAGGCCAATCGCGGCAACCGCGATCAGCGGCCAGTACACTTTGAGGAAATCCCGCCAACCTGACACTGCTTCGTCTCCCGCACCGGCTTTATGTCCGGTTCTGGTCTAGGCCGGGAACCGGGCCGGATCAACAAGATGAACGAGGTGTCATCGCTGGCCCGGAAATTGCCTTATTCAAGCCGCGCATGGAACCCATTCCGTTTGGAAAGTGTTCATCAAGTACGCACGCCCCCATATCGGGCTCAACAGAGAAACCGGCCAGAAGGATGCCACCGATGAACGCCCAATCCGCCCTCTCAAGATGGGTAACGCTCGCCACATTCGCAGCGTTTGCGGGCCTTCTGTTCGTGATGGCCTTCGCCCCGGCCCCTTCCCTCTACGCAGGCTGAGGCAGCCTGCCGGTCCAGGCCGTTCAGGCCTTGTGATACGGCGTGCCCGCCAGGATCGACATCGCCCGGTAAACCTGTTCGGCCAACATGGCCCTCACGAACCGGTGCGGCCAGGTTTGCGGACCGAAGGCCAATGTATCGGAAGCGGCCTTGCGCACGGCCTCTCCGTATCCTTCGGCGCCTCCGATCAGGAAAACGAGGTCCGGCACGCCCTGATCCCGCCAGCTGGCGAGTTTGCCGGCAAAATCCGACGAGCCCATGGCCGGGCCGAATTCATCGAGGCGCAACACGCGGGCGCCGGAAGGAATCTTGTCGAGAATACGCCCGGCTTCAGCATCCAGTCCGCCGCCACTGGCGACTTCGACTTCCTCGATGCCCCGGAAGCCCAGCCCGCGTGCCACAGGCCGGGCACGCTTGAGATACTCGTCGACGAGTTCGCGTTCCGGGCCGGACTTCATCTTGCCGACCACCAGGAAAATCAGGCGCATGCCGCCTATTGGGCCTTGCTGCGCATATGGGCAGAATCAGGCGCCCAGATCTTTTCCAGATTGTAGAACTCCCGGACTTCGGGCCGGAACAGGTGGACGATGACATCCCCTGTATCGATCAGGACCCAGTCCGCATTCGGCATGCCTTCTACGCTCGCCGGGCGACCGGTGAGCTTCTTCGCTTCCTGGGAAATGTGATCGGCAAGGGCAGCCACGTGGCGTCCGGAACGGCCAGACGCAATGATCATGAAATCGGCAAGCGAGGATTTGCCCTGAAGGTCGATGAAGAGAAGGTCTTCAGCTTTGTCGTCTTCAAGGGACTTTGCGAGAGACTCGGCCACGACGCGGATATCTTCAACGGTGGCCTGCTTTGCGGCCTGGAGCCGCGGAGCGCTGGAAGTCAGGGTTTTCGTTCCTTCTGGTTGCTGATCCCTCGCATAATACCATGCTGGACGCTTCACAACCAGAAGAAACCCGTATTGTCTGCCACCGGTGCACCTGCTGCAGCCGCCGTGCTGCAAAAGAGCACCCTGCCAGAATTTCGCCCCAACCCGCGTTTAAAAGCCGCTACCCTTGTCCGACTGCCTTCCGGAGTTGCCCATGAAGCCCCCCTTTTCCGCTCTCGTCCTGTCCATGACCCTGCTTTTGCCGCTCGGCGGCTGTGTCGTTGCAGCAGTTGGCACAGCGGGCGCGATCGGCATCACTGCGGCGCAGGACAAGACGATGGGCCAGGCGCTGGATGACGCGAACGTCTCCAATCAGATCAAGGCGAAACTCCTCTCCGAAAATTCGGAAAAATATGCGGAAGTCGACGTGGAAGTCGCCAATGGCCTCGTTCTGCTGAGCGGCCGTGTCAATTTCCCCGAAGACCGGGTGCGCGCAGAAGGCATCGCCTGGAGCGCCGCCCTGACAAAGGATGTGGCGAACGAGATCAAGATCGAACCGCCGGGCGGCTTCATCGCCAATATCTCCGATGAGGTCATCACCGGCCGCGTCCGGGCCCGGCTGATCGGCTCCAAAACCGTCAAAAGCCTGAATTTCAATATCGAGACCTATGACGGCATCGTCTATCTCATGGGCACGGCCCGCACCGCGAAGGAGCTGAAAAAAGCTGCCGAGGAAGCCAGTGTCGTGGCCGGGGTTAAGCAGGTCGTTTCCTATGTCCGCCTGCTCGAACCGGAAGTCCGCGCCCCCGAACCGGAACTACAGGGCCAGCCGACCTCTTACCAAAACGTCCCCGATACCTCATATGGGTCTGACGCCGAGCTGATCGGCGCAAGTTACTGACGGGACGCCCTGCCCGCGTTCCTGCAACCGGGAGCGCCCCATGAGTCTTCGCGTCGCGATCCAGATGGATCCGCTTGAGCACGTCAACATCGATGGTGACACCACATTTGCCCTGGCCGAAACGGCGCAGGCCCGCGGCATGGAAATTTTCGTCTATGGCCCGCAGGACATGAGCCTGGAAGGCACGCGCGTCACGGCGCGGGTGCGCCCGGCCAAGGTCCAGAGGGTTCCCGGCGCGCCCGGCGTGTTCGGCGAAGCGGTCACACTGGATTTGGCAAAGGACATCGATGTCGTGCTGATGCGGCAGGACCCGCCATTCGATCTTTCCTACATCACGGCCTGCCACATGCTGGAACTGATCAGCGGCGAGACGCTCGTGCTGAACGATCCGGAGGGTGTGCGTTCGAGCCCCGAGAAAATCCTGCCGCTCATGTTCCCGGACCTCATGCCCCCCACGCTGGTCAGCCGCGACTCCGCCGCCATCGAGGATTTCCGTGACCGCTACAAGGACATCATCGTCAAGCCGATCTACGGCCATGGCGGGGCCGGTGTGTTCCGGCTGAAGCAGGACGACTCCAATCTCGACTCGCTGCTTGAGCTGTTTTTCTCGAATTCCCGGGAACCCGTCATGGTGCAGGCTTTCCTGCCGGCGGTCAGCGAAGGCGACAAACGAATCATGCTGGTGGACGGCAAGGCCGTTGGCGCGCTGAACCGGCGTCCGAAATCCGGTCAGGTACGCTCGAATCTTGTGGTCGGCGGAACGGCGGAAAAGTCGGATCTCAGCGAGGCAGACAAACGTATCTGCGACGCGATCGGCCCGGAACTGCGGCAGCGCGGACTGGTCCTGACCGGCATCGACGTCATCGGCGGGCGCCTGACTGAAATCAATGTCACCTCACCGACCGGGGTTCAGGCGATCAAGAAACTCAGCGGCATTGATATCCCTGCCATTTTCTGGGACTCTGTGCAGGAGAGACTTGCAGGCCGCTAGTCTCAGGGACAAGATCAGAGACATGAACATGAAACTTATGACCGTCCTCGCCGTTGCCTCAGCTGCCTTCGCGGGCGCTGCCTGTTCAGAGTCGACGACAAAGGCCTCGCCTGAAACCGCTGACCAGGTTGCGGTCCAGGAGCCTTCCGGCACGCTGAACCTCTCCCTTCCCGGCTCGATCAACGAACCGTCGGCTTCCGGTGGCACGCTGAACCTGAATCTGGGGGGCGCGTCCGACCAGCCGCGGCTCATTGGGTCCGACCAGCTTGGCTCCGTAGACTTCAACAGCGACGTTCCCGGTCCCGTGCTGACGGGCGACGCTGCGCAACCGGCCGCGAGCAACGAGGATGACGACATCATCCGCCTCGATCCGAACTGACCGGAACGACGACACATCGAAACATGATGACCGGATGATGCCGCAGGTGCCCGCCTGCGGCTTTCCATTTCTGGTACCGACTTCTCTCTTGAGTCTCACTAAAATGCACGCCTAGGTTGCCGTCGGCCTGATGATTGCATACCGTTTCAGGAGCGGAATCCGGGAACAGGAAGTCAGACATGTCCAATTTGGCCAATTCCAATGGTCACGAAACGCGAAAGCCAACCGATGCAGATCGGTTCGTGGGCCAGAAAGTGCGGCAGGCCAGGCGGGAACTGGGTCTGACGCAGGAAGCGCTTTCCTCGCTGTTGGGGGTCACCTTCCAGCAGATCCAGAAATACGAAGCCGGCCAGAGCCGCCTCTCGGCTGGCCGGCTGAGGGAGATCGCGATCGCACTCAACAAGCCGATCGACTATTTCTATGAGCCCTTCGTCATTGAGCTGCCGGTCTCCCAGAAAGCGGAACGGGACCTGAAAATCATGGGCCTGCGCCAGGACGGCAAGCGGCTGATCGACCGGATCGAAGACGACCGGTCCCTGCGCACAGCGATCCATATTCTCGAAGCGCTGGAGAAATCGCACTAGGGCTCAGTCGTCTCGCTGCGCTTCGTCTTTCAGCCGGTAAACGAGATCCAGCGCTTCCCTCGGCGTCAGGGAATCCGGATCGACCGTGTCCAGCAGTGTCACAACCCGGTCTCCCGCGCCGGAATGCCCGCCGCTGTCCTCGACATCTTCCTCGACGGTCAGGGGCGCCGATGCGAACAGGGGCAGCGTTTCGGCAGATGAAGGATCCGTTTCGAGCCGCTTCAATATCTGCGCCGCACGCGACACAGCCTTCTTCGGCAGGCCGGCCAGTCTCGCCACCTGTACCCCATAGGAGCGGTCCGCGGGGCCGGGCTGTACCTCATGCAGGAAGACAAGGTCATTCTTCCACTCGCGCGCCCGCAGTGATGCATTGGCCGCGCCGGACAGATCATCCGCCAACCCGGTCAGTTCGTGATAGTGCGTGGCGAACAGCGCCCGGCAGCCATTGGTCGAGTGCAGGTGCTCAACCGCGGCCCAGGCAATGGCGAGTCCGTCCCAGGTCGAAGTGCCCCGGCCAACCTCGTCCAGGATCACGAAACTGCGGCCGGTCGCCTGGGTCAGGATCGCAGCTGTTTCCACCATCTCCACCATGAAGGTCGAGCGCCCGCGGGCGAGGTCATCCGATGCGCCGACGCGGGAGAACACGCGGTCCGCAAGCCCCACGCGGATGCTGCGTGCCGGAACGAAAAGTCCGGCCTGTGCCAGAATGACCGCCAGCGCGGCCTGACGCAGATAGGTCGACTTACCGGCCATGTTGGGCCCGGTCACCAGCAGAAGACGTGGCGCATCTTCACCACCGGCATCAAGAGTCAGGGCGTTGGCAGTAAAGCCCTGCCCGTCTTTCTTGAGCGCCGCCTCGACAACCGGGTGCCTCAAAGCATCCGCCTCGAAGACCGGGTCCACGTCAATCCGTGGGCGGACGGCATCTGCCTCCAGCGCCCATGCGCCGGTGGCGGCAGCAACATCAAGGCAGGCGATCGCCTCGGCACTGGCTGACAGGGCACGGCTGGCCGCCGACACCCGCGCAGACAGGTCTTCGAAGATGGCCAGCTCGCGCGCTTTGGTTTCTTCCTCCGCACGGGAAATACGCCCGGCCAGTTCGGCCAGCTCACTGGTCGAAAAGCGGACATTGCCCGCAAGGGTCTGCCGGTGAATGAAGGTCTCCGACCAGGGCGGCGCCATCAGCGTGTCGCCATGTCTGGCCGGGACATCGACAAAATAGCCCAGCACATTGTTGAATTTGACTTTGAGCGCAGAAATGCCGGTTTCGCTGGCGTAGCGGGCCTGCATCTCGGCGATGATCTTGCGGCTGTCTTCCCGCAGGGCCCGGACCTCATCCAAAGCAGGGTCCCACCCGGTGGCGACAAAGCCTCCATCCCGGGCGAGCGTTGGCGGGCTTTCGGTAATGGCGCGGGCCATGTCGTCTGCCAGTGCGGCAAGATCGGGCTGGCCCGAAAGGTCCAGTTGGTGACAGGCGCGTTCAATCTGTTCCGGCAACGCGCCCGCCTGTCTCAGCAGGCCGCCCCCTTCGCTTGCCGCACGAAGGGCATTGGCAATGGCCAGCAGGTCACGCGGCCCGCCCCGGCCTAGATTGAGGCGGGTCCGGGCGCGCTCCAGGTCCGGCGCCTGCCGCAACCGGGCGCGGAGATCCTCGAGCGCAGTTGTGTCGTCCACGAACCATGCGGCAGCATCCAGACGGGATTCAATTTCCGTCTTGTCCAGGGAAGGACGCGCCAGCCGCGCCGCAAGCAACCGGGCGCCGGGCGCCGTGACCGTCCGGTCGATTGTGCCGAGAAGCGACCCGTCACGCCCGCCATTCATGGCCCGGTCGATTTCGAGGCTGGCGCGGGTCGCCGGGTCGATCGAAAGGTGCCCGGACGGATCGGGCCGCCGCGGCGGGTCGAGACGGATCTCGCTGCCCGCCTGGGTCAGTTTCACATAGTCGAGCAGCAGACCGATGGCAGAGAGTTCGGTCCGGCTGAAATCCCCCAGCGCATCAATGGCGGCGATATCGAACGCCTCTTTGAGCAGCGCTTCACCCGTCTTGTGTGTTGCCGCCCGGGCCGGACGCCAGGTCACCGGGGCGGCAGATGCCGCCGTTGCCGAGATGATCGGTGGCTTGCCGCTGTCGGCGTCGGCCGCGAGCAATTCGGACAAGGGCCAGGCCATCAGCACATCCGCGAGCGCAGCCGGATCGACGGCGGCGACATCGAAGGTGCCGGTCGACACATCGCAGACCGCAATCGCCCCCTCTGCCCCGCCTGCGCCCAGCGCAATCGCGGCAAGCGCCTGCCCCTGCCGGGCGGGCAACAAGGCTTCTTCGGTCAATGTGCCGGGAGTCACGATCCGCACGATCTCGCGGTTCACGATGGCCTTGGAACCGCGCTTTTTGGCCTCCGCCGGGCTTTCGGTCTGTTCGCACACGGCAACCCGGCACCCGGCCTTGATCAGACGGGCGAGATAACCTTCTGCCGCGTGATAAGGAACACCTGCCATCGGAATGGGCTTGCCCTCATGCTCGCCGCGCGAGGTGAGGGTGATATCGAGGACCCTGGCGGCCTGAACCGCATCATCGAAGAACAATTCATAGAAGTCCCCCATGCGGAAAAACAAAAGCGCATCGGGTTGTTGCTTCTTAATGGAAAGATATTGCGCCATGAACGGTGTCGGCGCGGAAGTCTTGCTCGAAGGAGGTGATGTTGCAGTGTCAGCCATGTCGCGCGGACGCTAGCCGTTTGTCTGGGGATTCGCAAAGCATCTGGCCAGCCACGCCTGAAAGGCATGCTTTTCGGTCATTTAGGCAGTTGGCAGCCCCGTCGGCGCGGCATAGGGTCCGGCCCCAAACCTGAACCAGAACAGACCCAATGTCATGACGTCAAAGCGCCCAAGCTTCACCGACCAGGAAGCCCTCGATTTCCATTCCAAGCCGACTGCCGGCAAAATCTCCATGGCGCCGACCAAGCCCATGGGGACCCAGCGGGACCTGTCGCTGGCGTACAGCCCCGGCGTCGCCATACCGGTGCTCGCCATCGCCGAGGATGAGGACAAGGCCTACGACTATACGTCGAAGGGCAACATGGTCGCCGTTATCTCGAACGGGACCGCGATCCTCGGTCTTGGCGATCTGGGCCCGATGGCTTCCAAGCCGGTGATGGAAGGCAAGTCCGTCCTGTTCAAACGCTTTGCCGATATCGACAGTATCGATGTCGAGGTGAACACGAAGGATGCGGACGACTTCATCCGGACTGTCCGCAACATCGGCGACACCTGGGGCGGCATCAATCTCGAAGACATCGGCTCGCCGGATTGCTTCATCATCGAAAGCCGCCTGCGCGAAGAACTCGATATTCCGGTCTTCCATGACGACCAGCACGGCACGGCCATCATTGCAGCCGCCGGCCTGATCAATGCCTGCCACATCACCGGCCGTGACCTGAAAGACGTGAAAGTCGCTGTTTCCGGCGCTGGCGCCGCAGGTCTCTCCTGCGCCGGCCTGATCCGCCATCTCGGCGTGCCGGCGGAAAACATCCTCATGTGCGACTCCACCGGCGTCGTCTATGAAGGCCGCACCGAGCGGATGGACCAGTTCAAATCCGCCTTCGCCGTGAAGACCACCAAGCGGACGCTGACCGAAGCCATGGACGGAGCCGACATTTTCCTCGGCCTGTCCGCCAAGGGTGCGGTGACGGCAGACATGGTCAAGAACATGGCGCCGAACCCGATCATCTTCGCCATGGCTAATCCGGACCCGGAAATCACACCGGAAGAGATCAAGACCGTCCGCGACGATGCCATTATTGCCACCGGCCGGTCCGACTATCCGAACCAGGTCAACAATGTGCTGGGCTTCCCCTACATTTTCCGCGGCGCGCTGGATGTGCGGGCACGCAGCATCAATGAAGAGATGAAGGTCGCCGCAGCCTATGCGCTGGCCGAGCTCGCCCGCGAAGACGTGCCGGATGAAGTGGCCGCCGCCTATCACGGCTCGCGTCCGACCTTCGGCCGGGAATACATTATTCCCACCCCGTTCGACCCGCGCCTGATCTCACATGTTCCGCCCTTCGTGGCGCAGGCCGCCATGGACACCGGCGTCGCCCGCAAGCCCATCGCGGACATGGACGCCTACCGCGCCCAGCTGAAACGCCGGTCAGATCCGGCCGCCGCCTTCCTCGAAGGCGTGCAGGCCCGGTGCAAAGAAGTGCAACGCCGGATCGTGTTCGCCGAGGGCGAGGAGCCAGCTGTTGTTCGTGCCGCTTACAGCTTCAAAAACCAGGGCCTTGGCCATCCGATCCTGATCGGCCGCGAAGCCCAGGTCGAGCAAACCATGGAAATGATGGGCGTGCCTGCAGGATCGCTGGAGATCCTCAATGCCCGGCTGTCGGACAATAATCCGGTTTATACGGACATGCTGTATGCCCGGCTTCAGCGGGAAGGCTATCTCAAACGGGACGTGCAGCGCCTGGTCAACAATGACCGCAACGTGTTCGGATCCTGCATGCTCAAGAACGGCGATGCCGACGGCATGGTCACCGGGGTTACCCGCAATTACGACGTCGCGCTAAAAGACGCCCAGATGGTTCTGGACCCGATCCCGGGCCAGGCGGTTATCGGCATGTCCATGGTGATCAATCGCGGCAAGACGGTATTCATTGCCGACACCAGCGTGACCGAACTGCCGGGCGGCCCGGAGCTTGCGGACATCGCCGTTGAAGCGGCCCGCGCGGTCCAGTCGGTCGGATTTGTTCCCCGTGTGGCCTTCCTGTCCTATTCCACGTTCGGCAACCCGATGGGCGAACGTGGCGAGAAAGTCCGCGAAGCGGTCGCCATGCTCGACAAGATGGACGGCATCGAATTCGAATATGAAGGCGACATGGCAGCCGATGTGGCGCTCAATCCGAACCACTGGATGCTGTACCCCTTCTCTCGCCTGAGCGGTCCGGCCAATGTTCTGGTCATGCCGGCGATCCATGCGGCATCCATTTCGACGAAGCTTCTGGAATCGATGAGCCGCGCGACGGTCATCGGCCCGATGCTGCTGGGTCTGGAGAAGCCGGTGCAGATCGCTTCGCTGGGCGCAACGGTCGGGGACATCGTGAACCTGGCGACCATCGCCGCTTATGACGTGGACAATGTTCACGGCTGATGGCCGATTACGAAGTAGACATCTCGTCGGGTAAGGACTCGCAGCTGGCGGGGCCTGCCCCTATACTTACCCTAAGTCAGACAACCTGCAGGGAGGCCCGAGCGGCATGAAAGAGTACCTGAAATTTTACATCAACGGTGAATGGGTCGATCCCGTGACGCCGAAGACGCTCGAAGTCGAGAACCCGGCAACCGAAGAAAACTTCGCCGTGATTTCGCTGGGATCGCAGGCAGATGTCGACAAGGCCGTCGCTGCTGCCAAGGCAGCCTTCCCGGCTTTCTCGAAGACAACCGTGGAATACCGCGCCGAACTGCTCGACAAGATCGCCGCAGGGATCCAGGCACGCCTTCCGGAGCTGGCCGAAGCCGTCTCCACCGAAATGGGCGCCCCGATGTGGCTGGCCAATGCTGCGCAGGTTCCGGCGGGTATGGGCCACTTCGGCACGACCGCGGCCATTCTGCGCAACTATCAATGGGAAGAAGTGAAGGGCACCACCCTTCTCCGCAAGGAGCCGATCGGCGTTTGCGGCTTCATCACGCCCTGGAACTGGCCGATCAACCAGATCGCCTGCAAAGTGGCCCCGGCGATCGCTGCGGGCTGCACGATGGTGCTGAAGCCGTCCGAAATTGCCCCGATCGACGCAATTATCCTGACAGAGATCATGCATGAGGCCGGCGTGCCGAAAGGCGTGTTCAACCTCGTCAATGGTGACGGCCCGGGCGTCGGCGCTTCGCTCTCCGCACACCCGGATGTCGATATGATGTCGTTCACCGGCTCCACCCGCGCAGGTGTCCTGGTGGCTCAGGCCGCCGCACCGACCGTGAAACGTGTTGCCCAGGAACTCGGCGGCAAGAGCCCGAACATCGTTCTGCCCGGCGCCGACCTGAAGAAAGCCGTTTCCGGCGGCATCATCCAGATGATGACCAATTCCGGCCAGTCCTGTAACGCGCCATCCCGCATGTTCGTCCAGAAGGACCAGCAGGACGAAGCGATCGCAATCGCCAAGGCCACCGCTGAATCGGTAAAAGTGATGATGCCGGCCGAAGCCGAGCCCGGCGCCATCGGCCCGATCTCGAATGGCAACCAGTACCAGAAGGTGCAGGACCTCATTCAGAAGGGTATCGAAGAAGGCGCGACGCTCGTCGCCGGCGGCCCGGGCCGTCCGGAAGGCTTCAACAAAGGCTATTTCGCCCGCCCGACCGTGTTCGCGAATGTCACCAATGACATGACCATCGCCCGGGAAGAAATCTTCGGACCGGTCCTGGTCATGATCCCCTACGAAGACGTGGACGACGCTGTCGAAATGGCGAACGACACGGTCTACGGCCTCGCCGGTTATGTGCAGGGTCCTGAGGACGAAGCCAACAAGGTCGCCAACCGCATCCGTGCTGGCCAGATTCAGGTCAACGGTGCGCGTCCGGATTTCACGGCACCGTTCGGCGGCTACGGCCAGTCCGGCAATGGCCGCGAATGGGGCGAGGAAGGCTTTGAGGAGTTCCTGGAAGTCAAAGCGGTGATCGGCTACAAAGCGGCCTGATCCAACCTTATTCAAATGTCACGAAGGGCGGCCTGCAGGCCGCCCTTCTTTTTTGCGCGTCCATTTTTGTCAGGGTGCGCTGGCAAACCGGACGCCGTAGTTAACAGCATCGTCATCCCGTCAGCTGCGCACGATGACGTGGTTCAACTGGTGTTCAGGAACAAGGATCCATATATTAGGGTCAAATTACTGTGCACCGGAGGTACTCCCAGATGCGGAAACTTGTTCTCCCAGTTGCGATTGCAGCTCTAGCCTTGCTCGGTGCTTGCGCGACCGCGACGCCATATCAGGCCGCAATGGACTCCTCCAGCCGCGGCTATTCCGAACAGCAGATTGAAAACAACCGGTTCCGCGTCCAGTTTTCCGGCAACAGCCTGACCGACCGCAAGACCGTCGAGACCTACCTGCTCTATCGCGCCGCAGAGCTGACCAAGCTCAACGGGTATGACCATTTCCGTGTTGTACACCGCGATACGGACGCCGAGAGCCGCATGGTGCCAATCGGTGGCGGCGCCTACACGCCGTTCTACGACCACTTCTATCTCGACTATTATTATTACGGCTCGCGCGCCTCCTATTACCGTCGGCCATACGGGCCTGATCCCTTCTGGCCGCGCTGGGGTTATTACGATCCCTATTGGGGACCGGCGCAATACCGGGAATCGACCCGTTATATGGCGTCGGCAGAGATCCTGATGGGCAAAGGTCCTAAGCCGGATGACGCAGCCTATTTCGATGCGGACCAGGTTCTCATGAACCTGTCCGGCAGCATCGTACGCCCCGAAGCCTGATCTGAACCGCACATTCACTCGCCGGAAAGCCTGGCGAGTCTGGCCGCCGAAAGCCGCGGACGGGTTTCCCGTCTGACGGTTTTCTGCCGACAGGTCTGGTAATGACGGTCTGACGGGTCCAGATAGCTTTTCCCAGAAACGACCGGCTCGAAAGGCGCACGCTGTGCCTGATTCAGAAACAAAGGCGCCAGCATCCGATATGCTGCCCGACCAACCGGTGCCGGGCCGTTCGGAACTGGTGGTGATGGTGGCCGGGCTGATGGCCCTGAACGCGCTCGCCATCGACATCATGCTGCCGGCGCTGAACGAGATTGCGCATGCCGTGGGTCTGACGGCCGAAGGCGTTGAGAGCGACAACCGCCAGCAACTGATCATTTTCTCCTACATCCTCGGTTTTGGCGCTCCACAGATTTTGTGGGGACCGATCACCGACCGGTTCGGGCGCCGCGGCCCGCTCTTTGTCAGCCTGATCGGATACATCGTCATGGCGGCGCTGTGCATCACGCTGCGGGAATTCCATGCCCTGCTGGCCGCGCGTTTTGTGCAGGGCGTGTTCTCGTCCGGCGCCCGGCTGGTGGCGGTCTCGATCGTGCGCGACCTGTTTGCCGGGCGGCAGATGGCCCGGTTCATGTCCCTTGTCATGACCATCTTCATGATCATCCCGATCATCGCCCCGGCCGTCGGACAAGCCATCCTGCTGGTGGCACCGTGGGAGTGGATCTTCGGGGCACTGGTGGTTTTCGGTCTTGGCATGCTTGGCTGGACCTGGGCACGGCTGCCCGAGACCCTGCCGGCTGAAAGCCGCCGGCCGCTGAATCTCGGCAACGCGCTGGGCGCCTATGCGCAGGTGATCCGCACGCCGGTCACATTCGGCTATATGTGCGCGTCCGGCATCGTGTTTGGCGCCCTGTTCTCGTTCATCGCATCATCGGAACAGATTTTCCGCGAAGTTTTCGGACGCGGAGAAGACTTCGTCCTCTGGTTTTCCGGGATCGCAGGGATGCTTGCCGTTGCAAATTTCACCAACTCCCGGCTTGTCGAGAAAATCGGCATGCGACGGATCAGCCACACGGCCCTGTTCCTGTTCACGGCGCTGTCGGCTCTGTCGGCAGTGATCACCTATTTCGTGGGCGAAAGCCTGCTCTGGTTCTATCCCTTGTTCATCCTGACATTCGCTTGTTTCGGCCTGCTGGGGTCGAACTTTTCTGCGCTCGCCATGGAACCGCTCGGGTCGATTGCCGGCACGGCGTCCGCCGCTTACGGGTTTGCGACGACAACGGTCTCCAGCCTCATCGGCATGCTTATCGGCAGTCAGTACAATGGCAGCACCGTTCCGCTGATGCTCGGTTTTGTGGGGCTTGGCCTGTCGGCCCTCGTGATCATCCTGATCACGGAAAAGGGAAGGCTGTTCAGTTCACGTTGATCCGGCGATTGCTGCGCAGCGTGGTTTCACGGTCGCTGGACAGCGGCCTGACCTGACGCTCCAGATGCTCGATGATCTGGCCGGCGATGTCCTTGCCGGAGGCATTCTCTATGCCTTCCAGGCCGGGGGACGAATTGACCTCCAGGACCTTCGGGCCGTCCCTGGTTTGCAGCAGGTCCACCCCCGCCACACTTAGCCCCAGCACCTTTGCGGCGGCCCGCGCCGTTTCCCGTTCATCCGCTGTCAGACGAACACTGGACGCGGTGCCGCCGCGGTGCAGGTTCGAGCGGAACTCCCCCTTTTGCGCCTGCCGTTTCATGGCGCCCACCACCTTGTTGCCGATCACAAACGCCCGCACGTCCGCCCCGGCGGCTTCTTCCACGAATTCCTGAACCAGGAAGTTGGCATCAAGACCGCGGAAGGCATCGACCAGGCTCTCGGCCGCCTTGCGCGTCTCGGCCAGCACCACGCCGCGCCCCTGCGTCGAGGTCAACAGCTTCAGGACGACCGGCGCCCCATCGACCAGGCCAATCAGGTCTTTGGTGTCCTTCGGGCTGTGGGCAAACGCTGTCACCGGCATGGCGATCTTTGCCCGCGCCAGCAACTGCTGGGCCAGCAGCTTGTCGCGCGACCGGCCGATGGCCCCTGCTTCGTTGAGGCAAACCGCGCCCGTGTTCGAGAACTGGCGCAGGACCGCCATGCCATAGTCGGTAATCTTGGCGCCAATACGCGGGATCACGGCGTCGTAACGCGGCAGCGCCTGGCCGTCATAATGCACCTGCGGGTCCAATGTGCCGATCTGCATGTAGCAGCGAGCGGTATCGATCGTCTCGATGACATGCCCGCGCTTCCGCGCCGCCTCGACAAGGCGCCGGCTGGAATAATTGTTCGGCTCCCGCGTCAGCAGCGCAATACGGAGCGGACGTTTGACCGGCTTCTTCTTCGGCAAGCCCTTGTAGAGCTTGTAGGACAGCTCGGGCATGTGGAAGGACTCATTCGGGTCCACCACCATGTCCGGCTGCATCGCCCCTCGCCCGAACAGCATGCGGTACGTCATGCTTTCGCGATTGGTCAGCGTCAGCTGGATCGGCCACCTGCGGCCGCCCATCTCGACATCCGTCTCGATCACGTAACGCAGCTCGGTCTCGCCGTTGGAACTCGTCACCTCGCGCCGGTCGACCACGGGCGCAGAACAGGTGACCTCCAGCGCCGGATTGTTCGGGTCCGGCTGGATCAGGAACCGCACCTGCGGGCTGGTGACTGGGCCGAACGGCTCGATCACGCTGGCATGCAGCGCCGAGGTCTTCGCGCCTGTATCAATCTTGGCCTTGATGGCCGGCAGGCCGAGGTCTGGCAGCGCCAGCCATTCTTCCCAACCAAGTTCGAACTGAGGGCCGTCGGGCATCGTTCACGTCCTTCTGAAGAAGGACCGATTATCCGTCTTCCAACCGCCCCGCAACTCAGCCCTTCACAAGCCAGGCTTTCTCGACGATGCCCACGACGTCGCCCATGATGCCGGTGATCTTGAAATCCTTCGGCGTGTAGATGCGGGCAACCCCCATCTGGCGCAGGGCCTGAGCGTCTTCCGGCGGGATAATACCGCCGACCACGACCGGCACATTGTCGAGGCCGACCTTGCGCAGTTCGGCCAGTGTCTCGCGGACGAGATCAAGGTGGCTGCCTGACAGGATCGACAGGCCGACGACATGCGCATTGGCTTCCTTGGCCTGCGCGGCGATTTCGTTCGGCGCGAAGCGGATGCCTTCATAGACGACGTCCATGCCGACCTCGCGGCCGCGCGCGGCGATCTGCTCGGCGCCATTGGAGTGCCCGTCGAGGCCCGGCTTGCCGAGCACATAAGTCAGGCGGCGGCCCAGCGCTTCGGAGACGCGGTCAACGTCCTTGCGGACGGCTTCGGTGTCTTCATTGCTGTCGGAATTGATGACGATGGCAACCCCGGTCGGACCGCGATACTCGCCAAACACGTCACGCATGGCCTGGCCCCACTCGCCCGTGGTGACACCCGCCTTGGCGCAGGTGATGGAGGGTTCCATGATATTGGTCCCCTCTTGCGCAGCCGCTTTCAGGCCGGCCAGCGCCGCATCGACAGCGGCATTGTCGCGGTTCTTGCGCCAGGCCGTCAGTTCACGGACCTGCATCATCTCCTCAGCCGGATCGACCGTCTGGATCGCGCCATCGCCGCCGCCCAGCGGGCTCTCGGCCGTTTCGGTGTAGCGGTTCACGCCGACCACGGTGAGGTCGCCGGATTCGATTGCCTTCACACGTTCGATGTGCGCGCCGACCAGGCTCTCTTTCATAAAGTCGATGGCGTTCGTCGCTCCGCCGCGCGCGTCGATCTCGGCCAGCATCGTACGGGCGAGTTCTTTCAGCTCATTCGTCTTGCCTTCGATCACATGGCTGCCGTCGAACAGGTCTTCATATTCGAGAAGGTCTGTTTCGTAGGCGAGGACCTGTTGCAGGCGCAGCGACCATTGCTGATCCCACGGGCGCGGCAGTCCAAGCGCCTCGTTCCAGGCCGGCAGCTGCAGCGCGCGGCAACGCGCCTTCTTGGACAGCGTCACGGCCAGCGCTTCGATCAGGATGCGATAGACGTTGTTCTCCGGCTGCGGTTCGGTCAGGCCAAGCGAGTTTACCTGCACGCCATAGCGGAACAGGAGGGCTTTCGGGTCGGTGACGCCATAACGCTCCCGGCCGATATCTTCCCAGAGTTCCACAAAGGCACGCATCTTACAGAGTTCCGTAACGAAACGCACACCCGCATTCACGAAGAAAGAGATGCGACCGAATACGATCTCAAAGTCTTCTTCTGGAACTTTGCCACCCGCTTTTACGGTGTCGAGCACCGCGATTGCCGTCGCGAGGGCGTAGGCCAGTTCCTGTTCCGGCGTCGCACCTGCTTCCTGCAGGTGGTAGGAGCAGACATTCATCGGATTCCACTTCGGCACCTCGGTGTAGCACCAGGTGACCATGTCCGAGATCAGCTTCATCGACGGCTCGGGCGGGAACACATACGTCCCGCGCGAGAGGTATTCCTTGACGATATCGTTCTGGGTCGTGCCCCGCAGCTTGCCGCGATCATCGCCGCGCTCGTCGGCCAGCGCGACATAAAGCGCGAGCATCCAGGACGCCGGCGCATTGATCGTCATCGACGTGTTCATCTGCTCCAGCGGCAATTCGGCCATGAGCTCCCGCATGTCGCCGAGATGCTTGACCGGAACGCCGACCTTGCCGACTTCGCCGCGCGCCAGAATGTGGTCGGCGTCATAAGCTGTCTGCGTGGGCAGGTCGAAAGCGATGGACAGGCCCGTCTGGCCTTTGCCCAAATTCATCCGATACAGCTCATTCGACTTTTTCGCGGTCGAATGGCCGGCATAGGTGCGGAAGATCCACGGCCGGTCGGGGGCGTGCTGGAAAGAAGTCTGAGTATCGGCCATGGGGCAAGCGCCTCCCAACGCTGGATTTTATGTTGCGGCGCAACATGCCCTCCGGAAACCCAGCTGACAAGACACAGGATGGAGCGTCTTGCGGCCGCAGGCGGGCAGGGCCACATTCACCCCATGATACACGTTTCCCCCGGCGGCCCCACAGAGGGATTTTCACCCGGCTCAATGCAGCTCGCACTGCGCTTGCGTCTCGCGGCACTGGTCGCCTTTCCCGCAGCAGCGGCCCTGTCTGCCGTCATGCAGCGCAGCTTCCTTGTTCTGTTGTTACTGGCAGGCGGGATGATGCTGGTCTCCTGGGTGGAACGCATCCGCTTCCTGCGTGCCGCCGGAGAAACCCGCATGCCGGATCCCGGGGCCTTCTGGCCGGGCTTCGCCGCGCGAACAGGCCTGTTACTGGGCATCTTCATCATCACACTCGGCATACTCGCCCTCTTCCGGGACACGTCCCTCGCCCGCGGATTCGGCTGGCCGGACCTGTTGATCGGCGGGGGCACGACATTGGCGGTCTACCTGATGAACCTTGCCAGTGCCCGCCTGGCAGTCGGGCAGGCCAACATCGTGGCCACACAACTGAACGCCTCGTTCACCTCCCGGAACCAACCGGACGACGGGCCCGACGATATTATCGAGGGCGAGTTTACCGCACCGGACGAACGCTGAAGCCGCGATCAAAAACGCTCCCCAACCGCCTCAATTCAGGCTATGAGGCGCGGCCCTTTCGGAGCTTGGCGACCCATGATCGACATTATCGGCACTATCGCAGCGGTCCTGACAACGCTGTCCTTCGTTCCTCAGGCCGTACTGGTTATCCGCACCCGGCGCACGGAGGGCATTTCCCTCGCCATGTACGCCATGTTTACGGCCGGTGTGGCCGCGTGGCTGATCTACGGCATTTCACTCGGCGCGATGCCGATCATCATTGCCAATGTGGTGACGCTGGCGCTCGCCAGCATCATTCTCACCATCAAGATCCGGTCAGTCTTGCCGGCTCAGCCCAGCGCCCAGGGCGCCACCGCGGCAACATCGGCCCCCATCGCCTCATAATAGAGACGCTGGATCCGCCGGGTCACCGGGCCAGGCTTCCCGTCTCCAATCGGCTTGCCATCCAGCGCAACGACCGGGGCAACGATCGCGCCGGACGAGGTCGTGAACACTTCCTTCGCTGAGGCAGCCTCTTCCGGCGTAAAGGCGCGCTCGACCATTTCGAGTCCGCTCGCCGCAAGAAGAGAGGCGACCCCCGCCCGGGTGATGCCCGGAAGGATCGAATGGGAGAGCTCGCGCGTGATCAACCGTCCTTCGGCGTCAACGATCCAGGCATTCGCCGAGGCGGCCTCGGTCACCAGCCCGTCTTCGATCATGAAGGCCGTTTCCGCGCCAGCTTCACGTGCGGCGCGGTACGCCAGCGCCTGAGAAAGGAGCTGCACGGTCTTCATGTCGCGCCGCTTCCAGCGCGTATCGCCCAGAGTGATCGCCTTTATCCCCTCCCGGGCCAGATCGCCAATCAGCGGACGGGCGTCGGCGTAAAGAAATACAGTTGGCGAAAAGGTCTCCGGACCGGCGAAATCGCGCATGCCATACGCCCCGCCCGTCACCTCAAGATAGACCAGCCCTTCTTCCACTCCGTTCTTGTCGACGAGTTCCGAATGGATTTCGGCCCATTGCTCATCACTGTAGGGATTGGGGATGGATATGCCCTCCAACGTGCGCCGGAGACGTGAAAGATGCCCCTCCATGTCGATGAAGCGACCATCATATACCGATGTCACTTCATACGCGGCATGGGCAAACAGAAACCCCCGGTCGAACGGGGAAATCGTTGCATCCTCAACAGGACAGAAATTTCCGCTCAGATAGACAGTCCGGCCGATTGTCATTTTTATCACGCTCCTCACGCTTGATATTGTGCACCGCAACAAAACAACTTGCATCACGGCAACCATGACGCCAAGGTGGCGCGCGCCGAGGGCCTTGTGAAGCTGCACCAAGATCGCACCACCGGGTTTTTCGCAGACAGTACAAAGGAGGAGGGCATTCCGCCATGAGCCGGGAAGTCAAAGACATTTATGAGTTGGGCGAGATTCCGCCCGAGTTCCATGTTCCGAAAATGATGTACGCCTGGGCGATCCGCCGGGAACGTCACGGCCGGCCATCAACTGCGATGCAACTGGAACAAGTGCCCGTGCCGGAAATCGATTCCGATGAAGTGCTGGTGCTCGTGATGGCTGCGGGCGTGAACTACAACGGCATCTGGGCCGCCCTGGGCGAACCTGTGTCCGTGTTCGACGTTCACAAGCAGGACTATCACATTGCCGGGTCTGACGCCGCAGGCATCGTCTGGGCCGTTGGCCGCAAGGTGAAGCGCGTGAAGCCCGGCGACGAAGTCGTCATTCACTGCAACCAGGACGATGGCGACGATGAGGAATGCAATGGCGGCGATCCCATGTTCTCGCCGTCGCAGCGGATCTGGGGCTATGAGACGCCGGACGGCTCGTTCGCACAGTTCTGCCGCGTTCAGGCCCGCCAGTGCATGCCGCGCCCGAAGCACCTGACCTGGGAAGAAAGCGCCTGCTACACGCTGACGCTCGCAACCGCTTACCGCATGCTGTTCGGCCACCGTCCGCACATCGTGAAGCCGGCCGACAACGTCCTCGTCTGGGGCGCCTCGGGTGGCCTTGGCAGTTTCGGTGTCCAGCTCTGTGCCGTGACCGGCGCGAACGCGATCGGCGTCGTCTCCAGCGACGACAAGAAGGAACACGTGCTGAGCCTCGGTGCGAAAGGCGTGCTGAACCGCAAGGACTTCAATTGCTGGGGCCAGCTGCCAACCGTGAACGGTCCGGAATTCAAGGACTATATGCGCGAGAGCCGCAAATTCGGCAAAGCGCTCTGGGAGATCACCGGCAACAAGGATGTCGACATCGTGTTCGAACACCCTGGCGAGTCGACCTTCCCGGTCTCGGTCTTCGTGGTGAAACGCGGCGGCATGGTGGTGATCTGTGCCGGGACCACCGGCTTCAACCTGACCATGGATGCGCGTTTCCTCTGGATGCGCCAGAAACGCGTTCAGGGCAGCCACTTTGCCAACCTGAAACAGGCCTCCGCCGCCAACGACCTGGTCATCAACCGGCGTATCGACCCGGGCATGTCCGAAGTCTTCCCGTGGGAAGACATTCCGGCTGCGCACGAGAAGATGCTGGATAACAAGCACCTGCCGGGCAACATGGCTGTGCTGGTGACGTCTCCGAAGCCGGGCCTGCGCACGGTGGAAGACATTCTTGCCGTGAACGGCCAGGCCAGCTGATCATGCTGAGCCGCGCTTTTGCGGAAGAATTTGCCAATGACTGGCTGTCGGCATGGAACGACAGGGATATCGACCGTATCCTGTCGCACTATGCCGACGACGTCGTCTTCCACAGCCCGCGCATCGCGCTGGTGATGGACAATGACGCGGCCACCATTCACGGCAAGAAAGCGCTGCAGACCTACTGGACCGAGGCCCTTTCAAGGGCCCGGTCCCTGTTCTTTGCGATCGACAATGTTTTGGTCGGCTCCGACGCCGTGACCATTCTCTATACGAACCATCGTGAAGAGAAGGTCGCGGAGACCTTCATCTTCAATGAAGACAGTGAAGTCGCTGTCTCGATCGCGACCTACGCCCCGGCCTAGCCCTCGAACGGGTCGCGCATGAGGATGACGTCTTCGCGTTCCGGGCTGGTGGAGACGAGGGCGCAGGGCTTGCCGACGAGTTCTTCCAGCCGGCGGACATATTTCACGGCCTCGGCCGGCAGGTCCGCCCAGGAGCGCGCGCCAGCGGTCGAGCCTTGCCAGCCCTGCATGGTCTCATAGACCGGCTCCACGGCTGCCTGGTCGGTCAGGCCGGCGGGATAGTAGTCGATCTTCTGACCGTTCAGCCTGTAAGCGACGCAGACCTTGATCTCGTCGAACCCGTCCAGCACATCCAGCTTGGTCAGCGCGAGCCCGTTGACGCCGGAGGTGGCACAGGCCTGACGCACCATGACGCTGTCGAACCAGCCGCAGCGGCGCGCCCGGCCGGTGTTCACGCCAACTTCACGCCCAACCGTGCCCAGACGCTCACCGATCTCATTGTCCTGCTCCGTCGGGAACGGGCCAGCCCCGACGCGGGTCGTATAGGCCTTGGCAAGGCCCAGAACATAGGAAATCGCACCCGGCCCGACGCCCGAGCCCGCGGACGCATTCCCGGCGACGACATTGGAGGATGTCACGAACGGATAGGTGCCGTGGTCGACATCCAGCATTACGCCCTGCGCGCCTTCGAAAAGGATCCGCTTGCCGGCCTTCACCTGCTCATCCAGCAGCTTCCAGACCGGCTGGGCATAGGCCAGCACTTTCGGGGCGATTTCCAACAGGTCGGCCTTCAGCTTCGCACCATCCGGTTCCGGCAGGTCGAGCCCGGCGCGCAGCGGCCGGTGATGGGCCAGAAGGCGCTCGATCTTCAGATCCAGGGCTGCAGGATCAGCCAGGTCGGCCACGCGAATGGCGCGGCGGCCAACACGGTCTTCATAGGCCGGGCCGATGCCGCGCTTGGTCGTGCCGATCTGGGCGGCGCCCAGCGCGCCCTCACGGGCCGCATCGATGTCCTTGTGCCAAGGCAGGATCAGGGCCGCATTATCGGCGAGAACAAGCGTTTCGGGAGAGACTTCGACGCCTTGCGCCTGAATGCCCTCGATCTCGGTCAGCATGTGCCAGGGGTCGACCACAACCCCGTTTCCGATAACCGAAAGCTTGCCGCCCCGCACAAGGCCTGACGGCAGCAGCGCCAGTTTGAAGACCTTGCCGTCGATCACCAGTGTGTGGCCGGCATTGTGCCCGCCCTGGAACCGGACAACCACATCCGCCCGGCTGGAAAGCCAGTCGACGATCTTGCCCTTGCCTTCGTCGCCCCATTGGGCGCCTACGACCACTACACCAGCCATGTGCCGCTCCTGTTCAGTCCGCGGCGACAAGGGCAGGATTCAGAGCAGAAAAGCAAGGGGCCTTTGGCCGCGCCGCTAGTCGAAACTGTAGCTGACACGCACGCCGACATTATCGAGGCCCTGATTGCGGCCATTGCCGAGCACCTGGCCGTGGCTGAGGTGTTCGTACATCACCTCCACGCCCCACACCTCGTTGATGTCGTGGTGCAGGCCGAGTGTCGTGCGGAAAAGGTCGCGGGAGCCGAGCAGCACATGCTTCTCGGTAAAGGCCAGGCTGCGCGGATCACCGTCCGGATATGGGCTGGCCAGTTCCCCGTCATGGATCACATAACCAACGCTCGGCTCGAACTGCCAGGTTTTCGTAATCGGGAACGACCAGCGCAGGCCAGCGCCGCCGAAACTGGTCTCACCCTGGAAGTTGCCGCTGGCCATGAGGTAGGGCTTGGGACTCCAGATGAAGCCCAGAAAATCCGGGGAACCGAAGAGGATTTCGCCATTCACGCTCTGGCCCGCTTCCTTGTGGGCGTTATCGCAATCGAGCACGCAAACATTCTCCTGCATGACGCCAAGGCGAATCTCGCTGACCAGGTCGGCAGAGGCCGGGCCGGCAAATGCGGCAGCCGCGGTCACGCTGGCAAGAAGGTAACGGCGCATGTAATCTCCCTGTAACATTACAGGCGAGTAAGGGGGCGCAGACTCGCCCGTCAAGCGTCGACGCGCCTCCTCACGGTAATTTGCAGGGACAGGTAACCAGACCCGCGCCCTACCCCTACCCATAATGGAAAACGGGCGGCCCTGGGGGACCGCCCGTCCTTGAAATAAAGAATCAGGCTTGCGGCCTGAAACAGGTCAGAAGGTCAGCACCTTGGCATAGCGAACCTGTGGCAGGGCGTTCAGCTTTTCGATCATGCCTCCGCTCGGCGTCGAGTCGATCCCGATGAGGGCGATCGCCTCATCCCCAGCCGTCGTGCGGCCGAGGTGGAAGGTGGCGATATTGATCTTCTCTTCGCCCAGCATCTGGCCCAGCGCACCGATGAAGCCTGGCTGGTCGAGATTGTTCACATACAGCATGACCGGCGCGAAATCGCCTTCCAGCGCCATGCCCTTGACCTCGACGATCCGCGGCTTGCCAGCGATCAGCGTCCCGGCCAGCGTGCGCCAGCCACCTTCCGCCGAATTCTTTGTCGCCTTGGTCTTCACCTTGACGCGGACCAGACTGTCATAGACCGGGCTGTCCTCGGTCTTGGTTTCGGTCAGCTTCACACCGCTGTCGGCAAGCACCGCCGGGGCCGAGACCATGTTGACGTCGCCGCGTGAGGCACGAAGCAGCCCTGCGAGCAGCGCCGCGGTCAGTGGCTTGCGGTTAAGGTCGGAGACCTCGCCCTCATACTCGATGACCACTTCTTCGTATCCGAAGTCGGAAATCTGGCCGGCAAACGAGCCGAGCTTCTCGGCCAGCGCCGCGAACGGCTTGATCCGGGGGGCTTCTTCCGCCGTGATCGACGGCATGTTGAGCGCGTTGGTGACCGCACCGGACAGGAGATAGTCCGACATCTGTTCGGCCACCTGAAGGGCAACGTTCTCCTGCGCTTCGGCCGTCGCGGCGCCGAGGTGCGGCGTGGCGATGAAGTTCGGCGCTCCGAAAAGCACGTTCTCCTTGGCCGGCTCTTCGGCAAACACGTCGAAGGCCGCAGCGGAGATGTGCCCGCTTTCCAGAAGGTCTTTCGTTGCGGCCTCGTCCACCAGGCCGCCGCGTGCGCAATTGACGATAATCACGCCCTTCTTGGTCTTTGCCAGGTTGTCCCGGCTGAGGACGTTCTTCGTTTGCTCTGTCAACGGAACATGCAGCGTGATGACGTCGGCCCGCTCAAGCAGGTCTTCGAGCTCCACCTTCTCGACGCCGAGCTCCACAGCCCGTTCTTCCGTCAGGAACGGGTCATAGGCGGCGACTTTCATTTTCAGGCCGATCGCCCGCTCGGCGACACGGCTGCCGATATTGCCGCAGCCGATCAGGCCAAGCGTCTTGTAGGAGACTTCCGTGCCCATGAAGTCTTTCTTGGGCCACTCCCCTGCCTGGGTCCGGGCATTGGCTGCCGGGATCTGCCGGGCCGCCGCGAACATCATGGCGATGGCGTGTTCCGCGGTTGTGATGGCGTTGCCGAATGGCGTGTTCATCACCACAACGCCTTTGGCGGTCGCGGCCTTGATGTCGATATTGTCGACACCGATCCCGGCCCGGCCGATGACTTTGAGATTATCGGCGGCCGCGATCACGTCCGCGTCCGGCTTGCAGGCAGACCGCACGGCCAGGCCGTCATATTGCGGAATGATCTCGATCAGCTCTTCCTTTGAGAGGCCAACCTTGATGTCGGTTTCGATACCGCGCGTGGTGAAGACAGCCACGGCGGCGGCGCTGAGTTTGTCAGCAATCAGTACTTTAGGCATTTTGTTTTCCTTTGCTCGCGGCTCTTGCGGGTTCGCACCCGCGCCGCTGCACTTTCGCATCGCTACTGGAAGCGACTTGAACGGATGAATTGATTAGAGGGTCGCAACTTCTTCAGCGAAGGCCCAGTCGAGCCACGGCGTCAGCTTGGCCACGTCGGACGGCTCCACCGTGCCGCCGCACCAGATGCGCAGTCCCGGAGGGGCCTTGGCGTAACCAGCCGCGTCGAAGCAGGCGTTTTCCGTTTCGAGACGCTTCATCATCGCTTTCACGAAGGCGCGCTGGCCAGCCTCGTCGAGACCGGCAACCCGCGGATCCACGATCTTGAACGTGACGCCTGTATTGGAGCGTACGCCTGCATCCGGACACAGGAAATCAACCCAATCCGTTTTCGCAACCCAGTCCGCGAGAATGCCGAGGCTCTCGTCGGAACGGCCTTTCAGGGCCTTCCAGCCGCCGAGGGATTCGCACCAGTCGAGCGCCTGCAGATAGTCTTCGACGCAGAGCATGGACGGCGTGTTAATCGTGGCGCCCTGGAACAGGTCCTCGTTCAGCTTGCCGCCCTTGGTCATGCGGAAGATTTTCGGCAGCGGCCGGTCCGGCGTGTAGCTTTCGAGGCGCTTCACGGCATTGGGCGACAGGATCAGCATGCCATGGGCCGCTTCCCCGCCGAGGATCTTCTGCCAGGAATAGGTCACCACATCGAGCTTCTCCCACTCGATGTCCTGCGCGAAGGCGGCCGAAGTCGCATCGCAGATCACGACGCGGTCCGGGTTGGGCTTGATCCAGTCGGCGTTCGGCACGCGGACACCGGATGTGGTGCCGTTCCAGGTGAAGATGATGTCGGCATCGTCGCGCGCCTTTTCGAAAGGCGGCAGCTCGCCATAGTCCCCGACATAGGTGTTGCAGTCCGTGAGCTTCAGCTGCTTGGTCGCGTCGGTGACCCAGTCCTGCCCGAAGCTTTCCCAGGCAAAGACGTCCACAGGCTTCGCGCCCAGCATGGACCACATGCACATCTCCACGGCGCCGGTATCGGATGCGGGCACGATGGCCACGCGATAGCCGTCCGGCAGGCCGAGAATGGTCTTGGTCCGCTCAATCGCCGCTTTCAGCTTCTTCTTCGCATCACCGGAGCGGTGCGAACGGCCGAGTGTGGCAGTGTTCAGTTTTTCAAGGGAAAATCCTGGGCGTTTGGCAGTCGGGCCCGAGGAAAAATGCGGGCATGCTGGCAGCACGCCGGGTTTGGCGACGGTCGTCATCTGTTTGTACTCCTATCCTTACAGATAGGCTGGCACCCGTTGGGGGATGCTGGCCCGCCGCGTCTGTCTCACATTTCGGAGGCGTGCGCAAACGGCATTTCTGTGACGGGATCGGCAGGTGACGTGAAACTTCAACCTGCTAAGCTGCTCAAAAAAGTGGAGGAACACTCGTGAGCATGACCATCCAGCCGCTGACCGGCACCCTTGGCGCTGAAATCCATGGTGTGGATCTCAAGCAGGATTTGTCGAATGCCGAGTTCGATGCGGTGCACCAGGCGTTCCTCGACCACAAGGTGATCGTCCTGCGCGGCCAGCAGGGCCTGACGCCGGACCAGCAAAAGGCCTTCGCCCGCCGCTTCGGCACGCTGAACATCCACCCCTATGTGAAGGGCATGGACGGGCATCCGGAACTGCTCGAAATTATCAAGGAGCCGGACGAGAAGACCAATTTCGGCGGCGGCTGGCATTCCGACATGAGCTTCCTGGAGGAACCCGCCCTCGGCTCCATCCTGCACGCGCTTGAAGTGCCGCCCTATGGCGGGGACACGCTGTTCGCCGACCAGCAGGCCGCCTATGACCGGCTCTCTTCCGGCCTCAAGAAAACGCTGGAAGGCATGACCGCCGTGCACACGGCCAGCAAGGAATACGGCGCCGATGGCTATTCGGCCGCCGTGCGCCAGTCGATGGATGCCAAATCCGCGCCCGATGCACCGGAGTACGAACACCCGGTGATCCGTACCCACCCGGAAACGGGCCGCAAGGGCCTGTTCATCAATCCGGCCTTCACGCTGCGCTTTTCGGGGTGGAGCCGGAAGGAAAGCCGCCCGCTGCTGAATTACCTGTTCGACCTGTCGCGCGAGGAGCGCAACACCTGCCGCGTCCGCTGGCAGGCGGGCGACGTCACCATGTGGGACAATCGCTGCGTCTGGCATTATGCGCTGAATGATTATCACGGCCACCGCCGCCACATGCGCCGGGCCACGATCGATGGCGACCGTCCGCGCTAGACGCGGAATACCAGCTACCCCACGTCCTGACTGGTTGCATTCGCCCGCAACACCTTGGAAAATGTCTGTTTTCGGAGTATGTTCCGCGTTGAAGCAGGTGGGACCAGAGACACTTGTGCGTGCCGGCGGATGCCGCTGACTGACAGCCTCGTCCGCAACTGATCGAGACCACCTCCAAGCCATTGAGCCAACCGGCCCAATCGATCCGTCCACAGAATGGCGGAACGCATAACCTATGGAGGGAACCATGAGAATCAAATTCGGGCAAATCCTTCGCCCCCTGGCTTATGGGGTGGCAGCCGCCACCCTGTGCGGCGGCGCTCTGGCGCAAACCTTTACATTCCAGTCGACCTCGGAAGAACCGACGACGGTCGGCGCCACCACGCCGGAAGGCTCGGTGGCCGGCGCCTACTGGACCGGCGCGTCGACCGTTACCATGGCGGACGGCAGCGTGAACGAAAGTACCTTCACATGCGTCTCCACCAGTCAGCCGCCCCGCGATTCCATCTTCATGGTACACGGCGTGTGCGACGGGACCGGCGCCGACGGTGACTACACCGTCTATTCCGGCTGCAACATCATGGATCCGGAAGCCGGGGAAATGTCCTGTGTTGGCGGCCTGATCGGCAAATCCGGCAACTATGCCGGGCGCCGCGGTGTCCTGACGATCCACTCCAAAGGCGGCGCCTCTGCCGGCACCGGCCAGTGGTTCGAATAGCCATCGGGCGGGACAGGATGAACGCAGATGCGTTCGAATGAAATGTGGCGGCTTTCAACGGATTGGAAGCCGCCGCGTTTTCACTCCACGCCGGCAAAGGGATATGCCGCGCCCCAGGCAATCAGCGCCTGACCGAAGAAATAGAGCCCCCACACGGAAAGTGAGGGGAGCATCCGCTTCGGCGCCCCTTCCGGACGGGCGAAGAGCTGCAGCGACAGGATCATGTCCGAAGCCACGAACATGACGGCCCCCAGCGTCACCAGCACATATTGCGGCTGCAGGCGAAGCGCCGCGGCCCCCATCACGAGAATGATCGCGGTATAGGCAAAGACAGGGTACCGCATCGCGCCGAGCCGGGGCGCCAGCCAGCGGACGAAGACCACGCCGCTCAGGACCAGCGCCAGCTGCGCGGCGAAGTTCAGCAGGCTCCGGTCCGCCTGCGGCAGGCCCCAGAAAAGCGCCACATAGGCGACATGGGCCAGGAAGAAGGCCGCCATGCCCGGCTTCAGCCATTTGTCCTCGCCCGGCTTGTCCACCGCCAGAAAGGCATCCCCTGCCGAAGACAGGGCGAGCCCCGCAACCAGCAGCCATGGTCCGCCCGCCAGATAAGCGAACACGGCCAGCAACGCGGTCGATCCGGTCTTGACCAGAAGGCCGGGCAATCCCCCGCCCTCTCGCCAGCACCAGCCAGCCCAATACAGAACGCCCAACACGATCGCGCCCGCAAGCACGGTGGTTTCCCCAGCCATACGGCAGCCTCCCCTTTTTTATATTTCTAGTCTTCGTTCACCGGCTCCGGCACACGCAATATGCGCCGGGCGGCGGCCCTGTGCGTTTCTTTCACATGCATGCCCACCAGGCCAAGCGCCGTGGCCAGCACGGTGGCATCATCGGTGAAGCCGAGGCCGGTAATGAAGTCGGGCAGCAAATCCATCGGCGTGACAAAATAGGCCACCGCCGCGAACAGCACGGCCTTTGCCCGCGTCGGCGTGTGCGGATCGCGCGCCGCAAACCAGGCCGCCACAAGGTCGTCTGCGAAGGGGATTCGCCCCACCATCCGCATCAGCTTGGGGATCAGCCCGCGCGACGTGCGCTCGTCACGCTCGATCGACTTCGGGATATAGCGCCCGTCCTCGTTCAGGACGGTGTTGATAACTTCCGCTGCGTCAGACATTGCGTCCTCCTGTCAGACCTATAGATCATCTGAAAAGTTGTCAGAAACAAGGGAGGGCCGCGGCCCATGGAACTCAATTCGAATATTTCGGCTGTCATCACCGGTGGCGCCTCCGGACTCGGCGCTGCAACGGCGACGAAACTGGCCAGCTATGGCGTCAAAGTCGCCCTGTTCGACCTGAACGCTGAAAAAGGCGAGGCTCTCGCCAAGGAACTCGGCGGCGTGTTCTGCGAGTGTAACGTGACCGACGAAGCCAGCGTCGACGCTGCTTTTGCGAAATCCCGCGCCGCCATCGGCCAGGAGCGCATCCTGATCAACTGCGCCGGCACCGGCAACGCCATCAAGACGGCCAGCCGCAACAAGGAAACCGGCGAAATCAGCCACTTCCCGCTCGATAAATTCGACCTGATCATCCAGATCAACCTGGTCGGCACCTTCCGCTGCATCGCGAAATCGGCTGCCGGCATGATGACGCTCGACCCGATCGACGGTGAGCGCGGCGCGATCGTGAACACCGCTTCGGTTGCAGCAGAAGACGGCCAGATCGGCCAGGCTGCCTACTCCGCTTCCAAAGGCGGTGTTGTCGGCATGACCCTGCCGATCGCCCGCGACCTCAGCCGTGAGCTGATCCGCGTCAACACGATCCTGCCGGGCATCTTCAACACCCCGCTGCTGCAGGGTGCACCAGAGCCGGTCAAGCAGGCCCTCGGCGCCCAGGTGCCGAACCCGGCCCGCCTCGGCAACCCGGAAGAATACGCCTCGCTGGCCACCGAAATGTGCCGCAATGGCTACTTCAACGGCGAAGACGTCCGCCTCGACGGCGCAATCCGCATGGCGCCGCGCTGATTGACTGCTCGGTGCTGTTCGCGGGCTAAAGCCCGCGGCACCTGCGCCTGCGCGTTGCTTGTGGTGGAGCGCCATCTCACGAGCGAAGCGAAGGCGCAGCGGCCCCGAGCCGGAGGCGAGGGAACAGCCGCGAGCAATGGAAAAACAAGGCCTGCCCCAGGGGGCGGGCCTTATTTCTTTGCCGCAACGGAAGGGGCTGTCAGACGGGCCGGGTGCGCTACAAGGGTTCCGATAACAGATTGGGAGGTCCACCCGTGGAATATGATGACGTAGTGCGTGGCCGGCGCAGTATCCGGGGCTTCCTCGACAAGCCGGTGCCGAAAGCCCTCGTCCGCGAGATCCTCGAAATCGCCATGCGCGCGCCGACCTCGCTGAACTCCCAGCCCTGGAATTTCTATGTCGTCTCCGGCGATGTGCTGGACCGGATCCGCAAGGGCAATGTCGAGCGCAACGTGGCCGGTGTGCCCGACAGCCGCGAATTCCGCATGGGCCCGCCCTATGACGGCGTGCACCGCGAGCGCCAGGTGGAGATCGCCATCCAGTTGTTCCAGGCCATGGGCATCGAGCGCCATGACAAGGAAGCGCGCATGGACTGGGTGCTGCGGGGCTTCCGCCAGTTCGACGCGCCGGTCTCCATCGTGGTGACCTATGACAAGGCCCTCGCAGGCGGCGACATCCCGCCCTTTGATTGTGGCGGCGTCGTCAATGGCATCGTCAATGCCGCGTGGAACCGGGGCCTTGGCTGCGTCATCAATTCCCAGGGCATCATGCAGAGCCCCGTCGTGCGCGAAGAGGCCGGCATCCCGGACGATCAGGTGATCCAGACCTGCGTCGCCATGGGCTGGCCGGACGAGACGTTCCCGGCGAACGCGGTCGTGTCAAAGCGGAAGTCCGTAGACGAAGCGGCCACCTTCCTCGGTTTTGACGACTAGCGCGCAATCTTGGGGACGATCACCCGCTGCACATCCTCGATGACGACATAGGCGCCCGGGTCGGCATTCCGGATGGCTGCCAGCACGCCGACAGCATGACTTTTAGGTACGATTGTCAGCAGGGTTGGCAGCTGTTGGCCTGAAGAGGCCACAGAAATCTGGATTACCCGGACATCAAGTGCCTTGAGTGCATCGAGGATCTGATCGCTCTTATCCTGTGACAAAACGCGGATCTCGACCTTTCCCAGATCAAAGCGACTTTCGATCAGCATACCGATCGATGTGCCAGCCGCATACCCCGAACTGTAGCCGAGCACCGCCCAGATATTGGTAATGCCAGTCAAAACCTGACTGACGGCCAGAATCCAGATAGTTACCTCAAAAAAGCCGAGAATGGCCGCCGGGCGGCGGTGTCCCTTGGCAATCATGATCAGCCGCAACGTGCCTAGCGAGACATCGCATATCCTGAGAATGAAAATCAGGGCGGCCGCTTCCAGCAAGACCACTGAGGGCGCGGTAAATTCCAGCATGATGCAACTCCGTCATGGCGATCCGGCAAGCTTTACGCCTTACCGCATCCTGCGGGAATGGAAACCCGGCTGATATGCCCGGCTAAGCTGGGTCACGTCAGGCCACTTCAGAACGGACGTGTCCAATTAGGCGGCCGCCAATGCGACAACAGCCATCAGCATGAAAATGGCAGACGCTGCCGAGGCGAGTGTGCGGACGGTGTTCCAGAAACTCCACGCCGGGACATAGCGGTGCCAGTAGGCCGCCGCGACGGCACTGTTATAGTTCATCCGGTCGAGGCGTTCGTTCATGGGCACATTGAAGACGACCGTCACACCGAACGTGCCGATCACATAGGTGACCGCTGCCGAGACGATCCAGGTCGTCGCCGTCCCGCTCCCCTGCAGGACGGCCCACACCGCCATAAGGGGCGAGACGATGGCCATGCCGATCAGCAGGACCATGAACAGCGTGCGGAAAACCTTGCGGTTGATCTGCTGCATCGCCTCGATCCCGCCAGCGGGCTGAGTTGCCGCCAGCGACCGCATGACGAAGTCGGAAAAGGTGAGGAACACGCCGGCCACGAGGGCAAATGCGATCACGGAAAATTCGCTGGCAAGCAGCATCCATTGCGGGGTCATATCAGTCTCCATTACAGGGTTTGGTTCGCCAGTCAGCTGGTCAGCCAGGCTGGCTTGTGCAGGTAGGTATTGTCCGAAAGCTGATGGATCAGGAAATCCGCCACGTCGGCGCGGTTGATGTGAAACTTCAGCTTCCGGTCCGGCACGTCAGCTGTGACACCGTGGGCATAGGTGCCGGTGCGGGCGCCATCCCTGTAGGGACCCGGGCGCGCGATGATCCAGTCGAGGCCGGAGGCAGCAATCTCTGCTTCCTGTGCCTCATGATCGGCGAACATGCGTTCCATCATCAGGGGGCCGAGGAAATATTTGTAGAGCCCCGGGATCAGGGGATAGCTGTCCCCTGCCCCGATGGACGAGAGGCTGACCAGCCGATTCACGCGCGCGGCCTTCATCGCCCGGATGATGCTGGCCGTACCGGTGGCCCGGATGCCGCTCTTGTCCAGCAGCGGCGCGCCAAGCGCGCAGACCACGGCATCGGCCCCAGCGACGGTGTGATGGACCGCCTCTTCATCTGTCACGTCGCCCGTAACCTGAGTCAGGCCTTCGGGCAGGCCCGCCAGTTTTCCGGGCGACCGGACAAGCGCCGTGACGGCCATGCCCTTCTCCAGGGCCTGGTTCACGAAATGACGGCCAACACCGCCGGTTGATCCGAAAACAGCAATTCGCATGACGGCCTCCTTTTGCTTGACACCATGTCAATTGACACGGCGTCAAATAGGTGGTCACTTGACACTATGTCAAGCCCGAATCCCGATACCCGCCAAAAAATCCTCCAGGCCGCGGCCGACTTGCTGTCAGAAGGCAGCGGCACAGGCGTGCGCATGTCCGACATCGCAAAGCGTGCCGGGATCAGCCGGCAGGCCGTCTACCTGCACTTCGCCAACCGCGCGGACCTGCTGATCGGCGCGACGTTTTATGTCGATGAATTAAAGGACTCCGACGCACGCCTCGCGCCCAGCCGGGCCGCGAAAACCGGCCGGGAACGCCTTGATGCCTTCATTGAGGCGTGGGCCGGTTACCTGCCTGAAATCTACCCCATCGGCCGGGCGCTCATAGATATGAGCCCCACGGATGAAGAAGCCCGCAGCGCCTGGGCCCAGCGCATGCAGGACATGCGGGAAGGCTGTGAAGCAGCCATCAACGCCCTGAAGCGCGATGGAGACCTCGCCTCCGGCATGCCCGCGCCGCAGGCAACCGACCTCCTCTGGACGCTCTTGCTGCTGCCGAACTGGGAACACCTGACCCAGACCTGTGGCTGGTCGCAGAAGCAGTATCTGAAACACATCACCGCCACCGCCCGGCGCCTGTTTGTCATGGGTGCTTGAGCCCGCCGGCGTTTTGGCGGATGATGCAACTATTGACACTATAAGTGCCGTTACAAGCGGCCGGGGAGGGCATCATGCTGAAGGTCTACGGGCTCAAGGTTTCCTATTTCACGGGCAAGCTGGAAGCCTATCTGCGCTACAAGGAAATCCCGTATGAGTTCTGCCCGATGACGGCCAGGGACTTCATGCGCACCATTCCGGAAAAGACCGGCGCCATGCAGATGCCTGCCGTGGAACTGACGGACGGCCGCTGGATGACCGACACCAGCCCGATGATCGACTGGTTCGAGACCCAGCACCCTGATCCGCCGATCCTGCCGGAAGACCCGGCCCAGGCCTTTCTCTGCCGCCTCATCGAGGATTATGCCGATGAATGGCTCTGGCGTCCGGCCATGCACTATCGCTGGAGCTATCCGCTCTCCTCGAAACTGCTCGCCCGCCAGATCGCCGATGCGATGGGCCGGGACATCAAGGCACCCGGATTTCTCAAACGCCGGCGGACCGAGAAGCGCCAGAAGCATAATTTCGTGGACCGGGACGGCGTCACGCCGGACACCCGCGCGCATGTCGAAGGCAGCTACCTCAAACTCCTCGACATGCTGGAACCCATCTTTCAGGCCCGCCCCTTCCTGCTCGGCGACCGGCCGACGCTGGCCGATATCGGCCTGATGGGGCCCCTCTTCCGGCATTTCGCAATGGACCCTGTGCCCGGCATCATCATGCGGGAAACGGCCTCCGGCGTGATGGCCTGGGTCTACCGCGTCTGGAATGCCCGCGCCTACCGCACCGGCGGTGATCTCGCCAGCGGTATCCCGGACGATCTGCTGCCATTGTTGCGCGAACTGGCGGAGACGCATCTTGAAGCGCTGAATGCCAATGCGCTTGCCTGGCAGGCTGGCGAAGCGCGCCATGGCATGACCCTTCAGGAAACGGCCTACCGGGACATTCAGACCTCCCAGTACCGGGCCTGGTGCCTTGAAATGCTGCAGGCCCGCTATCGCGCTCTGGACGAGACCACCCGCGAGACACTCGATCCCGTCCTGCAGTCCACCGGAATCCTCGAACCGCTGCTGCGCCTGCCGGATGTGGCCAGCCATTACGCCAATGCGGCGCATGCCCCCTTCGGCAAATCCCTTCCCGTGTTTGCAGAGATCCGGAACGGATAGCCTCCCTCGCGGCAGGTTCCGTTAGGAGAGTGCTGGCGCAGCCGGACTCCGGGCGTATAAATGTGCCGGAAATATTAGAAGAGGAACGCGTGACATGGCAGACGCATATATCGTAGCAGCAAAACGTACCGCCGGCGGCCGCCGCGGCGGCGCCCTCGCCGAATGGCATCCGGGCGATCTCGGCGCGCAGGTCCTGAACGCGCTCGTGGACGAAACCGGCGTCGACCCGGCCGCCATCGAGGACGTGATCATGGGCTGCGTCTCGCAGGCCGGTGAGCAGGCCGCCCAGATCGGCCGCACGGCTGTCCTGGCGTCGAAACTGCCCCAGTCCGTTCCGGCCGTCACGATCGACCGCCAGTGCGGCTCCTCGCAGCAGAGCCTCCAGTTCGCGGCCCAGGCCGTGATGTCCGGCACGCAGGACCTTGTCATCGCCGCCGGCGTCGAAAGCATGACCCGCTGCCCGATGGGTATCAACGCGCGTGCCGGCAAGCTGTTCGAAGTGCCGACCGATCCGACGCCGCAATCGGTGAAAGAGAAGTTCGGCATCAAGCAGTTCAGCCAGTTCGTTGGTGCCGAGATGATCGCCAAGAAGCATGGCCACACCAAGGAACAGCTCGACGCCTTCTCGGTCGAAAGCCACAAGCGCGGCGCTGAGGCCACCAAGGCCGGGGCCTTCAAGGACGAGATCGTCGCCCTGAAGGGCCGCGACCCGGAAGGCAATGAAGTGATGCACGACAAGGATGAAGGCATCCGCTACGACGCCTCGATGGAAGGCATGGCGAAGCTGAAGATCCTGATGGATGACGGCATCATGACCGCCGCCAATGCCAGCCAGATCTGCGACGGCTCCTCCGGCGTCATGGTTGCCTCCGAGGCTGCCATCAAGGCGCACAACCTCACCCCGCTGGCCCGCATCCACAATCTCACCGTCACCGCCGGTGACCCGGTAATCATGCTGGAAGAGCCGCTTTTCGCCACCGACCGCGCCCTGCAGCGCGCCGGCATGAAAATGTCCGACATCGACCTGTACGAAGTGAACGAAGCCTTCGCGCCGGTTCCGATTGCGTGGCTGAAGCATCACGGGGCCGACCCGGCGAAGCTGAACGTCAATGGCGGCGCCATCGCGCTCGGCCACCCGCTCGGCGCCTCCGGCACCAAGCTGATGACCACGCTGATCTACGCCCTGCGCGCACGCGGCAAGAAGTATGGCCTGCAGACCATGTGTGAAGGCGGCGGCATCGCCAACGTCACCATCATCGAAGCCCTGTAAACCAGGCCTTCAAGTTGAATGGGCAAACGCCGGACCTTCACAGGTCCGGCGTTTTTTTGGTATCAGCCCGCACGGTCCAGCAGCGCTTCGGCGATCTGCACCGCGTTCAGCGCGGCGCCCTTGCGCAGATTGTCACCGACCACGAACAGGACGAGCCCGTTGTCCAGCGCGCTGTCCTTGCGGATACGCCCGACGCTGACATTGTCCTTGCCCGTCATCTCCAGCGGATTCGGCACAGCGTCCACCTGAACCCCCGGCGCTTTCGCCAGCATGGCTTCCGCCTCTTCAGCCGAGACAGGCCGTTCGAACTCCGCATGGAGCGACAGGCTGTGCCCGGTCATCACCGGCACGCGCACGCAGGTGCCGGAGACTTTCAGGTCCGGCAGCCCCATGATCTTGCGGCTCTCGTCACGCAGTTTCAGTTCTTCGTCCGTGTAGCCGTCTTCCCCCAGAACATAGTTCATCGGCACGACGTTGAAGGCGAGCGGCACGGCCCATTTCTGCGGCGCGGGGAAGTCCACCGCCGCCGGATTGTCTGCGAGGCCGGCCATGTCGCCGGCAGCCGCCGCAGCGACCTGCTGGGTCAGTTCTTCCGACCCGGCCACCCCTGCCCCGGACGCGGCCTGATAGGTGGAGGCGAACAGGCGCGTCAGGCCCCAGGCGTCATGCAGGGGTTTCAGCACGGGCATGGCCGCCATGGTCGTGCAGTTCGGGTTCGCGATGATGCCTTTCGGAATATCCGCCAGCGCATCGGCGTTCACTTCCGGCACCACCAGCGGCACGTCGGGGTCCTTCCGCCAGGCGGAGGAATTGTCGATCACCAGCGCGCCTGCTTCGGCAAATTTCGGTGCGTACACGCGCGAGGTTTCCCCGCCTGCCGAGAAGAACACAATGTCCAGCCCGGAGAGATCCGCCGCCGCGACGTCCTCCACCACAATATCCGTGCCGCGGAACGGGACGGTCTTTCCCGCCGACCGGGCCGAGGCGAACAGGCGCAGCGAGGCGAGCGGAAAGTCCCGCTCTTCCAGCAGCGTGCGCATCAGGCTGCCGACAAGGCCTGTGGCGCCGACAACGCCGACGCGGGGGGGACTGGATCGTGAAAAACGGGGTGACATGGCATTCTCCGGTTTGGAGCCTTTGGAGCGGGAGAGCCGTTGTCAGGAAATGGCCGTCCCGCGCCTTGGCGGGACGTTGGTGAGGGTGGCTGGTTTCAGATCGCACACACCCGCAACGTCCCGCGAAGGCGGGTCGTCTTTGGGGTAATAATGATCTGTGTCTTCAGCATGGCGCGCTGAATAATCCGCCACGCAGCGGAAGTAAAGTGCACTCACGCCGCACCGCCGCGCGCGACGAATGCCGCGGGTTACCCCCCTCTGAGGATCAGCACGGAGCAGTTGGCGTGCAGCGCCGTCTGTGAGGCGTGCGAGCCGAACAAATGGTCGGTCAGGCGGGGATGGTGCGTCGCCATGACGACAAAATCCACGCCGTGCTTTGCGATCACCTTCTGGATCGTCTCGTTCACCGCCTCATGGCTTTCGAACAGGGGCGTGATGGCGTGGCCGAGCCGTTCGGCTTCCTCCGCCACGAAGGCGTCGAATTCCGGCTTGCGGGCTTCCGGCATTTCCGTGAGGTGCGTCCCCAGCGGATTGGTGACCGTGAGAATCGACACGTTCGCCCCGGCCGGACCGGCCAGGTACACCGCAGACTCTATGGCCAATCGGGACGCCTCCTTGTGGCGCATGTCGACGGGCACCAGAATTTGCGTGATGGGAAAGGGCGGCGTGGTCTGTTCGGTCATGTAAATCTCCTCACCGCCAGCCTAACGGGTCTGGCCACCTTTGTCAGGCGGATGGCCTGCCGCACCGGGGCAGGCCTGCTATGCTCCCGGAAAACGAATCCCAAGGGGGGAAATCCATGAAGACGCTGATCCCATTCATCCTGCTCATTTGCGGCCTCGGGCTGGCAGCATTCGTCTGGTACGGTAACAAGCGCGCATCGGAAAAATCTGATGAGGAACGGGTGCTGGAGGCGGTGCTCGAGCAGCAGGAACAAGCCCGTGCGGCGCAGGCCCGCGCAGAAAGCCTGATGTCAGACATCCTCGCCGCGCCGGCCGCCTGCGACGGCCTGACGACCGGAACCGTCTTCCGTCTCTGCGAAATGGAACCGGACGTGGGCGAAGACTGGCCGGACCTGATGGCCACCACCTCCCCGAAAGAACGCGCCTGCCTTCTGGACAGTTTCCACCAGACGAACCGGCACGCCTTTGAGATCCGCAACGAGACTTATAACGGCGTCGACCCGGACAGTAACCGGATGGGCCGCTTCATGTCAGACCTCTGCACCGCCGCCCTGTGGACCGACGGCATCGACTATGGCGACACGGACAAACCGCTCAGCGATCTGATCGCGGGTTTCTATGCCGACCGGGCCACCTCGCGGGTCAAACCGGCGCAGTCATACTAGCCCCTGCCCGCCTCAGAGCCGTTCCAGCACATAGACCGTGGCGCCGGCGTTTTCGCCATGCGCCGCAAGGTGCGGGCCGTATTCTTCAAAGCGGACGGCAACCTCGCCGCTGGCGATGCTGCGCTTCAGGCGGCCGCCATAGTCGTCCATCGCCATGCTCTGGTCATTCAGGGAAAAGGCCAGCAGGTCACCGGGGGCAAGGATCGCGAGCAGGTCGTCATAGACCGACGCAGGTGCCCCTCCGACGCTGATCACGCCAATCGCCGTCACCGCCCGGTAGTCCCCCGGCTTGACCGGCAGGGGCACGGACGGGTCCGTTTCCCACAGCTTGTTATAGATGCCCTTGTTTCGCGCCACGGCGAGCATTTCGCCGGACAGGTCCGTGCCGTCGATCTGCGTGAAGCCCGCCTCCGCCAGGGCTGCGCCCGACAGACCGGTGCCGCATCCGAAGTCCAGGATCGGCGCGTCCTTGTCCGGCAGGACAGCTGCAAGCGCTTCGGCGACGCGCCGCGGCGTGGCGTAGCCGGTTTTCAGGATGTCCTGATCGTATTTGCCCGCCCATGCATTGTAGAGGTCGCGCATCCCGTCATTGCCGGAAACGCGGTAAACTTTGTCGAGGAAATTATCGGTCATGGGAGGAACATACCGGAGCGACGGTGCCCAAGTCCATGTGACCAGAGCGAACAGCGCACCGCCCTGTGGCCTGATCCAATTCTCCGGACGCACAATGCGGCACACCTTTTGGTTGATCTGCATTCATGCTAAAGTGTTTTCGGGAATAAGGTGGGAGACAAATCCAATGTGCAAAATACCTATGGTGACCGTTTGCATCACACTTTTTGCCGCCTGTGCGCCTGGCGCGCCAGTAGCAAAGGGGGAACATACCGTGCCGATCGGCGAAGTCTGCGGAGGATTCACTGAAGCAACGTGTGAAGGTGACGGCGTTACAGCGTATTGCAAACCCATTCCGGGCTCTGATGATATGTCCGGCATCTGCACGCCAATTGACGAGGCAGAAGATAACGCCAACACAACCCCAGCGCTGATCGATCCTGATGACGGAAGCATTGACGTCGTTGTTCAGTACGGCATCCATTTCCCTTACACCTCGACATGCGGCGGCAAGAACGCTCCGCAAATGTGTGAGAATTCTGACGACGTTTGCCTCCTTCCAATCGGTTTCTGTGGTTCAACAGACAGTGGTGGACACTGTTTCACGAAGCCGGACGCCTGTACTGAAGAGATCGCCCCGGTGTGCGGTTGTGACGGCAAGACATACACAAATGCATGCGAAGCCCTCCAGGCTGAAACCAGCATTAGCTACATGGGCGAATGTGGATCGACGGAATAACGGCTCAAACAAAAAACTGGAACCAACCATCGTCTTGGCGCCGACCGTCAATGATGAAAACAGCCCGCCTCATTGCTGAGGCGGGCTTCCTTTTCCGGGCGCGCTTGGTGCAGGGGGTCGCCGGAGCTGCCCGTTGGAGGTTCCAGTGAATGGGTCTTATTTGTTCTGGCGTTCCTTCACGCCTTCCTCGTCGGCGAGGGCGCGGTCTTCCTCGTTGAACTCGATCTCCGCCTCCTCGCCCTTGCCATAGGCGCGGGATTTCTTGGCGAGGGCCGACATGCTGTCCTGCATGCTGCCCTGGCCGACGGCCATGGTCTTGCGGGCATCCATGCCAACGCTTTCGGCATCGTCAAAGCTGGCGAATTCGGCGCCGAGGAAGACAACTTCCCAGCCTTTCGCCTCTGCCCGCGCCAGCGCTGCCTTGGCGCCGTCTTTCGTCAGTTCACGGGAGGAATTCTCGCGTCCGTCGGTCATGATCACGATCACGGCCTTTTCCGGCTTGTCGGCTTCGGCAAGGTTCACCATGCGGCCGATCGCGTCGAACAGGGGCGTCATGCCGCGCGGATTGGCCTCGTCATTGGTGACGTCGTTCCAGTCTTCGGCCTTCACGCCTTTGCGCAACACGTCGAATTGCATGCCGTCCTGGTAGTCGAAGACGGCGAGCGTGACATCGGTCTCGATATCCTCGCCATCCACCTCGCCTTCGTCGGCCTCGCCGACACTTGCGGCATAGGCATTGACGGAGCCAAGCGCCTCGTCCCAGATGTCGGACATGGAGCCTGTCCGGTCGAGCAGGATATAGGAATGTACCGCCCCCGGATCTTCTGGTGGTTCAGGCAGGACCTTGGCACTGGCCGTCCCTGCCAGCGCAATCGCAGCCGCGCCGAGTGTGAGTTTTGCGATGAAGGATTTCATCTGGGCGTCCCTTCCAGTTCTTGTGACCAGTTTTGTGACCGGAACAGCCGGCCCCTGTGCGTCTCAAGCCCCCACGGCCCGATTAAGCAAAAGGATCGGCCCGGATTGGGGCGCGTTCGTGGCGGCTTGTTGCCGTTTGGAAGGTAAAAGGCCCGCCAGCGAACCGGCGGGCCGCCCAGTCTGAACAGGCGTTCAGTTTCGGCGTGTTTCTTCCGTATGAAGATGCCAACGACCTTGCGTTTCTGAATATCGGCATGCCGCTTAACATCTGCACCGGTCGAGGTATGAGTGTCTGAATGGACATGTCGGACACCAATCTGGTTTTGATCAGCGGCCCTGTGGGGGTCGGCAAGACGACATTGGGTGAAGAACTGAGCGGAACACTCGAGTCCGCAGGGGTCGCACACACCTTTGTCGACCTCGACGGCCTGTCCAAAACCTATCCCCGCCCGGAGGATGACCGGTTTGGCGAGAAAATCGCGCTGAAAAACCTTGGCGCCATCTGGACCCATGCATTCGAACAGGGCGTCAGAAACCTCATCGTCGCCCGCGTCATTGAAACGCGTGAAGGGGCAAAACGCATTGAACAGGCTGTCGGGGCCAGGCGAAGCGTGGTGATCGAGCTCGGGGCGTCAGATGAGACGCTTCTTGGCCGGGTCCGGAAAAGGGAAATCGGAACGGGCCGCGCATGGCATGAGCGCCGGGCGCTTGAGCTGTCAGGCCTCCTGAAGCGATCCGGTATTGCAGACGTCTCCGTCGATACGGACCGCAAGTCTGTTCAGACGATCGCGAATGACCTTCATCAGCAGATCGCCTGGCTTTAGATATGTATCAGACTGAAATTCAGTTTCGGTCTTTATAGGGTCTATAGACGGTCCATAGACGGTGTTTGTGAGTGTGTTCGCGGGACGCCCGTCAGGCGAATTGCGGCGCGATGCGCAGGTTCCGCACCCAGCCGATTTTCTCCATGGCGAGCAGGATCGTGCCATTGTAATCGACGATGCGGTTCCACACGCCCTTGCGCGGCCGGTGCAGCGCACTGGTCGGCTGGCTGTGGTGATGGTCGTGGAAGGCTTCGCCGCCTGTCAGCAGACCGATCAGATGGTCGGCCCAGACCGGCGTCTTCAGGTGGCCCAGCACATTGATGCCGTAGACGGTCGCGTGAAACTGGATGGCCCGGCCGATCACGACACTGGCATGCAGCAGCGCGGTCAGCACCAGTGACCCGCCCGCCGCCCAGACGATCAGATAGATCGCCGCCGGGATGACGAGGTGCACGACGAGACTGATTTCATTGTAGAAACGGTCCATCCACACGATGACCGGCTGGTTCTTCAGCCACATGGCCAGCGGGCGTTCCATGTCTTTCTTGTCGCGCCACAGGATCCAGCCGACCCAGGCCCAGCGCTTGGATTCGAACGGGTTGTGCGGATCGCCCGGCTTGTCGGAGAACCGGTGATGCTGGGAGTGATAGTTCACCCAGTCTTTCACATTGCCCTGCATGGCGATGACCAGATTGATCATGGTCAGCACCTGCCCCGGCACGGCGAGCTCCCCCGCCCTGTGCTGCAGGATGCGGTGCAGCGGGCCGATGCCGGCATTGCAGACGAAAATCGTGAACGCGATCACGGCAAACGCGATCAGCATGTACCACCAGTGAAAGGTGAGATGGCTGAGGAAGATGCCCAGCAGGACCATGGTGACGAACAGCGCAACGCCCAGAACGGGATACCCGAAAGCCGAAAAGAAGCTGGCATAATTGAACGTTTTCCAGGTCTTCGGAATCGCCAGGGAGCGCGGCAGTGTCATTCAGTTCCTCCAGATGTCATGCGGCCCCCATCCGGATCGCTATCCGGACAATAGAGGACCTTCACATTCTTAAAGAGTCCCCCGCCGCCGTAAAGCTGAAACAGGCGTCACGTATGCGTTATTGTGCCCGCGGCGCCACCAGGTTCCCGGCGCAGTCGGCACGGGTGACAGACGGGGGTGACTGCAGCGTGGCCTTTCGGATAGACAAACCCTGTGCCGGGCGCGTTCGCGTCTTGCGAACGGGGTCAGAACTTCATGGCGGATGAGCGTCTCCTGCAGGCGATCCAGCAGCTTGAGGAACTCGGTGTCGACTTCGAGTCGAGCCAGGACGAAAGCGAAGTCCGCACGCTGTGCGACCTGACCCCGGATTGCCGCGAAGGCGGGGAAAACTCGCTGGTCCTGAACCCGAGGCTCGGGACGTTCTGGTGCCCCAATTGCGAAAGCCATGGCAGCTTCACAGACCTCGTCCGCCTGAAGGAAGAGGTCCGCCGCCAGCGCATCCACGAGATGCAGCCCCTGCCCCTCGATGCGGAACCGATTCCGGATCAGGACGCCGCCGTCCCGGCTGTCCGACCACCGGTTCAGGATGCCGATTTCGCCCCTGTCCCGCGCAGGGTGAGCCGCAACCTCGCCAAACAGGAGGCGAAAGTCAGGACGCTCGGCGAGGCAGACCGGCTGGAAGAGCGCTTCCCGCACCTGAAACCGAAGGAAAAGAAACCCTTCAACGGGGAGAAATTCATCATCTCCCTGCTGGCGCTGGTCTTCCTCATGGCCGGGCTTGCCGCGGCGTCGCTGTCCGGCTTCGCCAATTACCAGGCCTTCTCCAGCTCGGTGGCCGATCCGTTGCAGTCCCGCATCTGGGGCTGGACCGGCGTGATCGCCGCGGTCATCTCTTTCGGCGGGTTTACCTTCTTCTACTGGCACACGGCCAATCACCGGATGAAGGAAGGCTGGCGCGCCCTGATCTTCGCCATCGCCGGCATGGGCACATCCATCATCGGCACCGAGCGCTACATCGCTGCAAACAATACGGCCGCGGCCGAGGAAGTCGTGCGGGCCGACGCCAATCGCGGCGTGCTGGAATCCCAGATCGCGGACTGGCGGCGCCAGCTGGACGGCATCCCGCCGGAGACCCGGTCGGTCGAGGGACTGGAGGCCTATCTCTCCGAAGTGGAACGCGTCGGGCGAACCGAGCAGAAACCCTATCGCGATGCCCAGAATGAACTCGGGCTCGCCAAACGCCGGGATACGCTTCAGGCCAAGATCGAGGCGGCCAATGCCGAACTGCTCGGCCAGGGCAGCGGCAACCTTTTGACCGACGCGCAAACCCGCACCAATCTGCCTTCATGGTTCTTCGCCCTGATGCTGGAGGCTTTCTCCAGCCAGGGTACCTCCATCGGGCTGGTCGCCCTGCTCATCCTCTATGGACGGCGCCGGAAGACTTAATTCAATTCCTTGTTTTATTAATCATAATTCCCCGTTCCTTTGGAACGGTCGGGAGAGGCCATGCATAAGCCCTGTGAAGTTCCAATAGCTGGTGCTTCTCCATCTTACCTGCTTAACGGGTCAGTTCAGAAGGAACTGACCCTTTTTTTGCGCCTGTCCCGAGGGCACCGGCCGGGAGCAGCCCTGCAACCCGGCTTGGACTTGCATTCGGCGCGCTCCGCCCCATAGTCGCGAACGGGAGGAAGCGCGGCGCGTGCAATGGCAATTGCAGGTGACGGCAACTTTCCGTCGTGTCTGGACCTGTGACGAGGAGGCGATACGCCCCCATGAACCTGTTTTTCCGGCTCCTGCGGATCATGCTCTGGGCCTGGTTCGCGAAGACGAAAACTCACATCCTCGATGTGCACACGATCCGCACCGGGGTCTGGATCGGCGACCATGACCCGATGGGGCACATGACCAATTCCAGATACGCCTCGATCACCGATCTCGGCATCATGAACTTCATGTTCCGGACCGGTACGATGAAGACATTCCGCAAGCGCGGCTGGATTCCCATCATCCAGCATGAAGCGCTGACCTACTTCCACTCGATGAAGTTTCCCCAGAAATTCGAACTGCAGACCCGTATGGTCGGCTGGGACGGAACCTATATGTGTTTCCGGCATACATTCGTCTCGAAGGGGCGCACTGTCGCCACCAGCCGCATGATCGCCCGGCTGAAAGGACGCAAAAGGGAGAGGGTAACAGCAGACATGGCACTCGAAGCACTGGGCATGCCCATGGACAGCCCGCCCCTGGATAAGCCGTTTCTGGATGCAATCGCTGACCTGAGGGCCGAGCGGGCCTCCCACGCATGAGCCTGCCCCTGATCATAGATTGCGATCCCGGCGTTGATGATGCCGTCATGCTGATGATGGCGCTGGCCAGCGATGCCCTGGACGTGCGCGCGATCACGACGGTGGCCGGAAACGTGCCGCTCCGCCTGACCAGCCGGAACGCCCGCATGATGTGCCAGCTGATGAATCGCGGCGACGTGCCGGTCTATGCGGGTTGCCCCGGCCCCATCCTGCGCGCGCCGGTGACGGCGGAAGACTTCCACGGCGAAAGCGGGATTGCCGGGCTGGATCCGTTTGAACCGGATATGCCTCTGGAAGACGGCCATGCGGTGACGTTCCTTGTCGAAACGCTGAAAGCGGCAGCGCCCGGCGAGTACACACTTGTCGTTACCGGCCCGATGACCAACATCGCCGCGGCCCTGACCCTCGACCCGTCGATCGCCGAGGGGATTTCCCGCCTCGTCCTGATGGCCGGTGCCGACAGCGCAGGCGGCAACATCACCCCCTTCTCGGAGTTCAATGTCTTCGCAGACCCCCACGCGGCCGCCATCGTGTTCAGGTCCGGCATCCCGGCCACGGTGATGAGCCTCGACGTCACGCATACGGTCCGCGCAGAACTGCCGCGTATCGAACGCCTGAAAGCCGTTCCGACCGAGCGCGCCGCCATCATGGTACAACTGCTGGAAGCCGGAAACGAGCTGGAAGGCCGCTGGAAGGAAGGCCGCAAGTCGCCGATGCACGACCCGTCCACGGTCGCTTTCCTGCTGGCGCCGCACCTGTTCGAAGCGAAAGCAACGACCGTCAGCGTCGTGACGGACGAAGGCGACCGCTTCGGCCAGACCTGTCTCGCCGAAGCGCCGGGGGGGCCGCATGACTGGGTCACCACCGCAGATGCGGACGGTTTCTTCGACCTCATCGCCTCATTGATGGAACGCGCATGATCACCATTGTCGGCTCCATCAATCTCGACATCGTGGCCACCGGCCCCGCCCTGCCCCGGCCGGGTGAAACAGTTGGCGGCGCCCGGCTTGCCCGTCATCCCGGCGGCAAGGGCGCAAACCAGGCGCTGGCCGCCCGGCGCCTCGGCGCGGACGTGCAGCTGGTCGGGGCCGTCGGCGCCGATGATATGGCCGACGAGGCGCTGAACCTGCTGCAGGCGGGCGGCGTGGACCTCGCCCAGGTGGCTAATGTGAATGGCGAGACGACGGGCGTGGCGCTGATCGCGGTCGATGCCACCTCCGGCGAGAACCTGATCGTCGTCTGCCCCGGCGCCAACAATGTGCTGCGTCCGGACGATGTGGCACACCTGCCGATCACCCACATGATGGGCGTGCTGGAAGTGCCCGTACCGACCCTGCTGGCGGCGGCGCAGAAGGCGACGGGCTTTGTCAGTCTCAATCTTGCCCCCGCCTTGCCCGTCCCTGACGCGCTCCTCGCCGAAGCGGATCTGATCTGCGTCAACGAAACCGAGGCCGAAGCCTATGGTGACCAGCTGAGCGTATCGGGCGCCTATGTGGCTGTCTCACTCGGTGCCCAGGGCGCGGTGCTCTACAAGGCCGGTGAGGAAATCGCGCGCGCCGTACCGCCGAAGGTGCAGGTCGTCGACACGGTCGGCGCGGGCGATACGTTCACCGCCGCGCTCACTGTCGCGCTGATCGAGGGCATGGCCCCGCAGGACGCGCTTGCTTTCGCGGTGACCGCCGGAGCGCTTGCCTGCACACGGCCTGGCGCACAGCCCAGCCTGCCGCAGCGCCGTGACGTCGACGCGCTTGCCCTTGGCGGGAAATGACGGCACCTGTCTGGCAGTCCTTTCCCTGCCCCGTTCCCTGCCGGAGACCCGCCATGCGCCGCCTGCTGCTCAGCCTCGCCCTTGCCGCCACCATCGCCTCCCCGGCCTTTGCCTGGGGCAAGACCGGCCACCGCGTCGTCGCTGCCGTGGCGGACGAGTATCTGAGCGACGAGGCCGCTATCGCGGTCGAAGACATCCTCGGAACGGAGAGCATGGCGGAAGCCTCTGACTGGCCGGATTTCATGCGCTCCGACACGTCGGACTTCTGGCGCCGCGAGGCCAATCCCTGGCACTATGTCACCATCCCGGAAGGCGAGGTCTATGCCGACATCACCCCGCCGCCGGAGGGGAACGCGATCACGGCGCTGGCGCATTTCCGCGCCATCGCGCTCGACGAGACCCAGCCACTGGAACAGCGCCAGCTCGCGCTCCGCTTCATCATCCACCTTGTCGGTGACCTGCAACAGCCGCTGCACGCCGGCAATGGCACAGACCGGGGCGGCAATTCTTTCACCTGCTATTTCTTCGAAGAGCTGACAAACCTGCACGAGGTCTGGGACGAGCTGCTGATCAACAATCAGGAGCTGTCCTACACGGAATGGACCGACTGGCTAACCGCAAAGATCACGGCCGAAGACATCCTCGTCTGGTCTGCCACCACACCCGGCCAATGGGCCGACGAGAGCGCGGCCATCCGTGACCAGATCTATCCGGACAGCCAGATCCTGTCCTACGACTATGTCTACAAAACCCGCGGCTTCCTGCGCCAGCAGCTGTCAAAAGGCGGCGTGCGCCTGGCGGCGTATCTCAACGAGATGTTTGCGGAGCCGGCCGCCGAGTAGGCTGCGCTCGTGCTTCGACTTCGCTCAGCTGGCGCGGTTGATGCGGCGGCGCTGGACGCTGGAGGGGATGTGCAGGCTTTCGCGGTATTTGGCGACCGTGCGGCGGGCGATTTCGACGCCGTAGCCGGTGAGGATTTCCACGATCTGGTCGTCTGACAGAACGTCGTCCGGGTCTTCCTTGTCGATCAGCTGCTTGATCCGGTAGCGGACGGCTTCGGCGGAATGCGCCTCCCCGCCCCCGGTCGCCGGGATAGCGGCGGAGAAGAAATATTTCAGCTCGAACAGGCCGCGCGGCGTCGACATGTATTTGTTGGTCGTGACGCGGGAAACGGTCGATTCGTGCATCTCGATCGCATCGGCCACCTGTTTCAGGTTCAGCGGCTTCAGGTGTGCGACACCATGCGCGAAGAAGGCGTCCTGCTGGCGGACGATCTCGCTCGCCACCTTGAGGATGGTGCGGGCGCGCTGGTCCAGTGACTTGATGAGCCAGCTGGCGGAGGCGGCGCATTCGGAGATGAACTCCTTCTCCTGATCGCGCATCTTCAGGGCCGAGACTTCGGCATAATAGGCCTTGTCCATCAGCACGCGCGGCAGGGTGTCGGAGTTCAGTTCGACGGCGAACATGCCATTCGGCAGCTCGCGCACATAGACATCCGGCTGGACGGCGATGGTCGTATCGGAGGAATAGCCCGAGCCCGGCTTCGGAGAGAGCTGGCGCAGCTCCGACATCATGTCCATCAGGTCTTCCTTGCCGACGCCGCAACGGTCCGACAGGGTTTTCAGGTCATGCTTGGCGACGAGCGCGAGGTTCTCGATCATCGCTTCCATGGCCGGGTCGTAGCGGCCGCGCTCTTTCAGCTGCAGCGCCAGGCATTCCGGAATGGAGCGGGCCATCACGCCCGTCGGCTCAAAGCCCTGGCAGACGTGCAGCACGGCCTCGACATTCGCTTCGTCGGCACCAAGGTCTTTTGCGACCTCCTCGACCGTCGTGCGCAGGTAGCCGCCATCATCGGTCTCGTCGATCAGGCGGGCCGCAATCAGCCGGTCGGCCGCCGACAGACCAGCCAGTTGCAACTGGTCATGCAGGTGCTGGTTCAGCGACACATTGGAAGACGTATTGGAGGCCATGTCGTAATCGTCGCTGGCAGGCCCTGCCCCGATACCGGACCAGTCTGCCTTGGCGGATGGGCCGGAAACTCCGGCCGGCATGGCATTGTCGGAGCCCGTGCCCGGCTCGTAAACATCCTCACCCGGCGCATCCAGCTGTTCGCGTGCCTCGCCCATACCGGAAGAATCGTCGAGCGACATCTCTTCGCGGCGGGCCGGTTCGCTGCCTTCACCGGCGCCGTCATTGTCTTCAGATTTCTGAAGCAGCGGATTGCGTTCGATCTCGGCTTCGACGAACTCGGCAAGTTCCTGGTTGGAAAGCTGCAGAAGCTTGATCGCCTGCTGCAGTTGCGGCGTCATGACCAGGGACGTGCCCTGGCGCATGTCGAGTGATTGTTTCATGGCCATAAGCCGCGCCCCCTAAAATCAAGCGGCGAACTGTTCACCCAGATAGACCCTGCGCACATCCTCGTTCTTCAGCACGCTGTCAGGCGGGCCGTCGAAGAGAACTTCACCATCATACATGACATAGGCCCGGTCGACGATCTGGAGCGTTTCGCGCACCTGGTGGTCCGTAATCAGGACGCCCAGGCCACGCTGCTTCAGGTAGCGGACAAGGTCGGAAATGTCGGAAATGGCAAGCGGGTCGATACCGGTGAACGGTTCGTCCAGTAGCATGAAGCTTGGACGTGATGCGAGCGCACGGGCAATCTCGACGCGGCGGCGTTCACCTCCCGACAGGGAAGTGGCGGCCTGATTGCGCAGATGTTCCACGTGCAGTTCGCTGAGCAGGCTGTCGACCTGTGCCATCCGGGCGGCGCGGTCTTTTTCGACCAGTTCCGCCACGGCCAGTACATTCTCTTCCACTGTCATGCCCCGGAAAATCGAGGCTTCCTGCGGAAGATAGCCCACGCCGAGGCGTGCGCGCTGATACATGGGAAGACGGGTCACATCCTCGCCGTCGATCGAAATCTCTCCCGTATCGACGCCGATCAGGCCCATGATCATGTAAAAGCAGGTCGTCTTGCCGGCCCCGTTGGGTCCAAGCAGGCCAACAACCTCTCCGCGCTGAAGAGAAAGCGAGACATCCCGCACGACCTGTCGCTTGCCAAATGACTTGGCAATATTCTTAACGACAAGGCCTTCGGCCGACTCGGTCATCTTTCTCTGGAATCCCTTTCAGTGCGGGCGTTTGTTGCCCGGTACGACTGTTACCTTCACATGCTTAAGATCGGTTTCACGATCCCTTTTAAATTTACCCATTCGACCCGGTTTCGGAATCGGGGTCGATCATCATGCGGGTGCGGCCATCGCCGCCATCCAATGTGGTGCGCCGGTTCGTGATCTCAAGCTTGAGCACTTTCCCTTCTGCCACATCGCGTCCGCGCATCAGGGCAACTTTGCCGGTCATCGTGATCGTGTCGCTGCTCGCCACATAGACGCCGCGGTCCCCTTTCGCCTTCAGCTCGGGCGTGACGTAGAAGACATCGCCATCAGCCGTCATGGACTCGATCTGGCCGAAACTGCCCCCCACCGTACTGGTGGCATCGCCTTCCTTGCTGGCGAAGACCATCGTCACCTTGTCGGCGCGCAGCCGGGCATCGCCCTGCTGGATGTCGACATTGCCGATCAGCAGGACCTTGCGTTCCCGCTCAAGGCTCTCTGTCCGGTCGGAATTGATGTAGATCGGCCCGCCTTCGGACGAGATCTGTGCGTGGGCCGGGGCAGTGAAAGCCGCGAAACCGCCCGCCAGCAGAACGCCGAGAATCCTAATTCGAGCCATCTGTTTCACCTTCACCCGTCGTTTCCATCTGGACCGGCGCCGCCCTGGCGGGCGCCGGATATATTACAGTGCGCACATTGCCGACACAGACAACGCGGTCGCCATCGTCGAGAACTTCATACGAGTCGCAGCGGATGTCGCCAAGGGGACCTTTTCCCTTCAGCGGCGAAAGCCCCTCGATCCGGCCTTCCCCGACAAAGACCCGCGCGCCCTTCGACACGAACGTATAGCCCGACGCGTCGGTGATGCTGACATTGTCATACAGTTCCAGAATGCCCGCGGCGCGGTCGTACATGCCGGACGGGGCACTGACCAGGCTGCCCGTCTCGTCAGTGAGGACCGGCGCGACCAGGTCGACCGTCTGGCCTTCGCCGCGGCGGCGGCGGGCCGCATCTGCCGTGATCTGAAAGCTCTGGCCCGTGGAATCCCGGCCGGTGAAGCGCGGGTTCACCATGGTGACCGAATCGCCCTTCGACACGCTGACAGGCTGGGACTCGCTGGTCAGGGCGCTTTTGATGATGTGACCGGCGAAGAAACCGATCGAAACCGCCGCGCCAGCCACAAACAGCATGCGCAGCATCCGCACCCGTTCAGACCGCTTGCGGGCCTGCGCCAGCGTCAGCTGGCGGCGCGGGGCCCAAAGCGAGGCCGGATCATGATGTGTGGCGGCGTCCATGCCGGTGGCGAACCTGTAAGCAACTCAGCTGTTTTGTGTACCCGCGATCCTGCCATGACAAAAGCGGCGAAGGCATGACCAGCGGTCAGCTATGGGCAAAAATGTCCTGTTCGTCCCAGCCGGCCAGGTCCAGACGGGCCCGCATGGGTAGGAAATCGAAGCAGGCCTGCGCAATTTCAAGGCGTCCCTCGCGGATCAGCATGGCTTCCAGCCCTGCCTTGATCTGGTGCAGGTACAGCACATCGGAGGCGGCGTACTGCATCTGCGCATCGCTGAGCTCGGCCGTGCCCCAGTCCGAGCTCTGCTGCGCTTTCGACAACTCCGCCCCGGCCACTTCGCGGGCGACATCCTTCAGGCCATGGCGGTCCGTGTAGGTGCGGGCGAGCTTCGAGGCGATCTTCGTACACCAGACCGGCGCGCAGGTGATTCCCATCCAGCGCAGCATCATGGCGATGTCGTAGCGGCCGTAATGGAAGATCTTCACGACCTTCGGATCCGTCAGCAGCGCCTTCAGGTTCGGGCAGTCATAGTCCCGCCCCAGCTGCACCAGATGCGCCGTTCCGTCTCCGCTGGAAAGCTGCACCAGCGTCAGGTGGTCGCGATGGAGATTGAGGCCCATGGCCTCGCAGTCGATGGCGACAACAGGGCCGAAATCGATTTCGGCCGGCAGGTCGCCCTTGTGAAGTGTGATCCCGTTCATGACCGGGCTCTAGCATGAAAGCGGTTAAGGGCAAGTGCGAGCTGCCGCGCGGGCAGGCCTTGGCCTCCCCCGCCGGGTGGATAGCGTGTTGGACAAGGCCCCCGCCAGACACTCAAGAACACAATATACAGACCCTCTATACACCCTCTACAGGAGCCTGAAATGACCTCAGACGAGCTTACCGCCCTGGCCGCATCCATGCCTTTCGCCAAACTGATCGGCTTTCAGGTGATCGAGGCCGGAAAGGACAAGGTCGTCGCGCAGGCCACCGTCCGGGACGATCTCTGCACGGCGGGCGGCATCGCCCATGGCGGCTTCCTGATGACGCTGGCTGACTGCGCCGGCGCCCTCGGCGCCTTCCTCAACCTGCCGGACGGCGCGAAGACGACCACCACGCCTGAGAGCAAGACGAACCTCATCGCCGCCGCGCCCGCCGGCTCCGTCCTCACCGCGACCGCCACCCCGGTCAGCATCGGCCGCCGCCTGCAGGTCTGGCAGACCCGGATCGAACGCGAAGACGGCAAGCTCGTCGCCCTGACCACCCAGAGCCAGATGAACCTGTGAGGCCGGCGCGACAATCCCGTCGCCTGACAATATCCCGACCGCGACTCAGACAGCTGGAAATGCGCGTGCAATCAATGACGTCGCAGCCCGCCACATCCAGCGTTGCGACAAGTAGAGTAATCCAAGCCCGACCAGGCCAATGACCAGCGTCCCCCATACGGGCAAAACGGATACCTCGTCCGTTGGCCAGCCCATGATACGGACCTGGTAGCCATCCTCGCCTGTTGGAAACACACCAGCCATTCCCGGCCGCAGGAAAAAAGCGACCGAAAAAATCAACATGATTGCGCCGGTCACCCCAAGAAAGGCATTGAACGCCAGGGTCACAAGAGACTTTGCGCCCGACGTCGCAAGCGCAAACATGTTGGATACCAGGGCTGAAGGCCTTGCCGTACCACCAGACTGGCTCAACAGCACATCCCCGATGAGCGGCGCGAGGAAATCGCGCGGATCGCCCAACCGCTCCAGCGCCACCTTCAGGCGCTCATGATCATCCGCTCCAGGAATATGATCAAAAACCTCAGCGAGGTGGTCATCCAACCCCGTCTCCAGCTCCCGCCGAACTGCAGCTGGCAGGTCGGACAGTAAATGCCGGACACGCAAATGGTGGAGAAGCAACAATCTTTTGGCCGCGCTATCAGTGGTTTCAAATTTCTTGCTCATGCTTCTTTCCCAATCGTTTTTGAGAGCAGAATAGACTCAACTGTCTCGGTCCAGATTGCATCCATTTCGGACAAGGTTGTCCGGCCAAGATCGGTCAATCGATAGTATTTTCTCGCGGGTCCCTTATCGGCTTCCCCCCAGTAGGGCTCGACAAGGTCTTCCTGTTTCAGGCGCACAAGGACCGCGTAGAGCGTACCATCTGTTATCTCGACACCAGACGTCTCTTTAATCGCCTCAACGAGCGCATAGCCATAGCTATCCTTATTGGCCAGGGCGCGCATGACGATGAGTTCAAGCACGCCTTTGCGCACTTGTGTCTTCCAATTGGAGGTGAACGGGGCATTTGACATGGCACTATCTTGACACAACTAGCTCACATTACTAGATACCTTGTTATAAGGGGTAGTTGATCATCAGCATACCCCGTCCCTTGCGAGGCACATTTCAGATGGCAAGCAATCCATCAGCTCAGGCTGGCAGCTCTCCTCCCATAAAATCCGGTCACATGGGACCGGTTGCGGCGGCCGGGCGTCTTGTTCATCTCGATATGCTGCGCGGTTTGGCACTCTTCGGGATTCTGCTGATCAATGCAGAGCAAATGTTCCAGCCGTTTTTCTTCAGCGATCTGGACTATGCCAATGCGCCGGTCGGGGTTGTCCCCGGCGAGACCGGAGCTGTCTGGAACTGGGCGATATTGCACACCCTGTTCGACACCAAGTTCATCACCCTGTTCTCACTTTTATTCGGGATCGGATTCGCCCTGCAGATCGAGCGCGCACAAAGCCGGGCACAGCCTTTTACCGGGATCTATATGCGCCGCATGTTCGTACTCGCACTCTTTGGTATCTTCCACGCGATCCTGTTCTATCCGGCAGACGTCCTGGTCAATTACGCTGTGACCGGTACGGTTTTCTTCCTGCTTGCCCGCAACTGGACACCGGCCATGCTGTTCCAGGTTGGAGTGATACTCTTTTTGACAACCGTGTCGGCCTTGCTCATTCTGAATGGTCCTGAACCATCGATTGTCGCACTCCTCGCAGCCCCGTCCATCATGATCGTCGTGGCCATTCTGGGCTCTCGCCTGAAATGGCCGATGTGGGTACGCTGCCTGGCCTTCCTGACGGTTATCGGGGCCACATTTGCAATGCAGGTCAACGGCAGGCCGGACGCTCCGCCAGAGCATTCCCTCAGCGAAATTCAGGAAACGGCCAACGCGGTATCGTCTGCATTTGCAAAAGGTTCATTTGAGGTTGAAGGCGTTGAATACCCATTGCCCTTGGATGCGGCGGCTCTCGACAAGATAATGTCCGTGGAAGGACTCAACGCGACTCAAAGCAACATCGTGGAGCAATCCATAATGCGCGCCGGGCCTCCTTCAGCATATTTCGAGCGTGGCCTCTCTGCCTTGGCGGCCTTTCAGGTTTTTGGTGTCCTTTATCTCTATTGGCGATCCTTTGCCCTCTTCGCGATCGGCGCAGCGTTCATGAAATGGGGCTTACTCAAGAATGACAGCAACTTCGCAAAACCAGCCATGATTCTGGGACTCGGGATCGGATTGCCCCTTGCCTTACTGGCGACCTGGATGCAGTTCAGCTCACTGACGGCTGATAACTCCATCTACTCCCTCGGAGAGCCTGTTCATTCCCTCTCCTCGTTGCTTATTGCCGTTGGCATTGTCGGGCTGGTCAGCCTGTGGAGCCGGACAAAGGTCATGGCCTGGCTTGCTGGAGGACTTTCCCATCTCGGCCGCATGGCTCTCACCAACTACATCGCCCAATCGGCAGCTCTTGCATACGTTTCGGCTTGGTATGGGCTGGGACTGGCGGGGTCATTAACCCGTTGGGAGCAATCATTTGTGTGTGTTGGCATATTCACCGCTCTCGCACTGGTCAGCCGTGCCTGGCTGCTCATCTTTGAATACGGGCCGCTGGAATGGGTGTGGAGAAGCCTGACCTATGGTCGGTTTGCCCAACTTCGGCGCCAGCCCGTTGTCGCGTCAGGCTCAACAGGACATTCATCAGAGCGCCAGACTCGCCAAACTGGACGATTTCGGGCGAGGTCTTGAAGTCGCGAAAGGGCGATTTCGTCATCCGCCAATATCGGCGGAGCGGCAGTCAAGGGCCAATTCGAGCCGCCCGGAAAGTCAGCAACCCGTCGACTTGCACGCTCAGGCCGCGTTGTGTTCTGGCGTCGCGGCGGAAAGTCCGTCTATGTTTGCCCCTTGAACGGTGTGAAACGAAGAAGGACGTGTCGAGCGGATGAACCGGAGACAGATGTTGGGGGCGGCCAGTGCAATGCTGGCGCTGGGGCCTCAGATAGCTATGAAGGCGGCGGCGCAGGCGCAAGCGACGACAGGCGGGCCGCCGGTTCTCCTGCCGCCGCGGCTGAAGGCGGGGGACACGGTCGGCCTGATCGAACCGGCCTCGGCCACATGGGAGCCATTTGCCATCCAGCTGATCGAGGAGGCGCTCGCCAATCTCGGCCTGAAATCCAAACGGGCGCATAACATCCTGGACCGCGACGGCTATTTCGCGGGCGACGACCAGGCCCGCGCGGACGGCGTGAACCAGATGTTCGCCGACCCGGACGTCGCCGCCATCATGAGCGTGCGCGGCGGCTGGGGCACGGCGCGGATCCTGCCCTTTCTCGATTTCGACCTCATCGGCCAGAACCCGAAAGCCCTGATCGGCTATAGCGACATCACCGCGCTGCACCTGGCCATTCATGCCAGGACAGGCATGGTGACCTTCCACGGGCCGGTTGGCATTTCCGCTTGGGGCCAGCAATCGCTGGAGACGTTCAAGCCGCTGCTGTTCGACGCCGCAATGCCGGACTATGTGAACCCGGTCGCCGGGGAAGACCGGCTTGTGCAGCGGAAATGGCGTACCCAGACGATTACGCCAGGCACGGCGCGCGGGCGGCTGCTGGGCGGGAACCTCACCGTCATGACCGCCCTAGTGGGCACGCCCTATTTGCCCGATTTCGACGGGGCGATCCTGTTCTTCGAGGATATCGACGAAGCGGTCTACCGCATCGACCGGATGCTGACGCAGCTCGGCCAGGCGGGCATTCTGGGGCGCGTCGCGGGGGTGATCGTCGGCAACTGCACCGATTGCAGCCAGGGCAGCAGCATCGGCGGCTTTACGCTGAGCGAAATCCTGACGCACCATCTGCAGCCGCTGGGCGTGCCAGCCTATTCCGGCGCCTTCATCGGCCATCTGACGGACCAGTTCACTGTGCCGGAAGGCGGGCTTGTGGAAATGGATGCAGACGCGGGCAGTTTCCGCCTGCTGGAACCGGCGGTCCGCTGAGGCCCGTCTAGCCGGCCGCCTTTTTCAGGGCGACCATGGCCACTTCCATCGCGTTCAGGAAGTTCGACCGGTCCTGCTTGGTGAACGGGGCGGCACCCTTTGGCGCGCCTTCGCCGAGGCCCGCGCGGAGGTCTGCATGGATGGCGCGCACGGCGACGGCATTGCCGATGGAGGCATCCGTGAACGGCTTGCCATTGGGGCCGAGCACGCGCGCCCCCTTCTCCAGTGCCCGCTGCGCCAGCAGAATGTCCGCCGTGATGACGAGGCTGCGCGGGCCGGCCTGTTCGGCGATCCAGTCATCGGCGGCATCGAACCCGTCCGTCACGATCTGGCGCGAGATCAGCCGGTGCTCCGGAATGCGGATATAGGAATTGGCGACAATCACCACCGGCACCTCATGGCGCAGCGCCACACGGTACACCTCCTCCTTCACAGGGCAGGCATCGGCATCGACGAGGATTTGAAGGGCATCCGGCATGTCAGTCGTTTGGGAGAATTTTCTGGAACATGCAAATCGTATCGAACCCGCCCCGCCCGTACGGGCCGTCCGTCCTGTAGCGGTAGAGCACCGCGCTGGGGCGAAGACTCCGGTTCGTCGGATAGGCCAGCATGAACGTCGCCCCGTCAATCCGGAACAGGCTGAAGCGGGTGTACCGGTCCGTCCGATACGGCGTCTCTGCACCGGTGATCAGACGGAAGCCGTTCGTTCTTGCCCAGTCGGGATAGTCATCGAAATCCTCCACAGCCGCCAGGCTCTCCAGCGCTTCAGGATGGTGCCCCGACCGGAAGAGGATGATTTCCCCATCGATATAATGGTTGTCGGCACCCGCTAGGATGACCGTATCGCGCTGTCCGTCATTGTCGAAATCGAATTCGTCCCATTGCATCCTCATCCCTGTTGCCGCCCGCCGGTAACGTTCGGATTTGAAGTGCATCCTGTTGATGTCCAGCGTCTCGATCAGAGGCGGCCGGAAGTTCAGCCGTTCTTCGCCGGGCTGGCGCTCATCGGGGGCGATGAACTTCCGGCAAAAGGCTTCGCTATAGGTGGCGGCCACGGTGTAGGTGCCGAGCCGGACATCCTCCGCCATCTGAACAGGGTCGAGCGGCTGCGCTGCGAGGTCCAGCTCTTTGGTGAAGCACCCTTCTGCATCACGGTCGAGCTTCGCATAGGCTTCCAATTTTGACTTGTACGGCGGAAGACTGTTGGGATGATCGCAAATCCGAAGCCTGTCGGACGTGACCAGGATGACAGACACATCATTGCCGGACTGATCGACATATCCTGCATGCACAAGCTGGCGCGAGAGAACTGTCTTGCGATCAATCCAGAGGCTGACCCAATAGGCCGGATCGCCGCCATTCATACCATAGGCAAAGGTCTGGCCTGCAGTGCCCTGAATTTCTACCTGCTGGCCATTGGCAAGTTGACAGGTCTTGTTGTCTGCCTCCGGGGCCGCTGCCCAGTGAGGCGAAAGGCTTTCCGGCAGATCGTGCCACTGAGGGGCGTCGTTATTGTGGACGGTCCCCATCCGGACCAGCGCCTCATTGCGATCCGGCGCGCATTGGAGCGTGGCGACATCGTAGATCCAGTCGGCTCTGGCGGGCAGGGCAAGCCCCGCAACCACGGCACAACAGATCACAATCACTTTTCTGGCGACTTCCATTCTCTGCCCCTCACCTTCTTACCGTTCTATTTATGAGAGAATACACGGCAAAAGGTGACGAGCTTGTGGCCGGTTCGGGCCAAAGGTCAGATTTACACCATGCCCCCGTCGGTTGGCAGGCCGAAGAGGATGCGGCCGGTGAGTTCCCAGGTGGCGGGGGCGGTGATGATGTGCTGGGTCATGGCCTGCGCATCCCGGAACTGGCGCTGCAGGGGCGAGGTTTCGAACAGCGCCGCGCCGCCGCCCAGCTCATACAGGTTGCGGCAGATGTCCGCCCCGGTGCGGGTGACATGGGTGCAGGCAAGGCGCAGGTCGGCGCGGGCCTCCATGGGGATTTCGTCAGCCGTCTGTGCAATTTCCCAGACCCGGTCGATTTCGGCGAAGAGCAGCGCCCGCGCCGCGCGCCAGCTGGCCTCGGCCTGCGCATAGGCGGACTGGATGGTCTGGCGTTCGGCCAGCGTCTTGGCCGAGCCCTGGTTCTTCTTCGCCATGGCCAGCGCGTGGAAATTGTCGAGGCTGCCCCGGGCATTGCCGAGCGCCGCCGCGCAGACGCCGAGCGAGAGAAAGCCAAAGGCGGGAAACTTGTAGAGCGGGCCGGTCTCCCGCGGATTGCCTTCCGCGAGGCGCACGCAGCGGCCTTCCGGCACGAAAATGTCTTTCACTTCAAAGTCGCCGGAGCCTGTGCCCTTCAGGCCCATGACGTGCCAGGTGTCCAGCAGGGCCGCCTCGGCCGCCGGGAAGACGGCCATCAGGGTTTCCGGTGCGCCGCTGGACAGGCGCCGCATCTCTCCATCTTCCCAGACGGTGCAGCCACCGCCGAGCCACGCGCTGTTGGCGGAGCCGGAGCCCCATTGCCAGCGTCCGGTGACGCGGTAGCCGCCCTCTTCCACGACAGCGCGGCCCATCGGCGCGAAGACGCCGCCGGTGATGACATGGGGGTCGTCGAAGATGGCCTCGGCCTCTTCCGGCGCCATGTAAGCAGCGTTCAGCGCGGACGTGTTCGCGATCATGCAGCACCAGCCCGCACTGGCATTCGCGGTCGACAGCATCTCGACGGTTTCGACGAAGGTGCGGGGGCTGGCTTCGAGGCCACCGAAGCGCCGGGGCGTGACGAGGCGGAAGACGCTCGCCTCCGCCATGGTGCGCGCCAGGTCTGCCGGAAGGCGGCGGGCTTCGTCCATCTCGCCCGCCCGGGCGGCGAGTTCCGGCAGCAGGGCTTTTGCTGCGGCGACCGGATCTGCCGGGTCTGTCTTCTGGCTCATACGCTCCCCTCGTGTTCTTTTCTTTCTGGTGAGATCTTCCGGAATGTCGCCGGCGGGATCAACGGTAGACTTTCGGTTTCTTCTGCTGGAAGCGGATGCCGGCCCGCGCGAGGCGGGCGTGCTGGGCGGGGCCGGCGAGTTCATAGGTCCGCTCTCGGAGAAATTCCATCAGGCCGCGCCGCTTGCCGGCGGCGGCGAGGTCGTCCGGCGACAGCGTCTGCCCGATCTCGACCCGCAGGGACTTGCCCATGCGCCGGCGCACTTCGCGGAAGACGAGCGCAAGGCGCAGCTCCAGCGACAAATGGCTCGCCATCTGGAACAGGCGCGAATTCTGGCCGTCGAAATAGATGGGCGTGACCGAGGCGTTGCCATGGGTGATGAGTTTCGAGGTGAAAGGCTTCCACTCGTCATCCACCGCCGTGCGGTCAAACGGACGCGGCGTCGTGGCAACCCCGCCCGAGGGAAAGACGATCACGCAGCCGCCATCCTTGATATGGTCCAGCGCCGCCTTCCGCATGGCCACATTGGCAGCCAGGGCCTCGCGCGTGCCGGAGAAGTCGACGCGCAGCAAATAATCCCGCGCCTCCGGCACGCCATCGAGCGCGGAGTTTGTCAGCACCCGGAAATCCGGCCGGCGCAGGCTGACCAGCCAGCAGATGACCAGTCCGTCCAGCACGCCGAAAGGGTGGTTCGCCACCACGACCAGCGGGCCGTCCTTCGGGATGTCGGCAAGGCGCGACGCGGAAAACTGGACATCAAGGTCCAGCAGCCGGATCGCCGCCTCGAAGAAAGGCACGTCATGGGCGAGGTGGTCGCGGTAGTGCTCGTACAGCTTTTTCAGGTGCGGCTGGCCGGAAAACCGCTCCACGACGCGCACAAGGCGGCGCTTCACCGGATCCTCGAAATAGGACGCGTAGGAGAGTTCCGGCGCAGGCGAAGGGGCGGGAATCATCGCCTAGTCCTACGCCGTCACAGCAATTCCGAAAAGCGAAGAAGATAACCGTCCGGATCCTGCACCACGCATTGACGCACGCGAATGGGCTCATCGTCGCGCAGATAGGTCTTCTCTTCGAGGTCCAGGACCAGCGGCGCCCCGGCGGCGAGGGCCGCATCGCGCAGGGCCGCGGCATCCTCCACCTCAATCTGAAAGTTCACGCCCCGGCCATAAGGCGCCTCCAGCGGCCCGGCGAGCCAGGTACGCCCGACAGGCTCCTCCAGCATCAGCTCTGCCCCTGCCCGTTCGAGATAGGCGAAGCGTTCTTCCGGGCGCTGGTAGACGACGGAAAAGCCGAGCGCGCCGCAATAGAAGTCGAGGCTCCGCGCAAGATCGCTGACATAGAGTTCAGGGACGAGCGCAGCGGCCATGGCTTACCCCTGCCCGATCCGGGCGTGATCGTAGGGCGTGGACTGATAGACCTGGTTGATCCAGTTGCCGAACAGGAGATGCGCATGGCTGCGCCAGCGGTTCAGCGGTTTGCGGGTGGGGTCATCGTCCGGGAAGTAATTGTGCGGAATGGCGATGTCGCTGCCGGCGGCCACGTCGCGCTCATATTCTTCCTTCAGGGAGAACGAGTCATATTCGACATGGTTGAACATGAAGACGCTGCGGCTGGGCGCGTGTTCCAGCAGGCTCGGCCCCGTGGCCGGGCAGTCGACCAGCATGTCCAGCTCCGGCCGGGCGAGCACGTCTTCGGCATGCACTTCGGTCCAGCGGGAGACCGGGATCAGGAAGTCGTCCGAGAAGCCGTTCAGATAAGGCGAGGCCGGGGCGAGGTTGCGCTGGCGGTAGATGCCGAAAGCCTTCTTTGCCAGCTGGTATTTCGGCAGTTTGTGGAAATGCCAGGCCGCCGCCATCGCGCCCCAGCAGATGAACAGGTTCGAATGCACATTCGTCCGGGTCCAGTCGAAGATGCAGGTCAACTCGTCCCAATAGGTCACGTCTTCGAAATCCAGCTGCTCGACCGGGGCGCCGGTGACGATGAAGCCGTCGAACTTGCGGTCTGCCACCTGTTCCCAGGTGTTGTAGAAACTGATCAGGTGATCCTGCGAGGTATTCTTCGGCGTGTGATTGCCGATGCGGATCAGCGACAGTTCGATCTGCAGGGGCGAGGCGCCCAGCAGGCGCGCAATCTGTGTCTCGGTGCGGACCTTGTTCGGCATCAGGTTGAGCAGGCCGATCTGCAAGGGGCGGATATCCTGGCGGGCGGCTTCGGATTCCTGCATCACCGCGACACCCTCTTTGAGAAGGGTTTCACGGGCAGGCAGGGCGTCCGGAATCTTGATCGGCACGGGGCAACACTCTCGACTTGTTCAGCCAGCTTGAGACCTGAAAACAAGGGAAAAAGGGAGCGCGGGGCGAAATGGTCTTCCTGCGCGCGGCCCTTTTAGCGACTTGTTTTACGTGGCTGCAAGCCGGCCGGCCAAATCACCACGAACAGCGCATGTAGCGCCGGACGTGGCTGGGGGCAAGAGGCAGACCTGACAGGCCGCCTCAGCGCCAGCCCAAAGGAAGACGCTGAAACGCCCGCCCTGCGAGAGAGATCACTTTTTCCGCGTCACCCGCACATTCATCCGTTGGTAGCCCTTCACGAAAGGCGATGGCACACGTTCCGGCTCCTCGACCAGTTCGATCGTCTCGAACCGCTTGAGGATTTCTTCCCAGATCACGCGCAGCTGCATTTCTGCCAGGCGATTGCCGACGCAGCGGTGGATGCCGAACCCGAATGAGAGGTGCTGACGCGGGCGTTCGCGGTCAATGATGTAGCGATCCGGTTGATCAATCACCGACTCGTCGCGGTTGCCGGAAACGTACCACATGATGACCTTTTCGCCTTTGCGGATTTTCTGGCCGCCGATTTCCGTGTCTTCCGTCGCTGTACGGCGCATATGTGCCAGCGGCGTCTGCCAGCGGATCGTCTCGGACACCATGGACGGGATCAGGCCCGGATCGGCGCGCAGCTTGTCGAATTCCGAAGGGAATTTGTTGAGCGCATAGACGCTGCCGGAAATGCTGTTCCGGGTCGTGTCATTGCCGCCGACGATGAGCAGGACGAGATTTCCGAGATATTCCTGGGGGCTCATGTTCCGCGTGGCTTCGCCATGCGCCAGCATTGATACCAGGTCTCCCTTCGGTGGCTCGTTGACCCGCTGGTTCCAGAGGTCCGTAAATTCCGTCAGGCACTGCATCAGTTCGGCGGTTTTCTCCTCAACCGTCTCGACCAGCATGCCGGGGGCCGGAATCGTGGTTGCCACATCCGACCAATGGGTCAGCTTGCGGCGCTCCTCGAACGGGAAGTCGAACAGGGTCGCCAGCATCTGCGTCGTCAGCTCGATCGACACCCGGTCGACCCAGTCGAACGCCTCCCCTTCCGGCAGATTGTCGAGGATCTTCGTGGCGCGCTCGCGGATCAGCGGCTCCATCCGGGAGAGATTGGCCGGCGAGACGATCGGGCTGACGGTGAGGCGCTGAACGTCGTGTGTGGGCGGGTCCATGGCGATGAACATCGGCAATTCGACATCGGACTGCTGGTCGAGAATGGTGATGCCGCCAAGCGACGCTTCGGACGAGAACACCTTGTGATTGGTATCCACCGCCATGATGTCGTTCCAGGTGGTCACGGACCAGTAGGGGCCGAACATTCCGTTTTTGCAGTAATGCACCGGCGCATCGCGGCGCAGGCGCGCAAAATAAGGCCAATGGGAATCGGTGCGCCACAATTCAGGCTGGCTGACATCGATGTCTTCCAGCGCGATGGTTTCCGCCGGTTCCATTGATCTTTCAAGGGCTTGCGTGTCGGCCATGGGGTTCCTCCAATGTCTCCCGATCCCCGTCTTGGCGGGGTTTACATACCCATCAGTATTTGGATACTAGCCAGTATGTCAATGACTTTCGATTCGGAAAACCGTATGACCACGACCGATGCAGACCTGCCCCTGAAGCCACGCCTGACCCGCTCTGAAGCCAAGGCGCGCACGCGCGCGGCCCTCCTGTCTGCCGCGAAAAACGTGTTTGCCCGAGAGGGTTATGGCGGCGCATCGCTGGACCAGATCGCGGCGGAAGTCGGTTACACCAAAGGGGCGGTGTATACGCACTTTGCCAGCAAGGAGGACTTGTTCCTTGAACTTCTGTCGGATGGCCTGTTCCGCCAGATCGAGTTTCTGGAAACCCTTCTGGAGAAGGCACGTGCACGGCCGGAACAGCTCAATGACCTTCTGAACGGCTTGCTGGACGAGCTGGACAATCCGGAGTCGGAGATCGGATCCGGCCTGGCCGTCCTCGGCGTCGAGCTGCAACTTGAATCCCGGCGCAATCTGCAACTCGCCGCAGGCTTCACCGATATCGTTGGCCGTCACCGCGAAGCCCTCCAGCGCCTGTTCGCCGAAGTCTTCCGGATCAAGGGCACGAAGCCGGTGATGGATCTCGACACATATAGCGGTACACTGATCGCCGTGGCCGAAGGGCTTGCCCTGTCACGCGCGGGCGGACTTCAGGGCCGCGTCGCGTCCAGCCGCCAGGTGTTCAACATCCTGCTCGGCCTGGAACCTGCCGTGCATGACGTTCGGAAAAAAGCGCCGTAGAAACCCCGGATTGACGGCGGCATTGCCTTGCCGGGGGTGACGTGTTTTACCCTCCGCGTGAAATCAATACTTCTGATCAACGGCCACCAGCCTTTTCCCACCTCCCCGGGGCGGCTGAACCGGGCTTTCTGCGACCGCGCTAAGGCGCACTTCGAGGCACGCGGCGCAGCGGTGCGAGAGGTCCGGACTGCTGAGCCTTGGGACACAGACCTTGAGGTGGAAAACCAGCTCTGGGCAGATCTCATCCTCATACAGTTCCCGCTGAACTCGATGGGCTTGCCCTGGTCACTGAAACGCTACCTCGATGAAGTATATACCGCCGGCATGGATGGGCGCCTTGCCCGGGGGGATGGACGGAGCCGGAAAGACCCCGCGCGGCAATACGGCTCCGGCGGGAAACTCCAGGGCAAACACTACATGTTGTCGGTCACGATGAATGCACCCCGCACCGCGTTCGATGACCCCGGCCAAGACCTGTTCGCGGGCCGCAGCCTCGATGAGTTGCTGGCCCCGGTGCATATCAATTTTGCCTTCTTCGCCCTGACACCTTTGCCCACCTTCGCCGCACATGATGTCAGCAAGGCCCCTCAGATCGACGCAGACCTCGACCGGTTCGACGCGCACCTGAACGCCCACGCCGCGCCGCTCAGAACATAAGACGGCCCGGTCCTGTGGCGGCCCATTGTGCAGTGGCCGGCTACGCCGCCATGTGATCGCAAGCCCCGCTCTTGCCGGGGATGTCCATCACGCCTACATCCACCTCTGAAGCATTTTGAAGAAAGGCGGATTTTTATGAGTGTCGTTGTGCCAGAACAGGCTGGAATGACCACGTAACCTGACGCCTCTCACGAGGAGGGCAGACCGGCGCAGCCAGTGGCTGCGCGTGTCAGGATTTACCGCATCACATCCAGCCATGTAGCTGGCGCCCATCGCGGCGCCTGTTGATATTGCGCGCCGCTGACTAGCCGCGCGCAGGATGACTGGTGAACCACAATGACTTTCCAATCCGCAGATCTGGCCGCGCTTGGCTGGACCCCCTTCTTCAACGCCCAAACCACATTCGACGAATTGTCCGCCTTGTGCCCGGTCCGTGTCATGGCGGTCCATCGCGGCCAGCTGGCCGTCCTGGGCGACGGTGTCGATGCGTCGATCCCCTCGCACATGCCCGATGCCCAATCCGAGGAAGACTATCCGACGGTCGGCGACTGGCTGCTGATCGACCGCGAAACCCTGCGCCCCATCCGCTTGCTTGAACGGACCAGCCTGTTCAAGCGGCGGGCCCCCGGTACGGGGCGCAAGCTCCAGCTGATCGCGGCAAATGTGGACACGCTGTTCATTGTCTCGTCGTGCAACCAGGACTTCAATCTGGCCCGGATCGAACGCTATCTGGTGCTGGCAAAGGAGGCCGGCGTTCAGCCGGTGGTCGTCCTGACCAAGAGCGACCTGGCACCGGCGCCGGAGGATTTCGCCGCCGAAGCCCGCCGCCTTCAGCCCGGCCTTCTGGTGGAGACGGTCAATGCGCTCGAGCCGGACAGCCTTGGCCCGGTACGGGCCTGGTGCGGCAAAGGCCAGACCGTCGCCCTCATGGGCTCGTCCGGCGTGGGGAAATCGACGCTCATCAACACCCTGACGGGCGCGGCGGCCGCCACGCAATCAATCCGCGACGACGACGCCAAGGGCCGGCACACGACAACCGGCCGCGCCCTGCATCGCCTTCATGAGGGGGGCTGGCTGATCGACACGCCCGGAATGCGGGAACTGCAGCTGACGGATGCGTCTGCCGGCATTGACGATGTCTTTGAAGACATCGCCGGGCTGGCGCACACCTGCCGGTTCTCGGACTGCGCACATGAGAGCGAACCCGGCTGCGCCGTGCAGGCCGCGATCGACGCGGGCACGCTGGACGCGCAACGGCTCGGCCGCTGGCGCAAGCTCGTGGCCGAAGAAGCGTTCAATTCGCAGACGCTTGCCCAGCGGCGCGCCAGCGACAAGGCCTTCGGCAAGATGGTGCGCTCGACCGTGCAGCATAAGCGGAAAGGTGACTGGAAGTAGGTGCCGCCGCCTGGGGCTAGCCCAGCGGATGCACGAGGTGCGGCAAAGTCCGGCCCGGAATGGAGCCGGATTTGACCGTGCCGCTGCGCACGGCGCCGAGACCTTCGTAGAAACCGGCGGCGTCAGGGTCTGAATCGATCAGCAGATTCCTGGCGCCGTTTTCCCGCGCGACCCGGCAGGCCCAGACATAGAGCAGCTTGCCCGTCCCCTCGCCCAGCCGGTCAGGCTCCACGAACAGCTTCTCCAGCACGGCATCCTCGCCCTGTTTGGACAGCTGCACGACGCCCGCCACGCCCCGCTTGTCCTCGGCCAGCATGATCGCATCATCGGCCAGATCCTGCGGGGTAACGGTCAATTCGCCCTCAAAGGCTTTCAGCATGTCGCCGGAATAGCCCCAATGCGCCTTGGAGCGCAGGCAGAGGCCGGACAGGGCGGCGAGTTCATCGGATTTCGGTTCGCGCAGAATCATGGGGGCAATCTAACGCAATTGTGCGGTGACGCTAGGCAAGGGCTTGCAGGCCGGGCCGTTCCCGCCTTCTCTGCCCACAGGAGGAAACAAATATGAGCGCAAAGCCCGTCCAGACCCGCATCACCGAAATGCTGGGCATCGAAAAACCGATCATCCAGGCCGCCATGGGCTGGATCGCCCGGTCGCACCTGTCTTCCGCAGTCTCAAACGCGGGCGGCATGGGCATTATCGAAACCTCGTCCGGCGATCTCGATGCCGTGCGCGAAGAGATCAAGAAGATGAAAACGCTGACGGACAAGCCGTTCGGCGTGAACGTGGCGCAGGCCTTTGTCCGCGATCCGGACATCGTCCAGTTCGTCATCGATCAGGGCATCAAATTCGTCACCACATCGGCCGGCGACCCGATGAAATATACCAGCATGCTGAAAGAGGCGGGCCTGACCGTGTTCCACGTGGTGCCGTCGCTTCAGGGCGCGATGCGGGCGATCGAGGCAGGCGTCGATGGGCTGATCGTGGAGGGCGGCGAAGGCGGCGGCTTCAAGAACCCGAAGGATGTCGCCAGCATGGTGCTGATCCCGCAGGTCTGCGAGGCCGTGGACGTGCCGGTCGTGGCGGCCGGCGGCATCATGGACGGGCGCACCATGGCGGCGGCCTTCTGCCTCGGCGCGGAAGGCGTGCTGATGGGCACGCGCATCCTCTCCTCCGAAGAGAGCCCGGTGCACCAGAACTGGAAGGACGCGATTGTTGGCGCCGATTCCACCGACACGGTGTTCCTGAACCGCACCGGCCCCGGCCCGGCCCTGCGCGCATTGCGCACGGAGCGGACGGACCGCATCCAGAAGGAAGGCGTCGACAATATCTTCGGCGAATTTGCCGGAACGCAGGACGTTTATTTCGGCGGCAATCTTGAAGCCGGTATCGCGCTGACCGGGCAGGTCGCGGGCCGCATCAAGGAGGTGAAACCGATTGCGCAGATTTTCGAGGAAACGATCGCAGAATATCACCGCGTCGTGGATGCCCTGCCCCGCTAAGGGGCCCTGAACCGAGGGGGCCTAAGCCTAGGGGGCTTGCAGGTCGCTGACCCAGTGGATCTCCGGATCCTCCAGCGAATGCATGCCCTTCAGCTCAAAGACGTTCCGGTATCCATAGCCGTATAAATTGATGAAGGTCGGCACGTTGAGGGCCAGCGGCGCGCTCTTCAGCACGACGGGGGCGACATCGTCTTCGAAATTATTGTTGCAGTAGATCAGGATGCGCGTGTCCTTTGACGGGATCGCGGCGGCGAGCTTCTCATCGGTGAAGTCGGAGAAGTTCACATTGATCGCGCCGTCTATGTGGCCCATGGCGAAGGCTTCGGCGCTGCGGGAATCGAGTATGATCGTATCGGGATCGTCTTTCATCTCGTTGAAATCCACGAGAGAGACGAGATGCTGCTGGCGGTAGGCCGCCACTTCTTCGGAGACCCCGAGGAAGCCGTCATAGTCGATGAAGGAGTCGCGTTCCGGCGCGTCAGGCACCTGCGCACTGGCCGCAAGGCCGCAGCCGATAAAGGTTGCAATTGTCAGGATGCCGATGACGGTGTTCCGTTTCACGCCCATGACGTGTCTCCCAATACCTGTTTTGTGAACCATCGCTCGCAATTGAGGCAGGAAAATGGGCATGACAGGCCCGTCATGGGGAGATTTCGGTCTCTCAGGCCCGTGGATGCGCCGATGCGTGCACTTCGCGAAGGCGGCTGGCATCGACGCCGGTATAGACCTGCGTGGTCGACAGCGAGGCGTGTCCGAGCAGCGTCTGGATGGCACGGAGGTCTGCCCCCGCCGCCAGCAGGTGCGTCGCAAAAGCGTGGCGCAGGGCGTGCGGCGTCGCCGTGTCTGGCAGCCCCAGCAGGCCGCGCAGGCGCTGCACCAGTCCCTGGATCAGGCGCGGGTTCAGCGCGCCGCCCTTCGCGCCCCGGAACAGGGGCTGCGTCCGTGTCAGGGCGTAAGGGCACTGTTCCGCATAGAAATTGATGGCGTCGCGCACGGCGGGAATCAGCGGCACGATCCGCACCTTGCCGCCCTTTCCGGTGATCCGCAGGCGTTCGGGCGCCGGGACGTCCGCCCCGGTCAGGCTGAGCGCTTCGGAAATACGAAGTCCCGCGCCATAGAGCAGCGACAGCACGGCCGCATCGCGGGCATTGATCCACGGCGCGACATCCGGATCGTCGGCGGCCTCGTTGATCATGTCCTTCGCGGCTTCGGCAGACACCGGGCGCGGCAACCGCGCCGGGCGCTTCGGCCCCTGCAGATAGGCCACTTCCGCATTCTCGATGTCGAACGCCCGGTTCAGCCAGCGGTACAGCGCCTTGATCGAGGACAGTAGTCGGGCGACCGAAGCGTCCGACAGGCCATCGCGGCGGCGCTGGGCAATATGGGCACGGATATCCCGCGCCTTCAGCTCACCCAGCAGCTTCGGGGTCGGCTCCTCCCCCATATGATGGCGCAGGAAATTGAAAAATTCCGCGAGGTCTGACCGGTAGGCGTCCACCGTCTTTGCTGCCATGCGGCGTTCATTGGCGAGATAGTCGACGAAGGCGGGCAGGGTTTCCATCCATCCAGTCTGCCATGGGCGCCTTAAGGAGACGTTTTTGACCGGCACAGTCGCAATCAGGCCGGGTTGCCCCTATCTTTTGCCGGAACGACAGGCAGGAGGATGCATCATGGACTATGTGAATTTCGGAAATACGGGCCTGAAAGTCTCCCGCCTCTGCCTCGGCTGCATGAGTTTCGGCGAGCCGGACCGGGGCCAGCACCCCTGGTCTCTGACCGAAGACGCAAGCCGCCCGCTGATCCGCCGAGCCGTGGAACTCGGCTTCAATTTCTTCGACACAGCGAACATGTATTCCGGCGGATCCTCCGAGGAGATTATCGGCCGGGCGCTGAAGGATTTCGCCTATCGGGACGAGATCGTGATTGCCACCAAGGCCCACTTCCCCTGGCGCCTTGCGCCGAACACGATGGGCCTGTCGCGCAAATCCCTGTTCGCCGCCATTGATGACAGCCTTTCCCGCCTCGGCACGGATTATGTGGATCTCTTCCAGATTCACCGTTTCGACCCGACAACGCCCATCGAGGAAACGATGGAGGCGCTGCACGACATCGTGAAAGCCGGCAAGGCGCGCTATATCGGCGCCTCCTCCATGTGGGCCTGGCAGTTCCAGAAGATGCAGGTGACAGCGAAGGCGAACGGTTGGACACAATTTGTCAGCATGCAGAACTATGTAAACCTGCTCTATCGCGAGGAAGAGCGCGAGATGCTGCCCTATTGCGCGTCCGAAGGCGTCGCCGTCATGCCGTGGAGCCCGCTCGCCCGCGGGCGCCTGACGCGCGACTGGGATGAGACGACCGAACGGTCCGAGACCGACCGCGTGCAGGGCCTGCTCTACACAAAGGCTGTCGAGGCCGACAAGAAGGTTGTGGAAACGGTGGCCGGGATCGCGAAGGAACGCGGCGTGCCGCGTGCGCAGGTCGCCATGGCCTGGCTGCTGCACAAGCCCGTCATCACCTCCCCCATCATCGGCGCCACGAAGATGGGCCACCTAGAGGATGCCGTTGCGGCGACGGAGCTGAAACTCAGCGATGAGGAAATCGCGCGGCTGGAGGCACCTTATGTGCCGCACGAAGTCGTCGGCCTCGAAATGGCACCGCCCTTCGATGTGAAGGTCAGCCTGAAGGGCTGAGCCTCTAAGGCGCGTTACCTTCCCAGTCGACGATCCACTCTTCCCAGTCTTCGAGGTCTTCGTCGAAGACCGTGTCTTCGGACACGGTCCGGCCCCGGACGGAGTTCCCGGTGGTGTGCACGCGGTTCCTGTCGCCGCAGACAAGATAGTGCCAGTCCGGCAAATCCTTGCCTTCCAGCACGAGGCGGTAGGCGCAGGTGCGCGGCATCCATTTGATCTCCGCCACTTTCTGCGGGGTCAGGATCACGCAATCCTCGACGATCTTCTTGCGGTTCTCATAGTCCATGCAGGCGCAGGCCTGCCCGTCCAGCAAACGGCAATGCAGTTTCGTGTAGGCGATCTCGCCCGTGTCCTCGTCTTCCAGTTTCAAAAGACAGCACTTGGCGCAGCCGTCGCAAAGCGACTCCCACTCCTCCGGCGACATCTGTTCCAGCGTCTTCTGCTTCCAGAACGGCGTGCTCATGCCTGCGCGGCCGACCATTCGGGTGTCTTTTCGATCAGCGCGGTCGCAAACCAGCAGCTGGACGAGACGGTTTCACCGCTGGCGATCACATCGGCCATGGCCGCTTCGACGAGGCGCTTGCCAAGACCACGGCCGCCGAGCGGCCCCGGCACGATCGTGTGCGTAATGTGAACCTGGCCAGCGCTCGGGCGCTCATAAGTGAGATAGGCCTCAATACCGTTCTCGAAATATGAGTATCGCATCATGTTTTGGTCGTGGGTGATCTCGCTCATGCCAGAATGTCCTGCCATTCCTTGTGTTTCTCGATCTGCGCCTTCGCAAAGGGGCAGAGGGGGATGATCTTCAGGCCCGCCGCGCGGGCGTCTTCAACGGCGCGCTGCACAAGTGCCACGCCCACGCCGCGCCCGCCAAGTGCTTTCGGCACACCGGTATGGTCGATGATGATGCGGGATGTGCCTGCCTTCGAATAGGTCATCTCGGCTTCATGGCCGTCGACGACGGTGACATAGCGCCCGCCTGTTTCTCCGTCTTCTTTCCGGATGTCGAACGCGTCCATGCTCGTCTCCTGCTTCACGGCTCATACCTGGCTCTATCTGGGAAGCGAAGGCCTTCCAGGCAAGCGAAAGCCGCCCGGGATCTCCGGACGGCTTGCTGGCTTGTCTGGGCGTTCTTACGACGCCTTGTCGACAGCATCCTTCGCATCGCCGACTTTATCGCGGACTTCGCCTTCGGCCTTGTCCATCTTGCCTTTCATTTCCAGGCTCTTGTCGCCGACGGCCTTGCCGGTCGCTTCCTTGAGCGTCCCTTCGGCCTTCTTGGCGGCGCCTTTCACATGTTCCTTGTCCATAATGCGTCTCCTTTGGTCTGCCGCGTTTGTGCGGTCACTCAATCAACGTGCGGGGACCGCAAAAGGTCCGAGATTCTTTCAGATTGTTCGAAAGACCTGCGCCGCCCCCTGTTCAATACGCGCGCGCGAGGCTAGGCCACCTGCCCATGAGCCGCCTGCTGACACAGCCCGAAATCGACTGGAAGGAAGACGGCACGCCGGTCGCCCGGGCCGCTGGCGATGTCTACTTCACCGCCGGGGACGGGTTGGCCGAAACACGGGCGGTTTTCCTTGCCGGATGCGGCCTGCCGGAGGGCTGGAGCGGGCGCGAAAGCTTCACGATCGCGGAAACCGGCTTCGGCACGGGGCTGAACTTCCTTGCGGCGTGGGATCTCTGGCGCCAGACCCGGCCGTCTCCGACGGCTTTCCTGCATTTTGTGAGCTATGAGGGCTTTCCGCTGGCCCGTGAGGACGCCGCACGCGCCCTGTCGGCCTGGCCGGAGCTGGCAGGCCTGTCAGACCGGCTGATCGCGGTCTGGCCCGGCCCTGTACGCGGCGTACGCCATTTTATCTGGCCCGAAGACGGGGTGTCGCTCACCCTCCACCTCGCTGATATTGCAGAGTCTTTTCCAGACAGCGTTTACCATGCCGATGCCTGGTTTCTCGACGGGTTCAGCCCCGCGAAGAATGAAGCCATGTGGGCGCCGGACCTGTTCAAATGGGTAAGTGAACGCAGCGTTCCGGGTGCGCCGGCCGCCACCTTCACCGTGGCAGGCGCCGTGCGGCGTGGATTGGCGGACGCAGGCTTTTCCGTGGCCAAAGCGCCCGGGCATGGCCGTAAACGGGAGCGGCTGGAGGCACGCCTCGCCACCCCGCCCGCGCCCGAACCGGATGTTTTCGGCCTCAGCCGCCCCCTGCCCCGGGCAAACCGCGTCGCCATTCTCGGCGCAGGCATCGCCGGGGCGAGCGCGGCCCACGCCCTGAAACAGCTGGGCGCCGAGCCGGTCATTTTCGATCCGGCAGATGGCCCGGCCAGCGGCGGCAGCGGAAATCCGATGGGCCTTGTGATGCCGCGCCTCGATGCCGGCGACACGGCGCAGGCCCGCCTGCTGGTCGACGCCTATCTCGCGGCCCGGCAGACCTATCGCGGCCGTCCCGGCGTGACCGAAACCGACGTGCGGCAAGTGCCGAAGGATGACGCGGAAACGGCCCGGTTTGAAAAACTGCTGGCCGACCCGCCCCTGCCGCTCGAAGATCTGGAAGCGCTGGCCGGGGGCGGCCTGTTGCACAAGCGGGCCCTGATCGTCGAACCGGCAAAACTGCTCCCGTCCCTGCTGGCCGGGGTGGAACAGCACTATGGCGCGCGGCCGGATGTGGATCTTGCCAGCCGCACAGTGAATGGCCGGGCGTTCGATGCGATTGTCCTCGCCAATGGCATGGCGGCCGGGGCGCTGTTGCCCTGGCTGGGCCTTGAGGCCCGCATGGGCCAGGTCGACTTCACCGACGGACCGGCGGGCGCCCCGCCTTTCGCCATGGCGAGCGGCACATATGCCCTTGCCTGCGGGACGCGCCGCCTCTGGGGCGCAACCTTCGACAAGGTCGCGCCAGAGACCACACCATTCACATCGGATGCGGCCCGCGAAGAAAACCTGAAAGGCGTCGAGGCGCTCTCGCCCTACTGGATCCGCGACACACGGAGCACCGACATCGCCTCCCGCGCCAGCCTGCGGGCCACGACGGCCGACCGCCTGCCGCTGATCGGCGCGGCCCCCGATCATGACGCCTTTCTCGAAACCTTTGCCGGAATGCGAAAAGGGCGCCCGGCCGATGCGGACGCCCCATTGCTGGATCGAGTTTTTGTTTCATCCGGCTTTGGCGCCCGCGGGTTCACCTGGGGGCCCTGGGCCGGGTCGGTGCTCGCCGCCCGCCTCTGCGGCGCCCCTGCCCCGGCCAGCCGGTCCGCGCTGGAGGCCGTGGCCCCGGCGCGCCTGCTGTTGCGTGCGCTAAAACGAGGTCGCGCGTAAGGCGTCAGCCGTGCGGATCACCGCCAGGCGAAGGCCGCCATCCTCATGCGGAGTGAAGGACAGTTCCAGCCCCGCCATCTGGAAAGCCATATGGCCCTGCATCAGTGAAAACCCGACCATTGCGACTACGACAATCAGCGTCACCGCGAAGATCAGCCAGTTGTTCGTCAGAAAGGTCCCCTTGCTCATTGTTCCGTTCCTTTACCGGAGTCTGTCAGTTGATATTGCCGCCGTTCGTTATTGGTATGCGGATCAGTTATTGCCCTGTTCGAGATCCCGGAATTCCTTGCGCAGGCGCCATTCGTCTGACGTGACCTTGCGCTCGATATCCCGAAGACGTTCGTCGAGGTCCATGAAGGTGTATTTGAGATTGCCGAATGTGACGCGCGGGCGATCGGAGACGTTACGCCAGAAGGCGTCTTCATCCGGCGAGATCGCCGCGCGGCCAAAAGGGGTGCGCGGCGTGATCATCCAGATGGTCACATAGGCGATCAGCGCGAGCGGTCCCATCACGAAGAAGAAGGCCAGCACGGCCAGGACACGGACCAGGATCGGCTCCCAGCCAAAACGTTCGGCGAGACCACCGCAGACACCGGCGATGACCTTGTCTTCGCGGGAGCGGTAGAAACGCTTGGGATTGGGAGAGCCATAGTTCCGGTCTTCGCCGTGGACGGCATCGCGGTATGGGCGGGAATGGCGGGGCATTGATTTTTCCTTAGTCGTCAAAAGTGGGGCGGGAGCGGCGGGGCGGCGGACGGGTTTCCTCCGCATCCCCTGCTTCGAGCAGGCGTTCCAGCGTTTCGATCCGGCGTTCCATCGCCTTGGCCGAACGCCAGAGGTCTTCCATTATCCGCTCATCGTCAGGCATCAGGGTCTTCTGCTTCCGCCACTGCGTGATGTAGTGAAACATCACGGCGGGAAAGCCGATGAAGATGATGCTGACGATGGCAATGGCGAAAACTTCCTCAGGCATCAGGCGACCTCATTCTTCTTGGCGCGGCGGTCTTCAAGTTCCAGCGCGACCAGTCCGGGTGTGCAGACCACCGTCAGGAAGCCGGCAAGGCAGGCGAGCGAAAACAGCATGTGATCAGCCCTCCGACTTCTTGGATGAAGACTTGGTCCGCTTTGCCTTCAGCGCGGCGAGTTCCTTCTCGATGCTTTCGTCCTGCTCAAGCGCAGCGAACTGGGCTTCAAGAGTCGGCTCGGAACCGCGGATCTGGTCAGCATAGGCTTCCATCTCGTCGACCTTGCGCTCGATATTGCCGTAGCGGGCAAGCGCTTCGTCGACCCGGCCGTCATAGACCTGGCTGCGGACGCGGATCCGCTGTTCAGCGGCTTCGCGGCGCATCATCAGGGCACGATGCTTGGCTTTGGCCTCGTCCAGCTTGGCCTGAAGTTTCGACAGGTCGTCCTGGCGCTTTTCGAAAGCTTCCTCGGCTGCGGCCATCGCATTCTTGCGGCGGTCGATTTCAGCGTCGGCTTTCTGCTTGGCGACCAGCGCGCCGCGGGCAAGGTCTTCACGGCCCTTGTCGATGGCGAGTTCGGCCTTGGCGGCCCAGTCGTCACGGACGGTGGTGAAGTGGGTGATATCGCGTTCCATTTCCTTCTTGTCGGCCATGGCACGGGCAGCCGCGGTACGGACCTCGACCAGCGTGTCTTCCATTTCCTGAATGATCAGGCGCGCGATTTTTTCGGGGTTCTCGGCATTGTCGAGCATCGAATTGATATTCGAGTTGATGATGTCACCGAGGCGGGAGAACAGACCCATTTTGGTGTCCTTTCGTGTCAGGGGAGGATTAGAAGAAGAAACCGCCGAGGAAGACACCCGCGGCAAAGAACATCCATGTCTCTGCGGATCGGGTCGACAGCCACCGGCCAAAACGGCCTGTGTCCGATCGGGCTTCTGTGCGGGTGTAACGGTCTTCCATTTTCTGTTTCGTCCTTCTGGTTTCGAGCAACGCCCGTCGCTCTGAGCCCTTCTGTCATTTCAAGGACCGTGCCAAACCAAAATTAATTTTGTAGTGCGTTGTATTTTATGGGTAAAAAATAATTTCGGACGATACTACAAAATCAATTTTGGTCTTTTCCACTAATTTTTTAGTCGATTTGCAATTTTGATTTCGTTATATTGACCGCATGATTGGTGAAAACACACAACTCATCGGGGAGGCTCCGGCCTGGCTCAGCGCGCAGGAACATGTTTCCCGCGTCGCGACGCTGGACCGGCCGATCCTGGTGATCGGGGAACGCGGCACCGGCAAGGAACTGATCGGAGAGCGCCTGCACTTCCTGTCGAAGCGCTGGGAAGGCCCCTTCATCAAGGTGAACTGTGCGGCGCTGTCGGAAACGCTGCTCGATTCCGAACTCTTCGGGCACGAACGCGGGGCCTTCACCGGCGCGACGGAACAGCGGAAGGGCCGCTTCGAACTCGCCGATGGCGGCACCATCTTCCTCGACGAAATCGCCACGGCCTCCCAGCAGGTTCAGGAAAAACTGCTGCGGGTGGTGGAGTATGGGGAATTCCAGCGCCTCGGTGGCTCGCGCGTACTGACGACGAATGTGCGCATCATCGCCGCCACAAACGCCGACCTGCCGGCCATGGCAGACGCCGGGGAGTTCAGGTCAGACCTGCTCGACCGGCTCGCCTTCGATGTGATCACCCTGCCCCCGCTGCGCGCCCGGCGGGGGGATGCCAGCCTGCTGGCGGATCATTTCGCCCGGCGGATGGCCATCGAAATGGGTCAGGACTTTCCCGGTTTCGCCCCCTCAGCCATTGCCGCAATTGAGGCCCATGACTGGCCGGGCAATGTGCGGGAGTTGCGCAATTTCGCCCAGCGTCTCACGCATCGGTCCATGGTGATGACCCCGGGCGAACCGGTCGTTTTCGACCCGGCCGCGCTGGACCCGTTCGACTCTCCCTGGCGCCCCCGGACATCTCCCGGCAAGCCGGCCCCGGCCCCGCACCCCGTCTCTGCACCAGAACATGTTCCCGGGCGGATCGATCCGTCGGTGACGGCCGATTTCCAGGCACAGGTCGCGGCGTTTGAAATGCGGCTGATCGATGAAGCGCTCAGCTGGGCCAAAGGCCATCAGGGCCAGGCAGCCGATGCCCTCGGCCTGACTTACCACCAGTTCCGGGGCCTTCTGAAAAAGCATGATTACGGAAAGAAGCCCGGCAAACCGAAGGACGATGAGGAAGGCACGCCCTTAAACGGCCCCCCGCGCCCGGCCATGTAAGTTTAAAACCCACAGAGCTCCCGCAGCTCGCCAATCAACTGGGCGTAATCAATCGGCTTGGTCAGCACCGAACGATCCGAGTACTTCTCCTGCAGTTGATAGGTGTCGTTTCCCGACAGGAAAATGAAGGGTTTGCCTTCGGCCTGAAGGCGCTGAGCGATCGGGAGCGACGTGGACCCGCGGATATTCATGTCCAGAATGGCCGCGCAAACCGGGGTCTTGTCCAGAACCGACATGGCCTCCTCCACGCTGGCAACCGGATCGAGCACGTTGTACCCGGCCTCCTGAAGGCGCATCTGCACATCCAGCGCAATCAGGAACTCGTCTTCGACGAGGAGAATTGCACAACCGCCAGAAGTCATCACAGAGCTCTTTTCCGAAACCGGAACTGCGCCCAAAGGCCTTCCGGGCGATACTCGATTTCCGCTTCCCCGCCAAGAGAATGCGTCAAACTCTGCTCGATCAGCACACTGCCGAATCCGCGGCGCGTCGGCGGCGCCACCGGCGGCCCGCCCGTCTCCACCCAGGTCAGGATCGCACTGAGCCTGTCCCGGTCCGAGCCACGTTTCCAGCTGATGTCGAGCCGTCCCCGCTCCGTCGACAGCGCACCGTATTTGGCGGCATTGGTGGCCAGTTCGTGCAGGATCAGACCGAAAGTATGGGCCGCTTCAGGCCCAAGAACCAGGGGCGGGCCGGACATTGTCACTTGCCGTTCCAGCCCGCCGCGGGCGTAGGGCAACACCTGGTCGCGCACCAGCTGGGAGATATCGGCATCACTGCGCGTCGTATCGACCAGCAGGTCGTGACATTTCGAAATGGCCATGAGCCGGCCCACAAACGTATCCCGGAAAGATTCAAGGTCCGAGGCCTCCCGCAGGGTATGCGAAGCGATGGTCTGCACAGTGGCCAGCGAGTTTTTCACCCGATGGCTGAGCTCTCCCACCAGCATTTCCCGGTGCTGCTCGGCCTTCTTGCGATCGGAGATGTCGAACCCGGATGCGACGACATGGGTGACCAGGCCATCTTCATCAACAACCGGGGCAAGCATGTTCGCCACGAAAATCCGTTCGTCTCCCGATACCCTGACAGTTGTATCATGGCGCACGCGCGCGCCCTGGGCGGCCTTCAGGACACTCCGCCGCAATTCCTCACGGGCGTCGGCATCATGCGACCACCAGTACGTGTCCCAGAAATGTTTTCCGATGACATCGGATGCCGACAGGTTTGCTGTCGCCAGGACAGACTCGTTGACGTCAATCACAATGCCGTCCGGTGTCAGCAGGGTCACGAAGGAGATCAGGCTGTTGAGAATGGCGCGTGCCCGCTCTTCCTGCTCCCGAAGTTTTTCCTCTGACTGCTTCTGGCTTGTCATATCCTTGTACGAGATCGCTATGCCGTCATCGACTTTTGCCGCTGTGACATAGTACCAGGCCGGTCTCCGCTCCCCCGGATAAAAGAACTCCCCCTGCCAGGGATTTCCCGTTTCCACGACATCGATATATTTGTCGAATACGCCAGTCGACTTCAGCGCAGACCATTCAGCCAGCATGGTCGATTGCTTGAGCTCCTCCTCGCTGAGACCCGACCATTTTTGCGCCGCGGGGTTGGCGTAGACAAACCGGAAATCCGAGATCTCGCCGGATGAATTGCGGATACTGTGGAAAATCGTAAATCCGTCCGGCGCCGTCTGGTGAAACGCCCGGAGACGCGCCTCGTTTTCCTTCAGCCTGAGTTCGGCCGCCTTGGCGTCGCTGATGTCAGAGAACGCAACGGCGAACCCGTCATCGACCTTGACGATCGAATACCGGAACCAGCGGAGGGAACCGTCGCGGAACGGAAACTCCAGTTCACCTTGCCCGGTGCGTCCTGTTTCGACGACGTCGCAATACATGTCGAACAGGCCGAACGCCACACTGTTGGAATCCCGCTCCAGCATCCTGTAGCCGGGGATTTCGTCCGGCCCGATGGATAAAATCTTCTGGGCCGCGGGGTTCCCGTATTCGCAATAGAAGTCTTCGATCGCTCCAGCTTCATTCCGTATGCTGCTGAAAATCATGAACCCGTCCGGCATGGTCTGCTGGACCGCCCTGAAACGCGCCTCGCTTTCCCGCAGCTGCGCTTCAGACTTTTTCGCATCACTGATGTCCGAAAAAGCGACGGCGAAGCCGTCATCAACTTTCACAACCGAATAGCGGAACCAGTTGGTAGAGCCATCCTGAAAAGGAAAATTGAGCTCCCCTTGCGCCGTTTGTCCCGTATCCACGACATCGCAATAGATGTCGAACAATCCGGCATCAACGTTCAGGGAATTCCGCACCAGCATTCGGTGGCCTGACATTTCCTCCGGTTCGATCGACAATAGCTGGCCGGCCGCCGGGTTTCCGTAGTCGCAAATAAAATCCTCTATCTGGCCCGCTTCATTCCGCATGCTTCTGAAGAGCATAAAACCGTCCGGCATGGTCTGCTGGACAGCGCGGAAGCGCGTCTCGCTCTCCGTCAGATCGCGGCGCATCTGCCTTTTCTCAGTGATGTCGTCGATGACCGAAATCATGTAGTCGACTTCACCTTTCTGGTTGCGCACGCAGGCAACGGACAGGTTCGCCCAGACGATATGGCCATCCTTGTGAATATAGCGCTTTTCCACCTGCATCGAACTGCGCTGGTCGGCGAACATTTCCTCCATCATGTCGAGGCCCGCCGGAAGGTCGTCCGGGTACGTCAATGACTGGAAATCAAGATGCCGCAATTCTTCTTCGGAATAGCCAAGGATCTCGCAAACCTTCCGGTTCACATTCAGCCACCTCCCGTTCGGAGCGACCTGAGCCATACCGATGGCGGCATTCTCAAAGGTTGCCCGAAAGCGCTCTTCGCTTCTGAGCAGCGCTTCGTCCTTGCGCTTGTCGCTGGTGATGTCTTCGATCACCGAGATGAAATAGTCGACGTCGCGATTTACTGCGCGCACGCAGCCGACTGTCAGTTTGACCCAGACAAGGCTGCCGTCCTTCCTGAAATAGCGCTTCTCCATGGAGTAGTTGTCGCGCCTGCCTTCGACGGCATCCTGCAGGAGCTCAAGGTCGATATCCAGATCGTCGGGATGCGTGAGGTCCTGAAAGGTGAGCTGCATCAGCTCGTCAGGCGTATACCCGACGATATCGCATACCTTTTGGTTCACCCTCAGCCAATTTCCGTCCGGGCCGATAAGCGCCATGCCGACGGCCGCATTTTCGAATGTCGCCCGGAACCGGGCCTCGCTGTCCGCGAGCGCCTGGGACGTTTTATGCTTTTCCGTGATGTCGCTGATGATGGCGACGAAATGATCGACCCCGCCATTCGCATTACGTGCGCAGCCAACCGTCAGGATCGCCCAGACAATGCTGCCATCCTTGTGAATGTAGCGCTTGTTCAGCTGGAAAGAGCGCCGCTTCCCGGCAAGCATCTCCCGAAACAGCATGACCTGCAGCTCGACTTCATCGGCATCGGTGATCGCATCGGTGTGCACGCCGGCCAGCTCTTCCGGCGTGTAGCCCAGCATCTCGGCAAACCGCAGATTGCACCGCAGGATGGTGCCCTCGGCATCGATATGCGCAATCCCGACCGCCCCATAAGCCGACGGATCAGTCATCCCCTCCCCATCCAGTGGAGGCAGGGACGCGTCATCGATCCGCTTGGCGGTGACCCTGTTCATGAAGATCTACACTTAATCTGAATTGCTTGACCCGGCACCAATTGTCTTGTCCCGAATGGTGAGATGTCCCGGCGCACCTGTCAAACAGGGAAATGGGGCTCCGCCTCCACGCCTGATACGCGAGTGGATGGAAAGTAACGCCGCACCCTCTTTTGCTGACGAAAGTCTTGCCCATCTCTTCTGTAGGAGTCGCATCACGCGATGTTCTGGGCCATAATGGCCAGCTAAAAGAAGGAGACCGCTCGTGCAGATACAGATTACTGGCAAGCATATGGATCTCGGTGACGCTCTTCGGGGCCGGATCGAAACAGGGCTCGAAGCAGCGGTCAGTAAGTATTTCAATCGAACCGGCGACGCCCGCGTCTTCGTATCCCAGCAAGGCCCGTTTGTGGAAGTGGACTGCAACGTCCACCTGCCTTCCGGCATCATCCTGCAATCGACCGGCAAGGCGGGCGACCCGTACGCGGCGCTGGAAGACAGCCTCGACAAGATGGAAAAGCGCGTGCGCCGCTACAAGCGCCGCCTGAAGGACCATCATGCCGGCAATACGACCCTGCCATCCGAGCCTGCCGCCGAATCTGTCATCCACGTCAACGGATACGATTCCGAAGCCGACGAAGAACTGCCCGAGGCCTCTGACGACACCCCGCTGACCGTCGCGGAAACGGCCGTTCACATCCGGACGATGAGCGTTTCTGAGGCAGTGATGCAGCTGGAGCTGCAGGAAGTTCCGGCACTCATGTTCAGAAATGCTGGCCATGATCGTCTTAATATGGTGTACCGCCGACCGGACGGGCACATTGGTTGGGTGGATCCAGCAGACGCCTCAAGAAACTGAGGCGGCCAACGGAAGCGAGTTACATGGCGACCGATCTGAGTTCCCTGCTTGAAGGCGGGGTTATCCTGCCGTCGTTTAACGCGACGAGCCGAAAACAGGCGATTCACGCTCTGGCAGAAGGCCTGGCCGAAGCAACCGGCCTCGGTGCGCGCCAGATCGAGGATGCCGTGATGGAACGCGAACGGCTGGGATCAACTGGCGTCGGTGAAGGCGTTGCGATCCCGCACGCCCGCGTCGACGGGCTTGAAAAGCCGGTTGGCGGCTTCCTGCGGCTCGATGAAGGCGTCGATTTCGAGGCCATCGACGAGCGCCCCTGTGACCTGATCTTCATGCTGCTGGCCCCGAAAACCGCTGGAGCGGACCATCTTCGGGCACTGGCCCAGGTCTCACGCGTTTTCCGTCAGGGCGCCGTTCGCGATGCCCTGCGCGAGGCACGCACGGAAGAAGACGTCCGCGCCGTGGTCTGCCGGGAAGCGGCCGAACCTTCGGTCTGACACGGCCTGACCTCCGAAATAAAAAAGCCCGCCGGACACTTCCAGCGGGCTTTTTTGTGCCCTCGGCCTGCCTGCGGGCTCCGCCGACTGTTGAGTATTTCTGAAGCGTTCATCTGCCACATTGCAATCATGACGTGCGATAGTATCTGCCGCTGACTGATATCGATAAGGGGTCTGCCATGTCCGCTGACGCGACCGGAGCCGCCACTGGGGCAGCTCGTGTGAATCCGAATGCGCCGACGGAGGAAACCGTCCTTTCGGTCGAACACTACACCGACCGGCTGTTCCGTTTCCGTATTACCCGCCCGCGCAGTTTCCGTTTCCGTTCAGGCGAATTCGTAATGATCGGCCTGCCCAAGGAAGACGGGCGTCCCCTGTTGCGCGCCTATTCGATCGCCTCCCCCGCCTGGGACGAGGAACTCGAGTTTTACTCCATCAAGGTGCCGGACGGCCCGCTGACCTCCCGGCTCTGCCATATCCAGCCGGGCGACAAGGTGCTGCTGGGCAAAAAACCGACCGGGACGCTGGTGCTGGACGCTCTCCTGCCAGGCAAGCGGCTCTACATGTTTTCTACAGGGACGGGATTTGCGCCGTTCGCGAGCCTGGTGCGCGACCCCGAGACTTATGAGCGATATGACGAGGTAATTGTCACCCATACGTGCCGGGAAGTGGCAGAACTGACTTATTCTCACAATTTGGTGGCCGATTTGATTAACGACCCTCTCGTAGGGGAAATGGTGGAAGGAAAGCTCCGCCTTTACACGTCCTGCACGCGGGAACCGCACGAACATCAGGGCCGCATCACGGATCTGATAGGTTCCGGAAAACTCTTTGAAGATCTGGGTGTTACGCCGCTCGACCCTACCACGGACCGGGGCATGATCTGCGGCTCAATGGAGATGATCCAGGACACCAAGGCCCGCATGATCAAGGCCGGTCTGACAGAGGGTTCGAACGCCGCACCCGCTGAATTCGTTATAGAAAAGGCATTTGCGGGTTAGCCATAGCCGTGGCATTTAATCGGCCTCTTTAGCTGGGAGGCTGATTATGACGCGCAAGCTGACAGGCGCCGTCGTAGGAATCGTGCTGGCCATGTTGGTCGTTGCCCTCGTTCAGACGGTGGGCCACTTCCTGTTTCCGGAACCCGAACTACCGGCAAATCCTTCCCCACAACAGCTCCGCGACGCGGTTGCCGCCGCCCCGGTCGGGGCGAAGGCCATGGTGGTGCTTTCCTGGTTCCTGGGCGCACTGGTTGGCGTCTGGGCCGCGCTGCGCATCTCCAACGGGGCCCGCCGCTCCGCCCTCGTGGTCGCCGGCGCTGTCCTGTTGCTGACCATTGCCGTGCTCCTGTCGGTCACCCACCCGACCTGGATGGTCGCTGGCGGCCTGCTGGTCCCGATCATCGCGACCTTCCTGGCCACACGGATCGTGCCGTTCGCCGAAGCCTGACCGGAACGGCCGTTGCCTCTCGACGCGGTTTAACCATACGGCTAGCTTCTTCCCGTGTGGGAGGATCTGACGTGGCGAAGCGACTAAAGCATTTCTGGCGGACCATTCTTGCCCGCCCCGTTCTGGCCCGCACTGTATTGGCCTGTGCGTGCCTCCTCCTGCTGCCGGCAGCCGCGTTCGCAGAGACACGCCTCGGCCTGGTCATCTCCCAGACCAATTACAGCGGAGACCTCTCACGCGTCGGAAGCGCCGGCCAGGAAGCGGACGCCATCGCCAGCGCCCTGATCGACACGGGGTTCGATGTCACCCGCGCCCATGACCTCAACAAGCGCGACCTCGCCACGACGCTGAACGCCTTCCGCCGCAAGGTCGACATGGCGGGCCCGGATGCCGTGGCCTTCGTCTACTATACCGGCCATGGCGCCCAGCACCCGGAAAGCGGGGATTCCTACCTGCTGGGCGTGGATGCGGAACTCGTCGCCGCCTCCGATCTCGCCTTTTACGGCCTCGACATGCAGACCCAGCGCGACGGCTTTGCCGCAACCGGGGCCCGGGCCGTCTTCATGGTCTTCGATGCCTGCCGCAATGTCCCGGGCTTTTCAGGATACAAGGCCGCCGTCAAAGGCCTCTCCCGGGTCGAAGCAAAGCCGGACATGCTGATCGCCTATGCCACGGGGCTGGATGATGTGGCCAAGGAAGGCGTCTATGCGCCAGTCCTGGCCGAGGAGATCCGGCGGCCGGGACAGAAAGCCGAAGACGCGTTTGCCGCCGCGCAGCGCCGCGTCGCCGGGCGGACCAATCGCAGCCAGCTGCCCTGGACCAACAACCTCCTCTACAACGAGTTCTGCTTCGCCGCCTGCGAGAAACCCGCGGTCACAGAGCGCCCCGAACCGTTCGAACTGGTCATGAGCGGTACCGAACTCGACCGGGCCTTCAACACGGTCTACGGCAAGTCCGACAAGGCCGTTGTGAAGAATGACGACGGAGAGACGTTTGACGTCTCGCCCGCCTTTGCCGTCCAGTTTGACGACTATATCGCCCTCGTTTCCAAGGCGCAGAACCGCGAAGACGCGCATGTCTCCGCCGGCTATGTCGCGGCCCATTACATCAAGGATGGCGAGATCATCGGCGAGTGGCCGAACCTTGGCTTCGGCAATGGCTTCGGCATGCCGCCGGACTATTCGCTGCGCACCGGCCTCCTGAACTATCCGACCATGATGGTGCAGGCCGGCTATACGGCGCAGGGCTATACGGCCAGCCTGCAGACCCTGATCGAGATCACGCCGGACGGCCCCAAGGTGCGGGCCGATGTCGAGACGCTCGAAGACACAAGCGGCGCGGCCTATGACGATCTGCAGCCTTGCATTCTGGAAGGCACGATCGAGGCCTCCCGGACCAGCAGCGACGTCTTCTATGTCGACTACCGCTACACCGGCCCGATCAAGGGCGAGGACCGCAAGGTGGAATACAGGCTGGACCCGGAAACCGGAAAATATATCCCCGATTTCGTGATCGAGCCTGAAACCTGTATCGGGCTGATGTTCGACGCGGTCGGCGACCCGGCGGAATAAATCTGCCCGATCGGCGAAACTGAACAAATTTCATCGATTGTGTTCAGCGGATCGTCACCACGCGCGTGGTACGGCGTTAAGCATGCTCCGTCAGTTTATCGCCATCCTGATTACCTGTTTTGCGATCGCCTTTGCCTTTGGCGCGCTGACAGCCGTGCGCTGGCCCTCGATCATGATGGCCGTCAGCTGGCTGGCGCATGACCAGCTGGCCGATGGCCTTGCCACCGTGAACTGGCGCCAATTGGGAATCGACAATGGCGGTCCCTATCTGCTGGCCGCACTTTGCTTCTACTGCGCGGCGGCCATGGTGTCCGCCCGCCGCCGGGGCGCTGTCGCCTGGTATATCTGCGGCATGGGCGCCGGTTTTCCTGTTTTCTACCTCGTCACCTTCGAACCCGGCTGGTGGGAAAACCCGAGCATCGCCGAAGGCGGTGTGGCCGGTCTCGGCGCGGTTGGCGTCCTGTTGCTGTTTGCCGTCTGGGAACTGCGCTACCGCCCTGCCCGCAAGGCAGAGCAGGTTGAAGCCCGGCCCCAGCCCGAAGAAGCCGCCCCCATGGTGCAGACCATCGTGGTGCAGCAATCCGCCAATGACGACGAGTCGATCGTCGTGCGCAAGCATGTGTTCGGCCAGCCCAAGACCCGGCCCGGCTTCGTTCCGGCCGCCGTGGCCCGCCAGCGGGCCAGCTTTGCCCATCACGGCCGCAAGGCCGCCGCGCGCCGTCAGAAGGTGCTGGAAGCCCGCGGCCTCGCCTGATCCGGCCCGGTCCGCCCGGCCCGGAAACCGCTTCGCTTTCCTGTGACATCGCGTATGCTGGCCGGAAAACGACCATGGGAGGGTTGTCATGGCTTTACGACGTCTGGCCGGTTTTGCGCTCGCGGTGATCGCCGCCTGGCTGCTCTGGGGCGGCATTCATACGGTGAATGTGATCGTTTCCCGCGGCAGCCCGCTGTCCGATGCCCTCCTCTCCCCCCCGACCAGCCTGTTGCGGATTGCCGGAACGCTGGTCGCGGTAGCTGGCGGCTTGCTGGCGGGCTTTGGCAAACCATTTGGCGCCCTGCTCAGCCTGATCGGCGTGGGGGTTTTCGTGCTTCTGGCCGCCTCGATGATCTTTTCGGGGGCCAATTCGGTGCTCTGGATGGATGAAGCGGTGTTTTCGGGCATCCTTGTTGTGCTGATGGGCCTGCTATTTATCCTGCCACGCAGTTGAAGCTGCGCTCCCTACCAAGGGCGCATTGATTTCAGGGCGTAAATGCCTAGGTTGGCGCTCGAATCCTCAGGCCCCTTTTCGCAAGGCAGAATTTCCCATGGCAGAGACCTATGACGTCGTCATCATCGGTGGCGGCCCCGGCGGCTACAATTGCGCGATCCGCGCAGGACAACTCGGGCTGAAGGTTGCCTGTATCGAATCCCGCGGCAAGCTGGGCGGCACCTGCCTGAATGTCGGCTGTATTCCGTCCAAGGCCCTCCTGCACACGTCGGACATGTTCCGCGCAGCCCAGGAAGACTTCGAATCCATGGGTATCAAGACGGGCAAGCTGGACGTCGATATCGAGAAGATGATCGCCCAGAAGGACGAGACCGTCGAAGGCCTGACCAAGGGCATCGAATTCCTGTTCAAGAAAAACAATGCCGAATACATCAAGGGCCGCGGCAAGATCGCCGGTCCGGGCAAGGTGGACGTCGAAGGCCCCGACGGTTCGAAGAAGACGCTGGAAACAAAGAACATCGTCATCGCCACCGGCTCCGAACCGGTCAGCCTGCCGGGTATCGAAATCGACGAGGAGCGCGTGGTGACGAACACCGGCGCCCTGTCACTGACCACCGTGCCGAAGCGCCTCATCCTGATCGGCGCCGGCGTCATCGGCCTTGAGATGGGCTCGGTCTGGTCCCGCCTCGGCGCCGAAGTGACCGTGGTGGAATATCTCGACCGCATCATGCCGGGCGCCGACAGCGAAATCGCCAAGGAAGCTCAGCGCACCTTCAAGAAGCAGGGCCTCACCTTCCGCCTCGGCCAGAAAGTGACCGGCGTCGAAAAGATGAAGTCCAAGCTGAAACTCTCCATGGAGCCGGCCAAGGGCGGTGAGACGGAAACGCTGGACGCCGATGTCGTGATCGTCGCCGTCGGCCGCCGTGCGTACACAGACGGCCTCGGCCTGGAAAATGTCGGTGTCACAACCGACAAGCGCGGCGTCGTGCAGGTGACAGACGGTCACTTCAAGGCCGCAGACGGCGTCTGGGCGATCGGCGACTGTATTCACGGCCCGATGCTGGCCCACAAGGCTGAAGATGACGGCACAGCCGTGGCCGAACTGATCGCCGGCAAGGCGGGCCATGTCGACTATGACCTGGTGCCGAGCGTCGTCTACACGAACCCGGAAATCGCCTGGGTCGGCAAGACGGAAGACCAGCTGAAGGAAGAAGGCGTTGAATATGTGAAGGGCAAGTTCCCCTTCATGGCCAACTCCCGCGCCCGCACGAACCACGAAACCACCGGCTTCGTGAAAATCCTGGCCGACAAGAAAACCGACCGCATTCTCGGCGCCCACCTGATGGGCCCGTGCGTCGGCGAGATGATCGGCGAGCTGTGCGTTGCCATGGAATTCGGCGCCGCTTCGGAAGACATTGCCCGCACCTGCCACGCCCACCCCACCCTGTCGGAAGCCATCCGTCAGGCCGCCATGGGCGTCGAAGGCTGGACGATGCAGATGTAGTTTTGCAGCGTCCACAGCCGAGAAACGGTGGACGCGCGAAATTGTGTTGCTACTTTTAGGGCATGTACATTCATGCCGGAGCCGGCTGGCACATACGCAAATATGAAACGAGCGACGGGCAGGCCTGCATGTCGATCTTCATGTCGTGCCTGCGCAAGTTCCCGTGGCGCGGCGCGCCCCGACCCTATGTGGCCCGGCTGATCCGGTCCCTGCCCGGCGCGAAGATCTGGGTCGCCGAAGAGCCGAATGCCGGCATCATCGGCTTTCTCACCCTGCAGCCGCACGACGCCTATATCGACCACATCTTCGTGCATGAAGACTGGCGCTTCTGCGGCGTTGGCCGCGGCCTGCTGGAGGTCGCGCGGGAAGAAGCGGGACAGCCGCTGACGCTGGATGTCGACACCCAGAATTTCGGCGCCCGCAAGGCCTATGAAGCGCTCGGGTGGCATGTCGCCGCCTCGGCCGGCGAAGACAAAGGCCGCAGCCAGATCCGCCTCGTCAGCCCTTAGGCAGCTCTGACGGCGTCACTCGCCCGCGAGGCGGGCGGCTTCCTCGTCCGACAGTTCGGAATTGTCGTAGACGTTCGACACGTCGTCGAGATCGTCCAGCACGTCGAGCAGCTTCATCAGCGTGTCGGCGGCGTCGCCCTCGACCGGCACCGTGTTCTGCGGCTTCCAGATCAGCTTGGTCGATTTCGCCTCAACCGCTTCCCCGAAATGCTCGGTCAGCGCGTCGGCCACCGTCTGCAGGTCTTCGCGGGCAGTGTAGATGAAGTGGCCGCTTTCATCGGATTCGACATCCTGGGCGCCAGCCATGATGGCGGCTTCCATGATTTCGTCCTCGCTGCCGGCTTCCGGCGGATATTCGATTTCGCCGACCTGGTCGAAGCTGAAAGAAACAGAGCCCGTCTCGCCAAGGTTTCCGCCATTCTTGGAAAAGGCGGTGCGGATGTCGGTCGCGGCGCGGTTCTTGTTGTCGGTGGAGGCTTCCACGATGATGCCGACACCGCCGGGGCCGAAGCCCTCATAGCGGATGTCCATATAGTCTTCGCCGCCGCCGCCCTGGCCCTTGTCGATGGCGCGCTGGATATTGTCCTTGGGCATCGACTGGCCCTTGGCGTTCTGGATGGCCAGACGCAGGCGCGGATTGGCGTCCGCATCGGGACCGCCCATTTTCGACGCGATGGTGAGCTCCTTGGACAGGCGCGAGAACAGCGCGGCGCGCTTCTTGTCCTGTGCGCCTTTGCGGTGCTGGATATTTGCCCATTTACTGTGGCCGGCCATGAAAACCCTCTCGGCAGCGGTTCGAAACTGGAAAGGCAGGGCTTTAGCGCATGGGCGCGCCAAGGCCAAGCCGGGGCAATCAGGCGCTGATCTCAGGCCAATACATCAGGCAGGCGCGAGCAGGTCCTTGCGGGCCGTCTCCATGGCATCGCTGAAAACGCCGGTGTCGCTGCTGGCGCGGGCCACCAGCAGGGCGCCCTGGATGTCGATAATGGCGGCCGTGGCCCGGCGCTTTGCCTCGGCTGCGGGAATGCCTGCCTGTTCCAGCGCGGCGGCGAGCGCGGCGATCCAGTCCTTCAGGATGGCCTGCACTTTCCCGGCAGAGTCCGGCGCGAGGCCGGGCGAGACCATGAGGCTGGCCACCAGGCAGGGCTCGCGCCCGCAATCATACATTTCGCGGGTCGTCGCGAGCATCGCTTCCACCCGGTCGGCCAGATCGCCCTCCCCGGCAAGCGGGGCGAGGATGTTCGTCTCGATCTGGCGATGGGCGAAATCAGCGACGGCGGACACCATCTCGTCCTTCCCGCCCGGGAAGTGGTGATAGAGGCTGGACCGGCCGAGCCCGGTCGCCTCCGAAATGTCCGACAGGGCCGCGCCCTCGAAGCCGCGGTGGCGGAACAGGTCGAACAGTTTGCGGACAATCTCGTCCCGCGACTGGGAAGATCTGGCAGCGGTTGTCATCGGCGCACCCTTCCGCAATTGACCGGGAAAATCAAAGTGCATTTCAGCCAGCATGCGGGGGAGAGCAGCCCGTCTGGCCGCCCTCCCCCTGTTGGCGCTTCCTCAGCTTTGACTTCAGGCCGGTTCGGCAATGCGCTCGGCGGTGACGACCGGGAAGTCGATCTCGGTGCCGAACACCTCGTTGAGGTAGTTGGTGTAGACGTTGAGGGCGACGTGGCCGACAACTTCCACCAGTTCACCGTCCGACAGGCCAGCCGCGCGGGCTTCGGCCAGGTCGGTGTCTTTCACGGCGCCGCGGGCGACGGCGACCTTGCGGGCGAGCACCACAGCGGCATCCGCTTTCGCATCGGAGGCGCGGCCACCGCGGGCGCGGATGATCTCGTCTTCCGGCAGTTTCAGCATGTTGGCCGCGATGTAGGAGTGGGCCGAGTTGCAGTAGGAGCAGCCATTGACGTTCGCGATGGCGAGCGCGATGCGCTCCCGCGTGGCGGCCGGCAGCTGGCCCTTGCCGAGGGCACCGTTGAACGACAGCAGGCCGTCCAGGGCGGCCGGGCTGTTAGCCGTCAGGCGGTAGAGGTTCGGCACGATGCCGAGCGCGGCTTTCACACCGTTGAGGCCGGCATGGGCTGCGGCCGGGGCGTCTTCGATCGTCGCGGGGGTCGGGATACGGGACATGAGAATTTCCTTTTAGTCGTTAGGTCGTCAGGGGGACGATGGGAGGTTTCTGTCTTTCGACCCGGCTTATGTACCGATCGTTCGGTTCAAAACAAGGGCGCTCTCAAAAGCGTGATCGCCAGCACCTGCGGCGCCCGTAAAGGCGCTTGGTGGGATGGGCTTGGTTTTCGAGGGTGTGAGGCCGCGTCAGGTGTCCGGCCGAGGCAGGCCGCCCTCCGGGGCCACAGCCGCAGGCGCGGCTTCGCCAGCCGTCCTGCCGGTGAAGGGCAGCTGGCCGGGGCGGGTTTCAGGTGGGGTGAGCGTGTCGCCCGTCAGGGCCGCGATCCGGGCCTGCGCCCGCGCGGCGAGGCGCGGCAGCACGAGAGCAGGCGCCGCCTCCCCCTCGCCCGGCACCCAGACAATCTCTGTGACGAAGACGCGGCCATGGGGCGTCACGCTCCAGCGATAGAGCGTGCCCTTCCCATAGGCAGCCCGCACCCAGGCGCGCATCACCAGGATCTGCGCCCAGATAAAGGGCCAGAACACGGCAAGATGCGCCGGGAAACCGGCAGGCGGACAAAACAGCGACATGTGCCGGACTATACATCCGGACACGGAGGTGTCGGATGAATTTCTTTTCACGGCAATGTCGGCGGCAGGTTTGGGGGCGTGGGGTGGTGGATAAGCTGCCGCGTGCGTGCTTTGACGTCGCTCAGCATGACTGGCACAGGACAAAATCTGACCACGTCATGATCTGGCATGACTTGCCATGACGATACCGGACTATGATGGATCATACCGGGCCAGCCGGAACCACGCGCCCGCCCCCCACACGCGTCATCCCCGACGGCGAAGCTGTCCGGGGACCCATCTCCAAACCTCTCCGCACGCACGTCACCCCCGGTGCACGCACCAGATCATGACACCTCCGCCGCCCCGTTCAGAGATAGCCAGCCCGTAGGGTGGGTTGAGGCAACGCCGATACCAACCAGACCGCGCCCGCCGCGCACCCGAACGGTGGGTATCGCTCCGCTCCCCCCGCGCCGCGCTTTCTGAAGCAGATACGGCTGCGGTGCTCTGAGGGGCAGCCCTCCGGTTCTGACCATACAGAAATCCTAACTGAAAGGGCATCATAACACGCGGCATAAATCAGACCGTGAAGATGTTGGATGGATTTACTTTTCTCCCTGCGCGCGCAGAGGATTCTGAGCGTCTTGACGCGAGATAGAGTTTTGATTCGCATCAACCGTTTCATCATCAAGCATCAGCTTTCTCAACTGACTATTTCCAGCAAGCGCACGACGGATCGCTACAGAATTTTCCAGCACATCCCTAGAGCGACTTGACTCAAATTTCCTATATACCGCTCTCACTATTTTCTTATACGGAGATAAGTTCTTTGCGAGTTTCTCCAAAAGGACCCCACGGTTTCCATAGTATGACATACTATAAAACCTAGGGACATAGGCCGCTATAACTTCCTCGATAGCATCAGGTGTCAGTTCAAAATCCGGCCGCTGGAACACGCTCCGAAGAAGCGCGATAACTTGTCTCGTGTATTGCCCTCGATCTGTATACAGATCGAATATCTTGAATGTCCTGTGTGGTGACTCAAGAATGAGCTGCATGAGAAGCGCCAGCCGAGTCTCTTGGCGCCCAGCCCGACTTAAATTACGAAGCTGGCGGTAGATAGAGGCTAACTCTTCGTTTTCACTTTTCTGGTAAGGCGACCCAGATTCTCCAAAAACTTTTGTAACGTAAGATTGCGCAGAAGTTCTTGCGGACTCCACAATCTGATTATCCAACATTATTTGATCTGAGACCTGCTCGAACAAAACCTCTCCGGATTCTGACACATAATAGTGAAACGCACTCAAATTCTGCCGAAACTGCACGATCTCCTCAGGGTTCTCCAACGAGCGCTCTATTTGGCGCCATGCGACCTGTCGAGCTACTGAGCTCATATACATTCGTGAAGAAAACGGAGAGTTCTCAATAAGTCCACGCTGATGCACTATTTTTCGAGTGGCAATGACAGCCTCTTCGTCACCAAGAACATGCGACAGCTGAAGAGCAAGGCCCGCATTCTCCGACCTCATCACTTCTTGATCGGCGACAAGATCAATACGCAACTGTGGAATGGTACCCGCGAGGAGCTCCCCTTTGCTCGAACGATAAACGACGATCTGATCCCCACCTAACCGAGCGCAAACCTCCGGAAACTTGTCACTACAGTTCGCTTCGCCAAACTCAACAAGCTGACGAAACCCTGAGATCCTTCCGTTATGACAGCTTTGAACAAAGATGAGGTCATCCGCACCTGACGAGAATAGCGGAACCTGAAATCCAATTTCCGCGCGCGAAAGTGGAGCCCACCCAACTAAAAACATCACGCCGTCAGGATTTCTCATCGAAATACCCTAAAGCCCGAAACAACTCTCGGAGCTGTCCCTCCAGAAGTGCTTGATAGTATGAGGGGTCCTTTCCTGGGAAGAATTCATACGGCACGATCATCGCCCCCAATTCTTCCAGCTTTTTGAAATAGGTTGCTTTTGCATTTGCGTCCCAAAGGGTGTGCGGAACAATCACCGCCAGCAGTGAACCCCTTTGAAATTCGATCTCATCACCGAACGCCACCTCGACAGAATAGACTCTATCATCAGGCTCATTTCTACCTTTTGAGGTCACCAACTCGTGGTATGCGCGCACAGTTAGGTGCTCAACTGAGCAAACTTCCTCCGGGCTCGGAATTTTTGAGGTGTCCCCGACGAAGTAACTCTCCTGATCTTGGAAAAACTTTCGGACCAAAGCGTTCGGTATCCCGGTATCTCCCGAAATCTCAAAATCTTTGACCTCCAACTCATCCGCAAAAACGTGCTTATACAGTCGACTGCTGTACGCCCCCGTGTCAAACGGATGCACCGCAGCGGCTTTCGCCAGAAGCTCACCATTCAACACAAAGCATACTGGGCACGCGCCCTCCAGCTTTACCGCACCGTCTCCATGAACCTTATATGCTGCGCGGCCATAGAACGAGTACAGAATATCTTTTTCAAAGACATGACATCTAGTAGGCACTAACTTTTCCGCCAGCGCGATCTTTTGAGCGGAATATGCTTTCGTGATATGCGTAAGCGGTAGCAAATCCCACTGAGGTCGCTCTTGTTGCCGCAACCATTCACGAAACAGATTCATTTACGCGCCCGCCCAACAGTAACCGCAAGTAGAAGCCTCCATAGACCAAAGCATATGCTCACTTAGATGGAATTCAATCCCCTGAAACAAATTGTCCCTCAGTAAACATTGGCGGACTTCGCCGATCGCCCACTCTAGCCCGGCACAATCTCGCTCAGCCTGCCACCCATCCGGATCGGCTCTACACGGATGGCGAGGCCCGTGCGGTCGTCGGTTTCGACATAGGTGCCGCAGAGGGTGCCTTCGCCGAGGGCGGGCTGGTAGCGTTCGCCGGGCAGCTGGGTCTGGAAGCGGTAGAGCGAGATCTGTTTCTGCATGCCGATGACGCTGTCATAGTCGCCGCACATGCCGGCATCGGTCTGGTAGGCGGTGCCGCTTTCGAGGATCATCGTGTCGGCGGTGGGCACATGGGTGTGGCTGCCGACGACGAGGCTGGCCCGGCCGTCGCAATGGTGGCCCATGGCCATCTTCTCTGACGTTGCCTCGCAATGCATGTCGACCACGATGGCATCGGCCACGGCGCCCAGCGGCATGGAATCGAGCGCGGCGTCCACCGCGTCGAACGGGCAGGCCAGCGTCTGTTTCATGAACACATTGCCCTGCGCCTGGATCACGCCGACGCGGCGGCCATCCGGCAGGGAATAGAGATGGGCCCCCTTCCCCGGCGCGTTGGCGGCGGGCGGATAATTGATCGGGCGCAGGAGGCGCGGCTCCCGCTCGATATAGGTCAGGGCTTCGCGCTGGTCCCAGGCATGGTCGCCAAGCGTCAGGCAATCGGCCCCGGCATTGAAGAACTCTTCCGCAATGGCGCTGGTCAGGCCGAAGCCGCCAGCTGAGTTCTCAGCGTTCACAATGGCAAAGTCGAGCCGCAGGCGGGCCTTCAGGCCCGGCAAATGGTCCAGCACGGCCTGGCGGCCGGGTTTTCCGACGACGTCTCCGAAGAATGCGATTTTCATGGCGGTACGCTATGCACCCGGCCCGCCAAAAAGAAAAGCGCGCGCACCCAGATGGATGCGCGCGCCGGTCTGGTTTTGAGGGCCGCTTACTCGTTGGCGGCGGAGAAGCCGAGCGACTCCTTGGTCAGGGCGGACGGATCTTCCATCTCCGCCAGCGTCGACATGGCCAGCGGCTCAATCGGGGCGAGCTTGATGGTCAGTGTCTTGGGATCGGACACGAAGCTGGACAGGGCCGTGGAGGCCTCGGTCAGCAGCTCGGCATCGATGCCGCTGCCCGCCGCCATCATCGGCGCCATGGCCAGCATGCCGGTCAGCTGGTTGCGGATTTCCTGCGGGTCCTGCCCGGATTGGGCGGCATAGGCATTGAAGGCCCGGTCCATGAAGCCGTCATCATCGACCACCAGTTCCATATTGTGGATGATCATGTTGTCGAGCGTGTCGCCCAGCATGTCGGACGGATCGTCGGACGCCCCGGCCGCGGCCATCTCTTTTGCTCCGGCATATTGCGCGCCGAAATCGATGCGGAACCCGTCCTTCAGCTCCCAGAAGTTCTGGCCTTTGACATAGGTCGTGAGATCGGTGGTCTCGTCATAGGTCTGGTATCCGGCGCCGGACAGTTCCAGCGTCTCATAGCCCAGCATGGCCAGCTGGCCAGCCAGCTGATCGCCATACTTGCCTTCATCCGTGGTGAGAGAAACCTTGAACGGTTCGGTCTTCACCGCGACGACGGAATTCTTCTTGTCCCGGCCAACGGCGGAGACGAGTTTCGGCATGTCGACCTTCACACCGGCCAGGTTCATGTCGAAGCCGTTGAGCGTCAGCGATTCATAACCCGGATTGGCCGGGTCCTGCCCGGCAAGGTTCATCATCTGCGAGACCTCTTCCGGATCCGAGGCATCTTCGGAGGCGTCCGTCAGCAGGCCAAGATCGGCGCCGCGCATCTCGACGGAGGCGAGATTGAACTTCATGTTGGTGTCTTCGACCGGATCGGTCATGTCGAAGGTCAGGCCGTCGAGCTTCATCAGCGCGGCTGCCTGGTCCTTCAGGCCGGTCACCTCGATCGTGCCGATCGTGAAGGTGCCCTGCTCGCCGTCCGGATCGTCGATGCGGAAATCAACGTCTTTCACGGCCCATTGGTCAAAGGCCAGCGCATCGCCTTCCGGCAGGTCTGGCACCTCGTCTTCGGAGAACAGGCTGGCGACCCAGCCGGCCGTTTCCGGCGAAGGATTGACCAGTTCGATGGAGCCGATCTTGCCGGAGCCGTTTTCGGCTTCTTCCGGGTCGGTCGGCACGAAGGTCATGTCGCTGAGAAGGATGCGCGAAAAGCTCGGCGCGCCTTCCTGCATGGCCAGGCCGTCGAGTTCGAGTTTCGCGACCGTCAGGTCTGCACCGTCGAGCCCGGACACCTCGTCTTCATCGTCGCCTTCATAGGCCGAAGTAACGATCGTCACGTCAGTGAAAACGGCCTTGTCGCCGTTCAGCGTCCGGTCACCCCAGGTGACGTTGCCGGACCCAGGTGTTTCCAGCGACATGGCGGCGAGGGCGGCAGCGGCAGATCCTGCATCCCCTTTATGGACTGAGAACGACGGAACCTTGGATTCGGAGAAGACAATTCCTGACGGCGCAGCAGCGTCATCCGGCTTGTCTTTCTGCCCGCAAGCCGTAAGCATGGTGATGGCGGCGACGCCCGTCAGCAAATATTTCATATGTTGGCCCTCTGAATAAATGGGTATTGGAATGCACGCGCGTCCGGCGTTAGAGCGGAAGTCTTAGCAATGACCTACAACAATGGCCAGACAATGACATTGCGTGCCCCGAACGGGCAGCATGTGCGTGTCAGGTTCGAGGTGAATGCCAAGGCCCGTCGGCTGATCCTGCGCCTCGATGAACGGCGCCGCGAAGCTGTCGCGGTCGCCCCGTCCCGCCGCCAGATCAAGGACGCCGCGGCCTTTGCCGCAGAGCGCGCAGACTGGATCTCGATGCGCCTGCAACACCTGCCGGAGCCTGTCCGGTTCGAAGAAGGCGCCATGATCCAGTATCGCGGCGCCCCGCTTCAGCTGACCTCCGAAGGCGAGGGCCGCGTCGCCAAAATCTGGGCAGAAGACGAAAATTCCCCGAGATTACTGAGTGTTCCGGGTGATCCGGAAACGATGGACCTGCGCGTGACGCGCTATCTGAAGAAGCAGGCCAGGGCGGATCTGACCCGTTCGGTCAAGCGCCATTGCGCAACGCTTGGCGTCGCCCACAAGAGCATTTCGGTGAAAGACACGCGCTCGCGCTGGGGCTCGTGCACCCATGACGGGCAGCTGTCCTTTTCCTGGCGGCTGGTCATGGCCCCGCCGGAAGTGCTGGACTATGTGGCCGCCCATGAATGCGCCCACATCCTTGAGATGAATCATTCGGCAAAATTCTGGGCGCAGGTGGCAAAATGCTGCCCGGACTGGAAGCGCCACCGCGCCTGGCTGCGCACTCATGGCGCGGGCCTGCAGGCCGCCGGGGAATAATCCGCACCGGAACAAAGGCCTGCCCGGGCGGGGCCCGGCTATGGCACGGTCCTGACACCCTGAGACCAGAATCCGGTTCCTGTACTCAGGGTACACCCGAAACTCGGTTGATCAGGCTTTCTCGGTCGTCTCGTCAGGGGTTTCGGCCGCCTCCACGGCGGGCGTCTCGGCCTCGCGCGGCGGACCGAAGCTGATCAGCGTCACGCCTTCGCCGCCCTTCACCTCACGGTGCGGGCCAAGGAAGTTCAGCGCGCCGTCCGGGCGCAATTCCGCAACGATGTCGGCCTTCGGGCGATCCCGCTTGAAATGCTCGATGTCGTAGGTGTCGGTCAGGCGGGTCTTGGAAAATTCCCAGCCGCGGTAATGATCCCGGATCAGGCTGTCATAGCTGCGCCCGCGGCGGATCAGCGTGCGGCCGCGCGTCGAAAGGCCCAGCGTCCGGTGGTCGTCTTCCTCGGTTTCCTGCGCCGACAGCTGGAACACTTTGTGGCGGCCAAGCTCTGGCGCAAAATGGCTGGAAACGAGCGCGTTGTATGGCTCGTTGGCCGACAGGCCGAGCACCTGGTCGAAGGCCGAATGGTCGAGCCGCACTTCGGCATCTTCCGACAGGACTTCCCCAAAGAAAGTGCTGAGCCCGGCTTCGCGCGCGGGCCTGAGGCGACGCCACGTATTGTCCGCCAGGATCGGCTCGATGCCGATATCCTTGAGCGTCCGGGCGAAATCGATGCTCCACGGATTGACGCCGACCAGCAGCACGCCGGGGCGCTCCTTGCGGGCGAGCCCCAGACGCCGGGCCAGTGGCCCGATGGTAAAGCCGTGCAGCACAACGGTGGCGAACACCATGGCGAAGGCCAGCGGCGTGATCTGTTCGGCGCCGGAGAAGTAGAATTTGGAATCGCCCTGCCGGCCGAGATCGTACAGCAGCGTTGCAAACAGGCTGGAGACGGCCACGGCGACCACACCGCGCGGGGCGATCCAGCCCAGCAGCAGAGCCTCGTTCCGCTTCAACGTGCCAAACGTGGCGATCCACACCGATAGCGGGCGCACCACGAACAGCATCACGATCAGGAAGGCCAGCGTGTTCCAGGTCAGTGCCCGGCGGATCACGTCCGGCGTCAGATTGGCTGTCAGGATCACGAACACGCCCGAGACGAGGAGGACGGCAATGTCTTCCTTGAATTTGCGCAGCTCGTTGAGGCCCGCGAGGCGGGAATTGGCCAGCGTCATGCCGAAGGCGGTCACGGCAACGAGGCCGATTTCCTTCTCGATCATCTCCGCCATGGCGTAGCAGAGGATGATGGAGGCGAAGATGATCGGCGCTTTCAGGTATTCCGGCGTCCAGCCCTGGCGGAAGGCCCGCACCATGCCGAGGCCGAATGCGATGCCGAGGCCGACGCCCAGCGCGACCGCAAAGACGATCATCGCGCCCTTGCCGAGAATGGATTCCCCGGTGGCGGCGACGCGGATGATCTCGAACGCGGCGACTGCAAACAGGGCCCCGACCGGGTCGTTGACAATGCCCTCCCATTTCAGGAAGGCCCCTGCCCGGCCGCCCAGCTTGGACTGGCGCAAAAGCGGCATGATCACGGTGGGTCCGGTAACCACCAGCACGCCCGCAAACACGACGGCACTGCCCCAGTCGAGTCCGGCCGTGTAGCGCGCCGCAAGGGTGCCGAGGAACCAGGCCAGCGGCCCGCCGAGGAAGACCATCCGGCGCACGGCGGCGCCGGCTTCGCGCAGCGACTCGAATTTCAGGACCAGCCCGCCCTCGAACAGGATCACGGCCACGGCCAGCGACACGATGGGGCGCAGCAGCTCCTTGCCGCCGCCATTGAACACGCGCTGAGGGTCCAGCAGCGCCTCGCCGAAGAGCACCGCCCATAGCGGACCGACGGCCAGGCCGGCCAGCGCCATCAGAACGATGGCCGGGGCCTGCAGCCGCCAGGCGAGCCATTGCGCGCCAATCCCCAACGCCCCGATCAGGGCGCAGGCAAAGATGAGTTCGCTTGACCCCACGCTTGCCAGGGCAAAATCGATCCCGTTCATATATGCCCCATCTCAGGTAATGCCCCGGCGGAAACCTAGACGTCCTGCTGGCTTGTGTCATCCGCGAAGTCGAAGCCGATCACCCGGCTGCCGTATTCGCCATTCTTGTAGCGTTCGATCTGGTCCGTAAACCAGTTCAGAATGTGGGAGTAGATATGGTCATAGAAAGGCAGCTGGCTCTCGAAACTGAGCGGCAGTTTGAATTCGTATTCCGAACCGTCCTCGATGCTGACCTTGAAGGTCTCCCCAACCTTGCGGCACTGCATGGTGAGGCGCAGCCAGTCATTGCCGCGTGACAGGCGCACGGCCAGGCCGAACGCGACCGGCGACAGGGTGCGGAACCCGCGCGGCGGCATCGAAAAGGCGGCATCGCCATAGGCTTTGGGCTCGAACTGGCCCTTTGGCGGCACCAGGTAGACGCAGGGGATCTCGCCCATGCCGATATAATCGCACAGGCCGCCGCGGATCTGTTCGGCGAGGCCGCGGATCCGGTCGTAATTCTCTGTGGCCAGCGCCTGATAGATTTCAACGGTCTCGACCAGCTTGTCTAAACGGGACATGGCTGCGGGCCTCCAAATGTGCGGAATACTGGGGTGCTGGAACGGATATTACGGCGCCAGCGGGCGTCCTTCAAACTGCAGTGTCGCGGCCAGCGGACAATGATCCGAAGCCTTCGGCTCGCTCCAGCCTACACCCGGAAAACGTGCCCCCTCATAACGCCGCGCGCGGAACGGGGTTCCCGCGCGAACGATGCGTACGTGTGGTCTCGCATTGCGCTGCGCAAGTGCCGGGGAGAGGAAGATGTGGTCCAGCGCGCCATAGGTGTCGTCGCCATTATAGTGATGGGTCCAGCGGTCATAGGGGTCTGCAACGGCGTGGGTGACGAGATCGACCGCGAATCCGTCATCGACCAGGGGCCCGAGGCCGTGGTCGTGCAGCGCCTGCCCGTCGCGCTCGAAATAGTCGTTGAAATCGCCGAGGATCACCCATTCGGCGGCGGCCGGGTCTGGAAAGCGGCGCTCGATGATCAGGCGCACGGCCTGTGCCTCGGCCTGCCGGATCGCGCGGGTTTTGTGCCGTCCGCCATACATCGACTTGAAATGACAGACAAAAAGCGTCAGCACGCGCCCGTCCTTCAGGATATCCGCTTCGAGACAGTCCCGCCGGAAAGCGTAGTCATTGACGCTCTGTCCGTTTGGCGGACTGAGGCCGAGCCGGCCATAGGTTTCGCGGGCATGGCTGCGATAGTGGATCACCGGCAAGCGGGACAGCAGGCCGACATCGATCCCGCGGGTATCATTCCCCTCAAGCAGGATGCGATCCTCATACTCAGCACCTGACCAGCGCGCCAGGTAGCGGGTGTCGAAGGCGGTGAGGGTGACGAGGTTCTCCACCTCCTGCAGGGCGCAGACCTCGGCCTGCGTGACGGACAGCGCTTCGGCGGTGAGGGTCCGGTCGTCTTCGGAGAGGACGTTGAACACCGAATCCACCTGCGCGGCGACGAGGGCGTCGTCGACTTCGGTCAGCCGCTCGCGCGCCCGCTTGATCCCCGCCCGCCGGAAGTCGCAGCGCATCATCAGGTTTTCGCAATTGAACGTGGCGAGGCGGAGTTCAGGCATTCCGGGGAGTGTTTAGAGGTGTTTCCGGGCCGGTCAATCTATGCCGCGCGGCGGGTGAAGCGGGCCGCCTGCTGCGCCCGTTCCAGCGCTTCGGCCTCGGGCCGCAGGTCTGCGGGAATGGCGGCGCGGCCGAGTTCGACGCAGATGCCGGGCTGGATGCCGCTGCCGAAGGCGGCGAGCGTGGTGCGGGCGGTTTCCAGCATGACGGCTTCGTCCTCCACAACCTGTCCGAAACGGGCCGCGAGAGGCCCGACCACGCCATAGGCGAGGAACACGCCGAGGAAGGTGCCGAGCAGCGCCGTGCCGATCATGGCGCCCAGCACGGCAGGCGACTGGTCGATCGAGCCCATGGTACGGATGATGCCCAGCACGGCGGCCACAATGCCGAGCGCAGGCAGCGCATCCGCCACGGTATGCAGCGCCGCGACGGCCTTCATGCGGTGGTTGAGGTTCTGATGGATCGACTGGTTCATATGCGCCTCGGCGCGGGCCGGGTCCGACAGGTCCAGCGCCATCAGGCGGAAGGCGTCGCAGATCAGGGATCGCGCGGCGACATCGTCGCGGATGGCCGGCGCGGCAGCGAAGGTTTCGGATTCCATCGGCGTCTCGATATCGGCCTCGATGGAGACAAAGCCGCCCCGGCGGGCCTTACGCATCAGCGTGCCGAGCAGGACCAGCATCGACTGGTAATCGTCCCGCGTCCATTTGGCGCCGGTGAAGGCTTTCAGCACCCCTGCCCCGGCCTCTTTTGCGACGGCGGGTGAATTGCCGATGACCAGCGTGCCGACAGCTGCCCCGCCGATCAGGGCGAGCTCCAGCGGCAGTGCCTCCATCGCCATATGGCCGCCTGTGAAGACGAGGCCGCCAAAGACGAGCGCAACAACAAGGATCAGGCCAATCAGCTGTGGCAAAGCCATTTCCCTCCGGAACAATACGCCACTGTCGCACGGGGGTCTTAAGCCAAGGTTGCGCCCGGCTGCGCAGCCCGGGACACAACCCGAGACACGGGGGGTGTGCCCCCGAAGGCGATTATGTCTATAAATGGCGGACCTGAACGGAGTGACCCGATGCGCCTTGCGGCCCTTGCCATCTGTTGCCTGACCGCCCTGCCCGCTGTGGCAGAGCCGGTGGACGCGGCGGGCGATTATCGCATCTGCACGCCGGCGATGAGCGAAGCGGGCCGCGGCCTCGTCGCGAAAACCTGCGGCACGCTCGCCGTGCCGGACTTTTCAGGCGTCGAGTTCCAGTCTGCCGGAGAGATGGAAGACGCCCGGTCCCTGCGCGACGGCCTCCTGTTGGGCGTGAGAGTCTATGGCCGCTGCGTGACGGATTTCATCACGGCGCAGCAACAGTCAGACACATCGGCAGACAGTCAGGCAGCGGACAAGGCGGCCTGCGCCCATTCCTGGGCCGAAAACAAGGCGACAGAGGCGATCCGCGGGTTTGGACAGGCCTGTATCGCCTACGCCAACCGCTCCGTCATGGACATGCGCCTGCCGGTCTATGAGGGGCCATGTTATCCGGAGACGGACGAGACCGGCGGCTAACCCGCCACCAGGCCTTCCGTGCCGAGCATCGCGTCATGCTCCGCCACCAGGTGGCCGGGCGTCACTTCCACGAGTTTCGGTTGGTATTGTTCCGCATCCGCATCATCGACCAGTTTCGACTTCATGAAGCGCAGGGCCGCGCGGCTGTCGAGCGGGCTCGGCAGGTCGCCGGACAGTTTCAGGCGCTCACGTGATTTTTCGCTTTTCGGGTCCGCATTCGGCACGGCGGCGATGAGGGCCTTGGTGTAGGGGTGGCGCGCATCGGTGTAGATCGTGTTGCGGCCGGCCAGTTCAACCACACGGCCGAGATACAGCACCATGACGCGGTGGCTGATCTGGCGCACGACGGCGAGGTCGTGGCTGATGAAGATCATGGCGAGGCCGAATTCCTTCTGCAGCTCGATCAGCAGGTCCACGACCTGCGCCTGCACCGACACGTCGAGGGCGGAGACCGCCTCGTCGCAGATGACCAGTTTCGGCTTCAGGATCATGGCGCGGGCAATGCCGACGCGCTGGTTCTGGCCGCCGGAGAGTTCATGCGGATAACGGTTGATCAGGGCCGGGTCGAGCCCGACACGGGGCAGGATTTCCCGCACTTTCGCTTCGCGCTCTGCCCGGGAGAGCTGCGGCTGGTGGACCTGCAGCGGCTCGGCAATCGAGGCACCGATCGACATGCGCGGATCGAGACTGGCCAGCGGATCCTGGAACACGATCTGGAGGTCGTCGCGCAGGCCATCCATTTCCTTCCGGCCCGCCTTGGCAATGTCCTTGCCGAGCCAGGCGACCGTTCCGTCCGTTGGCGGAATGAGTTTCAGTACGCCACGCGCAAGGGTCGACTTGCCGCAACCGGATTCGCCGACGACGCCCAGCGTCTCACCGGGGCGCAGGTCGAAGGACACCCCGTCGACGGCTTTCAGCGGCTTGCGCTTGCCGAACAGGCCGCCCTTCACCTGGATCGGGAAGTGGACCTTCATCCCGTCCACCGTCAGCACCGGAGGGGTTTCCGCAGGCGGCGCCTCCGACAGAACCGGACGGCCCGGCCGGTCCGGCTCGTCAATGCGGGGCACGGCGTTCAGCAGCATTTTCGTGTAGTCGGCTTTCGGCGCGTAGAAGATGTCGTCCGCCCCGCCCTGCTCCACAATCTCGCCATGGCGCATGACGATCACGCGGTCACACATGCGGGCAACAACGCCCATATTGTGCGTGATCAGCGCGATACCCGTGCCGGTTTCGCGCTTCAGCTCGTCCATCAGTTCCAGCACCTGCGCCTGAACCGTCACGTCCAGCGCCGTGGTCGGCTCGTCGGCGATCAGGATTTCCGGATTGCACAACATGGCGATGGCAATCATCACACGCTGGCGCATGCCGCCGGACAGCTCGTGCGGGAACTGGTTCATGCGGCGGGCGGCTTCGGGAATGCGCACATTCTCCAGCCATTCGATACAGTGCTTGTCGGCAACCTCGCCCTTCTCGCCCGTGTGAAGGGCAAGCACTTCGCGCATCTGCGCGCCGACCGTCATGTGCGGGGTCAGGCTAGTCAGCGGGTCCTGGAAAATCATGGACACCCGCGCGCCGCGGATCTGGCGCAAGGTCTGGATCGGGGCCGTCAGCATGTCGATGCCGTCGAACAGGATCTGGCCGGTTGCCGAGCCGTTTCCGGCCAGCAGGCCCATCGTGGCCAGCGCAGACTGGCTCTTCCCGGAGCCGCTTTCCCCGACGATGCCAAGGCACTCGCCGGCGGCCAGATCGAAATTGATGCCCTTGACGGCGTTCACGGCGCCATCGGGTGTGTCGAACGAGACCCGCAGGTCTTTGACGGAGAGAATGCTCATGGGCTTCATCTGTAGCGGCCGCGGGCGGGCGCGCAACAATCGGGCGCAGAAAAATGGCCGTGTCCGGGGAAGGACACGGCCAAGTTACTAAGTCTTCCGCAAGAAAAGGGATAACGCGGAAGCTCAGGGAGAGCTTAGAATTTGTAGCCGAAGCCGAGACCGACAACGGTCGGGTTGATATCGACATCGGCATCGACGGCGACGCCAAGCGCTGTGGCGAAATTCACTGTGACATCAGGATTGATCCAGATCTTCTTGACGTCGGCATTGAAGGCCCAGCCACCCGGAACCCCATCCAGGTCGTAGTCGAAGCCGACCTGCAGCGCCGGACCGAAGCTCGGATCGTAATCGATGCCGTCTGCAACATTGCCTTCGTCTTCGTTGAAGAAGAACGTGGCGTTCACGCCGGCACCGACATACGGCTTGAACTTGCCGCCATTGTCGAAGTGATACTGAAGCGTCAGCGTCGGCGGCAGGAGCCACACATCGCCGAGGTCAACATCCGCTCCGCCGACAGCAGAAACATTCGTTGCCTTCACATCGTGCGGGGTCACCCCGAGGATCAGTTCAGCTGCAACATTCTTGTTGAAGAAGTAGGTGATATCGAGCTCAGGCACATACTGGTCGCTGATGTCGACACTGCCACCGAGCGGCGCACCGGCCACCGACAGGTCAGCCGACTCGCTCGGCAACACACCGATAACCCGTCCGCGGATCATCCACGGATTGTCATCAGCTGCTGCGACCCCCGCAACAGTCGTCCAAGTTGTGCTCGCCAGGAGCGCGGCAACGAAGAGGCGTTTCATGTCTTTCCCTCCATGAAAAGAATACCAATGACCGGGAGATAGACCCCTGTTTTTTAGAAGAATATTGGCCAGTTTGACGCGCGCCGAGGTGCCGCGCGACACGGGCGCGCAATTAGGTATTTCCCCGAATTGTGAGTTTCAGGCGCCCGGAGCAAATTCACAGAACGCAACCTTTAATGGCGCAGAAGTTCGCTTCACGCCGAGCGAAACGCCGCATCACCCGGCGAAAGGCTTGCGTCGCCCCCTTCTCCCCCGCAAAAGTGCGTCCTCAAGAGCCTGAGGAGCCCCACACATGCCCGTTATGACCTTCCTGACAACCTGCATATTCGACTCCGGCGCGCTGAAGCAGCTGCCGAACGTCGCAAAGAGTCTGGGCATCACACGCCCCTTCATCGTGACCGACCCGGGCATCAAGGCCGCCGGTCTCATGGCGAAAGTGGAAGATGCGCTCGGCATGGCTCCGGCGGGCGTCTTCGCCGACACCGTCCCGAACCCGCTCGAATCCCAGGCCAAGCTGGCCGCTGAAGCCTACAAGGAATGCGGCGCGGACGGCCTGATCGCTGTCGGTGGCGGGTCCTCCATGGACCACGCCAAGGCCATCGGCCTGCTGGTCAGCCATCCCGATCCGCTGGAAACCTATGCCGCGATCTCGGGCGGCGCCAAGAAGATCAAGAAGATCCCGCCGCTGATCGCCATTCCGACGACGGCCGGCACGGGCTCTGAAGTCTCTGTCGGCACCGTGGTGATCCTGGAGAACGGGCGCAAGGAAACCATCGTGTCCCCGAACCTGATCCCGGCGACCGCGATCTGCGATCCGGACCTGACGCTCGGCCTGCCGGCCGGCCTGACCGCCGCGACCGGCATGGACGCCCTCACACACTGTATCGAAGCCGTGCTGGCCCCGGCCATCAATCCGCCTGCGGAGGGCATCGGCTATGATGGCGCCTATCGTGCGTTTGGCGAGGGCTGGCTGAAAAAAGCCGTTCAGGACGGCTCGGATCCGGATGCCCGCTGGAACATGATGATGGCCAGCTATGAAGGCGCGCTTGCCTTCGTGAAGGGGCTTGGCGGTGTGCACGCGCTGTCTCATGCGGCCGGACGCCTGAAAGACAAGAAGCTGCACCACGGTACGCTGAATGCGGTTTTCCTGCCGCATATCCTGCGCTTCCATGAAGGCGCCGCCGACGCCAAATATGCGCGCCTGCGCCAGGTCATGGGCCTGAAGGAAGGCGCTGACCTCGCCGACGCGATCGCGAAACTGAACGAGGATCTCGGCATTCCGCCCACGCTGAAGGAAATGGGTCTTGGCATGGAAGACGCCGAAGGCATCGTGGAATACGCGTTGAAAGACCTTGCGCACTTCGGAAATCCGAAGCCTATGAGTGCAGACGATTATGCGAAGGTCTACGAGACCGCGCTCGGATAAGGGACATAAGCTCATGGCGCGAAAGTTCGCCCCGATCCTGAAGATGGCCGCCGGTCATCATGGCGGACGGGCGAACGCGCTGGAGATGTCGCAGAACACGCATGCGGTGGCGGACCTTTCGAAAGTGTCCGCCGACCGTTTGCTCTCCGTCATGACACGCTGCGTGTTCAATGCCGGGTTCAACTGGAAAGTCATCGAGGCCAAATGGGACGGGTTCGAGGCGGCCTTCGAAGGCTTCGACCCCGGCAAGCTCGCCTTCTTCGGGGAGGAGATGCTCGATCGTCTGGTCTCGGACGAACGCATCGTCCGCAACGGCCAGAAGATCAAGGCCACGCTGGAAAACGCGAAACTCGTCGCAGACATCGAAGCGAAGGAAGGCGGTTTCGGCCACTTCCTCGCCAGCTGGCCGGCGGACGACCAGCTTGGCCTGATGACCGAACTGCACAAGCGCGGATCCCGCCTTGGCGGAGCAACGGGCGCCTATTTCCTGCGCTTTGCGGGGTGGGACGCCTGGATCGCCTCATCCCATGTGTGTGCGGCACTGGTCCGCGAAGGCGTGCTGGACAAGCCGCAGGCCACCTCGAAGCGTGACCTGACCGCACTACAGACCGCGATCAATGATTACCATGATGGCAGCGGCCTGCCCCGCGCCCAGATCAGCCGCCTGCTCGCGATGAGCGTCGGCTGACCCGGGCCTGCGTCCCCCTCACGCCTGCGGAACGAAATTGCCGTGGAAGCCGGGCGGGATGCGGTAAGGAATATGGACTTCCGCAACCGGCGGCGCGGTGAAGTTCGCGGCGTCCAGAATCACGAAGTCCGATGTGCCGTCCTCGACATTGCTGACATAACCGATCACCCAGCCTTCGTCTTCGGCGGCCGCTTCATGCGCCGGGACGAACACGAATTCGGCGGGCACCCGGCCAGGGCCGAAATCGTGCACCTCCCGTTTGCCTGCCGCAAGATCATGCTTGAACAGGCGCGTCTCGCCGAGAAATCCGTCATCCACCTTTTCCGGCAAAGCCACGGTGTAGGCATAGCGATAGGGCTTGCCGGTCAGGCGTTCATCATAGCGCGGAAATTCCTGCGGCGCCGCGTCGATCACCTCGCGGGTGACCTGCCCGGCCGCCGGATCAATCGTCAGGGACTCGAATTTCGCGGTCGGCGAATCCGGGCCGTGGCCATGGGTATCGAACATGGTCTCGTAGACGCAGGCATCCATGACGACCTTGCCGTCTTCGGTCTCGTAGGCATTGGCGGGGTGGAAGATGTAACAGGGGTCGACATCGCACCAGATGATCTCGTCCCCCCTGCCCTCGTGCGGCAACAAGCCGATGCGCGCCTTGTGTTTCGGGTTCCAGCGGAAGGGGAAGCTCGCCCCGCCCATCAGGGCCGACATGGAAAACGTCACCGGCAGGTCCATCACGATCACATAGGAGGGCGTGATCTGGCAGTCATGGATCATCGGGCCGTTCTTTACGGCGATGGGTTCGTTGCGGCGAACATGCCCGGAAGTGTCCACAACCGTGTGCCAGATCGTGTCCGGGTGCTGGGCCTCGTAACAGATGGCATGCATCTCGCCGGTCTCCGGATCGAGATGCGGGTGGGCGGAATAGGATTCGCCCAGCGTGCCATCGAAATCCGAATGGGCGACGGTTTTCAGATCGTCTGCCATCTCAACCGGATAGCCGCCTGCCTCGACCACGGCCCACAGCTTGCCGGCATGTCCGACAATATTGGTATTGGCGACATCCGTACGCGGATGGCGTGGCCCGGGCGCACGCGGCTCTCCCAGCGCGTCACTCACGGCATTGGAGCGGACCCAGCGATTGCGGTACCAGAGTGGCTTGCCGTCCTGCAGGCGGATGCCATGCACCATGGCGTCGCCGATGAACCAGTGATGGGTGGCGGCGTTGACATTGGCCAGCGGGTTCGGCCCGTTGCGCACATAGAGCCCATTGAGCGCAGCCGGAACTTCCCCGGTTACCTTCAGCGCTGTGTCGGTCACTTCCTCGCTCACCGGGGTGTGCATGCCTTCCAGGAAAGGGTTGGGCCCTTTTGACTTCTTGCGTTCGCGATTGAAACCGGCGATGGCCACGACGCCTTTGGTAACGACGCCTCGAATGGCAGATTCAACAGGGCTGGGCATGATCAGTGACTCCGTGTCGCGTTGCGGGAATAGAGAATCTATGTTTACAGTGATAACATGACATCAGATGATAACACTGTCAACATGAAGCCGCGCGAGGGCCGCTACCATCATGGCGACCTGCGGTCTGCTCTGATCGAAGAAGGTCTCGCCCAGCTGGACGTGAAAGCGCCGGATGCCGTCAGCCTGCGCGAGATCGCCCGCAATGTCGGCGTGTCGGCAACGGCGGTGTACCGGCACTTCCCCGACAAGGCCGCGCTTCTGAGCGCGCTGTGCGGCGTTGGCGGCGAACGCCTGGCCGAAGCGTTCCGGGAGGCAATGTCCGGCGCGGACGAGCAGAGGGCGGCGTTCCGGGCCATGGGCCGGGCCTATGTGAAATTCGCCCTGCGCAACCCGTCTGTCTTTCGCCTGATGATGACGCAACGCCCGCCGGAGGGGGACCGGAACGAGACGCCCTGCGCCACGGACGAACCCTTTGGCATGCTGTCGGACACGCTCAACGCGCTGATGCCCGCCGACACCTCGCACGCCGACCGCAAGATCAAGCGGCTGCAGGCCTGGTCGATGGTGCATGGCCTGGCCATGCTGATGCTGGACGGACAGGTTCCCCGGGACGAGGCGCTGGTCGATCAGGTCATCGTCGCCAGTTTTCTTTAGACGGACGACCCCTAGGCCAATCCGCGAATCCGGCGCATATTCTGCCCATGTTCCAGAACCTTGCTGCACTCGCCTCCAATTTGGGTCTTATTTTCTCCGCCCTGGCGATCGGATCGTCATGGGTGGCGGCCATTGCGGCGCCGAATTGCAGCTTCGAGGAACTCGACGGCAGCCGCGCCGACCGGCATGTGCGCGAATTGCTACACGCCACCTCCACGCCGATTGCCGGCATGATGCTGGCCGCCGGGGCGTGCTTCCTGCTGGCAACCCATTGGGCCGCGGGCGTCACCGCCCTGCTGGCCGCGTTCGGCTTCTATTCAAACCGCTGGATGCTGGCGCCAAAATCCGGCAAGGCCCCGCACGGTTCGCGCACCAGCCGCAAGGGCCAGCGGGCCGTCTCGGTCAGCCTGTCGCTGATCTTCATGCTGGTGGCGATCATCGCCGCGATCCTCGGCATGGTCGGGATCTGAGTCTGGCTCACTCGTAGACCAGCCACATGCAGCCAAGCTCATGCAGGCGGCGGAAATTGTCCGTCGAGCGCCGGGCGGCGTTGCGCGCCGCTTCGCCCGCAGACTTGCGGTTCACGGCCAGCATCAGCACGCAGGCCGCAAGGCCGACAAAGAACATCCACCAGGCCACCGTGATCGTGCCGACCCCGCCCACAAAGCAAAGACCGTAAGCGAGGGCATCCAGCGAGCGAAAGCGCAGACCGTTAAACGCGCCGAACTCGTTCAGCAATTGGGGGTGTTTGTGCAGGGCTTCTGCATCGATGGCGAAGCACTGGCCGCCCGCATGATTGAACATAACGGCCCGGGTCATACGCCCGCCCTGATGCGGATTTGGTGCGCATTTAAGGAACATGGAGAGGCCTCTTCGCCGGTTGAAGCCTAAAAACTAGCAGCTGCTCCTTAACCCGGAACGGGCGGGAAATTGAAAGTTTCAGGCAAATTCAATCGGTTGCGTTAACCCCCCGGTAAGGCGCGTGGCTGGCGAATCCATTTGCCACATTTGTTTCATGGACATATGCTGCGCTGCAACATGGAAGGCTGGTAAAGCAATGCTCTACTCCTTTGTCGAAATGAACCGTGCCGCGATGGCGCCAATGCGTATGGCCGTACGCGCAGGCCGCATGGCGATGCATTCTTCGATCAACCCGATCGCGAAGACGGAATACGGCAAGGCGCTCACCGCCTTTGCGGACGTGTTCGAAAGCGCCACCCGCTATTATGGCAAGCCCGAATGGGGCATCGAATCGGTCAAGATCAACAGCGCGCCCGTGCCGGTCACCCCGACGGTCGCCTGGCGGTCGCCCTGGTGCAACATGGTCCACTTCCGCAAGGATCCGGACGCTCTGGCATTTGCCCGCAAGCCGGGCGCTGCCCCCCTGCCCCGCATGCTGATCGTGGCGCCGCTGTCCGGCCACTATGCCACCCTGCTGCGCGGAACGGTCGAAGGCTTCCTGGAGACGCATGACGTCTACATTGCCGACTGGTCCGATGCGCGCATGGCGCCGGTCTGGCTCGGCCGGTTCGATCTCGATGACTATATGGACCATGTCCGCAAGATGATCTCGCATATCGGCCCCGGCGCGCATGTTCTGGCGGTCTGCCAGCCCGGCCCGCCGGTCCTGGCCGCGATCTCGATGATGGCGGAAGACGATGATCCGAACCGTCCGGCCTCGATGACCTTCATGGGGTCACCCATCGACACCCGTCGCAGCCCGACCGTGCCGAACGAGCTGGCCGAGGAGCAATCCTTCGAGTGGTTCCAGGAAAACATGATCTACACCGTGCCCGGCCCTTATCCGGGGGTCTTCCGCCGGGTCTATCCGGGCTTTGTGCAGCTCGCCTCGTTCATGAACATGAACTGGGGACGGCATGTCGACGCGCAATGGCGCTTCTTCAACCATCTGGTCGAAGGCGACGGCGACAATGCCGGCAAGCACCGCGAATTCTATGACGAATACCTCTCGGTCCTCGACATGACCGAAGAGTTCTACCTGCAGACCATCCTGCGCGTGTTCCAGGAACACCACCTGCCGCGCGGCATCATGAAATATCGCTATTCGCGCCAGATCCGGCCCGAGAAAATCCGCGATGTGGCGCTGATGACGGTCGAAGGGGAAAAGGACGATATTTCCGGCATCGGCCAGACGCAGGCGGCGCACGATTTGTGCACCCAGCTGCCGAAGGAAATGCAGCTGGACTACATCCAGCCGGGCGTCGGCCACTACGGCGTCTTCAACGGCAATCGTTTCCGGACGGAGATCGCCCCGCGCGTCACCGAATTTACCCGGCGCTTTACCCATCGCGAGCTGGACGAAGCCGCCCTCGACAAAGTCTAGCTGCGGTTCAGCCGGGTCGTCAGGCAGTCTGCAGGCAGGCCCGGGTCTGCGGCATCCGGCGTGCGCAGATAGGCCTCGGCCTGCGCCATGGCCGCTGTTTCCGCGGTGTTACCGCCCTCTGACAGATCGACCTCGCCCAGGGTTTCTTCCCCGGCGCACGACAGGCCCTCAAGGCGGATCACACCGTTTCCGGCAGCGTGCAGGCTGACCGCGAAGGGCAGTTCAGGCCCGTAGGGCACGGCCACATAATCTTCCAGCACAGCCCCGGCATGCGCAGCCGGGGTGTAATGCACCTTGTAGACGAGCCCCGTTTCCAGCCGCTGCACGGTAAACCTGGTCCGCAGGCTTCCCAGCCAGTCGATCATGGCGCGGTTGCGTGCGGCCTTGGCGCGGTCCTGCTTCAGCGTGGCAAACGCGTCTGCCACCTCGGCCAGCGGATCGAGCATAACACCCGGCCGGGCATTCGGGTGCACCACGCTGGCGGGCGGCATCAGGCCGGACCCGTTCGGCCCGCCCGCGACATTGTACTGGCCATAGGTGAGACAGGCGGTGATCCCGGACGCCAGCGCGGCAGACGACATCTTGGCCAGGAGGGGCAGGGTCAGCATGGGACGAGAGTCTCCGGTATTCCGAGACTCTGCTTGTCCTCCGATTTCGTAAACAGAGCCCTTCCGCCCAAATTGCATCTGCCCTCACCTTTCCCGCTCGCTGGGGAGGCTGGTGCAAGGGATGTGCCTTCGGCGGCGCGCCGGACTAGTGCGGAAGGTGATCGTGCGAAAGGTCGTGCGGGGCCGGGGCGATGTGCCCGCCCGCTTCTTCATGCGGGTGCAACGGCATCAGCGCCATCAGGATGGCGAGGCCCACACCGGCACTCAATGCCATCAGGCTGCGCATCGGCGGCTCCTCGCCCAGCGGCGCCATCAGCGGGCCGGTCGCGACGTAGAGAAGGAGGCCGGCGGAGATGGCGAACAGGCTGCCGATAATGTCCGGCGTCAGGCCGTACATGAAGGGCGTTGCCACGATCACGCCCAGCGGCGTGGTCACGGCCGAGGCGAGGAAGGCCCAGATGAACGCCTCGCGGTTGGAGAAGCTGTGCCGGCGCAGGATGGCGAAGGCGATCACGCCTTCCGGAAACTCGTGCAGCATCAGCGACGCTGCGGCATAAACGCCCGAGGAGAAGCTTGCGGCGAAGGTGACCGAATAGATCATCCCGTCCAGCAGGGAGTGGATCGCCACGGCCGCCAGGGGCGTGATGGCCCCCGCCTGCCCCCGGTCGGAGCTTTCCGGGAACAGCGCCCCGATCCCGAAATGCAGGCCGAGGCCGCCAAAGAAACCCACCATCAGGAAGACCGGCGTGTGGGCGCTGAGTTCAAAGGCTTCCGGGGCAATGTGCAACAGTGTCAGGCTGACCAGCATGCCGCCTGCGGCCAGCGCGAACAGGCCGGAATAGCGCGCACTCCAATCCCCGCGCACGGACACCGAGATCAGGCCAAGCGTGGTAATAAAGGCGGCGGTCAAGCCGAACAGGAGTGGGGCCTGGAGAGAATCGAGCATGTGTGCGTAAACCGGCGGCGTTGTGAAATTGGCAGAAGGACTTCTGCAAGCTCCGCCTTGATTAAATGTGATATAGTATCACTATTGCTTTCGCGACAATAATTATTGACCTTTCTGCACTTATCCACTGTGTGGCGCACCGGAGGCCCACAATGATTTCATTCCGTTTCTGGCCGGTTGCGGCCGTGTCCGCGGCCAGCCTGCTGACCCTTGTTGCCTGCGGCCCGTCCAGCGCGCCCTACGAACCTCCGCCACCTGCCTCGCAATCTGACCAGCAAGCCGAGCTGCCTGACGCCGCCCTTGCGGTCGCCGCAGACAGCCCCGTTGCGCCGGCGGCAGTGACCAAACTCGAAGCGGCCCATGAGGATGAAGCAGGCCATGCCGGCGAACCGCACGTGCATGGCGGCGGCGATCTCGCGATCACGCGGGAAGACGATTTCCTGACCGTGAGCCTCGATGCGCCGCTCGCCAATTTCGGCCTGTCGGAAACGAAAGTGCCTGAAGGCAAGAAGGCCGAGAAATTCGCCGAAGGCATCGTTGAGCCGATCGGGCCGACGACCTGCGAAGAGACCGAACGCTCCATCACCGGGCGTACCGACGGCACGCATGGCGCGATGACGGTCTCGGTCGCCTGGCGCTGCAAGAAGATCGACCGGGTGGAAGGCATGCTGGTGCATGTCTTTGAACTCTACCCGGCCTTCCAGCATATCGATGCGATCTATCTCGGCCCGGACGGCCAGCAGGTCGCCAAGGAACTCACCCCCAACGATACAGAGATCGATTTCGACTGATGTTGCCTGACGCCCCGAGCACGGATGCCATCCGGGTTGAAAGCCTTCGCTTTGCCTGGCCGGATCATCCACCGGTGCTGGATATCGACCGCTTCACCCTCGCCCGCGGCGAAAAACTGTTCCTGCGCGGACCGTCCGGGTCCGGAAAGTCCACTCTGCTCGGCCTGATCGCCGGGGTACTCAGCCCGGAAACCGGCACGGTCAATGTGCTGGGCAACGACATGGCCACGCTCAGCGCCGCAAGGCGCGACCGGGTGCGGGCCGACCATCTGGGCGTCATCTTCCAGATGTTCAACCTGGTCCCGTACCTGTCCGTGACCGGGAACGTTACGCTGCCGCTGCACTTCTCCCCGGCCCGGCGCGCACGGGTCGGCAAGGATACTGAGGGCGAAGCCCGCCGCCTGCTCGGCCGGCTGGGCCTGACCGATGCCACCCTGCTGGACCGGCGCGTCTCGGACCTGTCCGTTGGCCAGCAACAGCGCGTCGCCGCGGCCCGTGCCCTGATGGGCGGGCCGGACATCGTGATCGCGGATGAGCCGACCTCGGCCCTCGACGCCGATGCCCGCGACAAGTTCATCGAATTGTTGAGCGAGGAGGCCGGACGCACGGGCGCCGCGCTCCTGTTCGTCAGCCATGATGCCAGCCTCGCCGGGCAGTTCGACCGAGCGGTGGATCTCGCCGACATCAACAAGGTGGGGGTGAGCGCATGAAGGCCCTGTTTGCCCTGGCATGGAAAAGCCTGCTGAACCGGCGGGCCTCCGTGATGCTGACGCTTCTGGCTGTGGCGCTGTCGGTTGCCCTGTTCCTGGGGGTCGACAAGGCCCGCACCGGGGCACGCGAAGGCTTCGGCCACACGATTTCCGGCACGGACCTGATCATCGGCGCCCCCACGGGAAGCGTGAACCTGCTGCTCTACTCCGTCTTCCGGATGGGCAATGCGACGGCGGAGATTTCCTGGCCCACCTACCAGGAACTGGCTGCGCGGGACGACATCGCCTGGACGGTGCCGATCTCCCTCGGCGACAGCCATCGCGGCTTCCGCGTGATGGGGACGGACCATTCCTATTTCGAACATTACCAGTATGGCCGCGGCGAATCCCTACGCTTTGCCAAGGGCAAGGAAATGGACGACCTGTTCGATGCCGTGATCGGCGCTGACGTCGCCCGCGAGCTTGGTTACGATCTCGGCACACCACTGGTCCTGTCCCACGGGCTCGGCAAGGCCGATTTCGGATCAGGCCACGAGAACCGGCCGTTCCGCGTTGTCGGCATTCTCGCACCAACGGGCACACCGGTCGACCGGACCGTGATCGTCTCGCTCGAAGCCATTACGGCCATCCATGTCGGCTGGGAAACCGGCGCGAAGAACCCGATGGCCGATTCGATCACCGAAGACATGATCCGCGGCTTCAACCTGACGCCCAAGACGATCACGGCAGTCTATGCCGGGCTGAAGCGCAAGGGCACGATCCTGCGCACGCGGCGGGAGATCAACACCAACAAGGGCGAGCCGCTGATGGCCATCATTCCCGGCGAGGCCCTGGCCCAGCTGTGGAGCGTGACCGCCATGGCGGAGCGCGCCCTGATGGCGGTGTCGATCTTCGTCATCGCAGTCGGTGTCGTCTCGATCCTGACGTCCATCCTGACCAGCCTGAACGAGCGGCGGCGGGAGATGTCCATCCTGCGGGCGGTTGGCGCCCGGCCGGGACATATCTTCGGCCTGCTGACGCTGGAGGCCGGCCTGATCGGCTTTCTCGGCGCCCTGCTCGGCATTGTGATCGTGCATGGCCTGATCCTGATCGCCGGGCCGATCATCATGCAGCGGTATGGCATTTCCCTTGGCGGGACGGGCCCCGGCATGACCGACCTGCTGACGCTGCTGGCCGTCACCGGCGCCTCGTTGCTGGCGGGGGCCATTCCGGCCTGGGCCGCTTTCCGCAGATCCCTCGCTGACGGACTGTCCGTGAAGTTGTAGCAAGGTTGTCGAACCCGTCTGGCACATCCCTCCCTGAAAGCCTAAGAAAACAGTCATGAAGCGCTCTCTCATCCTCCCCGCCCTCATCCTGATCAGCCTGTCGCCCGCTTGCGGCCAGACCACGGCGCCCGCCGCCGATGCCGAAACGCCTGCAGAAGCAAGCGTGGAAACAAGCGCGGACGCCTCCACCGCCCCCGCCGGGCCGCAGGTCGGCGACAAGATCGGCGAAAGCGATGCAGAAAAGGCGGCGAAGGATGCGTCCGTTGCCGCCGCCGCGGCAGAGGCCATGCGCGAGCAGGAAGAAATCAAGGCCCGCGGCGTCACGGAAATCGGCTGGGAAGACCTGATGCCGGAAGGCGAGGAAGAGCGCCTGCAGAAGATGTATGCCGCCCAGATGGCGACGCTCTACTCCATCCAGGAAGGCTCTGCCGCCGACACGGCCGTTCAGATCGGCTCGTTCAACACGGTCGACACCTATGACGGCAAGAAGATCCGCATGCCGGGCTACACTGTGCCGTTTTCCTATGATGCCAAGGCCGAGATCAGCGAATTCCTGCTGGTGCCTTATTTCGGCGCATGCATTCACGCCCCGCCGCCGCCGCCGAACCAGACGATTTTCGTGCGGACCGACGATCCGATCCTGCTGAAGGATTTGCCACAGGCCGTCTGGATCGAAGGCACGCTTCATGCACAGAAGCAGGAAAGCGACCTCGCGGACGCTGCCTACATTATCGATCTGTCGCGGGTGGAGAAATACGAATACTGATGGCACGCGGACGTGCTGGTACCTCTGGCCGGACTCGAACCGGCACTCTGTTGCCAGAAACGGATTTTGAATCCGTCGCGTCTACCAATTCCGCCACAGAGGCCCTTATCGGGAAGGCTCTCCTGCCCGAGCAGGGCCTGCCCGTCAATCTATCCCGGGCGGCATAATTACAGGACGTATTGAACAGGCATGGATGTCACCAACGCGGAAAACGAGAAAACCCTGCTCCAGATCGTCGAGGCGATGGCCGCCGGCGCGCCGGAAGACGGGTACACGCTGCGGCAGATTTTCGACCATCTGGACGAAAGCGCGTTCGGCGCGGGCCTGTTCCTGCTGGCCCTGCCCTGCTGCATTCCCTTCCTTTATGGCGTGCCACAAGTGGTCTCTCTGCCCATGATGGCGCTCGCCGCACAGATGGCCCTCGGCCATGAACAGCCCTGGCTGCCGGACGCGCTGGGCAACCGCCGGATCGACCGCAAGGGCCTGACCGCCATGGCCCATGGCGGCCGGAAATGGCTCGGCTGGATCGAGACATTCTCAAAGCCCCGCTTCACGATGATTACCGGCCCCAGGTCCGAACGCCTGCTCGGCTTCGTGCTCTGCATCTTCTGCGCGTCCATCCTGGTGCCGCTGCCGATGACCAATACCGTCCCCGGCTTTGCCGTGGCGCTTGCCGCGTTCGGCCTGATCAACCGGGACGGTTTCCTTGTCATCATCGGCGCCATTCTGGGATTTGTCTGGGTGTCCTCATTGCTGATCCTCGGCCCGACGGCTGTTCTGGCTGCCATCCATTTCGGGAAGGACTGGCTCACGGGATTGTTTGGCTCGTGACGCTGCGCCGCACTTTTGCTGTCGAGACAGCGTGCTAGCGTACCAACGATGCTCTTCCTGAAAGGCCTTCTCAAGGACTGGAAATGGCCGGTCGCCGCAATTGTGGTGTCCGCCCTGATGCTTGCAGCCGCCCATGCCTTCGAGACGTTCGGCCATCTCTATCCCTGTCCGCTCTGCCTGCGCCAGCGGGAGGTCTACTGGGCCCTGATCGCCATGACACTGACCGGCCTTGCCCTCTGGAAGGTCCGGCCGACCCGGCGCTTCCTGGTGGCGCTGAACGTGTTGATTGGCCTTGTCTTCGGGGTCGGCGTGGTCGTCGCCTTCTATCATTCCGGCGTGGAATGGAAGATTTTCCCGCCTCCGGCCGGTTGCGCAGGCGGCGGCGAGATTGATCTCATGAACATGGAATCGCTGGACCGGCCGATGACCGTGCCATCCTGCACCGATGCCCCCTTCTACATCCTCGGCCTGTCCATGGCCGGGTGGAACGGCGTCGTCTCTGCCATCCTCGCCGCCGCCAGCTTCATCGCCGCCGGCGCGACGTTCAGAGGCCGTAATGAGGCCTAGACCACGTTCAGGTCGATCAGGGTCTGCGCGCTCTCGATGATCGCTTCTTCCTCGGTGCGCGGCGTCCAGCCGAGCACGCGGCGGGCTTTCTCGTTCGAACAATGCCGTTCGCGGCCCAGCTCCGGCACGACGGCCTTCAGTGGCGGATTTACTAGTGTCAGCACCTTCAGCAGCCAGTCCGGCAGTTCGCCCTTCGGCAGCTTCTTCTGGTAGTCCGGGAATTTCTCGCGCAGCACATCGGCCACTTCGCTCATCCACATGAACCGGCCGGATGCCAGGAAGCGTTCGCCCGCCGCTTCGGGCACAGTCATCGCCTTCACGTGCGCATCGGCGACATCGCGTACATCGACAACGCAAAAGCCGACCCGCGGCGAGGCCGGGGCCTTGCCGGTCATCAACTGGGTGATGATCTGCAGCGACGTCGAGACATCGGCGCTCATGGCCGGGCCAAGCACGGCGGACGGGTTGATGACCGAAAGCTCCATTCCGGCGCCCTCCCCGGCCATATAGTCCCAGGCGGCTTTCTCCGCGATCGTCTTGGAGCGGGTATAGGCCGTGTTGTCCTTCATATCGTCGGGATTGGACCAGTGCTCTTCGGTCAGCGGGTTCGGCCGGGCATCGCCCCAGCCATAGGCGATCGCCGCCATGGACGAGGTCATCACCACGCGCTTCACGCCCGCCGCCTTCGAGGCCTTCAGGACGCGCAGGGCGCCGTCACGGGCCGGCCGGATCAGCTCATCATGGTCTTTCGGCATCACCGCGAGGAAGGGAGACGCGAGGTGCTGGACATAGTCCATGCCTTCCACGGCCTCCGCCCAGCCGGCATCGCTGTTCAGATCCGCCTCGACGATGTCGATATGGAGCGGGCTGCCGGCATAATCGCTCAAAATCGTGTTCAGGGGCGTTTCCCTTGAAGCGGAACGCGCCGTACCGCGAACCTCGTGGCCAGCTTCCAGCAATTGGTGGATGACATGCCCGGCAATAAAGCCGGTCGCGCCGGTAACGAGAACTTTGGCCATGTGAGTCTCCCTGATCTGATGTGACTAATGAACGATTTCGCCACTATTCACAAGGGAAGACGTATCAGGCCCGTCTGGTCTGGCGCCGCTTTTGCCGTTCCCGCAGGGTGATATAGGCCGTGGCGCCGATGATGATGCCCGTGCCGACCCAGGTCCACGGCCCCGGCAAGGCCTTGAACAACAGCCAGTCCACCGTCGCCGCCATCGGCAGGCGCAGATAATCGATCGGCGACAGGAACGAGGCGTCCCCGATCGCCATGCCCCGGATGTAGAAATACTGCCCGGCCACGCCGCATCCGCCCATCAGCGTAATCAGCGCCCAGTCCTGCCAGGACGGCATGACCTCCGGCATCTTCCACAGGGCCAGCGGCAGAAGCATCGCCGAGGAGAGCAGGTTCGCCCAGATCAGCAGCGTGACCGGCCGGTGATTGCGCGAGAGCAGCTTCACCAGCGTGATCGCGCCGGCCATGCAGAAAGCCGCCGCAAGCGCCAGCAGCGTGCCGAGGCTGACGCCTGCCTCCGGCTGGGTCATGATGAGAACGCCGACAAAGCCCGCCAGCGTCGCGCCCCAGCGGTGCCAGCCGACCGTCTCCTTCAGCAGCGCCGCCGCCAGCACCGTGATGAACATGGCGCGCGAGAAACTGATCGCGTTGAACTCCGACAGCGGCAGACCGAACTGCGCCGAGACCGCGTAGAAGCTGAAAATGAACCCCATCGTCCCGAACAGGCTGCGCAGCAGAACCAGGCCGGGCCGGTGAATGCGCATGACGCCCCAGCCCTGCTGAAGAATAACCGGCAAGGTCAGGATCAGGGCGACGAACGACCGGAAGAAAGCCAGGAAGCCGGGGTCGTAATGGGCCGATTGAAGCTTGGACAGCGTCAGGAACGCGGTGAAGACGAGGCCCGAGGCCGTCATCCAGAGTGCACCTTCCAGGTTGCGGGGTTCTTCAGCCGCACTAACCTCGGCGACACCTGATTGATCGGGACTGACTGCCATGACCGCCTTTACGCCTTCCGAAGTCGACGAGATCGACGCCCTGTGGCGCAGCCTGCCGCCGGATCACATGTGGACCGGATGGGCCGCTGCGGGCGAGTCCCCCGATCAGATCTGGATCTTCCGCACCCGCGCCCACTGGCGCCGCTTCCCGTTGTTCAAGACCGAAGAAGGCTATGCCCTGTCGGACGAGAAAGGCCGCCGGCTGATCCGAGCCGCCTCCCTGCAGGAATTGCTGTCCGCTGTCGAGGCCATACCCGGCCTCGACCCGGACCGCAGCCGCTGACCCCTATTCCTGTTGTGCCTTCATGGCTTCGGCCATCTGTTCGGCCTGTTCCGGCGTAATGCCCAGCGCTTCGAGGACCGGCCCGCCGGCCGATTCGTCCCAGGAGTGGCGCGGGCCGACCGTGATGCCGCCATCGACAGTGAACTGGCTGCCGGTGATGAACTCTGACGCATCGGAGGCGAGGAAGGCCGCCATCTCGGCAATATCCTTGCCCTTGCCGGTCCGGCCAGCCGGCTGCATTGATCCGCCCTGCTGGGCCAGCATCTCCGCCATCTGGTCAGCCACTTCCCGCGACATGCCGAGGGACGCCCCGAAGATCGAGGTTGCAATAAAGCCCGGCAGGATCGCATTCACGCGGATCTTGTATTTCGCAACCTGCGCGGCGGCGATGCGCGAGAAATGCGCGACACCGATCTTGGCCACCGAATAGGTGATCGGGGCCCAGCCGGCTTCCAGCGCACTGATCGAAGACGTGTTGATGATGGAGCCGCCGGAGTCCTTCATGTGCGCCACGGCATATTTGGTGCCGAAGAAGACCTGCTTGAGCAGCAGGTCCATCGTCTTGTCATAGCCTTCTTCGTCCAGCTCCTCGATATCGGCCGGGGTGCCGCCGCTGCCGGCATTGTTCCAGACCACATCGATCTTGCCGAAATGGCTGACGGCGCCTTCCATCAGGGCTTCCAGCTCAGCGAGGTCCAGCACGTCGCAATGGATGTAGCGGACGGTATCCGTACCAAAGCGCGTTTCCAGCGCGCGGCCCTTTTCGTCCTGGATGTCGGCGGCGATCACTTTCGCACCGGCCTCCACAAAGGTCTCTACGCCTGCCAGGCCAATGCCGCTTGCTGCACCTGTGATTACGGCAACCTTGCCGCTGAGATCCGCCATGATGTTTTCTCCCTTTTCGTTCGGGCATCATGCACGGGGGTTCCGTGTGGTCCGTCAAGCGAAACCTGACAGGGGCGTCACGTTTTCTTCAATCCGAAACGGCTCCAGAAGATACGGTCCAGCAACCGCTTGGGCAGGCGGGTCGGAATGGTCCAGTTGGTCAGTTTGTCCGGCACCGGCGCGTAGCGCGCTTTGGGTTTGTCGGCGGACAGCGCGGTTTCGATATAGCCGGCAATGTCTTCCGGCGTCAGGCCGGTCCGGCCGCCCGACAGCATCACCTCTTCGAACCGTTTCAGCGACCCGGCCCAGTCGCTGGCGGCATAGGGGCCTTCGGTATTGTCCTGCTCGGCCTTGTCCCAGATCGGTGTCTTCACGGAGCCGGGCCCGATGGCGATCGCATCGATGCCATAGATGACCAGCTCGCGGCGCAGCGTATCCGTCATCGCCTCCACCGCATGTTTGGTGGCCGTATACGCACCGAGGAAGGGCGAGGCGAGCCGGCCGCCAACGCTGGTGATATTCACGATCCGGCCGGGCGGCCCTGTGCGCGCGGCATCAGATCCCAGCAGCGGCACGAAGGCTTGCGTCATGGCCAGCAGGCCGAACACGTTGACCTCGAAGTGCGCCCGGAAATCCTCCATGGGCTGGATGGCCAGCGGGCCCATTTTCGCAATGCCTGCATTGTTGACGAGACCGGCGAGGCGTTCGCCGCCCAGCGCAGCCGCGACCGTCTCGGCCGCAGCCTCCACCTGGTCCGGTTTCGTCACATCAAGGAGGATCGGGCGAAGGTCACCGGAGGCGCCCTGCGTCAGCGCCTCGCCATCGGCCTGTTTGCGTACCCCGGCAAAGACCCGCCAGCCATTCGCCGCCAGGTGACGCGCGGCCCCTGCCCCGATTCCGGTCGAGGCACCGGTAATGACGACTGTCTTCATGGCCTTGCTCCCTATGTCCGGAGCTTAGCTGTCAGGCTCCGACTTTCCCCCATCTATGACACGGAATACCGGCCGCCCTGCGGGGCGCTTCGGTGCTGGGGCTTTATCCTCATACGCATCGGACCCGGAATCGGACGTTTCGTCTTTCGGGACGGCCCTGAGCACAGGCTTGCCGCGTGGCACCGGCTGAGAGGAAGGATCTGGCGAGGGCACTGGCGGCGGCGTCTCGGCGGCCTCCTCCTCGATGTCATCATCTATCTGGCGTACACGCGGGGTGGCGCGCTTTGCGAAGCTGCCTTTTGAGGATTTCCTGTCCGGCCCGGCCTTGTTGCCAAAGCCTTTGCGGCCCTTGCCGCGGGCCTTCTTGTCGATCTCTTTCAGCTTCACCTGCTGCAGGGCCGACAGCGCTTCGCCGTCGCTGCCCTTCATCGGGTCTGCGAACGCCGAGCCGTATTTCTCGATCCGCTCTTCGACTTCTTCCAGGAACTCGCGCTCCCAGTCGGACAGGGGCGGCCCCTTGCCCTGTTCGGCAAGCTCTGCGGCCTTGCGCAATTTGCGCAGCGCCGCCCGCTTCTTCCGTTCGTCGACATCCCGGCCCATGGAACCAGTTTAGGCCGATCGGGAGGTTCTACAAAGCCTCAGGCTTCACCCAGCGCGAGCAGGTAGGTTTCGAGCATCATTTCCTGCTCTTCGCGGTCCGACTTGTCTATCTTGCGCAGACGCACCACCTGGCGCAGCGCCTTGGTGTCGAACCCGAAGGACTTGGCCTCGGCATAGATCTCCTTGATCTGCTCGGCGACCTCTTTCTTCTCTTCTTCCAGGCGCTCAATTTTGGCGACCGTCTGGCGCAGCTTCTCGCGGCTTGCTTCGGTGAGGTTCTCGATCGGGGCGTCGTCCATGAGGAACTCCAGTTATTGGCCAGCACGTGGCAGAATCGGAATCGGATACGAAAAGGAGCCGCGTCTTAGCGGGTCTCCGGCGAACTGGCCAGACGCCGGATGGCATCGGCGACGTCTGGTCCGTGCTGGTGATGAGGCATGTGGCCTTCTTCCGGCAGGATGATCAGGTCAATGTCGGTCTGTTTCTTCAGGCGGGCGGTGTGTTTGGCCGGCGTGATCACCGTATCCTTGCTGCCTGAAAAGACTGTGATTGGGACGGACAGCTCGCCATAGCGTTTCGACTGTTCGCCAAGTTCCCGGTCCAGCACGCGCACGTCGCGGGCATTGGCCCGGAAGGCGGCCGGCCGGAACAGGAGGCCGATCCCGGATTTGTCGTAATAACCTTCCGGTGCAGGCGACGGATCGAACACGCCGCCGATTCCCGCCTCCACCTGGGCAGGCCCGACCAGCGGCACGACCTGGCTGAACGCCGGGCCGATCAGGCGCGAGGACGCAAACCGGTTGTACCAGGCATGGCCTTCCCCGCCCCAGTCATGCGTGACCGGGGCCAGCAGGACGAGGCCTTTGACCAGGTCCGGCCGGTCGAGCGCGAGGCGCAGCGCCACAGCCCCGCCAAAGGAATGGCCCACCACGACAGCCCGCTCGCCCGGGGCCAGCGTGTCCAGCACGCCGGCCATCTGCGCCGCCTGGACGCCCAGTGTCTCGGCCCCCGGAGGCCGCCGGGAATGACCGTGGCCCGGCCGGTCCGCCATCAGCACACGGAATTCCTGTTCCAGCCTTGGCGCCAGCGTCCAGGTGAACTCGCGCGCATTGGCACTGGCCCCATGGATCATCAGGACCGGCGGCCCGGCCTTGCCCGCCTCAAGCACGTGAACGCCATATCCGCCCACATCGACCCGCTGCCCGGAGGCAGGATGCGCCTTGTGGATACGGGAGGTGTAGGCACCCGAGGCGAGACCGGCCGCGGCCCCGAGACCTGCCAGGGTTATGGCGGTTGCCGTTAGCAAGATGTCAGAGCCCCTGCCCTTCGGCGACCTTGGCGAGGCGTTTCTCCGCCTGCAGCCCGTCGCGCATATAGGGATAGATCGCCAGCGCCTCGCGCCAGGCTTCCAGCGCCTGGTCGTTGGCGCCCATCGTCTCGAAGATGGAGGCGAGCCCGGCCCAGGCCCCGAAATGGCGTGGCTCCAGCTTGAGCGTCTCGTTCAGGTCGCGCAGCGCTTCGGGGAAGTTTTCTTCGGACAGGAATATGCCCGCCCGGCGGAACCAGGCCTGCGGATTGTCCGGCTTGATCATGATGGCGCGGTCGTAAAAGGTCCGCGCCGTTTCGGTATCGCCGATCATCTGCGCCTCGACACCGCGCTGCATGATCATGTCGACCGTGGCCGAGCCGGATTCCATCCAGGAGGCCCAGATATCCTGCGCGGCATCATTCGCCTCGCTTTCGCTGGGCGCGGTCTTCAGTTTCTCGAACATCTCGTCCGTCGGCACGGCCAGCGCAGGCAGGCCGGCGGTCACGAAGACAAGGGCAAGGAGGAGGGCTCTCAGCATGGGGGCGATACTACCTGTCCAATACGGCCGGGCAATGTCCTCTTTCTGTCAGACTGTCAGAGGAGGCCTTCTGCCTTCAGGGCAGCTTCCAGCCCGTCAGCAGAGCGGAAGTGGTGCGTGCGGAAGCCGAGCGCATCGGCGGCGGTGATGTTTTTCTCGCTGTCGTCGATGAAAAACACCTCGTCCGGCGCCGGGCCGCCCATGACGTCCAGCGTGTGCGCGAAGATGGCGGGGTCGGGTTTTACGAGGCCGATATCGCCGGAAACCACCGTGCGGCGGAACCGTTCCACCAGCGGGAAATGCTCCCGCATCAGCGGCCAGGTTTCCGATGGCATGTTGGAAAGGGCGTAAAGCGGCACCCCGCGGGCCTCCAGCCGGTCGATGAGATCCGGCGTGCCGTCGATATAGCCGTCGAACATCTCGATCCAGCGCCCGCCCCAGGCCCGGATTTCGGCTTCGTATTGCGGGTATTGCGCAATCAGCGGCGGCGCATTGTCGGCAAAGCTGACGCCCGCATCGTGGCGGGTGTGCCAGGCCATGCTGCAGATTTCGGAAAGAAACCGCTCGCGCTCGTCCGCGTCAGGCAGGAGGCGCGAATACAAACGGGCCGGCTCCCAGTCGAGCACGACCCGTCCAAGATCGAAAAGAGCAATCCGGCCGGTCATTTTCCCGCCTTATTGCCCCTTCACGCTCCGCTTAGCCTTGCTTAGCTTTGAAGCGCGGATCGGTCTTGTTGATGACATAGACCTTGCCCTTGCGGCGCACGATCTTGCAGTCGCGGTGGCGCGACTTGAGCGATTTGAGAGACGAACGGACTTTCATGGGATGGCCCCGTGGGTCATAAGGAATTGGAAAGCGGTGCGAGTAATGAATCCGGTCATCAGAGTCAAGGACACGCGCTGCCATGCGCGGCTGTTTTCAGGAGCATACAAAGTGGCAAGCTACGCGATCGCGCGCTCGCACATCGCCGGCGCGGCAATTCTTGCCGGCCTGCTGGTCTCCTGTGCGCACAGCCCGCAGGCCTCCCCGGGCACCCCGGCCCCGCCACCCCCAGCGACCAGCCAGCCGCCTGGCCAGCCAGCGCCGGACACCGGACCGATCAGCTACAAATCCACTGGAAACAGTGACATGGACGCATGGCGCGCGGATTTTTCCGCCCGTGCCATCGCTGCCGGGCATGACCGGGCGATCGTCAAATCCTTCCTTGAGAACATCCGGCCGCTGGATCTTTATCTCGGCTCGTCCTTCCAGGCCGCAGCCGTCGGCGTCGGTGACCAGGCCGAATTCGCCAAGCCGATCTGGGACTATCTTAAAGTGCCATTGGGCAGCAGCCGCGTCTCGAATGGTGCGTCGCACCTCGCAAACGAGGCCCAGCTTTTCGCCGCCATCGAAGCGAAATACGGCGTCGATGCGGAATACATTGCCGCGATCTGGGGCATGGAGTCCTCTTTCGGCGCCGTGATCGGCAATTTCGACGGGCCGAACACGCTGGCCAACATGGCCGTGGAGGGCCGCCGCAAGACGTTCGCCGAGCGTGAATTGCTGACCCTGATGAAAATCGTCGAACGCGGCGATGCCCACCGGGAGGAACTGATCGCCGGATGGGCCGGGGCGATGGGCCAGACCCAGTTCATGCCGTCGACCTATTATGCCTATGCACAGGATTTCGATGGCGATGGCGAAAAGGACATCTGGAAGAATGAAGGCGACGCCCTCGCCTCAGCGGCCAATTACCTGAAATCCTCCGGCTGGTCGCCCGGCCAGCCCTGGGGCATCGAGGTGATCGTGCCATCCGGGTTCGACTTCTCGCTGGCGGACGGCAATGAGCGCCGGATGGAGACCTGGCGCGGCTATGGTCTGATCCCGATCCGGGGCGGCGATTTCCAGACCGGCGGCGCCGAATATGCCGAACTGTGGCTGCCGGCCGGCGCGACCGGGCCGAAATATCTTATCTTCAACAATTTCAAGGTGTTCAAACGGTACAACAATGCCGATTCCTACGCGCTTGCGGTCGGCCTGTCGGGCGATGCCTTTACCGGCAAGAAAGTGCCTGTCGCCGTCTGGCCGACGGACATCGCGCCGCTGACCGTAGCCGAGATCAAGATCCTGCAGGCGGGGCTGAACGCGCGCGGCTTCGATGCCGGGGTCGTCGACGGCATTCCGGGCCGCAAGACACGCACAGCCTTGCAGGGATTCCAGAAATCCCGGGGCGTTGTGGCGGACGGCTACCCGACCAAGGAGATGCTGGCGCTGGTCACGGGCCAGACCGCCGGTACGGCCTCGACCAACTGACCGCTCAGAGATCGGTTTCCGGATCGAACTCGCCCACGCCGTCGCGCAGGGCGTAGTAGGCGTAAACGGCCATGAAGATCAGCAGGCCGGACGCGATCATGAAGGGGATGTTCGCCCCGACATACTGGTAGACGAACAGGCCGAAGAAGGGCGTCACGATATAGCCCATCCCGTTCGCCGAAATGACCAGCCCGGCGACATTCCCCTGCAGCTGGGGCGACACGGCAAGCGACGCGCCGCTGGAAAAGCCCGGCCGGGCCAGCCCCTGCCCGAGCCCCAGCAGGAACTGCACCATGACCAGCGTGGCAAAGTCCTGCGCCACGATCATCAGCAGCGCCCCGCAGAGCAGCGGGATACAGCCCACCCACATCAGCGTCTTGTTCTTCAGTTTCAGGCGCGGGATCAGCACCAGTTGCGCCAGCAGCACGGCCATCGCGCCGACCGTGAAGGCCGGGCCGGTATACTGGGCCGCCTGCGCCCCGCCGACGTCCAGCTTGTCCATCACGGCAAAGACGAACACCTGCATCAGGATGCCGGTGGCCAGTGACAGGCAGACCGCAAACACCAGGAATGGCAGCACATCCCGCGAATGCCAGAGGCCGCGGGCATTGGTTTCGACATCCAGACGCGCAGCATCCGTCACCGGCTCTTTCTGTTCCGGCAGGCGGAACCAGATCATCGCCGACATGATGGCGGCGATCACCGAGGTCAGAAGCAGCGGACTGAGAATGCCGGCAAAGGCGACCAGCGCCGCGGCAAAGGCCGGGCCGACAACCGTGCCGACACTGAAGCCGGAAGAAATGAACGCGATCTCGTCGCGCCGCTCGGCCTGGCTTGTCCGGTCAGCGACATAGGCCTGCGCCGCCGGGTTCGCGCCGGATCCGAAGATGCCGAAAAAGGACCGTGAAACGGCGAGGCAGGCGAAAATCACGATAAAATTGGTGATCAGCCCCGACTTGGCAGCAAGCCCGGACAGGAACAGGAGCAGCATGGAGACGGAATAACCGGCAAGCCCGAGCGCCGCGATCGGCCGGCGGCCATACTGGTTGGACCGCTTTCCCCAGAACGGTGAGAAGACCGACCAGAAAAAGGCCGACAGGCCGAACACGGCCCCGGCCATCCAGTCCGGCAGGCCGACTTCCCGCGACAGCGGCGGCAGGACAGCCGCCATCAGCATCGTGTTTCCCGCCCCGATGGCCATGAGGCAGAAAAACAACAGGAAAAACGCGCCGCGGCGATCCGGGCGCGACAGGTCTGGCGGCTCCTTGCTCCCCTCGCTCATGCCCCTTCATCCGCCGCGTCTTGTGACTTGTCCAGACAGGAAAACTATCCCGCCCAATCATCACCCGGGGTCAACAGGGGCGCTCCGGGGGACGGTCACGGGCTGCTTTGACCTGCCAATAATTGCCTTTGGGTTGGACAGGACGGAAACGGCGTCATAATCTTTCCATAGGGTTAATTTAGGCGGGCTGGGATAGTGTTTGAGAAATTCACGGGGAACGTTCTCATGTCGAACCAGTCCACCAAATCAGCCCGCTGCCTGCTCGGAGCTGCGCTGACCAGCCTGCTACTCGTCTCGGCGTGTGACCAGCAGGGAGAGCGCCTCGAAAGGGCCCGCGAAATCGCGGATGCCTCCCTCAAGCAGATCACCGGCGAAACCATCGTCGATCAGGGCAAAAAAACAGATCCGATGCGGTCTGTCCCGGTCGAGGCCCGCGCGATTGCCGGCAAGGTGATCAGCGACATTTCCGGCCAGCCGACCAACAAGCCGGCCTTTGCCGTCCTGTCCGTCATCGCGAAGCCGGCCGACATTCCCCCTGCCGAAACAGCGGCGGAAATCGAAGGCGACACGCTGTACATGGAAGATGAGGCTGTCCTGGAGGAGGCCCTGGACGCGCCGGTGGCAGCTGCCCCGGCACCGGATGCGGGCGCCCGCGCCCCGGCCTCCCGCTCGCTGGAACTGTTCCAGCCGCAAGTGGGGATTTCCCCGCGTGTGAAACTCGACCCGAAAGCGCGGGAACAATCCCTGCAGCGGGTCGAGGAAGCGACCCAGGCAATGGAGACACGGGCGGGAGCCCAGCCTGCCCCGGTGACGCGAACGCGCTCACTACAGCCCCGCTCGCTGGAATCCGCCCCGGCCGAAGAGAAGATGGCCGCCCGCAAGATTGCCCGGCGTTCTCTGGTCACCCGTGATGCGATCGTCGCGCAGCGCGATGCCAATGCGGTGATGCTCGACACGCTGGCGAAGTACAAGATGAACGCCGAGGTCACCCTGTCGCGCGAAGGCCAGATGGTGATCCAGGTGGCCGGTGCCGGGCCGACCCTGTTCACCCCGGAAGACGCCAAGGACCCGACGCTCAGCTTCCTCGCCATCGACGAAGGCAAGGGATGTCCGGACCCGGACGATCTGGAAGCCATCGAGGCCGACCCCGTTCTGGCAACCAATTGCTTTGTCGATGACCTGCGCGCCTCCGGCCAGTTCGAATATGTCGAGAAGGATTTCATCTTCGAGAACCAGTTCGTCCGCCGTCCGCCGGAAGGCTCCCCCACGACGTCCGGCGGCGTGACGCCGGATAGCGGAACACCCTCCACCGGCACCACGCCGGCGAAGGTGGAAGTGACCCCGAACGATCCGCTCTGGGCGCTGCAATGGGACATGAAGCCGAGAGGCTCCGGCGAAGGCCAGTCGCTTGGCGGCGCCGGCTTCCAGGAGTTCTGGACCCGCCAGGGCATCGAGGGCTCCTCCGATGTCGTCGTGGCCGTGGTCGATACGGGCCTGCAGATGAACCATCCGGACATTGCCGCCTCGGCCAATATCGCGCCGGGCTGGGACATGGTCTCCGATCCGCGTATGGGCAATGATGGCGACGGCCGGGATTCCGACCCGAACGATCCGGGTGACCTGTGCAACCCCGCCGTGCCCGGCTCTGCCGACTCCTTCCACGGAACCCATGTCGCCGGCACCATCGGCGCGGCGGCCTCCAACAATGGCGCAGGCGTCGCGGGCGGCGCCTGGAACGTGAAAATCGTGCCGGTCCGTGCGCTCGGCAAATGCGGCGGGCGCCTGTCCGATATCAACGACGCCATCCGCTGGGCCGCGGGCCTGATCCCGGCTGAGGGCGAAGACGGCGGCGAAGTGTGGAACGACAATCCGGCCGACATCATCAATCTGTCGATCGGCCTCTTCGAATACTGCCCGGCCTCGCTGCAGGATGCGATCGACTCGGTGACAGACCGCGGCGCGGTCGTCGTCTCCGCTGCCGGCAATGCCCGGATCGACACCGCCTATTATGCGCCCGGCGGCTGTGACAATGTCATCTCGGTTGCGGCCGGGAACGCGCTGGGCGAGATCACGGCCTATTCGAATTTCGGCGACAATGTCGACATCCTCGCCCCCGGCGGGGAAATGGCCCGGGATGACGACAACGACTCCCGCCCGGACGGCATCCTCTCCACCAAGGCCTCGACCGATTGCTACGACCCGGTCACCGGCGAAGCGGTTGATGACTGCTACTATGCCTATGAGCAGGGCACCTCCATGGCCGCGCCGCACGTCTCGGCCGCCCTGGCGCTGCTGAAGGCCCGCGATCCGGAGGCCTCGTCGGATGAGCTTGTGTCGGAACTGCTCGCTGCCACCGATCCGCGCACGGACATGCAATGTGCCGGCCTCTGCGCCGACTATCCGGGCACGACCCCGATCGAAGGCTCTGACGGCATGTGCCGCCGGCCCTGCGGCGGGCGCATCCTGAACCTTGCAAATGTGCCGGAACTTGGCGGCACACCCGGCGGTGGAGACTGAATGAGCGACGGCCAGCCCCCCGTACATTTCGGCGGTCCGCTTGGACTTGCGGGCCTGGCCATGCTGGCCGGGGCGACAGGCCTCTTCGTCATGGCCGGGTCCGGCGGACCCACACCCGCCCCCCAGCCAGCGGTAGCGCAGGCCTCCGCGCCTGGGAAAGTGAAACCGGTTCCCGACCTCCATCCGGGCGACGCCCTGCCCGTGGTCCGGCCGGCGGAACTGCCTGCCTCGGCCGAAACGAAACAGCCGGCGGACACGAAGCTCGCCCAGCTCAGCCCGGACGGGTCGGAAATCGTCTATATCGTCCGCATCAAGGGCGAGCCGGAGATCGACGTCATCTCCCGCAATTTCAAGCGCGACCGCGCCGCCGCCGACATCGCCTGGGCCAATCTTCAGTCGCGCAATCCCGTGCTGCAGGATTTCCAGCTCGTCGGCGCCAGCTATTCCGGTGAGATCCGGCTGGGCTATCGCCTGCCGCCCGGCCTTGAGCCGACCCGCGCAACCATCAATGAAATTCAGAGCCGGATCATGCAGCTCGACAGTGTCGCCTATGCCGATCCGGATTATGTAGCCCAACCCGGAAAGGAATAAATGCCATGAGGAAGCGGATTGCCATTGCCCTGGTGCCCGCCTGCGCCCTGCTGGGCCTTGCTGGCTGTGACAAGTTCATCCGTGGCATGGGGGACGACGCCGGAACCGAGATGTCTGCGGCAGAGGACACCGCACCGGCAGACCAGGCCGACGCGACCCCCGCCAAAGAGGCTGACATCCCCGTCTATGCCCAGGCCGTGAGCGAGGAAGCGACGATTGACTGGCTGGCCGCGCGCGACGATGTCGCGTCCAATTCCGGCAGTGACGGCAATTTCATGGTCGCCGCGCAGGAAGGCGATGCGCCGCCGGTGCCGGTCATGCTGCCGTCAGGCATTGTCCTGCCGCAGGGCGCCGAGTCGGATGTGAAGTTCCAGCCGCTCAGTGATGGCTATTTCGCTTTCTATCCCGGCACGGATTACAACATCGTCGTCAATGGCACGAACGAGATCATCGGAGAGCGCACGCCCGGCACCACCGAGACACCGATGCGCTTCATCCCGACCATGAGCGGCGCGCAAGTCGCCTTCACCAAGTATGGCGCGGATTATCTGATCGAATTCGAGTGCACGCACGCAGATGGTCAACATGCCGATTGCATCAGCGAGGAAGACGCCCTGTCGATCGCGGATTCCCTTGTGGCCGTGAGGTCGCGCTGATGATCCAGACACGTTCCCTCCTGCTTGGCGCCGCCGCGCTGCTGACCCTGTCGGCCTGTGACTTCATCCGCTTCCCGGGCGATGGCGGCCCGCCGCCCGTGACACCGGACTCCGGACCGGCCGTGCCGCCGGGTGCGCCCGGCCCGCCGCCGCCATCGGCGCCCGTCGCAGACCCGTACGGCGATGGCGACCAGCCATCCGCCCCGGATACAAGTACGGATACGGACACGCCAGATACCGGGCCAGATACTGGGCCAGACACGCCTGACACGGGGACCGTTGATACCGATCCCGGCACGGACACACCTGCCGATACGCCAGACTCCGACGTGCCAGATACAGACACGGATGCCCCCGGCACCGTGGATACCGGTCCCGATACGTCAACGGATACGCCAGCGGACACACCTGCTGACACACCGGACGATACCTCTGCCGATACGCCGCCCGACACACCGCCCAGTACGCCGGATGACTCGACCGATACGGCAGATACCGACACGGCGCCGCCAGCCGATACGCCGGGCACGACAGAACCGCCTGCCCCGGTCGAGCCGGCCTTTTCCTTCTATTCCCCCGGCGCGCTGCTGCCCGGCACGGGTGAAGGCGCTGAAGCCGAGATGATCTTCGCGCCGGACATGGTCTTCCCGATCAAGGACTCGCCCGCCTACCTCCAGTCCATGGTGTTCACCTTCGGGGGCGGCATGGTCGGCGGCGACCAGTGCGATGCACGGAATTTCGACTATCCGTGGCGGGACAATTTCTGCGAAACCCGCACCTCCAACCGGAACTCGGCCTATTGTCCGATCAGCAGGATCCACCAGGGCCAGGATATCCGCGTTGGCACGCCGGAGAGCTGCCGGGCGGAACGTTCTACCCCGGCGGCTGACCGGACGGCGCATGAAGTTGTCGCCGTGGAAGACGGCATCATCTCCAATGTCGGTTCGTATAGCGTGAACCTGCGCTCGGGCGGGCGGATCTACAAATACCTGCACCTCAACATGAAGAAGCTGGCCGTTTCCATCGGCGATACGGTGCAGGCCGGTGACACGATCGGCTATGTCTCCAATGATTTCGGCGGCACGCCCACTGTGCTGCACCTGCATTTCGAGATCACGCAGAACAATGGCAATGGCGGCTGGGACTATGTCCCGCCCTACACGTCACTGGTGGCGGCTTATGAGCGGCGCGAGAACGGCCCCGGCGAGCTGATTGACGATGGCGATGTGGCGATTGCGTCCGTCCCGGCCTTCGTGATTCCGGAAGGCGCCGAGATCATCGAATAGGGTGGATCAGGCAGGCCGGAAGGTCAGCGCCACGCCATTGTTGCACCAGCGCTCGCCCGTCGGCGGGGGCCCGTCCTTAAAGACGTGGCCCTGATGGCCGAGGCAACGGGCGCAATGGTATTCCGTGCGCGTATAGAACAGCTTGTGGTCTTCCTTGGTGCCCATCGCGCCCGGAAGGGGTTTCCAGAAGCTGGGCCAGCCGGTGCCGGAATCGAATTTCGTCTCCGATGAGAAGAGCGGCAGGTCGCATCCGGCGCAATGATACGTGCCGTCGCGCTTTTCATGCTCCAGCGGCGATGTGAAGGCCCGTTCGGTGTCTTCCTGGCGCAAGACGGCAAAGGCCTTCGGGCTCAGCCGGTCCTTCCACTCCGCCTCTGACAGGCTGCGCCATTCGCTATCGGCATAAGGGTCGTCTGCCGCGCCGTCCGCCCCGGTCTCGGCGAGGGCCTTGCGCGAGCCACCCGAACAGGCGGCGATGACGAGGGACGCCGTGCCCGCAAGCAGGAGGTGGCGGCGGGAAAGCAGGGAAGATGTCTGTTTCATGCCTCTTGCTTACGCCCGAAACGCCCTCGCAGGCGACACAAATTCATGTGAGGTTGCGTGAGCGCCCCACCGATGGCCGCGTCACACGCCACCGTCGACCCAGACTTCGCCGGCAAGGTCATCCAGCTTGCCCTGGAAATGCGCGCGGACATCTTCCACGGCCTGATTGTAGACCGCCGGTCCCAGCTGTTTCAGCATCAGGTCGATCACGGCCTCGGCGCGGAAGCCGCTCAGATCCTCGTCAAACTCCTCGGCAAACAGGCGCTGCAGATGGCCTGCAAGCGCCTCGCGCCGGTCGTCGGAGAGGGTCAGCGGTTTCATGCCTCGTCTTTAGCACCATTCCGGTTCCGGCCGAAGTTCACCGCGCCGGAATCCTGTCCGGCGTCGATGATGGCCTTGCGGATCGTCCGGGCACGGGAAAACTCCTGCATCAGCAGGTCGCCGTCGCCCCAGCGGATCGCCCGCTGCAGGGCGGCAAGGTCTTCGGAGAACCGGCCCAGGCATTCCAGCACCGCTTCCTTGTTGTTGAGGAAGACATCGCGCCACATGACCGGGTCGGAAGCCGCGATGCGGGTAAAGTCCCGGAAACCGCCTGCGGAGAATTTCACCACTTCGCCCTGCTCCACCGTTTCCATGTCGAATGCGGTCGAGACGATATTGAAGGCGATCAGGTGCGGCAGGTGGGAGGTGATGGCCAGAACCCGGTCATGCCGGCCGGGGTCCATGGTTTCCACCTTGGCGCCCAGGGCGGTCCAGAACGCCGTCAGGCGCTGCACGGCCTCGGCATAGGCCTCGTCCTTGCCGTCCTGCGGGGTCAGGATGTGCCAGGCATCGCGGAACAGGGTCGGGAAGCCCGCTTCCGGGCCGGATTGTTCCGTCCCGGCAATCGGGTGCCCCGGAATGATCTGCACCGCGCCATTATCGGCAGAGGCCAGCGCCTCGGCGGCCTGTTTCTTGACCGATCCGACATCGGTCAGGATCGCCCCGGCTTTCATGTGCGGCACGGTTGCCTGCGACACCGGCGCGAGCACGCCCACCGGCACGCAGAGAAAGACGCAGTCCGCATCCTTCACCGCTTCCGCCAGCGTTTCGGTCACATTTCCGAGATCGAGCCCCGCCGCCCGGGCGCGCACATCGTCGCTGGAATCATAGAGCGAGACGGCCCCGGCCGCGCCATAGGCCTGAGCGGCCCGCGCGATGGATGAACCGATAAGGCCCGCGCCAACAATGGCGATCCGCTCGAATATGGGGTCTGGCATCTGGGGTATTCCGTCTTGCGAATTACAGCCCGCTCTGGTGGGCAATCGGGCCCCGCCCGTCAAGGCCCGCCCGGGCATGCGTGCCATCTGTCGCATTGAAGTCTGCCGGTGCCGGCCCGATGTGTCGGCTCAGTCCCCCGGAGTCCGCCCATGTCGAAACCCTCTCCCATCCTGTCCGGCCTGCAGCTGAAATGCGGCAATTGCGGCGAAGGCAAGCTGTTCAAGAGCTATCTGAAGCTGCATGACGCCTGCCCCGTCTGCGGACGGGAGATGAGCAATGACGACACGGCCGATGGCCCGGCCTTCTTTGTCGGTTTCGGCGTGCTGATCCTGACAGCGCCCTTCATCTTCATCCTGCCGATGATTTCGATGCCGCTGGGCTTCAAGATCCTGGCCTTTGTCGTGATGTGTGCCGTCATGATCGGGCTGATCCTGGCGCTGCTGCCCATCGCCAAGGCGATCCTGCTGAACCTGCAGCTGCACCACGGCGCGACAGAGGTCAAAGCGACCGATGTCAAAGCCCGCGATGCCGACGTGGACGGAAACCCGTCCTGAGGCGTTTGCCCTAGCCGGAAACGGCCAGTTCGTCGCGTTCGCCGGTGCGGATGCGGATGACGGAGCCAAGGTCCAGAATGAAGATCTTTCCGTCGCCGATGGTCCCGGTATTGGCCGCCTGGATGATGGCATCGGCAAACCGATCGGCCGCATCGTCTGCGCAGGCGACCTCCACCTTCACTTTCGGAAGGAGGCGCACCTCATACTCTGCGCCGCGATACACTTCGGTCTTGCCGAGCTGGCGGCCATAGCCGCGCACCTCTGAAACGGTCAGTCCGGTGGCCCCGACTTCGGAAAGCGCATCGATCACTGCGTCGAGCCGGCTGGGCTTGAAAATGGCTGTCACAAGCTTCATGGCGCTTTCCCTTAATAGTTGCTGCAGGTGCGAAGTATCTGCCGGTAATATGACACGTCAATGACTTTCGCGCTTTGGGGAGGGTACAGGACGCGGAATCCGTACCTTTTCGGTGACAGGTGCGGGCGCCCCGCCGCCGGGCCGCGCGTAGAGCCGTTTGACGGCTTCAACCAGTACAACCCCGCCAAAACCGGGCGCAATCAGGCTGCCGATCGCCTCCCAGCCTTCAGCGGCAGAGGTCACCAGCCCGGCCGACACCGGCGGCATGTAGAGCGCGCTGCTCGATGCGGTGACCTGGAACAGGCCCGACGACAGGAGGTTCATCAGCTGCGAGCGCGTCCATGGCCGGCCCTGCCCGAACGGGGTGCGCGTCGCCCGCGCCCACAGCCCGCCCCGGTTGGCCGCCGCCAGCACGATGCGCCCTTCCGGCGCCGTGATGCGCCAGATCTCCCGCAAATAGGTGCGCGGATTGCCCGTCTCTTCCAGCCCGTGCAGCACGATCACCCGGTCGAACATGCCATCGGGAAAGGGCAATCGGTCATCGCCGACCCCGACGCTGGCATTGCCGCGGCCGGAATAGTCCCACTTCACGGGGCCATGCTCGTGCGGCACGGCCGCGACGATGCGCGACGGCGCCTCGCCAAAGGCATCCAGCACCGGAATCGCAAACCCCAGCCCCAGCAGCGACAGGCCGCGCGCTTCGCCCCACAAATCTGTCAGCTTGCCTGAAAGAACGCGCGCAGCCGCCTGCCCCAGCGAGGCGCTGTAAAAGCGTTCGAGCGTGACGGCATCCTGACGCATGGGCTTCCCTGTGCTAGGCCGGTCTGCAGGAGACACAGATGACCAAGATTACCCTCGACGTACACCAATTTCCCTGCCTGAACGATAATTACGGCTATCTCGTGCATGAAGCCGTTTCAGGCGAAACAGCTGCCATCGACACGCCCGACGCCGACAAATACCTGGCCGAGGCAAAGCGGATGGGCTGGACCATTACCCACATCCTCAACACGCACTGGCACCCGGATCATGCCGGCGGGAACCTGAAGATCAAGGACGAGACCGGCTGCACGATCTATGGCCCGGCAGGCGAAGCGGAGAAGATCCCCGGCATCGATGTGAAGCTGACCGAAGGCGACATGGTGGAGTTCGGCCGCGCGACCGCCCGCGTGCTGGACGTGCCCGGCCACACGCTGGGCCACATCGCCTATCACTTCGCCGACCAGAATGTTGCCTTTGTCGGCGATGCCCTCTTCGCGCTTGGCTGCGGTCGCGTCTTCGAAGGCACGATGGACATGATGTGGGCGAGCCTCTCCAAGCTGAAAGCCCTGCCGCCGGAAACGCTGGTCTATTGCGCGCATGAATACACGCAGGCGAACGCCCGCTTCGCCGAGACGGTCGAGACCGGCAATGCCGACCTTGCCGACTACATCAAGGATATCGACGCACGCCGCGCCAAGGGCCAGCCAACCGTGCCGACCCGGCTGGCGAAGGAACTCGCCACCAATCCGTTCCTGCGCGCGGATGTGCCGGACCTGCAAACCGCCATGGGCCATCCGGGCGATGCCGTCGCCACCTTCGCTGAAATCCGCAGCCGCAAGGACAGCTTCTGATGCAGGCCATCTCCGGTGATCTCGGCGCGCGGGAGGTGATCCGTCTCCTGAACATGGCGCCACATCCGGAGGGGGGCCATTTTGTGGAAACGTTCCGCGCCCCCGCCCTGCCCGGCTACCGCCCGGCCTCGACACTCATCCATTTCCTGCTGCAGGCCGATGAAGTCTCCGCCTGGCACAAGGTGGATGCCGACGAGATGTGGCTGTGGCAGGCGGGCGGGCCGCTGGTGCTGACCATCGCCACGCCGGAGGGAACAGAACCCGGCGCCGTCACGCTCGGGCCGGATCTGCGCGCAGGGCACACCCTGCAGGGCGTCGTGCCCGCCCATCACTGGCAGGCCGCCGAAACGCTGGGCGCCTGGACGCTCGTCTCCTGCGTGGTGGCACCGGGCTTTGACTTTGCAGGCTTCGAACTCGCCCCGCCGGACTGGCGGCCAAAAGCCTGACCTAACCGCGCAGCCGCATGGCGAGGCCAATCAGCGGCACCATCAGCGCGGCGGCGAATTTCTCCCCCGGCGTCTTTGCGAACTTGCGGAAGTAGCGCTTCAGGCTGGCCACCTTGTGCGCCTGCACCTTGTCCCGCGGCGCGTCGGACGTGGACGTGTAGTGCAGCGCGCCGGCCTTTGGCTGGTAGGTCACAGAACCGCCCGCCTCGATGGCGCGGCGGCAAAGGTCCACATCTTCGACATGCAGGAAATAGGCTTCGTCGAACCCGCCGAGGGCCTCATAATCCGCCCGCCCGATCAGGAAGAACGCGCCGGAGATGGCCCCGACACGCACCGGCCCGTCCGGTTCCGGCGTGCCGTCCAGCGTCCACTTTCCCAGACCGATGGCATTCCAGAGCGTCAGCGTATTGCGCCGGGCGCCGCGCTCTTCCCGACCGGTCAGACCGAAGATCCGTCCGCCCACAATGGCGGGCCGGGGGGCGTCCTGCAGGGCGCCGGTCAGGGGCGCCATCGCGCCGCGCTTGATGACGCAATCGGGATTGCAGGCCAGCAGCAGGTCGCCGCGGGCTTTCGCCGCCGCGCGGTTCATGGCCGTACCGAATCCCGGATTGTCGCCCTGGCGGATCAGCGAGGCCTTCGGGCAGGCCGCCACGAACCGGTCGATCCAGGCCTGCTCGCCCGGCGGATTGCCATTGTCGACAAGGATGATCTCGGAGATGTCCGCATCGCCTTTCAGGGCGTAGAGGCATTCATGCAGGCGCGGCCCGGTCTGGTAAGTCACCACGAGGGCGCTGATGGCGGACAGCGGGCTCAAAGCGACTCCCGCTGGCGTTTGGACAGCAGGATGATGGCAACGGCCGCCAGCGCAAGGCTCGACCAGAAGGCCTCATTCCACATGCTGTAGGCAAAGTTGAACAGGCTGAACGCGACGCCCGTCATGCCGGCGATGGCGTACCGGATATCTTCCCGCATCTTGTCCGGCTGCGGCAACCGGAACCCCAGCAGGACCAGCGAGAACCCGACAAGAACCGCGCCGATCATGCCCGTCTCGGCCCAGATCTGCAGCGCCATATTGTGCGGATGCCCCGGCACGACCTTGTAGGCCGCCCAGAAATCCGGCAGGCGGGCCAGCCAGTCCGGATGGTCGGCATAGGTATCTTCCCAGGTCTTCGAGGCGGAAATGCCATGCCCGGTGACAGGCCGCTCCGCGATCTTCCCGATCACGATATGCCAGGCCCAAGCCCGCGACTGGAACGACGCCGGCAGGTGAATATTATACGCCTCCAGCAATCTCAGCCCTGTGCCGATCACCATCGGCGCAGCGGCGATATAAGCCCCAATGGCGGTGAACAAGGCCCGGAAGCCGTGCACCGGCAGCGCCCGGATCAGGCCCATCGCCGCCATCATGAAGACCAGGCCGATCACCGCGCTCTGATTATCGAGACGCGTGAAGAACAGGAGGCTGGTCACAACAAGCAGTGCGATGACGGGCTTCCAGAAGAATTGCGGGCGAACCGACAGATAGGCGATCAGGACCGGCAGGATCAGGGCGAAGGCATTCGCATTGCGCCCCAGATTCTGGACGCCGGACGCCACGTCGACCGGATCCGTGCCATAGATGGCGGTCAGGAGCGGCCCGGCAAAGATCGTGGTGATCGCCAGGATCAGGCCCTGCGCCGCGAAGGCGCCCAGCATGACCCGGGTCGAGACCTGCGCCCGGCCATCGGCGATGCGCATGGCCCCGCCGACCGCCAGCAGAGCGAAGGCGGCTGTCAGGAAAATCCGGACGCTGGACGCCTTCACGCCAAAATTGCCTTCCATCAGGCTGCCGCTGATCAGGCCGGTGGATACCGGCGACCATGCCTCGCCGATGACGACCCAGATAACGAAAAGGATCGCGGGAATCGCGTACAGGGCCGGTGGCCATTTCGGCCGGGCCAGTGCCAGCGCCGGCAGGGCCGCCAGCCCCAGAAGCGGGGCATAGCCCTGCCCGCCAAGCACGCCCATGATCGGCCAGAGCACGAAGGCAGCAGCAAGCACAGGCGCATAGGACATGAGTCGCACGCTTTTTCCTCTCGCCCCGTTTTCAGCTGCCCAGGTTCAGCCGTTCAGATAGGTTTCAGGCCTTCAGGTCAGGCGCAAGGCCTTCCTGTGACAGGACGGTGGCCGCCTCGTCGAGCGCGATGATCTGCTGGCCGTTCGACCCGAGCCGGCGCAGCGCCAGCGTCCGGTCTTCGGCCTCACGCCCGCCAACCACGGCGATCACCGGCACTTTCTGCACCGAATGCTCGCGGACCTTGTAGTTGATCTTCTCATTGCGAAGATCCGTCTCGACCCGCAGGCCCGCCTTGCGCAGGGCGGCCGCGGCCTCCTCGGCATAATCGTTCGCCGCATCCGTAATCGCCGCCACGACGACCTGAACCGGCGCAAGCCACATCGGGAAGGCCCCGGCATAGTTCTCGATCAGGATGCCCATGAAGCGTTCGAACGTGCCGAACACCGCGCGGTGCAGCATGACCGGGCGGTGCTTGCCGCCGTCGGAGCCTGTATATTCCGCATCCAGACGTTCCGGCAGGACATAGTCCAGCTGGAACGTGCCGCACTGCCACGTCCGCCCGATGGCGTCCGTCAGGTGGAATTCGAGTTTCGGGCCGTAGAACGCCCCCTCGCCTTCCGCGATCTCGAATTCGAGACCGGCTTCCGTCAGGGCGTCGGCCAGCGCCTTTTCGGCGCGGTCCCAGTTTTCGTCCGTTCCGCCGCGCACTTCGGGGCGCGTCGCCAGCTTGTAGGAAATCTCCGTCAGGCCGAAATCATTGTAGACGCGGGAGAACAGGCTGAGGAAGCGCAGCGTCTCCTCGCCGATCTGGTCTTCCCGGCAGAAGATGTGGGCATCGTCCTGCGTCATCTGGCGCACGCGCATCAATCCGTGCAGCGCGCCATGGGGCTCGTTCCGGTGACAGCAGCCGAACTCCGCCATGCGGATCGGCAGGTCACGGTAAGACCGCTGGGCATTCTTGAAGATCTGGACGTGGGCCGGGCAATTCATCGGCTTCAGCGCCATCAGGCTCGTCTCGGCCGGGATCTTCACCTCGTCCTCATCCGTGTTCGGAATGAAATCCGGCACCACGAACATGTTCTCGCGGAACTTGTCCCAGTGGCCGGACTTTTCCCAGAACACCGAGTCGAGCAATTGCGGCGTCTTCACTTCCGTATAGCCGTCGGCATCCTGCTGGCGGCGGATATAGGCCTCCAGCTGGCGCCAGATCATGAAGCCTTTCGGGTGCCAGAAAACAGAGCCCTGCGCTTCCGGTTGCAGGTGGAACAGGTCCAGCTGCTGGCCGAGCTTCCGGTGATCGCGCTTCTCGGCTTCTTCCAGGCGGTGGAGATGGGCCTTCAGGTCCTTCTCGTTCGCCCAGGCCGTGCCGTACATGCGCTGCAGCATCTCGTTGTTGGAGTCGCCGCGCCAATAGGCCCCGGCCAGCTTCATCAGCTTGAACGCTTTCGGCAGCTTGCCCGTCGATGGCAGGTGCGGCCCGCGGCAGAGATCGAACCAGTCGCCCTGCTTGTAGACCGTGATGGCCTCGCCCGGCGGGATGATGTCGTCGATGATCTGGGCCTTGTAGTCTTCGCCGATCTTCTTGAACGTCTCGATCGCGTCTTCCTTGTCCCAGACTTCGCGCACGATCGGGTAATCGGCATCGATGATCTGCGACATCTTCTTTTCGATCTTCTCGAAATCGTCCGTGGAGAACGGTTCTTCGCGGGCGAAGTCGTAATAGAAGCCGTCATCGATGACCGGGCCGATCGTGACCTGCGTGTCCGGGTAGAGGTCCTGGACGGCCTGCGCCAGCACGTGGGCGGCGTCGTGGCGGATCAGTTCCAGGCCTTCCGGGTCGCGGCTGGTGATGATGGCCACCTGGGCATCGCCCTCCAGCGGGCGGACAAGGTCCCACATCTCGCCATTCACTTTGGCGGCGAGGGCCTTCTTGGCGAGGGATTTGGAAATGCTCTCGGCCACGTCGAGGGGCGAGGCACCTTCGGCATATTCCCGCTCTGAGCCGTCGGGCAGCGTTACTTTGATCATCGGTCTTCTTCTTCGATTTCGGTCGCCCGCACGGGGCGTAAATTTCCAAGGGCCCGGAATGCCTGATGTGAATGCCTTATGCGGCGGTTTGCTTAGCGCTTCTTTACCGCTTTTCCCACCCTCAAAACGGGCGGGGTGCAGTCAGGCGGCTTCCGGGAAGGGAATGAGCCATAGATGGTCCATAGACGGTGTATAGAAGGTCCTGTTGAGGGTGTTCCGGCCGGACCGGACGCACGTTTCAGGCTGAACCATTCAGGGCTCGGTTTTGGGCTTTTGGCGGGTGCATGAGGCGGGCGCGCACAGATGTGCGGGCCGAAGGCGCGTCAGGCACCCCGGCGGGTTCGTGTGGTCAGAGCGGTGATCAGACGAAAATCCATGCCTGCGATATGTCACGCCTCGGGGTGTTTTTCAACTCGCTCGGCGTGCGGGCCCATTCTGCGTCCGGTCCAGTCGCCATAACGCCAGGGTTGCCAGAGCGGGATGTCCGGCTTTGTCTCCGGCGGCGGGTCGCAGCCCATCGTGCCGCCCGGGCGGCAGCGCAGGAACCGCGCCAGCGTCATCCAGAAGCCCGGCCACCAGCCAAAGCGGGAGATGCATTCGGCCCCGTATTCACTACAGGTTGGGGTGTGCTGGCACCGCGCCCCGAAGGCCCACATCACCTGGCTGGGCCCATGCTTGTAGACCCAGAGCAGCCCGTAGGCTGCCCGGCGGCGGAGGCTGTTATTCGGCGGCTTCACGGGCGGCGGCGCGCTTTTGCAGCGCCTCTTCAATGGCGGCCACAGCCGCGTCGAAGGCGAGCATGGTGGAGGCGTGGCGGGGCGGGTAATCGGCCACGGGTTCCAGATGGCGCAGTTCCCAGAAGCGGCCTTCGGGCGGCGGGCCGCCGTCTTTCAGCATGGCTTTCAGGGCATCGCGCGTGGCGATGATCTCGGAGATCGGCGCTCCGGGGGCGTGTTCGGCCAGGATCGACGTTGCCGCCTGCCCGAGGGCGCAAGCCTTTGGATCGACAGCGATTTCCGTGACGGTTTCGCCCGCTTCGTCCAGCTTCAGGTCGACATGCACGACCGATCCGCAGACGCGGGACACCTTGGTCACCGAGCCTTCGGCATCGGCCAGACGCCCGACATGCGGGATCTCGGCAGCCAGTTCGAGAATGCGGTTGTGGTAAAGCTCGCTCATCGCGCGGAAGATGGCCCTGCCCTTCCGCCAGCGCAAGGCGGCGAAAGGGCATCCGGCATCCTTACACCCGGCGCCAGGTCGAGCCGCCTGCCCCGTCCATGATCTCGATGCCTTCGGCGGCGAGTTCATTGCGGATCCGGTCGGCCTCGGCCCAGTCCTTGTTTGTCCGGGCATCGACACGGGCCTGAACCAGCGCATCGATGCGGGCATTGCCGTCTTCATCGCTGCCCTGTTCCCAGTCTTTCGGCGACTGGGTCAGCAGGCCCAGCAGCTTGCCGGCGGCCAGCAGGTTCGCTTTCGCATTGGCCATGGCGGCAGCGTCTTTCTGGTCGGCCGCCGTGTTCGCTTCCCCGGCAAGGCGGGAGAGTTCGGCCAGAGCCTCCGGCGTGTTGAGGTCATCCTCCAGCGCGCGCACAACGCCCGTGTCACGGGCCTCGCCGCCGTCGGCCTCCCACACCCGGCGCAGGGCGCCATAGATCCGGTCCAGCGTCGTCTTGGCCTGTTTCAGCAGGTCTTCGGTCCAGTCCAGCGGGGCGCGGTAATGCCCGCTCAGCATGGCCAGGCGCAGCACTTCGCCCGGCCATTTCTGCAGCAGGTCATGCACCAGCACGACATTGCCGAGCGACTTCGACATCTTCTCCCCGCCCATGTCGAGGAAGCCATTGTGCAGCCAGTAATTGGCCATCACCTCGCCATGCGCGCATTCGGACTGGGCGATCTCGTTCTCATGATGCGGGAATTGCAGGTCTATGCCGCCGCCATGAATGTCGATCGTCTTGCCAAGGTGCTTGGCGGCCATGGCGGAGCATTCGATATGCCAGCCGGGACGTCCCCTGCCCCACGGGCTGTCCCAGATCGCATCTTCCGGCTCGCCCGGCTTGGCGAATTTCCAGAGGGCAAAGTCGGCCGGGTCGCGCTTGTCGGCGTCCACTTCGACGCGGGCGCCGGCCTCATTGTCTTCCAGCTTGCGGCCGGACAGTTTGCCATAGTCCGGCATCTGCTTGACGGAGAACCAGACGCCTTCCTTGCCGACATAGGCATAGCCCTTGCGCACCAGCTTGCCGATCATGTCGATCATCTCGGGCACATGGCCCGTGGCCCAGGGCTCGATGCTCGGCGGCAGCACGTTCAGCGCCGCCGTGTCGTCATTGTAGATCCCGGCAAATTTCTTCGTGATGTCCGCGATCGGCTCGCCGGTTTCCAGCGAGGCCTTGATGATCTTGTCCTCGATGTCCGTGATGTTGCGGGCATAGACAACGGCCTCTGCACCATAGCTGCGGATCAGAAGGCGGCGCAGCACATCGAACACGATGGGCGGACGCGCATTGCCGATATGGGCGTAATTATAGACCGTGGGGCCGCAGACATACATCGTCACGCGTTTGGGGTCCTGCGGCTTGAATACGCGTTTTTCACGCGCAGCGGTGTCGTAAAGGCGGATGGTCATATGGGTCTCTGGATCGGGTGTGTTCGGGAAATTTCCGGCAGGGTCAGCGTTTGACAGCCCTAATGGCGCGTTGTGGCCTCAGCGGCAACAACAGGCGCAGCAACAAGGGGAAAATGCGCGAACGAACATGGGCCGGGCGATACCAGTTGACGCGGCGAAAGGCAACTGAAGGCTGATCCACTTACGCGCCGTAACCGTAGAATCCGCTGGAAACCGGGGCTTTGCCCCACTATGTTCCTGATTATCGCCCTGAGGGTACAAACTCCGGGCGGGCGTTAAGTCCGGGCAGAAGGCGTAAAAGACCTTCAAGGGACGCCCCGGCTCGACCCCCGTCCCTCAGTCGAAGGACTCCAAACATGGCAATGGACGCCATCACACCAAAGAATGAAGTTGCACGCGCGGATACCGTGAACCGGCCTTCCCAGGAAGAAGCCGAGGAAGCGGTTCGCACGCTGATCGCGTGGGCGGGGGACGACCCGGCCCGTGAAGGCCTGATCGATACGCCGAAACGCGTGGTCAACGCCTACAAGGAATGGTTCTCCGGTTATACCGAAGACCCGGTCAAATACCTCTCCCGCACCTTCGAGGACGTTCAGGGCTATGACGACATCGTCATGCTGCGCGACATCGATGTCGAGAGCCATTGCGAGCACCATATGGCGCCCTTCCTCGGCAAGGCCTATGTCGCCTACATGCCGACCGAAGCGGTTGTCGGTATCTCCAAACTGGCCCGCGTGGTGGAGATTTTCTCCAAGCGCCTGCAGACGCAGGAAACCATGACGTCCCAGATCTGCGACGCCATCACCGAAAGCCTCGCCCCGATGGGCACAGCCGTTCTGATCGACGCCGTACACGAGTGCATGTCGACCCGCGGCGTGCACCACAAGGACGTGTCCACGATCACGACGCAGTTCACCGGCGTGTTCAAATCGGACGCAGACCTGCGCAACCGCTTCCTGCGGATGACCGGCCGCGGCTGAGGCTTAACGGCCCTGCATCAAACGTGATTTTGAAGGAGGCGCTCGTAACTTTCGAGCGCCTCCTTTTCGATGTCCGCGGCCTTGCCTGTATGCTCCGGCAGCGGCCCCGGCGGCGCGCCGAAACCTGAGGATTTCCACACGGCGTCATACCAGTGCGGCGCCCAGGCGCCGTCCTCCGGCTTTGCGCCCGGTGCCCAGCCGAGCATGGCCGGATCCCAGTCAATGCCGAGCGCATCGCAAAGGCGCGGCAGCACTTCAGGCGGATCGGCCAGCAGCCGGTCGGAGTCCACAACAGGTGGGACCTTGCCGGTCCGCTCGGTGATCTCCCGGTAGAGCCACTCCTGCTGGGGCACGCCGATGGCGTCGAGGCTGACATCGCCCATTTTCTTCGTATAGGACGCGATCACGCGGCCGGGATGGCGAACGAGAAACGCATGGCGCAGGCCGCTCACCCAATCCAGCGGAAAGCTTTTCAGCATGTGATGGGTCATCTGTTTCTGGTATTGCAGCGTCTTGCCCGGCGGCAGCGGGGCCAGCAATTCGCTTGCGACGACAGCCGGGTCAGACGATTGCGAGGCGAGGATTTCTTCCTGCATCGGGTGCACCTCCCCCGCCGCGGCCAGCCAGGCCGCATAGAAAGGCTCGTCCACGCAGACCGCTTCCGGCCGCGCGCCAAAGCTGCGCATCATCGTGGTCGACATGTTGCGCGGGCCGGACCACATGGCGATCCGGATTGTCTGTGTCACGTCCACACTCATGCAATCGGGGTCAGGCTACGGGCCTGCAGGGCCTTGTAGGCCTCACGGATTTTCTGTGAGACGGGGCCATCGATCAATTCGATGGACCGTCCGTCCACCTCCCGTACCGGCGTGACACCGGCGAACGTGCCGGTGATGAAAGCCTCATCCGCCGAATAGACATCGAACAGGGAGAAGCGCTTCTCGAACACCGGGATGCCGGCCTCCCGGCAGACCTTGATGATGTTGGCGCGGGTGATGCCGCCCAGGCAATATTCCGGCGGACTGGTCCACACTTCCCCCTCCCGCACGATGAAGAAATGCGTGGAGTTGCAGGTCGCAACGAAGCCGAGCGGGTCCAGCATCAGTGCTTCGTCGGCACCGGCCTTGTCGGCCTGTATGCAGGCCAGGACGCAATTGAGTTTCGAATGTGAGTTGAGTTTCTGGTCCTGCTCGGCCGGGCCTGTCCGGCGCACATGCACGGTGAACAAGGTCACACCCGTCTCCACGATTTCCGGGACCGGCGACTTGTATTCCGGAATGATCACAATGGTCGGCTGGGTGATCGTGAAGCGCGGCCCCTGGTAAGGGGTTTTCTTGATGCCGCGCGTGACCATCAGGCGGATGTGGACGCCATCCTCCATGCCGTTGGCCTTCAGGCAATCTGTCAGGCGCGCCGTCAGCGCCTCCTTTGTCAGGCCGATATCCATGTCGAGCGCCTTGGCCCCGGCCCACAGGCGTTTCAGATGCTCCGGCAGGAACGCGATGCCGCCATCCATGACCCGCAAGCCTTCCCAGACGCCATCGCCCAGGATGTACCCGCTGTCGAAGACGGACACGACGGCTTCGTCCCGCTTCTTGAGTTCACCATTCACCGAAACCAGAATGTCCGCATTGCGCGGATCGGTGAGATAATCGTGAACGCCGTGCGCGTCGTCTTCCATCATGCGTCTTCTTTCACGCGCGTGCGGGCCAGCCAGCCGGCAATATCCGCGGCGACGTTATCCGTTCCCGGTTCATCGACAATCCAGTGCCCGTTCTTCGGATATTCCATGAAATCCCCGGCGACGGGCGCGCGGCTGTATTTCTCGCCCACCTTGCGGACGGCAGACGCCAGCGTTGCACGGTCCTTGCCGGCGGCAATCGTCAGCGTGGGGATTTTGATCCGGGATTCATCAATCTCCACGCCGTCGGTCAGGTCGCCATAGACTTTTCCGGAATCGTAGAGCGCATGGGAATAGATCTCTTCCCTGAGGCGTTTGGGCACACAATTCGTCACGCCAAAGTCAAAGCCTGTCCGCCAGACCTTGTAGGATTTCTTCCGGTTCTGCTGGATCAGGATGTTCAGGAAAGTGAAGGCCACGCTCGGACCGATCACCGCACACCCCTTTGGCTGGGCCGGCGTCAGGAAGACAGCCTGGGACACATCCCCCTTCTCGGCCAGCACCTGTGCGATCAGGCCGCCCATCGAATGGCCGATCACGGCGGGCTTCTCACCGGTTGCCTTTTCGATCTCGTGCGCCTTCGCCGACATGGCCGAGATATAGTCATCGAGACCAAGCTCGCTGAGCGACGCGGGCGGGTTCGTTTTCACGCGGCGGCCGGAAAACAGGGTTGGCGCTTCGCATGTCCAGCCATCGGCTTCGAAGGCCGGGATCATCCGGTCCCACACATCGCCGCCGCATCCGACGCCGTGAATCATCAACAGTGTTTTCGTCATGCCCCTCTCCGTTCCTTCCGGCCTCTGAAACGTCAGGCGGCCGGGTTTCAGCCCTGAGGCACCTTGCCGCCCAGAACCGGCTCCGTCCAGCGGTCGAAGCGTTCGGCCACTTCTGCGTAAACCGGCCGCTTGAACGGAACGACGAGGGCGGGCGTCTCTTCCAGCCGGGCCCAGCGCCAGGCATCGAATTCAGGCGTGTGCCGGTCCAGCCGCACATCGCTGTCAGATCCCTTGAAGCGGAAGGCGAACCATTTCTGCCGCTGGCCCAGATACGGTCCCGGCAGACGCTTTTTCAGGTCCGGCGGGAAATCGTAATACAGCCAGTCTTCGGTTTCCTGCAGCGTATCGACCAGTTTTGCCGGAACGCCGACTTCTTCTTCCAGCTCTCTCAGGGCAGCCGCGGCAGGCTCCTCGCCCTTGTCGACCCCGCCCTGCGGCATCTGCCACTGGAAGGATCCGCGCCCGTTGATACGACGGCCAATGAACACGTGCCCGGCCTTCGAAAAGAGCGCCAGGCCGACATTCGCGCGATAGCGATCGGGATCCTGCTTAACCTGTGTCACCCGTGAGGATTTACAGGAGGCTGCGCAAGGCTGCCAGTGCGGACACTGTCTTCGGCTGGATTTTCCGCGGACGAGGCGGTCGCCGCCAGGGCCGAGACCGGCGCAAGAACGATGCCCTTCTGGTCCAGGCTAGCCGTCCAGGCTTTCACCATTTCAATGGTGATCGGGAACGCATAGCCCGCGCCCAGGGCGGCGCCGTGCTCCAGCGCCTGGCTTTCCAGTTCCATGAACTCGGCGGAGATATCTTCCGCAGACAGTTTCGCGTCGATCGCCGAATCCGCACGCACATAACGCAGGCGCGTCTCGCCACTCAGTTGTTTCATGTTCGCCGCATTCAGGCCGCCATCGTCGATAAAGGCGAGGCCCCGTTCGGAGACAGCCTCCAGAACCGGCTTCATCGCGGCTTCGTCGTCACCAATCTTGGAGCCTTGCGAATTGATCAGGCCGAAATAGCCGGTGGACCGGCTGAGAATGCGGTCAAGGCGGGCCTTGTTGCGGGCTTCGTCCTCGCTGGCCAGCAGCGTCAGCGGATGCATTTTCATCCGGCCGTAATCATAGGCCTCCATCGGCGTCTCGATCAGCACTTCATGACCGGCGGCGCGGGCCCGATTGATCCAGAGCTGAAGACTGGTCGCGTCCGGCGCGAAAGACAGCGTCACTTCCGGCGGCAGTTCGTCGATGGCAGATTTGGTATGGGTCGCATTGATGCCGAGCCCGCCAACCACAACCGCCACGACCGGCTTGTTGCCTGTGTTGATGAAGGGCCGGGCATACGCATCCGCCGGGGCCCGTCCTTCAGGCGAGATGCGCGGCAGGGTCATGCCGTTCAGGCGCTCGGTCAGGCCGGCAATCGGGGCCCGCTCCAGCGAGGCAACCCGGGTGACTTCGCCATAGGATTCGCCGGGTTTCACCAGCTTGCCATTGATCCGCACGCCCGTTGTATCGGCGTCCCCTTCCCCGACCACAGCGTCAGGACCCACAGCTGCCATCGCGCGTTCATCAGGGGCATCGATGCCAAGATCGGGCCCGAGATCCGGCAAGTCGCCGGATCCGGTTTCATCGGCATAGTCCGGCGTTTCGAGGGTCTGGTTTGCTGTGACGATGTCAGTTTTCAGGCGGGTCTTCAGCGGCGGGACCGCGGAATTCGTCGTGTCGAACAGGGCAAGTGTCTGCTTCGGGCCCGCCTCGGACGGATCTCCCATCAGGATGACGGCAGCGCCCAGCGCGCCCGCTATCCCGCCAAACACCAACAGGCTGAGACCCGTATGCAAAACGCCTGCGCGCAGCGGTGACGGCTCAGCATCCCGGCGATTTGCCATGTGGCAACCTCGTAATCCAATCTAGTCGACTCTGAACGACCAGAATTGCATCATTCCGGTTAACAGGTTGCAAACGAAGGTTAACCGATTGCTGTTATCCGGCCCGCTTCAGGCCTGTGCTGGCCGTGATGGTGCCGTCCTTCAGCATCTGCTTCGCACGCTCCAGCTGGAAGTCTTCGCCTTCATAGCCTTCCGGCGGCTGCTCGTCCGGCATCGTCAGGGCATGACGCTCCGCACCTTCCTCATTTGCCAGGGCATGCGGCAGGTCGGCTTCGGAGAAACGCCGGATCTTGGCCAGTTCTTCCTCTGTGAGGCGCGCCGGCGAGATCGACACGTCCGGCTCGATGCCAAGCGCCTGGATCGAATGGCCCGATGGCGTGTAGTAGCGCGCCGTGGTCAGGCGCAGGGCACCGCGGTCGGCGCCCAGCGGAATGACGGTCTGGACTGATCCCTTGCCGAAGCTGGTTGTCCCCACGATGGTTGCGCGGCGGCGGTCCTGCAGCGCCCCGGCCACGATTTCGGACGCCGAGGCAGACCCGCCATTGATCAGCACGATCAATGGCACGCCTTTGAAGACCTCGCCATTGTGCGCCATATAGCTTTGCATGTCGGTGGCCCGGCGTCCCTGCGTTGAGACGACTTCGCCGCCCGACAGGAACATGTCGCTGACCGAGACGGCCTGGTCGAGCAGACCGCCGCCATTGTTGCGCAGGTCGACAATGATGCCGCGCGGGCGTCCGCCGGTTTTCTCGGAAATTTCGTTTACGGCAGCTTCCAGAAGCGGCGTGGTGCGTTCATTGAACGTCGCGATGCGGATATAGCCGATATCCTCGTCATCGAGCTGCCAGGTGACGGATTTCTGTTCGATCACTTCACGGGTCAGCGTCACGTCGAACGGGTCTTCCCCTTTGCGCAGCACGCTGATTTCGATCTGCGTGCCCTTTTCGCCGCGCATCTGTTTGACCGCTTCGTTCAGCGTCTGGCCGATGATCGGAAGGCCATCGATGGCCGTGATCAGGTCGCCTGGCTGGATGCCGGCGCGGCTGGCAGGCGTGTCGTCCATCGGCGAGATGACTTTCACGAAGCCGTCTTCCATGGTCACTTCAATGCCAAGGCCGCCATATTCGCCCGAGGTCTGGACCTGCATGGACTTGAAATCGTCGGCGTTGAGGTAGCCCGAATGCGGGTCCAGCGAGGTCAGCATCCCGTTGATGGCGGCTTCCATCGCTTCCGGCTCGTCGATTTCGGTCACATATTCCTGGCGCGCCCGGGCCAGGATTTCAGCAAACAGTTCCAGCTGCTGGTAGGTCACCGTGCGCGGATCGGTTTGCGGGGGCGTGGCTTCCTGCGGGGCCGCGATGGCGGACAGTCCAACTGCCGTCGCGCCGAGGATCAAACCAACTCCGGTGCCAATCAGCAATGAACGCATTTTACAAAACCTCTTCAATGAGCGGTGTCACCCGCGACGCGGTAACCAGTCTGCAGGATTTTTGACCGTGTCGCCAAGTCTCAATTCCATATTGAGTTCCGGAGGCGGGTCGGACCGGTCCGGCATGCGGCCTACCGGCTCGCCCGCGGCCACTTTCTGGCCTTCGGTGACGTAGATACGGCTCATACCGGAAAGAATAACATGGTATCCGTCACTCGTCCGCAAAATTAGCATCATGCCGTAGGAACGGAACGGACGCGCATATTCCACCGCTCCGGCAACGGGCGCGGTGACCTGGGCTTCGCTGCGCGTGGAGAACGTGACCCATTCCGCCTTGCCGCCGGTGGCGAGCTTGTCGCCGAAGGAGTGAAGCACGCGCCCGGACACGGGCGGCTGCAGGGCGCCAAGCTCGGCCTTGCCGAGCGGACGGGTGCCCGGTGAGATGGGCTTCGGTTTCGGTGAGGACGGCGATGCGGAGACCAGGCGCGGCCGGAGGGCCGGTTTCACGCCCGGCGCAGACGGGGCATCGGATTCCAGCGCGCTCAACAGGTCCCGCAGCGTATCGGCCTCGGCGCCGAGTTTCGCCGTGCGCGATTTCAGCCGCGCAATGTCGCCGGACAGATCCTCGAACGCGCCCCGTTTGGCGGCGGCGAGGCGTTCGATTTCCACCTGTTTCAGGGCGAGCGTCGCTTCAGCGGCCTCCAGACGGGCCTTTTCGCCGCGAATCCGGCGTTCCAGCGCGTTCAGCTCGTCGATCTCGGCGCGCACTGTTTCTGTCCGGGCCGCAAGCCGCGGTGTGGTTTCGCTCATCAGGATGGCCCGGCGCACGGCGGTGTTTGCCTTGCCCGGCGAAATAACCAGGGCGGGCGGCTTGCGCCGGTTCGAGGCCGCCAGCGCCGCCAGCAGGTCTTCGAGGGCCTGTTGGTCTTCCAGCAGGCGCATCTGCGCCGTAATGCGCCGCGTCCCGAGATCGGCGAGGCTCTTTTCGGCTTCCGCTGCCTGTTCCTCGCGGCGGCGGGTTTCCATGGCGGCAGCGATCAGTTCCGCATCGACATTGTTGATGTCCTTGCGGGCATCTTCGCCGCTGGCCTGCAGGGCCGCGAGTTTCTGCTCGGCCACGCGCTTTTCGGATTCCAGCGCTTCGAGTTCCTCACGCGAGAACGTGTCCGGCGCAGCCGCGGCCAGCAGCAACAGCGAGACCGCCGGTGCCAAGGCCCGGGCAATCCGGGCGCCGAAGCTGTATGCGCGGGAATCGGGCATCATCCGGCCAGTTTTGCCGAAAGATGATGACCCGCACATTAACCAATTGGGGCCAGCGCCCGCTGAAGTGCGGAAATTTCATCCCGGATCAGCGCCAGCATCACGCCATGCTCCTTCACCGGAAAGGACGGGTGGGTCAGGCAAACCTGTTGCAAGACCTGCAGGACAGAACGGAACGCCTCGTTCACTGGCGGGTTTTCGGCCTCATCCGGCCTGTGCAGCACGCTGTTGCGGGCCGTCACCACCTGTTCGATGTCGCGAACCACGCGGCCGGGCAGTTCCAGCAATTCCGGCGGGTTGAGATATTCGGCCGACCGGGCCCGGCGGAGCAGCAGCGCCACCGGCGCGATCCGGTCCGGCTGGGAGGGGTCTGCGACATCCCCCTCCCCCGCACTTTCATAGCCTGACAGGGCCGCCACCAGCCCGGCCTGCAGCGCCGAGACGAGCGCAACAGAGACCCAGCGGCGGCGGGGCGCATCTGCCTCGCTTCCCGCCAGCTCCCGGCGTGCAAGTTTCAGCCCTTCCAGAACGGCTGAAAGCGCCGGGCAGATCCGCGCGCGCGGGCTCATGCTGCTCTCGTCTTCAGGCCGCCCTAGTCTTGTGGATCAGCCGGCTTGCGGAAATCCCAGCCCGACTGCGCCGCGATATAGGCAAAGGCGGCATAGACGCTGACATTCTGGCGGAAGGCATCCGGTTCAATCTTGTCGAACGTGTCGTCAGGTGTGTGGTGGTAGTCGAAATAGTCCCAGCCATCCTGCGCCGGCGTCACCACAGGCACGCCGGAGCGGGCCAGAACGCCGATGTCCGGTCCGCCACCTGCGAGATTGTCCCCCGGTGCCACGCCATAACGGGCCAGAACGCCCTGGATCTTCTTCGCGTAATCCAGCGCTCCATCGCCGAACTTTGTCTGGAACTGCCAGATATAGCTCGCGCCATGATCGCTTTCGGAAGCGAGCACGTGGTTGCCCAGTTCGTCTGCATGCTGACGGGCATAGGCATCGCCGCCGAACAGGCCGATTTCCTCTGAGCCATAAAGCACGACGCGGATCGTCCGGTCCGGCTTGCCGGGCAGCTGATCGATCAGCTTGGCGGCGCCGACAACGATGCCGCAACCGGCCCCGTCATCAATGGCCCCGGTGCCAAGGTCCCAGGAATCGAGATGGCAGCCGAGCAGCACGATCTCGTCCTTGTTCGCGCCGCCTTCGACTTCCGCGATGACGTTTCCGGACGGCGCCGCATCAGCCGTCTCCACGCCGATATCGAGATTGACGGTGACTGCGCCCCGCTCCAGCAGGCGGGCCAGCTGATCGGCGTCCGGCGCAGACAGGGCAGCTGCCGGGATCGGACCTGTCGGCTTTGCCACACCATCCGGCCCGCGTCGGTCAATGCCGCCGGTATGCGGGCGACGGAAATGGTCGGTTCCGACAGAGCGGATGAGGCAGGCCACGGCCCCCTTCCCGGCGGCGACTTTCGGACAGGCCGCCCGTTTCGCAACCGCGAGGCCATACCCGGCCCCCGTCTGGGTCCGCGTCATGTATTCGTCGATGAAGACGATCTTGCCGGCCACGTCTGCATCATCGGCTGCCTGCAGGTCTGCCAGAAGCTCGAACCGGACAATGTCCGCCTCCAGCCCGCCTTCCGGCGTTGGCGCACTGCCGCCGAGTGCCGTGATGATCAGCGGCTGGGCGCTGGCCCCGACCACACGGGCGGTTTCGTGCGTGCGCTTCCAGTAAGGCACGGTGAAGTCTTCGACATGGACATTGGCAAAGCCCATTTCGGTCAGTTCCGCGACCGCCCAGTCGCGCGCCCGTTTCTCGTCCGGAGACCCGGCAAGACGCGGGCCGATCTCGGTCGTCAGGTCCTCGACGAATTGCAGGCCGACATTGTCCCACGTGCCGGCATTCGCCAGCGATGTGGCGGTCTCCAGGACCTGCGCCTCACGGTCAGCCGCCTCTTCGGCGGCCGCGGTGAAGGTATGGCTGGCAGCAAGTGTCCCCAGCGCGGCAAGGGCAATCAGTCTCATCAGGCATCTCCGGAATGGTTTGCGCGGACGCTAAGCCATTCCGGCGGCGGTTGAAACCCGCCTGCCCGGTTCAGAGTGCCGCGGCCATGGCCAGGACCGCATCGACGGCCGGGCGGTCCTTGTAGCCCTCCTCCCGCATCACGGCCTTCACGGTGCCGTCGGCAGAGATGAAGATGATGGCCGGGTGCGGAATGCCGTCATAACGCGAGCCCGCAGGCACATCCGGATTGCGCAGGTCGAACGCGTCAATGGCGGCCGACCCGGTATCGGAATACAGGCCATAGGGCAGGTCTTTCGCGGCCTTGAAATCCGCCAGCGTTTCCGGACTGTCATAGGAGACCCCGATAAGGGTCCAGCCCTCGTCGCCGAGGGGGGCCGCGGCGTCTTTCAGGTCGATCAGCTGTTTCTTGCAGTACGGGCACCAGTCAGCCGATCGGAAAAAGGCAACGACCGTGCCTTTCTCTCCCGCAAGATCCGTGAAGCTGACCACGCCCTCCGGGCCCACGACAGAGGCCGCCGGGGCAGGTTGGCTCACAATGGGGCCGACCCGCATGCTTTCAGCCATGGCGGCCTGTTCGGCTTCGCTGGCCTTCGCGGAGAGAGCGGCGTCAGACGCGTCCTGCGCGGCGGCGGCAGCCGGCAAAAGCGCGAGCAGGGAGGCGAGGGAGGCAGTGCGGATCATGAGCATTTCCTTTTCTTGCCCTTCCCCTAACCGGGCCGGGCCCGCCAAGCGATGCACGAGCGCGTGAGCTCACGCAGGCGTGATGCTGGCGCCCGGCTCGCACCTGTGTCCACCGCGAGCAAATGAAACCTGAAGCGATCCCGGTCCTGAAGCTTCATCGCGCGTTTACGCTCATTTTCACAGGCCTTTATTTAACGGGGCTTCCAGAGAGACCTGACAAATTTGATGGCCAGCCACCCGATCAGCCACAGGAGAAGAACCAGCAACAAAGGCAAGGCAAGTATGAGCGTAATTTCACTGGCACCCAATACAAATAGCTCATCGCCGCCAGACGAGGAGAAAAAATTGTAATTCCGATACACGTCCACAACGCCTGCGGAGACACCGAGTGTGGAAATGACAGCAATAAACAATCCGATAGCGGCAAACCATCCGGCGCGTTGCTGATCCTTGAAGTCGTTCAGGTCGCTTTCGCGGGCAACGAATACATTTGCGATGCTCTTAATTCTCGCTTGCCGCTCATCGATCCTGGACCGTTCCGCCAACAAGGACAAAAACTGACGATCGTCGGCGGCATGTGTGAAAGATCGGATATCGACTAGGGAAGACACTGACTCCGCCAGGTAGGACAGGGCGCGGATAGACTGCCGGCTCACAATTTTGCCGCTGCGTTTCCCGCGTAGGGTTTCGTTCAGTACGGTTGAGCATTTGCCAATCAGGAACGTTTCCACATTTGTAGCGAACGTATCCGCAACACAATAATTGTGAAAAATTGAAAGAATCCGGTCCGGAAATTGCGGCCGATCACCTGACCTTCGAACGACTGCCAGCCACGGTTTGTAAATGACTTGCCCACTCCAGGTTTCGACCTTCTGACCGGCGGTATCTGTAATCACATTGTCAAACTGCTCATCCACCATCGTCTTGTCGATGATCAGCAGGGCTGAGATCCACTTTATTTCAATCAACTCATTGCTGGCGTGTATCGCGTTCGCCCGTTCGAGGTCGTGAATTTTCAGTTTTTTTGCGTGCCGGGATATCTCGTCGCGCAAATTCCGGAGTGTATTATTAAAGGCTGCGGCGAGTTCGACAATGGCACTATCCCCATATGCGGCGCACTCGATCGCCCGGTAAACGCGCTTGATCAGATCAGCGTCAGTATCGTCAGAAATTTCTCCATCTATGAGGACCATGACAACGCCGTTCGCATAAAACCGGATCGCGATTTCGGGCGAAAAGTTTTCCGTGATCCACACCGAAACATCAGGCCCGACCGGATCAAACAACTGTTTGTCAGCGTCGAGTGTGCAGTATTCGAGAATATCGGCGCTCAGACGTTCCCAAAGGCATTTTTCCATCCCCGCAAAGTGCAGGCCTCTGCCGAAAGGATTATCAACTCCGCTCACATAAGAAAGTTGAGCGGGGTCGGAGACGGGAAAGTCCGACACGCTATTGGCGAACGTTCTGGACAGCGCAATCGTCAAAATCCTTCGGACCTCGTCTGCCAGCACTTCGTCGGCGATGCCGAACACCACGCCGAAATCGATCGGGATACATATGTGAAGCCTCACAATAAGCCGCCCATAAAACTACCTTCGCTCAAATCGCAACTTTGGGATTAAACTAGGAAAACGCGCAGCGTTACGCAAAGTGAAAAAAAGCCCCGCCTGTCCGGGCGGGGCTTCTCGTCGCTATTCGTGATTGGTCCTATCGGCGGGACAGGAGCGACATGATCGTGACGAAGATGTTGTAGAACAGGATGAAGAAGTGCAGGGCACCCATGTTCGTCATCACGGCCAGGCTGCGCGCGTCCCCTTCCAGAGCGAAATAGGACTGTTTCAGCTGCTGTGTGTCCGTCGCGACCAGAATACCCGAAATCGCCAGCACACCCACGGTGATCGCGGTTTCAAGGAATCCCGACGGCGGGAACAGGAAGCTGAGCAGCGCCATGCCGACAATGCCCCAGAGGGCGAAGATGGCGACCACGCCAATCGGCTTCAGGTCCCGCTTGGTGGTGTAGCCATACAGCGACAGCGCACCGAAGGCCGTGGCCGTCAGGAAGAAGGCCTTGGCAATGGTGATGAATGTGGTGCTGTAGACGATGCCCGCGCGGCTGGCCGCTTCGGTGTTCATGGTGGCCATCAGCACCCACACAGACAGGCTGAGACCCAGTAAGGTCACGATTGTCCAGTAGAGAACCGCTGTTCCCAGCGGCGACGGCCGCTTCATGGCAAAGGCGGAAATCAGGATCAGCCCGATCGGACCGAACTGCACGACCATGCGAAACGGGGAGAACAGCACGAATTCGGTCAGCGCCGGGACGGTGTTGGAACCAACCAGGAATGCCAAGGCGCCTGCCAGGGCGATTCCGTAGGCAAGCTTCTGATAAACGCCCAGCATGAAGGCGCGCAGGCCCTCATTGACCGACATGTCCATCGAGCCCGCGCCGGCGGACGGCGAATAAGCACGATTGAAATCATTCATAGGTTTCAAGCCCTTTCTCTTAGCCGGGTGGATTATTTACCCGGAACATGCGCGAAATATGGGAGGGCTTGCCATCATGTGCAAGCAAAACCGGACATCCCTTCCGCTTGTTCATGCACCGGAAGCCGCCCGCCAGGCAAAAACACTTCAAACAAACCAGTCTTTTACTTGAGCCCCCCGCAATCTGTACTTGATTGCGACCCAACACGCCAAAGTATTCGCAAATTATCAGCCGCGACTTTTGAAGCTCAGCCACGCATATTCAGAAGTGGATTGACTAACCTTTACTCAAGGCTAATCTTCTGAATCTGGCGCAGTTCCAGCAGTGGAGGCGCCAAAGCACTAGGGGATACAATTATGGCAGACGCATCGGCTTACGCCGAGAATATCAAGAAATACGCAAATGGTGGGTACAATCAGGCAGCCGCCGAGAAGATCGTGGGACATCTCGGCATTGCCCTCCGCAACAAGGACAGCTCCATTGTCGCCTGCAGCGATGACGGCGAACTGGACCGTGTGCGGGAAAAATGGTGCCGCGGAAAACTGGGCCTCGCCGAGAAGCAGGGAGAGCTTGATACGGCCATCAAGACGATCTGTGATCGCATGAGCGCGGAAGGCGGACAGAAATCACGGGTCACCTTCTACTACCTCCTCGCAGAGCACTTCGGAAAGCTCGCCGAACTGGGCAGCTGATCCGGACTTTCATCACATCGGACAAACCCGGCCTCATCTGGCCGGGTTTTCTTTTTCCGCGTCCGGAGGCAGACAACCGGCCATGTACAGACTGTTTGCCGCCCTGCCCGTCCCCGAAGACCTGTGGGAAGGACTGGCCGCCCTTCAGGACGGCTTGCCCGGGGCGAGCTGGCGCCCGGAAGAGAATTTCCACATTACCCTGCGGTTTTTCGGTGACCTGACCTATCGCCAGGCACGGGACCTGGACGATTTGCTGGGGGACATCCGCTGCCAGCCATTCGAACTCTCGATAGAGGGCGCCGGCTGGTTCGGACGGCGCGAACCGTCCGCTGTCTGGGCACGGGTGCGCGAAAGCGATGAATTGCGCAGCCTGTCGGCCCGGTGCGAACAGGCGGCCCGCCGCCTCGGCTTCGAGCCGGACCGGCGCCCGTTCATTCCGCATGTCACGCTGGCCTACCTGCACAACGCCGCGCTGGAAGACACAAGGCGCTGGGTGGAGGCCCATCACGCCTATCGCAGCGGCCCGTTCATCGCAGACCGGTTCCACCTCTATTCCAGCCACTCCGCCAAAGGCCGCCCCAGCCGATATCAGGCGGAGGCGGACTATGTGCTGGAATAGCGGCTCAGGGCGCCGGAACGAAGCTGAGGTTCAGTTCCTGGATCAATGGCGGGTGGTTTGGTGACAGCAACAGCCAGCCCTCCATGTCTCCCGCCTCGCACGTCCATGTGAAGCGGCCGCTGAGATGCCCGTTCGCCCGGAACGGCGCGCCGGTGTCGCAGGCACCTGCCTCTGCCTTCAGGTCCGCCAGCGCGCGTTCGCGGACCGGAATGGTCGCATCCATCGTGAAGTTCATCGCCAGCTTGCCTTCGGCGGGTGTGAAGCTGCCCTGTTCGTACACGGCGCCCGCAACCGAATAGGCATCGGCGAGCGGAGCGCTGACCGGCCATTCGCGGGCAGGCAATTCGCCCGCAGTCGCCAGTTCAAGCGCCGCCTCCCGCACGATCCGCGACGGCGCCGCATAGGTCCGGTTGGCAAAGGCAAACACGCCGACGCCCGCATCCGGCATAAGCAGCACATTCGACCCATAGCCCGGATACCCGCCGGAATGCGCCATCGTGGTGCCCAGCTCGCACTCGGCCGTGACGGCAAAGCCCATCGCGTAATTCACCGCAACATCGCAGGTCTCGCCCTCTTCCAGGCCATCGCGCGTATAGACGCGCGGGAAGTTCAGGCCCTGCGACAGCTCGCGCACGGACGAGCGTTTGACCGGCCCGGTCTCTTCCCCGTCACGGGGCGGCCAGGCATCCAGCAGGAAGGCGACCCATTTTTCGTAATCCTCGGCATTGGTCATCACGCCGCCCATGGCGCCGAACACGCCCGGCCCGAGTGCCGGTTCTTTCGAGAACGCCCCCTCTTCCCAGCGATAGCCGAGCGCGCGGCGGTCCTGATCCACGGCATAGACGTCATACCCGGTCGAAGTCATGCCCAGCGGCAGCATGATCTCGGTGCGGATGTAATCCTCATACGGCATGCCGGAGAGATTGGTGACGATCCGGCCCAGCAGGGCGTAACCGAAATTGGAATATTCATACGCCATCTGCGGGGCGCGGCTGAATGGAACGCCTTCTTTGAGGACTTCGGTAAAGACCTCCTCGGGCATGTCCTGCTGGCGGTCGCCCCAGGGATTGTCCGTCACCAGGCCGCTGACATGGGCCAGCAGGTCCCGCACGCGGATGCGCGGGGAGTCCGTGGTCGGATAGGTCCAGCCTCTCAGCTCCGGCACATAGTATTCAGCCGGGGCATCGAGATACAGCTTGCCTTCATCCCTCAGCTTGAGGATGGCGAGTGCCGTGAACGCCTTGCTCATCGACGCGATGGAGAACAGCGAGTCCGCCGTGACAGGGGCCTCCGTTTCGAGGTTCGCGACGCCGGAGGTTTTGAAATAGACCAGCTCCCCATCCTTGACGATGCCCCACACAAGACCCGGCACATGCTGCGCCGTCTGGTAGTCCAGGAACCGCGCATCAATCCGGTCCGTGACCTCCGCCGGAATTGCAGGCGCGGCGGCGTCCGGTGCAGCGACGGCCTCTTCTGCAGAGGCCCCAAGCGCGGCCAGCGCGAGCACCGATCCGGCAAGCAGGCTTTTCAACGGGTGGAGCTTCATCATGGCAGTCCTCTTCCTTTTCCCCGCAACGCGCGCGGACAAGGCGGAACCTAACGGCGGTTCCGGACAACCAGCAAGCGCAAGTCGCCAAAAAGCGATGGAAAAGGGAATGGTGCCGCTAAGGTGACTTGAACACCTGACCCCCGCATTACGAATGCGATGCTCTACCAGCTGAGCTATAGCGGCCTAGACCATTCTGAAGGCCCGCCTCATACCGGCAGATGCGCGGTTTCGCAAGACGCTTTTGCCATCCCCGGCAGTGCACGTGCAGACGCGGTCAGTCGTCGTCGGAGGCATAGTCCAGCGGCGGGCTGAGCGGGCGGTCCGGTGCCTTGGGCGCTTCTGGCGCGGCTTCTTCCAGTTCCGGCCCCGGCAGCGCAGGCACACGGCCCGCTTCCAGTTCGCGGCCATAGGACTCGTAGCGCGGATGCACGAGGTCGCCGACATCGCCGAAGGCATAGACGAGGCGTGCCCAGCCCTGCTTGTCGAAATCGAAGGCATTGCCTTTCGGGTCGATGTCCGACCAGTCCGGTTCCCGCGAGGCGGAGACCGCCATCCGGCCCCAGCGCGCCGCTTCCGACTGGTCGCCATAGCCCTTCAGGGCCCGCTCCATCAGCAGGCACAGCCGCGCGGTCGGATTCTCTTCCACCAGCAGCGCCAGCGCCCGGATCGCGCCGACCCAGTCGCCCTTGTCCATGGCGATCTCGGCCATCAGGATCTTGCTTTCACGGTGGTTCGGCCGGGCCGCGATCAGGGCCTGAAGGCGTTCAGCGATGTTCGCCTGGCTGTCCTGCGGCACGAGGCGGCGGGCCAGCTGTGCCAGCGCCGGGTGCGGGCGGGCCTTCCAGCCAAGCGCCAGCACGCCTTGCGCGGCCTTTGCCTTGCCATCCACCATCAACGTCTTGGCGCCATGGAAAGCGGCGGGCGGGAAGCCCGGTGCGGACCGGATGGCTTCGGCCAGCGCTTTCTGGGCTTCGCTCTTGTGGTCATGCGGCAGGCCAACGGCATGAGCCGTCAGCAGCACGGCGCGGCGGCGGCGCAACCCATCGCCCTTGATCATGCCCCGGCGCTCGCCCGTGGTGAGCGTATCCAGCGCCTTCTCCCACTCCCCTTTCGAGACCTGCAGGTCGAACAGGGAATTGAATGGCCAGTCGGCGGAAGATTTGAGGCCGAGCGCTTCGCGGGCGCGCGTTTCCGCTGTCAGCTGGTCGCCGCGCTCGGACGCTGCCATGGCAGAGCCGCGCAGGCCCGCAAGCTGGCCGCCCGGCAGGCGGGTCAGCTGGCTCCAGGCCCGTTCGGCCCCGGCCCAGTCATCATTCGCTTCGGCGGCGCGCGCTTCCAGCAGCAGTTTCAGGCGTTCGTCCTCGGCATGCTTGGCCGCCTTGCGGGCAAGCTTCAGCGCCGCTTCGGCATCGCCGGCTTCGGCGGCCAGCAGGCCCTCGGTCAGCGCGGCGTTCGCCTTGCGCGATTTCGACCGGCGGCGGGACCGGGCAATCCGGCCCGGCAGAACGAAGATGCCTGAAATGACCCACCAGGCCGCCGCCATCAAACCTGACAGGGCCAGCACGAGCGCCACGGCGGCGCCGGACTTGATGGAAATCTCTTCCGTCCCGATCGGCACGGTCACCTTGCCGGGAAGCGTATAGGCCCACCAGCCGAAAGCGAGCGCTGCGATCAGCACGATCAGAAGCACGAGAAACACGATGATCCGGTTCATGGTGTCTTGGCGCCCCCATCCGCCAGGGCGAGGCGCACGGCCTCCAGCGAAGTTTCCAGAGTGATGCGCCGTTTCGCATCTTCGGTCCATCCGGACATTGCCGTGCCTGTCGGCCCGTCCAGCCGGGTTGTATAGGATACGGCGTCTTCAAGGTCACCCTTTTCGAGCGCTTCGGCCGCCCGCGACAGCAAGGCGAACGGATCGGCATCGCTGCCATCCGCCTTGCGGACGGTGACGGCGCCGCCAAAGAATTTGTTGATCCAGCCCCAGCGCCCCGAGTCTTCCGTCGGCACGGTCCGGCGCGCGGCATCGGCGGCGGCGGCGAACGTCTCTGTCAGCTCCGCCCGGGTTGGCACGCCTTCCGTTGCCAGCGGGCCGAGGACGCGGACATCATCCGAGGTCGGCAAGGCGGCGCGCAGCGCCCGGTAGTCGGACTCGAAAGGCTCTCCCCGGCGGGAGGCCGCTTCGATGGCTGACAGGGCCAGCGCGGCTTCGGCGACCGAACTGGCGGAGGCGGCTTCGGCGCGGGCATCGCTCTGCTCGGTCTGGACGCGGGCCAGCATGTCGGCGAGGGAGCGGCCCTGCTTTGTCTGCTCCAGTGTCGAGTCGCGAAGCGTTTCCACGTCCCGCTCCAGCGCGGCAACGCGGGGACTGAGATCTACCGGCAGGGGCCGGGCTTCAAGCGCATCCAGCCGGTCAGACAGGGCGCCAAGTGCCCGGGCGAGGTCTTCCGGGGCCACCGTGTCGCCGGGTTCGACGGATTCCAGCGCATCGAGCCGGGCAATGATGCCGGTCAGGTCCACCGGCGCGGCATTGCCGGCGGGGAGGTTGTCGATCCGGTTTGCCAGTGCGTCGATCCCGGCCTTGAGCGCCGCGCGGTCGTCCGGGGCGGCCTGTTCCAGCTTGCCGATCCGGTCGTTCAGCGCGGCAACTTCTTCATCGGCATTTCCGAGGCCACTGCTGGGAGGCAGCACCATATGGGCGCCAATGCCGATCAGGCCGCCAAGCCCGGCTGCCATGATGCTCATCACACCGGCGCCGAGCCAGCCGGGTCCGCCGCCCGCTTTGGGCGCCTTCCCCTCATCGGGGGCCAGTTCGAAATCCGCGTCGATCGGTTCACCCGGGTCGACGGAGCTTTCAGGGATAGAATCGTCTGTCATGTCGAATCCGGTTTCAGCCTGCTTACACTCGCACAGGATTCCGGCTGCTTAAAGGCCGCTGGCCACAGCGGCGAGCGTGGCGAGCAGCGCGTCTTCATTCGGGGCTTCGGCGATATGGATCGCGGCGACCTCCCGGCTCTGCAGTGGACGGGCCGCCGCTTCGGAGATCGCCACAATAACGGCCTGGTCCAGCCCGCCGGCAGCCCAGGCAAAGGCCGCCGCCGCTTTTGCCGAATGGATGAGGACACAGGCCGGGCCTGCCGCCAGCGCCGCTTCCGCCTCAGGCGTCAGCTCATCGGCGGGAAGGGTTTCATAGAGGGCGAGGAAGTCCGCCGGGATGCCGCCTTCCTTCAACCGGGCAACGAGATCGCCTGCGGCGGCCTCATTAGCAACGTGCAGAACGCCTTCGGTCCCTTCCGGCAGGGCCACCAGAATATCTGCGGCAAGCGCGGCCGCATCGCCTGCGCCTTCATAGACAGCGGCAAAGCCCCCCTCCCGTGCGGCCGCCGCGGTGGACGGACCGACACACCAGGCCTTGGCCGCCCGCAGGGTGCTGGCCTCTGTAAAGAAGCGCACGCCATTGGCGCTGGTGAAGACGAGATGCTGCACGCCGGAGAGATCCGGCAGATCCACATTTAGCCGGGCGAGCGACAGCATGGGCGACGCAATCGGCGTCACATCCATCGCCGCCAGCCGGGCCATGGTTTCGGAGGCGCCGGGTTCGGCGCGGGTCACGATGACCGGAAGGCTCACCAGTCCCCCTCGAACGCAGGCAGTTCGCCGCCCGCCTGCTGGCGGATCTCGTTCGCAATGTCCTTGCCGAGCGCTTCGAGCTGAACTTCGTTGGCCGCTTTCCGGCAGGTACCTTCGGCGCGCCAGCGGGCGCCGCCATCCATGGCCAGCACTTCACCGACCAGATGCCATTCCTCGCCCTTGTCGAATGTGTGCGCGGCAATCGGCGTGCGGCACGATCCGTCCAGCGCCAGCAGGAAGGCCCGCTCGATGATCGCGGCCGCCGCGGTCGGCACATGGTTCAGCCTGTGCAGCACGGTGGCGGCCTCGGCGTCCATGTCCTCGCGCATGACCACGCCGACAATGCCCTGCGCCGCGGCCGGCAGCATGTCGGTCAGCGGGATCGGCGTCGCCACTTCCGGCTGGCCGAGGCGCGTCAGCCCCGCCATGGCCAGATAGGTCGCATCCGCGAGGCCCTCTTCCAGCTTGCGCATCCGGGTCGCGACATTGCCGCGGAAGGTGACGATTTCGAGGTCCGGGCGCATGGCGCGGGTCTGCGCTTCCCGGCGCAGGGACGCCGTGCCGACCTTGGCGCCCTGTGGCAGGTCCATCGGGCTTTTCGCATGCGGGGACAGGAACCCCTCGCGCGGGTCTTCACGTTCCGGGAACGCGGCGAACACCTGGCCCGGTTCCAGCACGGACGGCACGTCCTTCAGGCTGTGGACCGTCAGGTCGACTTCGCCGCGCGTCAGGGCCGCGTCCAGTTCACGGGTGAACAGGCCCTTGCCGCCGGAATTGATCAGGCGTTCGGTCGTCAGCTGGTCACCGGATGTGGTGAAGGTGACGATCTCGCCAGTCATGGCGCCATCCGAAGCCGCTGCGATTCCGGCCGCGATCTGATTTGCCTGAATCAGGGCCAGCGGCGAACCACGTGTTCCGATCCGGAGCGTTCTGGGGGAATTTGTTTCAGTCATCTCCCTCCCCTAGCGCCGGGCGTGCCGCTTGCCAATTGACAGAGCGACGCGGAAGCGGCTACCAAGCCTTATCGTTTATCGACAAATCCCTTTTCGGAGACCCCCATGATCAAACCTGCCGTGTCAGCGCTGGCGCTGGCCTTTTCGCTCGCCGCCTGCGGACAGCCAGCCGACAAACCTGCCGCCCCCGCCGCCGCAACTGAGCTGACCGCCGACCAGAAGGCCGAGATCAGCAAGGAGTTGAATGAGTGGTTCGATGCAAAATACGAGGAATCGCTGCAGGATAGCCCGATCACGATGACCTTCCTCGGCCGGAAGGACCTCAACGACCAGATCGACTGCTTCACCTTTGCCTGCGCCGATGAACAGCTGGCCCGCCAGAAGGCCGCCGTCGAGGAAATGAAAGCCAAGTTCAATTATGACGACCTGTCGGACGCCGACAAACTGTCCTGGGACCTCTTCGAATACCAGTACGATCAGGCCGCCGAAGCCGCGAAGTTCCGCTATAACGGCTTTGTCTATGACCAGATGAACGGCCCGCAGGGCTTCATCCCGCAATTCCTGATCAGCTTCCACAATGTCGAGAATGCCGACGACATGCGCGCCTATGTTTCGCGGATCCGCGAATCTGCCCGCGCCCTGAACGAAGCAACCGACGTGGCCCGCGAGAGCGCCGAGCACGGCACACACGCGCCGAAGTTCGCTTATGAGGGCGTAATCGACCAGTCGCGGAAAGTCATCACCGGCGCGCCGTTCACTGACGGGCCGGACAGTGCCCTGATGGCAGACGTGAAGTCCGAACTCGCCACGCTGGTGGAGAATGGCGAGCTGACTCAGGACGAGTCCGACGTGATCCTCGCTGACGCCACCGATGCGATGACGAACGATTTCCTCGACGCCTTCGACAACATCATCGCGTTTGCGACCGAGGACATGGCGAACTCGCCGGATTCCACGCAAGCCGTCGGCGCCTTCCTGCAGCCGGACGGCGCGGCCTATTACGAGGAACGCCTCGCCAACAACACGACCACGTCGATGACCGCCGACGAGATCCACGAAATCGGGCTTGCCGAAGTGGACCGGATCCATGCCGAGATGGAAGCCATCAAGGACAAGGTCGGCTTTGAAGGGACGCTGAAGGAGTTCTTCGCTTTCCAGCGCGACTCCAAGGATGATGAACGCTTCTACTATCCGGATACAGATGAAGGCCGTCAGGCCTATATCGACGACGCCACGGCGAAGATCGAGAACATCAAGGCCAAGCTGCCGGAGTTCTTCGGCATCCTGCCGAAAGCGGACCTCGTCGTGAAACGCGTCGAAGCCTTCCGCGAACAGCCGGGCGCTGCCCAGCACTACTTCCCCGGCACGCCGGACGGCTCGCGCCCCGGTGTCTACTACGCGCATCTCTCGGACATGAAAGCCATGCCGAAGGGCGAACTGGAAGTGATCGCCTATCATGAAGGCATCCCCGGCCACCACATGCAGATTTCGATCGCGCAGGAGCTGACCGGCGTGCCGCAGTTCCGCACCCAGATCAACTTCACGGCCTATGCCGAAGGCTGGGGGCTCTACTCCGAATGGCTCGCCACGGAATTCCCGGGCACCTATGAAGACCCCTATTCCGACTTCGGCCGTCTCGGCTCCGAGATCTGGCGCGCCATCCGCCTCGTCGTGGACACCGGCCTGCATTCCAAGGGCTGGACCGAAGAACAGGCCGTGCAGTACTTCCTCGACAATTCCGCCATCACCGAGGCGCAGGCACGCTCCGAAGTGCAGCGCTATATTGTGATGCCGGGCCAGGCCACGGCCTACAAGATCGGCATGATCAAGATCCAGGACCTGCGCAAGCACGCCGAAGAGGAGCTGGGCGACAAGTTCGACATCCGCGGTTTCCACGACACCGTGCTAGGCGGCGGCTCGATGCCGCTCGACCTGCTGGAGCGCCGCGTCGACCAGTGGATCGCCGATCAGAAGGCCGCTTAAGGCCACGCATTCGCCAATCAGGCGACGCTGGGGCAGGGCTTGCATCAGGCAGGCCCTGCCCTACGCTTTTGAAGGAAAGCTACGGAGCCAAAGATGGACCTTTCCTTCAGCCCTGAGATCGAAGCCTTCCGCACAAAGGTGCGGACCTGGTTCGAGACAGACTTCCCGAAAGACATCATCCGCAAATACAAGGCCGGCCTGCCGCTGACGACGGAGGAAGTGCGCCGGTCTGAAATGGCCCTTGGACAAAAGGGCTGGCTCGCCACGGCCTGGCCGGAGGAATATGGCGGCCCCGGCTGGGGGATCGAAGAACAATACGTCTTCGACGAGGAACTTGAACGCGCCGGCGTGCCGACGGTCACCCCGATGGGCGTCATCTATGTCGGCCCGGTGATCTACACATTCGGCTCGGACGAACAGAAAGAACGCTGGCTGCCCGGCATCCGCGACGGCTCGGTCGGCTGGGCGCAGGGCTATTCCGAACCGGGCGCAGGCTCGGACCTCGCCTCCCTCCAGTTTAGCGCGAAATTGGACAATGGCACCTACACGCTCAACGGCCACAAGATCTGGACGTCCGCGGCCCAGCACGCCGACTGGATCTTCCTGCTCGCCCGCACCTCGCAGGAGGACAAGAAGCAGAAAGGCATCAGCTTCATCTGCTGCCCCATCGATGCGCCTGGCGTCACCGTGAAACCGATCATCACGATCGACGGCAATCACGTCCTGAACGAAGTCTTCTTCGAGGACGTGAAAGTGCCCGAAGACAACCGGATCGGCGAGGCCGGAAAAGGCTGGACCTATTCGCAATACCTGCTCGGCTTCGAGCGCACGTCTTACGCCCGGATCGGTGGCAAACGCGCCATGCTGCGCCATATCCGCGACGTGGCCATGTCCACGCCGGACGGCAGCGGCGAGCGGCTGATTGATGATGAAGGGTTCGCCCGTCGCCTGACCGAAGCCGAGATGGCGGTCGACGGGCTGGAGATGACGGTGTTCCGCGTCCTGTCAGCGGCCGCCCGGGGCGGTTCCCCCGGCGATGCGGCCTCAACGGTGAAAATCCTCGCCACGACAACCCACCAGCAGATCACCGAACTGATGGTGGATGCCGCGGGCGCGTGCGCCCAGCCGCATTTCAGCTTCTGGGCAGGCCAGAACGACCCCGGCGGCTCGCCGGGGCGCGACATGGCGACATATTTTGCAGGGCGTGCCCAGTCCATCTATGGCGGCACGAACGAGATCCAGCGGACAATCATTGCACGGAAAGTGCTTGGTCTTTGAGGGCTGCCGAGGACCAGAAATCGCACTGCGATTTCCCGAGGCAGGCCCAAGCGCAAGCGCCGGGCTTCTGCTCTTTGCTGTTCCATCCTTCGACTTCGCTCAGGATGAGTCCGTGCTTGTTGAGCGCTCATGCTGAGCGCTTCGAGGGATCAGAAATCGCACGGCGATTTCCCCGAGAAGGCCCAAGCGCAAGCGCAGGGCACGAAGCACGCGCGCGGGCTAAAAGTCGTACGCAATCCCCTTGCGTTCCCAGTCCCCGTACCGGGTCGGTTCAATGCTTCTGGGTCCGCCATGCTCGTCTTCCGGCAGGGCGGCGGCATCGGCCGCTTCTTTGGCCTTGCGGGCATCGGCCTCTTCCAGCGCACGGCGGGCAGCCTCCGGCAACGCCTTGCGGCGCGCGATTTCCTCGTCCGTCAGGACAGGGATTACAGCTTTGTCATCGCTGGCCATGAAGACTCCTCTTTTCGTTAACGCTCGCCATATAGGAGTTGCGGCCGGGGAGTGCTAACGCACCGCGTACATACGCGGAGAACAGAGTGGAGTTAAGGCCCAATGGGCACACTGAAAACCTTCATCCTTCTCGCGGCGATGACCGCGCTCTTCATGGGCGTCGGCTACCTGATCGGCGGCGTGCCCGGCATGGCCCTGGCTTTCGTCGTGGCCGCCGCGATGAACATTTTCTCCTACTGGAATTCCGACAAGATCGTCCTGTCGATGCAGGGCGCGAAGGAAATCGACCCGCAGACCGCCTCCCCCATGCTGCGCACCTTCGCCAAGGACGTCGCCCTGCTGGCAGACCGCGCGGGCATGCCGCCGCCGCGCGTCTACATCATCGAAACGCCCCAGCCGAACGCCTTCGCCACCGGCCGCAACCCGCAGCACGCGGCTGTCTGCGCCACGACCGGCCTGCTCGGCATGCTGAACCGCGACGAAGTCCGCGGGGTGATGGCGCATGAGCTGGCCCATGTGAAACACCGCGACACGCTGACCATGACCATCACCGCCACGATTGCCGGTGCCATCGGCATGCTGGCGAATTTCGCCCTGTTCTTCGGGCGCGATCGCACCGGGCTGATCGGGTCCATCGCGATCATGATCTTTGCCCCGCTGGCCGCCGGCCTCGTGCAGATGGCCATCTCGCGATCTCGCGAATACGAAGCCGACCGCATGGGCGCAGAAATCTGCGGCAACCCGCTCTGGCTCGCCTCGGCGCTCGCGAAAATCGAACGCGGCGCCCGCTCCACGATCAATGTCGCCGCCGAGCGCAATCCGGCCATGGCGCACATGTATATCGCGAACCCGCTGAACGGGCGCGGGGCGGACAATCTCTTCTCGACCCACCCGGCAACCGCCAACCGGATCGAAGCGCTCCGCCGTCTCGCGGCGGACATGGGCGTGACCGCGCCGCAGGCCTCCCCGGCCATGCGCCGCGAAGCCGGCCCCTGGGGATAAGGACCACATCATGAGCGGCGCATTGGTGCGGCGGGCAGCCGCCGATCTCCTGTTTCTCACTCTCGAAAAGCGCCGCACGCTGGACCAGGCCATGGCCGAGTCCCCGCCCTTCGGCGACCTCGACGGACCGGACCGGGCGTTTGCCCGCGCCATCGCCTCGGCCGCCCTGCGCGAGCTTGGCCGCATCGACCGCGCGCTCGCCCCCCTCCTCTCCCGCCCGCTACAGGCCGCCAGCCCCGCCATCCGCGCCCTGCTGCGCGTGGGCGCCGTCCAGCTCTGGCGGATGGATGTGCCGGAACATGCCGCCGTCTCCGAAACCGTCGAGGCCGCCAAGGCCTGGCAGGACGCCCGCTCCGGCGGCGCCTTCCTGAACGCCGTGCTGCGCCGCGCCGCTGCCGAGCGCCCGGATCTTGATGCCCTGCCCGTCACCGCCATCTGGCCGGACTGGCTTGCCGCCGCTTTCGAGGACAGCGTCGGGGCAGACGGCGCCGCCGCTCTCGCCGCCGCCCAGCTGGCCGAGCCCGGCATTTTCCTCACCGCAAAAACCAACGCCGCCGCCGTCGCCGAAGTGATCAGCGGAGAGCTGCTCGCCAGCGGCTCCATCCGCGCGCCCGGCGGCCCGGTCGAGGCATTGGCGGAGTATGGTAGCGGTGATTGGTGGGTGCAGGACCCGGCCGCCGCCCTGGCCGCCAACCTGCTCATGGCAAGCGCATCCGGTGATCCGGCAAAGTCCGATATGATCATGGACAAATCCGGCATGGACGCGGGCAAGTCAGCCGAAATCACGGCCATCGACCTTTGCGCAGCCCCCGGCGGCAAGACGCTGCAACTCTGCGCCGCGGGCCTTAATGTCATCGCGGTCGACCGGTCGAAACCGCGCCTGAAGCGGCTGGAAGAGAACCTCGCCCGCACCGGTCTGTCTGCCGAAATCATTACAGCGGACGCCGAAACGTGGCGCCCGGAAACGCCTGCCGACCTTCTGCTGCTGGACGCGCCCTGTTCCGCCCTCGGCACGCTGCGCCGCCACCCGGAAGGCGCCTGGATCAAGCGCGAAGGCGACATCGCCCGCTTCCCGGATGTGCAGTATCGGCTACTGAAAGCGGCGACAGAGATGGTCCGCCCCGGCGGCACGATCCTCTATTGCGTCTGCACGCCGCTGAGGTCCGAAGGCGCCGATGTGGTGGACCGCGCCGTCGCCGAAGGCCTCGTCACCCGCCTGCCCGTTTCGCCGGAAGAGGCGCCCGGGTTCGCGTCCTGCATCACCGGCTCCGGCGACGTGCTCACCCTGCCGGGCGAATCAGCGGAACATGATGCATTCTTCATGTCACGGCTGTCGCCTGAAGCGCTAAAGTAACCCCACCGCCTAGAATTTGCCGCTGAAGGTTCATCTACCATTCAGCGAGCACATGCCAGAAAGACCCCATACACTGTGCAGGGAGCACTTAAATGACCGTTGTTTCTTCCATCCGCACCTCGACCGGTAAACTGGCCGCCGGTGCCTTCCTGGCGCTTAGCCTGTCGCTGGCTGGCTGTGCCTCCACCCAGGGCGTCAACACCGTTTCGCCGGGCGCTGTCGGCCAATCCTCCCGCGTCTATCACGGCACGATCATGTCGGTGCGTGAAGTCACGATCCAGCCCAAGCAATCGATGATCGGCACCGCTGCCGGTGCGGTCCTGGGCGGGCTTGCAGGCTCTGAACTCGGCGGCGGCGACAAGGCCCAGACCGCTGGCGCCATCGGCGGCGCCGTGCTCGGCGGGATCGCCGGCAACGCGGCCGGCAAGGCTGTCGGGACCGGCAAGGGCTTTGCCTATGTCGTCCGCTTCTCCAGCGGTGAGACGCAGGAAATCGTACAGGGCGCAGATGTCTACATCGCCCCGGGTACGCCGGTTGACATCATCGCCAGCCCGGATGGCTGGAAGCTGATTCCGGCCGCCGCGTACTAAGCGTCCGCCGTTCAATCTGAAGCAGATCAGGAATGCCGGGCGCCTTGTGTGCCCGGCGTTTCCCATTTAGGGAGTCTATATGCGCGACGTACTGATTTCACCTTCGATTCTCTCTGCAGACTTTGCCTGTCTCGGGGAGGAAATACGAGCCATCGACCATGCTGGCGCCGACATGATCCACATCGATGTCATGGACGGCCATTTTGTGCCGAACCTGACATTCGGGCCGCCGGTGATCGAGAAGCTTCGTCCGCATACGAAAAAGCCGTTCGACGTCCACCTGATGATCGCGCCAGTGGACCCGTTCATTCACGCCTTCGCAAAAGCCGGCGCCAATATCCTGACCGTACATCCTGAAGCCGGCCCGCACCTGCACCGGACGCTTCAGGCGATCCGCGCCGCCGGGATGAAGCCCGGGGTCGCGCTCAATCCGGCCACACCTGCAAGCATCATCGAACCGGTTATCGACGATATCGACCTTGTCCTCGTCATGTCGGTGAATCCCGGCTTTGGCGGGCAGGCCTTCATCGAAAGCCAGCTGCGCAAAGTGGAGCAACTGCGCCGGATGATCGACCAGACAGGGCGAGACATCATCCTGGAAATCGACGGCGGCCTGAACGCCGAAACCTCACCCAAAGCCATTGCAGCCGGCGTGACGGCCATCGTTGCCGGGTCTGCCGTATTCAAGGGCGGCCCGACGGCCTATGCCGACAACATTCGTACCCTGAGACCCAGCGTACACGCCTAAGAAGATAGGACGCGCCCCGTGTCAGGTGGAGACAGCCAATACGCTGCTGATCGGGCCCCGCGAACGGGAGCGGACGATGCTGCATTGTGGCGCCGGTTCCGCGGCGTGGGCGGCGAAGATGCCAAGATCGGGGCCGTCCAGCGCCTGAAGCAGACCGGACCTGTCCCGCAGGGATTCACGCTGCACCTGGCCGATCTCGTCCCGCCCGACACGTTGCGCGGCGAAGCGCTGATGCGCGATGTCTGGCGAATCGGCATGTCGCGCATGACGCTGGAACCGGGGCAAAGCCCCTGGTCTGTGCCGATGCCCTCCAAACATGTCGCCGACAGATTGCACAGGTTTGCGTGGCTGCCGGACCTGTTTTCCCAGGGCGATGAGGGTGCCATCCGGGCAAGACATCATGTCGATACCTGGATCGAGATGTATGGCGGTTTCAACGGCTTCGCCTGGCGGACGGACCCGACCGCTGCACGCCTCTGGCACTGGCTTCGCTGCGGGGAAGACCTGTTCGAGGAAGGCCCCGAACCCGCGCGCCAGGCCCGCCTCGCCTGCCTGCTGCACCAGCTGCGCTATCTTGAAAGCCAGTCCGATGCGGCGGTCGATCCGAAGGCCCGCTGGATGGCGGCCGTGGTGCAGGTCGCCGGGGCTTTGTGTTTCAACGACCGCCCTGCCCTCAACCTCGCGCTGGACAGGCTGGACGCGGAGTGCACGGCGCAGATTCTGCCGGATGGCGGCCATGTCAGCCGGGCGCCGTCGCGGCTCCTGTTCTGCCTGCTGCAATTGCAAACGCTGGAGGAATTGCTGACCCGCGCCGGCATTGAGCCTCCGGACTATTTCGGCAAATGGATTCCACGGATGGGCGCCATGCTGGCCTTCTTCCAAACCGGGGACGGCGCCCTGAACCCGTTCAATGATGGCGACGAATCCCGGCCGGAAGTCGTGGACGCTGCCCTCTCACGCCTGCCTGCCCCGCCACGGCGGTTCACCTTTGCCCCCAAATCCGGCTTCCAGAAACTGGAGAAGCACGGGCTGCGCCTGGTGCTCGATTGCGGCGCGGCGCCGGGCCTGCCTTTTGGCGACCAGGCCCATGCCGGGGCACTGGGTTTTGAATTGTCCGACAGTTCCTCCCGGATCGTCACATCCTGCGGGTTCAGCGCCGAGGTGAACATCGACTGGCAGGCCGCCGTCCGCCGGACCAGCGCCCATTCCACGCTCATCTTGTCCGGCCGCGATTCGGCAACGTTCTCACTGAATGACTCGACGCGCCTGCTGTCGGCCAGCGGCCCGGAGGGAATCTCGGCAAAACGGCTGGAAGAGGCTGACGAGATCTGGCTCGATGCCCAGCATGGCGGCTACAAGCCGGCGCATGGCCTGCTGCACCGGCGGCGCCTGTTCATGGCCGGGGATGGCCGGCGGCTCGCCGGGGAAGATTCGCTCGTGCGGCCGATTTCCCAGACCCCGGCGGAAGACCGGAAATTCATAAATTTCGAGATCCGCTTCCATTTACATCCAACCGTGGAAGCCATGATGGGAAAAGATGCGATTCGCCTGATATGCGAAAATGGGGCTGTATGGCGCTTCAAAACGAGTCATGAAGGGGCAAGACTCGAACGGACGGCCTATCTCGCCCGAGGCGTAGTTGAACGCCCCGAGCAAATTGTGATCGCTGGCTTTGCGGATCCGAATAGTGACGGAACCGAACCGCCAAACTGCGTCCGCTGGGCCTTTGTGAAGGAACCGAGTGCATGACGCCTCAACGTGCCGCACGCAGAGCCATGTTCCTGACTCTGGGGTTCGACCTCAGCGCAGCTGCAGGGGCCATGATCGTTGCAAATGTCCTGTTCTGGTGGGCGGACGAACCGCGCGGGCTGTTTCCGATCGGCTCGGCCTTGCTCAGCACGGTCTGTTTCACGGCCGCGGTGGCGGCCGGATTCCTGGTCCTGCGTATCCAGACACAGGTCTGGCGGCATATCGGCTGGCCCGATGCCGTTCGGATCATGCAGGCGATCGCGCTGTCCGGCCTGATCTACCTGCCGATTGCCGGCCTGCTAAATGGCGCCCTGTCCCACCCCTGGGGCATCCTGCTGACCGCCCTTCTGATCTGGACGATCTGCCTCTTCACCGGCCGGATGGTCGCCCTCTCGCGCTCCACACGCAAGCCGATGCAGATATTCAGCCCGATCGCCCGCGATGCCCGGCCGATCCTGCTGGTCGGAGACGTAGCGAGCTGTATCGGCGTGATCCGGCGCCTGCAGACCCCAACAGAAACCCAGAATTTCCGCCTGCTGGGCCTGATTGATACCGACGGTAATGATTTTGGCCGCGCGATCCGCGGTGTGCCGATCATGGGCGGGCTGGAAGATCTGTCGAACGTCATTGATGTTCTCTCGGTGCGCTATGAGCACACGCCGTGGGTCGCGGTCACGGGCGCGGCGCGAGACCGCAAGACCATGATGCAGATCCTGGAAACCACATCTGCGCACGGCGCGCAGATCATGGCGCTGTCCGGCGAAGAAACGGCCCAGCTCCTGGAAAAGGTCCGCCCGGCAGACCTGTTGGCCAGGGCCGAGCGGAGCCTGAACATCGCCCCGGTCCGCGACAGGATCGAAGGGGCACGCGTCCTGATCACCGGGGGCGGCGGCACCATCGGATCCGAACTGGCCCGCCAGGTCGCCGGACTGCACCCGGCCCAGCTGACCATCATCGATTCCTGCGAGTTCAATCTCTACAGCATCGACATGGAGCTGACGAAGAAGTTCCCCGAGATGGAGATCAGTTCGCGCCTCGGCGATGTGCGCGATTCCCAGCGCGTGCGCGACATCTTCCAGAACGCCCAGCCTGAAGTCGTAATCCACGCGGCCGCGCTGAAGCACGTGCCGCTGATGGAGCGCAATGTCTGCGAGGCGATCCTGACGAATGTGGCAGGCGCCGTGAACTGTGCCCGGGCGGCCGCATCCGTCGGCGCAAACAGCTTCGTGTTCATCTCGACCGACAAGGCCGTCGACCCCGACAATGTCATGGGCGCCACCAAACGCCTGGCCGAGATCGCCATTTCCCGCATTGCCGAGGAAGCCGGCATGGCGGCCGCCATGGTCCGGTTCGGTAATGTACTCGGATCCTCCGGTTCGGTCGTTCCCCTGTTCGAGCGGCAGATCGCCGAGGGCGGGCCGGTGACCATCACCGATATGGGCGTCACCCGGTATTTCATGACCGTGGAAGAAGCCTCTTCGCTCGTCCTGCAGGCGGGCGCGTTGCAACATGAATGCGGGAATTCGGACATCTATGTGCTCGACATGGGTGAGCCGATGCCGATCCTGCAACTGGCCGAAACGCTGATCCGCCTGAAGGGCCTGATCCCCGGTGTCGATATCGAGATCGTCCAGACCGGGCTGCGTGCGGGCGAGAAAATGCACGAGGCACTGACCTACGAACACGAGACCGTCACCCGGACCGATGTCGACGGTGTCCTGCGTGTTGCCAGCCGTACACCCTCCTCGGAACTGTTCGACAAGCAGCTTTCCGCCCTGATCGAAGCGGCGAGCCGCCGGGAACGGTCCGAAGCGCTGCGCATGCTGGGCATGATCGTCCCGGAATACGGGGTGGAGCGGGCTGCAAAAGCGTTCAAGGACATCGCTTGACGCCCTGCCCTGCCGTGCTAACCCGCGCGGCAACGCATTGTCCTTCCTGGAGATCCCCTCATGTCCGACGCCGCCAGCGGAGCCCCCGTTCGTATTCGCCGTGCCCTCCTGTCCGTTTCCGACAAGACCGGCCTTGTCGAACAGGCGAAAAAGCTCGCTGAAAAAGGCGTGGAACTTGTCTCCACCGGCGGCACGTCGAAACTGCTCAAGGAAGCTGGCCTAGCGGTGAAAGACGTGGCCGACCTGACGGGCTTCCCGGAAATGATGGATGGCCGCGTGAAGACGCTGCACCCGGCCGTGCATGGCGGCCTGCTTTACCTGCGCGACAATCCTTCCCACGTGAAAGACGCCGAAACCCACGGCATCGGCGCGATCGACCTGATCTATGTGAACCTCTACCCGTTCGAGGCCACCGTCGCCTCCGGCGCCGACTTCGAAACCTGTATCGAAAATATCGACATTGGCGGCCCGGCCATGCTGCGCGCAGCGGCCAAGAACGGCGCTTTCGTTGCCGTCTGCACCGATGGCGGCGATGTCGACAAGGTGCTGGAAGAGATGGACGCGAATGACGGCGAGGTCTCCGTTGCCCTCTGCCGCAAACTGGCCGCGAAAACCTATGCCCGCACAGCCGCCTACGACGCTGCGATTTCCAGCTGGTATGCCGCGCAGCTGGACGAGACGGCACCGGACTGGGCGGCCCTCGGCGGCAAGCTGCAGCAGTCCCTGCGCTATGGCGAGAACCCGCACCAGAAAGCCGCCTTCTACGTCACCGGAGAGAAGCGCCCCGGCGTTGCCACGGCGAAACAGCTGCAGGGCAAGGAACTGTCCTACAACAACATCAACGATACCGACGCGGCCTATGAACTGATCGGCGAGCTTGGCGCGGAGACGCCTGCCGTCGCCATCATCAAGCACGCCAATCCGTGCGGTGTGGCCCAGGGCGCGTCCGTCATCGAAGCCTACCGCGCCGCGCTTGCCTGCGACTCGACCTCGGCCTTCGGCGGCATCGTCGCCCTGAACCGCGCGCTCGACGAAGAGACGGCCAAAGAGATCTCCCAGATCTTCACCGAAGTCGTCATCGCGCCGGGCGCCGACGCAGCGGCCGAAGCGATCTTCGCGAAGAAAAAGAACCTCCGCCTCCTGATCACCGAAGGCCTGCCCGATCCGGCCTCGGCCGGACGGTTCGTGAAAACCGTTGCTGGCGGCTTCCTGATGCAGGACCGCGATTTCGGCCGCATCACGAAGGCCGACCTGAAAGTCGTCACCAAGATCGCCCCGACTGACCAGCAGCTGGATGACCTCCTCTTCGCCTGGCGCGTCGCCAAGCATGTGAAATCCAACACGATCGTTTATGCGAAAGACGGCGCGACTGTCGGCGTCGGCGCCGGCCAGATGAGCCGCGTCGACTCTGCCCGTATCGCGGCGCGCAAGGCCGAGGATGCCGCGGAAGCTGCTGGCTGGGCCGAACCGAAGACCAAGGGCTGCGTCGCAGCTTCCGACGCCTTCTTCCCCTTCCCCGATGGCCTGCTTCAGGCGGCCTCTGCCGGAGCCAGCGCCGTGATCCAGCCGGGCGGGTCGATCCGCGACGATGAAGTGATCGCCGCCGCCGACGAAGCCGGTCTCGCCATGGTCTTCACCGGCATGCGCCACTTCCGCCACTAGGACCGATCCGGTGCGCGCCCGTCTCCTAACTGCCGCGCTGCTGCTGATGACTGCATGCAGCCAGCCGACGCTTCAGGAGTCGGAGTTCATGCACCGGCTGTCGGCGCTCTGCGGCAAGGCCTTTGAAGGCAAGATCGTCAGCGATGATTTGCAGGACGACCCATGGCGCGCCCAGCGCATCGTCATGCATGTGCGCTCCTGCACGAAGGATGAGATCCGTATTCCGCTGCATGTCGGCGATGACCGGTCCCGTGTCTGGGTGATCCACCGCGAGGACGACCGACTCGCCCTGCATCACGAACACCGCCACGCAGACGGCAGCTTCGACGCGCTGACCGGCTATGGCGGCACACGCGATGACCGGTTCAGCGGCAGCCGCCTGAACTTCCCGGCCGATGACGCAACAAAGGCCCTGTTCGATGCCTCCGGCATCCCGCAGTCGAAAGAGAATGTCTGGGCCATCGAAGTGCGCCCTACTCACAGCCTGTTCGCCTACGAACTGGAACGTCCCGGCCGCTTCTTCCGCATCGAATTCGACACGGCCCACCCGGTAGACACCCCGCCCGCCCCCTGGGGCAGCAAATAGACGCGGATAGACCGCCAACCGGCTAAAACAGGATCAGTTCCACGCTCCCCGGCGGATCAGGCCTCCTGACGCTTGACCGAATTGGGCAGGCCTGCTCAGTCTCATCGTGTTCAACCTCCGGAAGATCCACATGCCCTTTATCCGTGCTGCACTCAGCTTGTTGGCAATCCTTTCAGCCGCATCACTCTTCACGGCACTGGCTGACGCACCACCATTGGAAATTTATGGCCGATTGCCTGAAGTCAGCTCGGTAGCGATCTCTGACGATGCCTCCCGCGTCGCCATGCTGCGGCATGATCCACAGGGCGACTATGTCCTCGTGCGCGATCTCTCTGGTGACCTGCAAACAGGTTTTCGGGTGGAGAATTTCAAGCCGCTCTCCGTGGATTTCCTTGGTGATAATTATGTCCTGCTACGCGCCTCGGCCACCGAAGCGCTTTACGATTATGCCGGCCGCTTCGAATACGGCTTCGGCTTCATCTTCGATGTCGCCAACGAGAAAGTTTATCAGCTGCTCGAGAACGAAGGCAGCCTCGTCCCCGGTGCCGACGCCAGCCATGTCGTCGGTTTCCTGGAAGACTCAAGCGAAATCCTGATCCCGACTTTCACCTATGCCGCCCGGAATTCCGCAGTGAACTCCGTGGGGGCCGGCGCCTCAGGATTTGGATCGAGCGTCTTCCGGGTCAAGCTCGATTCCGGCCGGGTCCGCGTGTTCGAAGGCGACCGCCAGTCGTCCCGCCTGCAGGCCGGCTCCCGTGCCAAATATGAATATGCCATCGATTGGGTCATCGCGCCGGATGGTACGGTGATCGCCCGCGAAGACTATGACAGCAAGCTCAACCGGCAAACGATCTACAGCAAAAAATCCGGCAGCTGGGAAACCGTTTACTCTGGCGATCCGGAAGACACGCGATTTATCGGCGGACGCGCCCTGAACCTGGTTGGGATGACCCCCGACGAATCTGCCATTCTGGTTTCTGGCCTGACCGAAGATCTGGATGAAAGCATGCTCTATGCGCTGAGCTTCGAAGGTGACCTCTCGAAGACGCCTTATTCAAAACCAGGCGCCGATGTGGCGCAGGTACTGACAGACGATAATCGCCATGTATTCGGCGTGCGTTATGCGGGGCTCCAGCCTTCCTACACATTTGCGGATCCCGCCCTGCAGACAGCGTTCGACACGCTGCAGGAAAAAATGCCAGATTTCAGCCTGCTGATCACTGACTGGTCGGCAAATTTCAGCCAGCTCGTCCTGAAAATCTCCGGCGGCGTGGAAACAGGCTCCTACTATTTGTTCGATCCTGCTGCGGGACGCCTCTCCCAGATTGCTAAATCCTATGAAATAGCCCCCGGCTGGGTTGGTCCGATGCAGACAATCGAATACCCGGCCTCTGATGGTACCCGGATCTCTGCGGTCGTCACCTGGCCTGCCGGTGATGGCGAAAGCAACCTGCCGACCATCGTGCTGCCGCATGGTGGTCCGGCCGGTTTTGATTCGGTCCGCTTCGACTGGATGGCCCAGTATTTTGCCAGCCGTGGCTATCTGGTACTTCAGCCAAACTTTCGCGGATCCAGTGGCTTTGGGCAAAAATTCGAATGGGCAGGCCACGGTGAATGGGGCCGTCTTATGCAGAGCGACATTACTGCCGGGCTCGATGCGCTGATTGAGATTGGTTGGGCCGACAAGGACCGCGTCTGTATCGTCGGAGCCAGTTATGGCGGGTTTGCTGCGCTCGCCGGGGGGGCTTTCACACCAGACAGGTACAAATGCATCGCGGCCATTGCGCCCGTGTCAGATCTGCCTGAAATGCTGGACGACATCCGAATTGACAACGGGCTCGGCTCCTACAGCTACGAGTATGAATACTGGGCCGCCAGTATCGGCGACATCGATACCGAAAGGGATGAGCTGAAAGCGGCCTCGCCTGCATGGAATGCCGACGAATTCACCGCGCCGGTCCTGCTGGTTCACGGACATGACGACACTGTGGTCAAACTGGAACAAAGTCGGCGGATGAAGTCCGCCCTCAAAGCAGCCGGCAAGACAGTTAACCTGATCGAACTGCCGCATAGCGACCACTGGATGGCGACATCACCTGCCCGCACGGCAACGCTTAAAGCGGTCGCCACCTTTGTCGAAGCCAACAACCCGGCAAGGGCTGACTAGCCGGAAAGCCCGATCGCGCGTGCCGGGTGCGTCTAAAGCGTGAAGCTGCCTTCGATCACCGTCACGGAGGTCCCGATGAGCTTCACCCGGTCATCCTCCAGACGTGTGTCGATGAAGGCGCCGCGTCCCGGAAAGGCCTGACGGCATTTAAGATCGGTCTTGCCGAAGCGCTCGCTCATGACGCGGGCCAGCATTGTGTGCCAGCTGCCGGTGGCCGGGTCTTCATCGATGCCGCTGCCGGGGGCGAAAAAGCGGCTGGTAACATCCACGCCGTCCCCGCCTGCCGCGAAGCAGCCGAAATTGCCGCGGTCCCAGCCTTCGCCCGGGACGCCCAGGTCTTTCAGGGCTCTCTGGTCAGGTTTCAGGGCTTCCACCTCTTCCGGCGTTTCGAACCGGGCCGCATAGAACATGCCGCCCCAGGCCTGTACCGGGCGGGCGCCCAGCGCAGTGGCGACATCATCCGTTACCGGAATTTCCTGTACGGGTCCGCAGGGAAAGTCCATTTCCAGCTGGCCATCGGCCAGCCGGCGCACGATCAGGCTGCCTGAATGGACCGTCTCGAAATGCACCGCCTCTCCTTTGAAGCTGTATTCTTCAAACAGGACATGCGCACTCGCCAGCGTGGCGTGTCCGCACAGCGGCACTTCCACGGCCGGGGTGAACCAGCGCAGCGCCCAGGTATTTTCGCTCTTGCGGACCAGGTACGCCGTTTCGGCGACATTGTTCTCCGCTGCGATGGTCTGCAGGATCGCGTCCGGAAGGAAGTCTTCAAGCGGCATCACGCACGCCTGGTTTCCCTCGAACGGCCGCGAGGCAAAGGCATCGACCTGATAGAAAGGCAATTTCGGCATAGGCGCCTCCTGTTTCGGGGCGCTTCCTTTGCCACACTCCCGGCAGACGGCAAATCGATGATTTGTAATCGATGGTTAAGGCTGGCTAATCCTCATCATCCAGCACCCAGCCATGATGGAGCGGCCCGGCGCCTTTCCCGAAGCCCTTCGCCGCGCGGATTGCACCCATCAGGTAATCCCGCCCCTGCTCCACAGCCTCCGGCACACTCTCCCCTTGCGCCAGCAAGGCGGCGATGGCGGAGGCGAGCACGCAGCCGGTTCCGTGCGTGGACGTCGTTTCGATGCGGGGGCTTTCAAAGATCCATTCGCCGGTGGTTGTCTGCAGCACATCGGTAATCTTGCTGCCCGGAATGTGCCCGCCTTTTACCAGCGCGCCATTGGCGCCAAGCTCCAGCAGCTGTTCGGCGGCGCGGCGCTGGCCGTCGACCGTCTCGACGGCCTTGCCGGTCAATACTTCCGCCTCGGGCGCATTCGGCGTGACGAGCCGGGCACCTGGTACAAGCTCGGAGCGGATTGCCTCCACGCCCTTTGCCTCGACCAGCCGGTGGCCTGAAGTTGCGATCATCACCGGGTCGATCACGCGCGGGATCATCGATGCGTTGGCAGCAAGGCATTCAGCCACAGATTCGACGAGCGCGGCGCTGCCCAGCATGCCGGTCTTGATCGCGTCGGCGCCGATATCGGCAAGCGTGACCTGCATCTGCCCTGTCACCGCTTCAACCGGCACAGGCCAGACGCCATGCACGCCGGTCGTGTCCTGCACGGTAATCGCCGTCACGGCCGTCATGGCATAGCCGCCCAGCATGGTGATCGTCTTGATATCGGCCTGGATCCCCGCCCCGCCGCCGGAATCCGAACCGGCGATGACGAGCACCCTGCCCTGTGGGCCTTGCGCCTCGGTCATGGGATCAGACCTTGATGCCTGCCTTTTCAGCGTCCGCCAGGAAAGCAGCGAGGCCCTTGTCCGTCAGCGGATGAGTCGCCAGCGACTTGATCACGTTCGGCGGCATTGTGGCAACATCGGCGCCTGCCAGCGCAGACTCCTTCACATGGTTCGCCGTGCGGATCGACGCGGCCAGGATCTCGGTATCGAACAGGTAATTGTCATAGATCTGGCGGATGTCGGAGATCAGCTCCATGCCGTCGAGATTGATGTCGTCGAGACGGCCGATGAACGGAGAGATGAACGTGGCGCCGGCCTTGGCGGCGAGCAGGGCCTGATTGGCCGAGAAGCACAGCGTGACATTCACCATCGTGCCTTCGCCTGTCAGCGTCTTGCAGGCCTTCAGGCCGTCCCAGGTGAGCGGCAGTTTCACTGCGACGTTTTCTGCGATCGCGGCCAGCTTGCGGCCTTCGGTGATCATGCCGTCATATTCTGTAGCGACAACTTCGGCGCTGACCGGGCCTTCGACCAGGTCACAGATTTCCTTGATCACGTCCGTGAACGGCCGGCCTGCTTTGGCAATCAGGGACGGGTTCGTGGTGACGCCATCGATCAGGCCGGTTGCAGCGAGTTCCGAGATATCGTCAGTGTTAGCGGTATCGACAAAGAATTTCATGGGTCCTGTCCTTGTTTGCAGGGGGCAGATCAGACGGCCGGACGGCCGATAGACGTATAGGCGAAGCCTTTGGCGGCCATGTCTTCCGGCGAATAGATGTTCCGCAGGTCTACCACGACATTGCTGTTCAGCGCAGCCTTGATCCGGTCGAGATCAAGGGCACGGAACTGGTCCCATTCCGTCAGGATGACGAGGGCATCGGCATCCTGCGCGGCTTCGTAAGCGTTCTTCGCGAACTGAATATCCTTCAGGAGGTGGCTGGCCTCGGTCATGGCTTCCGGGTCGTAGGCCTTGATCGTCGCGCCGGCGGCCTGAAGCGCCGGAAGAATATCCAGGCTCGGCGCATCGCGCATGTCGTCGGTGTTCTGCTTGAAGGCGAGGCCGAGCACGCCGATCGTCTTGCCGCTGACATCTCCGCCCATCGCCGCGATCACCTTGCCGGCCATCGCCTTCTTGCGGGCCGCGTTCACTTCGACAACCGTATCGACGATCCGAACCGGGCTGTCGTAATCATTCGCGGTCTTGGTCAGGGCCAGCGTGTCTTTCGGAAAACAGGAGCCGCCATACCCGGGGCCGGCATTCAGGAATTTCGACCCGATCCGGCCATCGAGGCCGATGCCACGGGACACTTCCTGCACATTCGCGCCCACCTTTTCGCAGAGGTCCGCCATCTCGTTGATGAAGGTGATCTTCACGGCAAGGAAGGCATTGGCTGCATACTTGATCAGCTCCGATGTCCGGCGTGCGGTGAACAGGATCGGCGTCTCGTTGAGGAACAATGGACGGTAAAGCTCTCCCATTACCTGACGGGCGCGCTCGTCTTCTGTCCCGACGACCACGCGGTCCGGAATCTTGAAGTCCTTGATCGCCGCGCCTTCGCGTAGGAATTCCGGATTGGAGACGACGGCAAAGTCCCCATCAGGCCGTGTCTTGCGGATGATCTCTTCGACTTCGTCTCCGGTGCCGACGGGCACGGTGGACTTGGTGACCACGACCGTGAAGCCGTCCATCAGCTGGGCGATCTCTTCGGCGGCGCCATAGACATAGGACAGGTCTGCATGGCCGTCGCCGCGGCGGGACGGTGTGCCGACAGCGATGAAGACGGCATCGGCATCGCGGATGGCTTCGGCCGGGTCAGTCGTGAAGAAAAGACGCTCTTCCGCAACATTGTTGGCGACCAGGCTGTCGAGGCCGGGCTCGTAGATCGGCATCACACCGGCCTTCAGCTTCTCGATCTTGGAAGCGTCCTTGTCGACACAAGTGACGACATGACCGAAATCCGCAAAGCAGGCGCCGGAGACAAGCCCCACATAGCCTGTGCCAATCATCGCAACGCGCATGGGACTAACCTCGATTCTGCCAGTGTAAACTGGGCGGAGGGGTGCGATTTTTGTGTCCCTAGGTCAAGAGGGCATGGCTGCCGGTCCGGCAGTTTCAGCTGCGACGATTCCGGATTGACTCAGGTGAACGCGAAGGACTAGATCAAAACGTGAACAACCGGAGGGGCGCATGACCACGTTGAAACTCTATACAAACCCGATGTCGCGCGGCCGGATTGCCCGCTGGATGCTGGAAGAGGTCGGCGTGCCTTATGAGGTGGAATACCTCACCTACGACGGCACGATGAAGGCGCCGGAATACCTGGCCATCAATCCGATGGGCAAGGTGCCTGCGATCGTTCACGGTGATCAGGTGGTGACCGAATGCGCCGCCATCTGCGCCTATCTGGCAGACGCGTTCCCGGAGGCCGGACTCGCCCCGCCGGTGGACCGCCGGGCAGCGTATTACCGCTGGATGTTTTTCGCCGCGGGGCCCGTGGAATCGGGGGTCACGAACCGCGCCCTTGGATTTTCGGTGAACGAAGAGCGCAAGCGCATGGCGGGCTATGGCGATTTCGACGACATGTACGGGGTTCTGATCAAGGCCGTATCCGATGCAAGCCCATATCTGTGCGGCGACCAGTTTACCGCCGCCGACGTCTATCTCGGGGCGCAGGTCGGCTGGGGGCTGCAGTTCGGCTCCATGCCGGCGCACGATGCCCTCGCCGCATATTGGGCCCGGCTTGAGTCCCGGCCCGCCTGGATACGTGCCGGAGAGCTCGATGATGCGGCCGGTGCCGAGATGGGCATGCCGCCTGCCGGCAGTTGATCAGAGGTAGCTGATCAGATTTCCTGGTTGTAGGCGCCGACTTCCGGGTGCTTGCCGAGGCGCGGTTTGATTTCCTTGTGGAAGAGGTCGCGCATGTCGTCTTCGCTGGCCATGGATTCGACCACGACGACGAGTTCCGGTTTGTTCGAAGACGCCCGGATCAGAACCCAGCTGCCGTCTTCCAGCGTCACGCGGGCGCCGTTGACGGTATTCACATCGACCACTTTGCGGCCAAGGATTTCCGTGCCGTTCAGGCCTTCGTATTCTTCGACCATCTTGTCGACGATGCCGTACTTGGTTTCGTCATCGCAATGCGGCGACATGGTGAGCGAGGTCCAGGCCGTCCCCAGTTCGCCCTTCAGCTCCGCCATCGTCTTGCCGGGGTTGCGGTCCAGCATCTGCAGCACGGCTTTCGCGGCGACGAGGCCGCAATCGTAGCCGAGCCCGATCGGCGGGCGGAAGAAGAAGTGGCCGGACTTTTCAAATCCGGCGAGCGCGCCGAGCTCATTGGTGCGGCGCTTGATGTAGGAATGTCCGGTCTTGTAGTAATCGACCGTGGCGCCGTTTTCCTTCAGCACGGGATCGGTCTTGTAGAGGCCGGTCGATTTCACATCGACAACGAATTTCGAGTCCGGATATTGTTTCGACAGGTCGCGGGCCAGCATCAGGCCGATCTTGTCGGCAAAGATTTCCTCACCCGTATTGTCGACAACGCCGCAGCGGTCCCCGTCCCCGTCGAAGCCGAGCGCGACATCGGCGCCATGTTCGCGCACGGCGGCGGCCATGGCGTGCAGCATTTCGGAATCTTCCGGGTTTGGATTGTATTTCGGGAAGGTCATGTCGAGATTGCAATCCATCTCGATGACATCTGCCCCCATGGCGCGCAGCGCATCCGGCGCAAACGCCCCCGCCGTACCATTGCCGCAGGCGGCGATGACGCGCAGCGGACGCGACAGCTTCACGCCGTCAGCAACCGAGGCGATGTATTTCTCGCGAATGCCTTCGATACGGTAATGCTTGCCGCCTTCGCGCTCCACAAAGGCGCCACCCATGACGATTTCCTTCAGGCGGCCCATTTCTTCCGGCCCGAATGTCAGCGGCTTGTTGGCGCCCATCTTCACACCGGTCCAACCATTCTCATTGTGGCTGGCGGTGACCATGGCACAGCAGGGCGCGTCCAGTTCGAATTGGCTCCAGTAGACCATCGGCGAGAGCGCCAGGCCGACATCCATCACTTCGCAGCCGCCTTGTGTCAGGCCGAGGATCAAAGCGTTCTTGATCGGCTGGCTGATGGAGCGGAAATCATGGCCCGTCACCACTTTCGGCTCGACGCCCAGTTCGTGGAACAGCGTTGCCATGCCGAGGCCAAGTGCCTGAACCCCGGTCAGGTTCAGCTCCGGGGCTTTTTCCTTGCCGATGCCATTGAACCACCAGCGGGCGTCGTATTCGCGAAAGCCTGTCGGTTTCACCAGTGGCAGCACCTCGAACTCAAACGTATTCGGAGCAATGTCTGCGAGTGGTTTCGGCATCATGTCGGAAATCTCCACGGGTTGTGTGCGCGTGTTGAACACTGTTGCGCCGGTTTCCGCAACAGGATGCAGGTTTCACACCAATACCAATTCGTTAATGCCCGCGTCGGTGCGCCGAAAGGAATTCTGCGGTCCAGCGCGCCAGACGGGCATGATCGCCCTCGATTTCGAGGGATTCGAGCGCCCGGTCAGTTAACGATTCGCCGATCCGCGGGCGGCGCAGGGCGTAGAGCGCCGCGGAATAATCGTCCGCAAACTCCGGATGGCACTGAAAGCTGAGCGCCGGGGCCTCAGGATAATACAGCCCGGCAAAGGGCGTGAAATCCGACGCCACGACCACTTTTGCCCCCGGCGGCAGGGTGACGACCTGGTCCTGATGGCTGACCGCCGCTGACACCGTGGCCGGACACGCCTCGCTGACAAAATCCGGACAGGCGACGACTTCATAGGTGTGGCGCCCGACGCCCCAGCCCTTGTCTGACTTTATCACCTTTCCGCCCAGCGCCTCGGCCAGGATCTGGTGGCCGAAACAGATGCCCACCTGCGGCACACCGGCGGCGGCACCTGCGCGGATGAAATCCGCCAGAGGACCGATCCAGGCCTCCGTGTCATAGACCCCGGCGGGCGACCCGGTGATCAACACCGCTTCCACCGCGTCCGGATCCGGCAAGGGCTCACCCTTCACCACCGAGACGGTATCGAATTCAAACGCGCCGGTGCCTGCCATCAAGTGGCGGAACATGGCCGGATAGTCTTCGAAGTCCCCGCGGATCGGCTCCGGGACGAGGCCGGTTTCGATAATGGTCAGTTTCATGAGGCCCTACTCCGCCGCAACTTCGCTGTCTGCCTTGTCCGGTTCCACCAGGAAGCCGCCGGACTGGCGTGCCCAGAGCTCGGAATAGAGCCCACCCGCAGCCACAAGATCCGCATGGTTGCCGTGCTCGACGATCTGTCCCTTGTCGAGCACGATCAGCCGGTCCATCGCCGCGATGGTCGACAGGCGGTGTGCGATGGCGATCACCGTCTTGCCCTCCATCAGTTCGAACAGCTTCTCCTGGATAACGGCCTCGACCTCGGAATCGAGCGCAGAGGTCGCCTCATCCAGGATCAGCACCGGTGCGTCCTTCAGGAAGATGCGGGCAATCGCGATCCGCTGGCGCTGGCCGCCGGACAGTTTCACGCCGCGCTCACCCACATGTGCGTCCAGCCCGCGGCGGCCCTGGGAATCCTCCAGATCGTTGATGAAGTCCAGGGCGGCGGCTTTCCCGCAGGCCGTCAGGATGTCCGCATCGCTCGCGCCCGGCCGGCCATAGGCGATGTTCTCTCGGATGGAACGGTGCAGGAGCGAGGTATCCTGCGTGACCACGCCGATCTGTGCCCGGAGGGAATCCTGCGTGACATGGGAGACATCGTGCCCATCGAGAAGGATCGCGCCGCTTTCCGTTTCGTAGAAGCGCAGCAGCAGGTTCGTCAGCGTTGTCTTGCCTGCGCCAGACCGGCCGACAAGGCCGATCTTTTCCCCCGGTCGGATCGTGAGGGAGAAGTCCTCGATCACGCCGGATCCTTTGCCATAGTGGAAAGAGACATTCCGGAATTCGATCGCTCCTGCCCCGCGCGGCAGGTCTTCCGCATCCGGCGCATCGGCCACGGCAACCGGGCGGTTCAGCATGGCCTTTCCGTCATAGACCACACCGATATTCTCGAAGAGGCCGGCAACTTCCCACATGATCCACTGGGACATGGATTTGATGCGCAGGGTCAGGCCGATCGCGGCCGCCACGCCCCCCGCGCCAATCAAATTCCCCATCCACAGATAGATGCCGACCGCGCCGACCAGGAAGACCAGCAGGGAGTTGTTCAGATAGACAATAAAGTTGAAGCCGGTGACGTAGCGCATCTGCTGGTAAACCGTCCCAAGGAAGCCTTCCATGCTGTCCCTGGCATAGGCTTCTTCATGCCCGGCATGGGCGAAGAGTTTCACGGTCTGGATATTGGTATAACTGTCCACAATGCGCCCGGTCATGGCCGAGCGGGCATCCGCCTGTCGTTCGGCCACCTTGCCGAGACGCGGCACGAACCAGGTCATGACAAGGCAGTAGAGTCCGCCCCACAGCAGGAAGGGCAGCATCAGGCGCCAGTCCGATGACGCGACCAGCACAAGCGCCGAGACGAAATAGACGATCACGAAGACGAAGACGTCGAGGATCTTCATCACCGTCTCACGCACCGCCAGCGCGGTCTGCATCACCTTGGTTGCGACCCGTCCGGCGAACTCATTGCCGAAGAAATTCATCGACTGGCCCAGCATCTGCCGGTGCATGCGCCAGCGTGCACTCATCGGCACATTGCCCATCAGGCCCTGATAGACGATCAGCGCATGGATCAGGGTTGCCAGCGGCAGCACCACCAGCACGACGCCTGCCATCAGGGCCAGCCGCAGGCCTTCGCGTTGCAGGAAGCCTTCCCGGTCTGCAGACGACAGCCAGTCGACAATCCCGCCGAGGAAGCCGAACAGGGTCACCTCGCCCACGGCAATGATCGCCGTAAAGACGGCCGTGACGACCAGCCACGGCACGGCATCGCGCACATAGTGCCAGACGAAGGGCCAGAACCCTTGCGGCGGCACATCCAGCTGGGCGTCCGGGAACGGCGGGAGACGGTGTTCGAAGAAGCGAAACATGGTCAGCCCATTTGGCGTACCGGCCAGCAGGATACAAGCCTGACCGGAACAAATTCAGAGTCGCTTTGCCATCAGGGCGCGTCGGCTATTTCAGGGGCCGTATCCGGTCCTGCTCCACGCATCTGTTCCGCCTCGATCCAGTCATGGATCTGATCGTCCAGCACATCCAGCGGAACAGCCCCCTTAGACAGGACCGCATCGTGGAAGGCGCGGATGTCGAACGCGTCGCCGAGGGCCGCTTCGGCCTGATGGCGCAGGTCCAGGATTTTCAGTTCACCGATCTTGTAGGCCGTCGCCTGTCCGGGCCAGCCCATGTAGCGGGTCACCTCATTGCGGATGTTCAGCGGTGCGAGGGCGGAATTCTCGTTGAAACATTCCTCCGCCTCTTCCCGCGTCCAGCCATAAAGGTGCAGGCCGGTGTCGGCGACGAGCCGGCAGGCGCGCCACATCTCCATGGAAAGCCCGCCAAAGCGTTCATAAGGCGTCTCGTTCAGGCCCGCCTCCATGGCAATGTGTTCGGCATAAAGCCCCCACCCTTCCCCGAACGCGGTGGCGTAATATTGCTGGCGGAAGCGCGGCTGCCCCTTCATTTCCATGGCCAGCATGATCTGGAGGTGGTGCCCCGGCACGGCCTCATGCGCAGAAAGCGCCGGCAGTTCGTAGAGCGGGCGCTGGTCCAGCGCATAGGTGTTCACGAGATAGGTACCCGGCCGGTTCTCCTCTGGATCGCCCTGCACATAGCGGGCAGACGTGTAACCCGGCGCGATCGCCGCCGGCACAGGCTCCACATTGTAGCCATGCTCCGGCAGCTTACCGAAATAGTCCGGCAGGATGGCATCCAGTTTCGCCGCGACCGCTTTCGCCCGGCCCATCAACTCGTCCGGCGTTTTCGCGTAGAAGGCCGGATCGGTGCGCAGGAAGACGAGAAAGTCCTGGAAGTCGCCTTCGAAATGGATCTCCTGCAGGATCGCCTCCATCTCCCCCCGGATGCGGGCGACTTCGGAGAGGCCGAGTTCATGGATCTCCTCGGGCGAATAACCGGCGCCCGCTGTGTGGTGCTCAATCGCGGCAGCATAAACCGCACTGCCACCCGGCAGGTTCGCGATCCCTGCCCCGTCCCGTGTGTGGGGCGCATAGTCCGTTTCGATGAACGCCAGGGTTCTGCGATAGGCCGATATGGCATTCGCCACCGCGGTCAGCCCGTCCGTCTTCAGGCGGGAGGCGACGGCGGGGTCCATGTCTTCCGGCAAATTGCGGAACGGTGCGTACAGGCCGCTTGCGCTGGGGTCGTCGGAGATCTGCTCGCGAATCTGGTCTGTCATCACGCCCAGCGGATCGGCATGCGCCACCCAGCCCGTGGCGAGCCCCCGGCGCATGTTTGCAACATTTTCTGCGAAATAGCGCGGCACATCGTTCAGGCGCGCAATCCAGGCGTCGCCTTCGGCCTCGCTGGTGATCCGGGTCTGCATCGCCGCAAAGACCGGCTCGGCCTGAAACCCCCAGTCTCCGGTGAAGGGGATCCGGGCGGTATCCAAGCGCGCATTGTCGATATCCGTCGTCAGAAGACGCTTGAGAATCGCCTGGTCGGTAGTCCGTTCGGTTTCCAGCGCAGCAATCGCATCACGCAGGGCCGCCGCCTTCGCCGCCCGCTCTGCGACCGCCTCCGGCGCGACATTTCCCCAGCCCGACGCAGCTTCCCCAGCGGCACGTGCCGCTTCCTCCGGGGAAGCGTCACGGACATAAGCCTCATATTCCCCGATCAGGTCGTCCATCGGATCGGCAAATGCCGAAGGTGTGAACAGAAAGAGGGCCCCAAGCCACAGAAATCGTTTCATATTGTCACTCCATGACTTGCTGTGCGTTGACAGGATCATAGAGACTCCTAGAACCGCAGGCCAAGCACTTGAGTTAAACTCTTACATCCATCGGAAGGTGTCCTTCGCATGTCAGGATCGTCCGGGGCTGATGCCCGCCCGCTGTCGCCACACCTCCAGGTCTGGCGTCCTCATATTACCATGGCCGCCTCGATCACCCACCGCATCACGGGCGTTGCCCTCTATTTCGGTACTTTCCTGATTGCAGGCTGGATCATCGCCCTAGCCACCGGCGCAGACTGTTACGGCGCCATCGAAGGGATCCTCTTCTCCTGGTATGGCAGCGTGATCCTGTATCTCTGGGCTGTCGCCGTCCTGTTCCATCTCGTGAACGGTATCCGCCACCTGCTTTGGGATGGCCCGAACATCGGCTTCGACCCGGGCCGGGCCAGCGCCGTTTCCGTCTTCAATTACGCATTTGCCATTCTGGGCGCGGCAGCCATCTGGCTCGCCGCCGCCGGACTGTAGGAGGCAGAGACCCATGTCGAACAGCCAGTTCCTGACCCCTGCCAAAGCCGCCCGCGGCCTCGGTTCCGCCAAATCCGGCACGCATCACCATATCGGGCAGCGCGTTTCCGCCATTGCCCTGGTTTTCCTGGTGCCGTGGTTCCTGTTTTCGGTCATCAACGCCGTCCAGGGCGGTGAAGCCGCCGCGATCGAGTGGATTTCACAACCGCTGCCTGCGATCCTGCTGATCCTTACGGCCGGCGCGACCGTATACCATATGCGCCTCGGCATGCAGGTCGTCATCGAAGACTATATTGCGAAGACGGGGATGCGCTCGGCGCTGCTGATCCTGAACAGCTTCGCCTGTATCGCACTGTTTGCGGCCATCGCCCTTTCGGTCCTGAAACTGTGGATTGGCGCGGGCGCGTAAGCGGCCCCGCGGGAGAGTTAGAACATGAGCACCTATAACTGGATCGATCATACTTACGATGTCGTGGTTGTCGGCGCGGGCGGTTCCGGCCTGCGCGCAGCCCTCGGCGCGGCCCAGGCAGGCCTGCGCACGGCCTGCATCACCAAGGTCTTCCCGACCCGGTCTCACACGGTTGCCGCTCAGGGCGGGATCGCCGCCTCGCTCGGCAATATGGGCGAGGACAACTGGCGCTGGCACATGTACGACACCGTCAAGGGGTCTGACTGGCTGGGCGACCAGGACGCCATCGAATACCTGACACGCAACGCCCCGAAGGCTGTCTACGAACTCGAGCACTGGGGCATGCCCTTCTCGCGGACCGAGGAAGGCAAGATCTACCAGCGTGCCTTTGGCGGCATGACCCGCGACTTCGGCGAAGGCCCCGTGCAGCGCACCTGCGCCGCCGCCGACCGGACCGGCCACGCCATGCTGCACACGCTTTACGGCCAGTGCGTGCGTGAGGAGACCGAGTTCTTCATCGAATACTTCGGCATGGACCTGATCATGGACGAAGAAGGCGCCTGCCGCGGTGTCACGGCCTGGAAGCTGGATGACGGCACGCTGCACCGCTTCCGCGCCCAGAAAGTCATCCTGGCCACCGGCGGTTACGGCCGGGCCTTCTTCTCCTGTACCTCCGCCCACACCTGTACGGGCGACGGCAATGCCATGGTGCTGCGCGCCGGCCTGCCGCTGCAGGACATGGAATTCGTCCAGTTCCACCCGACCGGCATTTACGGGTCGGGCTGCCTCATCACCGAGGGTTCCCGCGGTGAAGGCGGATACCTGACCAATTCCGAAGGCGAACGCTTCATGGAGCGCTATGCGCCCTCCGCGAAAGACCTCGCCTCCCGCGATGTCGTCTCCCGCGCCATGACCGTGGAAATCCGCGAAGGCCGCGGTGTCGGCCCGGAAAAGGATCACATCCACCTGCACCTCGAACACCTCGGCGCCGAAGTTCTGGCCGAGCGCCTGCCGGGCATTTCCGAAACCGCGAAGATCTTCGCCGGTGTCGATGTCACCAAGGAGCCGATCCCGGTCCTGCCGACGGTCCACTACAATATGGGCGGCATTCCGACGAACTATCACGGCGAAGTGCTGACCAAGAAGAATGGCGACCCGGACTCCATCGTGCCGGGCCTGATGGCCGTTGGCGAAGCGGCCTGCGTGTCGGTGCACGGCGCCAACCGTCTCGGCTCCAACTCGCTGATCGACCTTGTCGTGTTCGGCCGCGCAGCCGGCCTGCGCTGCGGCGAGACGACGATTGCCGGCGCCACGCAGCCGGAGCTGCCGAAAGGCGCGACGGACAGCCATCTCGCCCGCCTCGACAAGTTCCGCAACGCATCCGGCGACCAGCCGGTGGCCAAGCTGCGCCTCGAAATGCAGCGCGCCATGCAGAACAATTGCGCCGTCTTCCGCACCGGCGACGTCCTCAAGGACGGTGTCGATGCAATCGAGGAAGTCTACAAAAAACTGCCGGGCATCGATGTCCAGGACCGCACCATGGTGTGGAACACCGACCTCGTCGAAGCCCTCGAATTCGACAACCTGCTCGCCCAGGCGGCCGTCACTGTGAACGGCGCCGCCACCCGCGAGGAAAGCCGCGGCGCCCATGCCCGTGAAGACTTCGCCGACCGCGACGACGAAAAGTGGATGAAGCACACGCTGGCCTGGAATGACGGAACCGGGAAGGTGAACCTCGATTACCGCCCGGTACACGACTACACAATGTCGAACGAAATCAGCTACATCGAGCCCAAGGCCCGGGTTTACTAAGAGGACCGAACGAACATGGTACAGCTCACGCTTCCCAAGAATTCCACGGTCCGCAAAGGCAAGACCTGGCCGAAGCCGCAAGGCGCGACCAATCTTCGCCAGTTCCGGATCTATCGCTACAACCCGGAAGAAGGCGGCAATCCGCGCTGGGACACCTATTGGGTGGACATGGACAAGGCCGGGACGATGATCCTGGACGTCCTGCTCTACATCAAGAACAATATCGACCCGACGCTGGCCTTCCGCCGCTCCTGCCGGGAAGGCGTTTGCGGCTCCTGTGCGATGAACATCGCCGGGCGCAACACAATCGCCTGCACCAAGGGCTTCGACGATTTGCCGAAAGGCGTGATCACGATCAGCCCCCTGCCGTCGCAGCCGGTGGTACGCGACCTGATCCCGGACCTGACCAATTTCTACGCCCAGCACGCCTATGTGCAGCCCTTCCTCAAGACCGACACGCCGGCCCCTGAGAAAGAGTGGAAACAGTCCGAGGCTGACCGCGAAGAGCTGAACGGGCTTTACGAGTGCATCCTGTGCGCCTCCTGCTCGACATCCTGCCCGTCCTACTGGTGGAATGGCGACAAGTATCTCGGCCCGGCCGCCCTGCTGCAGGCTTATCGCTGGCTGATCGACAGCCGCGACGAAGCCACCGGCGAGCGCCTCGACGATCTGGAAGACCCGTTCAAGCTGTATCGTTGCCACACGATCATGAACTGTGCGCAGGTCTGCCCGAAAGGCCTGAACCCGGCCAAGGCCATCGCCAAGATCAAGCACATGATGGTGGAACGCGTCTCCTAAGGCGCGGCCACCTGGTCATCATCGGCGCCATTGATCCGGAAGACCTCGCGGAGCCCCTGCGGGGATTCCATGGCGCGCAGCACACTGATCAGTTCGCCCACATGGAACTGCCACATCGTGGTCGGCGGCATCGGCCGGATCACATGTCCGCCCAGCGCCTTGAACAGATTGTTGGCCTTCCGGTTCTCCGGCAGGGTTTCGGCTTCCAGCGTGATGATGCCTTCGGCGTGGCAGCAAAGCGCCACACACGCGATCAGCATGCGGGACAGTCCCTGCGCATGGTAGGCGTCCAGCACGCCCATGGCGAGTTCGCCCTCTTCCAGCTCATTCGTCGTGCGGATGGCGTGCGCCGCCGCAATGAAGGGCTGGCCCGGTTCGTTTTTCAGGGCCGCGGCCCAGGCGATGTGGCGGTGTCCGTCCGCATCGGCGAGCGCATGGATGATCGATTTCGGGATCACCCTGGCGCCTGAGAAGAAGCGCAGGTAACGCGACTCCTCCGACATGTTCGCCACGATGTGCTCGAACCGTGGCTCATCTGCCGGCCCGGCCGGGCGCAGAATGACCTCCACCCCGTTCGAGAGTACGATGTCTACCGGTTTGATGGGCATTGCGTTGTCTCCGCCTGCCTGGCTGTTCCGACCGAATGATGCCCCTTAGAAACCAGAATGCTGCAGTGCAGCAATCCATAGAATGCAGAGCGGCTGTACTTACACCGGGCTAAACTGACCCGGCCCTCATTCCAAGGCAGACGAGACGACAGAAAAAAGGCGCCGCCAGGATGGCAGCGCCTAAATTCAGGAATCTTCAGTGGATCAGGCCGGATTCGGTTCCGGATCGCCTGCGGCTTCACCGCCGCCATCCTTCGGCTTCCGGCGCTTGCCGATGGCCGGCACGGCGGAGGCAGGGCCCGTATCTTCGGCGCCGAGATCCGGACGGGTCGGCGGCTTGCCGTTCAGCAGGTCGGTGATTTCGCTACCGGTCAGCGTCTCGTATTCGAGCAGGCCATTGGCGATGGCGGACCATTCATCATGGCAATCGGTCATGATCCGGCGGGCATCGTCCATGCCGGTCTGGATCAGTTCGCGCACTTCTTCCTCGATCTTGCGGGATGTGTCTTCCGAGACATGGCTCGACTGCATGATCTGCTGGCCAAGGAACACATCGCCCTGGTCTGAGCCGTAATCCACCGGACCGATCTCGTCGGACAGGCCGAACCGGGTCACCATGGCACGGGCCAAGCGCGTCGCCTGCTGGATGTCGGAGGCGGCACCGGCGGTGACATTGTCGTCGCCGAATTTCAGCTCTTCGGCCACGCGGCCGCCCATCATGATGGCGAGGCGCGAGGTCATCTCGATCTTGGACATGGACAGCTTGTCGTCTTCCGGCAGCTGCATGACCATGCCGAGCGCGCGGCCCCGCGGAATGATGGTTGCCTTATGGACCGGGTCAGCGGCAGGCACTTTCATGGCCACGATAGCGTGACCGGCCTCGTGCCAGGCGGTGAGTTCCTTTTCCTTCTCGGACATGACCATGGAGCGGCGCTCCGGCCCCATCAGGACCTTGTCTTTCGCGTCCTCGAACTCCTGCATGGCGACCACGCGCTTGCCGCGCCGGGCGGCCAGCAGGGCCGCCTCGTTGACGAGGTTTGCAAGGTCGGCGCCCGAGAAGCCCGGCGTGCCGCGCGCGATGGTCTTCGCGTCGACGTCTTTCGCCAGCGGCACATTGCGCATGTGGACGCGCAGGATCTTTTCACGGCCAAGAATATCCGGATTGCCGACGGTCACCTGACGGTCGAAACGGCCGGGACGCAGCAGCGCCGGGTCCAGAACGTCCGGACGGTTGGTGGCGGCGATCAGGATGATGCCTTCGTTCGCCTCGAAGCCGTCCATCTCGACCAGCAGCTGGTTCAGCGTCTGCTCGCGTTCGTCATTGCCGCCGCCAAGGCCGGCACCGCGGGATCGACCGACAGCGTCGATCTCGTCGATGAAGATGATGCACGGCGCCGAGCGCTTGGCCTGCTCGAACATGTCGCGCACGCGGCTCGCACCGACGCCAACGAACATTTCGACAAAGTCGGAACCGGAAATCGTGAAGAAGGGCACGCCGGCCTCACCGGCCACGGCGCGGGCCAGCAGCGTTTTACCCGTGCCGGGCGGGCCAACCAGCAGCGCGCCTTTCGGGATCTTGCCGCCGAGGCGCTGGAATTTGGACGGATCCTGCAGGAATTCGACGATCTCCTGCAGTTCTTCCTTGGCTTCATCGACGCCTGCAACATCGTCAAAGGTGACGCGGCCATGCTTTTCGGTCAGCAGGCGGGCGCGCGACTTGCCGAAGCTCATCGCGCCGCGGCCACCGCCGCCCTGCATCTGGCGCATCATGAAGAAGACAAAGCCGACGATCAGCAGGATCGGCAGGATCGAGAACAGGAGCGAGGCGAAATTGTTGCGGCCGCTGTCGGCGTCCACCGTGAACGGCACATTGTGGTCGCGCAGATAATCCTGCGTGCTCATGTCGAGGGCGCGCAGCTCGCTGACCATGGTCTTGCCATCGGTGGTTTTGACGATGATCTGGTCATCGCCCAGCGTGGCTTCAGACACCTGTCCGCTGTCGACGAGGGTGTAAATCTCAGAGAGTTTCGCGCGCTTTGCGCTGGCGGTTTCGGGATTCCCGCCCATCGCGACCGCCATACCGATGACGAGCAGCGCGATTGCACCCCAGATGGCCAGGTTCCGAACGTTCATTGCATCTCTCTCAGTTTGGAAAGCTTCTCGACAGATAACATAGGCTCACTGGGGCCGAAAAACGACTCCTTAGCTGCGCCGTGGACATTTTATCTCACATATGCCCTGAACAGGCCGTGACCATGGCAGCGAGGCGTGCAGGGATTGCGTTAACCTGTTCAGGCGCGAGCCCATGCTCTGCCGTGACATGGAGCCTGTCTTTGCGAACCGCGACGATCGCCCCACCCAGCGTGGCCGGGCGCAGCGTGTCAGGCCGGGTGACGCGGCGTGACAGCCGGCTGAGTGCATCCGAACGCACAGGACGTGTGCGCCCGCTGGCCAGGGCAATCAGGGCGGCCAGCGCCCGCTCTCCCCGCTCGCCCGGCGGCAGCGGCAAAGGCGCCCGCAACGCGCCGTCCGGGCGGAGCTCGACATCCGCCGTCAACCAATTTGCCAGCGCCTGGTCCTGTAACTGCCGCAACAGCTGCAGCCGCTCCTGAAGGGCCAGAATCCGGGCGCGCAGGGCCGGGTCTTCCGCCAGCGTCCGGCGTACGCGTACGCGCTCATAGGCGGGGTTCTCGTTCGACGGGTCCTCGACCCAGTCTTCTCCTTGGGTCCGCAGCAGGTCCCTCAGCGCAGCCCGAGGCGTGGCAAGCAGCGGACGGCCCAGCAAAACCGGCACGCCGGGCGGCTCTGCAGGGGACAGGGACAGCGGCTGGATGCCCGCCAGCCCATACCAGCCAGACCCGGCGCGGGCGCGGATCAGAAAGGTTTCGGCGTTATCGTCCTGCGTGTGTGCCGTGAGGATCACCACGCTGCCAGCCTCACGCGCCGCTGCTGCGAGCAGCTGATGACGGGCGCGGCGGGCCTTTGCCTGGCCAGGTTGGGGGGGTTCCCAGCGCAGCGTCCGGTGCGGGATGCCGTACCGGGCGGCAATTTCCGCAACGAAACGGGCTTCCCCGGCGGCTTCGGGGCGCAAGCCATGGTCCACCGTCAGGGCGCACACATCCCGCCCGCGCGTCTGCGCCCAGTCGGCTGCGATCAGCAGGAGGGCAAGCGAATCCCCTCCCCCGGAAACCGCGACACACACAGGCCCGGCGACAACTTGGCAAAGCCGGTCAAAAGAATCCGTCAGCCCTTTCGGGACTGTGGGGGTTTCTAATTGTCGCAACCGGACCGGGTCCGTTCGACGGCGGCCAGGTCACGCGTCACGCCGGAAGCATTCGGATAGCGTTTCGGCAATGTATCGAGGGCAACGCAGGCCTTGTCCTTGTCGCCGATGAGACGCATCGACCGGGCCAGTTTCACCAGTGCATCAGGCGCACGCGGATCATCCGGATACGACCGGATCATCGTCGTGTAGGCCGCGCCGGATTCGGCATAGGCCTTCTGCTGGTAGAGCGACTCGGCAAGCCAGTAATGCGCTTCGCCCGCCTGCGGATCGGTATCGAACTTGTCGAGGAAGGCACGGAAGGCCTGTTCGGCCCCGGCATAATCGAACTGGACCAGTTTCGCCTTGGCCGCCGCGAACAGCGGACCGGCCTCACCCGGCAGGGCACTTGCCGGCAATGTGCCAAGCGATCCCTGCGGCGCACCGGGCGGAACAGCCGAGGCAGGCGTGGTATCGACGGTCGCCGGGCCTTCAGCCGCCTCGGTTGCGCCGGAGCGCGGCAGCAGGCGTTTCGGGCCGGAAGGTTCTGGCTCCACGGTCGCGGAGCGGGACAGGTTGTCCGCGGCAGGCTGCTGCGGCTCGGCCGGTGCAGTGGAAGCCGCATACGGGTCCGGCGACGCGGCGCCCGGATAGTCGGACAAGCCGGTGGCCGCTTCCCCTTCCGGCGGATCCATGCCGAGGGAGCGGGCCTGAAGGTCCTGAATGGCACGCGACTGGGCGCGCAGCTCGTTCTTCAGCGTGTTGATCTCCCGGGCGAGCGACTCATTGTCGTCGACCAGAGTCTCATTGTCGTTGCGGACCTGCTGCAGCTGGAACTCCAGCGTTTCGACCCGGCCCCTCAGGGTCATCAGGTCGCTGGACACGGCATTCACCTGCACTTTGGTGTCCGCGCTCAGCTGGCGGGCCTGGGAAATCTGGTCAGCCAGGTCGAGGCTTGTCGTGCCCTGCGTGATCGGAGCACCGCGCTGGGCGACAGCGGGCGCAGCAAGAAGCAGGAAGCTGGCAAGGGCCAGGGCCGGGGTCTTGAACATGAGCGAATGCCTCCAGATGTTGCCGGACCATAGTAAAGCAGCCGGGGCCAAAATATGGCACCCGGCTGCAAATTCTTTGTGAATCAGGCGCCCGGAAGGGGCAACCGGCTTCAGCTGTTCGGCGAAACCACCTGGATGAACCCGTTCCGGTTCATGGCCCAGGCCTGTTCGTTCGATTCCGCAGCAATGGGACGTTCCTTGCCGTAGGAAATCGTGTCGATGCGATTCGGCGCGATGCCGAGGCTGACAAGATAGTCTTTCACCTTGGCCGCGCGGCGCTCGCCGAGGGCGAGGTTGTATTCCCGCGTGCCGCGCTCGTCGCAGTTACCAGCAACGAGAATGCGGACAGACGGATCGGACGTGTATTTCAGGGCGTGCTGGCGCAGGAGCGACTGGTCGTCGGTATCCAGCGCATCGCCGTTCAGATCGAAATAGACGCGGTCGCCGAGGGCCGGGGTCTGAACGATCTGGCCGACGCTTGCGTCGTCCACATTACCGGTATCGACGGTCCGAACCTCTTCGACCACGGTTTCCGTGGTGGTTGTGCCTTCGGTAATCGGGGCCGGCTTGGACGCACAGGCGCCGAGCAGGACGAGCGAAGCACCTGCGAAAACAGATGCGGTGCGAATGATCATGGACATACCTTTCATGATGAAAAAAGGGACAGGGGAACGCACAAACTCCCTGCCCCTAAACAAAACAGCCGGGGCCAAAATGTGGCGCCCGGCTGCGTATTGCTGAATTGAAATGTTCCGTTAGCTGGTGGTGCCCGAAACAATCTGGGTGAACCCGTTGCGGTTCAGGGCCCAGGAGGCTTCGTCCGAACCGGCAGCGATCGGACGTTCCTTGCCGTAGGAAATCGTGTCGATGCGCGACGGATCAACGCCGAGCGAGACCAGATAATCCTTCACGACGGACGCGCGGCGCTCGCCGAGAGCGAGGTTGTATTCCCGCGTGCCACGCTCGTCGCAGTTACCGGCGACCATGATGCGGACCGACGGGTAGGACTGCAGCCAAGCGGCCTGCAGCTTCAGGATTTCCTGATCGTCGGGGTCCAGACGGTATTCGTTCAGATCGAAATAGACGCGCTCACCAACGTTCACGCGGAAATCTTCGAGCGAACCCGGTGCCGGGCCTGTCGGCTCTTCAACCACCGGCGGAGGTGGCGGAGGCGGCGGCGGTGCAGGTTGTTCAACCGGCGGTGCTTCTTCGACTGGCGGCGGCGGTTCGGGTTGCGAAGCGCAGGCGCCGAGGGCGATGAGCACAGCGGCCGCTGCGGAGATTTTGAGATAGGATTGCATTACAGTCAGACTCCCCTGGATGTCCTGAGCTTGGTGACGCCTTACGGCCCCTGTCTTACCAGCAGCCGACGCGTGTTCGGTGGTGCTTCCACAATCGGGCCGAATTCCGGCAACAATCGGGCGCAAGCTGCTGAGTTAGGCCTTTTACACAAAGATTCTGGCGCTGTCTCCCTAAAGCAACGCCCCCGACCAAAGAATCGGGGGCGAAACCTGTATATTAATCAGCAGATTACTGCAGGAGCGGCGACCAGGCTGGATCGGAGGCTTCTGTCTGGGTCTGCAGGCGGTGTGCATTCCGGCCGGAGAGATCCACCGACCAGAGCTGAGGACCGGCGCCGGGACGGCTTTCGCGGAAGTAAATGATCACGCGGCCGTTCGGCGACCAGTCCGGACCTTCATCCAGATAGGCTTCGGTCAGCAGGCGCTCGCCGGTGCCATCGGTGCCGATGACGCCGATATAGAACTTGCCGCCAAGCTGCTTGGTGAAGGCGACGAGATCGCCGCGCGGGCTCCATACCGGCGTGGAGTACTGGCCCTTGTTGAACGTGATGCGGCAGGCGACGTCCCGGCCGCCCGACGGACAGGTGCGCGGGCTGCCATCCGTGTTCATGATGTAGAGCTGCGGGCTGCCCCCACGGTCTGACGTGAAGACGATGGCCTTGCCGTCCGGCGACATCGATGGCGATGTATCGATCGCCGGATGATCGGTCAGGCGGCGCGACTGCCGGGTCTGCAGGTTCATGATGTAGAGATCGGAATTGCCGCGTTCGGCCTGGGTCATCAGCACGCTTTCGCCATCGCGCGAGAAGCGCGGGGCAAAGGTCATACCAGGGAAATTGCCCAGCAATTCCTGGCGGCCCGTTTCGATATTGAAGAGATAGACGCGCGGACGTCCGCCCTCATACGACATGTAGGTGATTTCCTGCGCCGACGGGCTAAAGCGCGGCGTCAGCACCGTGTTGGTGCCCGGTGTCAGGTATTGCTGGTTGGCGCCGTCGGAATCCATAATCGCGAGACGCTTTACGCGGTTCAGTTTCGGACCGGTCTCGGCGATGTAGACGATCCGCGTGTCAAAGTACGGATCCTCGCCGGTCAGACGGGTGTAGATCGAATCGGCAATCTTGTGAGCGATGCGGCGCCAGTTGTCCGGAGTCGTGGTCAGGCGGCGGCCCGGCTGGCCATTGATCCGCATCACATCGCCTGCATAGACATCCCACAGCCGGAACGAGACGGCGATCTTGCCATCCGGCAGCTCCTCGAACGCACCGACGACGAGACCGTCAGTCTTGATGATCTTCCAGTCGGCAAAACGCGGCTGGACGTCGATCGACAGATCCTTCTGGATGAAGGAGGCCGGGTTCTGCATTTCGAACAGGCCGGTCGATTCGAGGTCGTTGCGCACAACGTCGGCGATCTGGCGGGCGAGCTCGGTGTTCGTGCCGCCGCGGACTTCGAAGTCCGGGATGGCCAGAGGCGTCGGCTGGAAATTGCCGCTGCCTTCGACCAGCACTTTGAGTTCGGCCGAGGCGGTCGGCGCCAGACCAATGGCGGCGGTGAACGCCATCACCAGGGCAAGCAGCAGGCGGGTCATGGGATTCCTCCTTTGAACGGGTCTAGGGCTGGGTCGGGCTGACGGTGACATTGATGTCTTTCCACAGGTCATAATCGTCTTCGGGCAATTGGTAAGGGGCACATTTGCGCACGGCACGCAACGCTACGTCCACGGCAATACCGGAGCGGCCGATCGGGCGCGAGCGCGGACTGACCAGTTCGACATTGCCTTTCAGCGTGCCGTCTCGGTTCAGCGTAACACGCATCTGGACATCGATCTGGTCTTCCTTCGGCAGGTCGGACACGCCGCGCCAGCAGGTATAGATCTGGCGGCGCATGGCGGCCTGGAGCGAGGCCGTGTTGCCGCGGCGCTCCCCGGCGCCGGGCCGGTCTTCCTGCGCATCGCGCAGCACCGGCTTGTTGATCTGCGGCGGCACTTCCTCACGCGGCGTGCGGCGTTCGTCCTGCGCCTTGTCTTTCAGGATGTCCTCGAACTCATTCAGGAAGTCGAGATCGTCATTTGCCTTGGGCTTTTGCTTCTCAATCAGCTTGGGCTCCTCCTTTTTCGGAGGCGGCTCTTCCTTCTTGGGCTCTTCCTTTTTCTCCGGCGGCGGAGGTTCAGGCTCCTCGTCCGGAATGACGACTTCTTCCTCTTCCGGAGCCGATTCTTCCTGAGGCGGAGGTTCGGGCGCCTCTTCCGCCTCTTCGGGGACGGCTTCCTCTTCTTCCTGCGGCTCCTCGGCCTTTTGCACGGGCGCAATGTCTGTCACGAGGCCGATCTCGACAAAATCGATCGGCACGTCGATGGCGCTGGCGCATTGCGGGATGCGCATGAGGATATCGACCGGGGCGAGGCCCGGCTCCTCCTTCTGGAGGCGTTCGATCATCTTGTCGCAATCCGACTTCTGGTGCGGCCATGACAAGACCGCCATCGCAAGGACGGACGCGTGCACGATCGTGGAGACTGTCAGGCCGCGAAGCATTCCTGCCGGCCGCTCCTTATTTCTTCTGTTCCGTCACGAGCGAGACGCGCGTGTAACCGGCGGCACGAATCTCGGACATGACTTCCATCATGATGCCGTAAGGCGTCGCTTCATCGCCGCGCACATAGATCGGCTTGTCATACCCTTCGCCAATGATCGCCTGCAGCTGGGGCCCCAGCGTATCGACCTGGACCTCGGTGTTCTGGATGAACACGGCACCATCCGATTTGATGGTGATTGCCAGAGGCGCATCGTTCGGGTCGGTCTGGATCGGGCCGGACTTTGTTTTCGGCAGGCTGATGTCCTCACCCCGCACCAGCATGGGCGCGGTGATCATGAACACGATCAGCAAGACGAGCATGACGTCCACAAAGGGCGTCACATTGATTTCAGCGTTCAGGGACCGGCGTCCGCGCCGTCCTCCCTTGCCGCCAGAGCCGAGGATCATACCCATGCGATCAATCCCGCGCCGGATCAGACGCCCGGCGCGACAGGCGCACCAGGACATCCTGCGAGAAGGCGTCGAGCTGGTCAGCAAAGCGCGTCAGGTCGCCCGTGAACTTGTTGTAGAAAATCACCGCCGGGATCGCGGCGACGAGGCCCATGCCGGTGGCGAACAGGGCTTCGGCAATCGGGCCGGCCACGGTGCCAAGGCTGGTATCCTGCTGGGCAGCGATGTTGAGGAAGGCATTCATAATGCCCCACACCGTGCCGAACAGGCCGATAAAGGGCGACGCCGAACCAATCGTGGCCAGAACGCCAAGACCGTTCCCGGCCCGGCCAAGTTCCCGGTCGACCGTGGCGCGCATGGAGCGCTCTGCCCGGCCGACAAGGGCGCTCGCCTCTCCGGAGCCTGGCGCCACGCGGCGGGCATCCGACCATTCGCGGGCAGCCGCCTGGAATACCCGGCTGGCCGCGTCGCCGCCGCCCGAGCCCGGGCGCAGGTCGAGGTCTTCGGTCCGGCCGTTCCAGAAGGCGTCTTCGAACTGGCGTGCTTTCTTCCGGGCCGATCCCAGCGAGAAGAGTTTCTCGCCGATCACGATCCAGGACCAGACCGAGGCCAGGAACAGCATGAACATGACCAGTTTGACGACCGGATCTGCCTCGAAAATGAGGGCAATCAGTGAAAAGTCGGTATTACTGGCCGCTGTGCCGATCGCTTCCGATTCCATAGGACGAATGTGCTCCTTGAAGATGGCAGGCCGGCAGCCCGCAGATAAGGCGTGCGTCCCGTGAAGACGGGCGCTTGGTGCCCCTGTTTCTACAACAATTCCGGCAGAATCACGGCAGAGCGCCCTGATTCCGCAGCTTGCCTCCCGGCTAGGTGGGAAGGGTTAAGATTTTGTTCGATTTTATTAACCCTGCACGGGAAAGCGGCACCACGGGTTCGCGTGCGGGGCCTCTGCACCGAGCCTGTCCGTCAGGCTGATTCTGCGCCCGTCCAGCGGAAGGCAGCGAGCGTGTCCTTCATCTCGCGCACGGGCCGGCGCGGGCGGCCGTCTGCATGGATCATCACGGCGGTGATCTCGCCCTCGGCAATCACCTCGCCGTCACGCAGGCAAGCCTGGCGGAACAGGAAGCGCGGCCCGTCGAGGCCGAGATAGCGCGTGCGGATCTGGAGCAGGTCATCGACTTTCGCGGCGCGTTTGTAGTCCACCGCGACCCGGGTCAACGTGAAGGCGGCCGGGTCTTCGCGGTTCAGCAGGTCCTGGTGCGACACACCCGCATCCCGCAGGCAGTCTGACCGGCCCCGCTCGAAAAAGCGGAGATAGTTCGCATGATAGACCATGCCGGTGAAATCGGTGTCTTCGTAATAGACGCGCACCTCGATCCAGTGCTGGCGATCGGCGTCGAAATTGCGGTCATCTAGGGCAGGCAGGCTCATGGCTTTCGCCGTATCAGAGCTGGCACAACCCGTCACCCCTGTTGCGCCTGACCTGCCATGACGGGCCTATTGCGGCTGGACCGTCATTTCGAGCGGCGCGGTCTCGTATCCGAGGTCTTCGGCGCGCTGTTTCAGGCCCTCCAGTTTCGCCGGCGCAAGCTGGGGCGTACGGGACAGGATCCAGAGATACTTTCCATCCGGGCTGCCGACGAGCGAGGCGGAATAGTCCGGCTCCAGCGCGAGGATCCAGTAGTCGCCCTCCGCGAACGGCACCCAGGACGGCGCAAACTTCACTTTGAGCTGGCTGTTGCCCGAGCCTTCCACGACGCGCGCCCGGCCCTCCGCCACCTTCTTCTCCCCGTCCAGCGATCCCTCGAAACAGGTATTGGTGACCGAGACCGTGCCGTCATCCTTCAGGCCGTATTCGGCGGTGACGCCCGTACAGTCCCGCTCGAACCGGTTGGGATAGCGGGCGATCTCATACCAAAGCCCGGCATAGCGGGTCAGATCCACAGACGGCACGGTGGACGGGGCGGCCGTCTCTTCACGATAGTCGGGCTGGCTGGTGCAGGCTGCAAGCAGTACAGCGGCGAAGGCGGGTAGGGCGAGGCGCATCAGAATTCTCCTTCTTCCCTTTATACGCGTGAAGACCCCCGCCGGTTTCCGGGACACAGCATCAACCGTCTTCCGCCGGCTCCGCCGAGGCCGTTTCCGGCGCATTGATGTCTGCCAGGAAAGACCGCAGATCCTCTGCGGATTCTTCCGCCAGCTCTTCCTGCGGCAAGTGGCCTGCATCGGGATAGATCACCAGTTCCGCCCCGGGAATTGCATCGGCAAATTTCCGGGCGGCGGCGACCGGGATCAGATTGTCCTGCTCCCCATGCAGGATCAGCGTCGGGGTCTTGATGTCCGACAGGGCTTCCTTCGTCGCCCAGATACGGCCCTTGCCGCCCGATGTCAGTGCCATCAGCGCATCGCGGTGGCAGGGCGCGCGGGCGAGCGCGGTGTACCGGTAGACCATCTCGTCTGTGGCCAGATCCGGATTGGCGAAACTGTCGCGAAGGCCGTCCCGCACCAGCCACGTCATGTCGGTATTCTTCATCAGGCGCCGGGCGACGGGATTCGACAACAGCTTGAAGACGAGGGGATCCGATTGTTCTTCCTGGGACGTTTCGGGCCAGCCGGACGCGTCGACCAGGACCAGACCCTCCAGCCGCGCCGGATGCGCCAGCGCATAGGCCCAGGCCACACCGCCGCCCATGGAATTGCCCGCAAGGGTGAATTTGTCGACGCCCAGTGCGCGCGTCACCGCATCCACCGTCTCGACGAATTGTTCTGTGCCGATGCGGTCGCCATCCAGGCAATTGGTAAGGCCATGGCCCGGCAGGTCCAGCGAGATCACGCGATAGTCCCGCTTCAGGTTTGCAACCCAGGGCTCCCATGTATGCAACGAGGACGAAAATCCGTGCACCAACACAATCGCGGGCGCGTCCCGCGGGCCGACATCGCGGTAATGCACGCGCAACCCGTTCTCAAGCGGCAGGATGCGGCTGTCGGAATTTGCATAGACGAGTTCAAGCCGGTCATAGCCGATATCGGCGCGCTGGAGGGCAAACCAGCCAGCAGCCAAAATCGCAACAAGGGTAAGCAGAACCACCAGAAAACGGCGCATGCCCGTTTCCTTCCTCCCGGTTGATTTCTGAATCAGATGCGCAGAGTAAGCGCGCCCGGTCCTGCCCTGTCAATTCCGGAAGTCACCTGATTGCGCAAACCGGGCAGCCTGAATCCCGGCGAAGTGTGACGGTCCGCGATTCAGCACTTAGGCCGTCGATCAGCAGAACCCGGCCGATCAATGGACGGCCCGCTCCGGTAATCAGTTTCACGGTCTCCATCGCCATCGCCGTGCCGGTCATGCCGGTCAGGGCGCCGACCACGCCAACTTCGTCGCAAGCCTCGGCGTCCGGCGGCGTCTCGGGCACCCAGCACTGGTAGCAGGGCGCATCTGCCTGCAGGCCGGAGGCGAAGACGCTGACCTGCCCGCTCCAGCCCGCCGCGGCCCCATGCACCATGGCCCGGCCGGTTTCATGCGCCAGCCGGTTCAGGGCATAGCGTGTGGGAAAATTGTCGGACGCATCGATCAGGATGTCTCCGGCAGGCGCCGCGCCTTCCCCAAACCGCTCGGCCATTACCTCCACCTTGATGGATGGATCCATTGCCTGCAGGCGCGCCGCGAGGGTCTCCGCCTTTGGCGCGCCAACATCTTTATCCGTGAACTGAACTTGCCGTTGCAGGTTCGACCGCTCCACCCGGTCATCGTCCCAGAGGTCGATCCGGCCAACGCCCGCCGCCGCAAGATAGAGCGCGCAAGGACCGCCAAGCGCCCCTGCCCCGATGATGGAGACATTCGCGGCGCGCAGTTTCTGCACGCCCGGCCCGCCAATTTCCTTCAGCAGGATATGGCGCCGGTGACGGTCCAGTTCTTCCGGGGTCAGGCTCATGCCTCTGCCTTCCGGATGGCCGTGGAGGAGGATGGGTCCAGCGGGCCTTTCAGGTAGACCCAGGCCGGCGCGGCAAGCTGTGGCAAGATCGGGGCATAGGCCTCCGGAATGCGATCCTTTGCGAATGTCCGGGCGAATTTCGAATTGCGTGCACCGGGCCCCACGCCCGGCCGCGCCACGATCGCGATCGGCATCATCCGGGCAATGTCCTGCCAGCGCCGCCAATGATGGAAGCTGGTCATATTGTCGGCGCCCATCAGCCAGACGAAATCCGTTTGCGGGGCATGAACGGACAGCGTCAGCAAGGTCTGCCAGGAATAGGTGTAGCCGAGCTGTTTCTCGATATCGGTGACGATCATCCGTGGATGATGCCCGGCCACCGCTTCTGCCGAGGCAAAACGGGCATGGAAATCGCCATGGTCTGTCTTTAGCGGATTACCGCGCGCGACGATCCACCAGATCCAGTCCAGCTGAAGCCGCTTCATGGCCGTTTCGGCGACGTGGAGGTGGCCCGTGTGCGCCGGGTTGAAGCTGCCACCGAACAGGCCGATGCGCAGCCCCTTTGCAGGACCCGGTAACCGGACTGGCCTCAAGGACGGACCTGCCCCTTGCCGCGGACGAGGTATTTATAGGTCGTCAGCTGTTCTGCCCCGACCGGTCCGCGTGCATGGATGCGGCCTGTCGCGATGCCGATTTCCGCGCCCATGCCAAACTCGCCCCCATCGGCGAACTGGGACGAGGCGTTGTGCAGCAGGATGGCGCTGTCGACATCGGCAAAGAACTTGTCAGCCACGGTCTGGTCTTCGGTGATGACCACTTCGGTATGCCCGGACGACCAGCGGGAAATGTGGGCGAGCGCGCCATCAATGCCATCGACCACGGCAACGGCCAGAATTGGCGCCAGGTATTCCGTGGCCCAATCTTCTTCGGTCGCAGGCTTCATGTCGGGCACGATCGCACGGGCACGTTCGTCACCACGCAACTCGCACCCGGCGGCTTTCAGCGCATCCGCCAGTTTCGGCAGCAATGTGTCCGCAATCGCCGAATCCACCAGCAGCGTCTCGGCCGAGCCGCAGATACCGGTGCGGCGCATCTTGGCGTTGACGACAATCGCAACCGCCTTTTCCGGGTCCGCCGCCTTGTCGACATAGACATGGCACAGGCCTTCGAGGTGGCCGATCACCGGCACGCGGGCATCCATCTGAACACGCTCGACCAGGCCGCGTCCGCCGCGGGGCACGATCACGTCGATCTCTCCGTCCAGACCGGACAGGAGATGGCCAACGGCCTCGCGGTCCTGCGTCGGAACCAGCTGGATGGCATCCTGCGGCAGGCCTTCTTTCTCAAGCGCGCCGCGCATGGCGCCGACCAGCGCACGGGACGAGCGGGCACTTTCCGAGCCGCAGCGCAGGATCGCCGCATTGCCGGAGCGCAGGCAGAGCGCGCCAGCATCGGCCGTCACATTCGGGCGGCTTTCATAGATAATGCCGATCACGCCCAGCGGCACGGCCACGCGGGCAATGTCCAGCCCGGACGGCACGGTCCAGCGGGCGAGTTCGCGGCCAATCGGGTCCGCGAGGCCGGAAACGGCCTCAACGCCCTTGGCAATGCCTTCCACGCGCGCCTCATCCAGCGCCAGCCGGTCCAGCATGGCAGCGTCCAGGCCCTTGGCGCGGGCGGCTTCCATGTCTTCGGCATTGGCGGCCAGGATATCTGGCGCAGCCGCGCGGATGGCGGCGGCAATGGCTTTCAGGCCGCGAGTACGGTCGTCAGCGGTCAGTTTGCCGAGCGCGCGCGACGCTGCCCGGGCATTCCGGCCCAGTTGCAGCATGGTTTCGGCGAGATCGGCGTTCGGAGCGGGGGTTTGAATAGTCATAGGCATCAAGTGCCGTAAACGCGCGAAGGCCGCAAGGGTTGCGCCTGCAGCAACAGTCCGGTCATGGGCTGACAAGCAGCTGGAACCGACTAGAGTTGGCCAGGATAAAAAAATATACCGGAGGACCCGATGATCGACACAGAGGCAATGCCTTTTCTGGCGGATGTCCCGCGCGTGCAGGCCCAGATGCGTCCTGAGGACACCGCTTTCTGGTTTGAAGGCGAGACAACGACCTATCGGGAACTCGACACCTATTCCAGCCAGGTGGCCAATGGCCTGATCGCGCTGGGGCTCGAGCCGGACGACCGGGTCGGCTATCTCGCGAAGAACACCTCTCAATATTACGAGATGCTGTACGGCGCCGCGAAGGCCCGCACCGTGATGACAGCGGTCAACACGCGCCTCGCTGCGCCGGAAGTGAAGTTCATCCTGTCCGACGCCGCCGCGAAAGTCCTGTTCGTCGGCCAGGATTTTTACGACATGGCCGAAGAGATCCGCGCCGAACTGCCCGATCTTGTCCAGATCATCGCTGTCGACGGCGGCCACCCGGAATGGCCCGACTATCGCGAATGGCGCGACAGCCAGAGCGCCTCATTGCCGGGCCTGACGCCGAAGCCGGAAGATGACGTCATCCAGCTCTACACCTCCGGCACGACCGGCCTGCCCAAAGGCGTGCAGCTGACCAATGCGAATTACCGCTCCCTGTTCGAGCAGGCGGCCATGCTGGAATGGTCCACCTATGGTGTGGGCGAAGGCGTGATGAACGCGATGCCCCTGTTCCATGTGGCTGGCGTCAATATCGGCCTGCTCGCCGCAATCCAGGGGGCCCGCACCGTCGTGCTGCGCGAGATCGACCCGCAGGCCATCCTCAGCCTGATCGAAGACCAGGAGATCATGCACGCCTTCTGGGTGCCCGCGGTCATCCTGATGCTGACCCAGCAACCGAACGTGCGCGACATCGACTGGAGCAAGCTCAAGCAGATCTTCTACGGCGCCTCCCCCATAGCCGAGAGCCTGCTGCTGGAAGCCAAGGAAATCATGGGTGCCCGGTTTACCCAGCTTTACGGCCTGACCGAAACTGTCGGCGCGGCGACGTTCCTGCCACCGGAAGCGCACGATCCGTCTTGGGGCAAGCTCCGCTCCTGCGGCGTACCTTATCCCGGCGCCGTCATCCGCTGCGTCGACGAGACCGGTACGCCCGTACCGACTGGTGAGGTCGGCGAGATCATCGTCAAGGCAAGCTTTGTCATGAAAGGCTACTGGAACCGTCCGGATGCCACAGAAGAGGCAATCCGCGACGGCTTCTTCCATACGGGCGATGCTGGCTATTTCGATGAAGACGGTTTTCTCTATATCCACGACCGCGTGAAGGACATGATCGTGTCCGGCGGAGAGAACGTCTATCCTGCCGAAGTCGAGAACGCGATCTTCAGCCACCCGGCTGTCGCAGATGTCGCCGTGATCGGCGTGCCGGACGAGAAATGGGGCGAAGCGGTGAAAGCCATTGTGGTGCCCAAGCCAGGCGAGACGCCAACACCGGAAAGCGTGATCGCCTGGGCGAAGGAACGCATCGCCGCGTACAAATGTCCGAAGTCGGTCGATATTATCGAGGCCCTGCCCCGCAACCCGTCCGGCAAGATCCTGCGTAAGGATCTGAGAGAGCCTTACTGGAAAGACATGGACCGCAGGGTGGGCTGAAGCGTGGGCTGACGGCGGCCTTTGTGCCGCCGGGAGACAGGTTTACACCGGCGGCGGCGTCTCAACCTGAAACAGGTCTCCGCCCTGCAGCGAGGCAAGACGGGCCTGCCGGGCGCTCACCGGCAGGCGGACACCCGCGCCCAATTCACGGTCAGCGCGGCCGATTGGCCCGTCCGCATACGCATTTACTGTAAAAACCGCACAAACCGGGGGTGTTCCGATCAATTCGATCGATTGGCGAAAACCGTCATAAAGGTTTCCAAGGAATTCTGGGGGGAATGTTCAAAAAAGCGGCGGGTCCGGGCACGTCCGGCATGCCGCAGAGGGAGACGAACATGAAAGACTGGCAAATCTTTTTCTGGGCTGCCGCCTTCTTCAACTTTGCAATCGGCGCGCCACTTTTCATCTCTCCGGAGACGATGGTCGCCATGACCGGCACGGTCGGAACCGTTGACCCGGCACTTATGAAAGTGACGGGGGCGCTCGTTCTGTGCTTTGGCGTTGTCTATGCGATTGTCGGCGGTGACCCTGTGCGGTACCGCCCGGTGGTCTGGGCGGGCCTCCTCGGGAAACTGGGCGTTGCCTATGTCTATCTGCCGGACTGGTACCAGGGCACGATCCCGTTCACGACGACACTGATCGTCCTGATGGACATGGGCTTCATCGTCGCCTTCCTCTACTTCCTGCTCCGGCCGACCCAGAAGAAGAGCGGGTTCCAGGCCAATCGCGCGGTGAGTTCGTAACACCGCCTCCCCTTTTGCCGGCGTCTATCCCCCCACAGCACCGGCAATTTATATGCAGCCATCTGCATCTGAAACGGTCTCCGGCGTGCATCTGCTTTCGGGCAGGCACACCGGGGGCTTTTTTGTTTCCGGCCGCCCCGGGGCAAGGCCAGGAATGCGCGTCACCCGCATACGTCCCTATGCGGTGCAAACGCACGCAGCGCGCCGCGGCGAAGGAAAGCTTTCACCTGCCGGGGCGGAATCACCCCGGCTGCAACCGCCGTGTCTTAGTGGGCGAGCTTCAGCCAGTCACGCGCAGCGGACAGCGCCATCTTCACTTCTTCCGAGCTCAGAAGCTCAGCCATTTCCTGGCGCTGGCATTTGGCTTCCTCATGCCCGCGCGAGGCGGCGAGGTTGAACCATTTGTGCGCGGCGACCAGATCGATGTCGGCATCGATTCCGGCGGCGCAAACAAGGCCGGCCTGGTAGAAGTCATCTGCGCAGGCATCTGCACCCAGAAGGGCACCTGGCGGCAAAGGCATATCTGAATAGGGCATCTCGTTCTCCTGTCACCCGTTTCCCGTCCGGCCGGAGTTTTCTCCGTGCTTTCGGGGTCCAACCCAAGGGTCACCGGAATGTCCGGCAACGGAGAAAAGAGTGCGCTTTCAGGTTTTCATTAAGGTTAACAGGACGTGGCCCGGCGAATCACTTCGTAAACGGAATACCCGGTTTTGTTAGGGATCAGACGCAAAAACGCCCTGCAGACGGGCTGCAGGGCGTTTTCGCATGATGAGACGGTCAGGCTTTCGCCGTTACGCCGCAACTTTTTTCTTGGCCAGGGACTCGGCGAGTTTTTCCATCGCTGAGCCCTTGTCGATGTTTTCGACAGCGGCGAGTTCGCGGGCCATACGGTCAAGCGCGCTCTCATAGAGCTGGCGCTCGGAATAGGATTGTTCCGGCTGGTCTTCGCCGCGGTGCAGGTCGCGAACGACTTCCGCGATCGAGATCAGGTCGCCCGAATTGATCTTGGCTTCGTATTCCTGGGCACGGCGCGACCACATGGTGCGCTTGATGCGGGCCTTGCCGCCCAGCGTCTTGAGGGCGTCTTCAACCAGTTTGGAGCCGGCCAGTGCGCGCATGCCGGAGGCTTCGGCACGATTGGTCGGCACGCGAAGGATCATTTTGTCCTGATCGAAGGCGACGACGTAAACTTCAAGGTCCATCCCGGCGACAGTTTGCTTCTCGACCCCGGTGATCTTGCCGACCCCGTGTGCCGGGTAAACGACGCTTTGACCCACCCCGAACGTCAATGAGGCATCTGTTTTTTTCGCCATGTCGGTTATCGCCCTTTTCTACACATATAAGAGCCGAAGAAACCTACCCCAGTCCGTTGTCGTTACGGTCTGAGTTAGGAAAGTGCAGCTCTTTTCATTTATTGCTCAAGACCGGACAGTATCACAAATGTGCAGCTTTTTCAACAGGTCTGCGCAAGCGTTAACCATGTATGAAGTTAACGAAGCGCCGGAAATCGTTAACTTTTCCTCAGTCCTGCAGCATCTGCGGGGGTCCGGGCGGACCAGACCGTCAGTCGCCAGCCCCCGGATTTGTGCTGAAGTATTTCTCAAGTTTACCAGTTTCCTGGGCAAATTGTTCGCGATCAGCGGGCGGCTCTTTCATTCGCGTGATGTTTGGCCACGTCTTTGAATAGTCGGAATTCAACTTCAGCCATTTGCCGTCCGGGTCATCCTCCGTATCGGGCTTGATCGCTTCGACCGGGCATTCCGGTTCGCACACGCCGCAATCGATGCATTCTTCGGGGTGGATGACGAGCATGTTCTCGCCCTCATAGAAGCAGTCGACGGGGCAAACCTCGACACAATCCATGTACTTGCAGCGGATACAGGCATCGACAACGATATAGGTCATGAGCGGGAGGCTTCTTCAGAGGATTTTTGCAGGGGCGAAATGGCGCGCTCAGCGGGCCCTGTCAATGCGGCGTCCTGCACGGTGTCTTTAGCTTTACGCAGTGCGGCGGGCTTCAGCGCGCTGACGGGCGCCCGCGCGGGCGACGTCATCGACATAGAGGAGCGAGGCCACATGACGGATGAAGGCATCCTCTACGTCCGAGCGCTCCCCATCGGAGAGGGCGACCCGGTAGAGCCCCTCAATCACAGAGACCCTTGATTTCATGGGAAGTTTCTTCACATGCCGGGTAAAATTGAAGGAATCGACGGCCTCCTCGGCCAGCGTTTCGCCCTCGGCGAGCAGCACATCCACCTGATCGGCGTCCAGTTCAAACGCCTCCAGCAGGATTTCCGCGATCATGTCGCTTTCGATGTTCACATAAACGCCATCGACCAGGGCGGCTTCGACAAGTAGCGCCGCAGCGGCCAGTTTCGGGTCCATGTCCCGCTCGGCCGGGGTTCGGGACCGGAAGAGATTTCTGAGAATGTTCATTCGGGTCCGCCTTCCAACAGTCTGTACAGTGCCTGGGCTTCGGCGGGCGGACCGCGCCGCGTGCCAAGGTCCATGATCTCAACGCTGGTTATATGCGCCCCGCGCACAAGGGTTACAACATCACCCTGTGTGATCACCTGGCCGGGTTTGTCGACCCGGCGCGTCTGGCCGTTATGGGACAGGCGTATCCCGCGCCGGCGCACATGGCCGGCTGCCAGAGACCGAGTCTTGAAAAAGCGCGCGCGCCAGAGCCAGACATCGAGGCGCAGCGTGTCGGCCATCGGCAGGCTCAGCTGAAGGGCGTGTAGGTAAAGCCGTCCTTCGCGACAGCGGCCTCGGTCCCGGCGGATTCGCCGCCAGCGCCCGGTTTCGGACCGTTCTTTTTCTTCGGCTTGCGCTTCTTTTTCGGCGGCGGTTCTGGCGGCAGGAGCGCTGCCAGAGCGGCGAAGGGGCTGTTCGGGTCCGGCTGGCGGCTTTGCGGCGCGGATCTGCGCGGCGAACCGGGCTTGCCGCCCCGGCGGGGGCCGCCTTTCCCGCCGTCGCGGTTTTCCGGGCGTTTACCCTGTCCTTGCCCGCCCTCGCGGCGGGGCGGGCGTCCACCGCCCTCTTCCGGACGGGACCGGGCGCCATAGCGCCACAACGTGACTGCGCCGGTTTCCTTGTCCTTCTCCGCCGGCGCCAGGCCGAAGCCCTTCAGCACGGCGGGCCAATCATCGGCCGGGCAGGACACGACCGATGCGAGATCGATCGGTACCGCGAACGCATTCTTGCCGGCCTCGCGGCGGCGCTTGGAGAGTTCCCAGCCGAGACGCTCTGCCAGGTCGGCCCGGACAGCGCGTTTGCCGAAGCGGAGATACCCGTTCGCGGCCAGCGCCTCTTCCGGCCACGTGCCGTCCAGCGCGAAGGAGCCCGCACCTTCCGGCGCGAGCGGGAAGCCTTCATCGGCAAACACCGCGCGCAGGATGGCAATCATGCGCTGGGCGGCCGGCTTTTGGGCGTCCGGGACATGCGCCGCCACCCGACCGGCGCGGATGCCGATGCCCTTGAGCGCCTCACGCTGTTCCGGAGTCAGGCGGATCGACTGGTCGTCATTGCGCAGGTCCACTGCCGCGCCGCTTTCCAGCACGCGGAAAGCCAGGCCCCGTGGCAGGCCTTCCAGCGTCTCGCCGGATTTTTCCGCAGAGAGTTTCCAGTGAACGGGCAGGAGGCGCGCGATTTCGCTGCGCAGCCATTCCTCGATTCGGGCCCGGGCGGGTTCGCGGTCGTGCGGCTCAGTCTCGGTGGCGCCGACCAGCTCAACGCGCGGCGTCATCCAGGCAGACCCTTTCGACAGGCGCGCCACGGCGGCGCCGTCATGTTCGATCGAGCCATCGTCGGCCAGCGTGAACGCGTCCGACGGCGCGCCCGCAATCAAGGCCAGGCGTTGCAGCAGCATCGGCCGGATAGCCGCGGCGGCGGCACCCCGCACAGCCTTGCCTTCAAGCGTACGGGCATCCAGGACCGGTTCGAAGGTCAGGCCTTTCAGGCGTCCGACGATGTGGCCTTCGACGGTCACGTCGCCTTCCGGCGTCAGGTCAGTCACGAGAGCATCTTCCTTTTTCAGGCTGGCAAGCAGCGCTGTTGTTCTTCGGTCCACGAATCTTGCTGTCAACGCCTGGTGTAGCGCATCCGACAAGGCGTCTTCTATCGTGCGGGTCTTTTCCTGCCAATAAGTAGGGTTCTCTAACCAGTCGGGGCGGTTGGCCGCATAGGTCCATGTGCGGATGCTGGCAAGGCGCTGCTGCAGCTTCGCAATGTCGCCCTCGGTGGAGGAAAGATCGTCCAGCCGCCGTTCCATCCCGGCATTCGACAGGCGCGCATCCGGGTCCATCAGCGTTTCAGCAAGGCCCAGAACCAGCCGGGCATGCCCCTCCGGGCCAAGTTTACGAAAGTCCGGCAGGCGGGCGACATCCCACAGGCGGCGCACCTTGCGCGTCCCGGCGACATCCGGCCCGATATGGCCATCCTCACTCATCCGGCGCAGCACCCATTCGTCCAGCGCGTGCGGCGTATGGATCAGCACCGGATTGCCGGAGGGCTTTTCCAGGCTTCGGATCAGCGTTTTCAACGATGAGAAATCAAGATCGGAATTGCGCCACTGGATCGCGTCCACCGGATCGAAGCGGTGCGCCTCGATCGCGCGCCACTGCTCTTCCTCAAAGGGCGGGCAGTCGGCTGTTTCGCCAAATTCCCCATCCTGCCGGAACCGTCCGGCCCGGCCGGCAATCTGTCCGCACTCGGCCGTTGTCAGCGGCCGGTGGCGGCGCCCGTCGAACTTGGTGCGCGAGGCAAAGACAACCCGGTCGACATCGAGGTTCAGGCCCATGCCAATCGCGTCGGTGGCCACGATGTAGTCCACTTCGCCGGACTGGAACATCTCAACCTGCGCATTGCGCGTGCGCGGGCTGAGCGCGCCCATCACAACCGCTGCCCCGCCCTTCTGACGGCGCAGCAATTCCCCGATGGCATAGACCTCTTCGGCGCTGAAGCCGACAATGGCCGTGCGCTTGGGCAGCTTGGTGATCTTAGTGTGGCCTGTATAGCGCAGCTCCGAGAACCGCTCCCGCGGCTCTGTTCCCGCGCCCAGTTTCAGCTGCCCCAGAATGCCGCGCATCGTATCGGATCCCAGCAGCAGCGTCTCGTGATTGCCGCGCAAATTCAGGATACGGTCAGTAAAAATGTGGCCGCGGTCTTCATCCTGGGCGAGCTGGATTTCGTCGATCGCCACGAAATCCGTACGCATCTCCACCGGCATCGCCTCGACCGTGCAGATGAAATAGCGCGCCGTGGACGGAACAATCCGCTCCTCGCCCGTGATCAGCGCCGCCGAGGCCGCGCCTTTCATGGCCACAACCCGGTCATAGACCTCGCGCGCCAGAAGGCGCAGCGGCAGACCGATCATGCCGGTGCCAAAGCCAGTCATCCGTTCAATCGCGTAGTGCGTCTTGCCGGTATTGGTGGGGCCAAGAATGGCCTTCAGGGAGGAAGTCATCGGCGTGGGGTGGCCGGGGCGGCGGGGGAAGTCAAGCGGGCCATTCAACGGCGGGAGACATTTCCGGATGCGGGCGCATCATTGCCGGGTTAAACAGGCGCGGTCATCAGAAAGGGCTTTTCATGCAACGTCTTTCAGTCTTCGCCACGGGCGCCGCTCTCTTCGCCCTTGCCGCCTGCAGCCCTGCAGAGACGGCGACCACGCCCGCCGCGAGCGGGGACAGCCCTCTCGATTGCGCGGCCCTGATCAGCGCGGCGGACCATCTGATCGCCGATGGTGCCCTGCCCGAAGACGCAGACTTCCAGTCGCAGCTGCTGGTGTCGGCGATGACCTATCTCAACGCCTATGCCATCCCCGAGGGCGTGTCCGAACTGGAAGCGTTTAAAGCGTTGAACCTGCGCCGGGGTGAGCTGATGGATACGGTGACGGGCGACGAAATCCTTGCCCGCGCGAAAGCCTGCGTCGCGAAGACGCCGGGCTAGGCCATTGCGAGGATGCGGGCCTGACTTGGCACCAATCCTGCAGCTGCTTCTCCACTCAGAGGAAGAGCGAGGCGCGCGTGACCAGCGGATCGACACAAAAAGGCGGCGCGGCAGTCCAGCGCTATTACGTCCTGGACGGGTTTCGCGGCATCGCGGCGCTGATCGTGGTCCTGTATCACTATATCGGGCCGGAAAATTATCCCTTCCTGACCAACAGCTATATCGCGCTGGACATGTTCTTTGTTCTCAGCGGATTCGTGATCTATCACTCCTATGCGAACCGTCTTCGCAGGGGCATGAGCGCGGGCACATATATCAACCAGCGCTTCGCACGCCTCGCCCCCACCGTGGCGATCGGCGTCCTGTTCGGCGCCGTTGCAACGCTCGCCTATTACAATTCGATCGGACGAGAGGTCGATTCCACCCGTTTCGCCCTGGTCCATGCCGGAAACCTTCTCTTCATTCCGGGCCTGGTTGACTACAATGTCCCGGCGACCGGCATTTTCGAGCTCTTCCCCTCCAACGGGCCGCTCTGGTCGATTTTCTTCGAATTCGTGGCCAGCGTCTGTTTCATCTGGTTTGTGCGCCTGCGCCGCCGGTCCATGCTGATCGGCAGTCTCGCCTGCTTCCTCATCCTGTTCATCGGCGCCTGCTACCTGACGCTGACCACTGGCCGGTTGCTGACACCGGGGGTCGGATTCGCACCGCAACATTTCCTGCTCGGATTCCCGCGGGTGTTCGCATCCTTCCTGGCCGGCATGCTGATTTATGCGCTGACCCAGGAAGCCCCGAAATACCTGACGCGGCGGCTGCCGGTCAGCCGCAGCCTGACAGCGGCGTTCGGCATCTATGGTGTCATGCTGGCCATGCTGTTCTTCCCGTTCCACATGTCCGGCTTTTATCCGTTCCTCGGCGTTGCGGTGCTTTGCCCGCTGCTGATCACGGTCGGCGCGCGGATCCAGCCGCAAGCCCGTTGGTTCAATTGGGTGTCGGATTATCTGGGGCAGGTGTCTTTCCCGCTCTACTGTATCCACGTGCCGGTCTTCCTGCTGGTGCGGACCTATCTGGCTGACGCCCCGTGGAAGGTTCAGGTTCTGCTGTCGCTCGGCGTGGCGTTCGGGGCTTCGGTCCTGATCCTGGCCCTGATCGAATCCATGCGGGTCCGCCAGAATGTCACCAGACTGCTGAAACCTGTGCTGGGCTAGAAAGCCGCCGTTCAGGCCACCGCGCGGATGCGGGCCTCTTTTGCGACCGGCTCGTCTGCCTTGACGGTGTGCGGCTGGAAGTGGAGCAGCTCCCAGCGGCCATCATGATGCTCGACAAGGGCAGAGCAGCTCTCCACCCAGTCGCCATCGTTCATGTAGGTTATACCGTCGATGTCGCGCATCTCGGCAACGTGGATGTGGCCGCAGATGGCGCCGTCATAGCCCTTGCGGCGGCAATAGTCCGCCACATGACCTTCGAAATTGTGGATGTGGTTCAGCGCCCGCTTGGTGCGTTTCTTCAGGGCCTGCGACAGCGACCAGTAAGGCATGCCGAGGCGGCGGCGGATCGCGTTGAGCTTCGTGTTCGTCCACAGCAGGAAATTATAGGCATGGTCGCCGAGGTGCATGATCCATTTGCGGTCAGCCCGCATCATGCCGTCGAACATGTCGCCATGCACGACGAGATAACGTTTGCCGTCCTCGCCATCGTGAAGGGCGCGATTCTTCACGCGGATATCGCCGAAGGCCAGCCGGAACTGCAGGAAAGCGCGCAGGAACTCGTCATGGTTGCCGATGATGTAAGTGACTTCCGTGCCGCGCTTGGCGGCCGTCAGGATGCGGCGGACGACGTTCGTATGGGACTGCGGCCAATACCATTTCTTGCGCATGCGCCAGCCGTCAATGATGTCACCGACAAGATAGAGCTGTTCGGATGTATGCGTTTTCATGAACGCGCACAGCGCATCTGCCTGGCACCCGGCACTGCCGAGATGCACATCGGAGATGAAAATCGCCTTGTAATCCGGCCTGGGCTTCTGACGCGAGGAGGGCATCCGTTGGCGGATAGCCCGATTTCATAAGGCTTTTGTGACAGTTCGGGTGCGAATATGTAACAAATACAGCGGTCTGATGGTTAATCAGCTCTCCAGCTCGACGTCCCAGTAGAGATAATCCATCCACGTCTCATGGAGGTGGTTGGGCGGGAATCGGCGGCCGGTTTCCTGCAGCTGGTAATTGTTGGGCCGGAAAGGCCGGCGCAGCAGGTGCAAATCTGTCTGATTCAGCAGCTTGTTGCCTTTTTTCAGGTTACACGGGCTGCAGGCGGCAACGATATTGTCCCAGGTCGTGCGACCGCCTTTCGAGCGCGGCGTGACATGATCGAAGGTCAGCTGGTCCTGCGCCCCGCAATAGGCACACTGGAAACCGTCGCGCAGGAACACGTTGAAACGGGTAAAGGCCGGCGGGCGGTCCTGACGCACGAAATCGCGCAGGGCGATGACGCTCGGCAGGCGGAATTCCGTGCTCGGAGAGCGTACGACATAGTCGTATTCTGCAATAACATCGACACGATCGAGGAAAACCGCCTTCACGACTTCCTGCCACGGCCACAATGATAGCGGATAATAGGAAAGCGGCCTGTAATCGGCATTCAGAACCAGTGCAGGCCGCCCGCTGGGCGGCGCTGTGAGAACCTCAGCCATGATGACCCCCCATCTGGCAAAGAACGGAAACCTGATTGAACTGACTGAAGACGCACGCTCCTCTTTGGTCACCCGGTAATCTAGGCGATTCTTGTCATGAGAATATGACAGTGACCGCCCTTTGGGAAGGCACGGCGCTCAGGCTGGCGGAATCCCGGCCTTTGCGCGCTCGTCATTTACCCACCCCCACAGGAGGTGCGCCGCAACGCCCCGGTGCGGGCGCCAGCTTTCCGCGTGCGCGGTAAATGCCTTGTTCGTCATGCGTGTTTCATAGCCGCCAAGGCGCCTGTGCGCTTCCATCAGCGCGGCATCGCCATGCGGGAAGGCGTCCATTTTTCCTGCGGCGTAGAGCAGGAACAGGTCCGCCGTCCACGGACCGATTCCCTTCACGGCCAGCAATTCCGCGCGCGCCGCATCCACATCCGCCGCCTCGACACGGACGAGGTTCAGCGCCCCGTCTGCGATGGCGGCAGCGATTGTGTTCATGTGAGAAAGTTTCGGGCGGGAGAGACCGCAGGCCCGCAGGCCCTCCTGATCGCAGGTCAGCACGCGCTCTGGCGTGACCTCTCCGAGGAAGGCGCCCACCCGGCCCCAGATCGCATCGGCGGCGCGGGTGGAGACAAGCTGGTAGACCACGGTGCGCGCCAGCAGCGCAAAGCTCGCCTCATGCGTCCGCCATTCCGGCACACCGACCGCCGCATGGGCCCGGGCCAGCGCAGGGTCGATTGCGGAAAGGGCCTCGCAGGCCGCCTGGATCGCCGCGTGCGACGGCGCCGTCACGGCCGGCTGCCGGGCAGCTTGCCCAGCGGCACCGGGCCGACGAAGACCGTATCGTCCTTGACAGGCAGCGTGAGGAATCCGTCATCGCGCGAGGCCGCTTCCAGCGTGCCGAAAACGATCTGTTCCTGCTGGCCCCAATAGCCGCTATCGATCATCGCCTGCTTCAGCTCATCGGCATTTTCGATGCGTACCTTGAAGGCGCCGTTGGAGCGGCCGTTTGCGAGGGTCAAATTCGCTTGCGCGCCGAGGTCCAGCGGGCCCCAATCCAGCAACAGCTGGGCGACTTCCACCTCGCCGCCGGTCTCCAGCATCACAGGCCAGACGCGATTGATTTCCCGGCCGGACGCCTCATAGGCCGGGAAGAATCCACGTACTTCCCCGATCAGGCGGGACGGCCCAAGTTCCGTACCCAGATAAGGGGCCCCGACAGGGGCCGCGTCCAATGCCAGCTTGTCCCATTGTATCGCCACCATCAGGTCGTCCGGGCTTTCCGGGCGCGGGGCGAGGTTCAGCGAAAGATTGCTGAGATTGTAGATCTGGCCCGCCAGCAGCGCCTGCGCCTCGCCGGACTGGAAGCCGAACCGGTTCAGCCCGGCCTTGTTCCAGGACAGGCTGAACGCCGCATGGCCGTCGAAATCCACGCTGTTGCGGATACCGTCAGCCCCGGTGATGACGTGATGGCCCGGCATCCGGCCGATCATGTGGGTCAGGTTCCAGGCCTGCATCACGAATTCGGCCCGGCTGCCTTCCCAGGACGCTTCCCCCGGCCGGCCCTCATAGGCAGGCGCGTCGAACACCAGTTCGAACCGGAAAGGGTATCCGCCCATATGCCGTCCGGCATAGGTGAAGGCCGCCCCGCGGGCCTCCTGTTGCGCGATCCATGTGTCGACCGCCTGATCGATCCGGCCACGAGCGACATGCCACCAGGCCGACCAGGCCCCGATGGCGAGAAAAAGAAGCACGAAGGGCAGGAACAAGCCGAGGCGCGACCGTTTCTTCGGGGGGGTGGGAGACGCCATATCCGGGAAATCCTCTAGCTGGCCGGCAGCTCGCGGCCCTGCACGGCAAGGCCTTCCTTCACCAGCGCATCGGTCGCCGGTTCCAGCTCGCCCTGCAGTCTTGCCATCATGTCCTTGCGCGGCAGGCCAGCGGGAATGGGCGGAAGGATCTCGTAGACCACCTTGCCGGGCCGCCGCAGGAAGCCCCTGCCCGGCCAGCACAGGCCCGCATTGGTGGCCACAGGCACGATCGGCGCCTCGATCGCTTTGGCCAGGGCCGAGATACCGGCCGCGTGATAGTCCGGCGGATCGCCCGGCGCCTTGCGCGTGCCTTCCGGGAAAATGACGATCTGGCGGTAGTTTTCCGCCCGCTTCTTCGCCTCGCCGACCATGGCTTTCAGCGTCTTTGTCGTGCCCGCCCGGTCAATCGGGATCATCGCGGCCTTCAGCGCATACCAGCCAAGGAAGGGATACCAGAGCAGTTCCTTCTTCATGATGATGGCGGGGTCGCGCATCACCAGGAAGGGAATGAACACGTCATACATGCACTGGTGCTTGCCCGCGTACAGCACGGGGCCTTCCGGCATGTTCTCGCGCCCGCGGATTTCCGTGCTGATGCCGCAGATCAGGCGCAGGCCGAGCCGGATGACCCGCGCATAGGTCCGGATGCCGAAAACCGTCGCCCCGCGCGGCAGGATCAGGCTGGGCAGGAACAGGATGCCGAGAATGGCCATCCAGAGATAAAGCCAGACCACGAACAGGAGGGAAGTGAAGACTCGCATGCCCGCTGGCTTAGCCAATCGCGCGCAATCATTCCAGCGTCGTTACCCGCCACTTCGCCCATTCGAGAAAGACGCCCTTCAGGGATTTGTAGTCCGTCAGAAGATGCGACGGATCAACAACCGTGCGCACAGGCCATGGTTCCAGCGCGATGTCCGGCATCGCATCCTGCAGCACCAGCAGGCTGCGGGCCATGTGATAGTCGGAGGTGACGAGGATCAGGTCCCGGTAGCCGTTCTCATAGGCCCAGGCCGCGGTCTCGTCGGCATTGCCCAGCGTCGTTTCCGCGGCATGGCCAATGGTGACGCAGCAGGCCCAGACGTCCGGGTCCCCGCCCGCAAGGCCGATCAGGTCTTCCATCGTCACGTCCGGATGCACGCCTGAAATCAGCAGATGCCCGCCCCGGCCTTCGGAGACCAGCTGCACGCCTTCCGCGATGCGCAGGCCCGATCCGCCGGTCAGGGCAACGATGGCATCGCCTTTCACCGCCGGATCCGGCTTCATGGTCGCCGCACGCTGCGCAAACAGCAGGAAATCGACCGCCAGCAGGCCCAGCACGAACACGGCCAGCATCACGCCGAAGCGGGGCCGTCCGCGGCGGAGGCGCGGCTCCCGGCTCACATCATGCTCTTGAGGGCTCGGATCACCGTCACGCGGGCGGCAAGACGCGCAGCAAGACCGGCGATCACCGGGGTCATCACCAGAACGACAAGATCGGTATAGTCGAGACTGAGTTCCGGCAGCAGGCCAGCATGCCCGCCATGGGCCCGGGCGGCAAAGATTGCAGCCGCCGCCGCGCCGAGCGCCAGCAACGCTCCGACCGCCCCGGCGCGCAGGCCGAGCACCCAGAACCGCCGCTCGAACAGGCTGGCAATGAAACGGTCGCGCGCGCCCGACAGGTGCAGGACATCGACAATGTCCCGCCGGGCCAGCAAGGCTGCATGAGTCGCAAAGGCGATCACGGCAACGGCTGTCGACGCGAGCAGCGCCACGGCGGTGAGCGCGATCAGGCGCGTGATGGCCAGCACGCGGCGCACGTCACCGGCCCAGTCCGCATGCTCATCGACGGCGCTGTCATAGCCCGCCTCCGTCAGGACGCGCTGCAGGGTCGGGCCCATGTCCACCGCGCCCGGATCGGCCGTCACGGCGATCAGCTGTGGCAGCGGCAGGCTGTCGGGCAGGCCCCGATTGCCGAAATTCGGTTCCAGCAGCTTGTCGATTTCCTCCTTGGACAGGAGGTGCGCCGCAGTGACGCCGTCGGTCTTCTCGATCAGTTTCCGGGCATCCTCAGCCGCTCGCCGGTCGACATCCTGCAATGTGACCGTCATTTCGCCTTCCACTTCCGCCGTCCAGGCCCGGGCCGCCCCGTAAGTGGACTTGGCCGACAGGGCGGCGAGCGCAGCAAGGAAACAGAGCGCCGCGACGACAAAGAACAGCGCCGCCTCGCGCGCGTCTTCGACCGGCAGAAGGGGAGTTTCACGCGCCATCAGTCTTCCGCCTTTGTCGGGTCGGTCCGCCGGCGGCCGGCCATGCCGTCTCCGCCATACTCCACGTCGCGCACCAGGAGGCCATTGTTCAGCCGGTAAACAGGCGCTTCCACCTGCCGCACGAGGCCGAGGTCATGCGTCGCGATGATCACCGTCGTGCCCCGGCGCTTGTTCAGCTCCAGGAACAGGCGCATCAGGCGCGACCCCATTTCCGGGTCGACATTCCCGGTCGGCTCGTCAGCAATCAGGATGTCCGGCTGGGTCACGACGGCGCGCGCGATGGCGACGCGCTGCTGTTCCCCGCCTGACAGCGTCGGCGGGCGGGCATGCAGGCGCTTGCCAAGACCCACCCAGGCCAGCAATTCCTCCACATCGGCCCGGTAGTCGGCATCCTTGCGGCCCACAACGCGCAGCGGCAGGGCAACATTCTCATATGCTGACAGGTGTTCCAGCAGGCGGAACTCCTGAAAGACGACCCCCACCCGACGGCGCATCGCCGACAGCTGGTCGCGGGCCAGGCGCCCCGTAGGGCGGCCAAACAGGGAAACGTCGCCCCGTGTCGGCTTCAGCGCCAGGTACAACAGTTTGAGAAGGCTGGATTTTCCAGCACCGGACGCGCCTGTCAGGAAAGTGAAAGATCCCTGTTTCAGGCTGAGATCAATACCGCTAAGAACGTCATCCGAAGTGTCGTAGCGTAACGACACGTTATCCAGACGCACAGCAATATCGTCAAAAGGGTCGAGTCTCGAGAGGTTCATCGGCTCCATCGATTGGCCCGGATGGCTGGATTATTGAGGCGAATTGCAGGAAAGACCAAGGCATGATCCTCACCTGCCCGAAATGTGAGACACAGTATTTCGCCGATGACTCAACAATCGGTGAAAGCGGCCGCACTGTGAAGTGCGCCGCCTGCGGGCATTCGTGGTTTGTCGCCCCGATCGGGCTGGAAACAGACAAGGCCGGCGCCAGCCCGGCAGCCGCCCATGAAATCTACCGCGAACGGGTGCGCGAACAGCGCCGCCGCAAAAGCCGCACGGCAGCCCTGCTCTCCTGGATCGGCACGGCGGTCCTGTTCTTTGTGCTGGGCGTCGCCGCCATCATGTTCCGCAATGATGTGGTGAAAGTGCTTCCGCAAGCGGCCGGCGCCTACAAGATGGCCGGCTTCACGGTGAACCGGTTCGGCATCGAATTCGCCGATATCGAACGCTCGCGGACCTTCAACGACACGATCCCCGTCGTCACCGTCTCCGGCCGGGCCGAAAACGTGGCCCGCTCCACGGTCAACACCCCGCTGGTGAAGGTCGACCTGAAAGACGAGCGCGGCCGGACCGTCGCCACCCGGTATGGTGCGATCCAGCCGGCCCGCCTGTCCGCCGGATCCGACGGCCGTTTCCAGGTCGTGCTGGAACAGGCCCCCATGGAAAGCTTCCAGATCGAATTGTCCCTGGTCGACAGGGCGGACGCCCCCAGGGACGCCCTGGCGCCCCCGGACGACGAGGCGGCGCCTGAAACGCCCGACGGAAACGAGACGGAATGAGCGACAACACGAACATCGAAGTGATCGTCCCGGAAGACCAGCTGATGGCCCGGATCGACGAACTGGCTGACCGGCTGGCCCCGCGCCTGACGGGCGACTGGACGGTCGTCTCCATCCTGATCGGCGCGACGCCCTTCACGTCTGACCTGATGAAAGCGCTGGCCCGGCGCGACATTCACCCGATGCTGGATGTGATCTGGCTGGAGAGCTATCGCGATGCCCGCGAAAGCTCCGGCCGCGTGGTCGTGCGCGCGGACCTGTCACGGCAGGTGAAAGATCGCGGCGTGCTGCTGCTGGACGATGTGTTCGACACAGGCCGGACGCTGGATTTCGCCAAACATCACCTTCTGGCCAAGGGCGCGAAGGAAGTCATCACCTGCACGCTGACCCAGAAGCCCTGGGCCCCGCGCGGAGAGAAAGGCGTCGATTTCTGCGCCTTCGATTCCCCGGGCCGCTACCTTGTCGGCTACGGCATGGACGACGCCGGCAAATATCGCGGCCTGCCTTATATTGGCGCGCTGGACTGATGAGGGATCGGAAGCGCGATGACGGAGCCACACGCGCTAAGGAACCAGCTTGCCGCTTTTGACCGGAAGTCTCCCTCCGTCCTCACTGAGGCGGCGGCAACATATGGATCCGGCGAGACCTATTTCGGTATGCTGGCAGATCTGTCTGCGGATGAAGACGATGCGGTTTCGTCCGGCGCGACCTGGCTGATCAAGCATCACGCCGAAAACGGTGAGGCGCTTGCCCCGGATCAGTGCGTGACGCTGGCAAACCACCTCGACCGGATCACGGCCTGGGATGCGCAGCTGCACATCTGCCAGAGTGCACGCCTCCTGCCCTATCCGGACAAAGTGACAGATCGCCTCCTCACCTTTGCCCGCCCGTTGCTGGCGCACAGGCGCCCTTTCCTGCGGGCCTGGTCACTGGATCTTCTCTGCCACCTCGCTGAGCGCGATCCGGGCATCACCGCCGAAGCCGAAAAGGTCCTCGCACTTGCAGAAGAAGATCCGGCCGCCTCCGTCCGCGCACGCGCACGCAACCTCAGGAAAGCACGGCGCTAGCTGGCACCAGTTCAGAGGATCGCGGGGATAACCCGGTCTGGCGGGCGGTGGCCGTCGGCGAAGGTCTTGATGTTGATGATGACCTTCTCACCCATCTCGGTGCGGCCCTCGATCGTGGCCGAACCCATGTGCGGCAGCAGCAGCACGTTCGGCAGGCCGATCAGCTCTTCATTCACGGCCGGTTCGCGTTCGAACACGTCGAGCCCCGCTCCGGCCAGCTTGCCGGCCTTGATGGCGCGGGCGAGCGCGGCCTCGTCGATCACTTCGCCGCGGGCGGTGTTCACGATGAAGGCTTCCGGCTTCATCAGCTCGATCCGGCGGGCATTCATCAGGTGGAACGTCGCCGGTGTATGCGGGCAGTTGATGGAGACGATATCCATCCGGGCCAGCATCTGGTCGAGGCTGTCCCAATAGGTCGCTTCCAGCTGTTCCTCGACCCGGGCCCCGACCGGCTTGCGGTTGTGATAATGGATTTGCAGGCCGAAGGATTTTGCCCGGCGCGCGACGGCCTGGCCGATCCGGCCCATGCCGATGATGCCGAGGCGCTTGCCGGCAAGGCGGCGGCCCAGCATCCAGGTCGGCGTCCAGCCATCGAAACCGCCGGCATCCATGATCTGCGCGCCTTCATTCAGGCGGCGCGGCACGGCAAGGATCAGCGACATGGCGACATCGGCCGTGTCATCGGTCAGCACGCCCGGCGTGTTGGTCACGGTGATGCCGCGCTGGATGGCGCTCTGCACGTCGATATTGTCCACACCAGCGCCAAACTGGGCGATGAGGCGCAGCTGCTCGCCTGCGCGCGCAAGCAGGCGGCCGTCGATATGGTCGGTCACGGTGGGCACCAGCACATCGGCGGTCTGCATCGCCTCGGCCAGTTCTTCCTGTGTGAACGGGTGATCGTCCTCATTGAGGCGGGCGTCGAACAACTCCTTCATCCGCAATTCCACCGCGGCCGGCAGTTTGCGAGTGACGACGATCTTCAGCTTCCTGGTCGGCATGAGCACCCTTTGTATCTTTTATATTCGACTCTGCGGAGGCCTTAGCAAAGCCCTGACGGAACGCCAATGCCGAAGATTTTACGGCTAATTCACCAGAGCGTGGAATCTTGTCGCAGAATTCGCTTTGGAAGCAGATGCACATGAAGTGGGCACCCTTTCTTATCTCGGCCGTGTTCTTCCTTGGAGGGGCCGCCATGGCACAGGCACCGGAACTGGTGCGGGTGTCGCGATTCTCGGGAAAACCCGTCCCCCGTTTCGAAACGCTGAAATTTGCCATGGTCAACGGACGGGCGGGCCCGTCCAAACAGCATCCGGTGCTGTGGGAATACCAGCGCAAGGGCCTGCCCCTGCTGGTGATCAAGGAAAGCCAGAACTGGCGGCGCGTGCGCGACCCCTCCGGCACCGAAGTCTGGGTCCATGCCCGCATGCTGGAAGACGGCCACAAGGCCTATGTGCAAACCCCCACCGTGCTGCGCCAGGACCCGATGCCGGGGGCAGAGGCTGTGGCCGATCTCGGACGGGGCGTTCTGGTCGATCTCGGCGCCTGCACACGGGGCTGGTGCCGCGTGCGGGCCCAGGATTTCCGGGGCTATGCGCCCGAACCGTCGCTGTGGGGCGCCGACCCCGGTGAAACGGGCCTCTGAGGCCAAAACAGCGCCATATGAGTTGACAATCCGGGCGGTCCAGTGCCTTCAAGTCCGGTTACAGACGCTGAGGAAAACTACGCATGTCCGGACCGCACGACTTTCACACGCCCCAATCTTCCTACTCCAAGGAAGACCTGCTCGAATCCGGCAAGGGTGGCTATTTCGGTCCCGGCAACGCCCAGCTTCCGGCCCCGCCGATGCTGATGATGGACCGGATCACCGAGATCACCATGGATGGCGGCCAGTTCGGCAAGGGCCATGTGGTCGCCGAACTCGATATCACGCCGGACCTCTGGTTCTTCGAATGCCACTTCCCGGGCGACCCCGTCATGCCGGGCTGCCTGGGCCTTGATGCGATGTGGCAGATCGTCGGCTACTGGCTTGGCTGGTCGGGCAGCCCCGGCAAGGGCCGCGCCCTCGGCGTTGGCGATGTGCGCTTCACCGGCGAAATCACGCCCGACAAGAAGCTGGTACGCTACGAAATCGACATGAAGCGCGTGCGCCGCGGCAAGCTGGTCCTCGGCATCGCCGATGGCCGCGTCTATGTCGATGACGAGCATGTCTACACCGCCACCGACATGCGCGTCGGCCTGAAGAATATGGACCAGCCGGCCTGATCCGGCGCGCTTGACGGGGGCCAACCGCCCCCCTAGCCGTTCTCTTCAAGGATAAGCAGGAAGGATTCGCGCCATGGCTGATGACTGGACCCCGCCCGAAGGCACCCTGATGAAGGGCAAGCGCGGCATCGTGATGGGTGTTGCCAACCAGAACTCCATCGCCTGGGGCATCGCCCAGCAGCTGGCCGCCCAGGGCGCCGAGATCGCCTTCACCTATCAGGGCGAAAACCTTGAGCGCCGCGTGCGCCCGCTGGTCGAGTCCATCGGCATGGACTTCATGATCCCCGCCGATGTGACCGATGACGCTTCGATGGACGCCGCCTTCGCCTCCGTGAAGGAAAAATGGGGCAAGATCGACTTCCTCGTCCACTCCATCGCTTTTGCCGGCAAGGACGAACTGGTCGGCTCCATGGTTGAGAACACCACCCGCGAAGGTTTCCGCCGCGCGATGGACATCTCGGTCTATTCCTTCATCGACAGCGCCCGCCGCGCGGCAGAAATCATGCCTGATGGCGGCGCAATGATCTGCATGACCTATCTGGGCGCGGAGCGGACCGTGCCGTCCTACAACGTCATGGGCGTTGCCAAGGCCGCGCTGGAGGCCTCCACCCGCTATGCCGCGCGTGACCTCGGCACGCAGGGCATCCGCGTCAACGCGATCAGCGCCGGCGCGATGCGCACGCTGTCGCTGGCCGGCATCCGCGGCGGCAAGAGCCTGATGGGCACGGGCCGCGACTGGTCCCTCCTCAAGGAAGACACCCGCATGTCCGGCGTCGCCGGCTGCGCGCTCTACCTCCTGTCAGAGCTCGGCCACTCCATCGCGGGCGAAGTCATCCACGTCGACGCCGGCTTCCACGCCGTCGGCGTTCCGGAGCTACCGGAAGAATAATCCACCTGCTCGCACAGGGCGGGCATATCGAAATCATCCGCAACGAACACAACAAGCCGGAAGACCTGCTTTGCTTCACCCGCGATGGCTGGCGCTATCCGGGCTTCAGCCTGCGCCTCTTCCGAAAGCTGAAGCGCAAACGCGCCATCGCCTCGCAGGGCGGCCAGCCCTACCGCATCACGCGGAGGGGGCTGGAACTCGTCCGTGCCGAGTTCGATAACCGGTAAGTGATGTTGCCGGAAAAGGGGCACATGGTATCGGTGAGGCATGAAAACCTCGCCCGACACCCATGTGCCCCTGACCGGCTATGCCGACCTGCCGGAAGACGACATGCTGGCCCGCGCCCTCGCCTTCCATGACCGGATGGCGGCTCGCCGCTCTGTCCGTCAGTTCTCTGACAAGCCTGTGCCGCAAGACATCATCGAGGCCTGCGTGCGCACGGCGGGCTCTGCGCCTTCCGGCGCGAACCACCAGCCCTGGTATTTCGCCTGCGTCGGCAGTGCGGAGAAGAAGCGCGAAATTCGCGAAGCGGCCGAGGCCGAGGAACGTGAATTCTATTCCGGCCGCGCGGGCGAGGAATGGCTGGACGCCCTCGCCCCGATCGGGACGGATGCCGACAAGCCCTATATGGAAACTGCGCCCTGGCTGATCTGCATCTTTGCCCAGCGCCGCGGCGGCGTGCGCGAAGGCGAAGACCGCAAGAATTACTACATCCATGAAAGCGTCGGAATCGCCACGGGCCTGCTGATTGCCGCCTGCCATGAGGCAGGCCTCGCCACGCTGGTGCACACACCGAACCCAATGAAATTCCTGAACCGCATCTGCAACCGTCCGGAGACGGAGAAGCCCTTCCTGATCCTCGTCGCGGGCCACCCGGCAGACGGCGCGATGGTGCCGAAGCACGCATTGATCAAGAAACCGCTGGACGAGATCGCCGGCTTTCTCTGACGCTTAGCGCCCCACCGTCACGGCGGGGCCTGGCAGGCGGATCGTGTAGTAGAGACCCGGCTGTTCCCCGCGCATCCGGCCATTCGCGGTCAGTTCGATATCCCCATGCAGGCCTGCCGGGATCGCCCGCCCCAGCGCGACATAGCGATTACCCGCCTGCTTCGCGCCGAAATTCTGGAAGTGCCAGCCGCGCAGGGCGGGCGTCATGTCCAGCCGCTGGCCCGGCCGCATGCGCACCGGCAGCGGCGCCGGGAGCGCGCCGGTCAGGTCCACAAAGACCTGCGTCACCCAGACACCGGATTTCGTCCGCACCACGCCCATCGCAACGTCGGTAATATCGGGATTGAGGATGTTCGCCCGGTGGCCGGGGCTGTCCATCAGATTGCCATGCAGCCGGGCAACGGCATCCCGCTGGTTCCACCGCCCCCGGACGGCTTCCACCATGGCGACGTTCTCGGCGCTGTATTTGACCAGGGCGCGGCGGTCGAAGGCGGCGACGCGCGCATCATGGTGGCGCCCGTCCGGGCTCTGGTGCCCGAAGAAACCATTGTACGCCATGTCGAGGCTCTGGAAGCGGGCCGCGTCCAGCAGTTCCGGGCGATAGCGCAGCGGTTTCAGCCCACGCGAGGTACGCTCGTCATTCACACGCGCCAGGAAATCGGCCTCCATCCGCGCATCGGCAAGATAGCCCGCCGGCCACTGCCGCAGGCAGGGCTGTACGGTTTCAACATAGTCCGCCACCGTCTGGCCGCGATGGCGCACATCCATATCGCACGCCGCCGCCGGCAAGGCCGCAATCAGGAATCCCATCGCAAGAAACAGCGCACGCATCGTCATGGTCTGCGCATTGTATCGCGCCGAACATGAACAGAACAGTTACAAGCCCCCGCGGGGTCAGGTCACCCCGGCGGTCTGGAGGCGCGCCAGCACAGGCGCCAGCATCCGTTCCAGCGCTTCGCCCGTGGGCCGCACATTGCCATAGGCCGGCAGGCCTTCATCGGCGATCACGAGATCGGCCTCGAATTTCGCCGGATGCGTCCAGCGGTAATGCGCCGCCCGGACGGTGCCGAGATATTGCTGCAGCACGCTTTCCACATCGCGCCCGCGTTCGACCACGTCCCGGCGGATCCGCCGCGCCAGGCGCAGATCGTCCGGCGTGTCGACATAGACCGACAGGTCGATCAGCGGCCGGATCTTGGGCATGGACAGCGCGTGAATGCCTTCCAGGATCAGCACCGGCGCAGGCTCGATCCGCCGCGTCTTTATGCTGCGGTCGTGGCGGTCATAATCATAGATGGGCTGGTCGATCCCCTGCCCGGATTTCAGCGCGCGCAGATCCTTCACCAGATGGTCCACCTCCTTGGAGGCCGGGGCGTCATAATTGATGGTCGCGATCAGGGCGAGGCGTTCTTCTTCGTTCGCCGGGTCACCGTAGAAGCTCATCGGGTGATAATAGGCATCCTCCCCGAACATCACGGCCTTGCCGTCCGGCAGATGGTCCAGCAGCGCCTCGGCCAGGGTGGACTTGCCGGAGCCGGACCCGCCGGACATCGCGATGAGGAAGGATTTGCGCTTGGTCATGCATTGGCTTTAGCGGCAAACCCCCTGCCCGTTCAACGGGGAAACCCCCGCCTGCCTGCCCGGGCCACATGTTTGCCCGGACAGCCTGTACAGTGCGGCGCAAATTCCGGGTGGCGGGACGATGGCATGGGCGTATGACGTAGCCTCAAGGAGGCCGACATGTCTGACCCATTCGAGCGCGCCCGGCACCATGCCCGGAAATGGCTGGAAAATCTGGACACCGGCCCCGCCGGGGCACAGGCGGGCGCCGCAGAGCTGCGCGCCGCGTTTGAGGCGCCCCTGCCGGAAACGGGCCGCGACGCCGGTGAGATCATTGACGCCCTGGCCGCGAAGGCCACGCCGGGCCTGAACGCCAATGCGGGCGGGCGCTTCTTCGCCTGGGTCATGGCCGGGTCCCTGCCCTCTGCCACAGCCGCCGACTGGCTTGTCTCGGCATGGGACCAGAATGTTGGCCTGTTCTCCGTCGCCCCGGCCGCTGCGATGATCGAGGAGATCACGGGCGAATGGCTGAAGGATCTGTTCGACCTGCCGCGAGACGCCTCCTTCGCCTTCACGACGGGGTGCCAGATGGCGCACGTCACGGCGCTTGCGGCGGCGCGGCACCGCGTCCTCGCCCATGCTGGCTGGAATGTGGAGGAAGAGGGCCTCTTCGGTGCACCCGCGATCCGCGTTCTGACAAGCCGCAACCGGCACGGCTCCATTGATTCCGCCATCCGCTATCTCGGCATTGGCCAGTCCAACATCGTGGACGTGGACACCGGCCCGATGGGCGACATGCAGCTGGACGACCTGGAGCAAAAGCTCTCCCATTATGACGGGCCGATCATTCTCTGCCTGAACGCGGCGGACCTGAATGTCGGCACGTTCGACGATTTCGCCGCGCTGATCCCGGTGGCGAGGGCGGCAGGCGCCTGGGTGCATGTCGATGGCGCGTTCGGCCTGTTCGCGCGGGTCAGCGAGCGGCTGCGGTCTCTGACCGAAGGGATCGAGCTTGCCGACAGCTGGGCGACCGACGGCCATAAATGGCTGAACGTGCCCTATGATTGCGGCATTGCCTTTGTGCGGGATGCCGAAGCCCACCGCGCCGCCATGGCGCTGGGCGCGGCCTACCTCTCTCCCAGCAGGGAGGCGCGGGACCCGAATGACTGGAACCTCGAACTCTCCCGCCGGGCCCGGGCGATCCCCGTCTATGCGGCCCTGCAGGAACTGGGGCGGCAAGGCGTGGCGGATCTGATCGACCGCTGTTGCGAGCATTGCCACGCGCTGGTCTCAGGCATCGGCGCCCTTTCCGTCCCCGGGGCCAGCGCAAAGGCGCTGAACGACCCCGTGCTCAATCAGGGCCTCGTCCGGTTTGAGCGGGCGGGTGCCAGCAAGGAAGAGAATGACGCGTTCACCGATGATATCATCGCCCGCGTTAACGCCAGTGGCGAAGCCTTCTTCTCCGGCACCACCTGGAACGGCCGCCGCGCCATGCGCGTCAGCGTCGTCAGCTGGCGAACGAATGACGCGGATGTCGCGCACTCAATCGCGGCGGTGCAGACCTGCCTCACCGGGGCCCTTGCCGGCACCTAGGCACTCTGTTGCACACGGGCACGCGCGGCGGCGATTTCCCGGCCCGGCGGCTGGCCGAACAGGCGGCCATATTCCCGTGTGAACTGCGGCACGCTTTCATAGCCGACCGCATAGGCCGCTTCGCTGGCTGTCAGCCCCTCGGCCAGCATCGCCCGGCGCGCTTCGATCAGGCGCAGCTGTTTCTGGAACTGCAGCGGCGAAAGCGAAGTGATCGCCCGGAAATGCTGGTGGAAGGACGACAGGCTCATCCCCGCCTCCGCCGCGAGGCGCTCGACCGGCAGCGCCTGCGCATAGTCCGACCGGAGCAAGGCCACGGCGCGGGCGATGCGCTGCGCCTGTCCGTCCGGCCAGCCGAACCGCCGGATCGCCGCACCGTGACGGCCTTCCAGCAGCCAATAGTGCATTTCCCGGACAAGCTGTGCCTGCAGCACGGGAACAGAAGCCGGACGATCGAGCAATCGCATCAGACGCAGCGCCGTGTCCGCCACTTCCCGCTCGGTCGGCTCCACCCGGACCGGCCCGCCATGCGGTGGCGGCAGCCCTGTCATTTCGGCACCGAGGTCCGCAATCACCGCAGGATCGAGATCGAGCACCAGTGAGTAATAAGGCGCCTCCGGGCTGGCCTGCCGGATCTGGCTGATCGTCGGCACGTCCGCCATGATCAGCAGCGACTCGCCCGCACCGAAATCATAGACGTTCCGGCCCATTGTCACCTGTTTACCGCCCTGAAGCACGAGGCAGACAACGGGGCGGGAAATCGCATAGTCCAGTTCGCTGGGTGCCCCGGCACGGATGCAGGTGAGCCCCGGAATGGGGGTCGGCGCGCCGGCCCCTGCCCCGGAAGAGACGCCGGCATGCGCATCCGCAAACGCCTGTACGCGCGAGAGAAGCGTATCTGTCATGAGGGCCTGTCTACCGCGTCTGCGGGCACTGCGCCAGCCGCCCCGGAGAATCAGGCAAGTATTGCGAAGGTTTCGGCAACGCCTTTCCCCGCCCCGGCCGGTATGCATCCGGCATCGCAGAGACAAAAGGAGACCTGCATGACAAAGATCGCACTCGTCACCGGCGGCAGCCGCGGCCTCGGCCGCAACACTGCCCTCAGCATCGCCCGCCGTGGAAGCGACGTCATTCTCACCTACCGCTCCCGCGCGGAAGAGGCGGAGGCCGTCGTCGGCGAGATCGAAGCCATGGGCCGCAAGGCCGTGGCCTTCCAGCTCGACACGGCAGACGCCGCAAGCTTCGCGGATTTCGCAGAGCGCCTCTCAGTCGCGCTTCGCCGGGTCTGGGACCGCGAAACCTTCGATCATCTCGTCAACAATGCCGGCCATGGCGACATGGCCCTGATCGCCGACACGACCGAAGCGCAGTTCGACGCCCTGGTGGATGTCCACTTCAAGGGCGTCTTCTTCCTGACACAGGCCCTGCTGCCGCTGATCGCCGATGGCGGGCGCATCGTGAACCTGTCATCGGGGCTCACCCGCGTCGCCGCACCCGGCTTCGCCGCCTATTCCGCAGTGAAAGGCGCCGTCGAAGTGCTGAGCGTCTATCTCGCCAAGGAAGTCGGCAGCCGCGGCATCGCTGTGAACACGGTCGCACCGGGCGCCATCGAGACCGACTTTCTGGGCGGGGCCGTGCGCGACACGCCGGACCTCAACCGCACTTTCGCGGAGATGACCGCACTCGGCCGCGTCGGCGTGCCGGACGATATCGGCCCGATGATCGCCAGCCTTCTGGCCCCGGACAATCGCTGGATCAATGCCCAGCGGATCGAAGTTTCCGGCGGTCAGGGCATCTGACCGCCCGGCCAGACATCCCCAGACAGCGACACCCCAGACAAAAAAGGCCGCCCGGTGAGGGGCGGCCTTTTCAATTCGGTGCCTGGGGCGAAGACTATTCTTCTCCCCCACCACCTGGAACGGCCAGCGCGCCATGCGCGTCAGCGTCGTCAGCTGGCGGACGGATGAGGAGGATGTGGCCCGCACGATTGCGGCGGTGGCGAAGGCGCTGTCAGACGCGAACGCTTAGCAGGGCTGGGCGCCGGCCTCGGAATAGATGATGCTGGCACTGGGCATGCGCTCCACCAGTGTGGCCAGCCTGTCCAGCGTCAACTCGAACTGGCGGGTCAGCCAGTCGGTGTCCAGGCCCGGCGGCGTGTCATCGGCCACGATCCTCAGGCATGTCCCCTCCGCGACGTCCTCAAGGCTCCATGTGACGCGCATCGTGCCGGTGAAGCCCTGCAAGGCGGAGTCGAGTTCCAGGATCTGCACAATCTGCTGGTCGCTGATGATGTCGATAAAGCGCCCATTGATGGCCTCGACGGGGCAGTCTCCATCGCGGCCGAAAGAGACGCGGAACGTGCCGCCCGGCCGCAGATCGAATTTGTCGATGCGCATATCCTCCCCATCCGGCAACAGCCAGAGGGCAAGCTGGTCCAGGTCCGTCATCGCGCCGTAAAGCGTGTCTTCCGGCGCAAAGACAATACGGGAGGCTTCATGAGTTTTGCAGGCAGGCATGTGTTCGGCTCGTCAATTCTTGTTGCTTGAGCGAATTGACGCGCGAAATGCGGCCGGGTTCCGGAAAACATCTGGGCAATAAAAAGGCCGCCCGTTTCGGGGCGGCCTTCTGAATACGGTTGGGGAGAGGTTTATTCCTCTTCGCCGTCCTTGTCTTCGGAGATTTCCTTGCCGGTCTCCTGGTCGACGACTTTCATCGACAGGCGGACTTTGCCGCGATCGTCGAAGCCGAGCAGCTTGACCCAGACCTTGTCGCCTTCCTTGACCACGTCTTTCGGATGGCCAACGCGCTCGTTCGCCATCTGCGACACGTGGACGAGGCCATCCTTCGGACCGAAGAAGTTCACGAAGGCGCCGAAGTCTTTCAGGCCAACGACCGTGCCCTGATAGATCTCGCCGACTTCCGGCTCTGCAACGATCTCCTTGATCATCTGCAGGGCCTTGTCGATGGACGGACGGTCAAGCGCGGAGACCTGCACGGTGCCATCATCGTCGATGTTCACCTTGGCGCCGGACTCGTCCACGATGCCGCGGATCACCTTGCCGCCCGAGCCGATCACGTCGCGGATCTTGTCGGTCGGCACTTTGATGATTTCCATCTGCGGGGCATTCTCGGACAGTGCGCCACGGCTTTCGCCGAGGGCTTCGGCCATCTTGCCAAGGATGTGCATCCGGCCGCCATTCGCCTGGGCGAGGGCTTTCTCCATGATGTCCTTGGTGATGCCGGCGACCTTGATGTCCATCTGCAGCGAAGTCACGCCGACTTCGGTACCAGCGACCTTGAAGTCCATGTCGCCGAGGTGGTCTTCGTCACCCAGGATGTCGGACAGGACGGCGAACTCTTCGCCTTCCAGGATCAGGCCCATGGCGATACCGGAGACCGGACGGGTCACCGGCACGCCGGCGTCCATCATGGCCAGCGAGCAGCCGCAGACCGTCGCCATCGAGGACGAGCCGTTGGACTCGGTGATCTCGGAGACAAGACGGATCGTGTACGGGAATTCCGCGTGATCCGGCAGAACGGCTTTCAGCGCGCGCCAGGCGAGCTTGCCGTGGCCGATTTCGCGGCGGCCTGCCCCACCCATCCGGCCGGTTTCACCGACGGAGTATGGCGGGAAGTTGTAGTGCAGGAGGAAGTTTTCCTTCCGCGTGCCGTCGAGGCTGTCGATGTACTGTTCGTCATCGGATGTTCCCAGCGTGGCCACACAGATCGCCTGCGTTTCACCGCGGGTGAAGAGCGAGGAACCGTGCGTACGCGGCAGGAAGCCGGCTTCGGCCAAGATCGGGCGAACCTGATCCAGCTTGCGGCCGTCGATGCGTTCGCCGGTCTTCAGGATGTCCCCGCGGACCACAGCGGCTTCGGTTGCCTTGAAGGCGGCCTTGAACGTGTCACCGGACATTTCGCCCGGCTCTTCTTCGGTGCCCACCAGCGCGGCTTTCGCCTTGTCGCGGGCTTCGCCAACGGCGACCTGGCGCGACAGCTTGTCGGTGATCTTGTAGGCGGCAGACAGGTCTGCGCCGACAATCTTCTGGATCGCAGCGACGGCGGCGGAATTGTCCACCGGCTCGAAGTCGAACGGGGCCTTGGCGGCTTTCTCGGCGAGGTCGATGATCGCGTCGATCACCGGCTGCATGGCGTCATGGCCGGCGACAACGGCGCCCAGCATGACTTCCTCGGAAAGTTCCTTGGCCTGAGATTCCACCATCATCACGGCGTCGGCGGTGCCGGCGACGACGAGGTCCAGCTCGGACTCTTCAAGGTCCATCTGGCTCGGGTTGATGAGGTATTCGCCATCCTTGTAGCCGACGCGCGCTGCGCCGATCGGGCCCATGAACGGGGCGCCGGAAAGGACGAGCGCCGCAGAGGCGCCGATCATGCCGAGCACGTCCGGATCGTTTTCGAGATCGTAGGACACAGCCGTCAGCACGACCTGGACTTCATGCTTGAAGCCGGACACGAACAGCGGGCGGATCGGGCGGTCGATGAGGCGCGAGGTCAGCGTCTCTTTCTCGGTCGGGCGGCCTTCACGCTTGAAGTAGCCACCCGGGATGCGGCCCGATGCGTAGTATTTTTCCTGATAGTTGACAGTCAGCGGGAAGAAGTCCTGTCCGGGCTTGGCTTCCTTCGCAAAAACGGCCGTCGCGAGGAGGACCGTGTCGCCGTAAGTCACCATAACGGCGCCATCGGCCTGGCGGGCCACCTGGCCCGTTTCAATCGTCAGCGTGCGGCCGGCCCATTCCAGCGACACGGATTGCTTGTTAAACATTTCGTCTTGTCTTTCTTCACATACGAAAAGCCCGCCGCGGCCCTATTGCCCGGCGGGCTTGTTTTGGGTCGCCCTAGCGGCGAATGCCCAGTTCGGCGATGAGTTTGGTATACCGCGCCTCATCCTTGCCCTTGACGTAATCAAGCAGCTTTCTGCGCGTTGCCACCATGGCCAGCAGGCCGCGGCGGGAGTGGTTGTCTTTTTTGTTCGTTTTGAAGTGGTCGGTCAGATTGTTGATCCGTTCGGTCAGGATCGCGACCTGCACTTCCGGAGAGCCCGTATCGCCGGGTTTGGTGGCGAATTTCGTGATGAGCTCTGCTTTTTTCTCAGCGGTGATCGACATCGTATATCTTTCGTACTGTCGCCTTGCGGCGGGGTTTACATAAACGCCTGATTTGGCGGGGTTTTTCGGTGTTTTCCGGGGTCATTGGCCACAGCCGGGATGTCGTCCAGCAGGGTCAAGGTCCAGAGGCCCACCTCAAGCGGCGGCTTATGGCTCATTTTGGGGGGGAATGGAAGGGGGCGAGGTGAGTTGAGAAATCGCTGATCAAATGCCTAAATATCAAAAGACGTGGACAACGCCAAATAGCTGACCGTTCAGCAAGCTACTCACAAAAACGTTCAGCTTTGGGTCGTGATAAGCTTCCGCCATCTGGCTCAGTAGACGGGTCAACGGTTCCTGCGTTCCCTCACATAGAAAATATAGCTCTACGCTTTCAAAATTATTCTCTGTGGCCATACCACGTGTAATGTTCAATGCTTTTTCTATTTTAGAAAAACTTGTTTGGTCGGAAATGGTTTTCACCTCTACAGCAATAGAGGTGGCTTCTTTTAAATTGCGAACGATGAAGTCATAAGATCGCCCCTGAGAAAATTCGATGTGAGCGCCGGGATACTTTTCGAGCAGATATTCATATACGGCATTTTCAACTTCCAACTCGAACACGCGACGCTTGAATAATAAAGCCGTCTTGAGGTTGCTCGCATTCTCCGACCGGCGTTCATTTCTACGAGCAACATCTTTAACAGTCTCAATTGCGTCAGAGCTGATTTCTGCGCCTTCGTTCTCTTTCGCATATCGCAGAAAAGAGTCCGAAGCGTATGCAATGACATTCTTCGACCCAGTAATCTGACAGAATTCTTCTACCAGTTCTCTTCGAATACCGATTGTCTTGTTTCCAGAGGAACGTACCCTCCACCACCAATCATCTTTCGCATCGTCAGTCACGATCACAAGCGACGCTGATTTAACATCAGAAAAGTAAGAAAGAATCTGATGCCAGTTCAAATAATCCCCAAAAGCGCTCTGGTAATGCAAACCATTGAAGTGGAAATGACCTTCTGAATCCTCTGCTTTTTCTGCGTCCTTAAAACCAGGAGGCATCAGATCATCGTATCGCTTTTGACCCTCAACATATATTGAATCAAGCTCTTCTTGATCCTTAGGCGGACTACCCACACGGCCTGAAAATATTGCATCGATTCTGCTGCGAATTGGATCAAAGTCGTTCACGTCGATTTGTTTGTCGGCAGACTGAGAAATTATTTTAAGTGCTTTCTCCTTTGCCCCATCAAACACATCAATGATTGCTTGGGGGTCGATGAAAGAATGTCGTTTATCTAATTCGAGCTTCGAAAACTCTCGCGACAACTGGGTGACAGAGCCATCTACTAGCTTACGAACGTCACCTATCCGCTCACGCTGTGCTGCAATAACTTTCAGTCTGTTCCTCTGATATTCAAGTGCGATGTTATGGGGAACCCAAACTCGGTCTTTGAATTTCTCGATTGTATCTAGAAGCTCTGTCGCAACCTTTTCGGGATATCTATAAACATTCAAGAGAACGTTCGCATCAAACACGAAAGTGGCATCGGCCCAGACCTTTTTCGCACCAGCTTCATCAAACTTGTAAAATGATGGGAATTGATCCCGCATCTTCTGCCACCTCCGATAGCGTCAAACACAAAAGCACCAGATTTCCTATAAATTGCAAGCGTGGAGAATGGACAACCAATCCCACACGCTTGGCAACCTCGCTCCCCCACTGCAACAGCAAAGTAGCGCCTCTCCCACCCTCCCAATCCACCCCATATCCCCACCCGGGCATTCTGTGCGCCTTCTCAGGGCGGGGGCCGGGCCGGTACCGTTCGGTTTGCTTTGGGGAGGATTGGAGAGATTGGTTTGCACCCGGGGTAACGGCCGGGGGCAAGTCTAGAGAATCCGGTCGGGTGGGGGTGAAGGGAAAGACGACCTACCAAGGCCAGGACTGCTATGGCGGATCCGGTTTCATCCTTTCGGGGGTGTTGCTGGGCCGGCCGGGCATGGCAGGTGCATCCTGTCATGAAACGGCGGACGCGCCCGCGGATATCGAAATCTCCAGTCGGCGCGGCGGGCGGTAACGCTCCATTCCGTAGCCTATCTTTTGACTTCTGGCGGAGCGCCACGGCGCCCGCTGCGCCATGGCCCCGTTAGGGCCGGAATGTTCCGTCACCGGATGGCTGAGGCCATGCCGGTTCAAAGTGCTGGGCGGGATGTCAGGCGACGAACACGCGGGCCGGTTCGAACCGTCCGGCGCGGATCTCGCCCATGGCCACGGCGTGGCCGTCGCAGATGACGAGGGCGGCGCGGTCATCGTCCACGCGCTCGGCCCGCCACTGTTCCACAAGGTGGGGCATCAGCTGGATCTCGCGGCCCTGGCGCACATTGGCCGCCTCGCCGCGGGTGATGGTGAGTTGGGGGATATCGTCCAGCACGGCCTGGACCGGCTGCAGCAGGGCGAGCAGCTCGGCCTTGTCTTCGGTCTCCTCGATTCTGGAGACCGGCACGGCCTGCGCGGCGCCGAAATTGCCGACGCGCGTGCGGCGCAGCTGGCTGATATGGCCTTCGCAGCCAAGATCGAAGGCCAGGTCCCGCGCCATGGCCCGGACGTAGAAGCCCTTGCCGGAGGTGACATGGATCACCGTATGGTCCGCATCCGGCATGCCGATCACGGCGGCGTCGAACACGTCCACTTCGCGGGCCTTGAGCTCGAAATCCTCGCCCTCACGGGCCAGGTCATAGGCGCGCTGGCCGTCCACCTTGATGGCGGAATATTTCGGCGGCACCTGTTCGATCGTGCCGACATAGGATTTGAGGAGCTCCTCGACCGCTTCTCGCGTCGGCCGCGCATCGGAGGTGGCGGTCGCCTCCCCTTCTGCGTCCTGGCTGGCGGTGGAAATGCCCCAGCGGATGGTGAAGACATATTCCTTCTCGGCGTCCATGGCCCATTGCACGGTCTTGGTCGCCTCGCCGAAGGCAATCGGCAGGATACCGTCTGCCAGCGGATCAAGCGTGCCGCCATGGCCCACCTTCGCGGCATTGTAGCGGCGCTTCAGGATCGCCACGGCCTGGGTGGAGGTCATGTCCACGGGTTTAAACAGGTTCAGCCACCCGGTCACCGGGTCGCCCTTGCGCTTGCGTTGTCTCGCCAAGATCAACTCCCTTGCACCGGCCGGCGGATCGGACGCCGCGATGCGGTCTGGCAGAATGGAAAGCGTGGGCCTTAAGCGGGCAGGCAGGCGCCGTCAACCGGGCGGAATGCGCCGAATTGCCGGGGCGGCGTTGGGGGCGGCCTCAGGAGGCGGGCTTCATCGCGTCGGCGATCTTGTCGAACAGGGCATCCTGATGGTCGTCATCATGCCGGCGGGCAAGCTTTGGCAGCGGCGGGTCATCGGCGGCCTCTTCCAGGTCCGGCAGCGGTTTCGGCTCCGGCTCGGCCGGGCGGTCCGGCGTGGCGGTGGCCCGCCCACGGGGCGGGTCAGGTTCGGGCTGGTTCGGGGATTTCAGGTTCACGACGTCGAGGTTCAGGTCAAATTCGCCGACCAGCGTGCGGTCTTCGGTGTCCATCTTGTGGCGCACCACGTCGCGGATCTTGCACAACACCTCGCGATTGTCGTCCACCAGCGGGATCTGGCGGGCATCGGATGTGCCGATGACGAGGCGGAAATATTTCTGCTTCACGCGCAGCTTCGCCGCGATCATGCCCGCGCGCAGGCCGCAGATCATGGCGCCCAGCAGCATCACGATGCCGATGCCCAGCATCACCAGGCTGGCCGGGCGGCCTGGCAGGACGGCCCACCAGCCGATCCCCATGAGCGCGAAGAACATCATCGACACGAAAGCCGTCGCATAGCCCTTCTGCGTCACCCGGTTCTTCGGCGTGTCCCACGGGAAGAAATCATTCGCTTCCACCGTCATGGTGGCGATGCGCTGGATGGCAATCGTGTCATCGCCCATCTGCAGGGAAGCAGCGGAAATCTCACCCTGGCGGGCGCCTTCCATGTCCAGCGTCTGACGATCCATCACTTGCCCCTGTTGCGGGACCCTTTTCGAGGCCCTGTTCCGGGCCGTCGTCCGGCCCCTTTTCGGCATGTCATGAAATGCTGGCAATGTGGCCAGAGTAAGTCAACTTACATCGGGTCCAGAAACCAGCCGGCGCGGCACATGCCGCTTCTGTCGGGCGTATGCGCTTCAGAAAGCACGGTCCACGGTCCTGACGTCGACATCAGGCCTGCTTGCGATGTGGATCCGTCGGCTCATCCGATACAGGATATTCGTTATCAGGCCCGTCTTCGTTGGCCGCCGGTGACGCACGTCCGGCACCGACCGCTTCAGGCCGGCCGAACAGGAATCCCTGGCCGATATCGCAGCCGAACTCTGAAACGGCCGTCGCATTGTCGACCGAGTTGACGCCCTCTGCCGTCACGATCAGGCCGAGACTGTGGGCCATGGACGTGACGGTGCGCACGATGGTCTGCGATGTGGTGTCCACGGACAGGTTTTCGATGAACGACCGGTCAATCTTCAAAACTTCGAAAGGCAGTTCGCTGAGGTGACGCAGGGAGGAATAGCCCGTACCGAAATCATCCAGTGAAATGTGGATGCCCTGGTTCTTGAGAGACCAGAGAACATCCCGGGCAATCTGGAAATCACCGACCAGAGCATTCTCCGTCACCTCGATATCAAGGCGTCCCGGCTGGATGCCTTCTTCGACCAGGATCTGAAGAATACGCTCCACAAGCCAGGGGTCGTTGAACTGAACCGGCGAGAGATTGACTGAAAACGTCAACTCGCTGGGCCAGGTCCGGGCGGCCTTCGCGGCTTTTCTCAGAACGACATAGAAGATGTCCGAGATAAGCCCGGCTTCTTCGGCGATCGAGATGAATTCATCCGGCTCGCGGCACGTTCCGTCTCCCATGCACCAGCGTGCCAGCGCCTCATAGCCAATGATTGTCTTGTCCTCGAGCCGCACGAGCGGCTGGAAGTGAGCCTGGATCCTGTCTTCGGCCAGGGCCTGGCGCAGTTCTTCTTCCACTTTCGCACGGCGCAGCGCGGCGACTTCCATACCGGCTTCAAAGAAGCTGAATCCGTTGCGGCCATTGTTCTTGCACCGGTACATGGCGGCATCCGCCTGGGACATGAGTTCATCCATACTGGCATTGGGATCGGACGTCGTCGTTGCGCCGACACTCGCCCCGACCGAAACCGACACATCGGTCAGGTCGAACCGGCGATCGAACGCCACCGAGATGGCTTCGACCCGCGCCAGCAATTCATCTTCCGAGAAGGCGCCCGGCAACAGGACACAGAATTCATCCCCGCCAAAACGATAGACAGACGCCCGGGGCCCTGCCGCATTGATCAGGCGGGCGCCCGCCGCGAGCAGCAATTCATCGCCGATCGCATGGCCATGCAGGTCATTCACCGGTTTGAAGCGATTAAGGTCGATCGAGATGAGCGTGACCGGCTCCTCTTCTGCCCGTTCGAGGGCTCGCGAAATTTCGACCTGCGCCTTGCGGCGATTGCCCAGCCCGGTCAGCGTGTCATGCAAGGCCATCTGGCTGGCTTCCGTCTCCGCCACCTGCCTGCGCCTGAGTTCCGCGCGGGCCTCGTCCAGGCGGCGTTTGGCATAGATCACCAGCCCGATTGGCAACAGCATCATCGTGGTCATGATCTCATCGAGTTCCCAGCTCTCATGCTGATGAGACAGGTCAACGACGTATTCGAACGCTTCCAGATGGATCGCGAACAGAAGAATTGTACCGAAGAAGACGATGATCCAGCCGGCATCAAGAAATGGGCTGGATCGCCAGAACGGCATATCTGCGCGTTCGTCTTGGGAATAATCGTGCATATGGCTCCGCCAGAGTGGCGACCTGATAAAAGTTACGATGTACCCAAGACAATTGGTTTCTAGCCACTCATCATTTCGAATGGCTTAAGTGGTCCGGTCAAATGTGACGGACCCTCTGAAGTTCAGGATAAGCTTGGCTTATTCGCCTTCCACGTCCCGGCGGACCTTCGGGTCCATCAGGAGACGGTCGATCGCCGTCGCGTCATCATAGGAATTATCGGCAATGAAGTGCAGTTCCGGCGTATAACGCAGCTCGATTTCGCGTCCGAGACGGCCACGGAGGAATCCTGCCGCCCGGTTGAGCGCGGTGGCCAGCCGGGTGCGGCCTTCGTCCGAGTCGTCCCCCAGAGGAGAAATAAAGACATTCGCATGTTTCAGGTCCGGAGAGCAGCGGACCTCTCCGACTGTAATCATGACCTGTTCAAGGTCCGGGTCGCGGAATGCCTCGCGTGAGAGAATGTCCGTCAGGGCATGACGCACGAGTTCGCCGGCGCGCAGCTGGCGCTGCGACGGCATACCGGGCGGGGCTGACTTGCGTGCCATCAGGACTGAACCTTCTCTCTGAGCCGGGCCAGGAAAGCCTGGCGCGCAGCCTTGTTTTTGCCAAACCAGGCATTCGGGACGATCAGCGGCGCGGCGCCGTCGAGCCTGACCGTAACATGCCCACCCGATGCCGCCACATCCACGACACTGCTCCAGGTGGCACGTGTTTCGATGCCGCCCCGCCGGATGACCAAACCGTCCTCTTCCAGCGCGATACAGGTCTCAAGCTTGGTTTCCGTGCCGCGGCCATGCGCATGCCGATAAGACCAGCGGATAAAGATCAGGTACCAGGCGATCCCGGCAAAGGCCGCGACGAACGCCGCGATCAGCCACTGCCAATACGGGCTCGCGCCGACCATGATCATGGCATTGCGCATCAGAACCGACATGCTGGCGGAGATGATCGGCGCCGTCACGCCGGCATAATACACGGCCGTCGGCCCGACTGTGCCGCCACGCGCCAGACGTGTCAGCTTCCTGACATCCTTTTCGGTCAAAAGACCCGTGACGGTGAGCGGCTCAGTCATGGAAGACCAGACTAGTCGAGCGTTCTTGCGATTTCCTCAACCTGGAAGCATTCGATCTTGTCGCCGACACGGATGTCGTCATAGCGCTCGAACGCCATGCCGCATTCCATACCGGAAGACACTTCGTTCACTTCGTCCTTGAAGCGTTTCAGTGTCTTCAGCTTGCCTTCGTGGATCACGACATCGTCGCGCAGCAGGCGCACACCACAGCCGCGGAGAACCTTGCCTTCGCTGATCTTACAGCCGGCAACCTTGCCCACTTTGGTGATGTTGAAGACTTCGAGGATCTCGGCATAGCCGATGAAGGTCTCGCGCTTCTCCGGTGCCAGCATGCCCGACAGGGTCGCTTTCACGTCGTCGATCAGGTCATAGATCACCGAATAGTAGCGGATTTCCACGCCTTCCTTTTCGGCGAGGTCGCGGGCCTGCTTGTTGGCGCGGACGTTGAAGGCGAAGATCGGCGCTTCCGACGATTTCGCCAGCAGCACATCGCTTTCCGAGATACCGCCGACGGCCCCGTGAATGACATGGGCGCGGACTTCCTCGGTCGAGAGTTTGTCCAGAGACTGCGAAATCGCTTCGACAGAGCCCTGAACATCGCCCTTCACCACCACAGGAAGTTCCGATGTTTCCACCGCGCCTTCCTTCAGGCGGTTCATCAGCTGGTCCAGAGATGCACGTGCGGCCGCACCGGCCTTGCCGGACACCTGGCGCTTCGTCCGGATACGGTAATCCGTAATCTCGCGCGCTCTGGCTTCGGTGTCGACCACCACGAAGGACTCACCCGGATCGGGCGCACCATCAAGACCGAGCACCTCAACCGGCTGGGACGGGCCTGCGTCTTTCAATTGCTGGCCGCGCTCGTCGACCAGGGCACGTACCTTGCCCCACTGCGTTCCGGCCACAACAATATCGCCACGCTGCAGCGTGCCGCGCTTCACCAGAACCGTCGCCACCGGGCCACGGCCCTTGTCGAGCTGGCTTTCCACCACGATGCCATCAGCATCCCGGTCCGGATTGGCCTTCAGTTCCAGCAGTTCAGCCTGCAGCGAGATGGCATCTGTCAGCTCATCGAGGCCGGCGCCGGTCTTGGCCGACACGGCAACCGCCTGCGTTTCACCGCCCATGCTTTCGACCTGGACGTCGTGCTGCAGAAGGTCCGTCAGCACCTTGTCGGGATCGGCCGTTTCCAGATCGCTCTTGTTGACAGCGATGATGATCGGAACACCGGCCGCCTTGGCGTGATTGATGGATTCGATCGTCTGCGGCATGACGGAGTCGTCCGCAGCCACCACGATGATCGCGATATCGGTCGCCGTAGCCCCGCGGGCCCGCATGGCCGTGAAGGCTGCGTGACCCGGCGTGTCGAGGAAGGTGATCCGGTCGCCCGACTTCAGTTTCACCTGATAGGCACCGATGTGCTGGGTAATGCCGCCGGCTTCGCCGCCGACCACATCGGTCTTGCGCAGGGCGTCAAGCAGCGAGGTCTTGCCGTGATCGACATGGCCCATGATGGTCACGATCGGCGGGCGCGGCTTCAGATCCTTCGGATCGTCCTCTGCCCCTTCCAGACCGATTTCGACATCGGATTCCGCAACGCGCCGCACCGTGTGGCCGAATTCCTCGGCGATCAGTTCGGCCGTGTCGGCATCGATGATGTCGTTGCCGCGGAGCATCTCGCCCTGCTGGATCATGAATTTGACGACGTCGGCGACGCGTTCGTTCATCCGGCCGGCCAGGTCCTGCAACGTAATCGTTTCAGGCAGCGTGACCTCGACGGACACTTTTTCGCGCTGATCGCCACCACCACCGCGGCGTTCGCGTTCACGCTCGCGGGCCCGGCGAACCGAGGCGAGCGACCGCTGGCGGTCGGCATCATCGCCAAGTGCAGACGTAATGGTCAGCTTGCCACGGCGGCGGGAATCGCCACCGCGTCCACGCGAGGACGTGTCGCTGCGCGTCCGGTCGCTGCTGCGGTCATCCCGGCCGCCCTTGCCGCGCTTGCCACGGCCGCTGCTTTCTTCTGCAGCCGGGGCGGGTGCGCCGGGCGCAGCCTGGAAATCCGATTTCGCACGGGACGATTTGGAGGCGTGCTCGGCACGCTCCTTCTCAGCCGCTTCCGCAGCCTTGCGGGCTTCTTCCTCAGCCTTGCGGCGGGCTTCGGCCTCTTCGCGTTCTTTTTGTTCCTGAAGCTTGCGCTCTTGTTCGGACCGGAGGCGCTCCTGAGCTGCCTTGTCTTTCTCGATCTCTTTTGCGCGCGCGTTCTGCTTGTTCTTCTGTTCGGCCAGAGCTTTCTGCTGCGCAATCAGCTCCGCGACGGTGATGCCGCGCTGGGCCGCAATCGCTTTCAGCTTCTGCTCGAGCGAGGGCTCTCCCTTGCCGGAACCGGATGCCGCAGCACCGCCTCCTTCAGAGCCGCCCGAACCGCCCGGACCCACGGTCCGTCGCTTCTTCGTCTCCACGACGACCTGTTTGGACCGGCCATGGCTGAAGCTCTGCTTCACCGTACCCGATGTCTTGCGGGAAACAGTGAGCGGCTTGCGCCCGCCCGTATTGCCACCAGTGTCTTTCGTATCGCTCATTCGTCCTACATATCACAATTCTGGCCAGCGCACCCACATGGCGCGAAGGCGGTTTGTCCGCTACCGATCCTGATCCGTAAACCAGTCCAGCTCCGGCCTCTCCCGAAACCCGGCAAGGCGCGCATACGCGGCCTTCAGAGCTTTGGCGAAAGGCCCCTTGCGGACGAGACCGTGTATCACACGCTCACGTCCGAATGCCATGCCCAATTCAGCCGATGTCAGGGCACCCGCAACTTCCACCCCGCTATATAGTCCTTTCGCGAGGAAATACAGCTTAGAACGGCCATCTTCTGCACCGTCGGATGCCTCCAGCATGAGTCCGGGGGCCCGCTTGTTGAGGGCGTCACGCACCTGATCGAAGCCGATCACCACGTCCCCGCCCTTCTTCGCCATGCCCAGCAGGCCAATGAAGCGCTGCACCAGCAGGCTTTCCACCGTATCCGGAAGGCCATCGGGAACTTGGACGGAAGTCTTGAATGCGCGGGCAAACGCATTCTTCTTGAGTGCCTCTGCCAGAACGGCGAGGTCTGCCTTGATCCAGACCCCGCGTCCGGGAAGCTTTTCCGCCACATCCGGCGTCACGACGCCGTCGGGCGAAAGTGCGAAGCGCACAAGCGCCTCCTTGCCGAGACGCTCACGCGTCACGGCACACTGCCGGACGGAAGCATCGCTTCCGTCCGCAGGGATTCCTTCAGTGCCGGTTACTGCGACATCACTCTTTGGGTGCGGCTTCGTCATCGCCGCCCTCCGCTGCCAGAGCTTCAAGGTCAATGTCGCCGAGATCACCCAGCTCACCGAGGTCGCCAAGGTCGATTTCCTCGGCCTCACTGCTATCGAGCGTGTTCAGCGCCAGCAGCGCCCGCTCTTCCTCGGTCAGCTCCTGAGGCGCTTCGGCTTCTTTCTGGGCGGCGATCATCTGATCGATGGCATCCGCCTCGATCCATCCAGCCGCAACGCGGGCCTTCATGATGAACATCTGCGCGTCGTCCTTGCGCATTTCGCCCTTTTTGAGAACGCCCTCGACCCAAACCGGTTTGCCGTCCGGGCCCGGCTCGCGCCAGCCGGTGATGTCGTCCGGCACCAGGCCAGCGACGTCATCCAGCGTCTTCACGCCTTCCTCACCCAGGCGAACCGCGAAGGACGGGTTCATGCCCTCAAGTTCCATTACCGCATCTTCAACGCCCAGCTCCTTGCGCTTGGCATCGTTTTCAGCGGCCAGGCGCTCAAGATATTCGCGGGCACGTTCCTGCAGCTCGGCCGCGACGTCTTCGTCGAAGCCCTCGATCGAGATGAAGTCTTCCGGCGCGACGTAAGCGATCTCTTCGACCGTTTCGAAGCCTTCGGAAGCCAGCAGCTGAGCCAGCGTCTCGTCGGCGTCGAGCGCCTTCATGAACAGCTCGGTCCGCTCCTGGAATTCGCGCTGGTAACGCTCGGAGTCGGAGGTTTCCGTGATCAGGTCGATCTGCCAGCCGGTCAGCTGAGATGCGAGACGCACGTTCTGGCCGCGGCGGCCAATGGCCAGCGGGAACTGGTCGTCGGCAACCACGACTTCCACACGCCGTTCTTCTTCGTCGAGCACCACTTTCGACACTTCGGCCGGCTGCAGCGCGTTCACGATGAAGGTCGCGTCGTCATAGCTCCACGGGATGATGTCGATCTTCTCGCCCGACAGCTCGCCGACAACGGCCTGCACGCGCGCACCGCGCATACCGACACAGGCGCCGACGGGATCGATGGAAGAGTCGTTGGAAATCACGCCGATCTTGGCACGCGATCCCGGATCGCGGGCACAGGCCTTGATCTCGATCACACCTTCGTAAACTTCCGGCACTTCCTGGGCGAACAGCTTGACCATGAAGTCAGGCGCGGCGCGCGACAGGAAGATCTGCGGACCCTTGGTCTCGCGGGAGACCTTGTAGAGATATGCACGCACACGATCATTCGGCTGGAAGTTCTCGCGCGGGATACCGTCATTGCGGCGGATAATGCCTTCGGCGCGGCCGAGGTCCACGATCACATGGCCATACTCGACGCGCTTGACGACGCCGGAGATCACTTCGCCGACGCGGTCCTTGTACTCATTGTACTGACGCTCGCGCTCGGCATCGCGCACCTTCTGCATGATGACCTGCTTGGCGGTCTGAGCAGCAACGCGGCCAAAATCGAAGGGCGGCAGCTCTTCGGTCAGCTCACCGCCAATTTCGAGCGACGGGTCGATTTTCTTGGCTTCCGCAAGACGCAGCTGTTTGGCGTCGTCTTCGAATTCCTCTTCCGGGACAACCGTGAGAACACGCAGCAACGTCTGCTCGCCGGTGACCGGGTCGATGGTGGCGCGGATATCATGCTCCTGGCCGTATTTCGCCTTGGCAGCCTTCTCGATAGCTTCCTGCATGGCCTCGATGACGATCGACTGGTCGATCGACTTCTCCTCGGCCACGGCCTTGGCGATCTGCAGAATTTCGAGCCTGTTGGCTGAAACGCCGATAGCGCTCATTGGACGTCTCCCGTCTCTTCATTGGATTCTGTGTTGTCTTCCGTCTCGTCGATCTCAAGATCGCCGAGGTCGTCTTCATCCGGCTGCGGCGGCAGGTTTCCGGCTGCACGCGCCGCCTCAATCAGTTCGTCGGTCAGCATGAGGCTCGCCCGGCTCATCTCGTGAACGTGGGCCACCAGCTCGACATCATCGTCCAGCTCGATATGCGCGCCGTCCGCGTCTTCGCCCATGATCACACCGGTAAAGCGGCGGCGGCCGTCAATCGGGCGGGCCAGTTCCACTTTGACCAGATGGCCGACCCAGCGTCCGAAATCCCCTTCCCGCGTCAGGGGCCGGTCGATGCCGGGGGTCGAGACCTCCAGCGTGTAGGCTTCCTTGATCGGGTCACTTGCTTCCAGCACCGGGCCAATGGCACGCGACAGGCGCGCGCAATCTTCGACATCGGTCGGCGCCCCGCCTTCTTTCTCGGCCATGATCTGAAGGTGGGGCCGGCGCCCGCCCTGGATACGCAGGCGCACGATCTCCATGCCCAGAGACTCGGCCACGGGCGTGGCGAGGCTGAGAATTCTGCGTTCCTGTTCAGTCAGCGCGATCATGCAGGCAGACGGGACCTTCCGGTAAAGAAAAGCGGCGGCCCCGTTTCCGGAACCGCCGCCGATATGTTTCGACTTGGATAGATATATAGTCCTCCCGGCGGGCTCTGTCGAGAGGGACGCTCAGCAGGGCCTTTCCAGACAAAAATGGCCCCAACAAAAAACGGCAGCTCCGAAGAGCTGCCGTTCCAGTTCCTGAATTTACAGGAAACCTTAGAGGATCTTCAGGTCCACCGCCGAGGTCTTGCCGCGGCGCTCGTCCTTGTAGAGCTCGTAGGAAACTGCCTGGTCTTCCGCCAGCGTGCGGAGGCCCGAGCGTTCAACTGCGGAGATGTGAACAAACACGTCCGTGCCGCCTTCATCAGGTTTGATGAAGCCAAAGCCCTTCTGGTCGTTGAACCATTTCACTTTGCCAGTTGCCATTACTTGTCGTCCTTTGTGTCGTAGAAAGCAGCCGATCCCGGAATTCGGGGAGGTCTGCCTATCGAAACGGGTAGGAAGAAAGTCATGGCCGTCGGTCTGACGGGGTCTTGATATTTCAGACCGACCGAATTCGATGCGACATTTTGTACACGGGTTCGGGATTTCCGTCAAGAATATCCGCAGGCGTCAGACGATTTCGAAATCGTACCAGACCGGGTCACAATCCCCGAGCCGCTTTGTTTCATAACGGGTCGTCACATGGTCGGCCGGCGGGCGGCGCCAGTCATCTGCGGCCCCGGCCAGCCAATTGTATCCGCCATGCTGCAGGAAGCGCCAGAGCGCCTCGTCGGCATAGCTCGTGACATCGGTGGCGAAACGGACCTGCGCCCCGGTCCGGCAGGCCCGGTGCAAGCTGTCCAGAAAGTCCGGCTGGATCAGGCGGCGCTTCTGCTGGCGCTTCTTGGGCCACGGGTCCGGGAACATGATGAAGACACGCGCCAGGCTGCCCGGCGACAGCCCGTCGACCAGCGGCCGGGCATCATCCATCCGCAAACGGACATTGGTCAGCCCGTCTGCATCCACCTGTGTCAGCGCCTTGGCCATGCCTTCAATGAAGGGCTCACAGCCGATGAGACCGACATCCGGATTGCGCCGGGCCTGTTCGGCCAGATGCTCTCCGCCGCCGAAGCCGATCTCCAGCCAGGTTTCCCTGAGGCCGGGGAACAGTGTCTGCGGATCGGCCAGGCCTTCCGGAACCTGCAGCCGCGGCAGCAGATCGTCGACCAGCGCCTGCTGGCGCGCGGACAACGCCCGCCCGCCGATGCGGCCGAATGTACGGATGGGGCGGCCGGCCTGATCGCTGCCTGGTGTGCCGCCCTTTTGATCTGACGTCTCGTTCATGGCGCGCCTGATGCCCGAGCGCCGCGGCGCAATCAATCCTCGCTCTGCTTCGACTCGAACGCAGAGGCCGCGGCCCGCACCGTGTTCAGCAGGGACTTGCGCAGGGAATCGTCCTCGATCTTCTGGAACGCCGCGATCAGGTCCAGCGTCTCGGCATCGAGGACAGGGGCCCGCGGCCCCTCATTGGCGCCGCCGCCCTCGGCGAAGCGGTACGGACGGCTGTCTTCCAGCTGGCTTTCGGCGCCGTCATAGAAATAATTGACCTGCACGCCCATCACCGAGGCGATCTCGAACAGGCGTCCGGCGGAAACGCGGTTCACGCCTTTCTCGTATTTCTGAACCTGCTGGAAGGTCAGGCTCAGCAATTCGGCGAGTTGTTCCTGAGACAGTTTGAGCTCCCGGCGGCGCCAGCGGATACGCTGGCCGACCACGCGGTCTATTCCACTCGGAAGCTTGCTATCAGACATGTGTCCCCTACCCGCAGCGCAATTCTGGTCCGGCGCGCACTCCTAGCGGCGCCAAGTTGCAAATGCCAGTCCCACAAAGCCTGCAAGGGTGAGCCAGAACAGCACGACCCCCGCGCGGCTCTGGAACAGGGTCACCTTTGCCGGGGCCGGCAGCTTGCCGCGCCCGAAGGTCGTGCTCCACCCCGACGGCGCATCCTGCACGGGAGAGGCCCGCAGGACTTCGCGGCCATATCCGTCGATAATCGCGGAGGCCCCGCGGCTGGCGACCCGGGCCATGGGCAGGCCGCTCTCAATCGCACGATACCGGTTCTGGGCATAGTGCTGGGCCGGGCCCATGCCGCCGCCGAACCAGGCGTCATTCGAGACCAGCACGATCCAGTCCGCCCGGGCGGCAAGGTTCGCTGCGCGCGTAATCTCCGGGTACAGGCCCTCATAACAGATCAGGGCCACGAAGGGCGGCACATTGTCGGCAAAGATCACGGCCGGGCCGGTGCCGGGCTGGAAGCCGTTGCGCGCCAGTTGCTGCATCGCGCCTGGCAGGTAATCCGATATGGACTGCCCGAACGGGATGATTTGCGCCGCCGCCAGTTCCCCGAACGGGACGAGGCGGAATTTGTCATACAGCGCCACGGCGCCAGACCGGCTGACATTCTCGTCCAGCACGACCATGGAATTGAAATACACCCGCTCGTTCTGGCCTTCCAGCTGATAGCGGGTCGTCCCGGCGATCAGGGTGCGCGGGCCGAGATAGGCGCCGATCGCATCCAGCGCATTGATATCGTTCAGCAGGCTGGTCGGAACCGCGCCTTCCGGCCAGACGATGATGTCGCCCGGCTCGCTCTCGCCATTGGTCAACATGCGCAGGTATTCGACCATCACGGCATCCGGGCCGACTTCCCATTTCTCGTCCTGCGGTACGCCGGAATCCATCAGCACGACATATTGCTCGGTCAGCGGAGACGGCGCGGCGATGCGCTGCGCGCCCCAGGCCCAGCCGAAAGCGAGCAGAATGACCGCACCGAATGAGGGGGCGATCCGCAGCACCAGGCCGCGCGCATCGCGCGTGTCGACCATCGCCGCAGGCGCCGCCATTACGAAAACCGTCAGCAGGGTCAGCCAGTAGACCCCGCCCAGCGAGGCCGCCTGCGACAGCGCCCCGCCCGGCACCCAGGTCGTGCCCGGCAGGTTCCAGGGGAAGCCGCCGAACAGGTGGCCACGTACAAATTCTGCCAGCGCAAAGAAGAATGCAAAGACGAAGACCCGCGACGGCGAGGCAGACCAGAAGGCCCCTGCCATGGCCCCGAACGCCCCCCAGATCAGCGCCATGCCTGCCGGCAGCAGGATCAGCGGCATCCAGAGAAAGACGGCGAAACGTTCCGGCTCGACCAGGAAGGGTTCAGCCGTCCAGTGCATGGAAATCAGCGTAAACCCGACGCCAAACGCCCAGGTCCGCATGAACACCGCCCTGCCCCATCGGCGATGACCGCGGGCGCCGTCGATCATCCAGATCAGGCCGGTGAAGGAGAGGGCCAGCACAGCGCTGAAATGGAACGGGGCGAACGCAACGGCCGAAAACGCGCCCAGCAGGACAGCGGCCCCGGCAGCGGCCCACCCGGTCAGCCGGGCAAACGCTTCGTGAAGGGGTCCAAGCGCAGTGAACCCGTGGCTGCGGACAGCGGTATTCATTTTTGCCTACTCCTGCGGCTTGGGCGCGGGCACAGGTTCAGGCGTCCGGAGACGCAGGCGCCGGATGCGGCGGGCATCGGCATCGAGGACTTCGATCTCGACCCCGGACGGGTGGCGCAGGATTTCCCCGCGCACAGGCACACGCCCGGCGAGCGCGTAGGCGATCCCGCCCAGCGTGTCGAATTCCGAATCCTCATCAGTGAGTTCGAGGTCAATCCCCGTCTCCTCGGCGAAATCCTGTATTTCGGTGCGCGCATCGACTTCCCACACCCGTGCGCTGCGCCGGACGAACATGGGCTCTTCATCGTCGTGTTCGTCTTCGATGTCACCGACGATTTCCTCTACCAGGTCTTCCAGACTCACCAGTCCGTCCGTTCCACCATACTCATCCACAACCAATGCCAGATGAATGCGGGTGGACTGCATCTTCACCAGCAAATCGGACAGTTTCATGGAGGGCGGAACATAAAGCACTTCCCGGTGCAGCCGCTCAAGCGGCCGCTTGGTCGGTTCGCCGCCCTTGGCCAGTTCGCTGACCACATCCTTGATGTGCACAAAGCCGATCGGATCATCCAGCGTTTCGCGGAAAACCGGCAGGCGGGAATGGGTGCATTCGGCAAACACTTTCAGGAGATCGGGAAATTCGGTGTTCACCTCGACGGCCTTCACCTCGGCCCGGGCAACCATCACGTCTTCGACGCGCAATTCCTGGAATTCCTGAATGCGCAGGCGCATGGCCTGAGGGGTCACAGGGGCGGACGCCTCCGAATTGCCGTTTGGTTCAGCCGGCGCTGCAGGCGCACTTTCCTGCCGGCGGCCTATTCCGAAAAAGGTACGCCGCCGCTTTTGCGGCGTGGTATCAGAAGGGTCTGGATCGCTCATCGTCTCAGTAAATCAGTCTGTTCCATATGGGTTTGGAATGCCGAGCGATGCAAGCGCCTTTATCTCCAATCCTTCCATAAGGGCGGCTTCCGCCTCCCCTTCATGATCATGCCCCAGCAGGTGCAGGTATCCATGCACCAGCAGATGGGTCAGGTGATCGGCGAGGCCGATGCCCTGCGCGTCTGCATCACGCGCCGAGACCCCCAGCGCCACGGCGATATCGCCCAGCAGCGGCCGGTCCATCTCATGGGCCGGGAAAGACAACACGTCCGTCGGCTTGTCCTTGCCCCGGAAATCCCGGTTCAGCTGGTGCAGGACCGTATCATCGGCCAGCAGAAGCGACACGGTGCCGTCCGCCGGCTCCACAGCCGCTGCCGCCGCAAAGGCGCGGTCGCACAGGGCGGCGAGGTCCGGCAGGGCGTCCCAGCCGGTCTCTGCAATAATCAGGTCTGTCGTGATCATGGGGTGGCTCAGTTGCCCTCGCCCGCCGCGGCATAGGCGTCGATGATGCGGCTGACCAGGCCATGACGGACGACGTCCGCGGCGGTCAGCGTGTGGACATTGATCCCTTCGACATCCGACAGGATCTGCAGCGCATGGCGCAGGCCGGAGGTCTGGATTCCCGGCAGGTCCACCTGCCCCGGATCGCCGGTCACGATCATGCGGCTGTCACGGCCCAGCCGGGTCAGCACCATTTTCATCTGCGCAACGGTCGTATTCTGCGCCTCGTCCACGATCACGAACGCATTCTTCAGCGTCCGCCCGCGCATGAAGGCGATGGGCGCCACCTCGATTTCGCCGCGCGCCATGCGCCGTTCCATCTGTTCCTGCCCCATCAGTTCGCGCAGGCTGTCCCAGATGGGCAGCATGTAGGGGTCGACCTTCTCTTCCAGCGTGCCGGGCAGGAAGCCGAGCTTTTCGCCCGCTTCAACGGCCGGACGCGTCACGATCAGGCGCTGGCGCATGCCGGACATCAGCTCCGCCACACCTGCGGCGACGGCCAGGAATGTCTTGCCCGTGCCCGCCGGGCCGATGCCGAAGACGAGCCCGTTTTCCGGATTGCCCAACAGATTGATGTAGCGCGCCTGTCCCTTGGTCTGCGGCGTGATCGGCTTTTTCAGGCCCTTCAAGCCGCCGCCGAAACTCTGCGCCGGGGTTGAGGCCGCCTCGATGGCCGCGTCGAGATCCATGTCGGTGATGTCCACGCCAGCGCGCATGCGGCGCTCCAGTTCGGCCAGCGCCGCCTCTGCAATGGAGACACCTTCCGCCGTGCCGGCCAGCAGGATACCGCCGCCCTGGCTTTCCGCGCGCAGGCCGAAATCCTTCAGCTTGTCTTCCAGCCGGTGCAGGTAACGGTGGTGCGGCCCGCACAGGTCGCGCAGGCGTTCGGCATTGCTGACTTCGTAGAAACGGCTCACCGGCACGCCCGGGGAGAGATTGGGACGGCGCTTTCCGTTCACAGGGCCGCCTCGCGCATCTCAGCCACCTCGCCAACCAGCTCACCTGAAAGCGAGTTGAGGCTGGCGTCGATCACGCGAACGTCCACGATACGCCCCTTCAGGTCCGGTATGGTCATGGCATGATCCTGCGGCAGTTCGAAATGAACCGCCTGAAGCCATGGCGAGCGGCCATGCGCCTGGCCCGGATTCCGGCCCTTGCCGGTAATCAGGACCGGCACGGTCTGGCCGATCTTGGAGCGATTGAAAGCGGTCTGCTGTTCCCGCAGGAGCTGTTGCAGCTGCTGCAGGCGCGCGTCTTTCACCTCTTCCGGAACCTGGCCGAACATGTCCGCCGCCGGTGTGCCGGGACGGGCGGAATATTTGAAGGAATAGGCGATCGCATAGTCCACATCCCGGACCAGCTGCATCGTCGCCTCGAAATCGGCGTCGCTCTCACCCGGAAAACCGACAATGAAATCAGAGGCAATCGCGATATCCGGCCGGGCTTCGCGGACCTTGCGGATGATCTCGCGGTATTCGTCCGCCGTGTGGCCACGGTTCATGGCCTTCAGGATATTGTCGGAGCCCGACTGCACCGGCAGGTGCAGGAAAGGCATCATTTCCGGCACATCGCCATGGGCGGCGATGAGGTCATCATCCATGTCGCGCGGATGGCTGGTCGTGTAGCGGATCCGCTCGATCCCGCCGACTTTCGCGATATGCCGGACAAGCTGGCCGAGCGTCCAGTCCGCTTCATTGGTCAGGGCCGGTGCGGCGCCGTGGAAGGCGTTCACATTCTGGCCGAGCAGCGTGATTTCGCGCACGCCCTGCGCGGCAAGGCTGCGGGCCTCCATCGCAATATCATCGACAGGACGCGAGAGTTCTGCGCCGCGCGTGTAGGGCACCACGCAGAACGTACAGAACTTGTCGCACCCTTCCTGCACAGACAGGAAGGCCGTCGGACCATCGGCTTCGCGGGTCTTCGGCAGCGCATCGAATTTCTCGAGCGTCTCGAACTCGGTTTCGAGCCGGTCACCCACGGCGCGGCTGGCCCGCGCGATCATCTCAGGCAGCTTGTGATAGGATTGCGGCCCCAGCACCAGGTCCACCGCCGGCTGGCGGCGCATGATCTCGGCGCCCTCGGCCTGCGCAACACATCCCGCCACGGCGATGGTGAGATTGCCGCCGCGCGCCTGCTTGGTCAGTTTCAGCTGGCCGAGCTCCGAATAGACTTTTTCCGTCGCCTTTTCACGGATGTGGCACGTGTTGAGAACGACCAGGTCAGCCTCATCCGCACTGTCTACCGGCGCATAACCGAGCGGCCGCAGCACATCTCGCATGCGCTCGGAGTCATATACATTCATCTGGCAGCCATAGGTCTTGATGAAGACGCCTTTGGCCTGTTTGGGTTCGCGCGGGTCGGTCATTCGCGGGCTTATGCCTGAAAACAGGCCGTCCTTCCACAGCCGATTGCGTCGCCATTGCAGCGTTACATGCCTGCAATGCTCGCTTCACACATAGGCAAACGGGGTTAGTGTCGGCCTCAAGCAGACAAGAGGAGCCGGGGAGGCTTATGGAAAGTATTATTCGGGCGCTAAACGAGTTTGTCTGGGGGCCGCCCATGCTGGTGCTCCTGCTGGGCACAGGGCTTTACCTGACAGTCGGCCTGCGGCTGCTGTCGGTCCTGAAAATTCCGTTCGCCTTGCGCCAGCTGTTCAAGAAGCCGGACCAGCACGAGGAAGGGGATGTCACGCCTTTCGCCGCCCTGATGACCGCGCTGTCCTCCACCATCGGCACAGGCAACATTGCCGGCGTCGCGGCCGCAATCGCGATCGGCGGACCGGGCGCCGTCTTCTGGATGTGGATCACGGCCATTGTCGGCACGGCCACGAAATATTCCGAAGGCGTGCTGGCCGTCCGCTTCCGTGAAATCGACCATCAGGGACGCCATGTCGGCGGGCCGATGTATTACATCAAGAACGGCATGGGCAAGAAATGGATCTGGCTTGGCGGCACGTTCGCAACGCTGGGCATCCTGGCCAGCTGGGGCACAGGCGCCTCGATCCAGTCCAACTCGATCGCCGATGCCCTCAATGCGACCTACAATATCCCGCCGCTTGTCTCTGCCATCGTCCTGGCCGGCGCAGCCGCCGGCGTGATCCTGGGCGGAATCAAGCGCATCGCCCACGTTGCCAGCCGCCTCGTGCCGGTCATGGCGATCTCTTATCTTGCCGGCGGCCTGCTCGTGATCTCGCTTCATCTTGATGCGGTGCCGTCGGCCCTGAGCATGATCTTCAGCGGCGCGTTCGGATTCGACAGCGCCGGCACCGGCATCTCCATCGGCCTGCTGATGCTGGCAATGCAGAAGGGCGTCGCCCGGGGGATCTTCTCCAATGAAGCCGGCCAGGGCTCTGCGCCGATCGCGCACGCCGCCGCCAAGATCCAGGACCCGGTTGACCAGGGCCTCGTTGCGATGCTGGGCACGATCATCGACACGCTGATCGTCTGTACGATCACCGCCCTTGTCATCCTGACCTCCGGCGTGCTCGGTCCGGAATGTATTCCAACGGCCGCCAACGCGGCTGACATTCTGGCGAGTGGGCAACCTGCCGGATGCGACACGGGTGCCCCGCTGACAGTTGCGGCGTTTGACGCCGGCCTGACGGGCATCGGCGAACATATCGTTGCCATCGGCCTGACCGTGTTCGGCTTCACGACCATTCTCGGCTGGAGCTATTATGGCGAGCGCTGCGCGGAATACCTGTTCGGCGAAAAGTCCATCCTGCCGTTCCGCATCAGCTGGATCGTGGTCACCTTCTTCGGGGCCGCCGCCCTGATGTTCGAAGGTTCTGTGGCCAATATCGTGAACCTGTTCTGGCTCGTGTCTGACACGCTGACCGGCATGATGGCCGCGCCGAACCTGGTCGGTCTGGTCTTCCTCAGCCCGGTCGTGTTCGCGATGACCAAGGCGCACTTCGACGCTGTCCGGACCGGCCAGCCGAAGCCGCGCTATCCGATCATCGACCAGCGCAAAGAGGCGCCGGAAGAGTAGGGCGCCTCCCCCCAAAACGAACGCCCCGCCGGCATCTGCCAGGCGGGGCGTTTTCATTTCAGGACCCTCAAAAGGACCCTCAGGAACACCGTCTATGGACCCTATATGGACCGTCTATACGGCGGCGTTTACGGGACGGCGCCTACCAGCTGCCGATATTCTCCGCGCTCGCCCAGGGTTCTTTCGGCGCCAGCGGCTTGCCCTGCTGGAGCAGTTCGACCGAGATGCCGTCCGGCGACCGGACAAAGGCCATGCGCCCGTCGCGCGGCGGCCGGTTGATCGTGACCCCCAGGCCCTGCAGCTTTTCAACCGCCGCATAGATGTCCGAGACCGAATAGGCGAGGTGGCCGAAATTGCGGCCGCCGCCATAGTCTTCCGGGTCCCAGTTGTGGGTCAGTTCGATCATCGGGATCTGCATGTCGGTCGGGCTCTTGCCCTCCGGGATGCCGCCGCAGCGTTCGATATCGGCAGGCGAGGCAAGGAAGACGAGCGTGAACCGCCCGGCCTCGCTGTCATACCGGCCGACTTCCGTCAGGCCGAGGCCGTCACAATAGAATTTGAGCGAAGCGTCGATATCGGTGACGCGCACCATGGAATGCAGGAATTCGATGCTCATCAGGCACCTCCGTTCAGATCGCGAATGACTTGTTTGAGATTGGGCGGCATCAGCGCGTAATAGCGGCGCATGGCAATCGCCAAAAGGGCGATCGTGGCAAACATGAAGCTCAGGAACACCATGAATGTGTGGATCAGCGTGCCGGTCTCGAACACCGGCGACTTGCCGCTCATCTGCCAGAACATGGTCCAGACCGCATTGAAGCCCGCCACGAACGGGCCGAGCAGCAGGAACAGGATGGACGCGCAGGCGAAGAAATAGGTTTCCCCGCGCGGGCCTTCGCTGCGCAGGTAGAGATCGGTGAATTCCGCGTCGGTGACGTCGTCTGGAATTTCCTTGTCACGCTTCTTCGCGGCGAGGACGTCCGGCGCGAAGGCCCTGACCTCTTTCCAGCGCCAGCCAAGGCTGATGCCCCAGACCAGCAATCCGGCAATGGCGAAGTAGTAGATCAGCATGAGCAGGCCGTCCGGGCTTGCGCCCTGGCCAGCGATCAGGCGGCGTGGGCGCGTTCATATGTGAGCATGGCGCGTTTGCGGTCCACACCCCAATGATAATTATGAAGACGCCCATCCGCCGCAAGGGCGCGATGACAGGGAATGAACCAGCTGACCGGGTTTGCCCCGACCGCCGCCCCGACCGCCCGCGCCGCTTTCGGATGTCCGCTGGCAACCGCCAGTTCGCCATAGGTACAGGTGTCGCCCGCCGGAATATCCAGCAGCGCGCGCCAGACCTGCCGGCGGAATGGCGTGCCATACAGGGCAACCGGCAGGGGTTCGCCCTTTTCGAAGACCTGCGCCGCCATCTGGCGGGCCGCCGCATCGTCCCGGCGGATGTCAGCCCCCGGATACCGTCCGGCGAGATCGGCAAACACCGCGTCCTCGGCATATCCCGGATGCACGAACCCCGCCTTGGCCGGCGCATCGTCGTCAATGAAGCCGAGCGCAACGAGGCCGCGCGGCGACATCAGCCAGGCGCCTTCCCCGAACGGCGTCGGTGCCCGGCCGAGCACGAGATCGGCGCCGCGTCCGCCCGCCTTGGCCTCACCGGGGGTCAGGCCTTCATGGGCGATGAACAGGTCGTGCAGGCGGCCGGGGCCGGACAGGCCCGTCTCGAACGTGGCGTCCAGCACGCTGGCCCCCTGGCGCAGCAGCTCGCCCGCCTCGGCATGCGCGATGGCCGACTGGAACTGGCGCGGGGACACGCCGGCCCAACGGGTAAATTCGCGCTGGAAATGGCTGGGGCTGAGTTTCATGGCGGCCGCAAGCGAAGCGAGATCCGGCCAGTCCCGCCATGTATCGCCAAGATATGAGAGGGCCTTTGCCATCCGGTCATAGGCCGCGGCGCGCTCGTCCAGAGGGGTGTTTCGATCCGTCATGGCCGCCAATCTGCCTGACTGGCCGGGGCCCTGCCACCCGAATCTTGCGCCTCTGCAGAAAGCCAGTTGGTCAGAATTGGCCTCTTCCCTGCCTGCGAAAAGCCCGGCATGACTACACAATCCAAAACAAGAGACCGGAGCGAAACGGACATGGCGGACGCACGCAGCATTATTCTGCACGAATACCCTACCTCGCCATATGCGGAAAAAATCCGGCTCGCCCTGCGCCTGAAGAACCTCGCCTGGTCGCGCGTCGAGATCCCGGTCATCATGCCCCGGCCGGACCTGATGCCACTGACCGGCGGCTATCGCCGGACCCCGGTCATGCAGATCGGCGCAGACATTTACTGCGACACGGCCATCATCCTGCGCGAACTGGAAGCCCGCTTCCCGATGCCCGCCCTGAAACTGCCGGGCCATGAGGGCCTCGCCCAGATGGTTGCCGGATGGACCGACGGGCGCTGGTTCCAGTCATCCGTCGCGGTCATTTTCGGCGAGATGGGCGACAAGGTCGGCGAGGATTTCATAAAGGACCGCGAAAAGCTTTCGGGCCGGCCGTTCGACGTGAATGCGATGAAAGCCGTCGCCCCCATGATGCGCGACCAGTGGCGTGCCCGGCTGATGCTGCTGGAGGAACGCCTGCAGGGCGGGCAGGGCGCCGGGGCGGGCCTGTACCTGGTTGGCGCAAAACCCGGCCTTGTGGACGTGCATGCCTATATGAATGTCTGGTTCATGCAGCAGAACGTGCCGGATTTCCTGGCCAAATGTTTCGAAACCGCCGACCTGACCAAGGCCTGGTTCGAACGGCTGCAGGAATTTGAAGGCCAGGACCCCGAGACCATCACCTCGGCAGAGGCCCTCGAAATCGGCAAGCACGCCGCCCCGCGCCTTGTCGTGGCGACGACGAAATACGAGCCGCAGGACATCGCGCCCGGCGACATGGTGGCCGTGGCCCCGGACGATTACGGACAGGTCTGGGTCGAAGGCGAAATCGTGCACGCAGACTCGCAGCGCGTGATCCTCCAGCGCATGTCGGAGGAAGCCGAAACGGTGCACGTTCACTTCCCGCGCGCAGGATTCCTCGTCCGCCGCATCTGACGGGCCTGTTACCTTTGGCGGAATACACTACATTTACAGGCAAAGGAGGGCATTTATGGAACGCCGACTTTGCCTGATTACAGGGGCTTCCGCCGGGATCGGCGCAGAATTCGCCCGCCAGTATGCGGCGCTTGGCTGGGACGTCGCGCTGACGGCCCGCCGCGCCGACCGGCTGGAGACACTCGCCGCCGAACTCGAGGAAAAGCACAAGGTGACGGCGATCGTCATCGCCGAGGACCTGGCGAAGAAGTCCGCGCCGGCCAAGATCCTCGCCGCGCTGGAAGAAAAGGGCCGCCATGTCGATGCGCTGGTGAACAATGCCGGTTACGGCCTGCCGGGCACGTTCTTTTCCACCAGCTGGAAGGAACAGGGCGATTTCATCCAGGTGCTCTACACCGCGCCGCTGGAGCTGTGCCATCGCGTCCTGCCGGGCATGGCCGAGCGCGGCTATGGCCGCATCATCAATGTGGCCTCGCTGGCGGGCTATGCCGCCGGAAGCGCCGGGCACACGCTGTATGCCAGCGTGAAAGCGGGCCTGATCAAATTCTCCGAAAGCCTGAACGCCGAATGCCAGACGCTCGGCCATGACGATATCCACTGCACCGCGCTCTGCCCCGGCTTCACCTGGAGCGAGTTCCACGATGCGAACGGCACGCGGGAACAGACCGACAAGATGCCGAAATGGATGTGGATGGCTGCAGAACCGGTCGTCCGGCAGGGCATCGAGGCCGTAAACAGGGGACAGCCGGTGATCGTGCCGGGACTCGTCAACAAGGGGATGGCCACCCTGTCCCGCATCGTGCCGGAGCCCCTGGGCCGGGCCATGGTCCGCGGCCAGAGCCGCCGGTTCCGGAAAATGGAATGACCTGTCCCTGCGTTGTTGCACCGCACAATTATGGACTGACAGGGTCAGAAGAGGCCCCTATAAAGGCAAAAAACTGAAAAGGGGCAAGGATATGAGCACCGGCGAAATGGTTCAGGAAAAGCAATCTGCGGTCATGGATGGCCTCACGGCCACGATGCGCGACGCCCTCGGCGCGCTCGACACCTATGCCGCCGCGGCCACATCCGGCGCCCGCGGCGAGCTGGTCGGCGAAGACGGCCGCCCGGACCGCAAGGCGTTCGAGCGCCACCAGCACCTCGCCCACGGCCTGTCCTGGCTCGTCACCTATGTCGAGACGCTGCGCCAGGTGACCGAATGGGCCGCCCGCCTCGAAGCCGAAGGCAAGTTCACCGACGTCGAAGCCCTGCTCTCCCAGATCCTGTTCAGCGAATACTGCGCCCAGATCGTCGGTGGCATTCCGATGAACCAGGGCGAGACCATCCGCCCGCACGAACTTGGCAGCCTGGAGGCGTCCGACACGCTGTTCGCAGACCCGGCGATCAAGAAGCTGATCACCGAAGGCAAGACGCCGGCCTCCATGGCCCAGGCCGCCGCCCTCCTGCCGGATGCCCTGTCGCGCAACACGGTCGAGGAGACCGGGCTCGACGAGACGATGAGCATGGTGCGCGAGCAGTTCGCCAAGTACGCCGCCGAACGCATCAAGCCGCATGCGCATGGCTGGCACCTGCGCAATGAGTACATCCCGATGGACGTGGTCAACGAGATGGCAGAGCTCGGCGTGTTCGGCCTGACCATTCCGGAAGACTTCGGCGGCCTCGGCATGGGCAAGACGGCGATGTGCGTCGTCTCCGAAGAACTGTCGCGCGGCTATATCGGCACCGGCTCGCTCGGCACCCGGTCTGAAATCGCGGCGGAACTGATCCTGATCGGCGGGACGCCGGAGCAGAAGGAAAAATGGCTGCCGATGATCGCCAGCGGCGAGATCCTTCCGACGGCTGTCTTCACCGAACCGAACACCGGCTCCGACCTTGGCTCCCTGCGCACCCGCGCCGTGAAGGATGCCGACGGCGCCAATTACACGATCACCGGCAACAAGACCTGGATCACCCACCCGGTGCGCGCAGACGTCATGACGCTGCTCGCCCGGACCGATCCGGCCACGAACAATTTCTCCGGCCTGTCCATGCTGCTGGCTGAAAAGCCGCGCGGCGACGATGCCAATCCGTTCCCGGCTGACGGCATGACCGGCGGCGAGATCGAAGTGCTGGGCTATCGCGGCATGAAGGAATACGAGATCGGTTTCGACGACTTCAAGGTGAAGTCCGAGAACCTGCTTGGCGGCGTCGAAGGCCAGGGCTTCAAACACCTGATGGCAACGTTCGAAAGCGCCCGCATCCAGACGGCCGCCCGCGCCATCGGCGTGGCGCAGAATGCGTTCGAGACCGGCCTGCAATACGCCCTCGACCGTAACCAGTTCGGCAAGCCGATCTTCGAATTCCCGCGCGTTGCCAACAAGCTGGTGATGATGGCGGCCGAACTCGTCGGCGTGCGCCAGCTGACCTATTACTCGGCGCGCAAGAAGGACGAAGGCAAACGGTGCGACCTGGAAGCCGGCATGGCCAAGCTGCTCGGTGCCCGCGTGGCCTGGGCCGCAGCCGACAATGCCGTGCAGATCCATGGCGGCAACGGGTTCGCGCTGGAATACACGATCAGCCGTATCCTGCAGGATGCCCGTATCCTCAACATCTTCGAAGGGGCGGGCGAAGTGCAGGCCATGGTGATCGCGCGCCGTCTGGTCGAAGGGGGCAACTAGCCCCCGCGCGTCACAGCCGGCAGCCTGTTCCGTCTGCGGTCTGTTCTGTCTGCGGCCTATTTCGTCTGAGGAACGTGTTCGTAGACGCGCACCCAGTCGACCACGAACTTGTCGGGGAATTTCCGCGGATCGGGCTTGTTCGCCCACCAGATGTTCGCGGCCCCGTCGGTCGTGTCGATTTCACCCGACAGCTTCACCCATAGCGGCGCCTGGCTGACACCGCCGGCGGATGTCCGCCAGGTCTCCTGCCCGTCGACATAAAAGATGTATTTGTCGGGAAACCATTCCAGCGTGTAGGTGTGCCAGCCGCGCCGGATGCCGGGGCGCATCGAGGCGAACACGCTCCACTGGTGCGCCTCCCCGTAACCGTCCCAGTGCAGCGCATGGTTCACCTTGTCGGTCCAGCCGAAGGTTTCCATGATGTCGACCTCGGTGCCGTCCCGGCCGGATCCGTCGACATTGTGCACCGTATTGGAAAACAGCCAGAAGGCTGACCACCAGCCCGGCGCCTTTGGCAGTTTCGCGCGGACTTCATAGCGTCCGAAGGCCTGCTCGAACTTTCCCTCCGTCGACACCATGGCGCTGGCATAGTCATAAGGGTCGGAATCCTCTTCGGGATTCCGGTTCTCGATGACCGTCGTCTGAATGATCAGATGGCCGAGCCCGTTGAGATAGGCATTACCCGCATCCCACCAGCCGTCCGGGCCGTTTTCGTTGGGACGGCGATTGTACGCCTTGGAGATCCATTTGTCCGGGTCCGGACGTCCCTTGCCGCTGAAATCGTCCTGGAAGACGAGCTTCCATTCGGACGCCCCGTCATCCAGCGCAGAAAAGGTCGGCGTTTCACATGCGCCAACCAGAAAGACCAGGAACAGGGACGCGAAGAGGCGTTTCATGCCTCCCTACCGGATCACGCCGCCGAGCGGCTCGATATCATCCGGTTCATGTTGCAGGATCACTTTCGCACCGAGCTCGTCGGCCAGCGCTTCGAACTTGTCCATCGACACCAGCGTTTCCGGCTCGCTCCAGTTAAAGCGCGGAACCCGGCGCAGCGCGCGGCTTTCCTTGCGGTGATACAGATCGCCCGCAAGCAGGACCGGACCGCTTTCCGGCATGTCCAGCAGCAGCACCGAATGGCCCGGCGTGTGGCCCGGCATTTCGAGGATCTTCACCGTGCCGTCGCCGAAAACATCATAGTCGCCGCTGATCTTCTCCGCCTTCATCGGGCCGAAGGCCGCCCACATGGCCGCGAGCTGCGGGTCGGCATTCGCCTCGGTGCCTTCCGGCGGGAACATGTCGTTGTACTCGTCTTCCTGCACGATCCAGGTGGCGCCCTGCACCTGGCCGACCTGTCCGATATGATCGAAATGGTCGTGCGACAGGGAGACATAGTCGATGTCATCCGGGGTGAGGCCGAGATCGGCGAGCTGCTGGGTGATCGTCTTGTCCAGCGAGACATTGAAGATGCCGCCGACAGTCTGCTCTCCGGCGCCAGCCAGCATGCCCGGCAGGCCGAGATCCCAGAGCAACCGGCCGTCCGGATGGTTGATCAGGAAACAGGAGTCGGTGAGCGTATCGGTCTGGCCGGCATAATCCCCGGCGCTGGAGAAGGCATCGAGGTCCGTGACGTTGATCGTGCCGCAGTCCAGCACATTCACGGTCAGCGGCGCGGGCGCTTCGGCCTCGGCGACCGCCTCGACAACCGGTTCGGCTGGCGTATCGGCCGGTGCCGCCTTCGGCGCACAGGCCGGTGCAAGCGTAAACGCAGTTGTGGCAAGCAGCGCATGGATCAGGCGCATCGGAACCCCCTTCAGTTCTGTGAAACCCACTGAGGCGAAGCCTACCCCATGTCCTGATCGTGCGAAAGCGCAGACCCGTCAAAGGGGACAATGCGGTAAAAACAACTCGCCCGGCCGGTGTGACAGGCCCCGCCAGCCTGTTTTACCTTCAACAGGACCGCGTCCTGGTCGCAGTCGATCCGCACCTCGACGACCTCCTGCGTGTGGCCGGAAGTTTCGCCTTTCACCCACAATTCCCCGCGCGACCGGGACCAGTAAGTGGCCCGGCGGGTCGCCAGCGTCGCGGCCAGCGCGTCGGCGTTCATCCAGGCCATCATCAGCACATCGCCGCTGCCCGCGTCCTGCGCGATCGCGGCGATCAGGCCGTCAGCATTGAATTTCGGGCGCAGGTCGGGCGTCTCATCCTGCGCGCTGCCGGAAAGGGGGGGCGGAAATTGAGTCATGCCCGCTCCATACGTCACCCCTCCCCTTCGCGCCAGCCACAGTCTAGGCTGTGATGATACGAGTCCAAAACGGACCAACCCATGATGGAGGCATGACCATGGCGGATTATGAGCAGATCCTGAGCGACCAGAAAGACGGAGTCCTGACGCTGACCCTCAACCGGCCCGACCGGCTGAACGCGTGGACCGACGTCATGCACAATGAGCTGAAGCACGCCATCGTCACCGCCAGCAGTGATGACGCCGTCCGGGTGATCGTGGTGACCGGCGCCGGGCGCGGCTTCTGCGCCGGGGCGGACATGGACGTGCTGCAGGGCATCCAGGGCGGCGCGCGCGACCGGCTGACGGAAATCGAGGAGGCCCCGTCCGACCTGCGGGATCTCTATCCCGGCCGGTTCGGCTACATGTATGCCTGCCCGAAGCCGATCATCGCGGCGATCAATGGCGCGTGCGCGGGCATCGGCCTGATCTTCGCCCTGTTCGCGGACCTGCGCTACGCCGCGGCCGAGGCGAAATTCACGACCGCCTTTTCCCAGCGCGGCCTGATTGCCGAACACGGCATCGCCTGGCTGCTGCCGCGGCTGGTCGGCGAGGCAAACGCACTGGACCTGTTGTTCACCGCCCGCAAATTCACCGGCCGGGAAGCGGCAGAGCTTGGCCTCGTCAACGACGCCCTGCCGGTCGGCGAGCTGATGGGCAATGTGCAGCAGACCGCGCACCACCTGGCCACCATGGTGTCGCCCCGCTCCGTCGCGGTGATGAAACAGCAGGTGCGCAAGACCTATTTCCAGAGCTTCGGCGACTCGCTTTCAGAAGCAGATGCTGCAATGGAGGAAAGCTTCGCCACATTCGACTTCAAAGAAGGGGTGGCGAGCTTTGTGGAGCGCCGCGCCCCGGCATTCAAAGGACGATAGGAGAGCCATGACCCGCCGCATCGACATTGTGGAAGTCGGCCCGCGCGACGGGCTGCAAAACGATCCCGCCAACCTGACCGTTGAGCAGAAGCTGGAATTCATTTCCCGCCTCGAAGAGGCCGGCGTGACGCGGATGGAATCCGGCAGCTTCGTCAACCCAAAGGCCGTGCCGAAAATGGCGGACAGCCCGGCGGTCTTCGCCGGGCTCGACCGGTCGAAGCCGACGCGCCACATTGCCCTCGCCCTGAACGAGAAGGGCGTGCGGCGCGCCATCGATGCGCAGGCCGACGAGATCAATTTCGTGCTGGTGGCCAGCGAAACCTTCGGCCGCAAGAACCAGGGCATGAGCCCGCAGGACAGCGCCGACATGCTGGCCCTGTGCGCGCCGCTGGTGCACGAGGCGGGCATTCCCCTGTCCGCCACGATCTCTGTGGCCTTTGGCGACCCGTATGACGGCGAGGTCGATCTCAATGTCGTTGGCAATCTTGCCGCCCAGTCCCAGCGCGCCGGTGTCGCGGAGCTTGCCCTCGGCGACACGATTGGCGTGGCAGACCCGTGGGCCGTGCGGCGTGCCATCGACCGGGTACGGATGGAGTCGCCGGACGTGTACCTGCGCATGCACTTCCACGACACGCGCGGACAGGGCCTCGCCAATGTCGCAGCGGCGGTGGATGCAGGCATTGATGTGATCGATGCCAGCTGCGGCGGCATCGGCGGCTGCCCCTTCGCCCCGGCGGCGACCGGCAATGTGGCGACCGAAGACGTCGTCTACATGCTGGAACGCGGCGGCTTCGAAACCGGGCTGGACCTCGGCAAACTGATCGAAACCTCGAAATGGCTGGAGACGGTGCTACAGCACCCGGTCAGCTCAGCGCTCAGCCGCGCGGGCGGGTTTCCTCCCGCCATGCCAACTGGGTAGACGAATGCCTCTAAACTGGGCTTTATCAAGGGAGAGAAAAAGCGGGAGTGTTTAGGTGGGACCAATTGCACTTTTCGACAAATCGTTTCTGCAACTTCTCACTCTTGACGAATCTTGCGTGTTCGATGCGCTTTTCTCTGCAAACATTCCGCCAATCTTTCTTGCAGAAGTTCTTGCTGATTTAGCGAAAGCCGGGAAATCTCCCGCTCAAACGAAGCGTTTTGTGGCGTCTTTAGCCGAAAAAACCCCTTGTCTTCATAGTTATCCCAATGCTTTTCATTTTGGACTAATGCGAGGTGAACTGATTGGACTGAAAGTGGAAATGAGCGGACGCCCTCATATACATGGCGGTCAATTCGCGCGTTCAAATAAAGGGATCCACATCGTTCACGACAAGCCACCGGAAATGGAGGCTTTGAGCCGATGGGAAGACGGACAATTCGACGAAGTTGAAGCGCAATTCGCAAAGCAATGGCGTGAACAAATCGAATCTATTGATCTCAAAGAGGTCGCCGCACGTGTTGCTGATGCAGACACATTTGCGGGAAAAATTCGTGACCTATCGGAGGCCAGAACGCGGGCGGAAGAGTATCTCAACAATCCCCACCATCAACTTTCGATTCTAAAACTACTCATCGAGATGCTCGGCTTCGGGAATGTGCGCCGTAGAATTATTTTGGATCGTTGGACGAAATCCGGACGTGCACCGATGAGTAAGTTTGCTCCGTATAGTTTATACGTGCTGACCGTTGACATTTTCTTTGAGCTCGCACTCGGCAAGTCGATGATTGGTGCTCATCGCCCAAGCAATAAGATTGATATGTCGTATCTGTACTATCTGCCGTTCTGCCAAATTTTTGTGTCACGCGACAAACTTCACAAGCGGGTGGCTCCGCTATTCTTACGTGGAAGTCAGGAATTTGTCTGGGGTGACGACCTAAAATCCAGCCTCTCTGAACTGGTAGATGTTTTCTCCAGCTACCCAGAATCCGTCAAAGAAACCGGGCTTATGAAGTTCGCGCGTACCCCACCACTTGAGCACTCAGGGGCCGTCGCACAGCTTTGGGACAATCATGCTGGAAGTTGGAGGTCGAAGCAAAAGCCACCTGCCCTAAGCCCCAAAAAAGAAAGAGAAATTCTCGACATGCTCAAATCACAAATGAACTTGCCTCGACTGAAAAGTTCGCAAGCTTCATCAGCAGACATGAGAGCAGAGCCTCAGTCGATGTCAATTTCCAGAATGGTTCCACGAAAAAGAGGGCAGTGGTACATGCTGCCAAAAGACATAAAGTAATTCGCCCAAGAGCGCCGTTACTTCTTAGCGCCCTTCACTTCCTGGAAGCTGGTGGTTTTTACGGCGCGGCCGATGTCGACTTTTTTGCCTTTGCCGTAGGAGGGCGCGCCGCTGGCGGCGCCTGAGACGGCGCCGGGGCGGACGGTGCGTTCCGTCAGCGGAGGAATGGCCATGGCTTTCGGATTCGGCTGGTTCTCGTCGAACAGGCTGGCGAGCTGGTCCGTCATCGCGCCGCCCAGTTGTTCGGCATCCACGATGGTGACGGCGCGCTTGTAATAGCGCGTCACGTCATGGCCGATGCCGATGGCGATCAGTTCCACCGGGCTGCGCGTTTCGATCTCTTCGATCACCTGGCGCAAATGGCGCTCAAGATAGTTTCCGACATTCACGTTCAGCGTGGAATCGTCGACCGGCGCACCATCGGAAATGACCATCAGGATCTTGCGCTGTTCGGTCCGGGCGAGCAGCCGGTCATGCGCCCAGAGCAGCGCTTCGCCGTCGATATTCTCTTTCAACAGGCCTTCGCGCATCATCAGGCCGAGATTCTTGCGCGCGCGGCGCCAGGGGGCGTCGGCCTGTTTGTAGACGATGTGGCGCACATCGTTGAGGCGTCCCGGCGATGGGGGCTTGCCGGACTTCACCCAATCCTCACGCGACAGGCCGCCCTTCCACGCCTTGGTGGTGAAGCCGAGCACTTCAGTCTTCACATTGCAGCGTTCCAGCGTGCGGGCCAGAATGTCCGCACACAGCGCCGCCACCATGATCGGCCGCCCGCGCATGGAGCCGGAATTGTCCAGCAGCAGCGTCACGATCGTGTCGCGGAATTCGGAATCGTCTTCCTGTTTGAACGACAGCGGCGCGGTCGGATCGGTGATGACGCGCGTCAGGCGGGCCGTGTCCAGAACGCCCTCTTCCAGATCGAAGCTCCACGACCGGTTCTGCTGTGCCATCAGCAGGCGTTGCAGCTTGTTGGCGAGTTTCGAGACCGCGCCCTGCAGGCCCTGCAGCTGGTGGTCGAGATAGGCGCGCAGGCGCGTCAGTTCTTCCGGATCGCAGAGGTCCGGCGCCTGGGCCACTTCGTCATGCTCACGCGTGAAGACCGAATAAGTGAACCGGTCCCTGTCATCGCCATCGCGGAAATTGGGGCGCAGCGGCTGGGTGCCGTCCTCCTCGTCGTCCGGCGTATCGTCGGACTCCATGTCCATGTCCTGATCGACGGAGACATTGGATTCCTCGCCTTCCATTTCCTCCGTGTCGCCAGCTTCCATCTGCTCGGAGGAGGCGCCCATCGGCTCCTCGGATTCCATGTCCTGGTCGCCCTGGTCCGGCTGCTGCTCGGACTCCATTTCGCTGTCCTGCTGGTCGTCGCTGGTTTCAGCGTCCTCGCTGGGCGCGTCGGTGGCCGTCAGGTCGCGGATCATGTCGCGTACGGTGCGGGCAAAGCCCGGCTGGTCGTGCAGCTGGGAAATCAGCTTGTCGAGCGCATCGCCGGTCTTCTCGGCCACCTGTTCGCGCCAGACATCCGCCACGCGGCCTGCCGCCTCCGGCAGGGCCCGGCCGGTCAGGCGTTCGCGCAACAGGAATTCAATGGCGGGCGCAAGGACGGCTTCCGGCTCCTCGGTGCCCATGCCGAACTCGCCGGACTCGCAGCGGTGGGTCAGGACAGCGTCGAGATTGTCCGCCGTGCCGCGCATGGCGTTGGCGCCGAGGCTTTCGATCCGCGCGTTTTCCGCCGCATCATAGACCTGCCGGGGCAGATCCCCCTGCGGACGGTGCTTCATGTGCGCGCCCGCATCATGGTGCGCCTTGCGCAGCGCCACGGCGTCTGCCTCGCCGCGGATCCGCGCCGCCACCTCTGCCGGCAGCGTCACCGGCGGCGGCCGCAGCACGATGCGCTCGGCATCGGCGCCCGGCTCGTTGCCATAGCCAACTTCCACGTCCCGGTCGGCGCTCATCGCCTTGGTCGTCACGGCGAGCGCTTGCTTGAAGAGTTCCTGGGGGGTGGTGTCCTTGGCCATATATGTCTTGTCTTGTGCGCCTTCAGCGCAATCTAGAAGCCGGCGTCGGCTGCGGCCTGGTTGAACAGGTCGAGCGTGCGCCGGAAAGCGAGTTCGTCGGCATGGGCGTCATAATCGTCCGAACGCCGCCGGGCGAAACCGTGACCGGCGTCATAGATATAGACCGGCACATCATGCCGGGCCTGTTCGAACGCGCGCACGCCATCCATCGGGATATGCGGGTCATGCTGGCCGAAATGGACGATGGTCGGGCATTTGGGCGACTGGTCCTTCGCGCCGGGCACGAGGCTGCCATAATAGCCGCTGGCCGCTGACAGCCCGTCCAGCTGGCAGGCGGCAAGATACGCCATCGACCCGCCATAGCAGAAGCCGGTGATGAAGACCGGCGCTTCCAGTTCGCCGATACAGGTTGCGATATCCGCCATCGCATTTTCGAGGCCATTGGCGCGGGCATAGCCGCCGCCTTGCGCGATGGCATCGGGCGAATGGCTTTCTGTGGAGAAGCCTTTGTCCTGCCGGTCGAACATGGACGGCGCGAGCACTTCATAGCCTTCGGCGGCGAAACGTTTGCACGCCTCGATCATGTAGGAATTCACGCCGAAAATTTCCTGCACCAGCACGAGGCCGCCCTTGCGTGCGCCCTGTGCCGTTACATGCAGCGCATTGAACCGGAAGCCGTCACCGCTTGTGAGTTCGATGACCTTGGTGTTCATCTCAGGCCACCCGCACCATCAGGGCGCTTTCCGGCAATTCCTCCGCGAAGCAGCGCTGGTACATTTCGGCGACCAGCGGCCGCTCCAGCTCGTCACACTTGTTGAGGAAGGTCATGCGGAAGGCGTGGCCGAGATTTCCGAAGATGGCGAAGTTCTCCGCCCAGGTGATCACGGTCCGCGGGCTCATCACGGTGGACAGGTCGCCGGCCATGAAGGCGTTCCGCGTCAGGTCTGCCAGCGTCACCATCTTGGCCAGCGTGTCATCGTCGACGCCGGTGGCCTTGGACTTCACGATCTGCACTTCGGCATCATGCTCAAGGTAGTTCAGCGTGGTGACGATGTTCCAGCGGTCCATCTGGCCCTGGTTCAGCTGTTGCGTGCCGTGATAGAGGCCCGTCGTATCGCCGAGGCCGACCGTGTTGGTGGTCGAGAACAGGCGGAAATTCGGGTTCGGCGCGATCACGCGGTTCTGGTCCAGCAGGGTCAGCTTGCCCGAGCTTTCCAGAACGCGCTGGATCACGAACATCACGTCCGGGCGGCCGGCATCGTATTCGTCGAAGGTGATCGCCACCGGGCGCTGCAGCGCCCATGGCAGGATGCCTTCACGGAATTCGGTGATCTGCTGGCCGTCCTTCAGGACGATGGCGTCCTTGCCGACCATGTCGATCCGGCTGACATGGCTGTCGAGGTTGACCCGGATCATCGGCCAGTTGAGGCGCGCGGCCACCTGCTCGATGTGGGTGGATTTCCCGGTGCCGTGATAGCCCTGCACCATGACGCGGCGATTGTGCTCAAAGCCGGCCAGGATGGCGAGCGTCGTCTGCGGGTCGAACCGGTAGGCATCGTCGATTTCCGGCACATATTCGGTGCGGGTCTTGAAGCCATGCACCACCATGTCCGTATCGAGGCCGAACACCTTGCGGACATTGATTTTCTCGGTCGGCTCCATGCCGTCCAGGGCAGTGCTGTCACTCATTACGGTCATTGCAAATATCTCAGGCTTCGGGAGGTCTAGTCATACAAAGAGGGTTCTAGCACGGCTACGTGTCCGGGCTAGTGCGACGTAGGGTAAATCCTGCAGCCGGTCTGGAGCGGCTAGCGGTCTTCCGGCGCAGGCGCCCCGGACCCCATATCGGCAATCCACTTCCAGCTGCCGTCATCCTGACGCTGCCAGACCGTGATGTACTTGCCGTAGGACGCCCCTTCCTGCCCGGCCTGTGTGTAGGTCGCATAGCCCCAAGTGTAGCCGAAATCGCCGCCCTGTCCGGCATGGGCCGCCTCGGGCGCCCATTCGATGATCATCTCCTCCGGCCATCGGGACGTCCACGCTTCGACGGCCGCCTTCCCTGTTTCCGGCACGCCGGCAGACGGGAAAATCGTGACATCTTCGGCGGCGAACTCGACAAAGGCCGGACCGGCACCGATCTCGAGCGCGCGGGCGGCAAAGGCCCGGTCGGCTGCCATCATTTCCTGTTCGGTTGTGGCCGGGGCGGACACGGTGGCGCACGCGGCAAGCCCGATCGCCGGCAAGACGATCAGACGCTGCATCATTGGAGGCATTCGCCTCTCCTTGGACTTGTACCCCTACTCGTCCTCAGCCGTGCTGGAATCATACACGATCTTGCCGCCCACAACAGTCATCACGGTTTTCGCGTCGAGGATTTCGGCTTCCGGCACGGTCATCAGGTCGATGTCGAAGACGGTGAAGTCGGCGAGCTTTCCGGCCTCAATGGTGCCGAGATCGTCTTCCTGGAAGGCCGCATAGGCCGCCGCGGAGGTGAAAAGGGCGAGCGCCTGCTCGCGGGTCAGTTTCTGTTCCGGGTGCCAGCCTTCGCCTTCGAAGCCTTTCAGGTCCTTGCGGGCCACGGCGGCATAGAACTCGATCAGCGGCGAGCCGACTTCGACCGGCGCATCCGATCCGCCGGCCACAACGGCGCCGTCATCAATCAGCGCTTTCCAGGCATAGGCCCCGGCCAGACGGTCCATACCGAGGCGGGACGGGGCAAAGTGAAGGTCGCCGATGGCATGGCTCGGCTGCATGGAGGCGATCAGGCCCAGGTCGCCGACACGGGCAATGTCGGTCGGGGCGAGGATCTGCGTGTGCTCGATGCGCCAGCGCTTCTCCGGCGGGTAGCCGCCAGCCTCGTAGATATCGAGGATGCGCTGATTGGCGAGGTCGCCGATGGCGTGGATGGCCACCTGAATGCCGCTCTCGTCGGCGCGCGACATGAAGTCTGCCAGGTCTTCATCGGTGATGAGGGACAGGCCGGACGTGTCCGGACGGTCGGAATAGGGCTTGATCAGCTGGGCGCCGCGCGATCCGAGCGCCCCGTCCATGTAAAGCTTGATGGCGTGGTTGGTGATCGTCGGCGTCTCATAGTCCTGCGCGGCCGCCAGCGCCATGCCGTCCTCGGTCGCGTCGAACGCGTTCCACAGGCGCAGGGGCATTTTCCCCTCCCCTGCCAGTTCCTGCATGATCGGGGCTTCGTCCGGGCCGACACTCATATTGTGCACGCCGGTCCAGCCGCGCGAGACATAGACTTCCGCGCCGGTTTCCAGCGCGCGCGCCTTGGCGGCGGCGTCCGGTTGGGACCGCAGCGGGGCGACCAGCGCCATGGCATTGTCGATCAGCATGCCGGTGGCATGGCCGTCGGCATCGCGTTCGATCGCGCCGCCGTCCGGATTTTCCGTTTCGTCTGTAATGCCCACAGCGTCCATGGCCGCGGAGTTGGCGACCAGGGCGTGGCCGTCCGAGCGGATGAGGATCACCGGATTGTCCGGGCTGACGGCATCAAGGTCGGCCGCCGACGGCATGCGGCCTTCCGGCCAGCCCGTCTCGATCCAGCCCCGGCCGAACAGCAGGACGCCCGGCTCCATGCCATCCAGTTCGGCGCCGATCCGGGTGACCAGCTCCGCAATAGAGGCCGTGCCTTCCAGGCTGAGGTTCAGCTCCCGCTGGCCGATACCCATCAAGTGGGCATGGGCATCGGTAAAGCCGGGATACATGTAGGCCCCCTTGAGATCGACCAGGTCGATCTCGGCCTCGTCCCAGTCTTCCGACAGCGGCGGGGCGGTGCCGACAATGCGGCCATCCTCACCGACGACGACCGCGTCGACCGTCGGCAGGTCCGGGTTGCCGGTATAGATCGTGCCGCCCGTGAAGACGGTCAGGCGTTGCGCCGGCTCTGTCTCTGCCGCCTCTGGTGTTTGGTCCGCGCTACAGGCGGCAAGTGTCAGGGCTAGGGCGAGACTGGCAATACGCAACATTCGGACCTCCGTTGATCAGCGGTCCAAGTCCTGCCATGCGATCTGCGGAGGGGCAAAAGAAAAGCGCGCCAAACTGGCGCGCTGTTCCGTTTCTGCAATTTCTGCTGCAGCAATGGGCAGATATCAGGCAACGGCCTTTTTGGCGATATCACGCTTGATCTTGAGGGCCTTGGCCGGCAGCGTGTCGTCCTTGGCTTTTGCCAGGAACCCGTCGAGGCCACCCAGCTTGTCCACCGTACGCAGGGTGGATGCCGTGATACGCATCGGGAAGTTCTGGTTCAGGGCTTCGGAATGAAGCGTTACACGCACCAGATTCGGGCGGAAGATCCGCTTCGTTTTGATCTGGGAGTGGCTGACACGGTTGCCGACCATGGGCTTGGTGCCGGTAAGTTCACACTCGCGGGACATGGTCTCGCTCCAATAAATGGGTCTATCTCGAAGGCGCGCTGTTAAAACGCCTGGGCCCTCTCTGTCAACTCCGGTGTGCGGCGAATCCTCAGTTCACAGGCCCTGTAACTGCTTGTCACAAGGTTTGACCTCAAATCCGCCTGAATAAGGCGGGAAAACGGCACCCTTGTTCAGGCGGCGTTGGCACCCAATGCTTATATATGGCTAAACAGAGTGTCCGGCCCCTTCCGGCCGGTCAGGAAACGGTACAGTTCAGATGATGAAACGTTCGATCTTCCTTGCATCCGCCGCCGCGCTCGCCCTCACCGGGCTGGCGACGGCAGGCCTGGCCATGGCGGACAAATCGCCCGCACCGAAGAACGCGTCCGGCGCCATCCTCACCAATGTGAAGGCCGGCACGCCGACGCGGATGGAGTATGAGCTGCGGGCCAAGGCCTATATCTTTTTTATTCCTGCAACCGGGCGGGCGACGTTTACGACCGACCTGAAGCCTGACAGCTACACCATCGACTCCCGCGTGAAGGTTACCGGCATCGCGGACTGGTTCGTCAATTACGACATGAACATCCATGCCGAAGGTGAAACACGGGAAAACGAACTCAAGACCCGTACCTATGTATCCCAGAACAAGGACGGGAAGAAAAACCGCAAAGTGGAACTCGCCATCGGCGAGACGGATTTCTCCATGAATGCGAACCCGCGGTTCGGGAACCTCGGCGATCCGGCCGCGACGACCGAACAGGTGCTGAAGACGAATGACCCGATCACCGCGCTGATCACGTTCGCGCTGGAACCGCGCGCCCCGGGTGCAGACCCGTGCGGCGGCCCGATCCGCATCTTCGACGGGCGGCAGCTGACCTATCTTCACCTCAAGAATGCCGGCACGAAGCGCGTCGACACGCCCGTCTGGACCGGGGACGCCATCGAGTGCCATGTCACCATGGACAAGATCGCCGGCTACAAGAAGGGCGAGGCGGACAATGACAACCTGACCGGCATCGACGGCCCGCTGCGCATGTGGCTCGCCCCGCTGGACAATGGCGCCTCGGTGCCGATCAAGATCGCGGCCGATTCCAAGAAAATCGGTGACGTGACCCTGACGGCCAAGAAACTGCGCTTCGAACCGCTGGTGACCACCGAGGCGGCGGCCGGACAGGACGTGGCCGAGAACTAGGCCTTTTTCGTCCCTAAACCTTTTTGGGCCTAAACCTTTTTGGGAAGGCGCCGCAGCGCCGCGATCAGATCACTCATATCTTCAGGCAGAGGCGCTTCGAACCGGAGCGCCTCTTTCGTTACGGGATGGATGAAGCCCAACACCGCCGCGTGCAGGGCCTGGCGCGGAAAGGCGCGCGCGGCATCGAACCCGGCATCGCGCCCCGGCCCGGACCCCAGCACGGAGACACCCTTGTGGCGGCCATAGACCGGATCGCCCACCAGCGGCGTGCCGATATGCGCCATGTGCACGCGGATCTGGTGCGTGCGGCCGGTTTCCAGACGGCACTCGACCAGCGCCGCTGAGGGAAAGTTCGTCCCCTTTTCGCGGATGCCGAACGTCTCCAGCGTCTTGTAATGCGTCACGGCATGGCGCCCGAACCCGGCCTCCGGGTTTTTCACGACGGCCATCTTCTTGCGGTCGGCGGACGACCGCGCGAGGTGTTCGTCCACCGTGCCGTGCGACGGCCGGGGCGCCCCGCGCGTCACGGCCAGGTAGGCGCGCTCGATGTCATGCGTGCTGAACAGGGCCGAAAGACCGAGATGCGCCGGTTCGGTCTTGGCGGCGACCAGCACGCCCGTGGTCAGCTTGTCGATCCGGTGCACGATGCCCGGCCGCTCCACCCCGCCAATGCCGGAGAGCTGGCCCTGGCAATGGAACAGCAGCGCATTGACCAGCGTCCCGTCATGACTGCCGGGCGCAGGGTGCACCGCCATGCCCGACGGCTTGTTGATGACGATCAGGTGCTCATCCTCGAACAGCACGTCGAGCGGAATGTCCTGTGGCTCCGGCGTTGCCGCCACCGGCTCCGGCACGGCAACCGCATATGTCGCGCCGGCGACGACCGGCTTTTTCGGATTGGTTTCCGCCGTGCCGTCCATCGTTACGGCCCCGTCCAGAATCAGGGCTTTCAGGCGGGAGCGCGACAGGTCGTCGGCTGCCGCGGCGAGGAAAACATCGAGGCGCTTGCCGGCGTCGTCCGGGGCGGCGGTGAAGGTCAGTCGGTGGGTTGGGCGGGTCATCGCGCGGCTTATAGACGAAAGGCGAGGCGTGCGTCATGCTATTGTCTCGAACCGGCGCTAGACCGGGCCCGCCCTGTAGGAGGATTTTTCATGACAAACGTCACACGCCGCGGTCTGCTTGGTGCTGCCGCCACCGGAACACTCAGCCTTGCCGCGTGCGCGACGCCCGCCGCCAAGACCGGCCCGTCCGGTTACGCAGGCGAGGTGGAATTTCTCCACGGTGTCGCATCCGGCGACCCGCTGACAGACCGCGTCATCCTCTGGACCCGTGTGACTCCGAAGAGCGGCGACGGCCCCATCCCGGTCAAATACGAAGTGTTCGGCCAGGACGGCAGCCTCGTCACCTCCGGCATGCTGAGCGCCGATGCCGCGCACGACTTCTGCGTGAAAGCCGACGCCAAGGGCCTGAAGCCGGCCACCGTCTACACCTATAAATTCACCGCCATGACCGAAGGCGGCGATGTCACCTCCCCCACCGGGCGCACCCGCACGACGGCGGCCTCCGGCGAGACGCCGGTCAAGATGATCGTCATCTCCTGCTCCAACTGGCAGTTCGGCCAGTTCAACGCCTACAAGGCCCTGTCGGAAGAACCCGATCTCGATGTGATCCTGCACCTTGGCGATTACATCTACGAATACGGCATCGACGGCTATGGCGGCGAGATCGCCAAGAAGCTCGGCCGCGAGCACGATCCGATTACGGAATGTATCACGTTGTCGGACTATCGCCTGCGCCACGCCCAGTACAAGACCGATCCGAACCTGCAGGCCGCCCATGCCGCCGCCCCGTGGATCTGCACCTGGGATGACCATGAAAGCGCCAATGATTCCTACCGGACGGGCGCAGAGAACCACAATCCGGAAAACAATGAAGGCAGCTGGTCGGACCGCAAGATGGCCGCCATTCAGGCCTATTTCGAGTGGATCCCGATCCGCGAACCGGAAGCGGGCAACATCACCTCCGCCGTCTGGCGCAGCTTTGAATTCGGCGACGTGGCAACCGTCCACGCGCTGGAATCCCGGCTGACCGGCCGCTCGCCGGAACTGGAATGGTATTCCGTCGTGACCGGTAATCCGTCTCAGGAAGAGATGATGGCCCGCGTCCAGGCGAAACTGGCCGAGGTCAACGATCCTGCCCGCACCATGCTGGGCGCCGAACAGGAAGCCTGGCTGGAAGGCGAGCTTGGCAAATCCGTCTCCGCCGGGAAAACCTGGCAGGTGCTGGCCAATCAGGTGATCATGGCCAAGGTGGTCCTGCCGAACATGGGCGAAGTCCTCACCCCGGAACAGATCGCCGCGCAGGACAGCCCCTATGTCGAAGGCATGGTGGGCTTCTCCGCCCTTGGCCTGCCCTTCAACCTCGATGCCTGGGACGGCTTCCCGGCGGCTCGGGAACGTCTCTACACGTCAGCGAAGAAAACCGGCGCACGCCTCGTCACCGTCACCGGCGATACGCACACAGCCTGGGCCAACACGCTGCACGATGACGCGGGCGACCAGCGCGGCGTGGAATTCGGCTGCACCTCGATCACGTCACCGGGCATGGGCTCTGTCATCAAGGACGAGCCGAACCTCGGCGAACTGTTCACTGATGCCAACAAGGAAGTCGACTGGCACGACCCGTTCGGCCACGGCTATATCGTGATGACGCTGACCCCGGATACGGCGCATGCGGAATTCAAGAAAGTGTCGGGCATCCTGACCACGGACTGGACGGTTGACTCCGTGTCCGCTTGGAAAGCCGAGGCCGAAGACACCGGCATGTCGGACCTGAAGCCTGCCTGATCAGTCCAGCCCGGTTTAATCCAGAATACCGGCGAGGCCTGAGCGCCCCCCATCGAGGCGCAACACCTCGCCGGTAATGATGGCCGCCTCGGGCGAGGCCAGGAACGCTGCCGCATCGGCGATCTCATCGGCGAGCGCCGCCCGGCCAAGGGGCGTGCGCTTTCCGGTCCAGGTTTCCATCTTTTCCTCACGCGGACGAATCGCAACGATCGCGTTCACGCGGATGCCCGCTTCGGCAAGTTCGAGCGATCCGGCCCTCACCACACCCAGCACACCGGCCTGCGTCACCGATTCGGTGAAGCGGCCGGGCATTGTGGCGAGCGCGGAGTAAGACAGGACGAAGGTGACCGTGCCGCGCTGGCGGATGCGTTCGGCCCCGGCGGTCGGCAGGTCTGCCTGATCGGCAATGCGTTCGGCGAAGACTTTCAGGCACTGCGCCGCGCCGCGGACGGTCTTGGCCAGCGCCTTGTCGAATTTTTCCTGTGAAAAATCGTGAATGGAGTCGGGCTGTTCGATGCTGGGGATGACGACCAGATTGTCGATCCGGCCGAAGCCTTCGACGGCCGCGGCAACGGCATTGCGCAGGCCGAGCTTCGTGTGCAGGTCGCCAAGATGCAGCAGCACTTTCTCCGGCATCGCATTCTGCGCGGTCAGCAGACGGTCACCGCTGGAATCGGCAGCCAGCACATTGTGCCCGATTTCGTGGAACCGGCGCGCAGCCGCGTCCCCGACCTCGCGGCCAAGGCCCAGAATGGCAGTTACGGGAGAGCCCACGGCGCTCAATCCTCGTCCGCACTGCGGACAGACCGCAGGTCATCGCCGAGTACGGTCAGCCGGTCATTGAGGCGGTGCATCGACGCCAGAAGCTCTGTCAGCAGCCGCACGACGAGGAAGAGGAAGCCGAGGACGGCAAACGCGCCCAGGGTTTCGACAAAGGCCCCGATAAAGTGTCCGGTGAACAGGCGGCCAAGGCCGCGTAAAACTGACAGCAGCACCAAAGCCGCCAGAAGCAGGTTGAATATGCCTGCGGCCTGGCGGATCGCGCCCAGGCTGAGTGATTTGTCCTGATCGAAAATGTCCCGCATGGAACCGGTCCTTTCGCCTGCATTATACACCGGCGAAAGGACCTGAGGTCCATTCAGCCGTTAGCTGGCTTCAAGCCATCGCAGCTCTTCTTTAATCTTGAGTTTCTGTCGCTTGAGGTCTTTGAGGCGAAGGGTGTCGGCAGCCGGGCGCTTTTCTTCTTCTTCAATTTTCTGGTCCAGCTGGCGGTGCTTGTTGGCGAGCTCACTTTTCCGGCCCTGTAGCGACATATTTGCCTCCTTCTGCTTGTTAAGTGGCTGTGTCTTAACAGCAACACTTAAGCACAAGCCTGCCCCTTCGTCACCCTGATCTCAAATGAATCCTCCTTCAGAATCGGACTCCGCTTCAACCACGGGCAGAGCGCCCGCTTTTCCTGTGCGCTTTTTGCGCAAACATGGCCTGATCGGCCCGCGCAATGAGGTGCTGGGCATCTTCGCCGGTCTGCCAGGCCACGACGCCGCAGGACGCGCCGATGCGCAGTCCTTTGGCCGGGGCATCGTCGGCGCCGCGCACGGTGAGGGCGTCGATCCGTTCCGTCAGCTGGGCGGCCTTGCGCTCTGAATCGGCCAGCGTGGCCTGCGACAGCACAATCCCGAACTCATCCCCGCCGAGGCGACCGACAATGTCGGTATCGCGCGTCAGGCTGAGCAGGATTTCGGAGACTTTCAGCAGAACCGCATCGCCGGTGGCGTGTCCGAAAATGTCGTTCACCGGCTTGAAATGGTCGAGATCGGTGAAAATCAGGCTGAGCGGCGTGCCGAACCGGCTCGCCAGCGCGATCTCGCGGCGGACCTCGCGTTCAAAGGCCCGGCGGTTGAACATCGGGCACAGGGCATCATTGTCGGCCAGCAATTCGGCATCGGACAGGGCCCTGCGCGCATGGGCCAGGTCTTCGCGCAGGGAAATCACCTCGTCGCACAGGGCCTCGATGGCCGCGCGCGTATGCCGGTCGACGCTGTCCAGGTCGACACCCAGAATGTCGATCAATGCGCGCCGCCGGTCTGCCTGCGGGGAGAAGCCATCGTCTGCCATTCCGGAAGGATACGTCCAGTCCGCCCCCTTGTGGAGCGAGTTCTCCCAGCAGGCGGCAGTTGACGAGGCAGGCCGCCTGCATATGGTGCGCGCTTTCCGCCAGCGAGGAAGCCATGGCAACAAGCGAATCCCCCAAGGTCGGCATCATTATGGGCAGCCAGTCGGACTGGCCCGTGATGAAGGAAGCGGCTCGCCTGCTGGGCGAGCTTGGCGTGGCTTATGAGGCCCGGATCGTCTCCGCGCACCGTACGCCGGACCGGCTGGTCAGCTATGCCAAGGACGCGAAGGGCCGCGGCCTGAAAGTGATTATCGCGGGCGCCGGCGGGGCCGCGCACCTGCCCGGCATGACCGCCTCGATGACCCCCCTGCCCGTGCTGGGCGTGCCGGTCCAATCGAAAACCCTGTCCGGCCTCGACAGCCTGCTCTCCATCGTCCAGATGCCCCGCGGCGTGCCGGTCGGCACGCTCGCCATCGGCGAAGCCGGGGCGGTGAATGCTGGCATCATGGCCGCCTCCATCGTGGCGCTGGAAGATGACAGCGTCGCAGCGAAACTGGACGCCTACCGTCAGGCTCAGACCGATGGTGTGGGGGAGACGCCGGAAGGATGACCCCCGTCGCGCCAGGCAGCGTTATCGGGATCCTCGGCGGCGGACAGCTGGGCCGCATGCTGGCGAATGCCGCGCAGCGGCTGGGATTCGACGTCGACATCTATTGCCCGGAAGACAATCCGCCCGCCGCCCGCGTGGCCCACCATCACTGGAAAGGGGCCTATGATAACAAGGCCTTGCTGGGCGAGTTCGCCAAGGCCTGCGCGGTCATCACGCTCGAATTCGAGAACATTCCCGTTGCCGCCGCCGAAGCGATCGAAGCGGCCGGAACGCATCTTCACCCCGGCGCGAAATCGCTCGCCGTGTCGCAGGACCGGGCGGAAGAAAAGGCCTTTCTGAACGGGATTGGCATCGCCACAGCGGACTATCGCGTGATCAATTCGGATCATGACATTGCCAAGGCCCTGCCGGAACTGGGCGGCACCGGACTGCTGAAGACCCGCCGCGACGGCTATGACGGCAAGGGCCAGGCCTGGATCCGCTCCCCCGATGACATCGCCGCCGCCTGGGCCGATGTCGGCGCCGCGCCCTGCGTGCTGGAAGCGCCCGTGCCGTTCGAGCGCGAGATCTCGGTCATCGTCGCCCGCTCCAGCCAGGGCGAAACCGCCACCTGGGCGCCGCCGCAAAATGTGCACCGGGACGGCATCCTCGCCACCTCCACCGTGCCGTCGGGTCTGCCGCTGGACGTCGAACAGGCCGCCCGGGAGAAAGCCATCGCGCTGGTCGATGCGCTGGGCCATGTCGGCGTGCTGGCGCTGGAGCTATTCGTGCTGCCGGATGGCGGTCTGCTGGCCAATGAATTTGCCCCGCGCGTGCACAATTCCGGGCACTGGACGCCGGAAGCCTGCCAGACCGGCCAGTTCGAACAGCATATCCGCGCCATCTGCGGCTGGCCGCTGGGCGATACGCGCCGCCTGTTCGATGCCGAGATGGAAAACCTGATCGGCGAGGCGGGCAATGTGGACCCCACCACCCTTGCCCCCGGCGACGTGCTGACCCTTTATGGCAAGCACGAGGCCCGCCCCGGCCGCAAGATGGGTCACATCACCCGCAGACTCGCCCCCCGGAAGGCCTGAAATCTAGGACTGACGCCATGCTGCTTCCCGTTTCCACCTGGCAGGACATCGAATCCTGGCTGAAGACATCCCGCACCATCCTGATCCCGATCGGGTCGATGGAACAGCACGGGCCGAACGGCTTTGTCGGTACCGATGCGCTGTGCCCGGAAATCATCGCCCACCATGCCGAAGCGCAGGCGCCGGACGAGGTTCTGGTCGGCCCGACCTTCTCGGTCGGCTGCGCGCAGCACCATCTGGGGTTTCCGGGCACGATCACGCTGCGCCCGACCACGATGATCGCGGCCATGACGGACTGGACCGAAAGCCTGATGCGGCACGGCTTTGAGCGGATCTACTGGCTGAACGGGCATGGCGGGAACATTGCCACGATCCAGGCGGCCTTCTCTGAAATCCATTCAAAACGCAGTTTCGACCCGAACGGCGCCGACAACCGGCCGGGCCTGGAGCTGAAACTGCGCAATTGGTGGGATTTCTCGCCGGTCATGAAGCTGTGCAACCAGCTCTATCCTGTCGGCCATGGCAGCCACGCGACGGCCTCTGAAGTGTCGGTCACCTATTTCGGCTATCCGGACCGGGCCCGGCCGGAAGTGGAGATGAGCCCGAAACTCGCCCCCAATGGCAAGATCGGCGATGCGGTGCAGTACCGCCGCGACTTCCCGGATGGCCGCATCGGCTCCGACCCGACCCAGTCGAATGCCGAAGACGGGCAGAAGATCGTCGAAGCCGCCGCCGCCGCGGTCCTGGACGAGGTGAAACGCTTCGCCGCGTAAACCCAACCTTACTGACAGCGTAATTTTCCGGACTCTGGCCAGATGCGGCCAAGGACGGTATCAGAATCTCTCATGATAAGAGGCGTCTGAACCAGAGAATGCTCGACATTCGCAATCTGGAAAAAAGCTTTGGCGCCAAGCGCGCCGTGCAGGGCGTATCCTTCACGCTCGACAAAGGCACGGTGCTCGGCTTCCTTGGCCCGAACGGCGCGGGGAAATCCACGACGATGCGCATGATTGCCGGTGTGCTTGAGCCGGATTCCGGCGATGCGCTGATCGACGGCAAATCCATCGTGTCCGATCGCCGGACGGCGCAGGCGGCGCTCGGCTATCTGCCCGAAGGCGCCCCGCTCTATGAAGACATGACCCCGCCGGAATTCCTGTCCTTCATGGCCGCGGCCCGGAAGATCGACCGGGCCAAACGCAAGGACGCCGTGGAGCGGGCGATTGCGGATGCCCGCATCACCACCGTCGCGGGCCAGCGGATCGGTTCGCTCTCCAAGGGCTATCGCCGCCGCGTCGGCCTCGCCGGGGCGATCCTGCACGATCCGCCGGTCCTGTTGCTGGACGAGCCGACCGATGGCCTCGACCCCAACCAGAAACGCGCCGTGCGCGCCCTGATCGCCCGCATGGCGCCGACCAAGGCGATCCTCATCTCGACCCACACGCTGACGGAAGTCCCGGCCATGTGCACGCGGGCCATCATCGTCGACCGGGGCCGCGTCGTGGCCGACGGGACACCGGCAGAGCTGACGGAGAAATCCGATGACGGATCGCTGGAAAGCGCCTTCATGCGCCTGACAGACCAGGCCGAGGCGAACGCGCGATGATGGAATTTCTACGCCAGCAGATGGGCGGCTTTGGCGCCACCTACCGCCGGGAACTCGGCGCCTATTTCGCCACGCCCATGGCTTATGTTTTCCTGGCCGTCTTCCTGCTCGCCCTCGGCGTGTTCACCTGGGAAGCGGGCGGCTTCTTCGATACCGGCTCAGCCGATCTTTCCACCTTCTTCGTCTGGCACCCCTGGCTCTACATGATCTTCCTGCCCGCGCTGGCGATGCGCCTGTGGGCGGACGAACAGGGCGCGGGAACGGACGAGCTGTTGCTGTCCCTGCCGCTCGGCATGCCGGGGCTGGTCCTCGGCAAGCTATGCGCGGCCTGGACGGTGGCCGGGGTCGGCCTGCTGCTGACCTTCCCGATGTGGATCACGGTGAATTACCTTGGCGGGCCCGACAACACGGCTATCGCGCTGACCTATCTGGTCAGCTTCCTGATGGCGGGGGCCTATCTCTCCATCGGATCGGCCGTATCGGCCCTGACAGGCAGCCAGGTGACGGCGTTCGTCATCAGTGTCCTGATCGCCTTTGCCTTCACTGCTGCCGGCTGGCCGCTGGTGCTGTCGACCGTGAAAGCGGTGTTCGGAACGGGATTTGCCGACCTTGTCGCCCAGTTCTCCTTCCTGACGCAGTTCGAAGGCGCCCAGCGCGGCGTGCTGGAACTGCGCTCGGTCATGTTCTTCCTCGGCTTCACCGCCTTCTGGTCCATCCTCAATGGATTGTGGGCCGCCCGGCAGAGGCTCGGCTGAGATGAAGTCGAAGCATTACCTCCTGATCGCGACTGCGCTGGTCACCGTCATTTTCGTGGCGGGGAATTTGCTGGCGCAGAAAGTCCTGACCGGGGCGCAGATCGATTTTACCGAAAATCATCTCTACTCGCTGTCGAAGGCGACGCGGGAGAAGCTGTCGGACATTGCCGAGCCGGTGGACGTGACGCTCGTCTATTCGCGCAGCGTCGCGCAGGACTATCCGGCCGTGCGCGCCTATGCCGCCCGCGTGCGGGAATTGCTGAAGGCGTATGAGTCCCAGTCCGGCGGCGCTGTCCGCGTGCGGGAGATCGACCCCACCCCCTTCTCCCCGGCTGAAGACGAAGCGCTCGCCGCCGGGATTACCGCCATCGACACAAATGGCGACGACCCGCTCTATTTCGGCATCATCGGCCACAACACGATCGACGATCAGCGCGTGATCCCGTTCCTGGCGCCGGAACGCGAGGTCTCACTGGAATATGATCTCACCCGCATGGTCGCGCGGCTGGACGATCCCGATCCGCCGCGCGTGGGCATCCTCACCACGCTGCCCGGCATGTCGGCCCCGGGCGGACAGGGCGGCTACACATTGCTGGCGGACATCAACCGGTCGTTCGAAGTCGTTCCGATCTCCGACAATTTCCAGTCGCTGCCCGCCGATCTGGACGTGCTGCTGGTGGCGCACCCCCCACCCCTGTCGGACCGGCAGGAATGGCTGATCGACCAGTTCGTGCTGCGCAAGGGCCGGGCGGTGTTCCTCGTCGATCCCGCCGCGAAGACAGCTGTCGGCCAGGGCCTTTTCGACATGTCGGACGCGGAAGCGCATTCCGGTCTGGGCAAGCTGGGCGAGTCGTGGGGCATCACCGTGTCGCATGACGCGGTCGCGGATGCTGCGGGCGCCTTGCCTGTGCCGGTGGATGTTGGTGACGGGCGGATCGAGGAACAGGCCCATCCGCTGTTCATCGCCGCCCCGGCCGGGGACATGAACCAGGATGATCTGATTACGGCTGACCTGACGCGGGCGGTGAATTTCGGGGCGCCCGGCGCGCTCGTCGTGTCGGACCTGCCATCGGACGTCACCTTCTCGCCGCTGATCGAAACCGGGCCGAGCCCGTCCTATATCGACGCCGACCGGGCCGTGCATGACATGACCCCGTCGGACACGCTGAAATCCTATCAGACGCAGCCGGGCCCGCTCGTGCTGGCGGCGCGCCTGTCCGGCCATCTGGCCACCGCCTTCCCCGCCGGGGCCCCGGCGCTGAACGAACCCTCGGACCCGGTGATGGCGGAACTTGCCCGCGCCGATGCTGCCAACGCGCCGCCGCACATCTCGGCCAGCGAAACCAATGCCGAGCTTGTCTTCATCGCCGACGTGGATTTCATCGCCGATGATTTCTACATCGTGCCGGGACGCGACATCGTCGTGGCGGACAATGGCGCGCTGGTCCTGAACGCCCTTGATGCGCTGGCCGGTGGCGGGGAACTGTCGCGGCTTCGTTCGCGCGCGCCCAGCCTCCGGCCGATGAGCCGGATCGACAAGATGCGCGCCTCTGCCGAAGCCAAATATTTCCGCCAACAGGCCGAGCTGGAGGCCAGCCTGCAAGAGGCACAGGGGCGGCTGGAAGAGCTGCAGGCCATCGGCTCGACCGACGGCTTCTTCGAAGGCGACGCCGCCGCGGACCTGACCGATGACGAACGCACGGAACTGGCCCAGCTTCGCGAGCGGATCGTCTCCCTGCGCGGCGAGCTGCGGGCCATCGAACGCGACTACCGGCGCGACATCGACCATCTGGAAGCGACGCTGAAAGCCATCAATATCTGGGGCGGCCCAATCCTGATCGCGCTGGCCGGACTGCTTGTCTGGCGCCGCCAGCAGGCACGTGCGCGGAGGGAGTCATGACCGAACTCCGCCAGCGCCAGCGCCGCAAGCGCCTGCAGATCCTCGCCGCCGCTGCCGGTGTTCTGACCGTGCTGGCCGTGCTGGTGAACCTCGATTTCCGGGGCGGACCGGTGCAGACCGGGCGGACCGGACAGCCCGTCCTGCCGGATTTTGCCGAGACCCGCGCCGAAGCCGCCGAGATCCGCGTGACGCTGGCCGACGAATCCTACCGCCTGCTGAACAGTGTCGATGGCTGGACGCTGGAAGGCACGCATGGCTATCCCGTCCGGGCCGACCGGCTGGCCGACCTGGCCACAGGCCTCGGCGAGCTGGTCTGGGGCGAAGCGCGCACACGCGACCCCGGCAAGCTGAACCGGATCGGCCTCGGCGATCCGCGCAAGGGCGGCACCGGCGCGCTGATCGAACTGGCCAATGGCGACGGCGACATCACCGCCGCGATCATCACCGGACGGAAGGGAGAGCATCTCTACGCCCGCCGCCCGGATGAACAGCAGGCGTATCAGGTGAAGGGCGACCTGCCGCCGCTTTACAATGCCGATGCCTGGCTGGACCTGAACATTCTGGATATCAGCCCGGATGCGGTCTCCGCCGTCCGGCTGTTCGACCAGTATGGCGAGAGCCTCTATCTGCAACGCGCCGTGGGCACGAGCGAGCGCAGCTTCCGGCCCGGCCCGCCCTATCAGGATTTCCGCCTGATCAGCCGGATTGCCGCCTCCACCCCTGCCCTGGCGCTGAGCCGGTTCCAGCCCATCGGGGTGAAGCCGGCCGCGGACCTGACGACACGTCCGGTTGGCCGGCACATCACCGAAACGCATGACGGGCTGGAAGTGGAAGTCGAGGCCTATCGCGAACCGGACGGCTTCTTCGTCACGCTCCGTGCGGTCGAGGCGGGCGAAGGCGCGCATCGCGGCAGCACGATCAATGACAAGGCAACCGGCTGGGCGTTCGAATTGTCCGAATATGACTGGAACGATTTCACCCCGGCCGTCAGCTCGATTGTCCGGCCACCGGAAATCGCTGTGCCTGACACGCCTTCAGATACGCCCTAGGCTATTTCTCAGGTAGTGGGCTCAGCGGCCCCGGGTCCAGCGGCAGCGTGGCCAGCACCGGGCCAAACCCGGCTTCCTGGACAATCACGGCGCAATGCGAGTCGCAGGGCGGCAGCGTGACCGAGGTCCGGCCGCCAAGCCACGGACCAAGGGCCGTCACCCGCGTCACCGGATGGACCATGTCCGTCGTATTGTCGGCGCCGTCCAGGTAATCGACATACCAGATATCCGTCAGGCCCGCCGCCTTGCCGCTGAGTTCCACCCCATCCCCCTTGCGGACGAGGCGGACGCCTTCCGGCGTTTCCTTGCGGGCTTTGGAAATGGCGGACTCGACCTTGCCCGGCTTGTTGCCCGGACATTGCTCGACGCCGTTATAGACGGTCTGCGGCGTGTACGGCCCGCGCAGGCGGAACCGGTCGACATAGGCGCGCTGGCGTTCCTTGGACTCGCCCATGGCCATGGGGTCCTTGCCGCCCAGATAGTCCCAGTAGTCCACCGACCAGGTGAGGATGAGGACATCGTCCCGGGCTTCGTCCACAGCCTTCAGCGTCTTGTGTGCCTTCGGGCAAGCCCGGCAGTTCTGCGAGGCGAATAACTCAATCAGGGTCGGCGACTCCGCCTGAGCGGCGGGGACGGCGACGGGCGACAGGACGAAAAGGGCTGCGAGCAGGCGTTTCATAGCGGTTTCTGTATAGATCACCCTTGTCCCCACAACACAATCACAGCGGTGTGAGGGCTGCAAAAAACCCCCGCAGCGCCTGCTGCGGGGGTTTTCGTTATTAAGTTCCGGTCAGCCGCCTCAGGCAGCGCCGCGCGCCAGGTTGCGCAGCACATAGTGCAGGATGCCGCCATTGCGGTAGTAGTCCAGCTCGTTCTCGGTATCGATCCGGACCACCGTGTTGGCGGTGAAGGTCGTGCCGTCTTCACGGGTGATCTTCACGGGAACCGACTGGCGCGGCTTGATGTCTTTGACGCCTTCGATCGTGACCTGCTCCTTGCCGGTCAGGCCGAGCGTGGCGGCGCTTTCGCCTTCCGCGAACTCCAGCGGCAGGACGCCCATGCCGATCAGGTTGGAGCGGTGGATTCGCTCGAAGCTGCCAGCGATCACGGCGCGGACGCCGAGCAGGACGGTGCCCTTGGCAGCCCAGTCACGCGAAGACCCGTTGCCGTAGAGGTCGCCGGCGAAGATCACCAGCGGCGTGCCTTCGGCTTCGTACTTCATGGCGGCATCATAGATCGCCATCTGCTCGCCGTCCGGATAGTGGACCGTCACGCCGCCTTCGACGCCCGGCACCATCTGGTTCTTGATGCGGATATTGGCGAAGGTGCCGCGCATCATGACTTCGTGGTTACCGCGGCGCGAGCCGTAGGAGTTGAAGTCGAGGACCGAAACCTGATGTTCCTGCAGGTATACGCCTGCCGGGCTGGACGCCTTGATCGAACCGGCCGGAGAAATGTGGTCGGTGGTGATCGAGTCGCCGAACACGGCGAGCACGCGGGCGTCCTTCACATCCGTCGGGGCGTCCACGTCGAGCGTCATGCCTTCGAAGTAAGGCGGGTTCTGAACATAGGTCGATGCAGGCGGCCAGCTATAGGTCTGCCCGCCGGACACTTCGATGCCCTGCCAGTGCTCGTCGCCCTTGAAGACGTCGGAATAGCGCTCGGCGAACATTTCCGGGGTCACGGCCTTGGACATGATCTCGGCGATCTCGTGAGAAGTCGGCCAGATGTCTTTCAGGTAGACGTCATTGCCTTTCTTGTCGGTGCCGATCGGATCCTTGGTCAGGTTCTTGCGCAGCGTACCGGCAATCGCATAGGCGACGACCAGCGGCGGCGAGGCCAGATAGTTCGCCTTGATGTCCGGGCCGATGCGGCCTTCGAAGTTCCGGTTGCCGGAAAGCACCGAGCAGGAAACCAGGTCGCCGTCCGCGATGGCCTTGGCCAGGTGCGGATCCAGCGGGCCGGAGTTGCCGATACAGGTGGTGCAGCCATAGCCGACCAGGTTGAAGCCCAGGGCGTTCAGGTCGTCGGTCAGGCCGGCCTTGTCGAGATAGTCGGTGACCACCTGCGATCCGGGCGCCAGCGACGTCTTCACCCAAGGCTTGCGGGTCAGGCCCAGCTCATGGGCCTTCCTGGCCACGAGGCCGGCGGCGATCAGCACGGACGGGTTGGACGTGTTGGTGCAGGACGTGATGGCGGCGATGAACACGTCACCATGGGTGACCGTGTAGTCTTCGCCTTCCACGGCGATCGGCTCTGCGGCGTCAGACGCCTTGCCGAACTCCTTCGCCATGGCGTCGGCGAACGCGATGTCGCCTTCGGACAGCAGCACCCGGTCCTGCGGGCGTTTCGGGCCTGAGATCGACGGCACGACGGCCCCAAGATCCAGTTCCAGCGTGTCGGTGAAGACCGGCTCGGCCCGGTCCGGACGCCAGTAGCCCTGCGCCTTGGCATAGGCTTCGACCAGTTCCACACGGTCCGCATCGCGGCCGGTGTTGCTGAGATATTTCACCGTATCATGATCGACCGGGAAGAAGCCGCAGGTGGCGCCATATTCCGGCGCCATGTTGGAGATGGTCGCCTGGTCTTCCAGGGTCAGGTTCGACAGGCCCGGGCCGTAGAATTCGACGAATTTTCCGACCACGCCTTTTTCGCGGAGCATCTGAACGACGGTCAGCACGAGGTCGGTCGCCGTTGCGCCTTCGGCCATCTTGCCGTCCAGACGGAAGCCGATGACTTCCGGGATCAGCATGGAGACCGGCTGGCCGAGCATGGCGGCTTCAGCTTCGATCCCGCCGACACCCCAACCGAGGACCGACAGGCCGTTGATCATGGTCGTGTGCGAATCGGTGCCGACGCAGGTGTCCGGATAGGCAACCAGTTCGCCGTCCTCCTCCTTCGACCAGACGGTCTGGCCGAGATATTCGAGGTTCACCTGGTGGCAGATGCCGGTGCCCGGCGGAACGACACGGAAATTCTTGAACGCGGTGGAGCCCCAGCGCAGGAACTCGTAGCGCTCCTGGTTGCGCTTGTATTCGATCTCGACGTTCTTGGTGAAGCTGTCCGGACCGGCGAAGCTGTCGACCATGACCGAGTGGTCGATGACGAGGTCAACCGGGACCTGCGGGTTGATGGCATCTGCCGGAGCGCCGAGCTTCTTGGCAGCGTCGCGCATGGCGGCAAGGTCGACCACAGCCGGAACGCCGGTGAAGTCCTGCATCAGGACGCGCGCCGGGCGGTAGGCGATCTCGTGATCGTCCTTACCCTTGTTGTCGAGCCATTTCCTGAAGGCGAGGATGTCGTCCTTGGTGACGGTCTTGCCGTCTTCGAAGCGCAGCATGTTTTCCAGCAGCACTTTCAGTGAAGCCGGCAGGGAGGAGACATCGCCAAGACCGTTCTCGGCGGCGGCCTCAATGGAGTAATAGGTGTAAGTCTTGCCACCAGCGGTGAGCGTGCGTTTGGAATTGAAGCTGTCGAGGGACGGCATGGGAGGGGAACCTCGCGTCTAAGATGTGAATCCGGGGCCGCCGGGCGGATTGGGCGGCGCGTGCCCGTCTCATATAAGGCTGGAGGCGCTGACGCAATCGGGACAAAGGGACTATCCTGCAGCGCCTGAGCCGATAAAACGTCCCTGCAAACAGGCAGGTAGGAGATCCTGATGTCCCCACACGCGCCATATTCCCTTCATTTGCGCCTGTCCGGGCGCAGGAATGGGTGCTGCGCGGCGTGACCTCTCCCGTGTCTGGCCCCCTTTCTGGCCCCCTCCTTTCTGCAACCGGTCTCGGCATGATTCGGGGTGAACGGGTGCTGTTCACCGGTGTCGGCCTGTCGATTGCGGCGGGCGAGAGCCTTGTCCTGCGCGGCTCGAATGGCGCGGGCAAGACGACCCTGCTGCGCATCCTGGCCGGGCTGACCCGCCCGGAAACCGGTGACGTGACCCGCAGCGGCCCGCACCACTGGTTCGCACACCGCGAAGGGCTGAAGCCGCACGAAACCCCGCGTACACATCTTGGACTCTGGTCGCGCGCCTGGGGCTCAGAGTCTGATCTGGACTCAGTGCTGAGCCGGATGGGCCTGAAACGCCCAGCCGATGTGCCCGCGCGATACCTCTCTGCCGGTCAGCGCCGGCGCACCGCACTTGGCCGCCTCCTGCTGGAACAACGGCCCATCTGGATGCTCGACGAGCCCTACACCGCCCTCGATGCCGAAGGCCGGGACCTGGTGCTGGAACTGATCGAGGATCATCTGAAGGGGGGCGGCGGTGTGGTTGCGGCCATCCATGGCGAGTCGGGCTTTGTGCCAACGAGCGAGGTGGTGTTGTGAGGCCCGCCCCGATCCTGTCCGCCTTCCGGCAGGCGCTGGGCGAGGCCTGGGCCGGCGGCGCAGGCGCGCTGCTGCCGCTCGGCTTTTTCGCAGGCGCCGCCGTGCTGGTGCCGCTCGGGATCGGAACCGATCCGCAAACACTGCGCGCGGTCGGGCCGGGCATCCTCTGGGTGGCGCTGGCGCTGTCCAGCCTCGTCACGCTGGAACGGGTCTTTCAGGCGGATACGGAAGATGGCGCGCTGGACCTGTGGCTGCAGACAGGCGTGCCGGCCTCCGCGGTTGCCGCGGCCAAGACGTTCGCCCACTGGCTCGCTGCGGGCCTGCCGCTGGCCCTGCTCTCCCCGCTGCTGGCCCTGATGTTCCAGGCAGAGGCATCGGCCAGCCTGCTGCGCAACGCCGCGCTCTATGGGCTTGGCGGCCTTGCCTTCTATTTCTGGGGCGGTGTGGGCGCAGCCCTGTCGGCAACGGTGCGGCGAGGCGGCCTGTTGATCAGCCTTATTGCCCTGCCATTGTATGTCCCGACAGCCATTTTCGGAGCGCTCTCCATGACCCAAGGCCCCGGCAGCGAAAGCGCGCCCTTGTTCTTGGCGGCCTCAACCCTGTTCGCGCTGGCGGTCGCGCCCTTTGCCATGGCTGCAGCCTTGCGCTTGGCGGCAGACTGAGGGAGCGGTATCGCACATCCATGTTTTCCTGGTTCGCCAATCCCCTTCGTTTCATGCGCCTGTCGAACTGGCTGGCGCCGCTTTGCTACGCGCTGGCCGCGCTGCTGATCGGCTGGGGCCTGTGGCAGGGACTCTGGGTCGTTCCGAAAGACGACTATCAGGGCGGGGACATCATGCGCGTGATGTTCGTTCACGTCCCGGCCGCCTGGCTTGCCATGGCGAGCTATATGGCGATGGCCGTGATGAGCTTCATCTGGTTCATCTGGCGCCATGAAGTGGCCGACATTGCCGCGAAGTCCATCGCCCCGCTGGGCGCTGTGTGGACGGCGATCTGCCTTGCGACCGGATCGATCTGGGGCAAGCCGACCTGGGGCACCTGGTGGCAGTGGGACGATGCCCGCATGATGTCGGTGCTGTTCATGTTCTTCCTGTTCCTGGGCTACATGGCGCTGCGCGCGTCCATGGACACCCGCCAGAAGGCGGCCCGGGCCGGCGCGATCCTGGCCATGGTGGGCGCGATCAATGTGCCGCTGATCAAATTCTCCGTGGACCTCTTCACCTCGCTGCATCAGGATTCGAGCGTCATCACCGCCGACGGACCGAAAATGGCGGCTGTCTATCTCTGGCCTCTGCTGGCCAGCGGCCTCGGCCATACGATGCTGTTCGCCGGACTGACCCAGACCCTGATGCGCGCCGAAATCTGGGACCGGCGCACGGCGAAGGCGAATGCGAAACTGATGGCGGAAGGGTAAGCGGTCATGCTGCCGGATTTTGACAAGAATGCCGCCTTCATCTGGGCCTGCTACGGGATCGGTGCCGTCAGCCTGATCCTGACCCTGCTGGTTGTCACCCTGCGGGCGAAAGCTTCGCGGGCCAGAATGCTGCGGGCCGAAGCCCGCCTGCGCGGAGATGACGCAGCATGAAACGCTGGATTGCCGCCATTCCGGTCACCGCCCTGGTGCTTTTTGCGGGCCTGGCCGGCTGGGAACTCAGCCATCCGAAAAAAGGCGACTTCGAGCGCATATCCCGCACCGCGCCGGACCGGGCCTTCGAGCGGCTGGAGGGCGGTACGCTGAGGTTTGCGCCGACCCCCAATGGGCGGACGATCGCCGTGAACCTGTTTGCCAGCTGGTGCGCCCCCTGTGAGGCGGAGCATCCGCGCCTGACGGCGCTGGCCGAAGCCCATCCGGGGCAGGTTTATGGGGTGCTGTACAAGGATACGCCGGCCAACGGGCGGAAGTTCCTGGAAGAACTTGGCAATCCGTATGCCGATATCGTTCTGGATCCGTCTGGTCAGGGTGGTCTGGATTTCGGCCTGACAGGTGTGCCGGAAACCTTTGTCATCTCAGCCGATGGCGAGATTCTGGAGCATATCGCCGGGCCGCTGGACGCGGCGGCGGTAAAACAGGTGGGCGAGGCGCTCGCAGCGCCCCGCCCCTGATCCGTTAGGCCAGATTACTTTTTCTTGGCTTTACGAGCGGCCGGCTTCTTGGCCGGAGCTTTTTTCACGGCCGGCGCCTTTGCAGCAGCAGCGGCTTTCTTCGGTGCAGCCTTTTTAGGAGCGGCTTTTTTCGGAGCGGCCTTCTTGGCGGCCGGCTTCGTTGCAGCAGCTTTCTTCGGTGCAGCGGCTTTCTTGGCAGCCGGCTTCTTGGCCGGGGCCTTTTTGGCAGCAGGGGCTTTCTTGGCCGGAGCTTTCTTCGCCGGGGCCTTCTTCGCAGCAGCCTTCGGCGCGGCTTTCGGTGCCGGGGCCGGCTTGGCTTCTTCTTCAGCCAGGCCGACGAGGCCAGACATCAGGGCGTCCTGCTTCACTTTGGCGAGGCCCGAGAAGAGCGCAGTGTCAGCGGCCTGAACAGCCGGAAGGGCCTTATCGAGGGCCTTTTTGCCTTTTGCCGTCAGCGAGACAGACTTGGCGCGGGCGTCGGTTTTCGAAGCAGTGCGCTTGATCAGGCCACCAGCTTCCATACGGGCGACCATATCGGCCAGGGTCGAACGGTCGATGCCGGTGGCATTGACGAGATCGGACTGGCTGGAGCCGTCATTGCCGTCGAGGGCAGCGAGCAGCGAGAACTGGCGCAGCGTGATACCGGCGGTACGGAGCGCCTTGGCGCTGTGGTTTGCAGCAGCCTGCTGCGCACGATGCAGCAGGTGACTGGGCGAAGCGTTGAGATTGAATGACATATTGGTTTACCTTTCGAGGGATGACTTAACTAGTTCGGCGGCCGACCCACCCACAAGCCCCCTAAAGCAGAGGCCCGTGTGCGGATCAATACCCCTCTCTTAAACCGCGATTGGATAACAACAGATGACGGATCAATTATCGAATCCTTTCATTTCGCCCCTTTTTCACACGAAAATACCCCCAGGAGACGATAAATTGCGCCGTGTTTGCGCCCATTGCGAATTTATCGACTATGTGAACCCGAAAATCGTCGCTGGCTCCGTTGTGACCAAAGGTGACCAGATTTTGCTCTGCCGGCGGGCGATCGAGCCCCGAAAAGGTTACTGGACCCTACCGGCGGGATTCATGGAAGAAGGGGAAACGGTCGAGGAAGGCGCCCGCAGGGAGGCGCGCGAAGAAGCGTGTGCGGATATCCGGATCGAACAGTTACTCGCCGTTTACTCTGTTCCCCGCATCGCACAGGTTCAGGTCATGTTCCGCGCGGAACTGATGTCTGACATTTCTGCAGGGCCGGAGAGCGAAGAAGTCGGATTATTCGCCTGGAAGGATATCCCCTGGTCGGAACTCGCCTTCCCGACCGTGATCTGGGCGCTGACCCATTATGCGGAAACCCGGCATCTTCCGGCCTTCCCGCCCTTCGCCAACCCTCCGGGAACGGAAAAGCTCACCCATTAGGCGAGTCAGCGGTCGTCGGGATGGGTCTGCATATGCTTCAGAGTATAGGGAGTGTTCGCCAGAGCGAACACGAAACCAATGACGATATTGCCCATCTTCCAGTTCGCCCAGGCGGCCTCACCGAAGGCCTGCCAGACCACGATGTTCCATATCGCCATTGCGATAAAGTATAGGCCCCAGCGGATCGCCAGGACGCGCCATGCATAGTCCGGCAGATGAAAGAGCTCGTTGAACAGCATTTTCCAGATATTGCGGCCAACGGCGAGGCCGCCGAAAATCGCGCCGGCAAACATCAGATTGATAATGGTGGGCTTCAGGAAAAGCAGAAGCTTGGAATGAAACGCGATGCCCAGAACGCCGAAAACACCGATAAGACTTGATGAAACGAGCAGGAATGGCGGTATTCTCTGCTTACGGATCAATTTCATGGCGATCACGGCAGCCGTTGCCACAATCAGGACACCCGTGGCCCAGAAGAGCGCGTTTTCGCTGGAAAACAGCCCCTCTTCCGGAAAGCGCAGCATGACATTGTAGATGACAATGAAGGCCAGCGTCGGGCCGAGCTCTGTCCAGATTCCCCCGGCACGCGCGGCGGCGTCCTTGACGTTCGCCTCCTGAGGGGCATCGTCCGTGTGAATCGCAGTCTTGTTTTCCAACTCGGTCATATACTTCCTACGCACCATCCGTGCTTGCGGTTTTGTTAAAGCCGCTGTCGCACGAAATGTCGCACACGGCGAGTCTCAGGCTGCGCCGGCCTGCATCAGGACCAGACCCGTGGCAAGAACCGAGGCCGCAACGATGCGCCGGGCACCGAAACTCTCTTTCAGGAACACGGCCGCCATCACCGCCGCGAAGACGACGGAGGTTTCCCGTAATGCCGTCACCATGGCGGCATCTGTCATTGTGTAGGCAAAAATCGCCATGCCGTATGACAGGCACCCCACCATGCCGCCGATCATGCCGGAGCGGAGCTGCAGGCGGATCGTCTGCGTGTACCGGCCCCGCCGCTGCCAGAGGAAGACGAGCGTCACCCCGACCCAGTCGACCAGGAACAGGATGATGACGAAGGTCATCGGGTGCGGCATCGCCCGCGCCGCGCGTGTGTCGCTCACGGCATACAGCCCGATCCCGACAGCCGTCAGCACAGCCCAGAACAGAGCCCGCCGGTCCAGGCTGCGCCCTTCCCGCGTTACCGCTGTCGGCAAGGCAAAGAAGAGAATGGCAAAGGATGCGCAGAACAGGCCGATCTGCTGCATGGGGGCGAGATGTTCCTGCAGCAGGAATGTCGCGAACACCGCTGTGGCGAGCGGGCCAAGCCCGCGCATCACCGGATAGACGAGCGAGAGATCGCCCCGGTGCATCGCCCGGATCAGGCAGGCCTGATAAAACCAGTGAGACACCATGGAGATTGCCAGAAGCGGCCAGGTGCTCAAGGGCGGCAGCGGGAACACAAAAGCAAATGGCAGAACGATCAGCGCTGCGGTCACCTGAACGATCATCCGGCCGGTCAGAATATCGCCGCCGCCTTTGACCAGGACATTGGTCGTCGCCAGCGTGATCGCCGACATGAGGCAGAGGGCGATGGGAAGGATGTCAGAAACAGGCATGGCGTTCCGGGAGGCAGCAGGACGGCCCGTCTCATGCCCGAGTTTCCGAACCCTTTAAACTGCTGACGTGCGGTCAGGCTTTCTCGCGTGCGCCAGCTCTGGCATCCTTCCGGCAAATATAAAGGAGGAAACCATGGCGACGAGCGATCTGATTATCCGGGGCGGGACAATCGTGGACGGCACCGGGGCCGAGCCTTTTGAAGGCGACGTGGCCGTCTCCGGCGGACAGATCACCGCCATCGGCAAGGTTTCCGGCAAAGGCATCGAGGAAATCGATGCGCGCGGCCAGGTCGTCACCCCCGGCTTTGTCGACATCCACACCCATTATGACGGCCAGGCGGCGTGGGGCGAAGCGATCAGCCCTTCCTCCCTCCATGGCTGCACGACCGTGATCATGGGCAATTGCGGTGTCGGCTTTGCCCCTTGCCGCCCGGCAGACCATGACCGGTTGATCCGCCTGATGGAGGGCGTTGAGGACATCCCCTTCCCGGTCCTGTCCGAAGGCCTGCCGTGGAGCTGGGAAAGCTTCCCAGATTATCTGGACTTCCTGTCGTCCCGCCAGTTCGACACCGACATTGGCGCCCAGCTGCCGCACGCCGCCCTGCGCGTTTATGTGATGGGCGAACGCGGCGCGAACCGCGAAGAGGCCACCGCCGACGACATCGCCGCCATGAAACAGTTGGCGAAAGAGGCTGTGATGGCCGGCGCGCTTGGCTTCTCGACTTCCCGCACACTGAATCACCGCACGTCCGACGGCCAACCAACGCCGACCCTGACAGCCAGCGAAACCGAATTGATCGGTATCGCGGAAGGCCTGAAGGAAGCTGGCCGCGGCGTGTTGCAGTTCGTGTCTGACTTCAATGATCCGCAGAAAGAAGCCGCCATGCTGCGCCGGATTGTCGAAGCATCCGGACGGCCGCTGTCAGTTTCGCTCGCCCAGGCCGATGTTGCGCCGGAGGGCTGGCGGGCCCTGCTCGGCGCGATTGAGACGGCCATGAATGACGGCCTGCCGATGCGGGCGCAGGTGGCGCCGCGCCCGGTGGGGGTTCTGCTGGGCCTTGAGCTGACGATGAACCCGTTCAGCGCCCACCCATCCTATGCAGCGATCGCCAAACAGCCGCTGGCCGAACGGGTGGCCGCGCTGCGCGACCCGGCCTTCCGCGAAAAATTGCTGTCGGAAGAACCGGCTTCGGACAATCCCTTCCTGAAAGTCATGCTGCGCAGCTTCGGCAAGATGTTCCAGCTGCGCGACCCGGTGAATTACGAACCCGGCCCGGAGAGCACGCTGGAATACATGGCCAAAGAACGCAGCATCAGCCCGGAAGAAATGGCGCTCGACCTGATGCTGGAGCGTAACGGGCACGGCGTGCTCTACCTGCCCTTCCTCAACTATTCGCAAGGCTCGCTGGAACCCATCCGCGCGATGATGGAGAGCCCGGCCACCCTGCCCGGCCTGTCCGATGGCGGGGCGCATGTCGGCATGATCTGCGACGGCTCTTTCACCACAACGATGCTGACCCATTGGGCCAGGGACCGCCAGCGCGGGCCGAAACTGCCGATCGAGTATCTCGTGAAGCGCCAGACGCAGGACACGGCGCAGTGGATGGGCCTGCACGACCGCGGGGTGATCGCGCCTGGCTACCGCGCGGACCTCAACGTGATCGACCTCGCGAACCTGAAGCTCCACCTGCCGGAAGTGCAGTATGACCTGCCCGCCGGCGGACGGCGCCTGATGCAGCGCGCCTCCGGCTACACGGCAACCATCCTGAAAGGCGAGGTCACCCACCGGGACGGCGACCCGACCGGCGCGAAGCCCGGCCGGATGGTACGCGGCGCGCAGAGCCTGCAGACGGCCGCCATCGCAGCGGAATAAGCGGCCTTAGGCGCCCACACCCACAAGGGCTTTCGAGAAGGCCTCTGCACTGAACGGGCGGAGGTCTTCTGCTTTTTCGCCGATACCAATGAAGTGGATCGGCAAATCATAGGCCTCGGCGATCGCGACCAGCACGCCGCCCTTTGCCGTCCCATCCATCTTGGTCATGACAAGGCCCGTCACGCCGGCCGTATTGCGGAAGGCTTCCACCTGGCTGAGCGCGTTCTGGCCAACGGTGGCATCCAGCACCAGGATCACATCGTGCGGCGCGGTCGGGTCGAGCTTCTTGATGACACGGACGACTTTTTCCAGTTCGGCCATCAGCTCTGCCTTGTTCTGCAGGCGTCCGGCCGTGTCGATCAGGACGAGATCCAGATCCTCCGCCTTCGCTTTTTCGATGGCTTCATAGACAAGCCCCGCCGCGTCGGCGCCGGTCGGCTTCGACATGACGGGGATGCCCGCGCGGTCGCCCCAGACGGTCAATTGTTCGATGGCCGCCGCGCGGAACGTGTCGCCCGCCACCAGCAGGGCTTTGGCCCCCTGCTCTTTCAGTTTCGAGGCGATCTTGCCGATCGTCGTTGTCTTGCCGGATCCGTTGACGCCCACGAACAAGACGATGCGCGGGCTGGTGCCATCGGAAAAATCGACGATTTTCTCACGCGGTTTCAGGACGTCTGAAATCTCGCTGGCGAGGGCGAGGCGGATCTCCTCCTCGCCGATCTCCTTGTCAAAACGTTCTTTCGACAGATTGGTCGCAACCCGCGCGGCCACTTTCGCGCCGAGATCTGACGCGATCAGCAGGTCTTCAAGTTCCTCCAGCGTATCGTCATCCAGCTTGCGCCGGCCCAGCGCGGCAAGACCTTCAGTCAGGCGGGAAGACGAACGCGACAAGCCCTGCCCAAGTTTTGCGACAAAGCCCGGATTGTTCGCCTCGGCCTCCATCGCCGCACGGGCTGCGGCCTCGGCTTCGGCGCGCAGGCGCTCGGCCTCGCGCCGGTCGGCCAGAAGTTTCAGTTCCGCTTCGGCCTTGGCCTGTTGGGCGGCGCGTTCCTCGCGCGCCTTGCGGGCCAGTTCGGCTTCTTCGGCGAGGCGTGCGGCTTCTTCGGCATCTGCAGCCGCTGCAGCCTCTTCGGCGCGGCGGGCCTCTTCTTCCAGCCGCTTTGCCTCGGCGGCGGCCTCTTCGGCTTCGCGCGCCTGACGCTCTTCCCAGGCCTTGTTGGCCTCGGCAACGATCCGCTCGATTTCTTCCTTTTCGGCAGCCGCCTTGGCGGCCTCGGCTTCGGCCGCCTCTTTCGCGGCGAGGCCTTCTGCCGACAGCTCCGGCGAGGCCATCTCTGCGCCGGCCGTCTTCATTTCCTCTTTTTTCTTTTTCTTCCCGAACCAGAGGATCATGCGTCTATTTCTCCGATCAGCTGCCTGCCGTCATGCCCGGTTATATGGGCCCGCACGGGCCGTCCAGCTTGGCCGGGGTCGCGCGACAGTTTTACGGGGGTGAAGTCAGGCAGGCGGGCAGATGTGCCGCGCTCCACCAAAGCGTCCCGTATGCCCCCAATATGGCGCGAAAAGTGGGTTTTGAGCGCGTTTTCGCCCGTTTCCCGCAGGCGTGCGGCCCGTTCCTTGATGAGCGCTTTGTCCAGCTGAGGCATCCGCGCCGCCGGGGTTCCAGGCCGCGGGCTGTAGGGAAACACATGCAGGAAGGCGAGGCCGCATTCGTCCACAAGACGGACTGAGTTCTCGAAATGCACCTCAGTCTCGGTTGGAAACCCAGCGATGATGTCGGCGCCGAGTGCAATATCGGGACGCAGGGTGCGCAATTTCTCAGCCAGCGCTATCGCGTCATCCCTCGAATGGCGGCGCTTCATCCGTTTCAGGATCAGATTGTCGCCGTGCTGCAGTGACAAATGCATGAAGGGGGCAAGGCGCGGCTCGCCCATCGCCTCGAACAGGGCATCGTCGATCTCGATGGCATCGATGGAGGAAATGCGCAGCTGTTTCAGGTCCGGCACCAGTTTCAGGATGCGCTGGACAAGATTGCCGAGCTGCGGCGTGCCCGGAAGGTCTGCGCCCCAGCTGGTCAGGTCCACGCCCGTCAGCACAACTTCATAATGCCCCGTCTCCACGAGGCGGCGCACCTGCTCCACCACCTCACCCGCCGGCACCGACCGGGAGTTGCCGCGGCCATAGGGGATGATGCAGAAAGTGCAGCGGTGATCGCAGCCATTCTGGACCTGAACATAGGCCCGCGCGCGCCCGTCCATACCGTCGATCAGGTGGGCGGCGGTCTCCTTGACCGACATGATGTCGTTGACGCGGACCTTTTCGTACCCGCCCAGCAAGTCTGCCGGCTTCCAGGTCTCGGCCTTCATCTTCTCATGATTGCCGATGACGCGGGTGACTTCCGGCATCTCGGCAAACATGCCGGGGTCAATCTGCGCCGCGCAGCCTGTCACCAGAATGGGCGCGCCCGGATGGTCCTTTGCCGCGCGGCGGATGGCTTGGCGGGCAGAGCGCACCGCCTCCCCCGTCACCGCGCAAGTGTTCACGATCACCGCATCGGACAGGCCTGCACCGGCCGCATGGCCGCGCATCACCTCGGATTCATACGAATTGAGGCGGCATCCGAGCGTAATCAGCGTCGGGCTGGAAGGGGGGTCGGGCTTCGTCATGTCGATATCGTCCAGCGCACATCGCGCCGGAACGGGCACGAATCAAGGTCTTCCACCAGTCAGAGGGCGCGAGCCGCACAAAATGAGGCTACAGTCTCGTCAGATCATACGGGGTAAATACAACGATGTTGCGGGAAGCCTCCGTTTCAGATGCACCGGCGATTGCGAGGCTTCACACAGTCTCACGCGAAGCGGCCATGCCGTGGCTGCCCGTTGTCCATTCGCCGGAAGACGTCCTCGAATTCTTTCGCGACCAGGTCTTGCCCAGCCAGACGGTCATCGTCGCCGACACATTGGGCCATGTGACCGGGTTCGCCGCGTATACGGGGGGCTGGTTGAACCATCTTTATGTCGGCCCGGACGCCTGGCGAAGCGGTCTCGGCTCGCAATTGCTGCGCCGGGTCCAGGCGGCTTCCAGCCTGCTGCAACTCTGGACATTCCAGCGCAACAGCAACGCCCGCGCCTTCTATGCCCGGTTCGGGTTCGAGGAAGTCGAATTCACGGATGGACAGCGGAACGAGGAGAAAACGCCTGATGTGCGGATGATCTGGCGCCGGACGGAAGACCTTTAGATCTCTGTCTCGAATTCCAGTTCGACCGGGCCGGTCATGTAGACGCGGTCGTCGCTTTCGCGCCAGTCGACCAGCAACTCGCCGCCGTCGAGGATCAGCGTCGCCTTGCGCTCGGTGAGCTTTGCCCGCGCCGCACAGACCAGCGCCGCGCAAGCGCCCGTTCCGCAGGCTTTCGTCAGCCCGGCCCCGCGCTCCCATACCCGGAGGCGGATCGTGTTGCGGTCGATGACCTGCGCAAATCCGACATTCGTGCCTTCCGGAAACAGCGGATGCCACTCCACCAGCGGGCCAAGCGCCGGAATGTCATAGGCGTCGACATCGGACACGAAGAACACCGCGTGCGGATTGCCCATGGACACAACTGCCGGGCGCGACAGGATCGGGTTGTCCATCGGGCCGATTTTCACGTCGACCCCGCGCACATCCATCTTTTCCGCCAGCGGAATGTCTTCCCAGCCCATCAGGGGCGAGCCCATGTCCACCGTGATCAGGCCATCCTCAGCACGGAAGGCGCGCAGCATGTCGGCCTCGGTCTGAATCGTGATGCCGTCCTTGCCGGTCTCGTCCAGCAGCAGGCGGCCCACGCAGCGGCTGGCATTGCCACACGCGGACACTTCCCCGCCATCCCGGTTCCAGATACGCATGAACACATCGCGGGCCGCATCGCGTTCCAGCGCGATGACCTGGTCGGCGTTCATTTCCTCGGCCAGCTGGCGCACCTGGTCCTCCGTCGGGGAGAACGGCACCGACCGGGCGTCAAAAATGGCAAACGCATTGCCCGCCCCGTTCATCTTCCAGATTTTCATGCGCGTTTCCGGCTCCGGTGTTCAGGATTCTGCATAGCGGGCTCTATTGCCCTATCGCGGCAGTCGCGTCGAGACGATCCATCCCGCAACCTGAATGCCCAGCGCCAGCAGGAGGATTGCCGGCATCAGGCGGAAAGACACCAGGAGGGCCGTCACCGCCGCGGCGATGCAGGCATAATCGACCAGATCGGACGACATCAGCCAGCCTTCGGGTGTGCGGGCGCGGCGTACGTCCAGCAGCGTTACGCTGCGCCAGACGCGGCCCATGTCCGGCGGGCCGAACACGTCCTGCAAGCGTTTGGGATCCCGGATACCGGTCATTTCGGCCAGATCGCCGACCTGCGCCTCACCCAGCGCGATGTTCCGCTTGCGGCCGGATGTGCCGATCAGGCTCACCAATGCCGAAAGGACCACCGCAAGCGCGATGGCCACCAGCGTAAATCCGTCAAAAGGGCCATACCCGCTCATGGCACCTCATATAGGCGCGGGCACGGCCCTCTGGAAGGTCAGCGGCCGCTGAGCTTGGGAATGGACGCCCAGTAGTCGAAGTCGAGCAACACGCCGTCGGCATATTTGCCGTCACCGGTCTTGTAGGCGAATGCCCCCGGATCCTGGTCCTTCACGGCCACAAGGCGCAGGCGCAGGGCCCCTGCCTTGTCCGACAGGTCCGCCTTGTCCAGCACTTCGCTCCACGCATAGATCGTGTCGCCGGCGAACAGCGGGCTTGCATGCGTGCCGCCATTGATGGCCAGCACCTGCCCTGCATTGGCGAGGCCGTTGAAGGCCAGCGAGCGGGCGATCGAAATCACCACGCCGCCATAGATCAGGCGCTTGCCGAAGCGGCTGGATTTCTGGCCATGCGCATCGAAATGCACCTTCGCGGTGTTCTGGTAGAGGCGTGTCGCGATCTGGTGCTCGGCCTCTTCCACCGTCATGCCGTCGACATGGTTGATCTTCTCGCCGATCTCATAGTCTTCATACCCATAGGGCGACCCGGCGAGGGCAAAGTCCCAGTCCTCCATCGGGGCGAACCCTTCCAGCTCGCTGCCCGGCACGGCCTCCGGCAGGTCCGGAATGTGGGCGGGCGGCACAGCCGAATCCTCTTCCCACTTGTTCACCATCACCCAGCGCACGAAGGACATGACCTCGATGCCATTCTGGTTGAAGCCGCGTGTACGGACCCAGACGACGCCGGTGCGCTTGTTGGAGTTCTCTTTCATGCCGATGACTTCGGACACGGTGTTCAGCGTATCGCCGGGCATGATCGGACGGCGGATCCGGCCGTCGGCGTAACCAAGATTGGCCACCGCGTTCAGCGAAATGTCCGGCACCGATTTGCCGAAGACGACGTGGAAAGCATGGATCGGGTCGATGGCGAGGCCCGGCAAGCCGGCAGCCCGGGCAAATTCAGCCGAGGAATACTGGGCGTAACGGTTTCCGGTCAGCGCCCGGTAGAGCGCGATATCGCCCTCCGTCACGGTCTGGGGCGTGGCATGGACGAGCTCCATGCCGATCGAGAAGTCCTCGAAATAATTGCCGGGATTGGATTTTGTCTGTGCGGTCATGGCAGCCTCGTTTCCGGGGCTGCCGCTGGAATGCAAATCTGCCTTAGACCTGCCAGCTGCTGCCCGTCATCTGATCGGCGACTACCTGCACGCCGGTCCCGTGGGAAATCAAGGCCGGAGACGCCTGAAGCACCCAAACAAGTGAAATCGCCGCAGTCACCAGGCCGGTGAGCACGGCCTTGTCGGTCAGGCGGAGACGCAGCTGGTCCAGCACATGCCGCCCTGCGATCAAATAAGGCAGGCCGAAGAAACCGAAACCGGCAAAGACGAGGCACAGAGCCGCCAGGGCGAGAAGGACAGTCATCATCATGACGCCAGTCTCGCGCGGAGTGGCTTATATCCGGCAATCAGAATCGATGAAATTTGATCGAATCGCCCTGATTCAGGCCAAATTCGCAGTCATCAGGCAAGTTTCAGCAGGTCTTCCGGCGGACGGCCCAGCACGGCCTTCTTGCCCTTGATGCCGATCGGACGCTGGATCAGCTTCGGATTCTCCGCCATGGCCTCGAAAATGGCCTCATCGCTGGAATTTGCGTCGATTCCGGCCGCCGGGGCGTCCTTGGCCCGCATGAAGACGCGGGGGCTGACGCCGCCCATCTTTTTCGCGATGTCCTTCAGCTCCTCGACCGAAAGCCGTTCGGTGGCGTTCATGTATTTGCGGACGTCGGGCTCAATGCCGGCGTCTTTCAGCAGGTCCAGCCCCTTGCGCGATGTCGAACAGTTCGGGTTGTGCAGAATGGTGTAGCTCATCAGGTCCTCCCCTTCTCTGCTCAGGCCGTTTCGAAGGCGCGGATGGCCTCGTCCATGGCAACGGTGCGGCGGGCTTCGTCGAGGTGGAGCAGTTCGGTCATCTTGCCGTTGACCTTCAGGACACCCTTGCCAGCATTGGCAGGGTCTGCGAACGCCTCGATCACAGCCTTGGCCTGCTCCACGTCATTGTGGCTCGGCGCGAAGACACGGTTGGCCGTGTCCAGCTGCGACGGGTGGATCAGCGTCTTGCCGTCAAAGCCGAGATCGCGGCCCTGCTCGCATTCATTGATCAGGCCGTCCTCATCCTTGATGTCGTTGAACACACCATCGATGGCCGTGATGCCATAGGCGCGGGCGGCAGTAACCGACAGCTGCAACGCCACCTGGAAGGCGATCCGGTCCGGCGTCATGCGGGCACGGTACTCCTTGGCAAGGTCGTTGGTACCCATAACGAAGGTGGTGAGGCGCGTCTCGGCGGCGGTGGCGGCGATCTCCTCGATATGAAGGATGGCCTTCGGCATCTCGATCATGACCCACAGGCCGAAATCGGCCGGAGCCCCAGCCTCGGTCAGCGCCTTGTCGAGGACGTGAATATCAGCGGCAGATTCGACTTTCGGCGCCAAAACGGCCTTTGCGCCGCTGGAAACCGCCATTTTCAGGTCATCGGCGCCCCATTCGGTGCTGAGCCCGTTCATGCGGATGACAATCTCGCGGTAGCCATAGCCGCCCTGTTTCACGGCGCTGAGGATGGCTTCGCGTGCAGTCAGTTTCGCGTCCGGTGCAACGGCATCTTCGAGATCCAGCAAAAGCGTGTCAGCCGGCAGGCCGCGGGCCTTTTCCAGGGCCCGTTCATTGGCGCCGGGCATATAGAGACAGGAGCGGCGCGGGCGGTGCGTCTGTGAAGCCATGGTCGTGCAATCCCTTTTCAAGCGCGCGGACTATCGCCTTGCACTGCTGCGGGTGCAACTGCGGCAATTGCTTCAGGCCCGGAAAACCGGTTAGCTCGGTCATCGGTTCGGAAATCCCGGGAAGGCTTTCATGGCCCGGCGCCTCACACTCCCCCTTCTGTTTGCGGCTACCGCGTTATCGCCTGCGGCGTTCGCGGAGACCGTCACGGCCAGCCAGCTGCGCGGCGAACTCGTGAAATACGGCGCCGAGGCTGTCGAGATTTCCTATGAGGACGGTCATCCCATGCTGACCGGCGACATGCTGGGCCAGGCCTTTGATGTCACCTTGAGCGACTGTGACGGCCCGCAGCCGGCCTGCCGGTCCATCCGCTACGTGTCCTGCCGCGAAATGGCGGACTTTTCCCGTATCGAAGCGCTTGAAATCGCGAACACGCACAATGCCGGTTTCAAGGACACCACCGCCTTTGCGGAGGAAAAGTGGTTCGGACAGGTCGTCTGCCTCCGCCTGCAGCAGGAATTCAGGGGCGAAATACAATTCGGCCAGCGCCAGGTCTTCGAATGGCAGATCGAACTGGAAGACTTCCTGCAGGAAATGGACGATGCCCGGGCAGCCAAACAGGCAGCCATCAGTCTCGACAACAGCGCGGATTAGGCCGTATGGCCGGGGCATGACCGATTTTCCGATTTCCGGCTTCACCGCCGCTGGCCTCGAAAACGTGCGAAATGTCTTCGAGGCGAACTTCAAGGACATGGACGAGCTGGGCGCCGGGTTTGCCGTGTATCACCGCGGCGAACTGATCGCCTCGCTGCTCGGCGGCTGGGCCGACCGGCAGAAAACGACGCCCTGGAGCGCTGACACGCTGGTGCCGATTTATTCGACGACCAAGGGCATCGCTGCCTTCGTGCTCGCCTCCCTCGTCGACACGCTGCCGGACGGTTACGAAACCCCGGTCGCCGCTGTCTGGCCGGAATTTGCCGCCAATGGGAAAGACGCCGTCACGATCGGACAGGCGCTGAGCCATCAGGCGGGCCTGCCCGGCTTTCCGGAAGAGATCGACCCCGAAATCTGGCTGGACCCGCCAGCCTGCGCCGCCGCCATTGCCGAGCTGGCGCCGATGTGGCCACCCGGCACCGCGCATGGCTACCACCCCCTGACCTGGGGCTATATTGCAGGCGAGATTGCCCGCCGGATCAGCGGCGAGACTCTCGGCACGACGCTGAAGTCGATGTTCGCAGATGTGGATTTCCATATCGGCCTGCCTGCCAGCGAACATGACCGCTGCGCAGATATCAAACGCCCAAGCGCGCTTGCCGACCTTGGCGAGCTGAATGACTACCGGAAGGCCGCCTTCGTCTACAAATGGTCTGCCCCCAACCGGGGCGGCGCCATCTGGCGCGAAATCGAAATCCCCTCCGCCAACGGCCATGGCACCGCAGAAAGCGTCGGCGCGATTTACCATCACTATGCCCGCAGCGGCGGCGGCAAGCTGCGCTCCGGTATCTTCGAAGACCTGATCCGTCCCCGGACACACGGACCCGATCTTGTCCTGCCGCTGGAGACCAGCTTCGGCGCCGGCATCATGCTGAACACGCATGGCCTGTTCGGCCCGAACCCGGCAACGCTGGGCCATTCCGGCTGGGGCGGCTCCATGGCCGTGTCCGATCCGGATGCGGAATTGACCTGCGCCTATGTCATGAACCGGCAGTCGAACGTGCTGGTCGGCGATCCGCGCGCCGTCCGTCTCGTCGAAGCCGTTTACGCCGCGCTCTGACATGTTTGGCGCGCTCGACTGGCCGGCCTTTATCGTCGCCATGCTTGCGGTGGAACTGACGCCAGGCCCGAACATGGGATGGCTGGCCACCCTGTCGGCGCGCGCCGGCCGCCAGCATGGCTTCAAGGCGGTGGCGGGAATCACGCTCGGCCTCGCGGTCCAGCTTCTGGCCGCCGCGACGGGCCTGTCTGCCCTGCTCGCGGGATCGGTCACCTTCTATGAGGCGCTCCGATGGGGCGGGGTTGCCTTCATGCTCTACCTCGCCTGGGAAGCCTTTCGGGACGATGGCTCGGCCCCACCTGCCATGGCGAACAAGCTGGCCGGGTTCCGGCGCGGCCTGATTGCGAACCTGCTGAACCCCAAGGCGCTGGTGTTCTATCTGCTCGTTGTCGGCCAGTTCGCTGACCCCCGCCTCGGGCATCTCTGGCTCCAGATCCTCCTGCTCGGCAGCCTGCACATTCTCCTCTCCCTGATCGTGCACGTGACCATCGTATTGGTGGCCGACCATCTGGGCGGTTTGCTGGAAAAATGGCGTACATCTTTCGCGGCGCGGATCGGCTTTGGCCTGGCGCTCGCGATCGTGGCGCTCTGGATCGCCATGTCCACCTCACGCGCCTGACCGCATCAATTTCCGCGATCTGGCGTATTTATTGCAGGATACGCGCTCAGATAGGACTCCCATCTCTATCTGTCAGAAACTGACACGCCCCGGTGCCGATCCCCTTGGTGCCGGGGCTTTTTTGTCCTGATATCAGACAGGCCGGGCCGCGCGCGCCAGCCGCCGGGCCTTTGCCTCGCCCACCATGGAATCGACGGTGAACACGGCAAGCGCCAGCCAGATGAAGCCAAAGGCGATGGCAAGCGTCAGTCCGAACGGCTCGCGGAAAATGAAAACCGCGATCAGGAACTGAATGCTGGGCCCGATATATTGCATCATGCCGATGGTCGACAGTTTCAGCCGCTTGGCCGCCAGCGCAAACAGGATCAGCGGAAACGCCGTGATCGGACCTGCCGCCATCAACAGCGGAATGTCCCAGCCGCCCTGCCCCATCAACCGGCCGTCCGGCTGCTGTGCAAACCAGGCGAGCCAGCCCATGGCCAGCGGCACAAGCACGACGACCTCCATCAGGAAACCGGCCCGGCTGTCGACCGCCATTTTCTTCCGGATCACGCCGTAGGAGGCGAAACTCATGCACAGGAAGAGGGCGATCCATGGCACATGGCCATAAGCGACCGTCACGATCGCCACCCCAATTGCCGCAATCGCAACCGATGCCCACTGCGCCGGGCGCAGCGTCTCGGTGAAGAACACCATGCCGAACAGCACGCTGACCAGCGGATTGATGAAATAGCCGAGCGAGGCCTCAATGGTCCGGTCGGCATTCACGGCCCAGATATAGACGCCCCAATTGGCCCCGATCACCAGTCCGGAAAGGATCAGCCATTTTGCCGTGCGCCAATGGAAGGCCGCCCGGATGTCGCGCCAGTTGCCCGCCAGGGCGATCAGCAGCAGCGCCGTCGGAACGGACCAGATCACCCGATGTGCCAGCAATTCCTGCGGCAGGACATGCCGCATCGCCCGGATGTACAGCGGAAGGCTGCCCCAGATGAAATAGGCACACAGGCCAACCAGGAATCCGAAACGCTGGTTTGAAGACATGCGCTGCGCTGTATCAATCCGAATGACTCTTGAATAGTCACGAAAACCGGCGTCGGTTGCCTTGCTGCGTGCATCGTCTAGATTTCAGGAAGAACACCCACGCCACGCATGGAGAAACGCCCGCCAGATGGAAGAAACATCGCCCTCGCTCCTGAACACGCTGAAGTTCGAAGACGTGCTTCGCTCTGTTCAGGAAGACGTGGCCCATCTGGCAGCGGAATTCCTGTCTTATGAATCGCTCTGGCAGTTCCTGGCGATCATCCTGGCCGGGATTGTCGGATTCTTCCTCTCCCGTGTGCCGGTCACCCGGCTGAAAAAACTGGCGGCCAGCCGTGAGCGGTCGGATGTCCTGTTCCACGCCGCTGTGTCCTCGGCCCGCATCGTCTGGCCGGTGGTGACCGCGCTCCTGCTCTGGATCACGATCCCCGTCTTCGGCCAGTTCGGCCTGCGCAACGAGATCCTGCGCGTCGCTGCCAGCCTGCTGAATGCGTGGATCATCGTCCGCCTGATCACGTCAAATATCCGCGACGGGCTGGTCGCCAATACACTCACCCTGCTCGCCTGGCTGATCGCTGCGCTGTACATCCTGCGCCTGCTGCAGCCGGTGACGGAATCGCTGGACTCCACAATCATCGAACTCGGCGGGGTGAAGTTCTCGATCCTGCGCCTGCTGACCAGCCTGGCCGTGGCCGCCTTTGCGCTCTGGCTCGGCCGGATTGCCGGTGACGCGGCGCAGGCCCAATTGCGCAGTTCCAAGAAGCTGACGCCATCCATGGCCGGCCTGCTCGGCCAGGTTCTGAAGATTGCCTTCATCATCATCGCCATCCTGATCGCGCTTCAGGTGGTCGGGGTGAACCTGACCGCCCTGACCATCCTGTCCGGGACACTGGGCATCGGTATCGGCTTCGGACTGCAGGCGATCTTCTCGAACTTCGTGTCCGGCCTGATCATCCTGATCGAAAAGTCCGTGAAAGTCGGTGACTTTATCGAGCTCCAGTCCGGCGTCACCGGCCTTGTGCGCGAGATCAATATCCGTTCAACGCTGGTCACCACGAACGATAATGTCGACATCCTCGTACCCAACGAGGAGTTCATCAAGGCGCAGGTCATCAACTGGACCCTGCGCGAGGCCCGCCGCCGGGTCCGCGTGCCGTTCGGGGTCGCCTATGGCTCCGACAAGGAGCTTGTCCGCAAGGCCGGACTGGAAGCGGCTGAAGAAGTCGAATGGACTCTGAAGGGCATGCCGGGCCGCACACCGCAGGTGTGGCTGACCAAATTCGGCGACAGCGCGCTGGAATTCGAACTCGTCGCCTGGCTCACCGATGCGGCCGTCAGCCGCCCCGCCCGCGTGATCGCAGACTATAACTGGGCGATCCACACGGCGCTGGAGAAGTACGAACTCGAAATCCCCTTCCCGCAGCGCGACCTGCACCTCAAAAGCGCAACGGGCCTCAACGTCACCGTCGAGACCCGTTCAGAGAAATCAGACAAGGCAAAATTCGATTCGGATACGGACTAGTCCGTCTAGGCCGTCTGTTTTTCCGGTTTGATGACGCCGCGGTTCAGCAGCTCTTCCGCAATCTGCACCGCGTTGAGCGCGGCGCCCTTGCGCAAATTGTCCGAGACGCACCAGAACAACAGCCCGTTCTCGACGGTCGGGTCCTTGCGCACGCGGCTGATGAAGGTCGCCCAGTCACCGACGCATTCCTTCGGCGTGATGTAGAGGTCTTCCTTCGGATCATCGACCAGCATGATGCCGGGGCTTTCCCGCAGCAGGTCCTGCGCTTCCTTTGCGCTCATCGGGGCTGCCAGTTCCACGCTGACCGCTTCGGAGTGACCGACGAACACCGGCACGCGCACACAGGTGGCGACGAGTTCGATGCTTTCGTCGATGATCTTCTTCGTCTCGACGCGCATCTTCCACTCTTCCTTGGTGAAGCCGTCATCCATGAAGACGTCGATCTGCGGGATGACGTTGAAGGCGATTTCCTTCTGGAAGATCTCGGGCGTGGGCTCGTCGTTCACATAGATGCCGCGGGTCTGGTTCCACAGCTCGTCCATGGCGTCCTTGCCCGCGCCGGAAACGGACTGGTAGGTCGAGCAGACCACGCGCTTGACGCCGACAGCGTCGTGCAGCGGCTTCAGCGCCACCACCAGCTGTGCCGTCGAGCAATTCGGGTTCGCGATGATCCGCTTCTTCTCGTACCCCATCACGGCGTCGCCATTGCACTCAGGCACGACGAGCGGCACGTCCGGGTCCATCCGCCAGGCGGAGGAATTGTCGATGGTGATGGCGCCGGCCTTGGCGATCTTCGGGCACCATTGCTTCGCAGTGGAGCCGCCGGCAGACATCAGGACGAGATCGACCTTGGAAAAGTCGAAGCTTTCGATGTCCTGGCATTTGAGCGTCCGGTCGCCATAGGAGACTTCCTTGCCCTGCGACCGGCGCGATGCCACGGCGTGGACTTCGTCCGCCGGGAACAAGCGCTCGTCCAGAATGGCCAGCAATTCACGCCCGACATTTCCTGTCGCGCCGACAATCGCAATCCGTGTGCCCATGGCTTTTTCGCTCCTCGCAATTCGAGGCGGGCTTATGGCGCATTTCGAACCGATGCGCAAAGCCTGTTGCCATTCGGCCCCCTGTCAGGCAACACGAGGGGGCACCCGGAGACACATATGGAGGCCCCAGCCCCATGCTCGACGACGTAATTGCCCGCTATATTCAATGCTATAATGACCGTGACATTGACGGCATGCTCGATTGCGTGACCGATGATGTCGTGTTCGAAAACATCTCAAATGCCGGTGGATCCATGCGCCTGGATGGCAAGGACATGATGCGCCAGGTGGCAGATCTGTCCGGAAATGCCTTCTCATACCGCCGCCAGCGACTGGTCAATGTCGTGTCCGGCGGCGGCAAGGCAGCCGCCGAGATCGAATTCGAAGGCAAGGCCGCCGTCGACCTGCCGAACGGCATCAAGGCCGGTGAGACCGTGAAAGTGCGCGGCGCCAGCTTCTTCGAATTCCGCGGGAACCTGCTCTGCCGGATCGCAGACTACAGCTAGGCCGACCGCTGCAGTTCCGGCACGCGCAGGTCCGGGGCGAGGCCCTCACCCATCATGTCGATGAAATTGCCGGAATAGAACGCCTTGATGGCGCTTTTCGGCAAGTCTTGCAGGGTTTCATCAAACCGTTTCAGCGGGTTCCGGCCGCCTTCGACATGCGGGAAGTCGGAGGAGAACATGGCGATCTCCTCTCCAGCATTCCGGATGATCCAGCCGGCATCCTCATGCGGATAAGGCGCTGCGCGGAACTGGCGGCGGACGATCTCTGACGGCTTCGCGGAAAGCTTCTGCAGGCGTTCCTCATTGCGCATGAAGGCATGCGCGGCAGAATCCATTGCCCGCATCCAGCCTGGCACCCAGTTCGCGCCGAGTTCGATGGCGCCCCATTTGAGATCCGGGAAGCGGTCGAAAACACCATCGAAGATCAGCGTCGCCAGCGTCTGCATCGCCGCCTCGGGGATCGGCATGTAGGAGACGGAGGTGAAATTGTCGTCGCCGCCATGGAAGTCCGGCACCGGCGGCAGGCCGTTTTCCTTGTAGGCCGGGTTCAGTTTCTTCTCCCCGCCAACATGAAGTACGACCGGGACACCGGCCTCCTGCGCCGCCGCCCAGACCGGGTCCAGCGCAACATGGCTCGGCGAGTGATGCTGCGGGCAAAGGCTCGGCACCATCAGCGCCTTGGCCCCAAGCTCCAGGGCCAGCTTCGCTGTGGCGAGCGCCCGGTCGAAATCCTCCAGCGGCACGTAAGCGACAGCCAGAAGACGCCGGTCGATGCTGCAGAAGTCCGTCATCATCCGGTTATGCGCATCGGCTGCGGCGTAGCAGAGCTCCATGTCATCCGACTGGTCGAGGCCGAAATTGCCGAGACAGTGCGTGGTGAAGACGAGCTGACTGGCGAAGCCGAGCTTGTCCAGCGTGTGCGGCCGGTCCTGCCGGATCCATGCCCCGTGCGCGTCATAGTTCTTCCGCAACAGGATATTGTCGTCCGCCTCCGCCCGGAAGGCTGCATCCTGCTGCAGCGCCAGGCGTTCCCCGACATGTTCAGCCTTCGCCCCCGTGCGCAATTCCTTCACCCGCGGCAGCGCCAGGAAGCGGTCCAGCAAGCGTTTCTCGAAATACGGATCAAGACAATCGGCCGGCTCCATCAAATGGCTATCGGCATCATGGATCAGCCGTCCATCGGCGTATGACATGGCATTCCTCCCTCATATTTTTGGGGAATGCTCTCATGAGCTCTCCGCAGGGGCAATCTTACCCTTGCGTTATGTCACGATGTTAACGGGGCAACTGCGGCGACCGAGGCCACCAGTAGCCGCCATGATCGAACTGGCTGGCACCACCCACGGATTCCAGATCTGACTTGGAATAGTAGTGACAGACGAGGCTCTTGCGCGTCAGGTCCCAGTTCTGGATCGGCGATCCCCCATGAAGAAGGAAGGCATGCCAGATGAAGACGTCGCCCTTCTTGGCATGGTTCACCTGCTCTTGCAGGCCCATTTGCTCGGTGTGCTGCGCAATGTGATCGTCCCATCCGCTGACTTCCCCCGGAATCACCCGGATCTTGCCATTGGAGAACCGGTAGACCGGGATGTTGTGCGAACCAGGCATGTAGCGGAGTGGCCCAGAGTCAGGGTGGATATCCTCCAGCGCCACCCAGATCGCAATCATGTCCCGTTCGTTCGGCGGTGGCAGGTAAAGTGTATCCTGGTGCATGCCTTGGCCCGAACCCCATTTGAAGTTCAGGGACTGGCACAGGACCGGCTCCGTCCCAAGCAGTTCACGAAGGACATGTACCAGCTTCGGATCAAGGCTGACCGACCGGACTGGATCACTGACCAGGAACAGGTCATTCATCACGTACCGTTCCGTCCGCTCTTCCTCGGACAAACGGTCGAGATAATTCCTCACCCGCTTCTGGGTCGGGGAGTAGATCTGATTGTCGGCGACAATATCGTCACGCCGATTTTTCCATGCTTCCTCGGTCTCGTTGACAATTGCGTCCACCTGTTCGTCCGAAAGAAACTTTGGAAGGACGTAATAGCCATTTTGCTCCCAAAACGCTAAATCGACTTCCGGTTTTTCGTCAGTTTTCGGTACAATCTCGACAGTTTCTTTCATGTGATATCAGCCTCGCGTTACAAGGGCCAAAATGCACATGAGAACTATCTGGGCAAGAAAAAATTTCCTCTTACCGACGCACCGCACAGATCGTCTGAAATTCGGGGAGACCTGCCCGCGCCGCTCCGCATCCTGTAGCGGCGCCTGCGCGTTCGACGGCACGCAATTCAGAGTGCGGCGATGATCGCGTCGGCCATTTCGCTTGTGGACAGGCTGCCACCGAGGTCCTTCGTGCGGGCGCCCTGGTCGAGCGCCTTGCCGACAGCCGCAAACAGCATATCGGCCGCCTTCTCCCGGCCGAGCGACCAGCGCAGTGCCATTTCCAGCGACAGGATCGCGGCGCAGGGGTTCGCAACTCCCTGCCCGGCAATATCCGGCGCAGAGCCATGCACCGGCTCGTAAAGGCCGGGCGTGCCCGGAGCGCCGAGCGAGGCGGAGGGTAGCATGCCGATCGACCCGGTCAGCATGGCCGCCTCATCCGACAGGATGTCGCCAAACAGATTGCCTGCGAGGATGACGTCGAACTGCTTTGGCGCCCGGACGAGTTCCATGGCGCAGGCATCGGCATACATGTGCGACAGGTCCACGCCTGCGCCCATTTCGGCGTGCGCCAGCGTAACTTCCTGGCGCCAGAACAGGCCGGATTCCATGACATTGGATTTCTCGACCGAACAAACACGGCCCTGACGGCCGCGGGCGATCTCGAAGGCGACGTGCGCCACGCGCTCGATCTCCGGATGGGTATAAACCGACGTATCGTAGCCGCGGCGGATGCCGCTGGTTTCGTCGATGCCACGCGGTTGGCCGAAATAGACCCCGCCCGTCAGCTCGCGGACAATCATCAGGTCAAGGCCGGCCACAACGTCGTGCTTCAGGCTGGACGCTTCCACCAGCGCAGGGAAGCAGAAGGCGGGACGCAGGTTCGCGAACACGTCGAGGCCTTTGCGCAAGGCCAGCAGGCCGGCTTCCGGACGCTTGTCGCGCGCTGAGCCAACCCATTTCGGCCCACCGACCGCGCCGAGCAGCACGGCATTGGCCTGCCGCGCGCGTTCCAGCGTCTCTTCCGTCAGCGGATCGCCATGCGCGTCAATCGACGCCCCGCCGACCAGGCCTTCTTCCATTTTCAGGTCCGGCGCGACCACTTCCGCCACGCGGCGGGCTTCAGCGGTGACTTCCGGGCCAATCCCGTCACCCGGGAGCAGGAGGAGTGTCTGATGCATGTTCTGGCCTGTCTATTACGCAATACCGATGGGCGGCATTTACCGCTCCCCAGCCGCAATGTCACCCACGGTTTTTGACGCAGCCTGCCCGGTGAAAATGCCTCAGATCGGCTCTGGATCGGCCTCATACAGCCGCAGGGACCGGTCTGTTATGCCGAGGCTGGCGATTTCCTCGCGCCAGGCGGCCATATGGGGCGTGGCGAAATGCGCCTTCAGCGCCTCCCGGCTTTCCCAGCGTTCGGTCACCCGCACCAGGCCGGGGTCGAGCAGATCGACGCTGTAGGCATAGTCGATGCAGCCGGATTCGGCCCGGCTGGCACGGATCATGGTCTCCATCGCCGGACGGGCCGCTTCGATCCGTTCCGGCGGAACTCTGACTGTGCCTTCGATGACGATCATGAGTCCGTCTCGCTTTCTTCGGAGGTTGCGGCGCCATCATCTTCAGGCGCCGTGGCATCTGCCGGCGGCTTTTCCGGCAGGGTGACGTTCACTTCCGGCTTTATAGAAAACGGATCATTGTGGCAGGCGCCAAGCGCCGCCAGCCCCAGCACGAGGAAGATTGGTTTTACTCTGTCCGGCATCGGGTTTCCCTTCTCGGATGCCGTCCGGGCTTCAGCCCGCCGGCTCGAGCCACGGCATGGAGACCTTGCGGGTGGCTTCATAAGTGTTGATGTCACTTTCGGCCTGCAGCGAGGCGCCGATCTCGTCGAGGCCCTGCAGCAGGTTGGACTTGCGGCCCGGGTCGACGTCGAATGTGTAGGTCTCACCATCCGGTGCCGTCACGATCTGCGCTTCCAGGTCGACCGAGAAGACATGGTTCGATCCGCCAGCCTGCCGGGCGAGTTTTTCGCAGACGTCCACCGGCAGGCGCACCGGCAGAATGCCGTTCTTGTAGCAATTGTTATGGAAGATATCGGCGAAGCTCGGCGAGATGACGACCGAGATGCCCTGGTCCGCCAGCGCCCATGGCGCATGTTCCCGTGAGGACCCGCAGCCAAAATTCTCGCCCGCGATCAGGATATCGGCTTTTGCGAATTCCGGCTTGTTCAGTACGAAATCCGGGTTCGGCGAGCCATCGGCCAGGGTTTTCAGCTCATAGAACAGGCCTTTCGACAGGCCGGTGCGCTCTGTCGTCTTCAGGAACTGTTTGGGGATGATCATGTCCGTGTCGACATTGGACATGAGCTTGCCCTTTTCGAGCAGCGGCGCGGCGGTTCCGGTAATTTCAGTAAACGGTGTCATGGCGGCGTTCTTACTTCGGCTCATGCGCAATGAAAAGCGTCGGAACGCCCATTGTGCCATCCCTGACCGTAAAGACGCTCGAACCGGGTTTGCGGCCCTTGCGCAATTCCGAAACGTTGAAGCCTGCCCCGGTGAGACGGGCATGGGCGGCGGCAAGGTCCGCCACCTCCCAGGTCAGGCCCCAGATCCGGTCCGGCCCGGCCGGATCATGCGTTTCGCCGAGCCGGTGGATGACCTCAAAGGTCAGCCCGCCCGTGCGGAAGAACAGAAAGCGCGTTTTCCACTGAGGGGCATTCCGGTCGAGCGCCAGATCCAGCCCCAGCCGCGCCCCGTACAGGCCAAGTGCCCGGTCCGGATTGGGTGTGTCGATGACGATATGGTCCAGCGAAACGACGGCGCCGTCCGGAGCGTCCTGTGACGGCAGTGGCGTTTCGGGCTGAATCAGGAAGGTTTTGATGCCGGACGTCTGATCATCCGCGCAGCGGAAACGCTTCCAGCTTCGCGTGGCTCCATCCAGTTCATTCGTGCTCTCGCCCGGCACGATGTCCTGCGGGCCCATGCCCCGCCGCGTCAGCTTGTGATGCGCAGCCGCAATATCTGCTGTGCCGAATGCCAGCGTTTTCAGGCCAGGACCTTCTGCCTCGATAATCTCCCGCAGCCGGTCTGCCACAGGGCCCTCCCCTGCAGGCGCCATCAGTTCGAGACTGGTATTGGCGACGCGGAAGATCGCCGTCGCGGCCCCGCCCTCCCCGTTCGCCCGCCAGACGGGCGGGCGGCCCAGCAAGGCTTCATAGACCGCCGCGGCGGAGTCGATTTCAGGCGCGACGAGGACAATATGATCGAGGCCGGTGACGAGCTGGCTCATGTCTTTTTCTTCTTCCTGTCTTTTCTTCCAAAGCGTTTGCGGCGCGGAAACGGCATGACGCGAAACTGTTCCCCCTCATGGGCCAGGGCGACGAGGCGCCCTTCCCCGTCAAGCCAGGCCTCGCCCTCCAGTTCGCCCTTCTTGCACAACTGGCGAACCCGCCGGGAGATGCGCAGCGGCGTGACCCAAACCTCATCCCCGATTTTGACTTCAGCGAGAAAGGCCGCCGATTGCTTGTCTGTCGTCCGGCGGATCTCGAATGGCGCTGGCTGGGGCGTGCCGGTTTCCAGCACATGGGCCCGGCGTCGGTCGAACCTGAGCGAGAACCAGGACATGACCACAAGATAGACGCCGAACCCGGCCAGCAGCAGCTGGACCCAGCCGGACACGTCCAGCCGGATCATCGCATCGAGGCCAGCCGCCATGGCCAGCATGACGAGGCCGAGGACAAAGAGAGCTACAGTATGGAGCGCCATCACGCAGTGAGGCTTACAACCCCTCGAACAGGGCCGTCGAGACGTAACGTTCCGCAAAGCTCGGCAGGATCGCCACCAGCGTTTTGCCCGCCATGTCGTCGCGGCTGCCGACTTTCATCGCCGCCGTGGCCGCCGCGCCCGACGAGATGCCGCCCGGAATGCCTTCCAGCGCGGCCAGTTTGCGGGCGTTCGCCATGGCTTCTTCATTGGTGACCTTCACCACTTCGTCGATCAGGCCGGTGTCGGCGTTCGCGGGAATGAAGCCCGCACCGATGCCCTGAATCATGTGCGGGCCCGGATCCCCGCCGGACAGGACGGGGCTTCCTTCCGGCTCCACCGCGATCATTTTCAGGTCTGGCTTCTTCGCCTTCAGCACACGGCCACAGCCGGTGAAGGTACCGCCCGTGCCGATGCCAGCGATGACCGCATCCACCGCACCGTCGGTGTCGCCCCAGATTTCTTCCGCCGTGGTCTTTTCATGGATCGCCGGATTGGAGGGATTGTCGAACTGGCTCGGCATCACTGCGCCGGGTGTCGAGTCGAGAATTTCCTGCGCCTTGGCGATGGCCCCGCCCATGCCCTTCTCCTTCGGCGTCAGTTCCAGTTGCGCGCCGAGAAAAGCGAGCATCTTGCGCCGCTCGATCGACATGGATTCCGGCATGGTCAGGATCAGCTTGTATCCGCGTGCCGCGGCCACGAAGGCAAGGCCGATGCCCGTATTGCCGGAGGTCGGCTCCACCAGCGTGCCGCCGGGCTTCAGCTTGCCGGAAGCTTCCAGTTCCAGAATCATGTTCAGCCCAATCCGGTCTTTGACGCTCGACAGCGGATTGAAGAATTCGCATTTGAACAGGAGGTTCGCCTTGATCCCCGTCTCAGCCGAAAATTTCGGCGCCGCTACCAAAGGCGTCGCGCCAACCGTTTCGAGAATCGACGCATAGGTCCGCCCCCGCGGGCCATCCAGCGTTACACCGCCCGGAAGTTTCACCGTACCAGCCATCTTGTCCTCCTTCGTGGTTTTGCCGGACTATCCGCCCGCCACGATGCGGAAGCAACTGAAAGCTCGGTTTAAGAATTCGGGTTAGCGGACCAAGACGCGCCGCCTATCCGCGCTATAACACACCTGTTTCCCGCCCCTGCCACTTTGGAGAGACCATGAAACCGGCCGTTCTTGTCTATGCCCTGCTCGCTATTGCGGGCGCTGTTCTTCCGCTGTCGCAATTCCTGCCCTGGTTCATGGAACACGGGCTGGATGTGCCGCGCTTTGTCGGCGATCTCTTCGCGACGCGGATCGGCGGATTCTTCGGCTGGGACGTGATCGTCTCGGCCGTGGTGCTCACTGTCTTTATCCTGATCGAAGGCAGGCGCATCGGCCTGCGCTATCTCTGGCTGCCGATTGCCTGCACGTTCAGCGTCGGCGTCTCGTTCGGCCTGCCGGTCTTCCTGGCAATGCGCGAGCGGACGCTGAGGACGGACTAGTCCATCCAAGAAATATGGATGAGTTGCTCGTCCGGATAGACCGCGAGGCACGCTCCCGAATCCAATGTCGCAATGTACAAGGGTGAAGACTGGCTCGCTGCACGCAAAATATCCCGGAGCGTTTTGCCTTCCGGACGCAACTCACGATCAGAGCCGTAAATCTTGCATCCCCGCTGAGATCCCGCAGCATCCGGCGCCGGAAGATACTCCCAGTCACGGCGAAGGCCGCTTTCCGGGGAGTGGGTCGTCTCGATCAGGAAATCCAATCCCCTTCGGTTGATGTGTTCGGCAATGTCCGGATTCACCCGATAGGCAGACCAGGCCATGCCACCCTGGAAATCATATTCATGGCGACCATCCAGCCACTCGCCGGCTTCCAGCATGGACGGAACCTGCTCAATCAGAGCCGGTGCGTTTGCTGTCTTTCCCCGGGTTTCAAAGTGGAGGTGTGCCAGCCAGGCAACAGCAAGCACCAGCACCAATCCGCAAACAAGAACGAACGCGTTCCCTACGATCTTCAACCGATCACGCCGGTGATCGCGGCTTTCGCGGCGAGGGCCGGGCTCATCAGATGAGTGCGGCCACCGCGGCCCTGACGGCCTTCGAAATTCCGGTTCGACGTCGACGCACAGCGCTCGCCCGGCGACAGGGTGTCCGGGTTCATGCCGAGGCACATGGAGCAGCCCGGCTCACGCCATTCAAAGCCGGCATCGAGGAAGATCTGGTCGAGGCCCTCTTCTTCCGCCTGCGCACGAACGAGGCCGGAGCCCGGCACGACCATAGCGCGCACACCGTCAACCACATGATTGCCTTTGGCGACGTCTGCGGCGGCGCGGAGATCCTCGATCCGGGAATTGGTGCAGGAACCGATGAAGACGCGTTGTACCGGCGTTCCAGCAATCGGCACACCGCCTTCCAGGCCCATATAGTCCAGCGCGCGCTCACACGCAGCGGCTTTCACCGGATCGGAAAAGTCTTCCGGCTTCGGAATAATACCGGAGACCGGAATCCCCTGTTCGGGGCTGGTGCCCCAGGTCACGGTCGGCTCCACGTCTGCGGCGTTGATTTCGACGACATGATCGAAGACGGCATCTTCATCCGTGTGCAGTGTCTTCCAGAAACTTTCCGCAACTTCCCATGCGCCGCCCTTTGGAGCAGCCGGACGGCCCTTGATGTAGGCGAAAGTCTTTTCGTCCGGCGCGACGAGCCCTGCGCGGGCGCCGCCTTCAATGGACAGGTTGCACAGCGTCATGCGCCCTTCCATGCTCAGGTCACGGATCGCTTCGCCTCGATACTCCATTACACTGCCCGTGCCACCGGCCGTACCGATCTGGGCAATGATGTGCAGGGCGAGATCCTTGGCCGTAACACCTGACTTCAGCTTGCCGGTCACTTCGATCGCCATGTTCTGCATCTTCCGGGCCCGGAGGGTCTGGGTCGCCAGAACATGCTCGACTTCAGACGTACCGATGCCGTGCGCCAGTGCGCCGAACGCGCCATGGGTGGAGGTATGGCTGTCGCCGCAGACAATCGTCATCCCCGGCTGGGTACGTCCTTGTTCCGGCCCCACGACATGGACGATGCCATTATTGATATCGCCCATTGGGAAGAACTTGATGTTGTATTCGGCAACATTGCGCGACAGCGTTTCCAGCTGGTTGCGCGCTTCCGGATCCTTCACCCCGGCGAGGCCTGCGGCCTGGTTCTCGGTCGGCGTGTTGTGGTCGGCCACAGCGAGGGTCAGGTCAGTACGGCGAACGCCCCGCCCAGCTGCTTTCAGCCCCGCAAAGGCCTGCGGTGTCGTCACCTCATGGATCAGGTGCAGGTCGATATAGAGTAGGCTTTCCCCCGACGCCTCATCGGTGTGCACCAGATGGGCATCCCAGATTTTGTCGTAGAGTGTCTTGCCTGCCATGGGCCGAATATTCCCTGCTTGTAGAAAATTATTGCGCGCAAACGCGCCGGTCAGCGCGTCTCGTGCAACACACGGCGCATCGCGTCAATGTGTCAGATGGCAGTTCAGGCGACCTGGCGGGCGGTCCGCCCGGTCCACGTTCGCACGGTTTCCAGCAATTCCGCCTTGTCGAGCGGTTTGGTCAGCACGGCGTCCGCCCCGCGCGATAGAAATTCGCGGCGTTCCTCGGTCATGGCATGGGCCGTCACGGCGATGACAGGTGTCGGGGGCCGGCCTCCGGTCGCTTCAAAGTCCCGGATAACGCGCGTCGCCGCCATCCCGTCCATGACCGGCATGGAAACATCCATGAGCACAAGGGCATAGGCATTCTGGCGGAACAGGTCGACCGCGATTTTTCCGTTTGCCGCGAAGTGAAGTTCATAGCCCGCCCCCTCCAGCAGACCGGCGATGACCCGCTGGTTCACCTCATTGTCTTCGGCAATCAGGATACGGCCGCCCGGCGGCGGGGCCGGCGCGACAGGCGGCACCGGCTTCGGAGCTGTGACCGGAGCGGGACGCCGCGTACTGCCGATGACCCCGCTGACTGCCTTGCCCAGCGCCCCGCTCAGCAGCGGCTTGATCAGGAAGTCGTTGACCCCGGCCTTGAGGAATGCCGCCTTCACATCCTGGGAATCGACGGAAGACACGACGACAATCTTCAGCCGGTTGAAGGCCGGTTTGGACCGGATCATCCGGGCCACACGCAGACCGTCAATGTCCGGCATCTGGTAGTCCAGCACCAGCAGATCGTACGGCTCACGCCGGTTGTGAGCCTCGGCCAGGCGGCGCAGGCCCTGCCGCGGATCGGTCTCATGGTCGGACCGGATGCCATAAAGGGCCAGCTGGCTGGCCGAGATCCGGCAGTTCAGCGAAATGTCGTCAATCACCAGCGCGCGGACATGGCTGAGGTCGGCCCGTTCGACCGGTTCCAGGAAGAGGCGCGGCTCATCATCGGCAATCGGCAGGGTCAACTCGACCCGGAATGTGGAGCCCACGCCGAAGGTCGACGTGACGTCGATCTGCCCGGCCATCGCCTCCACAAGGCTGCGGCAGATGGACAGGCCAAGGCCCGTGCCACCGAAGCGCCGCGTGGTGGAGGCGTCCGCCTGTTCGAACTGGTGGAACACGGTTTCCAGCTTGTCTTCCGGAATGCCGATGCCCGTATCGTCTACCGTGATCGCGAGATGGGCGTAGCCGTTCTCTCCCGACCCTGTAATGCGCACAAGGATATGACCTTCAGTCGTGAACTTGATCGCATTGCCGACCAGGTTTGTGAGGATCTGGCGGATGCGGCCAGCATCGCCCACCAGCTCATCGGGCACATCGCGGGAAATGTCCGTGATCAGCTCAATCCCCTTCTCGTTCGCGCCCGACCCCAGCAGCGCGGCAACATCGTCCAGCACAGTGGACAGGGAAAAGGGTTCTGCATCGATCGTCAGCTTTCCGGCCTCGATCTTCGAGAAGTCGAGAATATCGTTGATCACGGTCAGCAGTGCCTCGCCGGACCGTTCGATCATGTCGACAATCTCGACCTGCTCCTCGTTCAGTGCCGTGCGGCGAAGCACTTGGGACATGCCGAGAACGCCATTCATGGGTGTGCGGATCTCATGGCTCATATTTGCCAGGAATTCCGTTTTCGATTTCGCCGCGTTCAGCGCCGTCTCACGCGCCTCTTCCAGCGCCGTTTCGCGCAATATCCGCTCCGTCACATCCGTCAGGACACCAACGATGAAGACATTGCCTGCAGCATCCTCGAAACAGGATTTCGAGGATTCGACCCAGCGCACCTCGCCGTCGGCATTCGTGAACTGGACAGTATTGACGCTGCCAGCGCGCGTCTCCAGCACGCCATTGTCCACTTCCCGGAAGAGGTCAGCCTGGTCTTTTGGGAAAAAGTCATAATCGGTATGCCCGATGAGCGACTCGCGCGGACGACCGCCAAACCGGCACAGGGCGTCGTTCACCTCGATCCAGACATGGTCTGAATTCTTGATGAATACGGGATTGGGCAGGAGGTTCAGCACCCCCTTCAGCAATTCGGTTTTGCCGTCGCCATTCATCAGATCACACGCTCCCCACCATCGGAGGAGAACATAGGCGCCTCAACAATCCCTTAAGTTGAACTCGGTTTTAACCCGGGTGGTTTCCGGCAGGCATCCCATGGCCTCCAGCGTGGTGTGAAGCGCTGCCCGCACCGGCGTGCGCGGCTCCTCACCCAGGCACTGCACCAGTTTGCCATTGTCGAGTCGGCCGGGCACGTCCCAGAGATATTTCATTTCCGACAGTTCCCGGAACAGGCGGACAAAAGGTGACAGGCCCTGAATCAGCCACCAGGGAAATCTGCGGATCGGTGCATCCGGCACGCCCGCCGCCGCCCGGATGGCTTCAGCAAAATCCCGTCCGTCTTCGAACCAGTGCCCGGCAAAATGGAAGGTCTCGAAGGCAGCCATCCTGGCATCCTGCTCGACAAGCCGGGCGACCGCTTCGCCATAGTCCGGCAGATAGGCCCAGGCATGCCCCACCCCGGCCCGCCCGGGCCAGGTGACGGATTTGACCGGCTGGCCGGGTTTCACAAGGCCCGCGCTGAACCAGGAATTGCTCGTGCTGTGCGGCCCATAGAAATCACCCGCCCGGACGATCAGGACGCGCACCCCCTGCCCGGCTGCCCGTTGCAGGCGGTCTTCCATCTCCACCCGTATGGCGCCTTTGCGCGTGTGCGGGTTTTGCGGCGTGCTTTCCTTCAACAGGGGGAACGCATCCGGCCCGTAATTGTAGATTGTGCCCGGAAACATGATCCGCGCGCCGGCTGCCTTTGCGGCAGCAATCGTATTGTCCAGCATTGGCAGGGCGAGGCCCCGCCAGTTGCGGTAGCCCGGCGGGTTCACAGCATGGACGATCAGATCGGCATTGATGGCTGCGTCGGCCACTTCGCCGGCGTTCATCGCATCACCCTTCAGCCAGTCGGCATAAGGCAGAAGGGTCTGGCCATGGTCCGGCCGGCGGCTGAGCGCCCGGATTTGCCAGCCCCGGCGATGGAGCGCTTCGGCGATTTCAAAACCAGCCCCGCCAGTCGCGCCGAGGATGAGGGCTGTATGTGAACGGGTCATGGAACGTCTCCTTTGTGTCTGCCTCACAAAGGTGGTCGCGCCACGCGCTAAAGAAAATTGCGATAATTTCTACATCCGCTATACGAAATTAGTGGAACCCCTCCCCCTCTCCTGGGACCATTGCCGGTCTTTCCTGGGTGTCTGGCGCACCGGCAGCCTGTCGGCGGCCGCCCGGGCGGACGGCCTGACCCAACCCACCGTCGCCCGTCACATCTCACAGCTGGAGGCGGCGCTCGGCGGCGGCGCCCTGTTCATCCGCTCCCCGCATGGCCTGTCCCCGACAGACCTTGCCGGAACGCTCATTCCTCACGCCCTCACCATGGAGGCCGCCGTGGCGGCCATGGTCCGCTCCGCGTCGGGTGCGGACGGCGAGATCGCAGGCACTGTCCGGCTAAGCGCGAGCCAGATTATCGGCGTGGAAGTCCTGCCGCCGATATTGGCGCGGATCGGCGCCGCCCATCCCAGCATCACATTCGAACTGGTCGCGACGAATGAAACGTCTGACCTCCTGCGCCGCGATGCCGACATCGCCGTACGGATGGTCCGGCCCGCCCAGGGCGCGCTGGTGGCGCAGAAGGCCGGCGACATCCAGCTCGCCATGTATGCCCACAAGGACTACCTCGCCCGCCGCGGCCAGCCGGACACAATCGACGCCCTGACGGACCATGCGATTGTCGGCTTCGACCGGCAGACCGCGGGCATAGACGCGTTGCAGAATATTGGCATGCCTCTGACGCGGCAGATGTTTTCCTTCCGGACCGACAATGACCTGGCCCAGCTGGCTGCGATCCGGGCCGGGTTCGGCGTCGGCATCTGCCAGACCAGTCTCGCACGGCCCGATCCGAACCTTATCCGCCTCTTTCCGGAGGAAATGAGCTTCGCGCTGGAAACCTGGATCACCATGCATGAAGACCTGCGCGGCAACCGCCGCATGCGCCTCGTCTTCGACCACCTCGTGGCTGACATGACGGCCTATGCAAAAGCCAGCCTCGGTCTGCACTGACAGCCGCAACGAAAACGCCCCCGCCTTTCGGCAGGGGCGCTTGTCATGTGCCTGTGGCGGAGGAGGTCTATTCCTCGGTGCCACCCTCTGCAGTTTCTGCAGCGGCTTCGGCCTCGGCGGCAGCCGCCGCAGCGGCGTCTGCTTCAGCCTTTGCCTTGGCAGCTGCTTCGCGCTCGGCAGCAGCCGCTTCCTTGCGGGCAGCCTTGGCAGCGTCTTTCTGGCGGCGGCGCTCGGTTTTCGAGACAGCGATCTCGACCTGCTCGATGCCGTGGCCGGTGGTCCGCTCTGCGATACGGGCACCCTTCCCGCGCAGGCCGCGCAGGTAGTAGAGCTTGGCGCGGCGAACGCGGCCCTTACGCTTCACTTCGATCGACTCGATCATCGGCGACACCAGCGGGAACACACGCTCCACGCCTTCACCGAAAGAGATCTTGCGGACCGTGAAGCTCTCGTTCACGCCAGCGCCCGAACGAGCAATGCACACACCTTCAAAGCGTTGCACGCGCTCACGGTCGCCTTCCGTAATGCGGACGTTCACGGCCAGCGTGTCACCAGGCGAGAATGCCGGGATGTCTTTGCCGCTGAGGACGCGGGAAACTTCTTCTGCGTCAAGCTGTTCAATAATGTTCATCGCCTGTCTCCGGCGCTTGGATATCGTGGGTTTCGGAGTAAGCGGCGTATAAATCGGGGCGGCGTTGCTTTGTCAACGCCTTTGCGCTGTTCAAACGCCATTCTGCGATGCGTTTGTGATCGCCGGACAGCAAGACGTCCGGAGTCCCATGAGGGCCCCACTGGCGCGGCATTGTATACTGGTCATGTTCCAGCAGGCCATTTTCGAAGGATTCGTCACTTAAGGAGTCGGCATTCCCTGCCACACCCGGCAGCAGGCGCACCACCGCTTCGGTCAGCGCCATGGCCGCCACTTCCCCGCCGGCAAGCACGAAATCCCCCATCGACACTTCTTCCAGGCCATGTGTGTCGATCACCCGCTGGTCGAGCCCCTCAAACCGGCCGCAGAACATGATCAGTCCGCGGCTGCTGGCGAATTCGTGCGCCATTTTCTGGGTGAACGGTTTCCCGCGCGGAGAGAGATAGATGAGATGCTTGTTGTCGGTGACGATACTGTCCAGCGCGGCGGCGGCCACATCGGGGCGCAGCACCATGCCGGCCCCGCCCCCGGTCGGCGGGGCATCGACATTGCGATGCTTGCCGAGGCCGAACTCGCGAAGCTGGATGGTTTCCCAGTCCCAGATGCCTTCCTTGCGGGCGCGTTCCAGGATGGACACGCCCAGCGGGCCAGGAAAGGCCTCGGGAAACAATGTGATGAAACTCGTCTCGAACATGGGCTGAGGCTTTAGCCTACACGGGACGTTCCGTCACTGCCGGCCATCACCGGTCCGCCTTGCCCCTGCATCCGGTACAGCTTATTCGGGCGCCTTGCCTGTACGAGGATTCCTGCCGTCCCATGGATGCCTTTCTCACTTCCACCACCATCGTCACGCTGGCTGAAATCGGCGACAAGACACAATTGCTCGCCATCCTGCTCGCGACCCGTTTCCGCGCGCCGCTGCCAATCATTCTCGGCATCTTCGCCGCGACCATCGCCAACCATTTCCTGGCCGCCCTGCTGGGCGCCAGTGTTGCCAGCCTGCTGGACGGGGACTGGTTCCGCTACCTGATCGCGGCATCCTTCATTGCCATGGCCGCCTGGACGCTGGTGCCGGACAAGGTCGATGACCTCGATGACAAGCCGGCCCGGTTCGGCGCCTTCCTCACCACGCTTGTCGCCTTCTTCCTCGTTGAGATGGGCGACAAGACACAGGTGGCGACCATCGCCCTCGGCGCCCGGTTCGACAATCTCTTCATGGTCACGATGGGTACCACGCTGGGCATGATGCTGGCCAATGTGCCAGCTGTGTTCCTGGGGCATGAACTGATCGAGCGTGTGCCATTGAACATTGTGCGTATCATCGCGGCATTGCTCTTCCTTGTGCTCGGTCTCTGGCTGGCCGCGCAGACAGCAGGTTGGATCTAGCCTTTCCGCTATTGACAGAATATGTCGTGAAATCAAAAGTAGAAGCGCGGTGCGCGGCCTTGGGGGACTCAGAATGGAAAAATTGTTTCCGGAAATCACATCTCTTGAGGACGTGATGCGACTGGCGAAAGGTGGAGCCATTGCCGGCATCGTGTTTGCCGCTCTCGTCCTGTTTGACGTCATTTTCGGATCGTTCCCGGCTGTCGTGCCGGGCATTCGGCTGGCCGGTGCAGGCCTTGAAGCCGTGTTCATCCTGCTCCTGTCCTGGCGCATCTGGACCGGGCGCAACTTTGTCAGCGCCATCTTGCTGATGGCCCTTCTGGTGCTCGCCACTTTGACCGGCGTCCGCGACGGCGTGTTCGGCGTGGCCTGGCTGGCGGCGTATTTTGGCCTGGGCCTGATGATGCTGAACGCGATCCGCGCCTGCCTGCGCCATGACACCTATTCCCGGGAAACGGCCCCTGCCCGCACGGCCTGATTCCGGCGGGTGAATTGACCTTCCTCCTGTGCTGGCGCTTGATAGTGCCTGTCCTGGGGAGGAAGACAGATGCTCGACACCATCGCCACCATTGCCAATATCTTTGCGTCCGCCGCCGTGGTGTTGACGCTGGTCTTTATCGGCTTCCAGCTGAAACAGAATGCGGAACTGACGCGCATGGCCGCCGCGCAGACTTCGGCGCAGCTATTGTCCACCAATCTCGGCCGCATCATCGAGAACCCAGACCTCGCCGAACTGATCACCAAGGACGGCGCGCCGGACAGCTGGACCCGGCCGGAACGCCTGCGCGTCTCCAACTTCCTGTCAGCCAGCTTCCGGCATTATGAAGTTCTGCATACGCACAGACGGTTTGGCGTGTTCGAAGAAGAATTATGGGGCGGCACAGAAGCCCGCCTGCGCGACAGCCTCGACTCCGCCGCCATCCGTGACTGGTGGGCCGAATCGAAAGCCTTCTACGCGAAAAGCTTCGTCACTTACGTCGACGAAATCGTCGCCGAATGGGAAGCGATCGAAGCGATTGCAGGGATGGGAGATAGCGGGGGCGGCAGTCTCTTGTCTGCGAATACCACCGGCTAAGCAGACGTTACGCCCAATCCGGCCAGTCCCGGAACAGTCCGAACTTCACATTGGTCACCATGGCGTTGGCCGTGAAGTGCAACTCGTCGACCTCCCCTTCCCTTGCCGCCGCGGCGCGGAAGGCCTCATCCAGCTGGGCGAGGTCTCGCGTTTCGATCATGATGTGAAACTCGCGGATAGTATCGGGGCGTAGACCCAGCTTGCAGCGCATCATGCGCCAGGCCTCAATCCGGCCGTCTGATTTCATCCGGTTCAGGAAATCTGGCAGCGCTTTCGCAAAGGCTCGCTCGTCCGTGTCCGGCTTCAGATCGAACCAGATGTGATAGATATCCATTGCAAATCACTCGCAAATAAGTTTGCCGGATGGGCCGGTCTTCTATACGGGAGAAGATATGGCCGCGCCTCCCGCCCTCTCTGTCATCATTCCCTTCTTCAATGAAGCCGGAAATGTGCACCCCGTGATCGACGAGGTGCATGCGCAGCTGGACGGAATCCCCTTCGAAATCATCTGCGTGAATGACGAGTCGTCGGACGCGACCGGCGCGGAACTGGCAGAGGCCAGGAAGAAGCACCCGGATACGGTTTTCGTATTCAGCCATATCCAGCGGCGCGGAAAGTCGGCCGCCCTTTTCACCGGGCTCAAAGCGGTGCGCGGTGAATGGGTCCAACTTCTGGATGGAGATGGGCAGAACGATCCCGGCGATACCGCCCGGCTGTGGAAGGCGATTATCGCCCCCGGCGCGCCAGGGGCCCTCGGCCTCATTGCAGGCAAACGAAACAGCCGCAACGATTCCGGCTTCAAATGGGTCCAGTCACGCGTCGCCAATGGTGTGCGCCGCTTCGTCCTGCAGGATGATGCGACGGATACGGGCTGCGGCTGGAAACTGATCCGCACCGCCGCCTTCCGGGATTTGCCCTATTTCGCCTCCATGCATCGTTTCCTGCCGGCACTGGTCAAGCGGGCGGGATGGGATGTCCGCGAAGAACTGGTGAATGACCGGCGGCGTCTGGCGGGCGAGTCCAAATACGGATTTCTCGGACGGCTCGGTGCCGGAATCTTCGACCTGATCGGCATGTTCTGGCTGGTCCGCCGGGGCGGCTATGGCATCGCGGCCGAATGGAACGACCCGCGCGCTGATGGCCCGGTCCGAACCGACCGGTCTTAAGCCTTTTACCTACAATTTATCCGGGGTCTGCCTGAAGTATGCCCCGTTGTCCGTGATGGCTCAGTCCTGCTGTTGGCCTGGCCGGCGGTCCATCCGGCGCAATCCGGGCGGACGCGTATCGCGTTTCGGCGTTGCACGCGGGGGCGAGCTGGCCGGACGCGGCGCGGCCTGGACCGGCCTCGAAACACGTGGCGGTGGCGCGGCTTGCGGGGTTTTCACGGGCTGACGCGCTGCAGGTGCACGCACATCCGGAGCCCGGGCTGCTGGGGCGCGTGTAATCGGCCGACGGGCTTCCGGGGCGCGGGTCACGGGCCGTTCCATGCGGCGCATGGCCGGCGGGCGGGTGTCCCGGGTGGGTGCAACCCGCGTCGGCGCCGGGCGGACGGGTGTCTTGCGAACATCCGGCGTACGCGGCGTCACACGGCTCGGCACGGCGCGGCGGTCCGGCGTGTCCATGCGGCGACCGGCAGCACGACGCTCAAGGGCGCGGCGTTCGGCCCGGGCAAAGTCGGGTTCGCGGGTATCGCGCATCCGGCGCTGGATCCGGTCCTCCCGCCGCGTGTCGGGTCCGCCGGAAAGGGCAGGATCGACCCGGCGCTCCACCACACGCTCTCCAGGCCGGCGGACCGGCTGCGGCGTGATCGTGCGCGTGGACGGCGCAGCGGATTTTGCAGCCGCTTGCTGCGCCTGCATGTTGCGGATGCCCGGTGGCAGGCGGCCCGGCTTTGGCGGAGCGCGGCGGGCCGAGTCTCCGGTACCAGGGGTGAATCCGGCCTGCGGCGTATCCCGGCGGGTCCGGTCGCCTCTCCTTCCGTCTCTCGGGCCGTCTCTCCGGCCATCGCGTTCGTGGCGGTCCCAGCGGTCATGGCCTGTACTGCCGACCGGACGGATGGACGAAATATTGTCGTTCAGGCGAAGACCGTTCAGCCGGTCGACCGATGCATCGACAATCTGGCAGCGGCCCTGGAAATTGGCGTGCTCGCACACTTCCCATTTGCCCGAACGGATCTGGATCGACGACACATTGTCGTTGAAGCGGTAGCGGCTGAGATCGCGGACGCCGCGATTGATGCCCAGCGACGCGCCCCGGTCAAAAGAGTCGGTGTAAAGCGTTACGGATGCGTCGCGCGCGCCATAATGCCCGCGCAGCGGCGGCCGTTCGCGGCGGTAATGGGTCGAGGAATAATAAGGCCTTGAATAGTTGGTCCATCCAAACCCGTAAGGGTCGTAGCCAAGCCGCGGATCGTAATAGCCATACTGCCTGTATTCCGGCGAGTAGCCGTAATGATAAACTTGGATGGAGGTCGAGGCGCCATAGCCATAGCTGTAAGTGTCATGGCCATAGCGTTCATCATCGACATAGCGGATGTAGCCATTGTCATCGCGCACGAACATCAGGCCATGCTCGGCATCTGTATATTCATATACAGGGCGCACGGATGAGATCTCACCCGCCAGGCCATACCAGGCAAGGTCTGGCACGTCATAGCGCAGGAACACGCAGCGGCCGGTGAAGTCGCTGTGCTGACAGACCTCCCATTGTCCGGACAACACCGCAATGGAGCGGGCACGGTCATTGAACTGCAGATTCGGCAGGGCATGGATCGGGTCGTAGATTTCCCGCACTTCGCCGGAATACTCCGGTCCGCTGTACAGGATCAGGGACGGTGGGTTGTCATCCTGTCCGGCATATTGGTCATACGGCTCTGTATCGGCCTGTGCGCCGCCAGCCATTGCAATGGGGGTCGCGAGCACTGCCAGAAGGCGAAGGAACTTTGTCATCATCGGCCATACTTTCACTCAGTCTGGCTGAAAGTATGGCAAATATTGTCTGAACGCCGCGCAACGCGGGGATTCAGGCGTCTGACGGGGCGTCTTCCTCGCCGTCCGCTTCCAGCCATTCCTCCAATGTCGCCAGCACAACACGGCCTGCAGCGAGGTCCACAACCGGCACATCGGCCAGGGTGAACGGCACGAACACGCTGCCGCCCCCGGCCAGATCGATTTCCAGAAGTTCCCCTGCCCCGAAATCCTGAACCGCACGGATACGCCCGGCGCGTTCGCTGCCGCCTGTGTAGACGTCGAGGCCGACGAGATCCTCGATATAGAACTCATCCTCATCCGCTTCCGGCAGGCTGGCGCGGGGCACGTACAGCAGCGTACCGCGCAGCGCGTCCCAATCTTCCTTCTGCTTCTGCTCTTTCGGGCGGACGATGAAATGATCTTTCGCGGGGCGGGCGGATTTCGGCGTCACGATCACCTTCCCCGCCTCGTCCAGCAACGGGCCGAAATCGAATACAGCGTCCGGGTCAGCCGTGAAGCTTCTCACCCGCACATCACCGCGCACGCCATGAGCGCCCTTCAGGACGCCCACCGCTATCAGCCTGTTGTCTACTGTCTTGTTCATGCCGCCTGTGTAGCGGCGCGCGCGCCAAGGGCAAGCGGCAGCTGCCGCCCGCTTCAGCGCCAGTCTCTGTAACGCCGGATCGACGAGATATTGTCGTTCATCCGGATCGGCCTCAGGTCTCCCGCGCCGGCGGTGAGGATTTCACAGCGGCCCCGATAGTTCGCATGTTCGCACACCTGCCAGGTGCCGGCGCTGACATAGAAGGAACTGGCCTTGTCATTGAACCGGTAGCGGCTGAGGTCGGACACATCCTGGCCGATTTCCATCGCCGGGCCGCGCTGGTTGGAATCCGGGAACAGGATCAGGCCCTGCCCGCCGCGCCCACTGTCCCAGCCGCCGCGCTTCCCGTGATCCCGGTCGCTCCGACGGTCGTCGCGTCCGCGCCTGTCATATCCGGCAGGACGCAGCGACGAAATGTTGTCGTTCAGGCGATAGGCGTTCAGGCGCCCTGCACTGGTATCGATGATTTCACACCGCCCCCGGAAATTGGCATCCACGCACACTTCCCACACACCGCGATTGATCACGATGGAAGACGCCCGGTCATTGAACCCGATACGGCCAAGGCTGGGCACAGCGCCATCAACCCTCACCGCCTCTCCCCGGAACCCGGCATTGGAATACAGCACCGCCCCGCCCTGCCGGCCCTGATAGTCACCGCCGCGCCAGGTATCACGGCCGCCGCGATGATCGGCGCTGGCCGGCAAAGCGAGCGCAGCAAGACCCGCTGCAAGTGCAAACGTGGAAACGAGGGACGATATCTTCATGACAGGCTCCTTTCGGGACAGGCCGTTTCTAGACAAAACGGTGTGAACCCCGTCAGGGCGGGCCGTTATCCGGTGTTCAGATTCCGAATGGATTTTCTGGCCGCATACGGAAAAGGCCGGCACCCTTCCCGGATGCCGGCCCTTCCATGGCCTGCCAGATGGCGGGCAGCTTATTCGGAAGCAGCTTCTTCTGCTGCGGCTTCTTCTGCCGGAGCTTCCTCAGCCGGTGCTTCTTCGGCCGGCGCAGCAGCGGCTTCAGCAGCAGCAGCCGCTTTTTCTTCACGCTCTTTGGCGCGTTCCTGGGCTTTCTTGCCCGGCTCGGCCTTTTTCGGGTTGTTGCCGTGCGTCCAGGCCACGACCGGTTTGCCGTCGACTTCGATCTGCGACAGGAAGCGTGCGACACGGTCCGTCGGCTGAGCGCCCTTGCGGACCCATTCAGCGGCTTTTTCGGCGTCGATCTTCACGCGGTTTTCCGAATCTTTCGGCTGGCGCGGATCATAGGTGCCGATCTTCTCGATGAAGCGGCCGTCACGCGGGGCGCGTGCGTCGGCAACAACGACGGAATAGTAAGGGCGTTTCTTGGACCCGCCGCGGGCGAGCCGGATTTTGAGGGCCATGGGGTTATCTCCTGTGTACTGGCGTCTCTGGAATGTTCTAATCGGCCTCAAGGCCGCGGATATGCTCATGATGGCGGATCACTTCCGCCACGATGAAATTGAGAAATTTCTCGGCAAAGGCCGGGTCGAGGCCGGACTGCTGCGCCATGTTGCGCAGCCGTTCGATCTGTTCTGCCTCGCGGGACTTGTCTGCGGGCGGAAGGTTATGCTGCGCCTTCAACTTGCCGACCTGCTGGGTCAGCTTGAAGCGCTCGGCCAGCGTATGAACGAGGATGGCATCGAGATTGTCGATGCTGTCGCGGAACTGGCTCAGCTGGAACTTGGCCAGCGTCGTGTCGATATCGGTCATTTCTTTTTCCCCCCCAACAGGTCGCCCATGCCCGGCGGAAGCGACCCGCCACCAAGGCCCGGCAATTGCTGGCCGCCCATCTTGGCGAGATCCGCCTGTGAAATCCCGGCCTGCTGCGCCATGCCCAGCATGTTCTTCATGCCGCCTTTTGTGCGCATCTTCTTCATCATGCCGGCCATCTGCTGGTGCATTTTCAGCAGCTTGTTCACATCCTGCACCGTGGTGCCGGACCCGGCCGCAATGCGCTTGCGGCGCGAGGCGTTGAGCAGCGCGGGCTTTGCGCGCTCGGCCTTCGTCATGGAGGAAATGATCGCCTCCTGACGTTTCAGGACATTGTCGTCGAGGTTCGCCGCTTCCATGGCCTGCTTGGCCTTGCGGGCGCCCGGCAGCATGCCCATCAAGCCGCCAAGGCCGCCCATTTGCTGCATCTGCTTCAGCTGCTCGGCGAGATCATTGAGGTCGAAGATGCCCTTGCGCATCTTCTCCGCCATCCGCTCGGCCTTCGCGGCGTCCATCTGTTCGGACGCTTTTTCGACCAGCGAGACAATGTCGCCCTGCCCGAGAATACGCCCGGCCACACGCTGGGCGTCGAACGTGTCGAGCCCGTCGAGTTTCTCGCCGACACCGAGGAATTTGATTGGCAGGCCTGTGACCGCACGCATGGACAGCGCCGCACCGCCGCGCCCGTCGCCATCCATCCGGGTCAGGACAAGACCGGTCAACGGCAGGCGCTCATGGAAGCGCCGCGCGGTTTCCACCGCGTCCTGGCCGGTCAACGCGTCAGCAACCAGGAGGGTTTCTTGAGGCTGGGCGATTTCGGCGATTTCGGCCGCCTCGGTCATCATCTGTTCGTCGATGCTGGTCCGGCCGGCGGTGTCGAGGAAGAGAACGTCATAGCCGCCGATCTTTGCGGCATTCAGCGCGCGCCGGGCGATGTCTGCGGGAAGCTGGCCCTGGATGATTGGCAGGGAGCTGACGGAGTCGCCGCACTGGTCGGCCAGAATCGCCAGCTGCTCCATGGCCGCCGGGCGGCGCACGTCGAGCGAAGCGAGGAGGACTTTCTTGCGGCCCTTTTCCGACAGGCGCTTGGCCAGTTTACCAGTTGTCGTCGTCTTACCGGAGCCCTGCAGGCCCGCCATCATCACGACCGCTGGCGGGCTGTCGATGCGCAGGCTGGTGTCGGCGTCTTCCCCGCCCAGCATGTCGACCAGCCCGTCATAGACGATCTTGATGACCTGCTGGCCCGGCTTCACGGAGCGGATGACTTCCTCGCCCACGGCGCGGGTCTTCACCTTGGCGATGAAGTCCTTGACCACGGGCAATGCGACGTCTGCTTCCAGCAGCGCAACCCGGATTTCGCGCAGCGCTTCGGACACATCCTTGTCGGAAAGCGCCCCGCGCCCCGTCAGGTTGTCGAATATGCCGCCGAGCCGTTCGCTGAGGGCGTCAAACATCGCGTTACTCCTTATGCCGTCTGTCAGATCTGTCCTGACATGGGCGCTCCACAGGTTCAACGCAAAGACCAAGAGCCCCGCTGAGCGAAACTTCGCCGGGCGGGGGGCCTCGCTGTCCTCACGGGATCGGTCAAGGCGCGCTTCTGGATTTGCGCAGATTTCGCGCGGCTAAAGCACGCGAATGCCAGCGGCGTCAAGCATTTAAGCCTGTTGCAGGGCTCGTACCCGGTCCTTCAGCAGGGCCATCGCAGCCACAGCTTCGTCTCCAACCAGCGACAGGACCGCCATATCGGCCCAGGTTCCATTGGCCATTCGGATATAACTGCGCAGCGTGCCTTCGCGCTTGGCACCGAACCGCTCAATCGAGCGGACGGAGCGTTCATTGGCATCTGGCGTCAGGATTTCGATGCGCCGCATGCGCGAGGCAACCGCCCGCTCGATCACGGCAAGCTGTACGGCCGGAACAATCTCGGTGCCGCGCATCTCCTCGACGATCCAGAGCGACGCCATCCGTAACCGCCGATGGGTGCGGGAAATGTCCGCATAGGCGACGACGCCGACGAACGCGCCGTCAGATTTCCGCCAGATCGTGAAGGGGATGTAGTCCCCGGAGTCCTTCATCTCCAGCGTATGGTCGAAATAGGAGTGAAAATTGGTCCCCGTCGCGATCACGGGCATCCATTGCCACATGGCCTCGACGGCGCTGGTACCGGCCAACACGTCCCGGTCGGCCTCCGTCAGCACTTTCAGGCTGACAAGCTCGTTCTCAAGGCCTGGATCGTCCAGCTTCATGGCCTGACAGTCTCACGCTTGGGTATTTTGACAAGCCATTGGAATAGAAAAACCGGGCGCCTCATTGGAATGTGACCAAAGGAATCTGAATCACAGACTCAGTTCGACTGGCCGGCTCCGGCAAGTTTCTGGCTGAGATAGGTGAATTCCAGGGCGGTACGCTTCGCGCGCTCTGTCTGGTTCGCTGCGGCCGCGTGTCCGCCGTCTATGTTCTCATAGTATAGGAATGGCAGGCCAGCGGCCTCGAATTTCTTCGCCATCTTTCGCGCATGGCCGGGGTGGACCCGGTCGTCCTTTGTCGAGGTCACGAAGAAAGGCTCCGGGTAGGGCTTGCCGGCATCGAAATTCTGGTAGGGCGAGATCGTCTCGAGGAAGGCCCGCTCTTCCGGAATGTCCGGCGAGCCGTATTCATCCACCCAGGACGCCCCCGCGAGCAGGAGATGATACCGCAGCATGTCCAGGAGCGGCACCTGAACCACGACCGCACTCCAGAGGTCCGGCTGCTGGTTCAGCATGACGCCCATCAACAGGCCGCCATTTGAGCCCCCCATGATGCCGAGATGATCTGCACTAGTCACACCGGACGCAATGAGGTCTTCGCCCACGGCAACGAAATCATCATAGATAAGCTGGCGGTTCTGCTTCAGGCCCGCCTGGTGCCAGGCCGGGCCAAATTCTCCCCCGCCGCGGATATTCGCCAGCACATAGGCCCCGCCCTGCTCCAGCCACAGGCGTCCGGTAACCGGGCTGTAGGCGGGATTCATCGAGACCTGGAAGCCGCCATAGCCATAGAGCAGCGTCGGCGTGGAGCCATCCATCGGAATGTCTTTTCGCGCGACCAGAAAATACGGCACTTTCGTTCCGTCTTTCGACGTCGCGAAATGCTGTTCCACCTTCAGGCCGGCCGCATCGAACTTGGCGGGCACGCTTTTCAGCATGCTTGCCACGTCATCCCCGGAATCGAATTCAAGCAGCGAGCCCGGGGTGAGGAAGTCCTCATAGTTCAGGAAGACGATCTCTTCATGTGGATTGGCAAAGGCGATGCTGGCCTGGCCCTCGCCGGGCAGCGCGACACGCCACGTACGCCAGCCATTCTCGCCCGGTTCAGCGCGCATCACCTTGCCGACAGCCGTATCGCTGACGGAGAGCAACATCGCGCCCTTTGCGATCGCGACCCCTTCCAGCGCCTGCGCTTCGGAGGGGTGGAAAACGCGCGAAACGGGCGGCAGCGACCGGCTTTCCATGAAGGCCGCAACGTCGAACGCGACCAGGTCACCAGACCTGAACGTGTCCGCCTGGCCGTCCGGTGACCAGTCTTCCTGCAGGGAGACCAGAAACTGGCCCCGGTAAATGCCTTCCGGCGTGGATTTCTTCGGGATCGGCCATTTGACCGGCGTGGCCTCCCCTTCCGGGAACCACCAATAGCTGGAGGTGAAGAAGGTCTCCGCCTCCACAGCGCCTTGAAGGATTGTGCCATTGTCCAGTTCCAGCGTCATCGGCCAGACGCCGACATCGGTGACGTCGCCGCGGTAGACTTCTTCGGCACTTTCCAGCGGCGTCCCGCGCTGCCAGCGCTTCACGACGAAAGGATAGCCGGACTCCGTCAGCGTCCCCTCGCCCCAGTCGGTGGCAATCAGAACCGTGTCCGGCCCGGCCCAGGCGAGGCCCTGCTTGGCTTCCGGCGTGACGAAGCCGTCATTCACGAAGGATTTCGTGGCAAGATCGAACTCGCGCTGGATCACGGCGTCCTTGCCGCCATCTGACAGCGAGACCATGCATTTGTAGGCGCCGGTCCCTTTCAACGCGAAACAGTTCGCGCCCTTGTAGACCCAGTTCTGGCCTTCCGCTTCAGCCAGCTGGTCGAAGTCGACCACAGTCTCCCAGTCCGGCGCCTCGCTGCGATAGGACTCGAGCGGTGTGCGGCGCCACAGGCCGCGCACGTTCGTGTCGTCCTGCCAGAAATTGTAGACGAAGCCGGAGCGCACGACCCCATAGGCGATGCGTTCCCTGGAATTCAGCGCATCGAGCGCCGCGGCCTCGAAACCGGCATAGCGCGGATCCGCCTGCAGCGTGGCGAGGGACCGCGTATTCTGGGCACGAACCCAGGCAAGCGCCTCGTCGCCCTCTACCTCTTCCAGCCAGAGATACGGATCTTCGCCTTGCTGGGTTTCGGTGGGCGTGGACGTGTCTGTATCAGCCAATTCGGTCTCCGGATTCTGTGTTGTACCGCTGGTCCTACTCGTCCGCCCAGCGCTGGAGGCGTTCGAATTTGACCTCTTCCACGATCAAGGCCCGGGATTTGTCGGGCACGACCGGACGGATGCCAAAATAGTCGACCCCTTGCTCACCTTCGATCACCGGCACGTCATACTCGAAACTGAAATCCTCGGCGTCAGGCTGCAGGTCGAACACCTGCCAGCCCGAATCTCCTGCCCGGCCGGCAGAATAGTTCGCTTCCATCTGCAAGGCGCCGCGCGTGTCAGCCGGACGGGCCCGCACTGTGCTCCGGACGGTGTAGCCGGCGAACTGGACCTCCATGTCCGCTGCCAGACGGAAATGCGGGCCAAGTTCCGGCGCGCCCTCCAGCGTACCGGCCTCCACCTCGATATAAAGCTGCTTGCGGCCATTCGGGCCATCGATCAGGCGGGTTTCGGCGTCCCCACCGGCGACAACCTTGTTGAGGTAGATGCCGGAAACCGTAATCTCGTTATAGTTCTTGCCATCCCCTGTCACCGCCCCGGACGGCAGGCGGCCAACGCCGGGTAAAATGGCAATCCCCACCAATCCGGCCGCAACCAGCAGGGCAAGCGGGAAGAAGATCCTGTCCTTCATCGGGGCCTTTCCTACTCTGTTGCATTCAGGCGCGGCAATGGGCCGACGCCGCTGGTCAACGGGGCTCGCTCCTGATAGCAGGTGCGCGTCGGGTCTGGCGAGCGGCATTCGCCGCCGCATCTGCTACGGGGTTTGCGTCATATGTCAAAGTCCGCCTTGAAGCGCCGGGCGCGGGAAGCCCGCCACTGGCTGATGGATGCCTGCTTTCCGCTGTGGTCGGAACGCGGCGTCGGTGACCACGGCCTGTTTCGCGAAACACTGACACTCGACCACCAATCTGCGGACCAGGACATAACCCGTGTCCGCGTCCAGGCACGGCAGACCTATGTCTTTGCCGAAGCCCTGCGGCTGGGCTGGAAGCCGGACACGGGCACCGATCTTCTGGCGATGGGATTGTCCACGCTGACAGGCCCTGCCCTGCGGCCCGACGGGCTTGCCGGCCGGGTGCTGGGGTCTGACGGGTCCGGCTTCACCGACGACACGGCAGATCTTTACGACACGGCGTTCGTCCTCTTTGCCCTCGCTGAAACGGCAAGCGTCCTTGAAGGCGCCGAAGAGGCGCTGGCAGGTGCACGCAGGATTCTGACGGCTGCTGACGCAAAGCTGCGCGCACCGGATGGCGGGTATTTCGAAACACTGCCTGCAGACCAGAAGCGCCACCAGAACCCGCACATGCACCTGCTGGAAGCCTGTCTTGCCCTGCACCGGGCGGATCCGGACGGCGACCATCTTTCCCGTGCGGGCGAGATTGTCAGCCTGTTCGACAGGTTCTTCACGGCCGGGCCAGGCGACCTGCTGGGCGAGCATTTCGCCCCGGGCTGGACCCAACCGGCCGGACGCGATGCCGATATTGTCGAGCCCGGCCACCAGTTCGAATGGGTCTGGCTGTTGCACGCCTATGCCCGGGCCACCGAGATGCCGGTCCACGCCCGGGCGGAGAAACTTTACGCCTTCGCCTGCTCAACCCTCGATGACGAAGGCCGGGCCTTGCAGGAAGTCACGCGTGAAGGCGCCGTCGCCGACGGGTCGCGCCGCACATGGCCGCAGACTGAAGCCCTGAAGGCGCACCTCGCCATGTTCGAGTCGACGGGCGATGAAGCCTTTGCCGCTGCGGCGTGCCGCAGTTTCGACGTGCTGATGGACGAATATCTGACGCCCGAAGGCGGCTGGATCGATCAGTATGATTCCACCGGAAAGCCGATGGCCCACAACATGCCCGCCTCAACCGGTTATCATGTCGTATTGGCCATGGCGGAGCTGATGCGGATCATGGACGCTTGAATCTGCGCCGTTTTGCGCCGAAAAGGCCGCCAGAAAGACATTCAGGACCACAAAAGGACTTCTCACCGCGATGCCGAAGCTAGCTCTCGTCCGCCACGGACAATCCGCCTGGAACCTCGAAAACCGCTTCACCGGATGGTGGGATGCGGACCTGACCGAAAAAGGCGAAGCCGAAGCCAAAAAGGCCGGTCAGCTGCTGAAAAGCGTCGATGCAGATTTCCGCGCCTCCTTCACCAGCTACCAGACGCGCGCCATTCGCACGCTCTGGCTGGCCCTGGCGGAAATGGGCCGCGCCTGGATGCCGGTGGAAAAAGCCTGGCAGCTGAACGAACGCCACTATGGTGGCCTGACCGGCCTCGACAAGGCAGAGACCGCCGCCAAGCATGGCGACGAACAGGTCCATGTCTGGCGCCGCTCCTATGATGTGCCGCCGCCGCCGCTCGAAAAGGGCTCGACCTGGGACCTCTCCACCGATCCGCGCTACAAGGGCATCGACATTCCGGATACGGAAAGCCTGAAACTGACGCTGGACCGTGTGCTGCCCTATTGGGACGCAGAGATCGCCCCGGTGCTGAAATCCGGCAAGGACGTCGTCATCGCCGCGCATGGAAACTCGCTTCGCGCGCTGGTGAAGCACCTGTTCAGCGTGCCAGACGACGAGATCACCTCGCTTGAGATTCCGACCGGCAATCCGCTGCTGATCGATCTCGACGACAATCTGAAGCCGGTCGCTGTGCGCTATCTCGATGCCGACCGCGCACGGGACCTTCCGGCCCTGCCATGAGCAAACGGCGCGACCAGCGCATGATGGGGCGAGCGCTTGCGCTCGCCCGGCTCAATCACGGCCTGACGGGCGAGAACCCGTCCGTCGGCTGCGTAATCCTGGATTCGCATGGCCATATCGTCGGTGAAGGAGTGACTGGCCGGGGCGGCCGGCCCCATGCCGAAGAGGTCGCGCTGGAAGAGGCCGGAGAGGCCGCCCGCGGCGGGACCGCCTATGTCACGCTGGAGCCTTGCCGCGAACGCTCCGCTGGCGGCAAGTCCTGCTCCATGAAACTGGAAGAGGCCGGCATCGCCCGCGTCGTCTGCAGTGTGCTGGACCCGCACCCAGTGGCGAATGGCGGCATCCTGCGCCTGCGCCGCGCGGGCATCCGGGTCGATATCGGCCCCGGCCGCCATGCCGCGGAAGGCCTTTACCGGGCCTTTTTCGCCAGCATCAACTAGCCCGCGCTCCGTGCTTTGATTTTACGATCAGCCCGGAAACGGGCCGGCGTGCGCGATGATCTTTTCGTAGAAGGCTTTCGAGTCACGCTGGAAAGCCGCCTTGTTGAACTGCGTTTCGTAAGACTTGCGGCCACCGGCGACGAGTTTCGCCGCAAGGTCCTTGTCCGAAATCACGCGGGTCAGCGCATTCGCCAGCGCGTCCACATCATTCTTCGGGATCAGCAATCCGTTCTCGCCATCCTTCACATAGGCCGCCGGGCCGACGGCATCTGCCGCGACCAGCGGGCGCGAGGCCGCCCAGGCGTCGACGGTGACCGTGCCGAATGGCTCATAGCGTGACGGGAAAGCCACCACATCGCAGGCCGCCAGCAGCGCGCCGCGATCGTTGCGCCACCCGAGGAAACGCACACGGTCATCCAGGTTCAGCCGCTTGCAGTGCGCGCGCAGTTCCGCCTCCAGCGGCCCTTCCCCCGCGATCCACACATACAGGCCAGGCACTTTCGCGGTGGCATCGAGGAGCGTGTCGAGGCCCTTCTTTTCGTGCAGGCGGGCCAGGGACAGGGCAACCGGCGCATCCGCTGGCGTGTCGAGGCTTGCGCGGTCGACGGGGTCTTCGCCTTCGAAATCGGCATAGGTGTGAATGATGCCGGACCGGTCGTCACTGACGCCCTGTTCGCGGATGTGGCGCAAGAGGTCGATCGTCAGGCCGACATGCCATTCGCAATTCGCGAAGCGGGCGAGCTTGTAATAGCCACCATACCAGCCGATCGACCGGTTGCGGTATTCCTTCGGCGCGAACTGTCCGGCGCGGCCCATCCAGTATTCAATGACGTCCGGTTTGAACGCCTTGATCGCATCGCCCAGCACACGGCGCGTGGGGAATGGCCAGGCATTGTTGAACGGCGCCACATCGACGCCGATACCGGCCTCGCGGAATTTTTGTACCCGGAACTGATTGTCCGGGCGGGTCACCACATGTTGGGTCAGGCCGGCTTCCGCCAGCGCCAGGACCGATTCCAGCATGATATTTTCCGCGCCGCCCTCGGCGGCACCGGCCATGACGTGCATCACGCGCATGGGCCTCTCCTTCATGTCAGGTCAGAATGTCTTGTCACGCGCATAGCCATTTACAGGCACGGCGGCAAACACTGGTTGGCAGTCCGGGCTGAAATGCCTAAGCAGGGGCCGAGCCGAGACGGGAACCAGAAGCCATGTCAGCCTATCGCCTCTTCGGCGCCGAAACATCGCCCTACTCGCTGAAAGTGCGGGCCTTCCTGCGTTACAAGGGAATTGCGTTCGAGTGGATCACCCGGTCGCGTGAAACTGAAACCGATTTCCGCGCGCTGTCACGGATCGCGACCGTGCCGCTGCTGGTCTCACCCGACCGGCCGGTGAGCCAGGAATCGACACGCATGCTGTTTGCGCTGGAAGCCGCCCAGCCCGAACCGTCCGCCACGCCCGAAGATCCCGCACTGGCGGCGCTGTCTCTCATCCTTGAGGACTATGGTGACGAGTGGCTGAACAAGTGCATGTTCCAGCAGCGCTGGGGGAACAAGCCGGACCGTGAGCAGGCCGGCCTGCGCGCGCTGGTGCAATTGTCGGGCGGCAAGCGCCCACGCGCCTGGAAGAAACCCTCCGTCCAGATTTCCGAGCGCATGGCGGACCGTCTGCCGCTCGTCGGGGCGTCGCCCGAGAACCAGCCGGTGCTCGACGCCTCCTGGCGCCGCTTTGCGGAATTGCTGAACACGCACCTGAAAGCGCACCTGTTCATCTTCGGCGGCCGTCCGGCCTTCGCCGATTTCAGCCTGGCGGCCCAGCTGCAGCAAATGCTGCTGGATCCGACCCCGGCAGAATGGCTGAAAGACCGGGCTCCCTTTGTCGTGGCCTGGTGCGAAAACATGGACGACCCGAAAGCCGGTGGTCCGTTTGCGGACATGCCCGCGCTGGAACCGACGCTGGCGCCCCTCTTCGCAGAAGAAGTCGGCAAGACCTACCTGCCCTGGGCCAAGGCAAATGCCGCTGCGGCGCGGACCGGCGCAGGACAATTCTCCGCGACGCTGGAAAGCGGCGCCTTCGAGCAATCGACCCAGAAGCACGCCGCCGAAGCCTTCAATGCGGTGGACAGGTATGTCAGCCGCACACTGAAGGACTCCCGGACGCTGGAAGTGTTCCTTGGCGAGACGCATTGCCTCGAAGTTTTCCGGCATGCCGAAAAAATGGCGAAGTCCGACAGCTGACCTGCCGCACAATGGAAAACGGCGCGCCCCTGCCGGAACGCGCCGTTTCAGTCTGTGGTCTGTGACGGGCCCGCTTAGGCGGCGTCAGCCTTTTTCTTGCCGATCAGTTTCGGTTCCTGCGATTCGGAAGCGCCGATCTCGATCTTGCGGGGCTTTTTCTCTTCCGGAAGTTCGCGGATAAGGTCGATCCGCAGCACGCCATGATCCAACTGAGCACCGGTCACGAGAATGTGATCGGCCAGCTGGAAGCGCCGGATAAAGCTTCGCTGCGCAATGCCGCGATGCAGGTAGTCCTTGCCGCTGGCATCTTCGGTATCGGATTTTTTGCCTGCGACCGTCAGCAGGCCTTCCTTCGTCTCGATTTCCAGGTCGGCCTCAGTAAACCCGGCAACGGCGACCTCAATGGCGAAGGCGTTTTCGTCGACTCGCTCAATATTATAAGGCGGATAGCCCTGCGAGCCGTCCAGGCGCGCGGCCTGATCGATCATGTTGGCCATGCGGTCAAAGCCAACCATCGTGCGGTAAATGGGGGTCAGATCTATATTCGACATGTGTTCAGTCCTCTGTCTCAAAGCAACTGGGAGCACCCTGATCGGGAGGCTCCGTCTTGGGTTCGAACTTCGCAAACACCCGGCCCGAACGATGGCACCGGCACGAAATCCGGCCACAGCCCGCATTGCGGCACCGTGACACGATACATGTGGGAGCCTACAAGAATCGTTCAAGAGGTCCCATCGACGGAGAAACACTGATGAAAACCGCCGTATCTGCTTCCCTCATTACCCTGGCCCTGCTCGCAGGCTGCTCGCCCGCCCCGGCAGACAGCCCGGAAGCTGTCGCCGAAATCGATACCGAAATGGCCGCCCCAGAGGCGCCCGCCACCGAAACCGCCCTGGAGGCCGCCATCGCCAGCGATGTGCGCTCGCCCGAGGAAAAGGCCCGCGACGTGTGGCGTCATCCGAAGGAAACGCTGGAATTCCTCGGCGTTGAACCGGACGATACGGTCGTTGAAATCTGGCCGGGTGGCGGTTGGTACACCAACATCCTCGCCCCGTGGCTTGCGTCCGGCGGCGGCCAGCTGGTCGAAGTCCTGTTCGATCCGACCGGCATCGAGGATGCCGAACGCGTCGCCCGGATCGAGACCAACAACGAGACCTTCAAGTCGAACTATACCGACCCGAAATTCGGCACGATCAGCTATTCCGGTTTTTCAGCCAATAGCGGCCCGCTGACAGACCCCGATACGGCAGACGTCGTGCTCACCTTCCGCAACATCCACAACTGGATGAACGGTGGCTACGAACAGAAATTCTTCAACGACGCCTACGCGGCATTGAAGCCCGGCGGCGTCCTTGGCGTCGTGGAACACCGCCTGCCCTCGACGGCAATTCAAGACCCGAAGGCACCCAGCGGGTATGTCCATGAGGACTACGTGAAAACGCTGGCCGCCAATGCTGGATTCGAATTTGCCGGATCGTCCGAGATCAACGCCAACCCGGCCGACACCGCCGACCACCCCTACGGCGTCTGGACCCTGCCGCCGGTCAGCAACCAGCCGGAAGAAGGCGAGGAAGCGCCGGAAGGCTGGGATCCGGAAGCCTACAAGGCCATCGGCGAAAGCGACCGCATGACGCTGAAATTCATCAAGCCGGCGGAATAGTCCGTCTTCAGAAAACCCCTGCCCCGCCGGCCAGCCCGGCGGGGCCTTTCTTTTTGAGCCTGCAATGACACTCAAGACCCTGTTCCCCACCCCGGTGAAGGAAGTCGCCCTGGGCACCGAAGCCATGCGCACCGAACTGGAAGCAGTCTGCTGGCTGCTGGAAGACGAGGATACCGCCGGCAATGACTGGTGCGACGAGCAGGGCTATGACGGCTACACGTCCTATGCCTCGCTCGACGACCTGCCGGAACGGTTCCCGGAATTCGCGGCCCTCAAGGAATTGCTGGATAGCCAGGCCGCCGAATTCGCGCGCGACCTGCACTGGGACATGGCCGGCTTCCATCTCGAACTCGATGCGCTCTGGGTGAACATTCTCGGTGAAGGCGGCAGTCATTCCGGCCATATCCATCCGGGCAGCGTGATTTCCGGCACCTATTATGTGACCGTGCCGGACGGCGCCGGAACACTGAAGATGGAAGACCCGCGCCTCACCTTCATGATGGGCGCCCCTCAGCCTGAAGACGACGCCCCGGAGTTGGCCCGCCGCTTCGTCTATCTCGAACCGAAGGAAGGCCATGCCCTGCTCTGGGAATCCTGGCTGCGCCATGAAGTCATGCCGAACCGGTCCGAAGACCCGCGTGTGTCGATCAGCTTCAACTATGCCCTGATCCGCGACTAGGAGGTTCCTGCGATGATCATCGTCACCGGCAGCGTCCGCACCCAACCCGAAAAAGAGGCAGAACTCATTGCCCTGTGCCGGGACCATTGCGCCCGCTCCCGTGCGGAGGATGGCTGCATCGCCCACAATGTTCACGCCGATTGTGACGATCCGGCCCTCTTGGTCTTCGTCGAATACTGGCGCGACATGAACGCGCTGAAGGCGCATTTCGCCCTGAAAGAGAGCCGGGAATTCGTCAAGGCGGCCCGCCGGCTGTCTGCCGGAGGCACGCGCATGCGGATATTCCAGGCGGAAGAAGTAAAGGCAGACGCCTAAGACATTAGTCGTCTGCGGCAACGCCGCCCTTGACGTTATGGCCTCAAAAGGCCATCGCCACGCGAACTCTCACTTCCTCCCTAAGCGAGCGCAGACAATGGACCTTTCAAAGATCAGCGCGGGCCAGAACCCGCCGGATGACCTTAATGTTTTGATCGAAGTGCCCCTCGGCGGCGACCCGATCAAATACGAGATCGACAAGGATTCCGGCGCCATGTTCGTCGACCGCTATCTCTACACCGAGATGCGCTACCCGTGTAATTACGGCTTCGTGCCTCACACGATGAGCCTCGACGGCGACCCGATCGACGTCATGGTTGTCGGCAACCGGCCGCTGGTGCCGGGTTCCGTCGTGCGGGCGCGCCCGGTCGGCGTTCTGATGATGACGGACGACAAGGGCCCCGACGAGAAAATCCTCGCTGTGCCGCACCCGAAGCTGACGGCGTACTACGACAAGATCGCGACCTATCACGACCTGCCGCAGACGCTTTGTGACAAGATCGCTCACTTCTTCACGCACTACAAAGACCTCGAAAAGGGCAAATGGACCCGGATCGAAGGCTGGTACGGCATCGAGAAGGCCCGCGAACTGATCTCGGCCGCTGTCGAACGCGGCTGATCAAGCCTGACGGGGGCCTGAATGGACCTTTCGGTCTGGATTGCCCTGGTTGCCCTGTTTGTTGCGGGCGGCCTGACCCCCGGCCCGGCTGTGATGCTGGTGATGAGCACGTCGCTGCGCTATCGCGCGCCGACAGCGCTCATCCCTGCCCTCGGCGTCGCTGCCGCTAATCTGATCTGGATTTCGCTGGCCGCCGGCGGCATCGCGGCGTTTGCTGCACAATTTCCCCTGCTGCTCAACGGACTGAAGGTTGCCGGGATCTGCTTCATCGCCTGGCTTGCCTGGTCATTGGCCACGGCAGATCCGTCGAGCCCCCATGCCAGTGCAAAGGACGCCCCGCCGCGGGGCAAACTGTTCGCCCGCGGGGTCGGCCTGCAGGTGCTGAACCCCAATGCGCTGGTGTTTTTCGGCCTGTTGCTGCCGTCCTATTTCGACATGACCCACCCGGTCGTGCCGCAGGCCCTGATCATGATGGCGACGATCACCGTCTGCGAAATGACCGGCCTGACGCTGTATGCCTGGCTGGCCGACGGCATGAACCATCATTTCGAATCGCCCGCCTTCACCCGCTGGTTCAATCGCGGCGCGGCGCTGGCCATGCTGGCGTCAGCCATTTTTGCTTCAGTTTCGACGTTTACGCCGCACACTTAGCGGTCGACGACCTCGAACCGGCCGGTTTTGGCGTTCCGCCAGTGCAATTCGCCATGCTTGATGGCAAACCATGCGCCGTGAAGCGCCAGGTCGCCCGCACTGACAGCCTTTTCCACGAAGGGAAAGCTCAGCAGGTTCTTGAGCGAGGTTTCGATACCTTCCAGTTCCAGCGAGAATTGCGGATTGATGGAGCCGGATTCGAGGACCCGCTCGCGGGCTTCATCGAGAAGAGAGACCCAGGGGGTCACAAATTCCCCGATCAGCGGATTGTCGTCGCCGGCCAGAGAGGCCTGAACACCGCCGCAGCCGCCATGGCCCATCACCACGATGTGGCGTACTTTCAGCACATTCACCGCATATTCCAGCGCCGAACTGACCCCGTGCAGTTTTCCGTCGGGCATGTAGGGCGGCACGAGATTGGCCACGTTGCGCACCACAAACAGCTGGCCAGGGGCCGCCGCGAAGATGTCGGACGGCTCGGCGCGGCTGTCGGCGCAGGCAATCAGCATGATGGCCGGGCTCTGGCCTTCGCCGAGTTCACGATAAAGTGCGGCCTGTTTTGAATACACACCCCCGCGGAAGCGCCGGTAGCCTTCAATCAGTTCCTCAATCGTCTTCATGGTCCCAATCCTGTTCTTTGGCCTGTTCCTGCCGGCGCCTCTCTATTGCATACTGCAGAAGTCGCCAATGTGAATCGGACATTGTTTACCCGTTTGACCTAGGCTCTCGAAAGAGGCCCCCAAAGTTCCGGCCAGGGAGACCAATCGAATGCCGACAGATGCCAGCGTGAAGAAGACGTCCCGCAAAGGCCCGTCGCGTAGCGAAGAGTCCCGTTCTGCCATTCTGGAGGCGACGCGGGCCGAGCTCGCTGAAAGCGGCTGGCGCACCTTCAGCGTGGATGCCGTGGCCAAGCGGGCGAGCGCCTCAAAACAGACGATTTACCGCTGGTGGCCGTCCATCGGGGCGATGTGCGTGGATGCAGCGCTGGCGCTGGTGCCGGACAGCCCGGACGGCGGGCGCGACCCGCAGGAGCGGATTGCCACCCTGATTGTGCCGCTGGAGGCCGCTGCCCGCACCGGAAACGGCCATGCGGTGCTGCGCGGGGCGCTGATGGCCGCCGCTGACGACCAGCATGCCGGAGAGGCCTGGCGCGCCTGGATGAGCCGAGACATCCGCCAGCCCATGCGCATGGTCCTGGCCGAATTGGCGGCAAAGCGCGTCATCCGGCGCGATTTCGACCTCGATGAAGTCATCGAACAGCTGCTCGGGCCGCTCTGGCACCGGATCTGTGTGATCCGCGGGCCAGTCAAAGAAGGCTACAGCGTACAGCAGGCCAGGTACGCTCTGCGCGTCTATTCAACCATCTGACACGCCGGAAGCGGCACCGGACGCCCGGGCCGGAACAGGCTTAATCCCTTCCTGCACGAATCTTGCAGCGGATTTTCCCAAATAGGGAGGAGCCCCGCATGCACGCCGGTCGCATTGCCTGGATCGATCACTCAAAAGGCCTTGGAATCATCCTCGTGGTGATGTCGGTAGCCGCGCTCAGTTACGGCACGCCGGATGGCGCCCTGAACTGGATGCAGGGCCTGGCCGCATGGACCGCCCCGTTCGTCGTTCCCGCCTTCTTCCTGATTGCCGGCCTGTTCCTGCATCGCGCCATCTTCGGCTCGGCCCCGGCCTATTTTGACCGCAAGGTGCTGCGCCTTGTCTATTTCTTCGCCCTTTGGCTGGCCATTGAGACAGTGGTCCTGAACGCGGGCGCCTTCACGCGTGGCCCGGCCGTGCTCGCGCGCGTTTACCTTTCCGGCTTGATCGCGCCGGACAGCCCGCTCTGGTTCCTCCAGCAGCTCGCTCTGTTCTACCTCGTCACGCGCGCCATCCGCCGGCTGAAGCCTGCCCGCGTCCTGGCCGCTGGCGCCCTGCTGCAAATGCTGGCCGCCGCCGGCCTGTTCCACACCGGGTGGTCCGTGGCCGATCATTTTGCCGCCAATTATATCTACTTCTATGCCGGATATGCCGGGGCCTCTCTGGTCTTTTCCTTCACGCAGGGCGCCGCCATGCGCTGGCGCGACCTTGCCTGGGCCCTTGTCATCTGGGCCGGGGTCCACACGGCCTTTGTCGCCATGGGCATCGCGGGCCTGCCGATCGTGTCGCTGATCCTTGGTTTTGCCGGATGCTTCGCCCTGGCCGGACTGGGCGTTGTGCTGTCGAAACTGCCGGCAGCCCACTTCATTGGAGACACCGGACGCCAGTCCATGGCCGTCTATCTCGGATTTTTCATTCCGCTCCAGGCACTGGTCACACTGGTCCAGGCAAGCGGTATCTTTGCGGATTCGGGCGCTGCCAGCCTCGCCGTCGCGGCTGCCGCCCTGATGATTGCGCTCGGCATGCACCGGCTTGCCATCGAGACACCGCTGCGCGCGCTCTACGTCCGTCCCCGGATTTTCAGGTTGAAGCCATCACAAGTGTCGCAGCGGGGCTGTCTTCTGCCGTCTCCGACCCAGCCGGACGTCTAGCGCCCGCGGTTCCACACCATGAGCGGGTCGAACGCGCCCGTTTCGGCCGCTTTCTGAAGCTGTGCAATCTGATCCGACACCGGATTTGCCCCGGAGGCCTTCGCCTGCGCGCCATACAACGCTTCATCCAGGCGGCAGATCTGCTCGAACAGGCCCTCTGACCGGTCCACCAGTTCCAGGAAACGTGCGGGCAGGCCCCTGCCCTCCTGCGCGCTCACGTCGAGCGGCGGATCCTCTCTCCGTATGCGGTATTTCTTGGCGGCCGCATCGTCGCGCTTCATTTCGCCGTCGCGTACCGCTTTCTGCATGACCAGCCAGCTCGCCGCCTGCATCAGGCGCGTCGTCAGCTCCATGCTCCAGGCGGCATAGGTCAGCCCCGGTTCCCGCTCCAGCGTCTTGGCGTGTTCGCGGCCCGGCCCGTCCAGATAGGTGGCGGTTTCCTCCACCAGCGCCATGCCACGCGTGAAGACGGTATCGAACAGCTTGCCGCCGGTGAACCCGTCCGACATGCTCATGCCTTCGCCTTGCGACTGTTCCGCTGCCATAAATCTGTTCCTGACATTCTGGACGCCAACGCATGTTTTACCATGTCGATGTTTCTGTCCGCTTAATCCCCGCCGCCGAACAGCGCGTCGGCTGCTGACTTCTGGGCCCGTTTCTTCTCGATTTCCCGTTCACAGGCGGCAATACCGTCTTTCAACGCGGCAATCCGCATTTCCAGCTCTTCCACCGACATCTGCTCCAGCGTCTGCGGTGTGTTAACGAGGATCGGCTCTTCATCTGAAATCGCCATCATCGCCTCCTGATCCGTCTCTTGGGGTTCATCAAAGCAGAAACAGGCCTTACATGCGACTCCTCAACACGGGAGTCATGCACATGGGCGAGACGATGAAAGCCGTCGAAATCGAGACAGACGGGCCGCTATACCTGGCGGACCTGCCAAAGCCGGAACCGGGCGTGAACGAGGTTCTGGTCAAGACGGCCTTTTCCGGCCTCAACCGGGCGGATCTCGTCCAGCGCGCGGGCGCCTATCCCCCGCCGCCCGGCGCTTCGACCATTCTGGGTCTCGAAGTGTCCGGCACGGTCGAAGCGGTTGGAAGCGATGTCTCGCGCTGGAAAGCGGGCGACAAGGTCTGCGGCCTGCTGGCGGGCGGTGGGTATGCCGAATATGTCGCCGTCGATGCGGGCTCCCTCTTCCCGGTGCCGGACAGTATGGGCCTGGATCAGGCCGGCTGCCTGCCCGAAGCCATGATGACCGTCTGGGCCAATGTGTTTGACCGGGTCGGCCTGAAAGCCGGTGAAAACTTCCTCTGCCATGGCGGCACGTCCGGCATTGGCGTCATGGCCATCCAGATGGCGAAAGCTGCGGGCGCCGCGAAAATCTTCGCCACCGCCGGCACGGACGAGAAATGCCAACTGGCAAGCAGTATCGGCGCCACCCGCGCCATCAACTACAAGACCGAGGATTTCGTCGAGATCGTCAAAGACGAAGGCGGATCCGACGTCACGCTCGACATGGTCGGCGGCGACTACATCCAGAAGAATATCTCCGCGGCCAATCCGGACGGGCGGATCATCAACATCGCCTACCAGAACGGCTTCCAGGCGAACGTCAATTTCGCCCCGGTCCTGATGAAACGCCTGACATTGGCCGCCACCACGCTGCGCGCCCGGCCCCTGCCGGAGAAACAGCGTATCCGCGATGCCGTGGAAGCCGATTTCTGGCCTCACATTGCCAGCGGTGCGATCATTCCGGTGCTGCAGAAAGTCTTCCCCGCGGCAGAGGCCGAACAGGCCCACCAGCTGATGGCCTCCGGCACGCATTCCGGCAAAATTCTGCTGTCCTGGTAAAAAAGGCCCAATTAACAGGCCCCTGTGGCTGACGCCTTTCCAATACAAGGCAGCTGTATTATAGGAACAGGCAAGGTTCAGCACGCGCCTGACCCCAACCGCCCGGCACGACGTGCCGGGCGGCTGCATTTCAGGCGGCGTAAAAATGACAGGGAGAGCCTCATGTCCGAAGTCCTCATGCCGAAGGCCACAGCCGTTTGGCTGCTCGACAATACCAGCCTCACCTTCGCCCAGATCGCGGCGTTCTGCGGTCTGCATCACCTTGAAGTCAAAGGCATTGCCGACGGCGATGTGGCCGAGAACATGCGCGGCGTCGATCCGATCGCCGGCGGCATCCTCTCGCGCGAGGAAATCCAGCGCGGCGAGAATGACGAAAGCTACCGGATGAAAGTGGCCGAGTCGAAAATCGCCCACATCCCGCAGCCGAAGCGCAAGGGCAGCCGCTACACGCCGGTGATCCGCCGCCAGGACAAGCCGGACGCCGTGGCCTGGTTCATCCGCAACCACCCGGAAGTGTCCGATGCGCAGATTTCCAAACTGATCGGCACCACCAAGTCGACGATCAACAATGTGCGCGACAAGAGCCACTGGAACTCGCCCAACATCCGTCCGGTCGACCCGGTGACGCTCGGCCTGTGCACCCAGATCGAACTCGACGAAGTGATCGCGAAATCGGCCGAGAAGCGCCGCAAGATGGAAGCCGAGAAGGCGCTCCGCTCCGAAGGCCCGGGCCTCGCCCCGGCGCAGGACGACCCGGGCGCCTATGATTCACAGGAAGAAGACGACGCCAAGAAAGACGTCTCCGCCGACGACGTGTTCCGCGACTTCAGCTGATCGAAGCGTACAAATCGAATTGGAAGCCGGCGCCGTGAAGGCGCCGGCTTTTTCATGTCCGGCATGGTCCTGGCTGGTCCGGCACAGCCGTGACCTGGTCCGGTATGATCCGGTTTAGTCCCTGCGTCGTCGCCCTTAAGCTTGCCGCAGGAACACATACCAGGCACCGGACCCGCCATGCCTCGGATGGGACTCGGAATAGCCTGAGACGAGCGCACGCGCCGCCGGCATCTCCAGCCAGCGCAGGAAATTGCGGCGCAGAACGCCCTCCCCGCCCTTCCCCTTGCCTGTGATGACCAGTACGCAGCGCGCGCCTTCCGCCTGTTTGCGGGCCAGGAACTCCGGCAGCGCTGCCTCAGCGGAGATCTGGGTATGACCATGCAGGTCGAACCGTCCTGCGAGTTCCAGCTTGCCCCGGCGCACGCGTTTCTCGTTCGCCCGGTTCTGAGGCGGAGCGGGAGATTTCACGGCTTTGGTGGCGGGTTTCTCTGGCGGCAGTGCCACCGATTTCGCCTTGCCGTGACGCAGGACCGGTTCACCGTGTTCCAGTGCATCAATGAAAGTGTCGATATCGTCTGTCTTCGGACCGATCGGCTTTACCGTCCGCGCAACGCGGGCCCAGGCGCGGGCTTCGTCAGGGGTCAGGCGGCGGTGGCTCATGCCCGCCCCTTACGGCGCCGCCGGGGCCATGTCGAGACTGGCATATCCTTCGGCCCGCATCCGTTCTGCCACCGCGCGCGGCAGGAGAACCCAAAGACGACCGGGCGCGTTCATCGTTCCCGCCCGCTCGCCCGCTTCCGGTCCGGTGCCGAAATAGATATCGCCGCGCACCGGGCCCTTGATCGCGCCGCCGGTATCCTGCGCAATCAGGAGGCCGGACCAGTCGCCGCCCAGCCCCGGCGCTGTGGTCTGAACGAACATGGGCACACCCAGGGGATGAAGGCTCGTATCGACCGCCATGGAGCCCAACGGTGTCAGTGGAACACCTTCCGCCCCGGCAGGACCCAGCGAGGGGTCGCCCTCAGCCTCGGCCCGGAAGAAAACAAATCGGGGATTCTGGTTCATCGCCATGCGCGTTTCGGCCGGGCCCGCGCGGTTCATCCAGGCCCGGATGCCCTGCATGCTGGCCTCCCCTCTGGAAATGCGCCCGGTACGGATCAGCCAGTTGGCGGTGGATTTGAACTTGTGCCCGTTATGCGCCGCATAAACCGCGCGCATCGTGGTTCCATCCGGAAAACGGAGACGGCCAGATCCCTGGATCTGAAGGAAGAACACATCGGCCGGGTGGGCATAGGCAATCGCCTGCACGCCCGACGTGGTAATCTGTGCCCGCGCCGGATATGGCCGGGTCCTTCCGTCCGGCAGGCGTTGAAGCGGTTTGCCATTGTTCGGGATCAGGTCTGCCGGCAAGGCCGGGACAGGCTCGGTAAATGGCGGGGTCGGCGTCCGCCGGGCGTCATATGTTGGCTCGAAATAGCCCGTGAACTTCCGCGCGCCATCGGGCGGGATCACTTCGATCGGGACAAACACCCGCTCGATCAGGGCCCGGGCCTCTTCGTCGCTGCGCGCGGCTGACAGGGCGCCGCAAGGTTCTGCCCAATCTTCCACGCGCCCCGCCCAGGGTGCCGATCCGGAAAGGGCCGACGTCAGGTTCAGGTTCGAGAATTTCTCGCAGGAGCGCTTGAAAGCGCTGACAGCGGCTTCAAGCTTTACAGCCGGCCAGTTCGGCAAGTCAGAAAAGGCGGCAGGCGTTTCCCAGGCCGGAAGTTGCGAGGATTCCACCGGTGGCGGCGTCTCCGGCTGCGGAATTGTCATCACCTTGATCGGTGCAGGCTGGGTCTGGCAAGCGGCCAGCAGGACCAGGAGGGCAAACGAACGGAAACGCGACCACATTCACGCTTTATGGCGTGGTTCCGGCGGAAGTGTCACCCTGAAAAATTCTGGCAACTGGCCTTAGCTCGCGACCTCGACATCATCGAGAATCCAGTTCGGATCATTCTCCTGAACGTTCCGCATGAACGTCCAGATTTCCTTCGCTGTGCGCGTCATTTCGCCGTCTCCGAGCTCTGCCTCGTAGCGCACGGAAACACGCGCGATGGCCCCATCCAGCTCAGCGCTTTCGATTTCGGCCTTGCGGATGCGCAACAGTTCAAAGGTTGGCTGGTCTGGCTGGCGCGCGGCGATGGCCGCGTCCCACGCCTCATAGACATCGTCGTCCAGCATCGGGCGGAGCTTGTCGCGGTCGCCCCGGGCAAAGGCCGAAACGATGATTTCATACGCCGCGCGTGCGCCTCTCATGAAGGCAGGTGTGCTGAAGCTCCGGTCAGCATTGTAGATTTCTTCCAGTCCGCCGGCAGCAGGACCTGTAAAAATCGGCTGGTCGGCATGCGCCAGCGCTTCATCCTTGGCTTTGGGCTGACCGGGCGCATCCTCCCCGGCAGTTGCCGGAGACGGGCGGCTGACAGGGTTGTCATTGTCACCCTTGCCGAGCGCAAAATAGAGGCGCGACAGGACAAACAGCGCAACAGCTGCCAGGATCATGACTTGCATCACGGGGTCCATTGGTGGTGGCGTGTCCTTGCATTCGTGTTCAGTCAGCCCTCAAGATAGGGCCGACGGGCCTGCAGTGCCAGTGATACATTGCGCGTTAAGGGGCCGCATGCTAGCGCCCGCCCCGTAGAGTTGGGAGGTAGACATGACCGATACAAGTGCCCCGCAGGCACCAAATGAAGGCCAGAACGGCGCGACCCCGGCGGGTCTGCGCGTCCTCGCCCAGTACGTGAAGGACCTGTCCTTCGAAAATCCGGGCCATTCTCCGGTACAGTCACAGCCGAATATCGATCTGGGCATTGATGTCGGCGCAACGCCGCATGCCGACGGCAACGGGCTTTACGAAGTTTCGCTGAAATTGTCGGCCAAGGCCGTCGCTGACGGCACTGTCCTGTTCATTACCGAGCTCGACTATGCCGGCCTCTTCCAGCTGCAAAATGTGCCACAAGCCCAGCTTGAGCCGCTGCTTCTGATCGAATGCCCGCGTCTTCTGTTCCCGTTCGCCCGCCGCATCGTGGCGGAAATCACGCGTGAAGGCGGTTTCCCGCCGCTGCTGATAGATCCGGTGGATTTCGTGCAGCTTTACCAGCAGCAATATCGCCGGGCGCAGGAAGCCGCAGCCGATTCCGGGCAGACGCCACCAGTTCAGGACGCGTAACGCTTCCAGAAAGCTTCATCGCCAAGGCCGCTCACGAAGGTTTCGTGGGCGGCTTTTTCGTCTTCGGTCAGACGCGAGCCGAGCGGTTTGGGCCGCTGGCGCGCCGGCAGAATTTCACCAACTTCTTCGGTTTCAACAACCGCCTCGAACGAGAACGCCCGTGCCCGGCCGCCCAGGAGTTCCAGGTAAACTGCCGCCAGCAACTGGCTATCCAGAAGGGCGCCGTGGAATGTCCGGCTTTCGAGAGAAATGTCGAAACGCTTGCACAGCGCGTCGAGGCTGGCCGGGGCACCCGGAAACTTGCGGCGGGCCATGGCAGCCGTATCAACCCAGCGGTCATCCGGGACAGGGTCGCGCCCACAGCGGCCGAGTTCCATGTTGAGGAAGCCCCGGTCGAAGCTTGCATTGTGAGCCACAAGCGTCGCATCGCCAATAAACTCGAGAAAGGCATCGATGACTTCGGGCGCCTCGAAGGGTGGCGCATCCTTCAGGTCATCATCGGTAAGCCCGGTAATGCGGACCGTATCGGCGGAAACGGCGCGTCCCGGATTGATCAGCGTCCGGAAGGTGCGGCCGGACGGAATGTGGTTGATCATCTCCACGGCGCCCAGCTCGATAATGCGGTCGCCATCTTCCGGCTTGAGGCCTGTCGTCTCGGTATCGAATGCAATCTCGCGGATCTGACTCATGCGTTATCCCCTACGGCCTTGCGATTCATCAGGGCCACTATGGCGCGAACATGATCGTGTGCAAACTCGAATCCATGCGCTGTCGACAGGATAAAGTCGGCTTTTGCCCGCTTCTCCGCATCTGGCACCTGGCGGGCCAGAATGGCCTCGAACGTCTCCGCCGTCACACCCGGACGAGACAGCACACGGTCGCGCTGCACCTCGGGCGGCGCTGTAACGACCAGGACATAATCGCAATAGCCGGAGCCGCCTGTCTCGTACAGCAAGGGAATATCCAGCACCGCGAAGGCCGCGCCGGACTTTCTGGCGGCTTCACGGAAGTCTTGTTGCGCGGCGCCGGCCAGCGGATGGACGATGCTTTCAAGCTGCTTCATCGCGGCGGTATCGTTCAGTACACGTTCGCGCAACAGCGTCCGGTCGATCGCGCCCTCCACCTTCACGCCCGGAAAGGCCGCTTCGACGGGATCCACTGCGGCGCCGTCCTTCTGGTAGAGTTGGTGGACAGCTGCATCGGCATCGTAAACCGGGACACCTTCGTCCCGGAATAGAGTTGCCGTTGCAGATTTGCCCATGCCGATCGAACCGGTGAGACCAAGAATGATCACGTCGTCGCCTCCACGAGTTTGCGGCAATGCGCGAGCGCTTCCTTCGTGTCCGGCAATACGCCGAACCAGTGCTCAAAACTGTAGGCAGCTTGCGCTACCAGCATGCCAAGCCCGTCCATTGGCTGCCAGTTCTTGGCCAGCGCTTCAGCACGGATTGCGGCGGCGGGCTTTCCGTAAGAAATATCGTAGAAATATTGTCCTGTGGCCTCGGGCAATTCAAGGCTCTTGCCTGAATGGCCAAGGCTGAGCGTGTTGATCACGACATCGGCAGTGGCCGCTTGCGAGATCCCCTCCTCCAGAGAGCAGATCTCGGCTGTGATTCCTGTTTCCGAGACCAGCGCTTTCGCGCGCTCGCGCGTGCGGTTGGCAATCGTAATCTCGGCACGCAAATCCATCAGGCTGATCGCGACTGCACGGGCAGAACCACCCGCACCTAGCAAGGTCACCCGGGATCCGGCAACTTCGATCCCGGCGTCCAACAGGCTCCGCACAAAGCCCGGCGCATCGGTGTTCTCCGCACGCCAGCCCCCCTGCTCCCGTCGGACCAACGTATTTGCCGCGCCAATGCGGCGCGCAATGTCGCTTGTCTCATCCGCCAGGGCGAGCGCATCTTCCTTATGCGGAAGCGTGATATTGAAGCCGAGCGCCTCTCGCTGTGACAGGGTTTCAAGCGCGTGTTCGAGCTCGCCCCGTTTAACTTGCAGAGCTTCATAGGTCGCATCGAATCCGTGTTCACGGATCCACATTTTGTGGATCACGGGAGACAGGGAATGCGAAACCGGATCGCCGATGACACCGAGCAGCCAGGTCATGTTTTCAGGACGCCTCTTATGCGGAGATAGTCGAGCAAGGGCAGCAGCGGCAGACCGAGAATGGAAAAGTAATCCCCCTCGATTTTGTTAAACAGCTGCGCGCCAAGGCCTTCCAGCTGATAGGCACCAACGGTCGACAGAAGCGGCTCACCCACCTTGTCGACATAGTCTTCGATGAACTCCTCGCTGAGCGAACGCATGGTCAGCCGAGGCCGCGCGAGATGGCGCCAGACAGGTTGCCCGTTTTCACAAACGACAATCGCAGTTTCGAGCGTGTGGGCCTTTCCGGACAGTTTGCGGAGATGATCACGCGCGCCATCCAGATCCTTTGGCTTGTCGAACGCTTCATCGCCGAGCGCCAGCATCTGGTCACCGCCAATCACAAGACCCGGCTGGCGTTGGGACACTTTTGCCGACTTGAGTTCTGCCAGGCGCATCGCCTGATCGCGCACAGAGACGCCTTCGGCGCGCAACCCGGCTTTCATGGCATCTTCGTCGACATTCGGGCGGACAGCGGCGGCTTCGACGCCTGCAGATTCCAGCAGGCGGCGCCGGCTTTCACTTCCCGATGCCAGGACAATATCAAGACTCACGGATGCCCCCGGCGTTCATTCAGCAGATTCAGGATCGCAGCAGCTGTTTCTTCAACCGAGCGCCGGGATACGTCGATGGTGCGCCATTTGTTGCGCTGGAACAGGCGGTTGGCCTGGGTGACTTCATCGCGCACGGCATCCTCATCGGCATAAATCGTGTGCTCGTCCTGGTTCAGCGAAATCAGGCGCGCGCGCCTGATTTGCACGAGGCGTTCAGCACTGATTTTGAGACCTACGATCATCGGGCCCTTGTCGCCCATCTTCTCGATGTGCGGTGGTAGCGGAACCCCGGGTACCAGCGGGATATTCCCGGCACGAACTTTCCGGTTGGCCAGATACACACAGGTCGGAGTCTTGGATGTGCGGCTGACGCCCAGAAGGATGACATCAGCGCCCGTCAGGCTCTCGACATTCTGGCCATCATCATGGGCAAGCGTGAAATTGATCGCTTCCATGCGTTCGAAATAGTCGTCGTCCAATGCATGCTGGCCAGCGACTTTCTGGTTTGCGGAGACGCCAAGATGCCGGCTGAGCATGGCGATGGAGGCATCGAGCACCGGAAGGGTCGGCACTCTTTTCTCGCGGCAGAAGGATTCCAGCCGTCCGCGCAGGGCCTCATCGGAAATCGTGTACCAGACGACGCCGGGCGCGGCTTCGATCTCCCGCATCACGCGTTCCAGCTGGCGTTCGGAGCGGACAAGGTAATAGTTGTGTTCCAGCGGCTGTACGTTTTCGAACTGGGCACAGGCTGCACGCTGGATGGCGTTCAGTGTCTCCCCCGTCGAATCCGAGACGAGGTGGACGTTGAAATAGATGCTGGGGCGTTGGGACCGAGTCATGGTCCCCTTCTCTTGCCGAGGTTCGGGGATTTCACAAGACCTGTGACTCGCCTGTGGATAGCGCTTTTTGTCCCGAAGGAATCACAAAAATCCCACAGGCACCGGAATCCGACTCCGCGGAATCACCTTCCGTTCCAACCTGTGACTCCACTTGGCCTGTTTACGTTTGGTTAACTATTGAATCCCGGGCCTTAAGACCCTCTTAACCTTGTTCGCGAGCCTGTGACTCCTGTGTGGAATTCTCTGGACAAATCCGCACATCACCCTTTTTCCCACGGACTCACCGTCTAATAGTCATAAGCGCCCTGACGGGCTTGTTTTAGATTTTGGGAAAAAAAGCCATGGGCACCGACGGATCGAAAAAACTGCTTCAGGTTCTCGGTGGAGAGCGCCTTGAAAGGCCACCGGTATGGATGATGCGTCAAGCCGGGCGACACCTGCCCGAATATCTTGAGCTTCGGTCGCGTGCAAAGAACTTCCTGGATTTCTGCTACACGCCATCCATGGCAGCTGAAGCCACGCTGCAGCCAATACGCCGCTATGGCATGGATGGGGCAATCCTGTTTGCCGATATCCTGCTGATTCTGGACGCCATGGGACTGGACGTAAAATTTGAAAAAGGTGTCGGCCCGCTGGTGGAACAGGTATCCGGCCCAGCAGATCTGGACCGGGTGCCAGCCGTCAAGGCGGCTGACAGATTGTCTCCGGTTTATGAAACCGTCTCCCGGGTGCGAGAGGGTTTGCCGGCAGAAACAACGCTGATCGGGTTTGCCGGATCTCCCTGGACGGTGAGCCTGTATGCCATCGAAGGCCGCGGCAAGACTGACAAGTCCGAAGCCTGGCGCTGGGCGCATGGCCGGCCGGAAGATCTGGCTGCGCTTATGGACAAGGTTGGTGAAGCAACAGCCGAATATCTTGCCCGGCAGGTGGACGCCGGCGCCGAAGCGCTCATGCTGTTCGACAGCTGGGCTGAGGGCCTGCCAGACAATATCTTCCGCGAAGTCATTATTGCGCCGACGAAAAAGCTGGTCGCCCGCCTTCGGGAACGCGGCATCACTGTTCCGCTGATTGGCTTCCCACGCGGTGCCGGGGTCATGCTGGAAGCCTATGCAAAGGAAACCGGCGTAACGGCCGTCGGCCTCGATACGGCTGCTGTGCCATCCTTCGTCAATTCTGCCTTGCCAGCGGACATGCCGGTTCAGGGCCATCTGGATCCCCTGCTGCTGATCGAAGGCGGAGAGCGAATGGACGCCCGCGTACGGGAATTGATGGCAGCGTATTCCGGCCGTCCCCATATCTTTAATCTCGGACATGGCGTCCGTCCGGAGACGCCGATCGTAAACGTCGAGCGTGTTCTGAAGATTTTGCGGGAAGGTTGAATATGGGCCGGAAGATTGCCGTCGTACTGTTCAATCTGGGTGGACCGGACAAGGCGGAGTCCGTCCGTCCCTTTCTGAAGAACCTGTTTCGCGACCCGGCGATCATTACGGCCCCTCTGCCGATCCGCTGGTTCCTGGCCCGGCTGATCTCGCGGACGCGGGCGCCGAGCGTCATCAAGAACTACGCGATGATGGACGCAGGTGGGGGGTCTCCCCTTCTGCCGGAAACAGAGGAACAAGCCGCGGCCCTGCAGACAGAACTGGCGAAGCAATTGCCAGAGGATGAGGTGCGTTGCTTCATCGCCATGCGCTATTGGCATCCTTTTACCGAACAGGCCGCAAAAAATGTCAAAGCCTGGGGCGCGGATGAAGTGGTTCTGCTGCCGCTGTATCCACAATTCTCCACGACAACGACGGGGTCTTCGCTGACGGCCTGGAAAAAGGCTTACAAGGATCCGGTCCGGACGGTCTGTTGTTACCCCTTCGAGGAGGACTTCGTGTCGGCCCATGTCGAGCGGATCATGCAGGCTTGGGAGAAGGCAGGCCGCCCGGAGAATGTGTCCCTGCTCCTGTCGGCGCATGGTCTGCCGGAAAAGATCGTCAAGGATGGCGATCCCTACCAATGGCAATGCGAAACCATGGCGGAAATGATCATCGGACGCGTTCCGAGAGATTGGGAGGTGACGGCCTGTTACCAGTCACGGGTTGGGCCGTTGAAATGGATCGGCCCGCCGACCGAAGAGGTCATCGCGGAAAAATCAAAAGCCGGAAAGAACATCCTGATCGCGCCGATCGCGTTTGTTTCCGAGCATATCGAGACATTGGTGGAGTTGGGTGAAGAGTACCGCCTGGTGGCCGAAGAACACGGCGCCGCGAGCTATACGCGGGTAGAAGCCCTGGGCACGCATCCCGACTTCATTTCCATGCTGGCGCGCGAAACAACAGAAGCGCTGAGCATGAAAACACCGATGCGGTCCTGCGGCGGAGACCGTCTCTGCCCGCATGAATTCAGCGGATGTCCGCACAAACAGCCAGTCCGCAAAGCGGGCCAGGCAATCAATCCGCAATCCTGAGAGACCTGCTGAGATGCTCTACAACTGGATCAAAGCCGCGCATGTGATCTTCGTCATCGCAACGATGGCGAGCCTCATGATCTATCCGCGCTACAAGATCCACCAACTGGCAAGCCAGCCGGGTGAACCGCTGTTCGAAACGATGAAGTCAGCTGCCAACAAGCTGCGCCTGATCGTGATGAATCCCTCGATCATCCTGATTTGGGTGTTCGGCGTCCTGATGCTGTGGATGAACCCCGCCCTGCTCTCGCAGCCCTGGATGCATGTAAAGCTCCTGTTCGTCACCCTGATCACAGCCATGCACGGCTACTATGTTTATGTCGGAAAGCGGATCGACCGGGGCACATCCAAAGTTTCAGCCCGGACCCTTCGGATGCTGAATGAAGTGCCGTTCCTGATGATGATCGTGGTGGTCATCATGGTCTTGGTTCGGCCCTTCTGACCGGACCTGTTGCGCAGAAACCCTTGACGAACCGGGCACGGTAAGCCCATAAGCGCCGCAATCCGGTGCACAGTCCTTGTGCCTTGCAACGCTGTTTGCGCTGCCCGGGCCTCCCAAAACCCGTCTCCCGCAGACCCCTACAATTGGAATCCATCGGCATGGCCTCTTCGATGCTCGACAACGTCACCAGCGTGACCCTTCGTGAACTGAAAGCGAAGTCACCTGTAGAGCTACTCGCTTATGCAGAAGAGCTGGAAGTCGAAAACGCCTCCTCTATGCGGACGCAGGACATGCTCTTCGCGATCCTGAAAGAGCTGGCCGACAGTGAAGTGGAAATCACGGGCCAGGGTGTTCTGGAAGTTCTCACAGACGGCTTCGGCTTCCTTCGTTCGCCGGAATCTAACTATCTGCCCGGTCCGGACGACATCTATGTCAGCCCGGAAGTCCTGAAGAAGGGCAACATCCGCACGGGCGATACCGTGGAAGGCCCGATCGTCGCGCCGCAGGACAGTGAGCGTTACTTTGCCCTGACTGACGTGTCGCGGATCAATTTCGAAGAGCCGGACAAAGCCAACAAGAAAGTCCACTTCGACAACCTTACCCCGCTCTATCCGGAAGAGCGCCTGCGCATGGAAAGCCAGGACCCGACCCGGAAAGACCGTTCCGGCCGCGTGATCGATATCGTCGCGCCGATCGGCAAAGGCCAGCGTGCCCTCATCGTGGCCCCGCCGCGCACCGGTAAGACCGTGCTGCTGCAGAACATCGCCTCGGCCATCGAGGAGAACCACCCGGAATGCTACCTGATCGTGCTGCTGATCGACGAGCGTCCGGAAGAAGTCACCGACATGCGCCGCACGGTGAAAGGCGAAGTTGTCGCCTCAACCTTCGACGAGCCGGCAACCCGTCACGTTCAGGTCGCCGAAATGGTGATCGAGAAAGCCAAACGCCTCGTTGAGCACAAGCGGGATGTCGTCATCCTGCTCGACTCGATCACGCGTCTTGGCCGCGCCTACAACACGACTGTCCCCTCTTCCGGCAAGGTGCTGACCGGTGGTGTCGATGCCAACGCCCTGCAGCGTCCGAAACGTTTCTTCGGGGCCGCCCGGAACGTGGAAAATGGCGGCTCTCTCACCATCGTCGCAACAGCGCTGATCGATACCGGAAGCCGGATGGACGAAGTCATCTTCGAGGAATTCAAAGGCACGGGTAACTCCGAAGTCGTGCTCGACCGGAAGATCGCCGACAAGCGGACCTTCCCGGCCATCGACATCATGAAGTCCGGTACGCGGAAAGAAGAGCTGATCACGCCGCAAGATCAGCTGTCGAAGATCTACATTCTTCGCCGTATTCTTGGACCGATGGGCACCAATGATGCGATCGACTTCCTGATCGACAAGTTGCGCCAGACGAAGACAAACGACGAATTCTTCGAAGCGATGAAGAACTGACGGGAGGCGTTTGGCCATGAGCGAGCGCGACACGATCTGCGCCCTCGCTTCGGGCCAGCCCCCTGCTGCAATCTGCATCCTGCGCCTGTCGGGCGACAAGGTCTGGAAGGTCGCCGGCGCCCTGCTCGAATGCGGCCTGCCTGAGCCACGGCATGCAACCCTCACAAAATTCCGGGATGAAGACAGCACGCTGATCGACGAAGGCCTCGCCCTCTTCATGCCAGGGCCGCATTCCTACACAGGCGAAGACACGCTGGAGCTGTATCTCCATGGCGGTCCCGCTGTGATCAAACACTCACTAGAGACTTTGACAGCCCAGCCGGGTGTACGGCTCGCAGAGCCGGGAGAGTTCACACGCCGCGCCTTTGAGGCTGGCAAGCTGGACCTGACCGAAGCTGAAGGCGTGGCCGATATCATTGAAGCCGAGACCGAAGCGCAAAAGGCCCAGGCGCTGCGTCAGCTGACTGGCGGCCTGACGGAGACCTATGATCGCTGGCGGGCCGAGCTGACGGGCGTCCTCGCCCTGATCGAAGTCATGGTCGATTTCCCGGATGAAGGCGACACGCCGGAAGATACGGTTCGGCCGATCCTCGACAAGCTGGATCTGATCATCACAGAGCTGGAGGACGCGCTCGGCGACCGGGGTATCGGCGAGAAAATCCGGGACGGATTCCGGGTGGCGATTGTTGGTCCTCCGAATGCCGGCAAGTCTTCCCTGCTCAATCGGATCGCCCGCCGGGAAGCCGCCATCGTGACCGACATTGCCGGGACGACACGTGACGTGGTCGAGGTCCGTCTCGTGCTGGGCGGCCAGGTCGTCTGGCTGGCAGATACAGCCGGTCTTCGGGAAACGGCAGATATCGTAGAAGCCGAAGGTGTCCGCCGGGCGGAACGTGCCGCGCGTGAAGCTGACCTCCGCATTCATGTGATCGACGGGGCGAATCCGGAACCGCCTGCCGGGCCGGTGGAACAGCAGGACATCGTGGTCTTCAACAAGGCCGACCAACGCTCTGCCGCTCTGGCACCCGACAGCGCCCTGCCCGTTTCGGCTGCGACCGGTGAGGGTGTTGAAAAACTGGAATCCTGGATCGGCAGCTTCATTTCCCAACGCGCCGCCTCCGTGGAAGCCCCGGTCATCACGCGGGCGCGCCATCGGGAGAAGCTGAGTGCAGGTCTCGCCAGTCTGGCCCAGGCCCGGCAGCTGCTCGAAGATGACATGGGTGCAGAACTTGCGGCCGAAGATGTCCGCATGGCGCTGCGCCAACTGGGCGCTGTGATCGGGACGGTCGGCGTGGAAGATATTCTGGGCGCTGTCTTCTCCCAGTTCTGTATCGGCAAATGACCCCTAGGGTTTAGGCGCACCCGGCGTTATATAGCCCGCTCATTATCCACAGGATGAGCAGAGCCATGACGGGAAATACCCGCTTTGATGTCATTGTCGTCGGTGGCGGCCACGCCGGATGCGAAGCCGCATCCGCTGCTGCGCGCTATGGCGCGAAGACGGCGCTGGTAACGCACAAGATATCCACGATCGGAGAGATGAGCTGCAACCCGGCGATTGGCGGGCTGGGCAAGGGTCACCTCGTCCGGGAGATCGACGCGCTCGATGGCCTGATGGGACGGCTCGCCGACAAGGCGGGTATCCAGTTCCGCATGTTGAACCGGTCCAAAGGCCCCGCCGTCTGGGGTCCGCGTGCTCAGATCGACCGGAAGCTTTATCGCCAGGCTATGCAGGAAGAGATCCTGAACCACACCAATTTGACAGTCATTGAGGATGGCGCCGAAGATCTGATCGTGAAGGACGGGCAGGTTGCAGGTGTCGTGGGCCTTGGTGGCGACTCTTATCATGCGGCCAAAGTGGTCATCACAACCGGGACTTTCCTGAAAGGCGAGATCCATATCGGCGCAAAGCGTATTCCGGCAGGCCGGGTTGGTGAAGCGCCGGCAATTGGTCTGTCAGACCGGCTCTACAGCCTGGACCTGCCGATGGGCCGTTTGAAAACCGGCACGCCTGCCCGGCTGGATGGCCGGACCATCGACTGGGATCGGCTGGAAATGCAGCCGGCCGATGAGACGCCTGTGCCCTTCTCCTACATGACGGACCGGATTGATGTGCCGCAGATTTCCTGCGGCATTACGTGGACCACGCCGGAAACCCACGCGATCATCGAAGAAAACATGGAACAGTCGGCCGTTTATTCCGGGGCGATTGCGGGCCGGGGTCCACGTTATTGCCCCTCCATCGAAGACAAGGTGAACCGGTTCGCCGACCGGGACCGGCATCAGGTTTTCCTGGAACCCGAAGGTCTCGACGATCACACGGTCTATCCGAACGGCATTTCCACATCGCTTCCCGAAGAGGTCCAGGAACAATTCGTCCGGACGATCCCCGGTCTGGAGAATGTGAAAATCCTCCAGCACGCCTATGCCATCGAATATGATTATGTCGATCCGCGCGCCCTGAATGCGGCGCTGGAAGTGAAGGTCCTGCCCGGTCTTTATCTTGCGGGCCAGATCAATGGCACGACTGGCTACGAAGAAGCCGGCGCCCAGGGCCTTATGGCCGGACTCAATGCGGCCCGCGCCACGGACGGGAAAGATCCAATCATTCTGGACCGGGCCGAAGCCTATATCGGGGTTCTTGTCGACGATCTGATTACACGCGGTGTGACGGAGCCCTATCGGATGTTCACATCACGGGCGGAATACCGGTTGGCCCTTCGCGCTGACAATGCCGATCAGCGTCTGACCGGGAAAGGAATCGAGGCCGGATGCGTCGGTCCGGACCGGGCGGCGATGTTTCACGTGAAACATTTGGCCCTCTCGGAATCCCGAAAAACGCTCCAAACCCTGTCATTGTCCCCCGCCAAGGCCCGGGAGGCCGGGTGGAACGTTAATCAGGATGGCCGGGTCCGTACCGCCTGGGAATATCTCGGATACAAGGACATCTCTCTCGAGACGCTCGTGAAAGTTTGGCCGGAGCTTTCCGGAATTGAACCGGACATCGCGGCACAATTGGAAATCGAGGCGCTTTATTCGGGATATATCGAACGTCAGGCCGGAGATGTCGAAGCGCTCCGCCGGGATGAAGCGCTCCGTATTCCCGAGGCAATCGACTATTCGGCGATTGGCGGCCTTTCAAACGAAGTCCGGCAGAAGCTTGAGGCCATTCGTCCGGCCACGCTCGGACAAGCTTCCCGCATTGAGGGAGTCACGCCAGGTGCCCTCACGGCACTATTGGGTCACGTCAAACGCCGCCGGAAGGCGGGCTAAGTCATGGTAAATCAGGATCGCGCGGCCTTTCTCGCCGCAGAGGATGTTTCACGTGAAACACTGGAGCGGCTGGATCGTGTCATCGCGACGCTCGACGAGTGGCGGAAACGCAGCAATCTGATCGGCCCGAGGGAATGGCCGGTGATCTGGACGCGACATGTCGCCGATTGTTTCCAGCTTCTGGATCATCTTCCGGATGATGCGAAGGTCGTGGACCTGGGATCAGGGGCCGGCTTTCCGGGATTGATCATCGCGGCCGCCCGGCCGGCGGGTCATGTGACCATGATTGAAAGCGTCGGAAAGAAGTGTGCGTTCCTGCGCGCCGCCATTGAGGCCGCAGGTCTGACGGCATCTGTTCGTCAGGAGCGGGTCGAATCTGTGGGCCCCATACCGGCCGACTATGTCACGGCGCGGGCTTTTGCACCGCTTCCGAAACTGCTCGAATATGCTGCGCCCTGGCTCGAACAGGGTGCATCAGGGCTTTTCCTTAAAGGCGAACGCTGGAAAGAAGAATTGACGGAGGCTAGCCAAACATGGAACTTCGCTTATGAGGCGATTCCAAGCCGGGTTGGTGGGTCAGGTACAATTCTGATTGTCAGGGAGCTACGAGGTGGCAGGTATTAGGCCTAGAATCTTTGCTGTCGTGAACCAAAAGGGTGGCGTCGGCAAAACCACAACTTCAATCAATCTCGGAACGGCGCTTGCCGCCGTTGGCCGCCGCGTCCTGATTGTCGACTTCGACGCACAGGGCAACGCCTCCACCGGTCTGGGAATCGAACGAACCGACCGCGCGACGACGTCTTACGACATCGTCGTGGATCGTTTGCCATTGGAACAGGCGGTTCTGTCGACCATCGTTCCACGCCTCGACATTGTCCCTGGTGATGAGAACCTGTCGGGCGTCGAGACGGAACTGGCCGCAGATCCGCACCGGTCCTATCGCCTGCGTGAAGCACTCCACAACTATGTTGACCGCGCAGAAGAGCAGGGTCTGCCGCGCTATGACTACATCCTTATCGATTGCCCGCCGTCACTGTCGGCGCTGACGATGAACGCCATGACCGCCGCCGATGCGCTGCTCGTTCCGTTGCAGTGCGAGTTCCTGGCGCTCGAAGGTCTCAGCCAGTTGCTTCGTACCGTGGATGTCGTGCGTCAGGGCCTGAACCCGAATCTGGAAATCCAGGGCGTTGTGCTGACCATGTATGACCGGCGCAACAATCTTTCGGACCAGGTGGCCGATGAGGTCCGGGCCTTCTTCGGCAACAAGGTCTACAACACGGTGATCCCGCGCAATGTGCGTCTGTCTGAGGCACCATCCTTCGGCAAGCCAGCGCTGCTGTATGATTATCGCTGTCCGGGCAGTGAAGCCTATATCCGGCTCGCCTCGGAAGTTCTGCAGCGCGAAAAGGCACGGGCGGCCTGACCGACATGGCAAAGGAATCCAAACAGAAACCAAGCCGCCTCGGTCGTGGCCTGTCATCCCTGATTGGCGAGGTCGAAGCATCGACGCCAGCAAAGCCGGAGCCGGGAACAGGGGCCGCTCCCGCAGGCGTCAATGAAATTGCGATCACGAGCATCCGGCGCAACCCGTCCCAGCCGCGCCGGACATTCGATGAAGCCGCCCTGCAGGAACTGGCGGAATCGATCCGCACCAAAGGTATTCTTCAGGCCATTCTTGTCCGGCCCGATCCGAAAGATGCTGGCAAGTATCAGATCATCGCGGGAGAGCGCCGTTGGCGCGCCGCCCGGCTTGCGGGTCTCGAATCGATCCCGGCTGTCGTCCGGAACGTCGACGAGCTGGAGCTGCTGGAAGTCGGCATCATCGAAAATGTGCAACGCGCAGATCTCAATCCGATCGAAGAGGCTGAAGCCTATGAAGCGCTGATGAGCCGGTTTGGGCGGACTCAGGAAGGCCTCGCCAGCAGCGTCGGCAAAAGTCGTGTACACATCACCAACACGCTCCGTCTGCTCCAACTGCCGGATGCCGCGCGGGCCTATGTTCGTGAAGGCAAGGTCAGTGCGGGCCATGCCCGTGCAGCACTTGGGGCACCGGATCCGGAAGCCGTTATCGAGATGGCAGCGGAACGCGGCCTCAGCGTCCGTGAGGTCGAAGCCCTGGTCAAAGGCGCCCGGGATGGCGGGTCTCTGGAAACGAGGTCTGCCAAGCCCAAGGCCGCCGAAAAGGATGTCGATACGGAAGCGCTGGAAGCCGACCTGATGCGTCAGCTTGGCCTGCAGGTGGATATCCGGCACGGCCAGAATGGCGGGGAACTGCGTATCAAATATCGTGACCTGGAGCAGCTGGACGATGTCTGCCGCCGGCTGACACGGCGCAAGACCTGATTCCTAACGGGCGGCCTCTGCCGCCCTTGCAAGATCATTCATCAGTACACGGACAACAGCGTCTGTACTGCCGCCCGCCCGCTTTGCCTGGGCTTCGGCGTCATAGATCCGTTCCATCACGCGGGTGAGGCGCCTGACAGGCCATTTGCTGAGACGGGCGCGATAAGCAGGCCATTCACTCTGCCAGACGGGCGGGCGCAGCTTCATGTTCGGGTTAGACTGTCCTTCTTCGATCCGGACATGCGCGTCCAGCATCCGGCGAACCTCGAACTGGAGTGAACGCAGAACGCTGATCCCCGCCGTGCCAGCCAAAGCGAGTTTTTCGAACGCGGCATTGGCGGCTGCCGGATGGCCGTCCAGCGTGGCCGAAATGGCCGTTGACAGAGTCTGTTCGAACTCGGTTGCGCAGAGCGCCCGGACATCCGCCACCGAAACGGCCCTGCCGAGGCCACGGGCATAGAGTCCCAGTTTTTCGATTTCGGAATTGGCGGCCATACGATGCCCGGGCAGGTCGCCGACGAACAGACGCAAGGCTTCAGGATCGATGTCGACCCCGGCTTCCTTGAGCGCCTGCTTGGCGCGCTGCTCGATATCAACACCTTCATCCGCGAAGAACTGAAGACCGGCTGTCCGTTTTGCCGATTCAGCCGCGCTGCGAAGCTTGGACTTTTTCGGCAGGCTGCCAGCCTCGATCAGCAGATGTGCACTGAACCGGCCATCACTTTTATCGCCGTCTTCAATCGCCTCGATCAGCAGTTTTGCGATCTTGTCGCCGCTGGTTCTCACGCGAACAACACGTGGATCGCCCAACAGGGAAACGGCTTCGAGTGCGTCGAACAAAAGGGCAGGTTCTTTTCGGATAGCGTCGTCGTCCAGCAGGGTGACGTCGGCATGTGCGTCCTTGCCCGCCCAGGCGGAAATCAACAGCTGGCCATTGTCGCTGGCCAGGCCCTCGTCCTCTCCAAAGGCAAGCACCGCCCAGACATCGGGATCCGGCTTCCGGGCAAAGGATGCAGCCTTTTTGCCCTGGAGCAGCATCAGTTTTTCGTGGAGAGCTGCAACCGCAAGTCATCGACAATGCGGCCGGCCAGGACACGCATCACCCGATCGCTTGCATTGGTCTGGGCTGAAATGTCCCCATAAGGTGCGTCCGGCACGGAGAAGCTGGTTTCGGCATCGGAATTTCCGAAGACGCTGATTTTCTCCCCCGACAGCACATAGGATGCACTGGCATTATAGGATGAACGCGATGCGGCCCCGTCCGGTTTGAACTGCAGCCGGGTTAGCCCGTCACTCAGCTTCACTTCAAGGGTCGCCGTCGTGCTGAGATTCGGCAGGCCTGCGGCGAGTTCCTGCTGCAGCGCGCGGCGCAGCATATAACCCGAGCGGCCTGGAATCTCTTTGATGGTGATGTTGCCGGACGCAAACGATGCGCTGCCGCCAGGCGCATAGACAGGCTGGAAGCCGCAGGCCGGCAGAACAAGAGCGAGCGCGATCAGGAAGCGTTTCATGCCACCACGATATTCACGATGCGGCCCGGCACGACAATGGTTTTCTTCACGGTCTTGCCTTCGATAAACGAGACCACTTCGGGCAGGGCGTGTGCGACAGCCTCCACGGCTTCGTTGGATTCGCCTTTCGGGACGGTGATTTCGCCGCGGCGCTTGCCATTGACCTGAACGGCCATGGTCACGGCATCGTCCTCGGTGAGCGTCTTGTCGGCCACTGGCCAGGGCGCAGCAGACACAAACCCTTCTCCGCCGATCCGTTCCCAGCAGGATTCGGCCAGGTGCGGCATGAAAGGTGTCAGGCAGCGGGCCAGCATGGAGGCACCTTCAAAGCGGGCCCCGACAGCTTCGTCCGAAGATTCGGCTTTTTTCAACACGCTCACCCATTCATGGATACTGGCAACGGCGGAGTTGAAGCGGAATTCCTCAATGGCTTTGTCGATGGCGGCGACAGCCTTGTGGCTTGCCTTGCGCACCGTGATGGAGGCGGCATCTTCGGCAGGGCTGGCTTTTTCCAGATCGCCCAGCGCGTCGAACAGGCTCCAAAGGCGCTGCCCAAAGCGGCCTGCCCCTTCAACGCCAGCCTGGGTCCACTCAACATCGCGCTCTGGCGGGGAGTCGGACAGCACGAACCAGCGGGCAACGTCGGCCCCGAACTCGGCAATGATCGCATCGGGATCGACCGTGTTCTTCTTGGATTTCGACATCTTCTCGATCGGACCAGGCGTTACGATTCCGCCAGTGGCCTTTTCAATCCAGGTGTCACCTTCCTGCTCGACTTCCGATGGCTGCAGCCATTGCCCGGCGGCGGACTTGTAGGTCTCGTGGGTCACCATGCCTTGTGTGAACAGGCCGGCGAAGGGCTCGCCGCTCGGCAGGTCGAGTTCGCCTATGTCCCGCATCGCACGGGAGAAGAAGCGGGAATACAACAGGTGCAGCACGGCATGTTCGATGCCGCCGACATATTGATCGACCGGCAGCCAATAGGCGCGTTCTTCCAGATCGTCCGCGCTGGCGAAGCGCGCATAGTACCAGGAAGAATCCACGAACGTATCCAGCGTGTCGGTTTCACGCCGGGCCGGTTTGCCACACTTCGGACAGTCGACATGTTTCCAGGTCGCGTGCCGGTCCAGCGGGTTCCCCGGCTGGTCAAAGGTCACATCGTCCGGCAGGCGTACGGGCAGGTCGCTTTCCGGCACCGGCACCACGCCGCAATTCTCACAGTGTACCACCGGAATGGGGCAACCCCAGTAACGCTGCCGGGAGACGCCCCAGTCACGCAGGCGGTAGTTCACCGTACCGGCGCCGAGACCCATGCTCTCGATTCGTTCGATTGCGGTGCGTTTGGCGTCTTCAATGCCGAGGCCATCGAGGAACTCGGAATTGAAGATGGAGCCGGGGCCGGTATAGGCCTCGTCTTCAACCGTGTAGCTGGCCCGCTCGGCGCCAGGCGGCAGCACGACGGGCGTGACGTCCAGACCGAATTTGCGGGCAAACTCGATGTCCCGCTGGTCATGTGCCGGACAGCCGAAAATCGCGCCGGTGCCATAACCCATCAGAACGAAGTTCGCGACCCAGACCGGTAGGGTTTTTCCGTCCACGAACGGGTGCTTCACAGTCAGGCCCGTGTCGAAGCCCAGCTTCTCGGCCTTCTCGATGGCCTCCTCGCTGGTGCCGACCTGGGCGCATTTCCCGCGGAAGGCTTTCAGCTCTTCGGAGGTTTCCGCCAGCTGGATAGTCAGCGGATGATCCGGCGACAGGGCAATGAAGCTTGCACCGAACAGCGTGTCCGGCCGTGTCGTGAAAATTTCGATGCCGGTGTCGAAATTGGCCGGCGCGTCGCCGTCCCACTCGAACTGCATCTGCAGGCCTTCCGACCGGCCGATCCAGTTCGCCTGCATGGTGCGCACCTTTTCAGGCCAGCGCTCCAGCTTCTGAACTTCTTCCAGAAGGTCCTCGGCATAATGCGTAATGTTGAAGAACCACTGTGTCAGTTCGCGCTGCTCAACCAGCGCGCCCGAGCGCCAGCCGCGCCCGTCGATCACTTGTTCGTTCGCCAGAACCGTATTGTCGACCGGGTCCCAGTTCACCTTGGACGCTTTCCGGTAGACCAGGCCCTTGTCCAGCATCTTCAGGAACAGGGCTTGCTGCGCGCCGTAATATTCCGGGTCGCAAGTGGCAAATTCCCGGCTCCAGTCCAGCGACAGGCCGAGTTTTGCAAACTGGGCCTTCATCGCGGCGATGTTCTGGTAGGTCCATTTGCCGGGGTGGACGTTTTTCTCCATCGCGGCGTTCTCCGCCGGCATGCCGAAAGCGTCCCAGCCCATGGGGTGCAGCACATTGTACCCCTTGGCGCGGCGGTGGCGGGCAACGACATCGCCCATGGCGTAGTTCCGCACATGGCCCATATGCAGGCGCCCGGACGGATATGGGAACATCTCCAGCACGTAGGCTTTCGGGGCGTCGCCGGCTTCCTTCGGCGATTTCGCCCTGAACAGGTCCGCCTTGGCCCAGGCTTCACGCCATTTCTCTTCCGCGGTTTGCGGATCGTACCGGGTGGCCATTGGCCTCTCCCTTGATTGTCGTCTGATCTGACCGGCTTTTAGCCGAGTTGCGAGTTCTTGAGGTTCCGCGCGCGGTCAAGGATCGCATTTTCAAGCTGCATCGAGGTTTCCGGATCAACCGGTGCATCGACCCAGGTGCCATCCTGATTTATTTGCCGGAACACGGCCACTTTTACACCGTCGGCGCGTAGCCGGGTATCAAGGATATAGACAGTCGCCTTGATGCGTTCATTCTCGGAGCCCGGGAAGCTTTTCCAGTCATACACGATCAGGCCGCCGATCGGATCGGTGCTCTGCACGGGCATGTTGGTGAACGTGTCGAGCGAGGCGCGCCACAGATAGGGGTTCACTGTCCCGACATTCGTCGCAGCGACCTGGGCGTCTGCGCTGAGCCGCTTTCCACCACCTTGGCAACCGACCAGTGCAAACAGGGCAGCGGCTGCCGCGGAGAAGACATATTTGTTCATGAGGTAAGTTCCCGAGCGCAATACCTTGTAGACCGGCGTTGTATAACAACACGAGTCTGGGCTCGCCAGTGCTCATGTGTGCAGCACCCCGGAGGAGAAAAGCATGAAACGTCCGATCCTTCTGGCCTTTGTCTCGGCCACGGCCTGCCTGCCTGCGCTGGCTCAGGAAGATTGGTCCCTATGGGAAACGGACTGGAAGGCCGAGGCGGGCCTCGTGCTGTCGCCCGGTGCCGATCAGCCTGCGCTTTACCGGTTGGGCTTCGGCGTTGATACCAATCGCGCGCTGGACAATGGCCTTGTGCTTGGGCTGGCGCTGCAGATGGACGCCCAACAGGACCATCCATCCCGGCTGGGATTTTCCGGCATCGTTGCTGCGCCGGTGCCCGGTACGCCCGCCATCGCCGGGGCCTTCAGCGGGCTCGCCCGGTCGCCAGGCATGGAAGACGATGGCGCGCGCAGCGTTTTGCAGACAGCCTATCTCTACGCCGAGGGCGGATATGGTGAAGTCCGCCTCGGGCGGGACGAGGGGATTGCGAAACGGTTCTCACAGGGCGCGCCCTCCCTGTTTTCGACGGTTTCACTGCACGCCCCCAGACTGGATCCGGACGGCGGGGCGATTGTGCGGACGGATCATGACCTGACGGGTCCGGCCGCAAAAGTGTCCTACACCACGCCGAGAATCGTCGGTTTCAAGGGCGGACTTTCCTATACGCCCGACGCAGATGTGCGTGGTCTGGACCGCGATCCGGTGCGGATCCTGCCCGGCACGGCCGCCTATTCGATCTCCGATGCAGGAGAAGCCAGCCTCAGTTTCAATCACCGTTTCAGGGAAAGTGGCGTGCGCGTGCGCGCATCAACAGCGTGGAGCCGCGCGGACGTCGATGCGTCTCCGGTGTCACCGGTGACATACGGCACGGTGGAAACCTTGTCGTTCGGCGCAAATGCAGAGTGGAAGGATACAGTTGTCGGTGCCAGCTGGCAGGGCAGCGATAATGGCCTGACGGGACGTCCAGGGGACTATTCGGCCTGGACTGCGGGGATCACGCAATCGGCTCTCGGTTTCGACTGGGGCGTTGAATATGGCCGCGCCACCGACGAAGCCGCAGGCGTCGAAGGGGAATCCTGGCGCGCCGGACTCGCCCGGCCGGTGACTGAGTCTGCACGAATTGCGTTCGGATACCGTCATGACCAGCTGGATTTCACGGCAGATGCGGCTTCTTACCCCCTTGGAGGGGAAGGAATTGTGATAGAAATCACACTATCGCATTAGTTTATCAGGACTGTCCGATAATTAATCTTCTGTTTAGGTCATCGGACCCCTAATGTTAGGCGAGGAAAACGGTGCAAATTATGCGGCTTGGGCTTCTGCTCACTTGTGTGTTCTCAGCGACGGTTCTGGCGATGCCAGCAGCCGCGCAGGAGGATTCGCGCGTGCCGACGGTCACCGTGGATACACCGCAGCTTTCCGAAACTGAGGCCGGCAAGATCGACTGGTATCGCCAGTTTGCCATTTCAAAGCCGGTCGATGCCCGCCCCGTCTGGCAGGCTGAGCCGTCTGAAGATGTCTCCATGCAGTTCTCCGGCAGTGATCGCTGGGAATTCCGGATCGACAGGCTGTCGCGTCCATCTGCGAGCCTTTCCCCGCTTCCACGCCAGGAAATGCAGGCCGGAGCCACCTTCAAGATCACGCCGCGTTTTTCGGTCGGCGGTGAAGTCAGCGTCGGTGCCGACGATCTGAACGCCGTTTCGACGTGGGAAGAGCGTGACATGGAAACCGGTGTCCGTCTGAAGTCCGCCTTCAAGTTCTAAGGCCGTTCCAGATCCGGGCCTATGGGCCGAATACGGCCTCTATTCCTTCAATTGCTGCAATACCTGCAACAGGGGCGACCTGACCGGCCGTGTCTGCGTTGATGCCGCCGAGCGCATAGACCGGTAGGGCGGATGCGCGCGCCAGTTTGCGGACCTTCAGCGGGCCGAGCGGCGTGCGGGCGCTGGGGCTGGCAGACGGGAAGGCCGTGGACAGCAGGGCTGCGTCGAATCCTGCATCCTGTAGCAACCGCAACTGTTCCGGCGTGTGCGCGCTGGCGGTCATCAGGGAAAACCGGGTACGCCACTTTCTGGCCTCGCCCCGCGCGGCGAATGGCCAGTGCACACCGTCTGCGCCGACCTGCATGGCGAGCCGGGGATCGTTTGCGATGAGGAGCCTGACATGCCGGTTGCGGCAGACTTTGGCCAGATCAGCAGCGACTTGTGCGTGCCCCGGCTGACCATAATGCCGGTAAACCAGACCATGCCATGACGATAACCGACCAGCCGTGACCACCGGATCCGGCGTCCGGACCGGATCGGTCAGGTAAAGGACCGGCGGCAAGCCGGACGGCAGGTGCCGGCCCGCGACACGTGCGGCGGTGCGGAGCTTGCGTTCCGCGCGGTTTCGGTCTTCCTGCATCATCGTGATGACTGATACCGACACACTCTCCATTGCCAAGCGCCGCGAGGCGGTGCTGGCCGAACTTTCCGACGCCGCCTCCCCGGCGCCCCAGCTGGTGGCGGTGACAAAAACGCAGCCTGACGCGGCAATCGACGAGATCCTCGCCACGGGCCAGCGCGTGTTCGGCGAAAACCGCGTGCAGGAGGCCGAAGCCCGCTGGAGCGGCCGACGGTCCGCCTATCCGGACCTCGAATTGCACCTGATCGGCCCCTTGCAGACCAACAAGGCCGAAATCGCGGTGCGCCTGTTTGACGTGATCGAGACGCTGGACCGTCCGAAACTGGCCGATGCGCTGGCAAAGGCGATGGAAAAAGTGGGCCGCGCCCTGCCCGTCCTGATCCAGGTGAATACCGGCGAGGAGCCGCAAAAGGCCGGTGTGGCCCCGCACGAACTGCAGCAACTGCTACAGTATGCACGTGATAAGGGTCTCGATGTTCAGGGCCTGATGTGCATCCCGCCCGTGGACGAGCCGGCCGGACCGCACTTCGCCCTGCTCGCCAAGCTGGCAAAGGAGGCGGGCCTTTCCGTGCTCTCGATGGGTATGAGTTCCGACTATGCGACCGCCGCCAGGTTCGGCTCGACACATGTTCGCGTCGGGTCCGCGCTGTTTGGCCCGCGGGACTATCCCTGATCCTGGAGCCGGATCTCGATCTCCGATCCGCGGGCCGACAGGCGCAGGATTTCCAGCATGTCATCCAGTGTCACGGCGACACAGCCAGCCGTCGGGCCCCAGTCGGGCCGGGCGAGGTGCAGGAAGATGGCGCTGCCAAGCGGCGGAACAGGCGGGTCGTCATTATAGCCCAGCTCCACGATGACATCGTAGACATGGTCTTCCAGCCAGAGATTCTCGTGGCTGGCCGAATAGGGCAGCTTGACCCAGCGATTGTAGAGCGGGTCATCTGGCGCATCGCACCAGCCGTCTTCCGGGGTCAGCGGCACAAGCGGCAGCAGGGTTTTCGGGGCGTCCAGCCGGTCGGGCCTGTAGAAGACGCGGCGCATGGGCCAGGTGCCGGCGGGCGAAAACCCATCACCTTCCCGCTTGTCCTTGCCTGCGATGATACCGCTGCGCCCGACCGAACACCGGGTTTCCCGGCCGGCCAGCAGGAAGCGTCCATCTCCAAAGGCAACAAAATCGGCGCTCACGGCACCCTCCCGCTCTTGTGATCGTTCGTGCGTTACATTCATATGGCATCGTGAAGCGATGTGGATAGAAGCAGCACTCACTTGAAACAGGAGAGTCGCATGGCTGCCAAGAAAACGGTCCTTCTGGTGGACGATGATGAAGACCTGCGCGAGGCACTGGCAGAACAGTTCGAGCTGCACGACAGTTTCGAAACGATTCAGGCCGCCAATGCGAATGAGGGCATCGATGCCGCCACCACCCAGCGCATTGACCTGATCCTGCTGGACGTGGACATGCCCGACATGGACGGCCGCGAGGCCTGCAAAATCATGCGGCAGAAGGGCGTCCGTGCCCCGGTGATCATGCTGACAGGACAGGATGGCGATGCCGACACGATCCTTGGCCTCGAATCCGGCGCCAATGATTATGTGACCAAGCCATTCAAATTCTCCGTCCTGCTGGCCCGTGTCCGGGCCCACCTCCGGAGTTTCGAACAGTCCGAAGACGCGACATTCAAGGTCGGCCCTTATGAGTTCCGCCCCGCGATGAAGCTGCTGGTCACCGATGAAGACAAGAAGATCCGCCTGACGGAGAAGGAAACCAACATCCTGAAATATCTCTACCGGGCGGGCGGCAAGCCGGTGGCGCGCGATGAGCTGCTGGCGGAAGTCTGGGGCTACAATGCCGCCGTCACGACCCACACGCTGGAAACGCACATCTACCGCCTGCGCCAGAAAGTCGAGCCGGACCCGGCCCACGCCCGCCTGCTGCTGACCGATGCGGGAGGTTACCGCCTGCAGCCGTGATCATAAGGCCTGCTACGCCTGCGGATTATCCGGCACTTGCCGACCTCTGGTTTGACAGCTGGCAATCCATTGGCATTTCGAACGAAACAGACCTGGACCGCGCAGGCGTGCACGAACGGTTCCACCGCGACGCGGCGGGTCGCTGGAGTCTGTACACGGCCGAACTCGACGGCATGCTGGTCGGCTTTCTGGCGCTGGTCCCTGAACTATCCCGTATCGATCAGATCTTTGTTGCGCCTGCCGCCAAAGGCAGCGGTGTTGGCCTTGCCATGCTCAATCATGCAAAGGGGCTGATGCCCGGCGGCATGGTTCTGACGACGCATGAGGCCAATGGCCCTGCCCGCGCTTTTTATGAATCCCGGGGCTTTGTTCTGACCGGAACCGAACCGGATCCCGTGCACCGGCGGACGAAGTGCCACTATGCCTGGCGGCCGGCAGCTCCGGCTTAACCTGCCTTGATCTGCACACTGACCGGTGCGTGGTCTGACGGTTTCCAGCCACCGCGCCAGCCGAGATGGATCTTGTAGCTGTCGACCAGCGTGTCCGGCAGGCCCGCCTGATTGACCCAGATATGATCCAGGCGCCGTCCGCGGTTCGAGGCGGCCCAGTCCTTCGCGCGATAGCTCCACCAGGTGTAGAGCTTCTGCTCGTCCGGCACGGCGAGACGGGCGATGTCTTCGAATTTTGCCTGCTTGCGGGAAGCTTCCAGCCGCTCGGTCTCGCCCGGCGTGTGGGAGACGATCTTCAACAACTGCTTGTGCGACCAGACATCGTTTGCGTGCGGCGCGACGTTCAGGTCGCCGACCAGAATGCGCGGCGTTTTCGATTGCTTCTTGTAGGCCGGGCCCAGGCGTTCGAGGAAATCGAGCTTGTGGGCGAACTTCTCGTTCTTGTCCGGGTCGGGCACGTCTCCGCCGGCGGGCAGGTAGATATTGTGAATCTCGATCCCGGCGACCTTCGCGGCGATGACACGCGAATGGCCTTCCCGGCACAGGTCTGGCGCGTCGATGCGCTCAATCGGCAGGCGTGAGGCAATGGCCACGCCATGATGGCCGCCCTTCTGGCCGTTCAGCACCAGATGCTTCAGCCCCATTTCATTGAAGGCCTTTTCGGGAAACTCCCCGTCCTGGCATTTGGTTTCCTGCAGGCAGATCACATCCGGCTTTTGTTCTTCGACAAAGGCCGCGATGTTCGGGGCCCGCAGGCGAACCGAGTTGATGTTCCAGCTGACGATCTTGAGCGGTTTTGGCATCCGGGCTGCGTAGCATTGTTCCCTGAAACGTCAACGCGCCCGAACGCGGGGGGTTCGGGCGCGTCAGACGCGGTTTCCAACGTCTCGCCGGGAGGGGAAGGCTCCGGCTGCGACAACACGGTAGTTCACAGCGGGGGGGTCGGGTGCTGCGCGGGGTATGCCGTGTGTCGACAGTTGCAAAGATGTCACTACGGGCAAAAATTTCAAGTAAAATATGTGTTAAGTACTTGGGTGCCTGCCGGTAAGGAACACCCCGCAAGACGGGTCTTGCGGGGTGCCGGGAGCGGGAATCTGTTGCAACTGTTACACTATTCGTCGTCGAAGTCCTTGACGATGAAGAGGCGCGGATTGAGCTTTTTCCCGGTTTTGACATCGTGCAATCCGACCTGGGTGAGGTTGCCGGCGCTATCCAGTGTGCGCCAGCCGGTCAGGTCGTGCTCCGGGCCGCTGAACAGCAGGGTAAGCGTGCCGTCCATTTCGCCATCCGGGTCGCGCAGGGTGACCTCGACCTTTTCGCCTTGTTTGCTGACATCGACGATCTCGGCTTCGGTGTTGAAATCCAGATTGTCGTCCAGCAGCAGGGCCAGAGGCGTGGAGCCGAGCGGCACGCGGTCTGTCGTCTCCAGTTCGGAGTCCTGCATCGCAACCGTTGTGCCGTTGGCGACGATCAGAAGCGGGGAGGGGGCATCATAGTCGAACCGCACCTTGCCGGGGCGGGAGAGCGCAAAGCTTCCGCTGGTTGTCGTGTAATCCGGGGAAATCTGGTCGAAGCGGCCAGAGGCCGTCTTCACCTTTTCCATGGACGCGGCGATTTCGTTCAGCAGGGCGGTGCGCTGCGCGGCGGTCATGCCGGCCGGCGTGGCGGTGATTTTTGTGGGGGCCGCTTCGGGGGTTCCCTGACGCGCCAGCGCGAGGGGCGCGGCGGCGAGGGCGGCAGCGGCAACCAGGGCAGCGAGTTTGGTCTTCATCGAACGGGTCTCCTTTTCGTGACCTTGCGCTTACACTTAGTCGCCTGAACCCTGCCTAAACAGGGCGGGATCAAGGTCATTCGGCCGCTTTTCGTTGGCTGCCATTCAGCTTCCCGGCCCGCGCAGCGCAAGACCTGACCGCAGATGAACACGCAGGTGTGTCGGCGGCCCGGCTTGCGAAACGCGGCCCGAACGCCCATCTTTCCGCCAGATTTTGAAGGAAGACCGCCATGGCCGATGCCGCCGCCCTGCATACCAAAGACACCACCGACCAGGAGTTCATGACCGATGTGGTCGAGGCGTCGAACACCCAACCCGTCATTGTCGATTTCTGGGCGCCCTGGTGTGGCCCCTGCCGCCAGCTTGGCCCGGTGATCGAGAAAGTGGTCGAAAGCCATAAGGGCGCGGTCAAACTGGTGAAGATCAATATCGACGAGAACCCGGCCTATGCAGGCCAGCTCGGTGTGCGGTCCATTCCGGCCGTCTATGCCTTCGACAAGGGCCGCCCGGTCGATGCTTTCATGGGCGCGCTGCCGGAAGGCCAGGTGCGCGGTTTCATCGACAAGCTGGTGACCGGAACCGATTCGGCGCAGGAAATCGCCGATGCGCTCGCGCAGGCCGAAGCCGCCAGCCAGGCTGGCGATGTCGCCACGGCCGCTCAGATCTATGCTGCTGTGGTCCAGCACGATCCGGAGAATGTCGCCGCAATTGCCGGGCTTGCACGCTGCTATCTTGCCAATGGCGACAAGGAACGCGCCAGCGCGACGCTGGACATGGTTCCGGAAGACCAGAAGCACGACTCCGCCATCAAAGGGGTGCGGATGGCCATCGACATGATGGAAGATGCCCCGGCTGCGGATGAATTTGATGAATTGCTGAACGCTGTCATGGCCGCGCCGGACGATCACGCCAAGCGGTTCGAACTGGCCGAGAAATATGCGGCCGCCCAGCGGTATGGCGATGCGGTGGATCACCTGCTGATCATTCTCGGGTCAAAGATGGACTGGGAAGAGGGCAAGGCGAAGGAAAAGCTGCTGCAGATCTTCGAAGCCGCCGGCCCGACAGACCCGGTGACGGTGGAAGGCCGCCAGCGTCTTGCATCACTGATGTTTGCCTGAGGCCGCCGCCTCCCGCATAATGCCATGATGCGAGGGGGCGACGCCGCTCCGGAGGCAGCATGAGCAGCATGACCTATCATTCGGTGGATCAGTTGCCGGACACGCTGACAGTGTTTCCGCTGCCCGGGGTTGTGCTGTTTCCCCACTGGCACCTGCCGCTGAACATATTTGAGCCGCGCTACCTGAACATGGTGGATGACGCCATGGCCGGGAACCGGCTGATCGGCATGATCCAGAGTGTCGGTGGCGACCGTCTCAAGCCGGACCTGATCGGCGTCGGGTGCGCCGGGCGGATCACGTCCTATTCGGAAACGGATGACGGGCGTTACCTCATCACGCTGGCCGGCATTGCCCGGTTCCGGGTTCTTGAGGAACTGGCGGTGATGACGCCTTACCGGCAGGTGCGCCCCAACTGGGCCCCGTATGCGAACGATCTGAGGCCTGATTCCCTGATTGGCCTGCCGTCCCGCGAGGACCTGGTCGATGCCCTGCGCAAATATGTCAGCAGCCACGACATGAAGGCGGACTGGGACGCGGTGAAGGTCGCCCCGATTGATGCGCTGGTCCAGGCGCTGGCCGCCGGCAGTCCATTTTCGGTGATGGAGAAACAGGCCCTGCTTGAAGCGCCAACCCTGAAAGACCGCGCCGACATGCTGATCACGATCCTGACAATGGATTCCGCTGGTCCGGATGACGGAACCCTGCAATAGGACGCCCATGACTGACGACACTTCCAGCCCGCGACGCGCCCATTCCGGCGTCGACCCGCGCCTTCTCGAAATCCTGATCTGCCCGCAGACACGCCAGCCGCTGCGCTATAATGCCGAAGCGGACGAACTGGTCTCGCCCAAGGCGCGGCTTGCCTACCCAATCCGGGGCGGCATTCCGATCATGCTGGTGGAAGAGGCCCGTGACCTCGATGCGGAAGAGGGCGGAGCATGAGCAGCATGGCCTGGCCGGTCAAACTGGCTTTCCGCAAATCCGACGCCGTGTTGTATGCCGAATTTGACGACGGCAAGTCCGGCACCGTCAGCTACAAGCGATTGAGAGAACAGTCGCCTTCAGCGGCCGTGCGTGGCCATGGCGGCGGTCCGCCCCCGCCGCAGGCGCCCGTGCCGGACGATATCAGCGTGCTGCGCGCCGACCCGGTCGGCCGCTACGCCCTGCGCATCGTCTTCTCGGACGGACACGACAGCGGGCTCTATAACTGGGACCTGATCCGGAAGCTGACCGTCGGCGACGAAGCCGTTATTGCATAAGACTCGGCAGGTGCGACTGGTCGGCACTGGCCTGGCGGGCCATGGCCCGGCGCAGCGGACCGATCTTGTTGGCGGCCGTCATGGCAAGGCCCCGCAGCGGTTTCAGCACGGCATTGTCGTTTGAGAAGGCCCGGTCGATCACATCCATGAACAACGCGACGCTCGTCATGTCGAAGCGGCGCCATTGCTGGTAACGCTCCAGGGCAGGGGCTGCGCCATGATCGAGGCCGACCTCGCGGGACTCCACCATGATGTCGATCAGGGCGGCGACATCCTTGAAGCCGAGATTCAGCCCTTGTCCGGCCAGCGGGTTGATCCGGTGGGCGGCATCGCCCAGCAGCGCCACGCGCGGCCCGGTCATTGCCTGGGCCAGGCGCATTTTCAGAGGATAGGAAATCACGGGCCCGTCGATGGTCATGCGGCCGGCGAAATCGGCGAACCGGTCATTCAGCTCGGCCTCGATGTCTTCCACCGGCATTTCGGCCAGCGCCTCGGCGGCGCCGCGTTTCATGTACCAGGCGAGGTTCGCCTTGTTGTCGGGCATGGGCAGGGTCGCAAAGGGGCCTTCCGGCATGAACAGCTGGCGGGCGATGCCTTCATGCGGCCGGTCCAGTTTCACATTCGCGGCAAAGACCGATTTGCCATAATCATGATCTTCCGTCCCGATGCCGAGCGCCGTGCGAACCGAGGAATTCACCCCGTCACAGGCCGCCACCAGGCGCGTCCGGATCCGGGTGCCGTCTTCCAGCAATACCGTCGCCGGACCGGGCCCGTCCTCCAGGGCCTGAAAACGGGCGCCATTAAGGATAATGAGGCCCTGATCAGTGCCTGCAATCTGACCAGCAACCTCGTCGAGGGCCTTCTGGAGGGCCGCTGACGGGACCATTTGTCCTAGGGGTTGGCCATCATCATCCTGTGGAAGATCCTCATTTCCGAAGATTACCCCCGGTGCCCCGAAGACATGGCTGCCCCCGTCGACGGCCTCGAGGCCATTCAGCGGCTCGGTGACACCTTCGAGCAGGGGATGAACCCCGGTCGCCCCCAGCATTCGCCAGCTGCCGCGGACAATGGCGAATGTACGCGTATCCGTAGCAGGCGTTGCAGATGGGTCGCGCGCATCAACAAGGATGGTGGAGAAGCCGCGCTGGACGGCCAGAATGGCCAGTGAAGTGCCAACCGGTCCGGCCCCGACAATAACGAGGTCTACGGGTTCGTTGGACGCAGGGGAGGGTTTCAACATGATGACTAGCTACGCCCGTCCCAACGCCTCGTCTAGCGGTGGTGACGAATTGGTCGATTAGCCGCAACGCTGCACAAAAATTGACCACGAGCCTTCAGAATACCCCTCTGAGCGGAGGCGCCAAGCGACTTTCATGGGCACCCGAAATCATATCGGGAGTGGGAGAGCGCGGGGGGTCCCGAGCTCCGAAACCTGCGACATGGAGGGGCCGAATGGGCCAGTTACTAAAAAGAATGACGCGCGGGGTGGCCTTGTTGCCAGTCTTTGCGATCTCGGGGGCGCTCGCATACGCACAGGACGCAGATCTGGAAGCGCGGCTGTCGGCGCTGGAAGAGTCGGTCAGTGCCAGTGCGAGTTCCTATGTTGATAACTCCTACCTGTTCCTGATCGGCGGTATCATTGTCATGCTGATGGCAGCCGGCTTCCTTTGCCTGGAAGTTGGTCTGGTGCGTTCCAAGAACGCTGCCATGCAGTCCATGAAGAACGTGCTGCTGTACTCGATCGCCGGCCTGATGTTCTGGGTCGTCGGCTACAACATGGCCTATCCGGGCGAAAGCATCATGGGTCTTGTCGGCACGACGCCGGGCCCGTGGGCACCTCCGCCACTTGACCAATCTCACGGCGACTACGCTGCATCCTCCGACTGGTTCTTCCAGATGGTGTTCGTTGCAACCGCCGCGTCGATTGTCTCCGGTACCGTGGCTGAGCGCGTGAAACTGTGGGGCTTCCTTGCCTTCACGGCCGTCCTGACGGCTTTCATCTACCCGATCGTTGTGTCCTGGGAGTGGGGCGGCGGCTACCTCGACTCCGAATGGGCCTTCTCCGACTTCGCCGGTTCGACGCTGGTGCACTCGGTTGGCGGCTGGGCGGCTCTGATGGGCGCGATCATCATCGGCCCGCGGACCGGCAAGTATTTCGGCAAGCAAATCCACCCGATGCCGGGGTCCAACATCCCGCTCGCCGGTCTTGGCACGTTCCTCCTCTGGTTCGGCTGGTTCGGCTTCAACGGCGCATCGGAACTTGCTGCTGGCGGCATCCAGAGCATCAATGATGTGGCGGCAATCTTCGCCAACACCAACATGGCGGCTGTCGGCGGCGTGCTGGCTGCAACCGTGACGACGGCAGTCCTGTACAAGGGCAAGGTCGACGCAACGATGGTCTTCAACGGTGCAATCGGCGGTCTCGTGTCCATCACGGCCGAGCCGCTGGCTCCGAGCATGGGCGCTTCGGTCCTGATCGGCGCTGTCGGTGGTGTCCTCGTCGTGGTCAGCGTTCCGCTGCTCGACAAGTTCAAGATCGACGATGTCGTCGGCGCCATCCCGGCTCACCTGGTCTGCGGTATCTGGGGCACGCTCATCGTGGCGGCGTCCTATGGCAACCACGTCATGCCGGTGGAAATCGAAGGTGAGCTCCAGACGAGCTACTTCGGTCAGCTTGTCGGTGTCCTGCTGACGGGCGTGTTCGTGTCGGTCGCTTCCGTTATCGTCTGGATGGCCCTCAAGGTCACGATCGGCATCCGGGCGACCGAGGAAGAGGAAATGGCCGGTATGGACGTTTCCGAAGTTGGGATCGAAGCCTATCCGGACTTCACCAACGCCTAAGGTTGCGGCTCTCCGAAACGAAGACCCCCGGCAGTCTCTGCCGGGGGTTTTTCTTTGGGGGAAGGGAAGGGGACTTATTCTTCGGGCGAGTTGAGATCGCCGTCTTCCACCGCCTCCGTCTCACTTTCATAATAAGGGCCGCCGACAGCGACCTCTGCCGGGCCTTCGTCCGGGACAATGACTTCCTCGCGCTCTGCGGTGAAGACAAGTTCCTCCTCCGGTTCCGGCGTGTCGGCAACGACAACCGGCGCCTCACCGGTCATCTCGGCAATCTCGAAAGCGTTCTGTTCCAGACGGGCGCGTTGCAGCTCATTCAGGTCCTGAACCGACATGCCTTCCTGGTCAGCCGGTACTTCGTCAAAAATAACCTGCTTGGAGGCGTTAACTGCAGAGGCATCTTCATTCATTTCCTGCGCATTTGCAGACATAACCGTTAACAGCGCAAACGCTGCTGGCGTGATCAGGGCGTGTCTCATTTCTTGGCTCCTTTTCGGGTTCCAGATTGTCCTGAATCAATCCGGCACCGGGCTGGATGTTCCGTGGTTACAGGAAATAAATGTACTGAGGGCGCCGGTGCTGCGGGACTCGGCGTGAGGTGACGCCCGGCCGCGGCCGACCCGTTTCAGACCAAAACCGGCCCGCTGAAATCGTTAATTCGCCGCTGAAAAAGTCTTCAGCGCATTTGCCCAGAGTTAAGGTTGATGGGTCAGATTGGCCTCTCCACCGACAACACGGAGCCGTCCCCCTTCATGACCGACTATGCTTATGATGACGACGCAACCCATTTCAGCGTTAGCGATCCAGTCTGGCGCATCCTCACGGGTGCTGCCGCCTTTGCGATCGGCGTGTTCATCTGCGGCAGTGTCGGCTCCTATGTCGCGACGGATCCTTCCTGGAATGCGGCGACCGATTCGGATGTGCAGAACCTGTTCGGCCGGTCCGGCGCGGTCTTTGCCGATCTCGCCCGCCAGACCCTTGGCTGGTCGGCCTGGACAGCCGGTCTCGCCCTGATGATCGGCGGAGCGATGCGCACCGTGCTGATCGGCGCGCCGCGCATGCACCGCTGGGTGAAAGGCTTCCTGTTCGTGCCGTTCTCGGCAGCTTTCTTCGCCGCCTGGCCGGTACCGCAGTCCTGGCCGCTGAGCGCCGGGCTGGGCGGTGTGGTCGGCGACGGCATGTTCCACTTTGCCGCCATGCCGTTCCGCGCGCTGATGCTGCCATCCCCGGAAAGCTGGGCAGCCTTCTTCCTTGGCACGCTGGCGCTGTGGGCCGGCCTGTCTGCACTTGGCTTCCGACGGGGGGATGCGCGCCTGCTGAAGCATGCGGCGGCCTCGTCCGGCGCCCGCGCAGCCCGCAAAGCCAGCGGCGTTGGCGGCATCCTGCTGGCCGTTGCCCGTGCCTTCGCACCGAAGCGCAAGGCCGAACTGGAAGACGAGACGATTGATCCGCGTGACGACCGCGCCCGCGTCGTGATGTCCGATGACGACGAAACGCCGGGCTTCCTGAGCAAGCGCGGCAAGAACGTCATCGAGATCGAGGATGACGAGGATTACGACGACGAAGAGGAATATCTCGACGACGCCGAAGACGATTACGACGATTATGAAGACGAGATCGAGAACGACGCAGACGACTATGATGACGAGGATGAAGAGCAGGAGCGCAAGCCGCTCTTCACCCTGCCGAAACCGAAGCCCAAGCCGAAAGCTGCGGCGCCCCGCGTCTCGAAACCGACGGAACGCCGCCGCAAGGCCGGCCGCCTGCCGACGATCGACCTGCTGGAGCAGACCGTTGAGCGCGCCGATTCGATCGATGAAGATGCATTGCTCGCGAAAGCCGCCAAGCTGTCGGATGTCCTGAAGGAATTCGGCGTTCGCGGCCGCGTGAAGGAAGTGCGGCCCGGTCCGGTGATCACCCTGTTCGAAATGGAACCGGCGCCTGGCGTGAAATCTTCCCGCGTCATCTCGCTGGCCGACGATATTGCCCGCTCGATGAGTGCCAAGTCTGCGCGTGTCGCTGTTGTGCCGGGCAAGAATGCCATCGGTATCGAACTGCCGAACGAAGACCGCGATACGGTTTACCTCCGCACGCTGCTCCAGTCGGATGCCTATACCGGCTCGCGTGCCAGCCTGCCGATGGCGCTGGGCGAAGACATCGGCGGCGTGCCGACCGTGGTGGACCTCGCCAAGATGCCTCACCTGCTGATTGCCGGTACCACGGGCTCCGGTAAGTCGGTTGGTGTGAACGCGATGATCCTGTCGCTGATCTATCGCCACACACCGGAACAGTGCCGCTTCATCATGATCGACCCGAAAATGCTGGAACTCTCGATCTATGAGGGCATCCCGCACCTTCTGGCGCCGGTCGTGACCGATCCGAAAAAGGCCGTGAACGCGCTGCAGTGGACGGTACGCGAAATGGAAAGCCGTTACGAGCTCATGTCCAAGGCGGGCGTGCGGAACCTGGCCGGCTTCAACGACAAGGCCACGAAATACCGCAATGCCGGGGAAGACCTTGTCCGCAAGGTTCAGACCGGCTTCGATGAGCGCGGCAAGCCGGTCTACGAGACCGAGATCCTGCCGACCGAGCACATTCCGAACATCGTGGTCGTGATCGACGAGATGGCCGACCTGATGCTGGTGGCCGGCAAGGAAGTGGAAGGCTGTGTCCAGCGCCTCGCCCAGATGGCCCGTGCGGCCGGCATCCACCTGATCACCGCGACGCAGCGTCCGTCCGTGGACGTTATCACCGGTACGATCAAGGCCAACTTCCCGACCCGTATCTCCTACATGGTGACCACGAAGATCGACTCCCGCACCATCCTCAACGAGCAGGGCGCCGAACAGCTGCTTGGCATGGGCGATCTGCTCTATCAGGCACCCGGCCAGAAATCGACGCGCCTGCACGGCCCGTTCGTGTCGGATGAAGATGTTGGCGCGGTCACCGACTGGCTGCGCGATCAGGGCGAGCCGGACTATGTGATGGATATTCTGGAAGCGCCGGATGACGGCTCCACCGGCTCGGCCGTGATGGATGCGATGCTCGGCACCTCCACGGGCGACGAGGAAGACGATCTCTTCTCCCAGGCGATTGCCATCGTGGTCCGCGACCAGCGCGCATCGACCTCCTATCTCCAGCGCCGCCTGAAGATTGGCTACAACAAGGCGGCTGGCGTGATCGACCGGCTGGAAGAAGAAGGCATCATTTCCGCGCCGAACCATGCCGGCAAGCGCGAAGTCCTGGCGAACGGACGTCCGTCTCCGGAATGACCGCCGCCTGAATCATCTCACCCGGTTAAGGTGGGCAGTAGGGGCAACCCCCGTTCGCAGTGAAACGCGAACGGGGGTTTCACTTTATGGCGACGCAGCTTTCCGGGTCTTCGGCCGGGTGGGTCTCCCCGTAGAAGGACAGGTCCGGATACGCCTCTATCAGGGCGATTGTGACGCCATTGGTCCAGCCGAATCCGTCCTGCGTCGGATATTCTCCGCCGCCACCCGGCCTGTGTTCCAGCATGTCGTATTTCTCGACCAGTTTCCCCGTCTCGCAATAAGAGCGGGCGACCGTGGCGAGCCAGCGCTGCGCGATGTCGTGGGCAAGGTCGTCGTAGCCGTATCTGCGGAGACCTTCGATGGCGATCCATTGCAGCGGCGCCCAGCCGTTCGGGGCATCCCATTGCTGGCCGGTGGTAAGCGGTGTGGTCAGCAGGCCGCCGGGGGCCAGCAATTCGTCATCCACCATATCGGCAGCGATTGCGGCCTGCTCCTCGGTCGCGACGCCGAAGAAAAGGGGGTAGAGGCTGGCAGCGGAAACGCGCGCTGTCGTCTTGCCGGTATCGAGATCGAAATCCATGAGCAGGTCCGACCGGCCCGGCAAGGCTTCCAGCATGTCAGACCTCCGCTCGCTGGCGCGCTGGCCATAGTCCATGGCGCAGGCGGCATCGGCGGCGCGGAGGCATCCTTCGGCAATCGCGTGTTCAAGCCCGTAGAGCAGGGCGTTCAGGTCGACCGGGACGATCCGCGTTGTCCGGATCGTTGACAGATCGTCCGGGTCCTCCAGCCAGCGTGATGAGAAATCCCAACCGCTTTCGGCCCCGGCGCGCAGGTCCCGGTACAGGTCCGCATCCGGCCGGTCTGCTTCGTCCGCCGTGGTGTGATCCTGAATGTAGGATTCGTCCCGCGGCACCGTCCGCCCACCCCAATACCGGCTAAGGACGATGTCATCCGAAAGGACAACGCGGTGTGGCCCGGTCGTCCAGTAGGCATGTTCTGCGCGCAGTTCCGGCAAATACCGGGCCCAGGCAGCCGCGGGATCGTCCGGTGACAGAAGGCTGATCATCATGAAAAAGAAGGGCGGTTGGGACCGGCTGAGATAATAGCTGCGATTGGCGTTGGGGATGTGGCCGGTTTCGCGGATCAGCGACGCGAAATTGTCGACCATGTCCTGCTTGATGTCATCATGTTCCGGCCCAAGGCCGAGCAGGGTGAAATAGGCGTCCCAGTAATAGACTTCCCGAAAGCGCCCACCCGGCACAATATAGGGATGCGGCAGCGGCAGAAGCGATCCGCGCGCCGTACCGGGATCGGCTGACCGGGTCAGGTGCGGCCAGAGCGCGTCGATATGTTCTGTCAGTGTCAGGTCGTCCGGCAGGTCAACGCTGCCGGCCGGTTCCGGCAAATCGAACCAGCGCCCGACAAATTCAGCGAGCGCTTCGTCCGTGTCCGGGGCATCCTCTGCGAAGGCGGCCAGGATCTCCGCATCCGGTGCACGCGGTTCGGCATCAACCCAGTCTTTCGGGTCCACCACGCCGCTCAGCGCCACACGCTGGAACAGGCCCGGATAGCGCAGCGAGGGCGGCGCGATCTGTTCCACAGCTGCCGGTTGGTCTCCGGCAGACGGCACGGCCACACAGGCGGTGGGTACGGCAAATGCCAGGGCGGCCGCAGCGAACCGGATCGCTGCGGCGCCTGGCAATTTGGGGCGGTCAGCCCATCGGATACTGGATTTCTTTGGTGACGGCATTGCAGGCTTTCATCACATCGTCAGCGAGGGTCAGATCGGCCGCAGCAAAGATATCGTCCAGCTGGTCGAATTTCGACACGCCGACAATGGTGGACGCAACAAAGTCATGCTGTTTCGACCAGGCTGTCGCGAGTGTCACGACGTTGATGCCGGCCTCTTTCGCGATGTCCATGAAACGGGCCGTGGAGGCGAGGGACTTCTCATTGACGAACCGCTGCGCCATGGCCGCCTGGCGTCCGCCGATTTCCAGATACCGCGAGAAGCGCGCCCCTTCAGGCCGGGCGCCGTCCTGGTACTTGCCGGACAGCACGCCGCCGCCGATCGGGGAGTAGGGGATGAGGCTCACATCTTCCTTGCGGCAGACTTTCGAGAGCGCATCCTCGAAACGGCGATTGTTCAGGCTGAAATTGTTCTGGATCGTCTCATAGCGGACGGTGCCGAGGCGGCTGGATGCTTCGAGGCTTTTCATCAGGCCCCAGGCGTCTTCATTGGAGCAGCCGACAATGCGCACTTTTCCGGCCCGGACCAGATCGTCCAGCGTTTCCATCGTTTCGTCATAGGCCGTGCCATGGTCCGGCCAGTGAGTCTGGTAAAGGTCCACATAGTCCGTTCCGAGACGGGTGAGGCTGTCTTCGATGGCCTTGGTGATGTTGTGGCGGTCCAGCGCGGTCATGCCGGCGCGCTGGCTGCCCTTGATCCAGCCATGGGACGGGCCGCACACCTTGGTCGCGAGGATGATGGAGTCGCGGTCCTTGGTCTTCAGCCACTTGCCGACGATTTCCTCCGTTCGCCCGGCCCATTTGGTATCCGGCGGCACGGGATAGTTCTCGGCCGTGTCGTAGAAATTGATCCCGGCATCGAAACTTGCGTCGAGAATACGCAGGGATTCGGCCTCGTCGGTCTGGGAGCCGAACGTCATCGTGCCCATGCAGATGTCGGATACATAAATGGCGCTTCGGCCGAGTCGGCGGTGTTGCATATTGGCGTTCTCCCTGTCTTGTTGCGGCGACACTAGCGGCCAGAAGCCGCATGACCAGAGGCGAGCGCGAACAAATTCGTGAAGCGCGGGCCGCTCACTCCGCCCCGGTCAGCAGCTGGGTGAAGTCGATCACCTCAAATCCATGCCCTGTGGTGCGGACGAATTTTTCGAAATCCGCCCGCGAGACGGCCGTGGTGCCGGTATTGGTCAACGGGTGGAAGTTCACCGGATCATGTTCCATCAGGGCCGCATCGACCAGGAAGCGCACGCGTCCGTCTGTGTCGTTCATCAGCGCGAATGCAGTGACAGAGCCCGGCGTGACGCCAAGAATTTCCTCCATCAGCTCCGGCGGCCCGAAGGACAGGCGCTTCGTGCCGATCAGCCGGTGCAGCTTGTTCAGCTTCAGCTGTGAGTGCGCTTCGGCGGCAATCAGGATGATGGCGCCGTCCTTGTCCTTCAGGAACAGGTTCTTGGTGTGCCCGCCCGGCATGCCGGCCTTGAGGTCCCGGCCTTCCTCAACGGTGAACACAGGCTCATGCCAGTGCGTCGTGTGCGCGATGCCCAGCGTGTCGAGATAAGCGAACAGGTCTTCGGGGGTTGCCGTCATGGGGCCCTTTGGGCCAAGACTTGTGGCCTCCGTCAAGCGGTGAGCCTCCCCATGTTTCTTGATTGCTACAAAATCTATGATGTCGCGCCGGATCTGGTGCCCGCCCGGTCAAATCGTGACTGGATGGACGCCTTTACCGACCGCCATCCCTATCGCTGCCTGCCGCTGACCATGGCGAACTCCACGGGCTGGGAATTGCTGGCGCCGATGGACATCAAGATCGAATGGAATGGCGGCCCGCGCAATGAGGATATCCGCCTGCTGACCCGCGGGGACCCGCGCGCCATCGACAGCTTTGCCGGGGCGCATTTCGCCCGCGGGATCGTTACGTTCCATACCGGCCACCTGTTCCGCACCCCGCCCGGCTGGGGCGTCTGGGTCACCGGCCCGCCAAACTGGCCGAAGGATGGCATCTATCCGCTGACGGGCCTGGTTGAGACCGACTGGCTTCCATTCCCCTTCACCATGAACTGGCAAATGACCCGCAAGGGCAGCGTGGTCTTCGAAAAGGGCGAGCCCTTCGCCTTCATCACGCTGATGGAACACAAGAAGCTGGAAGAGATACAGCCGGAACGCAAAGCCCTGCGCTCGAACGCGGAGCTGGTGAAGGAATATACCGCCTGGACCGAAAGCCGGGCGGACTTCAACAAACGCCTCGGCGAGGGCGAGGAAAACGCCATGAAAGCGCGTTGGCAGCGCCACTACATGCGCGGAGAAAAGCCGACCGGCGACAAGGCTGACAGCCACCAGACCAAGCGCCGCCTGAAGCCGCCGAAAGAGATTTCATGACCACAATCCGGGCCTATGTGCCCTCAGACCTGCCGGCCCTGCACGCGATCAACGAGCAGGGGGTGCCGGGCGTCAGCCGCGAAACGGCCGAAAGCCTTGGCAAATGGGTATCCCTGTCCGAATGCCTTGTCGCCGTCGATGACACCGGCCGCCCGATAGGTTTCCTGAATCTCGTCCCGCCCGGCACCGCCGCCTATACCAGCGACAATCTCCGCTGGTTCGAGGCGCGGGAAGGCAATGCGAACTATGTCGACCGGATCGCGATTGATGCATCGGCGCGGGGCCAGCGCATCGGCGAAGCGCTGTACGAGGCCGCTTTTGCGGCATGCGCCGGGCGCTATGATTCCATTGGATGTGAAGTGAACCGCGTGCCGCCCAATCCGGGCTCACTGCGCTTCCACAAACGGCTTGGTTTCGTCGAGGTCGGTGCCCAGGCTTTCGTGCCCGGGAAGAAGGAAGTGATCTACCTGGAGCGCGCGCTTTAAGGGATCAGTCCTTGCGGCTCGCCTTTTCCGCAATCCCGCTGGTGCCCTGGCGCTTCTCAAGCGCGGCGGCCACATCATCGAGGCTGACGCCTCGCACGCGCAGGGCGACGAGGGCATGGTAGAGCATGTCGGCGGCTTCGCTGGCGACGCGGTCATCGCTCTCTTCCCGCAGGGCCTGGATGAATTCACCGGCCTCTTCCTCGGCTTTGTCGGCGCAGGCGCCGACCCCTTTCGACAGAAGTTTCGCCGTCCAGGACGAACTCGCATCGCCGGTTTCGGCACGTGTATCGATGGTCATGCCCAGATGGGCGAGGGCTTCGGCGAGGCGGTCGGCAGATCCGAGAATAGACATGGCGTCTCCATACCCTCCTTCCGCGAGGGGAGGAAGCCTGCCAGCTTGACGCGGGCGCGGGGGGCGTCACTTTTATCCCAAACAAGGAGGATTCCTGATGAGCGACCGGGTGACGATCACGCATCTTGAGGACGGCATTGCAGATGTCCGCATGGTGCGCACCGACAAGATGAATGCGCTGGACACCGCCCAGTTCCAGGCGCTGGCCGATACGATCGAAGAGCTGCATGGCACCAAGGGCCTGCGCTGCGTCGTGCTGTCGGGGGAGGGGCGCGCCTTCTGCGCCGGGCTGGACCTGTCCAGCATGTCCGGCAATTCGTCAGGCGACGGCGAGAAAAAAGGTGGGGCAACGGGGGACCTTGCCACACGGGCATTCGGCGACGCGAACCTCGCCCAGCACGTCGCCTGGGGATGGCGGAAGCTGGAAGTCCCCGTGATTGCTGCAGCTCACGGCGTGGCGTTTGGCGGCGGGTTCCAGATCCTGTCCGGCGCGGATGTGCGCTTTATCCACCCGGATACGCGCTGCGCAATCATGGAAATGAAATGGGGCCTGGTGCCTGACATGGCCGGTTTCCCGCTGTGGCGCGGCAATGCGCGGGACGATGTGATCCGCGAGCTGACCTATACGAACCGGGAGTTCAACGGCCGCGAAGCCCACGCCATGGGCTTTGCCACGCATGTTTCGGACACGCCGCATGAAGACGCGCTGGCGCTGGCACGGATCATCGCCAACAAGCACCCGGCGGCCATGCGCGGGGCCAAGACGCTGTGCAATGCGATGGCGGACCTGTCCGACGCTGACCTGCTGATGCTGGAAAGCACCGAACAGCTGAAAGTGATCCGCACGCCGAACCAGATGGAAGCGGTGATGGCGGAGATGCAGAAACGCAAGCCGGTCTTCGCGGAATAGGCCCCAAAAGGGTCTAGAACGGACGGACAGGGGCCCCCGCGGCGTGCAGCGCCCGGCGGGCATCTGCGACCGTTGCTTCGCCGAAATGGAAGATCGAGGCGGCCAGCACCGCGGTCGCCCCGCCATCCAGCACGGCGGCCGGCATGTCGTCCACGCTGCCCGCGCCGCCGCTGGCCACAACCGGAATGTTTACAACAGATGTGATCGCCTGCAGCAGCGGGATGTCATAGCCGGACTTGGTGCCGTCCTTGTCCATGCTGGTCAGCAGGATTTCGCCTGCGCCCTTGCTCTCGGCGAGTTTCGCGAACTCGACCGCGTCGATGCCGGTGGCGGTTCGCCCGCCATGGGTGAAGATCTCCCAGTGTCCTTCACCGGGTCCGCCGACCCGCCGGGCATCAATGGCGACGACGACAGCCTGGCGCCCGGCCTTCGCGGCGCAGCGGGCGACGACATCCGGGTCTGCGACGGCAGCGGAATTGATCGCCACCTTGTCGGCGCCGGCCCGCAGGAGGGCCACCAGATCCTCGGCGCTGCGTACGCCGCCGCCGACGGTCAGCGGCATGAAGCACTGTTCCGCGGTGGCCGAGACGATGTCCAGCAGCGTGCCGCGGCCCTCATGGCTGGCCGTGATGTCGAGGAAGCAGAGCTCGTCGGCGCCCTGCGCGTCATAGGCTTTCGCCAGCGCCACGGGGTCACCCGCGTCTTGCAGGTCCACGAAGTTGACGCCCTTGACGGTGCGCCCGTCTTTGACGTCGAGGCAGGGGATGATGCGGGTCTTCAGGGTCATGGGCACGGCTTTAGACGGGAAAGCCCGCGCGGCAAAGCCTGCGCTGTGACGCGGGCCCGCGCCAGCCACAAAAAAACGCGCAGGCGGCACCTGCGCGTTCTTGTTGGTCGGGTCTGCTTCTGCAGTGCCTTCGGGGCTCAGCCGCCGTTCGCGAGGGGGTCTGCGGTCTGGAGGCCGCGGCGTTGGATCGAGTTGGTGGAATCGCGGCCGGCATTCTTGTGCTGGGCCCATTGGGCTTCCGTCATGCAGATCTTGCCCGGATAAATCTTGCCGGGAATCGGCACGCGCTCGCACACCAGCGGCTCGCCATTTGCGGCAACCTTGGGATCACCGCGTTCCTCGCGGGGAACTTGTGTGCAGGCTGCCAGAGAAGCCGCAAGGGCAAGCGTCAGAAGAGGTAGTTTCATAGGTAATGTCTCCAGAATTTCGGCCGGACCTAGCATAATCTTCCAGAAGAGTCTGCCAGTTCTTGGGCTCTTTTATAGAGGTTCAGGGCATCTCCACAATCACAATTACAGCTGCCGGTTGCACGCCCGGCCATCCGGCCGCCCGCCGCCGGAGGCACCCTCACGAACACCCTCAATACACCTTCTATAGACCGTCTATACCGCCCGGTTTGACAGGCGGGCTGAGGCGGTTAGGCCTTGGGCATGACACATCAGACCGAAGACGACGCCGCCCGCTGGGCAAGAATGGTAGACGCGGAGGAGCGCGCCTTCGCCCTGCTGGACGCGATCGAGGCGGCGGGCATCATGAAGCCGGGCCGCACCGAAGGGGAGGTGGACCGCGACATCGAAGCCATCGCCGCAGACCAGTTCGGCATCGCGCGCAACTGGCACCAGCGCCTGGTGCGCGCCGGGCCGAACACGACCTGCATCTTCTCTGACCGGCCGGACGAAGTGACCATCGGGCCGGAAGACACGGTCTATGTCGACATGGGCCCCGTCTTCGAACAGGCCGAGGCCGATGTCGGCCGCACCTATGCCATGGGGCAGGACCCGGCCCGCCATGCGCTGGTCGCCGCGCTGCCCGAAGTGTTCGAGGAGATGCGCGCCTTTGCGCTGTCCAAGCCCGATGTGACGGGGGCGGAGGTTTATGACTTTGCCTGCCGCGCGGCAGAGGCGCGGGGCTATCATTTCGGCGGCAAGATCGCCGGGCACACCGTGGGCGAGTTCCCGCACGCCACCTGGCCGCTGGAGCCGGCCCACCAGCGCCTCTGGCCGGACAATCCGGAGCCGCTCAGCAAGCCCGACCATCTCGGCCGCCCCCGCTACTGGATCCTGGAAGCCCACCTCGTGGAACCGGGCCGCCAATGGGGCGGGTTTTATGAGCGGTTGCTCAGGGGGTAGTTGGTTCGTCGGTTTAACCGTCTGCAGGGTTTGATGATCCTAGAACACGAGGGAGCAACTGTAGCATAGCTGCACCCTGGGTCGGCGAACCACCTGCTGATCGGGAAAATCCGGAATCGCGTCCTGTGAATATGCATTCGGAAGCCTGCATAAGAACTATGTCTTGCTTGCCCTCGACCGAGGCAGCATCCACCAAAGCTTTGAATGTGACCAGTGCATTTTGGCGATGTCGGTTCACGACTTCGTTGTGCTTATGCGCAACGAAATTCCGAACACAGACGACAAGCATGTATCCCACTGCGCCGAAAAGGATCGCTTTACTAATCGAAAGCTGCACAGTCTCATACAAATTTGTCGGCGCGAGAAAATCCCATTTATGAACAAAAATTGATACGATCGCCAACAGCCCAAGTCCGATGGCGGTCAGGACAGTGTACATGCCCCACCTGTCAGCGGCCTTCTTGTGTTTGTCGGCCTCGGCTTGGAAGTGGATGGCCTGTTGAGAAACACCTTGCTCCGCAGCCACATCACGAATCGTTTGCAGCGTGGATTCAGCTTCAGACCCCTGAGCTCGAACTTCTTTGACAACGTCTTCCGCGGCTCGTTTTGCTTCTTGAACAGCGGCCCTTGCATCAGTTTCTAGCGCTGAGAAATCAGTGCTGCGCGCGGTAAGATAGGAGATCAGAGGGAAGAGTTTCGAGAATAGCGGCTGATACTGACCAATTATATTGTCCACTATCTGATCGCGGCGAACCGTATTATCTGTTGGGTTTTCCGGATCAAATTCGTGAATTGACTCCAGCAAGTTGGTGAAGGAATCAGCAGCCTGCTGGATAATTTGGAGTTCTTTTTCCGGTAATTCTTCCAGATGACTGGTCGGAATTAAACGGAATATTCCAACGATTTGCTTCGCTGGAAGGACAGCACGTTCAAATGAAAATGTTTGGCCCAATTCTTCCCGTCGCGTGATGCTGGACAGGTCATATTCCAGAACATCTGAAAGAGCGCGCTTCGTTTTATCGAGCTGAGAGAGTTCTTGATCGTCGTCTGACATCGATAGTGCACCTCAATTTCGGAGCACTACGACTGATTCTACTTATGCGAGTCAAACAAATACTGTTGCAGATACAAGGTTGCTGTGTGGAATTCAGGATAGAATGTTTGAAATTTGTAGCGCCTCACTCGGCACAATATCCCCGTCATAAAGTGCCCGTCCAAGGATAGACCCGGCGATCGGCGCATCTGCGGCCATCAGGGCACGGATGTCGTCGGTGCTGGCGACGCCGCCGCTGGCGATGACGGGGATGGAGACGGTGTTGGCGAGCTCTGCCGTGAACGGAACGTTGACGCCGGTCTTCAGGCCGTCACGGCCGATGTCGGTGGCGACGATGGCGGCGACGCCGCACCCCTCAAAAGCCTTGGCGAGTTCGGTGGCCTTCATGTCGCTGGTCTCGGCCCAGCCTTCGACCGCGACCATGCCATTCTTCGCATCGATGCCGACCACGACCTGGCCGGGCAGGGCGCGGGCGGCGGCTTTCACCAGTTCCGGATCCCTGAGCGCAACCGTGCCGAGGATGACGCGGGAGATGCCGGCCTCCAGCCAGGCGTCGATCTGTGCCCGCGTGCGGATGCCGCCGCCGAGCTGTACCGGCGCATCGGTCGCCTTCAGGATCGCCTCGACCGCCGCGCGGTTCACGGCCTTGCCCTCAAAGGCGCCGTTCAGGTCAACCACATGAAGATGGGTGAAGCCCGCCTCGCGGAAGGCCTTGGCCTGCGCCGCCGGGCTGTCGGAGAAGACGGTCGCCTGGTCCATCTCGCCGCGCAGCAGGCGTACGCACTGGCCGTCTTTCAGGTCGATGGCGGGGTAGAGGGTAAAGGTCATCTGGTACTCAGGGCGCCCATTGCAGGAAGTTTGAGAGGATCTTGAGCCCGGTGGCCTGGCTCTTCTCCGGGTGGAACTGCGTGCCGAACATGTTGCGCCGGGCGACCGCGGCGACGATCGGGTGGCCATAATCGGTCGTTGCGGCGATGTCGGCCGGGTTGTCCGGCTTCATCGCATAGGAATGGGTGAAATAGACGTGCGGATCGTCGCCCAAATCTGCCAGCACGGGGTGGGGGCGGGGGATCTCCAGCCCGTTCCAGCCCATGTGCGGAATGCGGAAGCCTTCGCCCGGCGCGATGATGTCGACCGTGCCCTTGATCCAGCCGAGGCCGGCCGTGTAGCCGTCCTCCAGCCCCGCCGTCGCCATCAGCTGCATGCCGACGCAGATGCCGAAGAAAGGCTTGGCCTCCTTCAGCACCGCCTCGTTCAGGGCGTCGACCACGCCGTCCCGGGCACGCAGGCCCGCGGCGCAGTCAGCGAAATGGCCTACGCCGGGCAGCACGATACGGGTGGATTCGAGGATGACGTCCGGGGAATCGGTCACGACAATCTCGTGGCTTGTCCCCGCCAGCGCCGCCGCCTCCCGCAGGGCCCGTTCGGCCGAGTGGAGGTTACCGGAGCCGTAATCAATCAGCGCGACCTGTGTCATGCGCGCGTGTTAGCCGGGCGGCGGGCATAGGAAAAGACATTTCCTGTCACCGGCATGGTTCTTCCTTGTGGGAAAGCAGGCTAGGTTGCCGCCCGTCCAGCCGTAGTGAACAGGGTTATTCATGCCGGAAATCATACAGGATGCGCAGACCTTCCGGGCCGACAAGGCCTGGGGCGCGCGCGAGATCGCCCGGATCGACGGGGCGAGCGTGCGCCTGCACTGGACCGACCAGCCCTATAAATGGCACGTCAATGACGGCGCGGAGGTGTTCGTCGTGATGCAGGGCGTCGTCGACATGCACTACCGGGAAAACGGCGCAGAAAAGATCGTGCAGCTCGGCGCAGGCGACATGTTCGTCGCCGGGGTGGGGGACGAACACGTCGCGCATCCCATCGGAGAGGCACGTGTGCTCGTGATTGAGCGCGAAGGGTCTGTGTGACACCGCGGCAGCCCGGTTTTCCTTGTGCGGCCCGGCGAGCTGTCCCAATGTCCGCGCCAGATTCGAGACCTTTTTACGGAGTATGCCTCATGCGCCCCATTCTGCCTCTCCTCTCCACCGCCCTGCTTGCGGCCTGCATCACCGGCCCGGCCTGGCCCGACAGCCGCGATGCAAACCTGATCGAGCAGGTGGAAGAAAAGGCGGACCTGTCGAACAGCCTGTCTGACCAGATCTGGGAATGGGCCGAAGTTGGCTATCAGGAGGAAAAATCCTCCGGCCTGCTGCAGCAGACCCTGAAGGTCGAAGGCTTTGACGTGGAGGCAGGCGTCGCCGGCATCCCGACCGCCTTCGTGGCGGAATATGGCACCGGCGGCCCGGTGATCGCCATCCTCGCCGAGTTCGACGCGCTGCCGGGCATCAACCAGACCGCCAGCCCGGACCGGGAAGAGCGCGACGGCATGGGCGCGGGCCACGCCTGCGGGCACAACCTCTTCGCGGCAGGCTCCACCACGGCGGCCATCGCGATCAAGGACTGGCTGGAAGAGACCGGCACGCCGGGGACGATCCGCCTGTACGGCACGCCAGCGGAAGAGGGCGGCAGCGGCAAGGTCTACATGGTCCGCGCGGGCCTGTTCAACGATGTCGACATCGCGCTGCACTGGCATGCGGGGGACCGCAACTCCGCCGCTGCACGCACGACGCTGGCCAACCGCTCGGCCAAGTTCCGCTTCCACGGCCTCTCGGCCCATGCGGCCGGCGCACCGGAGAAAGGCCGCTCGGCGCTCGACGGCGTCGAAGCCTTTGACATGATGGTCAACATGATGCGCGAGCATGTGCCGCAGGACGCCCGCATCCATTACGTCATCACCTCCGGCGGCTCCGCCCCGAATGTGGTGCCGGACTTTGCCGAAGTCTTCTACTATGTCCGCCATCCGACCGCGGACGGCGTGGAAGCGATCTGGACGCGCCTGGAAGACGCCGCGCGCGGCGCAGCCCTCGGCACAGGCACGACGGTCGACTGGGAAGTCATCCACGGCAACAACCCGCTGCTGGTAAACGAGACGCTGGCGAAAATGATGGATTCGAAGCTGCGCGAAGTTGGCGGGGTCACGTATAATGAAGAAGAGAAGGCCTTCGCCGAAACCATCTACGCCACGCTGACGACGCCGACCCTGCCGATCGGTTCGGAATCGGAGATCCAGCCCTTTGAGGTCTCGCTCGGTTACGGTTCCACCGATGTGGGCGATGTGTCCTATGCCGTGCCGACCGTTGGCCTGAACACGGCGACCTGGGTGCCGGGCACGCCGGCTCACTCCTGGCAGGCCGTCGCGGCATCCGGCACATCCATCGGGCACAAGGGCACGCAGGTGGCGTCCAAGACGTTGACGCTGGCCGCGATCGAACTGTTCACGAACCCGGATCTGCGCGCGGAAGCCCGCAAGGAGTTTGATGAAAAGCGCGGACCGGATTATCAGTACCGCTCGCTTCTCGGCGACCGCGACCCGCCGCTCGATTACCGCAAATAAGAACCCGGAGGGCGACCTCACTCGGCTGCGCGCATGCCGGGTGGGGTTGCCCGCTTCAGGGCTTTTGAGATCTCGGCGATTTCATCTTCGTCCAGCGTTTCTTTGACGAGCAGGTCCTGCGCGCACTTTTCGAGCAGGCTGCGATTGTCCGTGAGGATGGCCGTGGTGCGCTGGAAAGCGTCCCTGATGATGTCTGACACTGCCGTGTCCAGACGTTCGGCCGTCGCCTCGCTGATGGACGTTGACCTGACCGGCTGGTTGTCGAGGAAATAGGGGCGGTCTTCCTGGAAGACCAGATGGCCCAGTTTTTCATCCATGCCGAACCGCTCGACCATGCTGCGCGCAATTTCGGTGGCCTTGGTGAGATCATCCGCGGCGCCGGTCGAGACTTCATCGAACACCAGTTTCTCGGCTGCGCGGCCGCCCAGAAGCACGCAGATCTTGTTGACCAGTTCTTCCCGGGTCATCAGGTAGCGGTCTTCGGTGGGCCGCTGGATCGTGTATCCGAGCGCCCCGACGCCGCGCGGAATGATCGAGACTTTGTGCACCCGGTCCGTGCCCGGCAGGGCGAGGGCCGTGATCGCATGCCCCATTTCGTGATGGGCCACGATCCGGCGTTCTTTTTCGTTGAGCAGGCGGTTGCGCTTCTCAAGCCCGGCCACGATCCGTTCGATGGCAGCGGAGAAATCCTCCATGCCGACCGTGCCGGCCCGGCGGCGGGTCGCCAGGATGGCCGCTTCGTTGACGAGGTTGGCGAGGTCTGCGCCGGTAAACCCCGTCGTCATCGCCGCAACCGGTTCCAGATCGACATCCGGTCCCAGCTGGATCTTGCGAGTGTGGACTTTCAGGATCGCCACACGGCCCTTCTTGTCAGGCTTGTCGACGAGGACCTGCCGGTCGAACCGGCCCGCCCGCAGGAGCGCGGGATCAAGAATTTCCGGCCGGTTGGTTGCCGCAAGCAGGACGATTCCCGAAGACGGGTCGAAGCCATCAAGCTCGGCGAGGAGCTGGTTCAGGGTTTGCTCGCGTTCGTCATTGCCGTTCATCTGCCCGAGGCTGCGCGCGCGCCCGAGGGCATCGAGTTCGTCGACGAAGATGATGGCGGGCGCCATCTTGCGGGCCTGGGTGAACAGGTCCCGTACCCGGGCGGCGCCGACCCCGACAAAGATTTCGACGAATTGGGATCCGCTGATGGAAAAGAAGGGGACTCCGGCCTGACCGGCGACGGCGCGGGCCAGAAGCGTCTTGCCGGTGCCCGGCGGGCCGACCAGCAGGACGCCTTTCGGAACATGGGCGCCAAGCCGTTCATATTCGCCGGGGTTCTTCAGGAAATCGATGATTTCCATGAGTTCGAGTTTTGCTTCATCAACGCCAGCGACGTCATCGAACGTGACCCCGGTCTCTTCTTCGGCGAAGATTTTTGCGCCGCTCTTGCCGAGGGAAATCGCGCCGGCGCCGCCGCCAGCGCCGATCGAGCGCCGGAACAGGAAGAAATAGAGCCCGAGGAACAGGATGAGCGGCGCGAGCATGGAGAACAGCGCCCCCAGAACCGGGTTCGGCGGAATGTTCTCGATCTCGATGTTCATGCCTTCGAGGCGGTCGGCCAGAGCCGGATCGACGAGGGTGGTCCGGAACCGGTCGTTGCCGTCAACAGGCTGGCGGAATGTGCCGGTCAGCGCCGACCCCGAAATTGTCACCTTCTCGACCTGGCCTTCGCGGGCAAGCTTTTCGAATTCGCTGTAGGACAGTCTCGACTGGTCGGCCGGGCCGGGAAGCAGGGCCTGCATCAGGAAAAAGAGCGCAATGAGCGTCATGAACGGCCAGAGCTGGAAATCGTCGTCTTTCTTCATTCCGGTCCCTGACCTGCCTGGATCTCATGATGCGTTGCGGTTGCGCCTGATGATAGGCACCCATCCGGCCGAACGCAAAGACGATACGCCGCCATCCGCGCGGGGGCAGGGGCCGACGCGGTTGCGCCCATCGGCGCAGTCAGGTGAGGGGATCATCCCGGGAAGGCGACCTGCGCCAGATCCGGACAGCCTGCAGAGACGCGGCGAGGGCGCGTCAGCGCCCCGACATGCCTTCGTTTTCTGCCCGGTCCAGAGGCTGTTGATCGCGTGCCTGCGCGGCTGCCAGATCGGCCGGATCAATGGTCACGAACTTTGTTTCTGTCCGTAAGCCGCGTTTCCTGTGGACGATCATCGTGGTGCTGACCCGCCGGTAGGCGAGGAAAGACGCGCTATCCAGCGGCTCTTCTTCCGTCTCGATCGTGTAATCGCCCGCGGGCCATTCGTCTTCGAGGCTTTCGAGATAAAACGGGCTGCGGAAGGTTACGAGGTGTTTTGAAATGCGATTCGTCATGGCGGTTCCTTTCCGGTCTCCACGTCTCGCCCCCGTGGTTCCGGGTTGATGCGGGAAAGCTGCATCCGGACATTCGTTCCGGACGCGGCGCCCAGACGGCTATCAGACCTTGGGGGAGGGCCTGACAGCAGATGGGAACGACTAATTTTTGGGGGGCTGTTCCTTGTCCTGCTTGCCTTGCTGGCGGGCTTGCTCAGCCCGCTTTTCCTGCATCGATTGCGGCATCGGCGGCGGCGAGGGCTTTCCAGGTTTGCCCTGCTTGTTCTGAGAGGACATGGGAGTCGCTTTCATCTGTCCGGAAAAAATATTCCGTCCAGTATATATGGTGATGAAATCGGCATTTACATCACGGCCAAAATAAAAGCCGGAAACCAAATTTCCAATAGTTTCAGGGTAGATAGTAATCGAAGAGTATTTAGGCCAAACGGCAAAATGCCCAACGGGCTCTGCCGATTGGCGAACAGGAAATTGGTTACACCCCGCCTGTTCCTGTCCCCATCACTGTCTCTGGGGCAGGAAGCGCTACGGCATAGATCCGGAAGAGTCTAGAGGCTGCCCTTGGTGCTGGCTGGCTGGCCGCCGAGGCGCGGGTCGACCGTTACCGCGGCGCGCAGGGCACGGGCGGTGGCCTTGAAGCAGCTTTCGGCGATGTGGTGGCAATTCTCGCCATAGAGATTTTCCACGTGCAGGCACATGCCGCCATTTCCGGCCAGGGCGTGGAAGAACTCCTTGAAGAGCTCTGTGTCCATTTCGCCGATCTTGTCGCGCGTGAACTGTACTTTCCACACCAGGTAAGGGCGTTTGCAGAGGTCGAGGCTCGCCCGGCTCAGCGTTTCGTCCATCGGGATATAGGCCGTGCCGAAACGGGTGATGCCGGCAAAATCGCCCAGCGCCTTCAGGATGGCCTGGCCGATCACGATGCCCGTATCCTCGACGCTGTGGTGCATGTCGATGTGCAGGTCGCCGTCGCAGCGCACGGTCAGGTCGATGGCCGAGTGCTTGGAAAAGCTCTCCAGCATATGGTCGAAGAACCCGATCCCTGTCTGGATGTCGGATTTTCCTGTGCCGTCGAGGCCCACGGTCACGGTAATGTCCGTTTCCTTGGTCTTGCGGCTGACGGTTGCGGTGCGGTTCTGGGTCATGGCTGCCGATATAGTGTGTAGATCGCACTACAGCTAGCGCATCTTGTTCACTGATTTCTAAACATATTGGCAGAATGTGCGTTTGGGAAAGCGCGCCTTCGGGTGCGGTGAGGCGAGGATTTCTTTGCGCAAGATGTCGCAGATACGCCGTTTTTTCGGCTCGATGACGCTGCCGGCATTTGCCGCGACTGCCGGCGCCGTTGCGGCTGTCCTCGTTTATGGCGCTGTGACCGTCCTCGAACAGACCTATCGCGTGATCATCGGCGGACACGCCTGGAACGATATGGCGTCGCCGCCCGAAGTGATGCTGGGCCTGGTGCTGATGTCCATTGCCTGCGGGGCAGGGGCCTCCTTCGTGCTGGCTCGGTCCTTTCAGCGGGTCCTGCAGCGTTTCCTCGCTTATCTGGACGATACGACCTCGGTCCGCCCGCGCGGTGTGGATACGGTCATGTTCAAGGAACTGCGCCGCCTGCGCGTCGCGGTGACCCGCCGCGTCAGCCATCTGCGCCGTGAAAACGAACGCCTCGCCACGATCGCCTATGTCGACCAGCGGACCGGCCTGCCGAACACGATCGCCCTGGAGGCAGAGATCGAGCGCAAGCTGCCATTCGCCTCCTACGATTCGCCTGCCGCCTTTTTCCTGCTCGATCTCGACCAGTTCGGCCGCGCGGCCGAACGGCTGGGCAGCCTGGCCACGAATACGCTGCTGAAATCGGTCGGCGAACGCCTGACCGGCAGCATGAGCCGTCTCGACCCGACGGTCGCCCCCAGTCTCGATGACGCGATGATCGCAGCGCTGCACAATGACCAGTTTGCGATCTTCCTGCCGAGCGCGATCACGCGGGAGAACGTGTCGAACATTGCGCGCGCCATCCGGGTGGCCTTTGCGCAGCCGTTCGAGATCAATGGCCAGTCTGTCAGTATCGGGATGTCCGGCGGAATCGTCATGGCGCCCGAAGATGCGGATTCGCCTCAGAAACTGTTCCGCCATGCGGATCTGGCGCTCCAGCAGGTGCGTCAGGAATCGGCGTCCGGCTTCCGCTACTTTTCTCCGCGCCTGAACCGCGTCGCCCGCGGCAAGTACATGCTGGAAGCGGAACTGCGCGAGGCCGTTGCGGCCCGGGAGTTCAAGGCGGTGTTCCAGCCCAAGGTCGATTTTGCCACGGGCAAGATCGTCGGCTGCGAAGCGCTCGCCCGCTGGCAGCGTGCCAATGGCAAGATCATCTCTCCCGCCGCCTTTATTCCGCTGGCGGAGGAAACCGGCCTGGTCAACCAGATTGGCGAGCAGATCCTCGAATCGGCTTGCGAATGCGCCGTCGTCTGGATGAAAGAGGGCTTCGATGTCTCCGTGGCGGTCAACGTGTCGCCGCGCCAGTTCATGACGGTGGACCTGACCAATCTGGTGCTCGAAGTGCTGAAGCGGACCGGCCTGCCACCAGCGCGTCTGGAACTCGAGATTACCGAAAGCATGGCTGTGTCCGACCCGACAAAGGTCGACCGGGTGATGCGTCCGTTGCGTGCGCTGGGCGTCAAGCTGGCGCTCGACGATTTCGGCACCGGCCATTCCAACCTGTCCATGCTGACCCAGCTGCCGTTTGACGTGTTCAAGATCGACCGCCAGTTCGTGTCCGCCCTCGATGCAGATCGTCAGGCCCCGGCCATTGTCGAGATGATCCTCGCCATGGCGGAAACCCTGGGACTCAAGACGGTGGCAGAGGGCGTGGAGACCGAACGCCAGGCCGAGTTCCTGTCCCGCCGCGGCTGTTCCATGGCACAGGGCTTCCTGTATTCGCCCGGCCTGCCGCAGGAAGGCTTCCTTGAGCTGCTGCGCGGCTGGGACAAACGCGCGAGCGCCCCGCGCAAGGCAAGCTAGGCACCGCCGCGCCTGAACACCATGACCGGATGATCGCCGAGCAGGGCCATCTGCCAGTATTCATACCCGCATTTTTCCGCCACCCGGCGGGAGGCCTTGTGATCTTCATCAATGATGCAGACGCTCGGGCCCGGGCGGTTCCGGTCCAGCCAGTCATGGGCAAGGCCCACGGCTTCGCTGCCGATGCCGCGGCCCCATGAGGCGCGGGAAAAGGCCCAGCCCGCTTCCGGCCATTGCGACAGGTCCGGGTCGATCCCGCGCATGAAATCGGCGAACCCCACCTCGCCGAGAAAGGTGCCGGTCTCCCGGTCGATCACCGTCCAGTTACCATAGCCCTTCACATCCCACATGCCCCGGCCACGGACGGAGGCGAACCAGACGTCCTGCCGGCTGCGTGTCTTGCCGCCGATAAACCGGACAACATCCTCATCGCCCCACATGGCGGCGGCATGCGGAAAGTCGGCGTCTTCGAAGGGGCGAAGAACCAGCCGGTCTGTCGACAAAGTGGGTGGGTTCATGCGCCGGCTTTCATCTTGGCGAGCATGGCGCCCATCGCCGCGTGCACGGTCTGGATGGCCTTCAGGGGACGGACCATGACCTTGAAATCGGAGATCTGGCCCGCATCATTCCATTGGATCATGTCGACGCCATTGACCTGGATGCCATCCATCACGCACTCGAATTCCAGCACGGCCTTGTCGCCGCAATCGAAGGCGCGGACATAGCGGAACGTGTCGCCGCCCAGCGTCTCCCCGGCGGCCGTGAGATAGGCCATCGTGATCGGCTTGCCTTCCTGCGGCGTGTGGACGACCGGGCTGCGGAACACGACATCATCCGCCAGCTGGCCGGACAGGCCCTCTGGCGAATGGTCGCCTTCCATCCAGTCGAACCAGCGCTGCAATTGAGGCGAGTAGCCGGTCGTCGGAATAAGATGCTTGGCCATTTTGTTTCCTCCCATGCCAAAGACTGAGCTTAGCATGCGATGGATGGCGCAAAAGGGCCAAATCCGATCAGGGCGCGGCCGTCTCTTCGTCGGACCGGCAGAAATTGACCGGGACGAGCACATTGTCGATGGCCGGGCTGTCCTGTCCTTCGGCCGGTTCGAATTCGAGCGGCGCGAACACATTCGCGGCGGCCTCGTCGAACCCGGGCAGGCTGCAGCTTGTCTGGATATTCTGCGTCTTGCCGCCGGCCGTGATGTCGAACATGGCCTCGCACGCACCTTCCACGCCCAACAGCTGATAAACGGCCGGATATTCCAGTGTCAGGCCCGTGGTCGGCACGGGAAGAACCTGGTCGCCGCCTGCAGCGTGGGACGTTTCGAGCCGGGCCTCCCAGCCGTCCGGCGGGTTCATCGTAATGGCCTGCGTGCCGCCGCAGGGCTCGATCTCTGTCGAATGGCTCAGCACTTCCAGAGCGGACTCGGTCAACGGCGTTTGCAGTTTCTCATTCAGCGCGTCGACCGTTTCCGGCTTGAATCCATGGTAATTTTTTTCAGCATGTGCCGCGCCTGCAAGCGGAATGGCGCAGACAGCGGCGGCGAGTAGGTGGGTAAATTTCAAAGCGTTTCTCCTTGGTTGCCCCAGGAACCCCGCCCCGCACACTAATCGCCAGAATACGCTTTTGCCAAATCGGGGTCCTTGCCGGCGACGAGATCGGCCAGATCGGAGATCACCTTGGCCTGTTTCCAGGTGGCGTCGTCCTGCATCTTGCCGTCGATCATGGCGACGCCCGTGCCGTCCGGCATGGCGGCCAGGATCTTGCGGGCGAATTTCACTTCGTCCGGATCCGGGCTGAAGACCTTTTTCGCGATGGCGATCTGGTTCGGGTGCAGGCTCCACGTGCCGGCGCAGCCGAGCAGGAAGGCATTGCGGAACTGCTGTTCGCAGGCGTCGAGGTCGGCAATGTCGCCGAACGGGCCGTAGAAGGCATTGATCCCGGCCATGCGGCAGGCATCGACCATGCGGGCAATCGTGTAGTGCCACGGGTCCTGCTGGGCGCTGGCGCGGTCGCTGCCGTCTTCCTTCGGATCCTCGATCACGCGGTAGAAGGGGTGGCCGCCGCCAACGCGGGTTGTTTTCATCTTGCGGTCGGCGGCAAGGTCTGCCGGGCCGAGGCTGATGCCCTGCATGCGCGGGGAGGCCAGCGCGATGTCTTCCACCAGCGCCATGCCCTGCGCGGTTTCGAGGATCGCGTGGAACAGGATCGGGCGGGTGAGGCCCGCCTTGGCTTCCAGCTGGGCGACATACTGGTCGGCGAAGTGAATGTCCCACGGGCCCTCGACCTTGGGCAGCATGATCACGTCCAGCTGGTGGCCGGCATTGAGGACCAGCTGGGAAACGTCTTCCTGGAACCAGGGCGAGTTCAGCGGGTTCACGCGGCTCCAGAAGCCGGTGCCCTTGCCCTGCCAGTCATACATGTTGGCCATCTCGATGGCGCCGGCGCGGGCAGCATCCTTGGCATCTGCGGGGATCGCGTCTTCAAGGTTGGCGAGGATCACATCCACGCCGGGGGCCATGGAGGGCACCTTGGCGCGCACTTTATCCAGGTGCGGCGGGACGAAATGGATCATCCGCTCCAGCTTGACGGGAAGGTCCCGCATTGGCTCCGGCGCGCCGATGGCGAGCGGCTTGAAGAAATTACGCGGTGTTTTCTGTGACATGATCTCTGCCCCTGACTTTTGCCGATACGCCTAGGGCGAATGGTGCAGCGCGTCAAACCGCCATTTGGCCGCGACGGCGGCAGATGGAACGACCGCTTCCCCGGGGCGTTGGTTAGCACGAACTGCTGACGAGAAAGGTCCAATCATGTCTATTCTGATGATCCTGCTGACCATCCTGTTCCCGCCTGTGCCGGTGGCCCTGAAGGAAGGGATCGGCGTGCAGCTCCTGCTCAACGTGCTTCTCACGCTGGTTGGCTGGCTCCCGGGCGTCATTCACGCCTTCTGGGTCCAGACCCGCGGATCGGGTGCAGTCGAGATTTAAACCGAAAGGGCGGTTTCAGGCGCTTAAGCGTCAGCCGCCGCATCGGCCGATGCCATGCGCTTTTCAGAGCGGATGGCACGGCGGAACACGGCAACGCCAATGGCGATCACGCCGATGGCTGTCACGGCTTCACCGCCCAGGATCACCGATTTCCCGAAATGCATCTCCGCCAGGATCGACCAGGTGGCGGTAAAGAAGACAATGGCGGCGATCTCGGTGAGCAGCGCGGCCGGAATAATCGCTTTGAACAAGGGGCCCATGGGGACTCTCCACATCTGACGCAGGCAATATCGGCCCACAGACGCGGGATCGCAAGCGTCATTATCCGTTACGTGCCAGCAAGCTGATTATCAGCGGCTTGCCAGCGGGTGGGCCGTTTCCAGCAATTCGGCGAGTTCGTCGGTCAGGACGTGGGTGTAGATCTGGGTCGTGGCGATGTCGGCGTGGCCGAGCAGGGTCTGCACGCTGCGCAGGTCTGCGCCGCCCATCAGGAGGTGGGTGGCATAGGCGTGCCGCAGGGCGTGGGGATGGACCCGGCCGGGCCGGATACCGGCCATGATCGCCAGTTCTTCCAGCAATTGGCCGAGGCGGCGGCGCGTCAGGTGGCCTTCCTTTCCGCGTGAGGGGAAGACGAATTTCTCCGCGCGGGTGCGGGCGAGGCTGTTCTTGGGCAGGGTCTCTTCGCGCACGGCCAGCCAGTCTGAAAGGGCCGCCAGCGCCGGGCCGCCCAGCGGGCACAACCGTTCCTTGCCGCCCTTACCGCGAATGATGACATCGCGCGTCACCCAGCGCTCGCCCTTGCGGCGGGGGAGGGAGCCGAGCGTCAGCGAGACAAGTTCCGACACACGAAGCCCCGCGCCATAGAGCAACTCGACCAGCGCCTTCAGCCGCAAATCTTCCCCGCAGGTGTCGATCAGGCGGGCCATTTCCTCACGCGACAGCACATCCGGCACATCGCGGGACGGTTTCGGCCCGTCCAGCTTTGCGGTCGGGTCGTCCTTGCGGTCGCCTTCTTCGAACAGGAAGTGGAAGAACCGCCGGACGGCGGAGAGCTTCCGCGCCTGGGAAGACGGCGCCATGCCGCGCGCGGCGAGATCCGACAGCCATCCGGCCAGGTCCCGCGCGCCGGCGGTCTCCAGCTTGCCGCCGCAATATTCCGAGGCGTCCAGCAGGTCCCGCCCATAGGCGTCGAGCGTATTGGGGGAGGCGCCCCGTTCGGCGGACATCATTTCCAGGAAGGCTTCGATACGCGCGCGATCTGACATGATGCCACTATCGCACGGAACCTGTTGAAAGCTTGTGAACGGGCGGGGCGGCCGGTTGTCAGGTCTTGCGGAGGCCGGCGATCAGCAGGTCGATCACATTGCGGGCGCCGGACTCTGCCTGCGGGTCCGCCGCGGGGGAGACGTAGAGCACGCCGGCCACGGCACGCAGGAGGTCGAACGGGTCCGCCACGGGCCGGATATCACCGGCGGCTTCGGCCCGGCGCACCAGATCGGCGAGGGCATTGCGCATGATGTCGCCGGTGCCTGCATAAAGCGTGTCGGCACTGCCGCCGAGCGCCGTGATGGCTTCGGTCATGATCCGCTTGGTCGAGATGTAGTCGACAAACAGCAGCAGCCATTCGCGGATGGCATCGAGCGGGGCATGGGTTTCCGCGAGTTGCCCGGCCGCTTCTCCCAGCTGGACGACGGCGTTGCGGTAGACGTCTTCCACCAGCGTGTCGCGCGACGGGAAGTGCCGGTAGAGCGTGCCGATGCCGACCCCCGCCGTCCGGGCAATTTCCTCCAGGCTGGCGGATGCCCCGTCACGCGCAAATACCTCCTTCGCCGCTTGCAGCAGGCGTTGGCGGTTACGTTCTGCGTCGGCGCGCAGGCGTTTCTGTCCGGTCTTCGTCTCGGTCATCTCAGTCGCAATTATTTTGTCGTCCCCTTGTAAACGGAGGGACCCTCCACATATGAAAGCGGAGGCGCCCCTCCACTTAATGCGGTCCGGTGCCCGAATCCAGAACAGAATCCAAGCAAGGAGCTCCTCATGTCAGGATCGTTTGGTGCCACTTCCACAACCGAAGATGTCCTCGCGGGCGTCGATCTCAGCGGCAAACGCGTGCTCGTCACCGGCGTTTCCGCCGGCCTCGGCGTCGAAACTGCGCGGGCCCTCGTGTCCCATGGTGCTGCCGTGGTCGGCGCGGCGCGTGATCTCGCCAAGGCCGAAAAAGCCATGAAGGCCGCCCTCGGCGACTTGCCGATGATCGACCTGGTCGAACTTGACCTCGCCTCTCTGGCCAGCGTCCGCGCCGCATCGGACACGCTGAAAGGGAAGGGCGATACATTCGATCTCGTCATCGCCAATGCCGGGGTCATGGCCACCCCGCCGATGAAAACCGCCGACGGTTTCGAGATGCAGTTCGGCACGAACCATCTCGGCCACTTCACCTTCATCAACCGCATCGCACCGCTGATAAAAGATGGCGGCCGGCTGGTCATGCTGGCGTCCTCCGGCCACCGCTTCTCGGATGTGAATCTGGACGACCCAAACTTCGAGACGACGGAATACACCCCGTTCGGCGCCTATGGACGATCGAAGACGGCGAATGTTCTCTTCGCGGTGGAGTTCGACCGGCGCCACAAGGCGCGCGGCGTGCGGGCAGCGGCGGTGCACCCGGGCGGTATCCAGACAGAGCTTGGCCGCCACATGACCGAAGCGGACATGGCCGCCCTGGTCGAGCGGCTGGATGCAGACCGGGAAAAGTCCGGTGAGCCGCCGTTCACGTTCAAATCCATCCCGCAGGGGGCGGCGACGTCACTCTGGGCGGGTGTCGTGGCCGACGCGGATGCCGTAGGCGGAAAGTATTGCGAAGACTGTCACGTCGCCGAAATCGTGTCCGGTGATGTCGGCGCCAGCGCGTCCGGCGTCCGGGCCTATGCGCTGGACCCCGCCAACGCCGCGGCGCTCTGGGCGAAGAGCGAGGAGATGGTCGGCGAGAAATTCTGATCTCCAGCCGATCCGACAAAGGCCCGTCCCGGTGTCCCGGGGCGGGCTTTTCTCATGTCCGGTGCTTCAGCGTATCGCGGGCGACCCGCAGCGTCCGGCTGGAAATGCGGATTTCGAGCAGGAAGGACAGCAGCGCCGTCACCAGAACACTCATGGCCGCAATGAACAGGATCGAAACGGCGCGGGTTACCGAGACGTGCAGCAGCTGGCCTGTGAACAGGAAGATAATCACGACGCAGACAAGCAGGGCGGCAAGGGTCGACAGCGCAATGGCCCGGTTCGAGTGCGCCATGCGCCGGTCGAGGATGCCGAGTTCTGTCACGTAAATCCGGCGGCGCGCGTCATCGCAGCCGGACAGCTCCGCTTCCAGGGAGCGCCAGCGGTCCACCACCCGGCCCAGCCGGTTGGTCATCACGTTCAGGAACGCCCCGATGCCGGCCAGCAGGAAGACGGGCGCGATGGCAATCTGGATGACGTGGGCGATGTCGCCGGGGATGACGAAGTCGGGCATGGAACACCTGAAGCAGGACGGTCTGATAAGCGCAGGGCAGGCTCTCTGCCCCGCGCTTCAGGCAGAATTGTGTCAGTCCTGCGGATTGTACCAGACGGGGCTGGTCCAGGCCCGTTCCTGGATTGTGGACGGCATGTCCGGATTGGGCGGCGTGCCGTTGCGGGCCGCATCCCAGCTGGACCAGCGGCAGGACGGGTTTTCCAGCACACGGACGTAATAGGCCGAGCGCCGGGCCGGGTCGAAGTCCGGATCGGTCCACAGGGCTTTCATCTCGCCTGCACCTGTGCCGTCCTCGGTGGAGCAGTCGGCGAGGTCGACGCTGGCGCCATTGTCCGGACACCGATGGGTTGCCGGGTCTGGCGCGGCGCCGCCGGAGCAGGCGGCGTCATAGACGGCCTCATGCGCGGTGCCGTCTGCATCGGTCCAGACCTTCACCACCTGCACGCGTTGCAGGGGATAGGAGTCCGGATCGCGCAAGGCCCAGGCGAGGATCTTCGGCGCAGCGCCGCTGCCGGTCAGGTTCCCGCCCTGCGGGACACCGGCCTCATAGGCGCTGGCGACGAGATCCGGATCGTTCAGGATGTCATCGCCGAAATCGAAGCTTGCGAACATGCGGGCCTTCAGGCGCGGGCCGGACGTTCCGAAGGTTTCCTTGCGGCGGATCGCATCGAAGATTGCTTCGCGCGTGTTTTCGTCCGCCCACACACCGGCGAGGCCCGAGGCGCTGTACTGGCTGGCAGCCAGCAGGCGGCGCATGTTCGGAACCATCACGCCATCGGCCGGAATGGTGATCCGGGCGCCTTCGGCGTCCCAGGTTTTCGCGCCATTCGGCGGAATGGAGTGGCGCTTGGCCGGATCTCCGCCATCGACCGGGAACTTGCCCCAGAAGGTTTCCTCAATGAACGGACCGGCCCCGATATGCGTATCGCTGGAGCCGATGAAGCCAAACCGGAACGGGTTGAAGCCTTTCGTGTCGGCGAGGCCGAGCCCGCGGGCGAGTGCATTGCGGGCATAGTCGCCGATGTGCGGAGTCGTTTTCGCCGCGCTGCCGACAAAGGTCTCATAGAGTTCGAAATTGGCCCATTCGTCATTCGGCGAGAGGGCGGGGTGGGCCTCGGATGTGCCCTTGATCTGGGTGATCTCGATCACAGGCTCGTTGCGCATGCGGGTCACGGCATAGTCCGCCGTCAGCTCGCCGCCCTCATAGGTTTCCGATGCGAACATCTCGCCATTGGAGGCGTTCGAATTGTGCGGGATGGACATGACGTCCCGGCCGTCGGCGCGCTGGGCATCCATCCAGGTCCAGAGATCCTCCGGGTTCGGCGAATCAAGGGTGGAGAACAGGCGCGGCGGTGCCTCGCCCCGGAAGATGACATTGCGGTGCAAATTGGCTGCGGCCGGGATCTTGGATTCGAGCACAGGCGTCATGGCGGTGAATTCATATCCGGCAAACGTCGTGAACTTGCCGGGCTCATAGTGGCGCTCTGCCGCGTCGATGGCGCGGTGCCAGGCCGAATCGATCACGTCCCGGTCATAGATCTCTTCAATCTCGTCGCCGGACACGATCGTCAGGCCGACCTTCTGGAAGGACTGGGCCGGATTTTCCGCGTCCGGTCCGAAGACGGATTTTGCGAAAGCGGTCTGGGACAGGGCCGTGCCGGGCGTCGCCATGGCCGGCATGATGCCCATATATTCGCCATGGTCGGTCACGGCGAGGAAATCGAGCGGGCCGTTCAGCTGTACGTCATAGCCGCCATCAGTCGTGATCTTCTCGCCCTTGGCAAAGCGATAGGCATCGTCGGGCGTGGCCCGGACAGAGGAGATGAAGGCATCGAAGGACTGGCCGGTGTGGACGTGCAGGTCACCGAACAGGGCAACCCGGTCTGCCGGAGCAGGGGCCGTCATGTCTGCCGGAGTCGCTTCGGCCAGGGTCTCCGGCGTTGCGGCGATGGTTTCGGGTGGTGTGGTCGTTTCCTGCTGAGCGGTGCAGCCAGCCGCCAGCAGCAAGACGGCGAGGCTCGCCTGTCCCAGGTATTTCATGCATTCCTCCCTCGGGCCTCTCATGCGGGCCTTCCAAGTGAGGGCAGCATCTGCCTTTTCCGGCAGAGATCAAGGCTGCGTTTGGATCAGGGCGCGTCTTTCCAGTATCCCGTCGCCTCCAGCGCTAGCTGGCGGGCGGCGTCTTCGGCCCCGATGTCTTCCAGGGCGGCGAGGATCAGGGTGATGTCTGCCAGTCCGATGTCAGACGGATCGCCATTGGTCAGCGACACCGTCCTCAGCACGACTTCCGCCGCCGTGCCGGACCGGGCCGCGGCCCAGACGGCAATCGCGTCACCGGGGGCAGAGGAGGACTGGTCCGTCGGGCTCTCGACCGACAGGAAAGTGCGGGCTTCGGACGGCGGGGCTGTCCCGGCAGCGGTCCAGAGCGCGAACATGCGGGCGGCGGCCTCGGTCTTGTCTTCATTCTCTGCCGCCGCGATCAGCTGGTCGGCCGCTGTCTTGATGGCGCTCTTGCCGGCCTCGGCATCCGCCAGAATGGCCAGCGCGCCGATCCAGGCGGCCTCGAATGCCGGGGGTTCCGAAAGGACGGGCGGGTCCGGCGGCAGCATGTCGTCTTCGCCGGCAAGCGGGTCAGCGGTCTCGTCTGCGGGCGGGCTGCCGGTTTCGATCGTTATGCCGTCCGGGATCAGAAGGTCCGTCGGCGTGCCTGCGGCGCTGCTTTCCGGGGCAAGGCCGATCTCTTCCACAGAGGAGGGGTCGGACAGGGCCGGTGCTGGGGCCGGTGCGGGGGCGGGTGCTGGCTCCGGTTCTGGCGGCGTGACCCAGCGGACCGCTTCGCCGAGTTCCCCGGCCGCGATATTGGCGCGGGCGAACAGGAAAGCCTTGTCTTCCGTGTCGGGGCCAAGCGGCAGACGCGCCATGCCCGCGCGCAGCAGGCTGGCGGTTGCGGCGAACCGCGCCGGGTTCTCCTGGGCTTCCTCCAGCGCCGCAGCGATGGCGTCCGCCCTTTCGGCGACACTGCGCGCGCTGTCGACGGCGGCGAACCGGGCTTCGCTCAGCAGCGTGCGCGGATTGAACCCGTCTGCGGCGAGCGCGGAATTGTAGGCGATCCGGAACTGTTCGCGGTCGATCAGGCCGGCTTCGGCGGCGATCTGGGCTGCTTTGACGCGCACAGCTGGCGGGGTCAGCTTGCGCCGCGCCATGGCGGCGGCAATGTCGGCCCGGTCCTGCGGGACGGCGTCGGGGGTCACTTCCAGAAAGGCGCGGTTCGACATGACGAAGCTGATGCCGCTGTCGAACTTCGCTTTTGGCGGTTTCGGCGCGACGCCCGACATGGCGAAGATCGCGCTGGCCAGCCAGCTGTCTTCCACGCCCTGGGCCTGCGCCATCTCCATGGCCAGTTCGGCCCCGGACGTATTGCCCGCCAGCGCCGCGCACACCGCGCGCAGCCTCGGCCAGTAATCGTCCTCAAGGTGCGGCGTCTCCAGCGCGCCGCATGCGGTGGCTTCATTGCCGAGCACGAGATTGAGGTCCGCGGCCATGGCAGCCGGGTCGACGCCGGGCGGGGGCGTCGTCAGTTCCGAGAACTGGCCGGCTGCGGCCGCCGCCTCGCCAAGTTCGAAGGCAATCCGCGCGCGTTCAGCCAGCAGCGCGTCGCGGTCCTCACCGGCGGGTGCGCGTCCGCCCGACAGGACCAGGCGGCGCATCAGGGTCTGTTCCGCCGGGCTGAGGCCCTTCGTGCGGGCGTTCTGCATCAGCGCCAGCAGGTCTTCGCCCCGCGCGCCCCGCCACATGTCGGTGCCCAGCGCCGGTTCGTCCTCGCCGAGATAGCTGATTCCCCAGGGATCGACCTGTTCGAGCCAGCTGTCTTCGATCTGCGCGTGTGCCGGACAAACAAGAAGTGTGGCCAGCGCCGCGCCTGCCAGGGCGCGCCTAGACCACATCTTCAACCTCGATCCGGATCTCGCCGGGTGCGGGCTTGCCTTGTTCCGCCTTGGTGCCCAGCCACCACAGGCCTGCCAGCCCAATCACCACCAGGAGTCCGAGCAGGATCAGGAATTTACGCATGGGATCACACCTCTGGGTTGTATTCGGTCTTTTGCGGCCCACCTTCACCAATTGCGAAGGCCTTACCGTCTCTATAGGAAATGAACCGAACCGGCCATGAAAGTCCAGAATGCCTTCTGACAGTGACAGTCCAGCGCAGGAAAAACCGGCGGCTCTGCCTTTTGAGTCGCGGACAATTGCGCTTGTTGGTCTGATGGGGGCAGGCAAGTCGACCGTCGGACGCCGCCTGGCGGAAAAGCTGGGCCGGCCTTTCTTTGACAGCGACACCGAAATCGAGAAGGCGGCCGGCCTTTCGATCTCCGACATCTTTGCCCTGCATGGCGAGGCAGACTTCCGGCGCGGCGAGCAACAGGTGCTGAAACGCCTCCTGACCCTGCCGCCGCATGTGCTGGCCACCGGGGGCGGGGCCTATCTCAATGACGAGACGCGGGCCCTGATGCGGGAACATGCCATCACCGTATGGCTGAACGCCGATCTCGAAACCCTGTGGAAGCGCGTGCAGAAGCGGGACTCGCGCCCCCTCCTGAAGCGGGGCAATGCCAAACAGGTGCTGACCGATCTGTTGGCCGAGCGGGAACCGGTCTATTCGCAGGCCGATCTCGTGGTGCGATCCAAGGACGGTCCGCACACGAATACGGTGAATGCCATCCTGAAGGCCCTGAAGACCTGGAAACCCAAATGAGCGTAACGGCCCCCGAACTGGAAACCGTGTCTGTCGATCTCGGCGCCCGGTCATACGATATCCTTGTCGGCCATGGCGCGCTGGACCAGCTCGGTCCGCGCCTCGCGGCGATGCTGAAGCAGAGCCGTGTCTTCGTGCTGACCGATGCCAATGTCGAAGCCGCGCACCGCGCCCGCGTCGAGGCGGCCTTGTCGGCGTCCGGTATTTCGTCCAGCTGGCTGGCGCTGACGCCGGGCGAGAAAACCAAGAGCTTCTCCAATCTCGAAGCCATTCTCGACTGGCTGCTGGAAGGCGGGGCCGACCGGTCCGACATTCTGGTGGCGCTGGGCGGCGGGGTGATCGGCGATATTGCCGGCCTGTCCGCCAGCCTGATGAAGCGCGGCATGGGATTTGTGCAGGTGCCGACAACGCTGCTGGCGCAGGTCGATTCCTCTGTCGGCGGAAAGACCGCCGTAAACAGCCCGCGCGGCAAGAATCTGATCGGCGCCTTCTACCAGCCCCGGCTGGTGATCGCGGATACGGGCCTGCTTGAGACGCTGCCGGCCCGGGAGTTGCGGGCGGGCTATGCAGAGATCGTCAAATACGGCCTGATCAACGACCCGGCCTTTTTCGACTGGCTGGAGGCGAACGGCGCCCGCGTTCTGGCGCTGGACGCCGAGGCGATCACCTATGCCGTCGCCGTCAGCTGCCGGGCGAAGGCCGCCATCGTGGCTGAAGACGAAACCGAAAAGGGCGTACGCGCGCTGCTCAATCTCGGTCACACATTCGGCCATGCGCTGGAAGCGGCGAATGATTACCGGCCGGACCTGTTGCATGGCGAAGCGGTGTCCATCGGCATGGCGCTCGCCTTCCGCTATGGCGCCGCGACAGGCATCACGCCGCCGGAAGATGCCGACCGGGTGACGCGGGTGCTGGAAGCGTCCGGACTGCAGGCGGCCATTCCCGGCCGGCAGGGCGGGGCGTATACGGCCAGTGAACTCGTCCGCCTGATGCAGCAGGACAAGAAGGCCAGCGGGGGGAAAGTGCCGCTGATCCTCGCCCGCGGAATCGGACAGGCATACATTCATCCCGATGCAGACCTTGCCGCCGTGGAAGACTTCCTGCGCGGCGAAACATCTGAGGGATAAGAGGGGACAGACAGGCTGACATGATCGCCGGTTACATCATCGCCATCTTCGTCTTGCTGGCGCTTTCAGGCTTTTTCTCGGGATCCGAGACGGCGCTGACAGCGGCCTCGCGGGCGCGCATGCACGCCCTGGAGAAGGAGGGCGACAAGCGCGCCGCCGCCGTGAACCGGCTGATCTCCAACCGCGAGGGGCTGATCGGCTCCATCCTGCTCGGCAACAATGTCGTCAATATTCTCGCCTCGGTGCTGGCGACGTCTCTGTTCACCCAGCTGTTCGGGCAGGGCGGCATGGCCATGGCGATGGCCACGGGCGTGATGACGATCCTGGTGCTGGTATTTGCCGAGGTGATGCCGAAGACCTATGCCATCGGCCGCCCGGATGCGATGGCGATGAGCGTCGCGGGAATCATCTCCGTTCTGGTGGCGGTGGCCTCGTGGATCGTGACGGCGATCCAGGCGATCGTCTCGGTGACGCTGAAACTCGTCGGTCTCGGGGCCCCGGCCGAGGCGATCACGGCGGATGAGGAAATCCGCGGCGCCATCGACCTGCATGCCTTTGAGGGCGGGGTGGACGCCGCCGACCGCCAGCGCCTCGTCGGCGCGCTGGACCTCAAGGAACTGACGGTCGAGGACGTCATGATCCACCGCAAGAACATCAAGATGCTGAGCGCGGACCTCGATCCGCGCCAGATGGTGATGAAGGCGCTGGCGAGCCCCCACACGCGCATCCCGCTTTATCGCGGCGAGAAGGAAGAGATTGTCGGCATTCTGCACGCCAAGGATCTGCTGCGCGCGATCATTCCGCTGGGCGGCAATCTTGCCAGCCTCGACCTTGATTCCATCATGCGCAAACCCTGGTTCGTGCCGGAAACCACGCCAGTGCAGGACCAGCTGGACGCCTTCCTGAAAGAACGCAGCCACTTCGCCCTCGTCATCGACGAATATGGCGAATTACAGGGCCTGATTACGCTGGAAGACATTCTGGAAGAGATTGTCGGGTCCATCCATGACGAACACGACATTGCCGTGCAGGGCGTGCGCCCGCAGGAAGACGGGTCGGTCAATGTCGATGGCTGGGTGCCGATCCGCGATGTGAACCGGGCGATGAACTGGAACCTGCCGGATGATGAAGCCGTCACGGTGGCCGGGCTCGTGATCCACGAAGCGCAGACCATTCCGGAAGCCGGGCAGAGTTTCGTGTTCCACGGTTACCGGTTCAATGTGCTGCGCCGCCAGCGCAACCAGGTGACCGGCCTGAATATCTCAGTAATCGAGCCCGCCTGAGTCCGGCGTCACGGTCGACACATCCATAAGGACCTGCTGGCGTGCGGCCGGGCTGTGACAGCCATGGCGGATCAGCCAGGCGCGCTGCTGCGGGGTCACGACATGGGCGCTGATTACATCAAGATTGTCGGCGGGCAGGATGGCGTAGGTCGTCTCGCGCGCCGGCATGTCGTTGGAAACCGGCAGGAACAGAACCTCGCCGCCCGTCGCGCAGACGGTGTCGCGGATTTCGTAAAGCTTGCCCAGGTCCGGGCCCAGGTCGGGGCCGGAGCCTGCTTCCTGGGCGGCCGCTGCGCACACGCAGCCGCCTGCGGCCAAAGCCGCCATGATCATCCTGATTACCATCACCCGTTCTCCTCGACGGTGTTGAGGAGAATACGTTCAGGTTGGCAAAGGGGTTCCGAAAGAATCCCGAAAATCAGGTTTTGGGCGCGCTCGCCTTCAGGGCAAGGGCGTGCAGGCCGGTATCGAATTCCTGTTGCAGGGCCAGCATAACGCTGCGCTGGATCTGCACGCGCGACAGGCCTTCGAACGCCGCGGAGGTGATTCGCACGCTATAATGCGTCTGGCCTTCGGGCGCGGCACCCGCATGACCGGCATGTTTTGCGCTGTCATCCGTGATTTCCAGCTCCACAGGCTGAAAAGCTTCAGTCAAAAGGTCATGAATCCGCGACAGTCTGTCAGTCAGTTGTGGCATCTTTAACGCGCACTCCTTATTATCCCGGGTCATGTCCGATGGCGATCCATTCCCCTACCGTGTCAAGTTCACCGATATAAGGGTGAACCCACCGGCCGACGAGGTCTCGCGTGCGCGAGCCCGCAAGACGCGTGTCTGCGACCACAAGGGCTGCGACCTTGAAGGTAGCTACCCGGCCCCCAAGCGGGGGGCGAAGGGAAAGGGGCGCCATCATTTCTGCGCCAAGCACATCGCCGAATACAATCGCAGCTTCAATTTCTTTGAAGGCATGTCCCAGGCCGAAGCCGCCGCCTTCACCCGGGCGGAGCGATTCGGCCACAAGCGCACCTGGCGTTTCGGCACCGGTCCGATGGCCGGAAAGAAAAGCGCAGACCAGTTCGATCCGCGCCGCTGGTCCGGGCGCCGCTTTTTCGACATGGACGATGTCGCCGAAGCGACCGGCAATGCCACATCCGGGCGCCGGTCCGGCCTGCAGGTGCGGGCGCTGAGGGAGCTGGACCTTGAGGTCGATGCCTCGCCGAACGAAATCCGCGTGCGCTATGCCGAATATATCCGCCGCTTCCACCCGGACTCCAACAAGGGCGACCGGTCGTCGGAAGACAAGCTTCAGCGCGTGTTGCGGGCAGGCAAGCTGCTCAAGGCCGCTGGCCTGATGAAAGGGTAGGGCGGGCGTGCACGACCTGCTGGTCATCGGCGGCGGCATCAACGGCACCGGTATTGCCCGCGATGCGGCCGGGCGGGGGCTCGATGTCGTTCTCGTGGAAAAGGACGATCTCGCCCAGCACACATCGTCTGCCAGTACCAAGCTGATCCATGGCGGGCTGCGCTATCTGGAAATGTATGATTTCGCGCTGGTCCGCAAAGCGCTGATCGAGCGGGAGATCCTGCTGCGCGCGGCGCCGCACATCATCTGGCCGATGCGGTTTGTCCTGCCGCACGACAAGGACCAGCGTCCGGCCTGGCTGATCCGGCTGGGCCTGTTCCTGTATGATCATCTCGGCGGACGCAAACTGCTGCCGGGCACGTCCGTGTTGCGGCGGAAGACAACCCACAAGCTCGATCCGCTCAAGGACGAGTTCCGTCTGGCCTTCGAATATTCCGATTGCTGGGTGGAGGATTCCCGCCTTGTCGTGCTGAACGCGGTGGATGCGAAAGAACGCGGCGCCGAGGTGCACACCCGTACGGCCTGCACGAAACTTGTCCGCCACAAGGACCATTGGGAGGCGACGCTGACCTCCGCGGGCAATACCGAGACCCGCAAGTTCCGCGCCGTCGTCAATGCGGCAGGCGGCTGGGTGGACGAGATCATCGATCTCGCCGACCCGCAGGATTCCGCCACGCATCTGCGCCTGGTGAAGGGCAGCCACATCATCGTGCCGAAATGGCATGAGGGCGAGCATGCCTATTTCTTCCAGAACGCCGACGGGCGGATCATGTTCGCCATCCCGTATGAGCGCGGCGAGTTCACGCTGATCGGCACGACCGATATTCCGTATACCGCGAACAAGGACAAGGTCGAGATCACCGAGGACGAGATCGCCTATCTCTGTGCCGGAGCCAGCGAATACTACAAGCGCGCCATCACGCCGGACGATGTCGTTGCCACCTATTCGGGCGTGCGCCCGCTCTATGACGACCATGCCGCATCCGCGTCCAAGGTCACGCGGGATTTTGTGCTGCACTACGACACGGAAGGCGGCGCGCCGCTCTTGTCGGTGTTCGGCGGCAAGATCACCACCTACCGCGAACTCGCCGAGGAAGCCGTGGCAGAGCTTGCCCCCTTGTTTGATGGCCTGCCGAAGACCTGGACCCGGCATGCCAGCCTGCCGGGCGGCGATATTCCGGCCGCGAATTTCGACGCCTACCTGTCCGGCCTTGTCCTGACCCATCCGCACATGCCGGTGGAATTGCTGACACGTCTTGCGCGCGCCTATGGCACCCGCACGCGCGCCTTGCTGGGCGATGCGGACTCAATGGCAGACCTCGGCCGGGATTTCGGCGGCGGCCTGACAGAGCGCGAAGTGGCCTGGCTGGTCGATCAGGAGTTTGCCCGAAGCGCCGAAGATATCCTCCGCCGCCGCTCCAAGCTCTACCTGCACATGACAAAAGAAGAGCAGGGCGCCTTCACCGACTGGTTCGCCGCCAGATACGCATAAGCCTGTCAGGTCAGATTAGGTCAGGTCGACCCGCAGACTTCCTTCTCCTTGACGTGCCGGATGCTGAGGTCGCAGATGGCCTCTCCGTCGAAGTCGCAGGAATAGCCGGAGGCTGAGGGTTCGCATTGCCAGTCCGTTGCGGCGGCTGTTGCGGCCGTGAAGCGATACGAGGCGGTCGCGGCGAAACTCTTGCACATCTGCGCCGATTTCGTTTCGGCCCTGCCTGACACTGCGGCGCGGGCAGAGGCTTCATCCGCATAAGTGCTTCCATCGCCGGGGACGAATACGGCGAGGCGCTTCTGCGTCGGCTCCCAGACATCCGTCTTTTCGATCCGCATGGCAGCCAACATATCCGCTGCATCATCGCGGAAGGCGCCCGCAGGGAACATGTCGATATGGCGCCGCAGGGCTTCGCAGCTGCCGGCCTCGCGATTCTGCCAGGCGAGCCGTTCGGTTCGCGACGGTTTTCCGCCGAACCCCATGGCGCCGCAGGCATCAGAAATGCCTGGCTGGCCAAATTCGACGGAACACACCATTTCCTGAAAGGACAACAGGTTCGCGCCAAAGGACAGCACCGCGCCGAGACCCACAACCAGCGGGACACCGAACAGAACCATGCCGCCGGACTTCTTCTTTGTATCAGACATGTCTGCTCCCTTTTCCCTGCTTCATTTCGACGAGTCGGCGCTACGCTGGCGGATGATTTCCATCGCCTGTTCGACCTTTTGGTCGGTCCGTGCCTGATCCAGGTTCATTTCGATGGGGCTCTTATCGAGGACAAGATCAATGTTGCCCGGGTCCTGTTTTAACAGGTGTGTGTTGATCGCCAGCGCTTCTGTGTAGGCGGCGATGGCCGCGTCATAATCCTTGGCCTTATAGGCCGCTTCGCCAATTTTATTGTGTCCCTCCTGCAAGTCCCGTTGCCAGCCAATATTGGTCGGATCGGTTTTGGCGAGGTCCTTGATGATGTCGAGGCTCTGGCCGTAGTAGGACTTTGCCGTGTCGAAGTCTGACTGGTCGACATAGACGTCACCGATATATTGCAGGGTATGGCCGAGGGCGCGCTTAACACCCAGATTCCCCGGGTGCCTGGCTGCCCGGTCCTGAAGGATGCCGAGGCTTTCTTCATACAGGCCGAGCGCGGCGGCCTCATTCCCCAATAAGGTCTTTGCGAAGGCTTGCGTATTCAGCCCCATGGCGATGCGGGATTTCAACGTGTCGTTCGTCGGGTCGTTTGCCGATAGCCGGCGCAGCGTGGACAGGGCAGGGGTGAACGCGCGGTCGGCCTGTGCGAACTGCCTCTGGCCCATCAGGTCTCCGCCGATCAGGAGCTGAAGATGCGCGAGCTCGAATTCAAGGCCCGCGCTTTTCGCATCCGTCTTTGCAAGGCGGGAGAGAATGTCTGCCGCGCGCCTGTGTTTCTCTTCGGCAAGGTCATACACCCGGGCATCGCCGGCCTGATCGGCGCTGGCGGCATAGGCTTGGGCGAGATCCCTCTGCCAACTGACATTGGTCCTGTCCTGCTGGGCGAGCGTCTCGAGCATTTCGACAGCCTTGGTGTAATTCTGCGATGTGCAGACCATGTCGGACTGGATGCGGCACAGCCGGCCGATATCCAGATGGTTGAGCGCCAGGGCATGCGTCCATACTGCGTGGCCGGGATCGCGAACGAGAAGGCCTTTGAGGTCCGCCTCACGCCGTCTGAACAGCTCCAGCTCTTCCGCGATGCCGCCCGTTTGGAGTTCCGTACTGGCGATGAGCGACTGCAGGCGGGAGTAGTCTTCCTGCCAGGACAGTGTGTCGGGTGAGTCCGCCAGCAAAAGTGTCTCGATATCGAGCGCTTCCCGGAACAGGTTCAGGGCATCGCCGAGGTCTCCCTGTTCCTTCCGGACACTGCCTAAATCTGTCAGGATGGTGGCCCGTTTCCATTGGGCGCTGCTATTGTCGGGCTCTGCTGCGATGAGCCTGTCGGCGGCGGCAAGCGCCTGATTGTAGACAGGCAACACCGAGGCGAGATTCCCCCGGTCTCTGAGGAGGCGCCCCTGCAGTTTGTAGAGATCGGCCAGACTGTCCTGATAGCGTCCGGCATCTGGATGATCCTTCGACAGATCCTCGAGTAGGGCGGCGCTCTGCGCAAGCCGGGCTTGAGCGTCCGGCAGTTTGCCCTGATCGAATTCAATCGCGCCAAGCGTCTTCAGGGCGTCGGCCTTTGCTGCGGCATCCGGGGCCAGGTTGAGGGCCTGCTGCGCCGCTGCCGCCGCCTTGGAGAGGTTTCCGGCATCGCGGTAAAGGCCGCTCAGGGTGATCCAGTCGGACGCCTCGCTGCCGTCGAGTCGCGTGATCTCTTCAAACCGGTCGATCAGGTCTGCCGTCGTGAGATTGCCCGAAGCACGCGCTTCGAGGGCGAGCGCCGCGATCTGGCGCGCCTCCGAGGCGGACTCCTGGTTGACGCGGGCCATCCGCGCCGCGTCGCGCGCTTTGCGCAGATCGTCCAGGATGGCAATGGCGCCGACCTGGTCGCCGCGGTTGAACCGGCTGAGGGCGGCCAGGCCCTCCGGGGTTGAGGCAATGGATTTGACCGCATCCCCATAGACCGAGATCTCGCGCGCATACCCGGCATCCTGCTGGGCCAGAAGCTCGACGATCCTGCGCTCCTTGTCGGCCAGTTCGGCCTTCAGCGTCCCGATCTCATCGCCGCCGGAGGCGTTCGCGGCCACTTGCTGGCGGAGCGCGTCGATCTGCTTCCGGGCAGCCGCGAGCTGTTGCGTATACTGGCGCTCCATTGCTGCCTGCGTGGCCGAGGCGGCGTAGAGGGCGGCGGCGACTTCCGATTCGACGGAATAGGCGGCGGCGCCTGCCTGAATGCCGCTCCCGTTTATCTGACCAATTGCGGATCCCGTACAGGCAAGACCCAACCATACTCCCAGACCGATCGCGGCCATCGGCTTTAAAACAGGCAAGCCGCACCCTCCTGACTTTTCATCCCCGCAAATCTCTAAGCGACCAAACAGAGATACTTGGACAAAGAGGTCAAGACCTGAGCCACCCGGCCTGACGGCGCGCCTGCCGTTATAATGGGCACAGGCGGGTGCGCTGCTGCGCCCCGCACGGGGGCCATAGACAGGCCCCGCGGCGTGTGGTGAAAGGCGACAGATCAACTGTTCAGGCAGGGTTTGACCAACATGACCAAGGGCTTGGTGACCATTTTCGGCGGTTCGGGCTTTATCGGGCGCTATGCCGCCCGGGAGCTGGTGAAAAAGGGCTGGCGTGTCCGCGTGGCCTGCCGCCGGGTGAATCTGGCGGGCGAGGTGCGTCTCGCGGGTGCACCGGGCTGGGTCGACATCGCGCAGGCCAATATCCGCGACCGCGCCTCGATCGAGCGCGCGCTGGAAGATGCCGATGCCGTGGTGAACCTCGTCGGTGTCCTCACCGAAAAAGGCAAGCAGACCTTCGAATCCACACAGGCCGACGGCGCAGCCCTGCTGGCTGAAGTGGCGGCAGAGAAGGGCATCACCCGGTTCGTTCAGATTTCGGCCATCGGCGCCGATGCGGAATCGAAGTCGCACTATGCCCGGACCAAGGCCGAAGCCGAAGAGGCTGTGCGCAAGGCGGTGCCCACCGCCACCATCCTGCGCCCGTCCGTCGTGTTCGGGCCGGAAGACGAGTTCTTCAACAAGTTCGCCCAGATGGCCCGCGTGGCTCCGGTGATGCCGGCCATCGGCGGCGGCAAGACGAAGATGCAGCCGGTCTATGCCGGGGACGTGGCCGAAGCGATTGCCGTGTCGGTCGATGACGACACCACCGCAGGCAAGACCTATGAGCTTGGCGGTCCGCGCGTCTACACGATGAACGAGATCTACGACTTCATCTGCAAGACGATTTCCCGCCCGCGCTTCAAGATCAGCCTGCCATTCGTTTTGGCCAAGCCGATCGGTTACCTGTCAGGTGCGGTCTGGCGCTACGTTCCGCCGTTTTCCTGGGGCTTCCTTGGCCAGCCGCCGGTCACCGGCGACCAGGTCGAGATGCTGAAGACCGACAATGTCGTGGCAGACGATGCGCTGACGCTGGAAGATCTGGGTGTGACCACGCTGGAAACGCCGGAAGCCATCGTGCCGACCTATCTGTGGCGTTTCCGCGACTATGGCGAGTTCCACAAGGCGTCCGAAGCCTGATCCGGAACAAGACCTAGAACAGGCCGACCAGGGGAGAGCCCAGCAGCAGCAGGGCCCCCAGCAGGAACCGGTACAAAACAAAGGGCAGGAAGCTCATCCGCCGCAACAGGGCCATCAGGCCCCAGATTGAGGCGAGCCCCGTGATGAAGGCGATGCCTGCCACCACCAATCCATCCTTCAGGGTCAGCACGCCTGTGCCGTCCGGGTCTGCGGAAAACAGGCCATAGGCCCCGTAAAGGCCGGCGGCGGCAAGAATTGGCGCGCCGATCAGCATGGAAATACGGGCCGCTTCAGTGCGCTCATAGCCGAGGGCGCGGGCGGCCGTCATGGTGATGCCGGAGCGGCTGGTGCCGGGAATGATCGCAGCGATGGCCTGCGTTGCGCCGATCAGCGCGGCATGGGCGAGGGTCATGTCCTCTTCCTTGCGGGTGCGCGGTCCGGCCACGTCGGCCCACCAGAGCAGGGCGCCGAAGATGATGGTCGCCCCGGCCACGGTGTAGACGCTGCGCATCATGTCCTGCAGGTCCTGGGGCAGGACGGCCTCGTAGAGCAGGGCGGCAATCAGGGCGATGGGCGTGGCGACGATCACGCAGGCGGCGAGGCGCCCGCCCTGCGACAGGGGCTTTTTCGAGACAGGGGCGGCCAGAAGCTCAAACCCGCCGAGGAAAGCGAGGATCACATCCTTGCGGAAATAGATCAGCATCGCCGCCAGCGTGCCGAGATTGGAAACGGCATTGATGAGGAGTTCATCCCGTCCGGTCACTCCGAACGTGTCGGAGGCGAGCAGGACATGGGCGGAGGAGGAGATGGGCAGCCATTCGGTGATCCCCTGAAGGGTCGCGATAATGGCGAGCTGTAGCAGTGACAACGGGCTGGCCTTTCAGAACTTTGGCAGAAGGTCTAATTTGGTTTGACCGGAGAGGCACGCGCTTTTCTCAATATCGTTTTGATATATATTGGACATACCGACTCAGCCGCTCAGGGTCGCAGCAGCACTATTTTGGCCAATGAGTATCATGTTGATATTCGGTATTGCAGATTCATCTTGCCGCTTGCGCGCTCTGGTTCTATGCCCAGTGCAAATGTTCGGGAGGCCTTTATGGCGGAGAGAATGCTGCAGTTTATCCATGTGCCGCGCACCATGCCGGACAAGCGTGGGGCGAAACAGCGGGCAACGGATTTCGCGGAAATCTATGACGCGTTCGCCGCGGACGCCGCAAAGGCGCAGGCGTCGCGCTGTTCGCAATGCGGCGTGCCGTTCTGCCAGCAGGGCTGCCCGTTGCAGAACAATATCCCCGACTGGCTGCGCCTGGCGGCCGAGGGCCGGCTGGAAGAAGCCTGGCGGGTCTCGTCCTCAACCAACAACATGCCGGAAATCTGCGGCCGCATCTGTCCGCAGGACCGGCTGTGCGAAGGCATCTGCACGATCGAGCAATCCGGCCACGGCACGGTGACGATCGGCTCGATCGAGAAATACATCACGGACAATGCGTGGGCCGAAGGCTGGGTGGAGCCGATCAAGCCGATGCGCGAGCGCAAGCAATCGGCGGGGATCATCGGGGCAGGGCCGGCAGGCCTCGCCGCGGCCGAACAGCTGCGCCGCAAAGGCTATCAGGTCACGGTCTATGACGCGTATGACCGGGGCGGCGGCCTGCTGACCTATGGCATTCCCGGCTTCAAGCTGGAGAAGGACATTGTCGAGCGGCGCATCAAGCGGCTGCAGGACTCCGGCATCAAGTTCAAGTTCAACACGCGGGTCGGCAAGAAGGTGACGCTGCAGAAGCTGCGCGACACGCACGACACGGTGCTGATTGCGACCGGCGTGTATGCCGCCAAGGATCTGAAATGCCCGGGCTCCGGCGCCGATGGCGTGCATGCCGCGCTGGATTACCTGACCGCATCGAACCGCAAGGGCTTTGGCGATGCCGTGGCGGAGTTCGACGTCGGCACGCTGGACGCGAACGACAAGCGCGTCGTGGTGATCGGCGGCGGCGACACCGCGATGGACTGCGTGCGCACGGCGATCCGCCAGGGCGCAAAAGCGGTGACCTGTCTCTATCGCCGTGACCGGGCCAATATGCCGGGCAGCCAGCGCGAAGTGCAGAACGCCGAAGAAGAAGGCGTCAAATTCGAATGGCTCGCCAGTCCGGAAGCCATTCTCGACACCAAGGGCAAGGCGAAGGGCGTTCGCGCTGCACGGATGAAACTGGGCGAACCGGATGCCTCCGGCCGCCAGAGCCCGGTGAAAACCGGTGAGACCTTCAATGTGAAGGCCGACATGGTGATCAAGGCGCTGGGCTTCGACCCGGAAGACCTGCCGGCTCTGTTCGATGAACCGGCCCTTTCGGTAAATCGCTGGGGCGCGGTGAAGGTGGACTATTCCACCATGGAGACCAGTCTGCCGGGCGTGTATGCCGCCGGTGATATTGTCCGCGGGGCCTCCCTCGTCGTCTGGGGCATCAAGGATGGCCGTGACGCAGCAGAGGCCATGCACCAGGCCATGAAGCAGGACGCACGCGCCTCGAAAGTGGCGGCGGAGTAGCCATGGCAGAGCGCATGAAAGGACGGTGCCTTTGCGGGGCCGTTCAGTTTGAAGGCACGCTGAAGGATGGCGACGAGTTCGGCGTCTGCCACTGCAACACGTGCCAGCACTGGAATGGCGGGCCGGGAATGGCGACCGAAATGGTCAGCATGAACATCTCCGGCGAAAGCCATCTGACATGGTATTCCAGTTCGGAGTGGGCGGAGCGGGGCTTTTGCGCCGGGTGCGGCAGCAATCTGTTCTATCGCCTGAAGGAAAACCGCGACCTCTATTTCGTTCAGGTCGGCTGCCTGGATGAACCGGGCCGCCTGACACTTGCCGAGCATATCTTCATCGAGGAAATGCCTGGCCATTATGATTTTACCGGCAATGCCCCGCGCCTGACCGGCGCTGAATTTCTTGCCCGTCTGCAGGGAGAATAAAATGAGTGAGATCGAACGCTATCTCGCAAATCGCGACATGCTGATCGAGGCGAATGCCTACAATCCGCTGGACGAGCATGATGCCTGCGGCGTCGGCCTTGTGGCCTCGCTAGACGGCAAGCCGCGCCGCGAGATTGTCGAGATGGGCATCAAGGCCCTGAAGAATGTCTGGCACCGCGGGGCCGTCGATGCCGACGGCAAGACCGGCGACGGCGCCGGGATCCGTGTGGAAGTGCCGCAGGAATTCTTCCGCGAGCACGTCACCCGCACAGGGCACAAGCCGACGGACGATCCGATCTGCGTTGGCCAGATCTTCCTGCCGCGCACGGACTTTGCCGCGCAGGAAGCGGCCCGGACGCTGGTCGAAACAGAAGTCCTGCACTTCGGCTTTTATATCTATGGCTGGCGCCAGCCTCCGATCGACGTGTCGGTGATCGGCCAGAAGGCGAAGGATACGCGGCCTGCAATTGAACAGATCATGTTCCGCGATGCGATGGGCCGCTCCAGCGAGGAACTGGAACGGGCGCTGTATATCTGCCGCCGCCGGATCGAACGCCGGGCCCGCGAAGCGGCGATCCCTGCCTTTTACATCTGTTCGCTGAGCAATGCCTCGCTGATCTACAAGGGCATGTTCCTGGCGCAGGATATCGACAAGTTTTACCTCGACCTGCAGAGCGAGCAATTCAGCTCCGCCTTTGCGATCTATCACCAGCGCTACTCGACCAACACATTCCCGCAATGGGCGCTGGCCCAGCCGTTCCGCATGATCGCCCATAATGGCGAGATCAACACGGTGCGCGGCAACAAGAACTGGATGAAGAGCCATGAGATCCGCATGGTGTCGGAAACCTATGGCGAGCATGTCGAAGACGTAAAACCGGTCATCCCGGACGGTACGTCGGACTCTGGCGCGCTGGACTCCGTGTGGGAGCTGCTCTGCAAGTCCGGCCGGTCTGCGCCGATGGCGAAGGCGATGCTGATTCCGGAAGCCTGGTCGAAGCGCGATTCGGTCATGCCGCTGGCCCACCGGGCGCTGTATGACTACTGCAACTCGGTCATGGAGCCGTGGGACGGCCCGGCAGGCATTGCGGCCTATGACGGCCGCTGGGCGATTGCCGGGCTTGACCGTAACGGCCTGCGCCCGCTGCGCTATGCGCTGACCACGGACGGCATTCTCGCCGTTGGCTCCGAAACAGGCATGTGCCCACTGGGTGATCATGAAGTGGCCAAGCGCGGCTCGATCCCCGCAGGCGGCATGATCGCGGCGGACCTGAAAACCGGCAAGTTCTATGACCACAAGGACATTGTCGACCACCTCGCCGCACAGGCGCCCTATGAGGAATGGCTGTCGGCCGTTACCGAACTGGAGCCGGAGATCAGCGTCGGGGAAGAGCCGCCGATGTTCGCCAAGGAAGAGCTGCTGCGCCGCCAGACGGCCGCTGGCTACACGCTGGAAACGCTGGAAATGATCCTGTCGCCGATGGTGGAGACGGGCAAGGAGGCGATCGGCTCGATGGGGGACGATACGGCCCCGGCGGTCCTCTCCTTCAACTATCGCCCGATGAGCCACTTCTTCCGGCAGAATTTCAGCCAGGTGACGAACCCGCCGGTTGATCCGCTGCGCGAAGAACGCGTGATGAGCCTCAAGACGCGGTTCAAGAACCTCGGCAACGTGCTCGATACCGACAAGTCGCAGCAGGAAGTCTTCGTGCTGGAAAGCCCGGTGCTGACCAATGGCATGTATGAGCGGCTGCTGACGCGCCTCGGCGTCTCCTACACCGAGATCGATTGTACGTTCCCGGCCGAAGACGTAACGAATGACGGCAGCGCGCTGAAGGAATCGCTCTCCCGGATCCGCCAGGAAGCCGAAGATGCCGTGCGCGAAGGCCGCGAGCACATTGTCCTGACAGACCAGTACCAGTCCGCCAGCCGGACAGCGATCCCGATGATCCTGGCCACCGGCGCAGTGCACTCGCATCTCGTGGCGCAAGGTCTGCGGACGTTCTGCTCCATCACGGTGCGTTCGTCGGAGTGTCTGGATACGCATTACTTTGCCGTGCTTGTCGGTGTGGGCGCCACCTGCGTGAATGCCTACCTCGCACAGGACGCCATCACCGACCGGCATGGCCGCGGGCTGTATGGCGATACGCCGCTTGAGGAATGCGTGCACAATTACAAGGCCGCTGTGGAGGCGGGCCTGCTGAAGATCATGTCCAAGATGGGCATCTCGGTGATTTCCTCCTACCGCGGCGGGTACAATTTCGAGGCGCTCGGCCTCTCCCGCGCGCTGGTGGCGGACTATTTCCCCGGCATGAACAGCCGCATCTCCGGCCTCGGCCTTGCAGGCCTGGAAGAGAATGCGCTGGTGCGCCACGAAATGGCGTTCGACGAGGATGTCATCTCCCTGCCGGTCGGCGGTTTCTACCGGCTGCGCGCCAATGATGAACCGCACGCCCTGGACGGCACGCTGATCCACACGCTGCAGACGGCCTGCAATACCGGCGACTACTCGGTGTACCGCAAGTTCGCCGATGCGCTGGAGGCACGCGACCCGATCCAGTTGCGGGACCTGCTGGACTTCAAACGCAATTTGCCACCGGTGCCGCTGACGCAGGTTCAGTCGATCAACGAGATCCGCAAGCGTTTCGTGACGCCCGGCATGTCGCTCGGTGCGCTGAGCCCCGAGGCGCACGGCACGCTGAACATCGCCATGAACCGGATCGGAGCGAAGTCCGTCTCCGGGGAGGGCGGGGAAGACCGTGCCCGCTACCGCCCGCTGCCGAATGGCGACAACATGAACTCTTCGGTCAAGCAGATCGCGTCTGGCCGTTTCGGCGTGACGGCGGAATATCTGAACCAGTGCCGCGAGATCGAGATCAAGGTGGCCCAGGGCGCCAAGCCCGGCGAAGGCGGCCAGCTGCCCGGTTTCAAGGTGACGGAATTCATTGCCCGCCTGCGCCATGCCACGCCAGGTGTGACGCTGATCTCACCGCCGCCGCACCATGACATCTATTCGATCGAAGACCTGGCTCAGCTGATCTACGATCTGAAGCAGATCAATCCGGAGGCCCGCGTCTGCGTGAAGCTCGTCGCACAGTCCGGCGTCGGCACGGTCGCGGCCGGTGTTGCCAAGGCCAAGGCGGACATCATCCTCATCGCCGCCGGTGTCGGCGGCACGGGCGCCAGCCCTCAGACCTCGGTGAAGTTCGCCGGCCTGCCATGGGAAATGGGCCTCGCCGAAGCGCACCAGATCCTGTCGCTCAACAATCTGCGCGACAAGGTTACCCTGCGGACCGATGGCGGCCTGCGGACCGGACGCGACATTGTCATTGCGGCCATGCTGGGCGCCGAGGAATACGGCATCGGCACGGCCTCGCTGGTGGCCATGGGCTGTATCATGGTGCGCCAGTGCCATTCCAATACGTGCCCGGTCGGCGTGTGTGTGCAGGACGAGGCGCTGCGCGCCCACTTCACCGGCACGCCGGAGAAGGTCGTCAATTTGATGAGCTTCATCGCCGAAGACGTGCGCGAGATCCTGGCCTCGCTCGGCCTGAAATCGCTGGATGAGGCCATTGGCCGGACAGACCTTCTGGCCCAGGTCAGCCGCGGCGCAACGCATCTCGATGACCTCGACCTCAACCCGCTCCTGGTCCAGGTCGATACCGACAAGCCCATCGTCTACCAGCCGACCCACCGGGAGGAAGTGCCGGACACGCTGGACGCCCAGATCCTGCGCGACGCAGAACCCTTCTTCGAACGCAGCGAGAAGATGCAGCTGGAATATGATGTGCAGAACACGATGCGCGCCATCGGCACACGGTCCAGTTCCGCCATTACCCGCAAGTTCGGTATGCATGCCCTGCCGGAAGGCCGGCTGCATATCCGGCTCGAAGGGTCTGCGGGCCAGTCGCTCGGTGCCTTCTCGGTGCAGGGCCTGCTGCTGGAAGTCATCGGCGATGCCAATGACTATGTCGGCAAGGGCCTGTCGGGCGCGACCATCGTCGTGGCTCCGCGTCCGCAAGACCGGCGCTCGGCCTCCGGCGATGCGATCATCGGCAATACCTGTCTTTACGGCGCGACCAGCGGCAAGCTGTTCGCCTCCGGCACGGCGGGCGTGCGTTTCGCGGTGCGGAACTCCGGCGCGAAGACGGTGGTCGAAGGCTGCGGCGCCAATGGCTGCGAGTACATGACCAATGGCCGCGCGGTGATCCTCGGCCCTGCGGGCGACAATTTCGGTGCCGGCATGACAGGCGGGGCGGCCTTCATCTGGGATCCTACCAACCGGTTCGAACGGATCGCCAACCCGGACTCGATCGACTGGTACCCGCTGCCGGAAATGCCGACCGAGCATATCGGCGAGGCCAAGGCCCTGATCGAGGAACATGTGCGCCGCACGGGCTCTGTCCGGGCCAAGGAAATCCTCGATGACTGGGACCGCGCCGTCCACGACATGCTGATGGTCGTGCCGAAGGAAATCGCGCACCTGCTGCTTGGCCGCACCAAGCCGAAAGCAAAGAAGAAAGTCGCCGCGAAGGCCTGATCTTTCATTCCATAAAGACAAAGCCCCGCGGATCGCTTCGCGGGGCTTTGCTTTTGGGGGAAGGGCGCCTCAGCTTTTCTTGCGGCGGACGCGCGGCCAGATCAGTTTCAGCCAGATCCAGACGAACACGCCGATCAGGATCAGCCAGGGCAGGCCGACGGCAAAGGCCGTGATCACGGCGGCGAGCGCGCTCGACAGATTATAGAAGAAATCCCCGAAGGCGCGGGCCAGCGGCTGCAGCGCGCCTTGCGAGACCGGGTTGCGCTTGGTCTCGTAACTGACCGACAGTTCACTCATGTTTACCCGCTGGCGCAGGGCGGCGAGCGAGGAGGTCAGCGAATCGATCTCGCCATTCACGCGGGCGAGTTCGCGCTCGGTTTCCAGCAACTCACCCAGCTTGCCGGGCCGGTCGGCCAGCAGCTGCTCCAGCCGGGCCTGCAGGGTCTGCTGGGCTTTCAGGCGGGCATCGGTGTCGATGATGGAGACGGTGAGGTCTTCGGCCGTGGTCTGGCGGTTGGTGATCTCGCCTTTTGCGGCTTCTGCCTCTGCCTCGACGCCGTTCAGGAACTGGTCGATCCAGGCAGGCGTCGCCCGCAGGTTCAGCGAGGCGGAGGCCTCGTCCTCGGAATAGGCGTTCATCCAGGAATTCGTCACCATGCAGACGGCCGGTCCGGCCTTGTTGCAGGCATCGATATGCCCCTGCAGCGTCGGCTCGATGGCCGCGACCGGCAGGCGCATGCCGAGGGAGTGGGAATAGGCGATGTATTGCTGGGCCACGGTTTCGCCGCCCGCCTGGCCGCCGCCTGCGTCCAGTTGCTCCATGAGCATGTCGCCTTCTGCGGCGAACTTTGCGCCCATGGACATTTCAGCCGGGGGAGGGGGCGCGCCCATCGGCCGGGCGGAGTCGCGGCTGGCGCCAGGGCCGCCGCAACCCGTCAGGGCAAGCGTCGACAGGGTGACCGCAGACAGTGCGATACGGAATGCTTTGATGTTCATGAATGTCCCTCCACTGGACGCAACTCCCACATGAAACGCGGAAAAAGGCAATATTCCGCTCGGAAAGCGAAAAATTGCGGCGTGGCCGTCACGGACGGGCGCCCGTTTGCCGGTTCGGCCCGCCGCTGAGTGCCAACTGCGCCCGCCTGTCAGGCGATTCTGGTCAGCAGGGATGCAATTGACGGCGGATTCCCCGGCCGGGCGACCTTTGTGTTGCCGAGACTGCAGGCGGGGCGGATCGTCTCGCCATATCCGGCGCTTCGGAGGGTGCGCCGGTCCTCCAGCCTCGGTGAGAGACCCTCCGGACCATTCTAAGGACTCAAGGCCATGACCAGATTTTCCAGCGAACCGCTCTTTTCTCCTTCCCGCCGCAGCCTGATGAAGCTGGCGGGCGCCGGCGCTGTTGGCGCAGCGACGGCCCTGACGGCCTGTTCGGAGACGGCCACCGCCGCCACGCCGGCCAATGATGCCGTCGATCCGGATGCGATTGCCATCCTGTCGTCGAACGAAAACCCCTACGGCCCGTCGCCGATGGCCGTTGAGGCGATCAAGGCCGAAGCGGGTAATCTCTACCGCTACACCTATCCGACCGTGATGAAATTCGCCGAGATGATCGCGGCGAAAGAAGGCGTCGCGCCGGAGCAGGTGCTGGTCACCAATGGCTCGACCCCGATCCTCGCCGCCTTTTCCGACTGGGTGAATGTGAATGGCGGCAAGATCGTCACCTCTGCCATCACCTATGAAGGCGTGCCGCGCGTTGCCGAGCAGGCCGGCACCGAAGTGGTCTACATGCCGCTGACCCAGGACATGGGCTATGACATGGAAGCCATCGCCGCCCGCGTCGGGCCGGACACCGGCGCGGTCTATCTCTGCAACCCGAACAACCCGACCGGCAAGACGATCCCGACGGCACAGCTGAAAGCCTTCGTCGAAGACGTCAGCAACAAGGTTCCGGTCTTCGTCGACGAAGCCTATCTCGACATGTCAGATGACTATCCGGGCAATGTGATGTCCGAATTTGTGGCAGCCGGTAAGCCGGTTATCGTCGCGCGGACCTTCTCGAAAATCTACGGCATGGCCGGTCAGCGCCTCGGCTATGGCCTGATGCCTGCCGACATGGCGATGGACATGCGCAAGACCGGCCGTCTGTCGAACGTGAACTATCTCGGCCTCGTCGGCGGTATCGCCAGCGTCAAGGATACGGCCCATTTTGAAAAGATGCGTGCCACCATGATCCGTGGGCGTCAGAAGCTGGTCGCGATGGCGGCAGACCTCGGCCGTCCGATCGCGCCGGATCCGCAGGGCAGCTTCATCTACATGGATGTCGGCATGCCGGCGAAGGATTTCGCGGCCAAGATGCTGGACCGCAATGTCCGCGTTGTGGGCGAACGCTGGAGCGACCTGCCGAACTGGACCCGTATCTGCGTTGGCCTCGATCACGAGATCGACAAGTGCCACGCGGCGGCAAAAGAAGTTCTGACTTCAATCTAAGGGGAGAGTGGGGGCTTCTACCCTGATACTGGCCCTGATTTCGGTCAGGGCCGGTATCCGACCTTGCGCACGCCGGGTTCCAGGGTCCGCCAGGCGTGATGGATGAAATCCACCAGCAGGGGCCGAGTGTCGCGCGGGTCGATGATTTCTTCCGCCAGAAAGCTTTCCGCCGTCCGGAAGGGCGAGCGGATCGCTTCGAATTTCCGGTACAATTGTTCTTTCAGGGCGTCGGGGTCTTCGGCCTCGGCGAGCTCCTTGCGGAAGGCGGCCTCGATGCCGCCGGCCATGGGCAGGCTGCCCCAGTCTCCGCTTGGCCAGCAATAGCGCCACTTGGTCCTTGACTGGTTCATCATCACCGATCCGGCCAGGCCATAGGCCTTCCGTATGACGACGGAACAGACCGGCACGTCGGCCTGGTAGACTGCGGTCATTGCCCGCACGCCTGCGCGGGTGACGCCTGCCGTCTCGGCTTTCACGCCCACGGCAAAGCCGGGACAATCGACAAAGTGGATGACCGGTAGGTGGAACATGGAGCAGAGATCCATGTGGCGGGTGACCTTGTCGCAGACATCCGCCGTCCACGCCCCGTCCAGGAAAAAGGGGTCGCCTGCCAGGATGCCGACCGGATAGCCGTCGATCCGGGCGAGGCCCGCGACGATACCGCGGCCCCATTCCTTGCCGATCTCGAAGAAGCTGCCATGGTCGACCGTGGCATCAATGATCTTGCGCGGCTTGTAGGGTGTCTTGCCATCGGTCGGCACGATGGAGAGCAGGCTCTCTTCTTTCCGGTCCGGATGGTCTGCCGGTGAGGTGCGCTCAGGCAGGTCGTGTACGGACGGGGGCAGGTAGGACAGGAAACGCCGCGCCGTGATGAAGGCGTCGGCTTCGGTGTCGACCACATTGTCCACCGTGCCGTTCTGCGCCTGGATCTTCCAGCCGCCGAGTTCTTCCTTGGTGACGTTTTCGCCCAGCGCAATCGCCACCGGCGGGCCGGCCACGAACACCTGGCTGAGTTCCTTGACCATGACCGAGAAATGGCTGGCCGCGACCCGGCCCGCGCCCATGCCGGCGCAGGGGCCGAGCGCGAGCGAGACAAACGGCACCTGCGACATGCCGTGGACGATCTCGTCCCAGCCGGGCGTTTCGGGAATATAGGTACGCGGGTCCTGTTCCAGAGATTTCACCGACCCGCCGCCGCCGGTGCCGTCGATCATCTGGACCAGCGGCATCCGGTATTCGGCGGCCATCTTGATCATCATGATCAGCTTGCCCCGGATCGAGGCATCCGAGGCGCCGCCGCGCACGGTGAAATCATCGGCGAGGATCGCGACGGATTCGCCATTGATGGTGGCCCGTCCGGTAACTGAATTGGACGGCAGGAACGCTTCCAGTTCATCATCGGCAGAATAGGTGGCCTTGCCGGCAATCTTGCCGATCTCGTGGAAGCTGCCGGGATCTGCCAGGAAGGCGACCCGTTCGCGGACGGTCAGCTTGCCGCGTCCGCGCTGGCGTTCGACGGGCTCTTCGCCGCCCATTTTCTCGGCCAGCCGTTCACGGCGGCGGAGTTCTTCAATCGACTTTTCCCAACTCATGCCGCGACCTTCCACGCTTCCGCAGCGCAAGGTCAAGCAGATCTGAAACGGCCCTTACATAATTTCAGGTGGTCAGGCGGCCGGGCCGCGCCGGGACCGGAACGCCCCGCTCACGGTCCCTTACGGTACGGTATGTCACACAGCTTTTCCTTGATTTTCATACCGGGGGTCTGCTTTATCGCTTCAAATCCATCCCAAGGAGGAATCTCATGGATCTCGCAGAACTTACAGCCAAGGCCAATGACGCTGTTTCCGCAGGCGGCGACTTCAAGAAAAAAGTGAAATTTGACTTCGGCGACGCCGGCAAACTTTTCATCGACGGCATGAATGGCGTGGCCAACAACTCTGACGACGCTGCGGATGCGACGATCAAGGTTGATTGGGAAGACTTCAAGAAGATCGCCTCCGGCGGCCTCGACGCCACAATGGCGTTCATGCAGGGGAAACTGAAAGTTGAAGGCGACATGTCGGTTGCCATGCAGCTTCAGAGCCTGATGAAGGCGCTCTCCTAAGGCGAGCAGCCCTTCGGGTTTGACAGGTCAGGCCGCCCCGGGACACCCTGCGGGCGGCCTTTTCCGTCTGGGATAAAATTGCATGGACACGCCTCTGCCGCCGGATACCGAATTCGTCCTCGTCCCCGGCAATCCGCCGCCGAAGGGGGCCGAGATCGTCTGGTTCAAGGGCACGGGCGGCCGGAATCTTCGGGCCTGCATCGCTCCGGCGCTGGCACCGGACAAGCCGCGCGGCACGGTGATTGTCTGTCCCGGGCGGACGGAATTCATCGAGAAATATTTCGAGGTCGGGCGCGAGCTGCAGACCATGGGCTTTGCCGTCGTCATTCTCGACTGGCCGGGGCAGGGCCTGTCGGACCGTCTGCTGGACGATTCGAAAAAAGGCCATATCGACCGGTTCGAGACGTTCATGGGCGCGCTGGCCAATGGGCTGGAAGCCCTCGATGACCGCCTGCCGCGGCCTTACGTGTCGCTGGCCCATTCCATGGGCGGGGCGATTGCGCTGGCCGCGATTGCCGATGGCCTGGTCAAAGTGGACGCAGCCGCCTTCAGCGCGCCGATGTGGGGGATCAAGTCGAAATTCCTCGGCATGCGCTATCTCGTCTGGGCGATGCGCGCGACGGGCCGGTCCGGCGATTATGCGGTCCAGCCCGGCCCGCCGGAGACGTTCGAGACGAATATCGTCACCCACGACAAGAAACACTGGCAGCTGCAGCGCGACCTGGTCGATGCCCGGCCGGACCTCGAACTCGGCCCGGTGACCTGGGGCTGGCTCGGCGCGTCGCTGGATATCCTGGCCGGCTTTACCAAGGCAAAGACGCTGAGCACGGTGACCATTCCGGTGTTCGTCGCATCGGCCGCCGAGGAACAGCTGGTCGACAATGCGACCCATACCTCGATCTGCAAACGGTTGCCGGATTGCGAGCACGTCACCATCGAGGGCGCGATGCACGAGATCCTGATGGAGACCGACGACAAGCGCGCGGAGTTCTGGGAGGGCTTCCAACGCCTTCTGAAACGTGCGGATATATAAACAAGAAAATTAGACTTGGGTGAGGAGGAAACCTGTGGCGATCATCACGCTTTCACGCATTGTGGCTTACTGGGCGGCGCAACAGCCGGACCGGCCGGCCATTGACCATGAGGGGGTCCAGATCAGCTGGGCCGAGCTCGACCGGCGCACAAACCGCCTGGCGCGGGCCTATGAAAAGCTGGGTGTGAAACAGGACGATTTCGTCACCATCGCGCTGCCGAACGGGATCGAATTCTTCGCGGCCTGCCTTGCCACCTGGAAGGCGGGCGCCACACCGCAGCCGATCTCCGCGCGCCTGCCCAAGCATGAGCGCGACCAGATCGTGGAGCTTGGCAAGCCGTCCCTCGTTGTCGGTGTTCCGGCCGGCGAATATGGCGACACGCCGTCGGTGCCGGAGAATTACGAGCCGGACGCGACCCTTCCGGATACGGAATTGCCCGAGCGCATGGCCGCCTCGATCAAGGCGATGACCAGCGGCGGTTCCACCGGCCGGCCGAAACTGATTGTCTCCAAGATCCCGGCCGCCTGGGACCCGGAGCTGCCCTATCTCGAAATCCCGGTACAGGGGGCGATGCTGATCCCCGGCCCGCTCTATCACAATGGCCCGTTCATGTGGGCGATGATCGCCCTGTTCAAGGGCTGCACCGTCGCCATCACGACACGCTTCGACGCAGAGAAGACGCTGGAAACCATCGAGCGGCTGAAGATCGACGTCGTCTACACCGTGCCGACCATGATGCGCCGCATCTGGGCCCTGCCGGAAGAGGTGCGGAGCAAGTATGACCTGTCCAGCCTGAAAGCGCTGTGGCACCTGGCGGCGCCATGCCCGGCCTGGCTGAAGGAATGTTTCATCGAATGGCTCGGCGGCGATGTCATTTGGGAACTGTATGCCGGCACGGAAGGGCAGGGCACGACAATCATTCAGGGCACGGAATGGCTGGAGCATCGCGGCTCTGTCGGCAAACCGGTCGAAGCGTGCGAAATGATCGTCGTCGACGAGACCGGCAAGGAATTGCCGCCCGGGGAAGTCGGCGAGATCTTCATGCGCCCGCTCGACGGGGCGGGCACGACCTATCGCTATATCGGCGCTGAAGCCAAATCGATCGAAGGCGGTTGGGAAAGCCTCGGCGACATGGGCTATCTGGATGAAGACGGCTATCTCTATCTGACAGACCGCCTGTCGGACATGATCCTGTCGGGCGGGGCGAACATCTATCCGGCCGAAGTGGAAGCTGCGATCGACGCCTATCCGGGCGTGCACTCTTCCGCCGTGATCGGCCTGCCGGACGAGGATATGGGCGCGCGCCTGCATGCCGTGATCTGCCGTCCCGAAGGCGCGGTGGACGAGGCCGACATGGCGGCCCACCTCTCCACCATGCTGGTGCGCTACAAGATCCCGAAGAGCTTCGAATATGTCAGCGAAGCGGTCCGCGACGATGCGGGCAAGGTGCGCCGCAAGACCCTGCGGGAAGAGCGAATCGCGGCGATGGCGCAAAACGCCTGAGTGCCTCTGTGGCGGTCAGGGCCGGGGCCCGGACCCCGCGCCGGTTCTGCTTGACTTACCCTAGGGCGGGGCCCGTCCCCTCCTGAAAAATTCAGGAGGAAGACCCCATGAAAGTTGCTGCTGTTAAGAAGCCTGGCGGGCCCGGCAATCTCGTCATCGAAGACCGTCCAGATCCCGTTGCAGGCCCGGGCGAAGTATTGGTGCGTGTGCGCGCCTCCAGCCTCAACTATCACGACTTCGTCGTCGTCATGGGCGGCATTCCGACCCCCGACGGGCGTATCCCCATGTCGGACGGCGCCTGTGAAGTGGTCGCTGTTGGCGAGGGCGTCACCAAGTGGAAAGTGGGCGACAAGGTATTGTCCCTGTTCTTCCCCGGCTGGCAGTCCGGCCAGATCGAGGCGGCAGGGTTCAATTCCGTCCCCGGAGACGGGGCAGACGGCTTTGGCGCCGAACTGGTGACCGCGCCCGAAACCGCCTTCACCCGCATCCCGGAAGGCTGGAGCTTTGAAGAAGCCGCGACCCTTCCGTGTGCGGCGCTCACCGCCTGGCGCGGGATCGTGGCCGAAGGCAAGATCAAGCCGGGCGACTGGGTGCTGACCCAGGGCACGGGCGGCGTGTCGATCTTTGCGCTGCAACTGGCCAAGGCGGCCGGCTGCCGGGTGATCTCCACGTCTTCCTCGCCGGAAAAGCTGGAGAAACTGAAAGCCCTCGGCGCCGATCATGTGATCAATTACAAGGAAACGCCGGAATGGGGCGCCGAAGCCTTCAAGCTGGCCGGCGGGCGCGGCGTGGATGAAGTCGTCGAGATCGGCGGGCCGGGCACCATGGCCCAGTCCATCGCGGCCTGCCGCCCGGGCGGGCATATCTCGCTGATCGGCGTGCTCACCGGCGTGTCAGGCGAAGTGCCGACGGCGGCGCTGTTCTCGCGCAACATCACCCTGTCCGGCATCACGGTCGGCTCGCGCCGCATGCAGGAAGATATGATCGACGCCCTCGAAGCGAACGGCATCAAGCCGGTGATCGATTCCACATTCCCGCTGGACAAGATTGCCGACGCTTTCGCCCACCAGGCCAGCCAGAAGCATTTCGGCAAGATCGTCCTGACGGTCTGATCCGCCGAAGTCCGTTATGGTCCGGCATGGTCATGTCTGGTCATGCCGGGGCACGGCCTGATCCATTATGGTCCGGTCATGATCATGCGTTGACATGAAAAAACGCCCTCCCGGCAGGGGAGGGCGTTTGTTTGTTCCGGAATGAAACAGGCTTAGCCGGCGATATACTGCGCGCCGTTCACCGTCATCGTTGCGCCGGTGATGAAAGCGCCGTCGTCGCTGGCGAGATAGGCGCACATGGAGGCGATCTCTTCCGGCTTGCCGAGACGGCCGACCGGGATGGTCGAGATGATGCTTTCGAGCACTTTCTCAGGCACAGCGCGCACCATTTCGGTGTCGATGTAGCCAGGGCAGACCGTGTTCACGGTGATGCCCTTCTTGGCGCCTTCCTGGGCCAGCGCCTTGGTGAAACCGATCAGGCCGGCCTTGGCGGCGGAATAGTTCGCCTGGCCGAACTGGCCCTTCTGGCCGTTGATGGACGAGATGTTGATGACGCGGCCCCAGCTGCGCTCGCGCATGCCGTCCCACACCTGGCGGGTGACGTTGAAGGCGGAGGTGAGATCGATGTCGATCACCTGCTGCCATTGGTCTTTGGTCATCTTGTGGAACGGCGCATCGCGCGTCACGCCGGCATTGTTGACGACGATGTCGATGGGGCCGAGATCTTTCTCGATGGCGGCGATGCCAGCGCCGACGGCGTCATAATCGGCGACGTCGAACTTGTAGACATGGATGCCGAGTTCGTCGGCCGTTGCCTTGGCGGCTTCATCGTTACCGGCATAGTTTGCCGCCACCTTGTAGCCGGCTTTTGCCATGGCTGCACTGATGGCGTGACCGATACCGCGTGTACCGCCTGTGACCAGAACCGTTTTGGACATGGGTGCTCCTCCCTGGATTTTTTGCACTGCAACACGCTTAGCGCTACTGTCGCAGGAACTTCAATAGCGCATTGGTCGCATGCAGAATTTATGCGAGATTATGCGGCATAGCACAAAAATTGCTTTTCCCATGGGGAAAGCTGAGGGATGAAAATGGTCAAAGGGACGGGCTCTACGGGGCCAATCATCATCAAGAAATACGCAAACCGGCGCCTCTACGACACGTCGACATCGTCTTATGTGACGCTGGATCACCTGTCGGAACTGGTCCGCGAGGGTCGGGATTTCGAGGTCCGGGATGCCAAGACGGGGGAGGATCTGACGCGTCAGGTTCTGACCCAGATCATCTTCGAGCAGGAAACCAAGGGCGAGGGCGCCTTGCCGCTGAACTTCCTGCGCCAGCTGATCGGCTTCTATGGCGGCGGCGCGCAGACCTTTCTGCCGGCTTTCCTCGACATGTCGATGAATTCCTTCGCCGAAGCGCAGAAGGAATGGCAGAAAGCGGCCAACCCGATGACCATGTTCGAGAAACAGGCCCGCCGGAACATGGTGATGTTCGAGCAGGCCATGAAGATGTTCATGCCGACGCTCTACAATTCGACCAAGCCGCAGAAGCCGGGGTCATCCTCGTCTCCCGCCGGCTCCATGATGGAAATGCAGGCCGAGGCGCTGGCCAACATGCAGGCCCAGATGTCCGCCATTCAGGACCAGCTGGCAGAGCTTTACCGCAAGGACTGACGCCCGCGCGCCTTCCGGAAACAAAAAAGCCCGCTCGGTTGAGCGGGCTTTTTCCGTTGTACCTGTCCGGTCAGGCTCAGCCGTGATCGACCCCGAAGTCGCGGCGGGCAGACACGATGGTCACCACCACGCCGGCCAGCACATCCAGAAGTGTCATCGACATCAGGATGAAGAAGGTGGAGGTGGCGAAGTTCGGCGCCAGCAGGAATTCGATCAGGCACAGAATGAACAGCATCATCGAAATCGCGTGATTGATGATGGTCGAGGTGCCGGTGCTGGTGGATTTCAGGATTTCCAGGAACAGGAAAACGATCGACAACAGCAGGATGGCATCGCCCTGTGTCAGCACCCACCGCACGCCGGAAATCATGGGCAGGGTAAAGAAAGTCTCGTTCAGCACCGCCTGGAGCGGAGCCATGTCGCTGGCAACGATCTGGCCCAGTTCATTGGTTGTGGTGGCCGGACCGCCAGCCATGACGGCCAGAAGGTTGTAGAGGGCCACCGGAACGACCAGTAGCGGAAAGATTCCGAAGATTGCACGCATCAAATACCCCTTTTCGGTGCTGCTGCGGGACCCGGCATTCTGCCGTCTTTTCCTGGCGATAAAACCGCCAGCGATGGCTGCCTGTGTGTCCTTTTTCATGTTCACTAACCCGTCGCTCAGCGCGTGTTAACACGAGGTGTACCGGATAGTTTCCGGCGAGGCGAGGAAAAACCCCCACGGCCTTAACCACCAGTATTCCCGTAAATCGGGCGATTTGCGGGCGGGCAGCCCGGGAATCCGGTAACGGTCAGATCTCGTCCGCGCCGCCCGGATGGCGCCGGCGGCGGATCAGCCAGGTGACGCCGCGCAGGTCAGAGAGGGCATCGTTCAGGCGGCCGAAATTCGTGTAGTTCGACTTGCCCGTCCCGCGCTCGCGGTGGTTCACATCGCGGTATTCCACATCGAGCCCCTCGGCCCGCATCAGGGCGGGCATGTAGCGGTGCATGTGATCGAAATAGGGCAGCTGGATATAGGCGGCGCGTTTCATCACCTTGATGCCGCAGCCGCTGTCGTCGCAATCATCCTTCAGCATGCGCTTGCGGATATTGTTGGCGAAGCGGGAGCCGAACCGCTTCCAGGCGGTATCCTTGCGCTTGGCCCGGCGGCCCATCACCATGTTCAGCTTCTCCGGCGCATCCTGCCGGGTCAGCTGGCGGTAGAGGTCTGGCAGGTCGGCCGGATCGTTCTGGCCGTCACCGTCCAGCGTGCCGATGACGGGGGCCTTGGCGGCAAGGATGCCAGACCGGATCGCGCGGCTCTGGCCGGCATTCTTCCGGTGGCCGATGACGCGAAGCATCGGATAATCCGCCTTCAGCTCCACCAGCCGGGCGCGGGTATCGTCGGTCGAGGCGTCGTCGACAAACACCATTTCATAGGCGCGCCCGTCGAGGGCCTTGGCGATCTCGCTGATCAGGGTTGCCACATTTCCGGATTCATTGTGCACCGGAACGACGACGGAAAACTCAAGAGCCTGGTCCAATTCCAGATCCCTTCTGCTGATGGGCCCCCGATAAGCCGGCCCCCGAAAGTCTTCGCGTCATACAGAGCGTTCCGCCAGATGGCGAGCCCTGCGCTTCACTTGCGGCTGATACGGGCACCTGCGTCCAAAAGCGCAAGACGAAGCGGCCCGAAGCGGTTAGAGCATGGGTCATGACATTGCTCGACCGCCTTTCGACCGGCTGGAAAGCCTGGGTCGCTCTCTTCCTCATTACGTTCAGCGCCGCTGCGCCCGGCGTTTTCCTGTTGCCCGCGCTGGACCGCGATGAAAGCCGGTTCGCCCAGGCCTCCAAGCAGATGCTGGAGGACCATGACTATATCCGCATCCAGTATCAGGATGAGCTGCGCAACAAGAAGCCCGCCGGGATCCACTGGCTGCAGGCAGCCTCGACGGCGGTCTTCACCGGGCCGGAAGCGAAGCAGATCTGGACCTATCGTTTCCCGAGCTGGATCGGCGCGAGCCTCGCGGCGGTGGCCTGTTTCTGGTGCGGCATCCCGCTGGTCGGGCGGCGGGCGGCCTTTCTCGGCGCGGCGCTGTTCGGCTCAACCCTGCTGCTGACCTCCGAGGCGCATATTTCCAAGACCGATGCGGTGCTGGTCTGCCTGACAACATTTGGCATTGGCGCGCTGGGACGGCTCTACCTCCGCGAGGGGCCGCCGAAGAAGGCGGCTCTCCTGTTCTGGCTCGCCATGGGACTGGGCTTCCTGATCAAGGGACCGGTCACGCCGATGGTTGCGGCCTATGCCGGGGTCGGCGCCTGGGTCTGGGGCCGGGCTGAAAACGGGAAGGGGGGCGACTGGTGGCGCCCGCTCATCTGGTGGCCGGGGCCGCTTCTGTTCGTGGCGCTGGTGCTGCCCTGGTTTACCTGGGTGCAGATCGCGACCAGCGGAGAATTCCTGCAGGGCGCCGTCGGCAAGGACCTGAAAGACAAATTCACCGGCGCCTCCGAAGGCCATGGCGGCTGGCCGTTCTTTCACCTCACCCATCTGCCAGTGTGGTTCTTCCCCGCGATCCTGCTGATCGTGCCCGGACTCGTTGCCGGCTGGAAAGATGTGCGGCAGGCGACTGTGCCGCGGGCCGGGCGGCCGGGGCTGATGATTGGCGGCGCGCTGCTCGCGCTGAGCCTGCTGCTGGCGCTGGTCCTGCCGGCATCCGCGGCCAATGGGATCAAGGTGGCCTACCCGGCGGTGCTGCTGCTTGTGTTCGGTTTCCTCTCGACACGGGATGAATGGTGGCGCCGGGCGCCGGTTTCGCCGGAAGCGTCGGCAGAGGTGAAGGGCCTGCGCCTGCTTTTGTCCTGGACGCTGCTGACCTGGGCTTTCTTCGAGCTGATGCCGACCCTGCTGAGCCACTATATCCTGCCCGCCTATCCGGGGATGGCGCTGCTCTGCGGCTATGCGGCCGTGCGGCTGATCGAAGGGCGGAGCATGCCGGTCTCGCGCTGGCTGTCGCTCGCGCTGTTCGGGCTTGGGGCTGCCTTGTTGCTGGGCGTCTCCTATCCGGGCGCGGCGCATTACTTCATGGCCGAGGCGGCAGGAGACTTTAAGACGGCGTCCGGACCCGAAATCCTGTCGACCTGGCAAGCCTATTACCAATACCCGGTCTGGCTGTGGTGGGCGGCGTTTGCGCTGTGCGGCGCAGCGGCGATCGAGTTCAGCCGTGCCCGGATGGTCATGTCCATCATTCTGGCTGTGGCGGGCGCCTTCGTGATCGGCTGGCATATCCGCATCTTCATGTTGCCCAGCCAGGTCTGGGTGCAGCCGACGGAAACCGCGCGGCTTGCGCTGGAAGATGTGTGCGGCATTCCGGGAGAGGCGTGTGCGATGACGCCGCCTGAGCGCATTCTCGCGCTTGGCTATGCCGAGCCGTCCTACATCCTGACCATGGGGACGCAGAACACCCACCCGCCGGAAACACCGCTGGACCTGCCGACGGACGAGCGCGCCTATCCGGTTGTCTACCTCGTGAACTATGAGGACCGGAAGGCCGAGCCGCCGGTGGCGGAGGAAGTGGAACACCTGCGCGATCAGGCGCAGGGTATGGGCCTCTGCATCACGGAGTCAGAGCCATATTATGCGCTGAACTATTCCAATGGCGATCCGGTCCATTTCGTTGCCATGCGCTTCGACAGGGATTGCGGACGCTAGAAGCTGTACCCGACGCGGATGCCGTAGGTGCGCGGGTCTGAGCGGAACGTGTCATAGCCGATGAACCCATAGCCCGAGAGCGCGTAGTCTTCATCCGTCAGGTTGCGGCCCCAGATCGTCACGTCGACACCGGAGTCTTCCAGCCGGATGCCCGCCTCCGCCTGTAGCGTCGTGAAGCCCTTCTGAGAGCGGGCCTCAAGGCCTTCCGGGTCCAGATAATAGCGGCTGCGATATTTGGCATGCAGGGAGAGGTGACCTGTGACGGAGGGGGCCAGGGCAACATCGTATCGTCCGCCGAGGGTCGCAGATGTTTTCGGCGCGAAGGGCAGGGGCTTGCCGTTGAACTTTGCGGCGTTGCCGCCGATGTCGGACGTCTGGTCGATTTCCGTATCAAGCAGGGTCAGTCCGCCATTGAGGGAGAGCGACTCTGTGGCTTGCCAGCTGAAGTCCGCATCGAGGCCGTAGACCATTGCGGCGTCGAGGTTCGACAGGGAGTTCGAGGTGATGCTGCCGCCGCCGGGAAGGGGAAAGTTCACGAAGATACGCGCCTGGGGGGAGTCATAGTCCTGCCAGAACAGGGCGGCATTCCAGACGAAGTGGGCGCTGGGCGTCGCTTTGAAGCCTGCCTCATAAGCTGTGACGGATTCGGCGTCGAAGAGACCTTCATCGGAAAAGTGCGCCGCATTGTTCTGCACTTCGCCATTGAAGCCCGCGGACTTGTAGCTGTTCGCAACGGACACATAAGCCGTGCCCGCGCCGGTCTCGTAGGCGAGGGCAAGATTGCCGGTCAGCTGCGTGTCGTCGATCTTGTTGGAACCGGATGCGAGGCCAAGCCCGCCGACATTGTTGTAGCCGACGATGCCATCATCGAAGATGTGCCGGCCGGCGCCGGCGCCTTCGATTTTCTCCTGCGTGATCCGTGCTCCGACCGTTGCGGTCAGCCTGTCTGACAGGGCGAACTCATTATAGGTGAACGCGGCGAGCACTTTGCGGTTCTGCCGGATGTCCGTCACAAGCGTCATGGCGGCGCCATCGGAAACGGGCGCCGGGCCTGCACGGCTGGCGGCGCCGACATAAGGGCAGGCGCCGAGCAAGGTGTCCGGATCCAGCTCGCCGCACCAGATCGTATAGGTCTGGCTGAAATCTTCCTGGGCCGCATAGATGCCAAACAGGGTGGAGCCACCGGCCCGTTCGGTCTTCAGGCGGACTTCCTGGGAGTATTGCCGGAAGTCGCGGAGGTAAGAGAGGTTCGCGCTGAGCTGGGGATTGCCAAAGAGCGCCGTCGCGCCGTCAAAGTCGAACCCGTATGCCTGATGAAATCCCTCGAACGCTGTGAGGGACGTCAGCGACCAGCCACCGATGTCACGCGTGTATTCGGCGGAGGTGCCGTAAAACGCGTTATCCGTATCCTGAATGCCGTCGCTGCCGACGGAGATCTCGTGATCCGACAGGTCCAGCGTGTCATTGCGCGGTGCGGCATTGATGCCATTGTCTTCCTCGTAATGCGTGCGGACCAGAAGTTTGCCGCCAAGGGCATCTTCCCAGTTGAGACCGAGCCGCAGGCCGAACTCGTCCCGTATGCCGCCGGCTGCGTCCGGCCCGCCGGCATTGTCCAGTGCAGCATCACGCGACAGGTAGCGCCCGGCGAGGCGGAAGCTGAAGTCATTGACGCTGTCCCCATAGGCCCCTTCGACATCTGTGCGTTCCAGGTTTCCATACCCGGCGCGGACGTAACGCGATTGGCCATCTCCCGGACGGGCGGTGAGGAAGCTGATCGCACCTGAGGACGCGTTGCGCCCGAACAGCGTGCCTTGCGGCCCCTTCAGCACTTCCACTCCCGCGAGATCATAGAGCATGAGGCCGGTCTGCACATTCGTCGCCAGCAACACGCCGTCGGAATAGACCGCTGCTGCGCCCGGCGTCAGGGCCTGATGATCCACCGCGCCGATCCCGCGTATCTGGAACGCCACCTGGGTGCCATTGGCCACGGCGGCTTCCACGCCGGTGAGCAGGTCAGTCACATCCTCTGCGCCGAGATAGGCGGAGGCGAAATCCAGCTCATCTCCGCTGATCACGCTGACCGACATGGGGATGTCGCTGAGTGGTGTCTGGCTGGCCGTTGCCGTTGTGACGACAGGATCGAGTCTTGCCGGGGCATCTTCCGGTTCGGCAGTGAATGTTGACGCGGCGAGGATAAGCGCAAGAGACATTTAGAGAGGCCTTCTTTGGGAAGAGGGCGCTTATCAGGCTTCGCGAAAGGCCATCAACAGGATCGCTGCCGCGTGCCTGCTAAAGTGACTTTGTACTTTACTTTCTGCAGGTTTGCCCGGGCCTGACAGGTCGGTGATTTACACCGCCGGGTCTGGCGCATAGCCTGAGGTGAACAGCGGGAGACATCACATGAACTGGACGTTTCGGGCGTGCGCCGCCTCACTGATCGCACTTGGAACGGCGGGCATGGCCTCAGCCGACAGCGACCTCAGCGCGGCGATCGACAAGGACTATCAGGAAAATCTGGGACCCTTGTTCCAGTATTTTCACCAGCACCCGGAGCTCTCTTTCCTGGAGACAGAAACCGCAAAGCGGCTTGCGTCCGAACTGCGGGCCCTCGGCTATGACGTGACCGAAGGCGTTGGCGGCACCGGCGTGGTGGCGGTCATGAAGAACGGCGACGGCCCGACGGTCCTGATGCGCGCCGACATGGATGGCCTGCCGTTGAAAGAAGATAGCGGTGTGGCGCAACCTTCCACGGTCACCCAGGTCGACATCGACGGCATCGAGAAGCCGGTGATGCACGCCTGCGGGCATGATGTGCACATTACCTCGCTGGTCGGCGCCGCCCGCCAGATGGCCGCGCGCAAGGAAGATTGGTCCGGCACGCTGGTGCTGGTCGGCCAGCCCGCAGAGGAGCGGATCGGCGGCGCACGCGCGATGATCCAGGACGGCCTCTATGAGCGTTTCCCGAAGCCGGACTATGCGATTGCCTTCCATGTCGCGTCCGAACTTGAGACCGGAACAATCGAGGTGCCTCTGGAACAGGTCGCGTCGAGTTCCGACAGTGTCGACATCATTGTTCACGGTGTCGGCGCGCACGGGGCCTATCCGCATATGGGGATCGACCCGGTTCTTGTGGCATCTCAGATCGTGGTCTCACTCCAGTCGATCGTCTCGCGGACGATTGCGCCGCTGGAGCCGGGCGTGATCACGGTTGGGGCCATCCATGGTGGCTTCAAGCACAACATTATCGGCGACAAGGTCGAGATGCAGATCACCGTCCGCTCCGACGATCCGGACGTGCGTGAGGAATTGCTGGACGGAATCGACCGGGTCGCGCGCGGCGTCGCGATCTCGATGGATGTGCCAGAAGACCTGATGCCGGAGGTTATCCGGTCCGAGACGGAAACCACACCGCCCACGATCAATGATCCGGCGACCGCCCAGCGCCTGCGCGATGCGTTTACGGCGCGTATTTCAGATGATGTGCTGGTGGACCCGCCGCGCGGCGGCATGGGGGCAGAGGATTTTGCCTATTTCGTTACGCCGGATACCGGCGTGAAGGGCGTCTATTTCAATGTTGGCGGCACGCCGGCCGATGAGCTGGAAAATGCGTCGTCCCACCATTCCCCGTTCTTCAGGATCTGGCCGGAGCCGTCGGTGGAACTGGGCACGGAAGCCATGGTCATCGGGGCGATGACCCTGATGCCGGTGAAGGACTGACGGAAAAGATCAGCGCGGCGCGCGCTTGGCGAGAATTCGCTGCAGCGTGCGCCGGTGCATGTTCAGGCGGCGGGCTGTTTCCGAGACATTGTGATTGCACAGCTCATAGACGCGCTGGATGTGTTCCCAGCGGACCCGGTCGGCTGACATCGGGTTTTCCGGCGGGGCCGGTTTTTCATCGGTCGTGGCCGTGAGGGCGCGGATGATGTCTTCCACATCGGCCGGTTTCGACAAATAGTCCACGGCGCCTGCCTTGACCGCTGCGACGGCGGTGGCGATGGCGCCATAACCGGTCAGGATGACGGCGCGGGCATCCGGGCGGCTCTTCTGCAGCACTTCCACCACATCAAGGCCGCTGCCATCTTCCAGGCGCAGGTCGAGCACGGCGAAAGCGGGCGGGTTGAGGCGGGCAATATCCTTGCCTTCGGCCACATTTGTGACCGCCGAGACGATGAATCCCCGCTGGGCGAGGGCACGGGCCAGACGCTGCACGAACGGGCCATCATCATCCATGACGAGGCAAGAGCGATCTTCAATGCCCTCCAAACTCTCGTGAAGATTGATATTTACTGGCCGTTCCATGCTCAGCTTCCCTAGCTACCTGATTCTTTTATAGGACTTCCAAATCAATTAATCCAACGCGGATGCTTCAAGAGCTGCACGTGGCCAGAGCGCCTGAACGATGGCGCCCTTGCGGGGTGGGGTGCGGTTCCTGGTGGCGATCCGGCCGCCGGTTCTTTCAATCAGGGTTTTTGCAATAAAGAAGCCAAGTCCCATGTCTCCGCCGCCGAGATGGGCTTCGCTCCGCTCCGAGACATAAGGCTCTCCCAGCTTCGGCAGGACTTCCTGCGCAAAGCCCGGCCCGTCATCGCTGATCGAGATCATGATCTGGTCTGCCGTCCAGCTGGCCTGCGCGGTGACCTGGGAATCGGCAAAGCTGACGGCATTTTCCACGAAGGCGCTGATGGCATGCAGGATTTCGGGACTGCGATTGAGAATGGGAGGACGGGAGTCATTTTCCTCGCCGGGCCGGACAACCACTTCCACAGCGACGCCAAGGCCCTTGAACGGTGCCGCGGCCTCCGCGACCAGCGCGTCCAGCGTCACGCGGGCATGGACGATGTCGGTGGCTTCGCGGGCCTCCCGGATTGTCGCGAGGATGTTCCGGCACCGGTCTGCCTGTTCGGCCAGAAGGGTGAGATCTTCGTATTTCGGGTCGTCTTCGGGGGTTTCGGCCAGCAATTCCTTGGCGACGAGGTGGATGGTGGCGAGCGGCGTGCCAAGCTCGTGCGTCGTCATGGCGGACATCGCGCCGATCGCAGAGAGCTTCTGTTCCCGCGCCATCACGATGCTGGCCGCATCGAGCGCGCGCACCAGCTTGGCTTCGTCCTGGCTGACGCGCCCGGCGGAGACGGCGAAAAACACGACGCCAACGGCAAGGGCTGCAAACTGGCCGAGATGGAACAGGGGCGGCAGTTCGACCATGGCGCCATTGATCCAGGGCAGGGGCAGGGAAATCAGCGGCATGACGGCCGCAAGGGTCAGCGCCAGCAGGGCGATCAGGACGGCCCGTGTGGGCGACAGGCTGAGCGCCGCCACCGTGACCGGCGCGACCAGCAAGAGCAGGAAGGGGTTCGACAGGCCGCCCGTCACCGCGACCAGCGCCGCCAGCTGTACGGTATCGAAGGCAAGCTGGAGCGAGGCTTCCCACCCGCGCGTCAGGCGCTGGCTCTGGAAGGCGAAGGACAGGAAGACGTTCAACCAGGCAGAGGCGGCGATAATGGCGAGGCACGCCGCCAGCGGCAGGTCGAAATGCAGCACGAAGGCCACGAACAGCACCGCGGCCGTCTGTCCGGCAACGGCCAGCCAGCGCAGGGTGATGAACGTCCGCAATCGCGTCCGGCCGAGGGCCGATTGGGCCGACCCAAGCCCTTCCGGGGCGAGGGTGAAGATGGCATCGTCGAAGCCGAGCCGGTCGGCACGGTTCACGTCTTGGCGGGACAGATCACTCATTTGTGTCTTATGCGGCAGCGTGACGCCCTCGCCAAGCGGTGGGTGGCCGTCATAGAGGAAGGTCATGACCAGATTTCGTTTGTCCGCGGCCCTGCTGGCTGCGCTGCTCGCTGCCTGCGGTCCCGCAAAACCTGCTGAGCCATCTGCCGGCGGTCCTTCTGCGGGCTGCATGTCCCGCGCCTATCCCAATATCGGCGGGCCGATTTCGCTGGTGAACCAGGACGGCGAACAGGTGACGGAGGCGACCTATAAAGGCCATCCGACACTGATCTATTTCGGCTTCACCTATTGTCCGGATGTCTGCCCGATGACTCTGGTGACCGTGAAGCGGGCCTATGACCGCCTGCCGGAGGGCGTCAGCCCGCCGCAGACGCTGCTGATTTCGATCGATCCGGAACGGGATACGCCCGAGCAACTGGCGCAATACGTCTCGACCAATGCTTTCCCGGACAATCTCCAGGGCCTGACCGGAACGCCGGAAGACGTGCGCGCCGCCGCCGATGCCTTCCTGGCTGACTATTCACGAATCGAGCAGCCGGGCAGTCAAAGCGAGTATTCGATGGATCACACGTCGCTGCTGTATCTGATGGATGAAGACTGGAAGCTGAAAACCTTCTTCACCCATGAAGACACCGACGAGATGATCGCGACCTGTCTCACCGAAATGCTGGAATAGTCCGGCCGCAGGGGCCTATTGGGCTGTCCAGCCACCATCGATCGGGAGCAGGGCGCCATTGATCTGGTCCGCCGCGGGCGAGCACAGGAATGCCGCCATGTCGCCGATCTGCTCGGCCGTGACGAATTCCTTGGTCGGCTGGGCCGCAAGGATCACGTTTTTCACGACCTCGTCCTCGCTGATACCGCGGGCCTTGGCCGTATCGGTGATCTGAGCGTCCACCAGCGGGGTGTGGACATAGCCGGGGCAGATCGCATTGCAGCGGACGCCATGGGTTGCGCCTTCAAGGGCGACCGTTTTGGTCAGGCCGGCAATTCCGTGCTTGGCCGCGACGTAGGCCGCCTTGTAGGGCGAGGCAACGAGTGCATGGGCCGAAGCGGTCTGGATGATACGGCCCCAGCCCTTTTCCTTCATGCCGGGCAGGCCCAGGCGGATCGTATGGAATGCGGCGGACAGGTTCAGCGCGATGATCAGGTTCCACTTGTCGACCGGGAAGTCCTCGACCGGTGACACGTGCTGCATGCCGGCATTGTTGACCAGAATATCGGCGCCGCCGAACTCACTCTGCACATAGGACATCATGTTCTCGATGGCAGGCACACGGGTGAGGTCTGCGCTCGAATAGCCGACCATGACGGAGTGTTCCGCCGCCAGGGACCGTTTGAGCGCATCGATCTCTCCGGAATCTCCAAAGCCATTGAGCACAATGTTGCAGCCCTCAGCCGCCAGCCGGGTCGCGATGGCCTTGCCAATCCCGCTCGTGGAGCCGGTGATAAGGGCTGTTTTACCTTTCAGCATGATGGTCTCCTTGAGCGGCGGTTGCGCCATGCTAGGAATAGGGCCGGTCTCCGGCCGGGTCACCACAATAATCACACAGGATTATCAGGAATCATGGGCGGAGAAATGGGTGCTTTTGTCGAGGCGTTTCCGAGATTTCTGATCTGGACGGCCAGCGCTGGCGTCATGCTGGTCGTTTCGAGCACAATTTATGTTCTGCTGACGCCCTGGAAGGAGTTTGCGGAGGTCAAGCGCGGGAACACCGCGGCGGGCCTGGCTCTGGGCGGGGCGATTGCAGGCCTGGCCCTGCCGATGTCGTCGGCGCTCGCCTCCAGCATCACCCTGATCGATTTTGCCATCTGGGGCGTGGTTGCGCTATTGTTGCAGCTGATCGTCTACCGGCTGGTAGATCTTCTGCTCGGCGGAATGCCGCGGAGGATCGAACAGGATGAATTGGGTGCGGCGGCCGTTCTTGTGTCCGCAAAACTCGCATCTGCCCTCATTCTTGCCGCAGGATTGTGGGATCCTGCGTTGCAGAGATTCTGATCTGAGGAGCATACAAGGCCCGTGCGTAAGTTCGATTGGCTGCTTTATGTGACGGCGCTCGGGTTGGTCGTCTTCGTCCTGTTTGCGCAGGGCGATCATGCCGACGCCCCGGAAGCGCCGCCAACTGTGCTGGAAGCGGATGGCCCGACCTTGCCGCCGCCCTCTCCGTTCGATGAGCAGATCCTGATCCAGGTGGATGCCCCGAAAGACGGGATCGGAACGGCCTTCGCGGTCAACCGGAAAGGCCAGTGGATTACCGCCCGGCACGTGGTCGATGGCTGCGATTCCGTCGGCCTGCTCGTCGCGCCCGGCCAGTATGTTCCGGTGGAGTCAGTGACTCTCGACCCGGAACATGACCTCGCCCTGATTTCCACGGGTCGCAGTCCCAATCCGGTCGAGCTGGACCTTGCGACGCCGCTGCGGATCGGTCTGGAAGGGTATCATGTCGGCTATCCGCAAGGCAGGCCGGGCGAAGTCGCGACGCGGCTGATGTCCCGGTCCAACATGATCACGCGCGGCCGGCGCGAGAGTTCAGAGCCGATCCTTGCCTGGGCCGAGTTCGGTCGCACGCGGGGGCTGACTGGTACGCTGGGCGGAATTTCAGGCGGTCCGGTCTTTGACGCGGCAGGCCGTGTCCGCGGTGTGATTGTTGCGGAAAGTCCGCGCCGCGGGCGCATCTACACAACGTCCCCCACGTCGGTCGAAGCGTTCCTGACCCGCCTGAATGTCAGCCCGGAAGACGGGCCTGCAGAGGCCTTTGACGAAGAGACCTATGGGCCGCGATCCGACAATGCCCGGCGTCTGTTGCAAGTGGTAAAGGTTGCCTGCAAGGTAAAACCATGAGCGATTTTGCCACCCGACTGATCGCCGGTGCCCGCCGGCTCGGCCCGTTGTGTGTCGGGATCGATCCGCATCCCGGAAAAATCCCGGACCTTTTCGGCGGCGACACGCCGGATGGGCTGGCAGCATGGGGCGAAGCTGTTGTTGCAGCGGCGGCCGACCGCGTCACCGTTGTGAAACCGCAGGTCGGACTGTTCGAGCGTCATGGCCCGGACGGCATGCGGGCGCTGCAGCGTGTCTGCAAGGCGTCGAAAGAGGCCGGTCTTCTGGTGATTACGGACGCAAAGCGTGGTGATATCGGTTCAACGGCCAAGGGATATGCGCTCGCCTATCTTTCCCCGACTGCTCCGTTCCCGTCGGATGCGGTGACAGTGAATCCCTATATGGGGCTCGATACGCTGGAGCCGTTTCTCGAACAGGCTGAAGCGAACGGGAAGGGCGTTGTCGTCCTCGCCCGCACGTCCAATCCCGGCTCGTCGGATTTCCAGGCCCGCGATCTGGAAGGCGCACCGCTCTATGCCCGTGTGGTCGAAGCGCTCGCGCCAGCGATAGAGCGGTTGAAGGGTGCGGAAGGCTGGTCCAGCCTGATGCTTGTCGCCGGGGCGACAGGGCCGGATGAAGCGCGCCATTTGCGCCAGCTCGCCGAGAATGCGTTGTTCCTCGTGCCGGGTTATGGCGCGCAGGGCGGCGGGGCGGCGGATGCGCTGGCCGGTTTCAAGCGTGCGGGCAACCGGCTTGAAGGCGGCGTGGTGAATGCCTCGCGCTCGGTTACGTTCCCGGATGGAGCGGATTCCGCGGCAACCCGGACGGAATGGACTGCAATCGTCGAGGCCGCGATAGACGAAGCTCAGGCGGACCTGTCGAAGCATGCCGGCAGTACATCTGCCATTCTGGCCTGATCCCGGCCTGATATCGGGCCAGCCTCTCTCCTTGGGTCACGCCTCGACAAACCCCCATGAAAGACTAGCATTGCGATTACAAAAGCGGCGGTAAGACCGCTTATGCATAATGTCGACGGGAGGAAAACCGACATGGCCGCTTGGAGTCGTATTTTTCTGGCAGGATCTGCGCTGGCATTGCTGGCCGCATGTGGTCCGAAGGAAACAGCCCCTGTACCGGAAGAAAAAGGATTTGCGGCGGTTGATACCGCGCGAATTGAAACGGCATCGGCCGGCGCCGAATGGCTGACCTATGGCGGCACTTATGATGAGCAGCGCCATTCGAAGCTGGATGCAGTCAACAAGGACAATGTCGACCAGCTGGGCGTTGCCTGGACGTTTGACCTTGCCACCAACCGGGGCGTTGAGGCGACGCCGATCGTGGTTGACGGTGTGATGTACGTCACGTCGGCCTGGACCGTCGTGTATGCCCTGGATGCAAAGACTGGCGCCCTTCTCTGGGAACACGATCCGGATGTGGATCGCTCGGTGGGCGTCAATGCCTGCTGCGATGTCGTGAACCGCGGGGTCGCGGTCTATGACGGCAAGATCTATGTCGGCGTGATCGACGGCCGCCTGCAGGCGCTGGATGCGAAAACAGGCGACCTTGTCTGGGAAACGGTGACGGTCGACCAGTCCAAGCCTTACACCATCACCGGCGCGCCGCGTGTGGTGAACGGCAAGGTCCTGATCGGGAATGGCGGCGCCGAACTGGGGGTCCGCGGGTACATCTCAGCCTATGACGCGGAGACCGGGGACAAGATCTGGCGCTTCTACACCGTGCCAAACCCGCAGAAACAGCCGGATGGCGAAGCCTCCGATGCGGCCTTCGAAACGATCGGCAATGTCACCTGGGGCGATGAAGGTGCCTGGGTGACCGATGGCGGCGGCGGCACGGTCTGGGATTCCATCGTCTATGATGACGTGAACGACCAGATCATCTTCGGTGTCGGCAATGGGTCGCCATGGAACCGGACGTTCCGTGACCCGTCGGGCGGGGACAATCTGTTCCTGTCTTCCATCGTCGCGGTCGATGTGAATACCGGTGAGTACAAGTGGCACTTCCAGACGACGCCTGGCGACAATTGGGATTATACTGCCACGCAGACGATTATCCTGGCTGACCTGCCGCTCGGACCGGACGGGGCCAGCCGCCGCGTTGCCATGCAGGCACCCAAGAACGGCTTCTTCTATGTGATCGATGCCGCGACGGGTGAGTTCATTTCCGGCGATGCGTTCGGACCGTTGAACTGGGCAACCGGCCTCGACGAGAATGGTCGCCCGATCGAAGTTGCTGCGGCCCGCTATGGCAAGGAACCGTACCAGCAGCTGCCGGGGCCGCTTGGGGCGCACAATTGGCAACCGATGGCTTACAATCCGGACCTCGCGCTGGCCTACATTCCGGCTCAGGAAATCCCGCAGGCCTATGCAGAAGATCCGCTTTTCTATTCCAAGGACACGGCCTGGAATACGGGGGCAGATTTCTCGGCTGGCGTGCCGCCGATTGCGACGCCGGAAGTGGCGAAGTTCCTTCGCTCGACTCTGAAGGGACGTCTCATTGCCTGGGATCCCGTGGCCCGCGCGCCGCGCTGGACCGTGGAGCATGAGAACGCCTGGAATGGCGGCGTGCTGTCGACTGCAGGGGGCCTCGTCTTCCAGGGCAAGCTGAACGGCCAGTTCGTTGCCTATGATGCGGCCACCGGCGAGAAGCTGTGGGACTACAATGTGAAGTCCGGCGCCGGCGCCGGACCCGGCACCTACATGATCGATGGCGAACAGTATGTGACCATCGCCACGGGTTGGGGCAGTGCATTCGCGCTCTCTGCCGGGTTTGCCTATGACGACACGGTACCGTCGACAGTTGGCAAGGTGGTGACGTTCAAGCTCGGCGGAACCGGTGAAATTGCCGATGCGGACCTGCCGCCAATCGACCGCACACCCAAGGCCGAACCGTTCGGAACAGATGCTCAGCTGGCGGAAGGCGTTGTGGACTATGCCCGCAACTGCGCGGTCTGCCACGGCCCGCTGGCCGTCAGTTCCGGCGTGCTGCCGGACCTGCGCTGGTCGGTCGTTTCCGCAGACCCGGAAGCCTGGAAAGGCGTCGTGCTGGAAGGGCACCGTGCGGCAAACGGCATGGTCTCGTTCTCGGAGTATCTGGACGAAGATGATGTTGAGGCGATCCGGGCCTATGTGCTGGCCCAGGCCCATGCGGCGGCGCCGACTGAAGACGACGGAGCGGAGTAACACTCCATTGCCTTCCGACGAAACCTGTAGCGCGGCCCGATGGGCCGCGTTACTGTTTTCGGATGCAAGTGCTCCTGCTCCTGTTTGGTATTCTGGTGGCGATCGGTGTGTGGTCGTGGCGGCTCCGCATGGCGCGGGAAGGCCTGCGCGAGGCTGGCAAACTGGCGCAGGCGGCGATCAACATGCCGCGCAAGCTGGCGTTCCGGTACAGGTCAGGGAAGGGGGGGCTGAGTCTGATCGAAGACCCGCGTGAAGCGGCGGCCATCATGATGATGGAAGTTGCCCGCGCGCGCGGCGGGCCGCTGACGGAGAACCAGACGGCTGCGATCGACCGCGAGATCATGCACCATTTCGAATTCGGCCAGGAGGAAGCCGACGCCCTGACGGCGCATGCAGCCTGGGCGACGAATTCAGCGCCCCCGCCCGCAGAAACCATGCGCAAGCTGAGCCAGCTGATCGTGTCATCTTCCGTGCTCGGCCCAAAGGAAATCGTCGACCTGGATGCGATGCTGGTGTCTGTGTCCGAAGCTGAAGGTCTGCCGACGCGTGACCAGTTGGCGCTACTCCAAGTCTATCGCGACAAGGCGGGCTTGAAGACCTGAGTTGCGCCGGTCGTGATCTGGCCCTAGGCCAGTGGCATGACAGCGACGACTCTCCCATCGGCCTACCGGGCCAAAGTGCTCAACGAGACCTGGACCAATTTCTCGGTGCTGCGCCACGGCGCGTTTGACGGTGTGCTGGTCACGTCGAAGAATTCCGGAACACACTGGCTGAAATACATGCTGGCTGTCGCCCTGGCTGATACGCATGGAATAGAGCGGCCTGAATATTTCTCCGAAAATGCCGTCCGGCCGTATATCGGCTGGCCGAAGGATGCGCCGGTCTTCCCGCAATTGCCGCGGCTTGCTTTCAGTCACACCATTCCGCATCGCCTGGCGGATTGGGGCTGGGCCCGCGGCATGGCCAAGCTGCCGCCTTATGTGCTTGCCGTGCGCCACCCCATGTCGATCCTCGCCAGCCACCATGCGAAATGGGAATACGACATCAAGGTCGACTGGCTGACCTATCTTGAAGGCGACCCTGCCGGATCGAAATACCGCTGTGATCTCTACTGGCTCGCCCGCTTCTGGAACCGCTGGGGGGACGTCCTGGCCCGTCATGGCGAGTCGATTCAGGTGGTTCACTACGAGGATACGCTGAAGAATCCGCGCCAGATTCTGGAAGCGGTAGACCGGCATTGGGGGCTGAACCTGACCGCAGACTCCATTGATGCAGCGCTCAAGGCCGGGACCAAGGAAGCCATGGCCGAAAAGGTCGACCCGGAGGCCGAGCCGAACGTCCTGCAGAACCGCAAGACCAGCCTGTCTGACCTTTTCTCTGGCGATGCGCTCGAGATTTACCAGCGGAAGACCGGCGAACTCTTCCGCCATGATCTGGGTTACGACCTGCTTAGTCTTCCTGTTTGAGATAGCCGCTGGACCGCCCGTCCGGTCCATACTTGATCCACCAGGGTTCGGCCTTTGCCTGTTCTTCCAGTTTCAGGAAGTCGGGGTCTGACAGGACGGCGGACGAATAATCTGCTGCCGCGCCGCTGAGGGGCAGTCCGTATGTCCGAAACCGTGTGACGACCGGCAGGTAGAAGGCATCTGCCGCGCTCCATTTGCCAAACAGGAAGGGCCCGTTCCGGCCGAACTCGCCGCGCAGTCCGCTCCACAATTCCTGAATGCGGTCGATATCGGCGGCGAGCTTGTCTGTCATTTCCGGCGGCAATTCGCGGCCCCGGATGTCCATGGGGCATTTGCCGCGCAGTTCCGGAAAGCCGGCATGCATCTCGCTGGCTGCGGCGCGGGCAGCGGCGCGCGCGGTTGGGTCTTCCGGCCAGACGTCGCCGGGCGGGGCCCATTCGGCGATCCATTCCGTAATGGCGAGGCTTTCCCAGATCGTCTGGTCATCCCAGATCAGCAGGGGCACCTTTGCCGTGGGGCTGATATCCTTCAGCCGGGCCGTCGTTTCCGGAAAATCCAGCGGAATGACCATCTCTTCCACCGGCAGGCCAACCTTGCGGGCCACCATGAGCGGACGGATCGACCAGCTGGAATAGTTCAGATTGCCAAGAACAAGGCGCTTCATGCCGGCTTGCCCTCGCCCATGGCCCAACGCGTTTCATTGATATGGACGTGCCCGAAAACGCCTTCTTTAACATACGGGTCTTGTGCATGGATTGCCTTCGCAGCGGCCAGGTCCGCCGCTTCCAGCAGGAATACCGATCCGACCATGTTGCCGTCGGCATCAAGAAGGGGACCGACCATGCGGACGCAGGGGCCGAGGTCTTTGGCCCAGGCCAGATGGTCTGGCCGGGCTTTGGCGCGCGCCTCGGCGCCCCCATCGGCTTTATCCAGGCAGTGCAGGCAGAAAAGGGGCATCGATCAACTCCATCCAGCGTTCCGGAGCACGCTATCGCACAGCCGATCCCGCCTGCCTATGGTTGCCGCGACAGATTCTCTGCCGCCTGAATGAATCATTGATCCTTCAGTATTTCCCGGTATGGTCCGGCTCCATGAACGATACCACTGATACCCGCCAGCAGATCCTGGATGCCGCGAACGAGCGGATCCTGCATTATGGTTACGCGAAGACGACGATGTCGGAGATTGCCAAGGACTGCGGCATGTCCGCCGGCAACATCTATCGCTTCTTCGCGTCGAAACTGGATATCGCTGAAGCTCTGGCCCGCAAGTTCAATGGCGAGATGTATCAGGCCTACGCATCCATTGCCCGGGAGAAGAAGCCGGCCCCGGACCGTCTGCGGGAATTCTTCGATTACGGGATGGTCAGCACCTATCAGGCGATCGAAGCCAAGGCGAAGATTCTGGAAGTGGCAGAGGTCCTGTCGGATGAGCGCCCTTTGTATATGAACGAACAGATGGCGCAGGAGCGTGTCTACCTGGTGCAAATCCTGGAAGATGGCATCCGGGATGGCGTTTTCCGCCCTCTGGACCGGCTCGATGAAACAGCGGAGTTCATGCAGGCCGCGCTGATGAAATTCCGGTTTCCCCAGCTGTTTTCCCATCTCACCCTGCCGAAACTGAAACGGGAGCTGAAAGGTGTCCTGGATCTGGTTCTGGCCGGATTGTCGAAGGATGCGAGCGTCCCGTGAGTGGGCAAAATACTGAACTCTGAATAATTTTAAAATCGTTCATTGATTTCTGTTCACGGCTTCGCTATATGGAGTTTGTGGACGGCGCAGCCTGCCGTTCCCGGACAAGGAACAGAGACAATGACCCTTTCAAAAACTGAATCCCGCCAATCGTTGGTTGCCCTGATGGCAGCCCTGCCGTTCACGGTCGGCCTTCTCGCCGTCATGGTGTCGTTCGCAGAATACGTTGTGTAAGGCGTTGCGCCTTTACATGCAGACCCTTCAGGCCTTGGCGCCCCGGCGCCCCGTCGAATAGGCCGGATCGGACTTCGCCGCCGCTTCATCGAGCGGCCAGCGCGGTCTCGCCCCGGCGCCAAGGTCACCTGCCTCGTTTTCGAGGCCGCCTGCCAGCCGTTCCGCCCCGGCCAGGGCAATCATCGCGGCATTATCGGTGCAGTGCCGCATGGGCGGCGCAATCAGCACCGCGCCAGAATTTTCCGCCACTTTCTCCAGACCGCTGCGGATCGCTTCGTTCGAGGCGACGCCGCCCGCCACGACAAACCGCTTTCCTGCACCATCGCCCGGATCGAAGTTTTCGATCGCCCGGTGCGCCTTTTCCGACAACACGTCCACAATCGCCGCCTGAAAACTGGCGCAGATATTGGCCATGCGCGTTTCGGTCAGGTCTTCTGCCTCGGCGGCGCGCGCGACAGCCGTCTTCAGCCCGGCGAAGCTCATGTCGAGCCCTGGCCGGTTCAGCAGCGGCCGCGGGAAATGGATGGCTTTCGGATCGCCCGCCGCACCGATGCGCTCAACGGCAGGGCCGCCCGGAAACCCTAGGCCCAGCAGTTTCGCGGTCTTGTCGAAGGCTTCGCCGGCGGCGTCATCGATAGTTGAGCCCAGCCGGCGGTAATCGCCGAGGCCGCGCACTTCCAGGAATTGGCAATGTCCGCCTGACACCAGCAACAGAAGGTAGGGGAAGGGGCAGTCATGGGTCAGCCGGGGGCTGAGCGCGTGTCCTTCCAGATGGTTCACCGCCAGGAACGGTTTGCCCGCCGCCTGAGCGATGGCCTTGCCTGTCATCATCCCGACCAGCACACCGCCGATCAGGCCCGGTCCGGACGTTGCCGCCACGGCGTCGAGGTCTGAATAGGCCAGTCCGGAGTCGGCCATGGCCGCTGCGACGGTCTGGTCGGCGAGTTCAGCGTGCGCCCGTGCGGCGATCTCAGGCACAACGCCAAGATAGGGTGCATGCTCTTCCAGCTGGGTGTGCACCTTTTCAGACAGGATCTGCACCTCCCCATCCGGAGAAAGACGGACCACGGCTGCGGCGGTCTCATCGCAGCTGGTTTCGATGCCAAGAAGGGTCAGCGGACGTGCCATGCCGGGCATATAGCGCCGGTTTCCATCCCGCCCAAGCGGCGATGTCGGCAGGGGAAGGCGGCTCGATGCAGAAATCACGGCTTTGGATCCTGTCCGGTCCGGCGTGTGAGCGAAATACATGCGGCGCGGTGGCCGGACGCAGGGTCGCCCCTTTAACCCGGCAGCGAACCAGATAAGCTTTTCCGTAGAAGACGCTGGAAAGGGCGGTGCATGGATATAGATCGCAGGGCGTTTATTGGTGCAGCCGCGCTTTCGACCAGCTACCTGGCTGCCTGCCAGAAGGCGGCGCCCGCGCCTGAGGACGCGCCACTCCCGCAGACTTCCACCGTGCCCGACGATCAGGTGACCGGGCCGCTGCGGGACTATATCGAGCAGCACCGGGCCGCATGGGGCCTGCCGGGCATGACCGTCGCCCTCGTCACGCGCGACGGGTACGAGGCGGTGATCACGGCGGGCTTTGCCGATATCGAACAAAATGTCCCGGTTGGCCCCGATCATCTCTTCCAGATCGGGTCGATCTCGAAAATGTTCACCGCACTTGCCGCCTGGTCGCTGATTGATGAGGGGCGGCTCTCTCCGGATGCAAACGTGCTGGAGGCGCTCGACGGGCTGGAGATCCGGGATGGAGACGATATTCACCTTCAGCACTTGCTGGATCATACGTCGGGCTTGCCGGGCGATTCCACCTTGTTTCCGGAAGGCGGTCTGTGGACCGGCTATACGCCGGGCACGAACTGGTCCTATTCGAATTGCGGCTACCGGTTGGCCGGAAAAATCGTGGCGCATGCGGATGGACGGCTTTTCCCGGATGTCGTTCAGGCGCGCGTGCTCGACAGGATTGGCATGAAGGCCAGCGTCGCGGCCTTGCACGTGGCGGACCGGCCTCGCTATGCGCAGGGGTATGAGCCGGCGCTGACCGATCGGTTGAACTCTGTTCCGGCCCGCATGAGCCCCGCGCCATGGGTGGACAGTGACAGTGCGGCGGGCAACATCGCCTGCACGCCGGGCGACATGGTGAAATTCCTGCGTTTCATGCTGGGCGTCGCCGACGGAAAGGGCGGGCCGGTTTTTTCGGATGAGGCGGCAAAGCGTTTCCTGGCAGACCCGGTCGATGGCTGGGGCGCGGGATCAAGATACGGGAACGGGGTGGCCCGCGTCGAAATTGGCGGGCGGACCTACCTGCACCATACCGGCGGCATGATTTCCTTCTGCTCGTCCCTCGATATCGATCCTGAAGCGGGCGTTGCCGCGTTTGCCTCGTGCAATGTCCACTATTCGCTGAACTACCGGCCCAGGGGGATCACCGTGCAAGCCTGTGAGCTGATGCGCGCCATGCAGGCGGGAACCCCGGCACCCGAACCGAAACCCCCGCGCGAGGCCCTGGACACGCCGGAACAATATGCCGGCCAGTTCACCGCTGCCGATGGTGACCGGTTTGTTATTGCGGCCTCCGGGGGAGAGATCCGCCTGCGGAAGAACGGTCGTGACAGCGCCCTCTATCCGGCCGCCGAACGCCTGTTCGCCACGGCTGATCCCGATCATGCCATCACCGGCATTGTGATCGAGTCCGAAAATGGCGGCGCTGTGCGCGCCTGGTGCGGGGACGTGGAATACCTCGTTGACCCCGCGGCCGGATACAAGCCGCCGGCACCGGAGCCGCTGCGCAAGCTGGCCGGCCGGTACGACAATGACAACCGCTGGGCCGGGCCGCTCTATGTCTATGCCCGGGATGGCAAGCTGTTCCTCGGCAACATCGTGGAACTCGTTCAGGCTGACAAAGGTCATTGGCGCACGACCGATGCTTCGTCGCCGGAACGGATCCATTTCGATGGCGTCATCAACGGCGTGCCGCAGAGACTGCTCTTCTCTGGCATTCCCTATATCCGGCGGTTCAGCTAGGCGGTCGCGCGAGTCAGCCAGCAGGCGGCGGTAAACTGAATGTCCGGCCCGGAGATGTATTCGCTGAAACCCTCACGGATGGCTGACATCACCCGTTCGCGCAGGGCATCGTCGGACTTCGCCAGCAGGTGGCCGACCGGGCCCATCAGGCTGAGATAGGTGTCGAGCGCCGACGCCGGGAACGTGCACATCATATCAACGGGTTCGCTGGAAACACCGGTCCAGCCAGCTTCGTCGAGAATGCTGTGCACATGACCCTGGTCGGCGAACGCAAACTGGCCAGGCCCGCCGCCGCGCTTTGGCAGATCGGGCAGGAGCGGGGCGGCCGCGCGCTCGGCGACGGTCATGAAGGGATTCTCCGAAATAGCCCGCCAGGAAATCATGGCGAGGGCAGCGCCCGGCTTCGCTGCGCGGCGAAGGTTTGCGAAGGCGCCGACGGGATCGGAAAAGAACATCACGCCGAAGCGGGAGACGATCAGGTCGAAGCTCGCGGCTGGAAAGTCATGCGTCTGGGCATCTCCTGCGAGGAAGCGGGCGGGGGAGTCTTCCTGATCCGCAAGCTTCTGCGCGTGTTCGATCATCGGGGCGGACAGGTCAAAGCCAAGCGCTGTGCCTTCCGGGGCGATGCGTCCGGCAATGGCGCGCGTGGTGGCGCCTGTGCCGCAGCCGACATCCAGTACGGAGCGGGCGCCAGCCTCTGCCGCCATATCCGCCAGCAGCGTCTCGAAGCCGCGAAAGGCCTCGTCGAGTAAAGCCTGCGCGGTGATCCAGCTGCGCGCGCCGGGGCCGTTCCACAGCTCGGCCATTTCGGGATTTGCCGTATGCGTTTCGCTCATCTTCGGTTCCTTAAATTTGCTTTTCCTATCCGATGTGCGCACTCTGCCACTTCAAGCAGACTTGAGGTCAAGTATGAAAGATCCGGATATTTCAGACGTGGCGAAACAGTCCGGCGTGCCGGCCTCGACGCTGCGGTACTATGAGGAAAAGGGACTAATCGCGCCCAGTGGCCGCCGCGGCCTGCGGCGCACCTTCGATCCGGACGTATTCGAGAAGCTTGGCCTGATTGCGCTGGGCCGCGCGTCCGGCTTCACGCTGGACGAGATTGCCGTGATGATGTCAACGGACGGCCCCCGCATCGACCGGAGCCGGCTTGTTGAAAAGGCTGACGAACTGGACGAGAAAATCCGCCAGCTGACCGTCATGCGCGATGGCCTGCGCCACGCATCGGCCTGCAACGCGCCCAGCCATATGGAATGCCCAAGCTTCCGGCGCATCCTGCGGGCCGCGATGACGGGACGGATTGCCCCGCCAGGAAATGCGGTGCCGGGGAAGTAGGGGGGCAGGGAGGAGGGGGTTAGTCCCCGTCCATCCGTAGCGCTGCGACGAACGCCTCCTGCGGGATTTCCACCTTGCCGAACTGGCGCATGCGCTTCTTGCCGGCTGCCTGCTTGTCGAGCAGTTTGCGTTTCCGGCTGGCGTCGCCGCCATAGCATTTTGCCGTTACGTCTTTCCTCAGCGCACTGAGCGTTTCGCGCGCGATCACCTTGCCGCCGATGGCGGCCTGAATCGGGATCTTGAACATCTGGCGCGGGATCAGGTCTTTCAGCCGCTCGCACATCTGGCGTCCGCGGCTTTCGGCCCGGTCACGGTGCACCAGCATGGCGAGGGCATCGACCGGCTCGTCATTGACGAGGATCTGCAGCTTCACGAGGTTCTCGGCGCGGTGGCCGACAATCTCGTAATCGAAGCTGGCATAGCCGCGGCTGATGGATTTCAGGCGGTCATAGAAGTCGAACACGACTTCGTTCAGCGGCAATTCGTATTTCACCAGCGCCCGCCCGCCGACATAGGACAGTTCAGTCTGGATGCCGCGCCGGTCCTGGCAGAGTTTCAGGATGGCGCCGAGATATTCGTCCGGCGTGTAGATCGTTGCATTGATCCAGGGCTCGCGGATTTCCTTGATCTTGGTCACTTCCGGCATGTCTGCGGGATTGTGCAGCTCAATCTCGGTGCCGTCTGTCATCGTCATCTCATAGACAACGGACGGGGCCGTCGCGATCAGGTCGAGATCGAACTCGCGGCTGAGACGTTCCTGGATGATTTCGAGGTGCAGCAGGCCAAGGAAACCACAGCGGAACCCCATGCCGAGCGCGGCGGAGGTTTCCATCTCCCAGGTGAAGGAGGCATCGTTCAGGCGCAGCTTGCCCATCGCAGCGCGCAGATCGTCGAAGTCCCCCGCATCCATCGGGAACAGGCCGCAGAAGACGACTGGCTGGACTTCTTTATAGCCCGGCAATGCCTTTTCCGCGGGGCGGCGTTCTTCCGTGATCGTGTCACCGACGGCCGTGTCGCCGACTTCCTTGATCGAGGCGACGAAATAGCCGACCTCTCCGGGGCCGAGCGACTCGACTTCGGTGAGTTTCGGATTGAACGTGCCGACCTTGTCGATCTCATACGTGCCGCCCGTCCGCATCATGCGGATCCTCTGCTTGGCCTTCAGCACGCCGTCATGGATGCGCACGATAACGACCACGCCGAGATAGGGGTCGTAATAGGCATCGACCAGCGCGGCCTTGAGCGGGGCATCCGCATCGCCGGAGTCCGGCGGCGGCAGGCGGGTGACGATGGCTTCCAGCACATCGCTGATGCCGAGGCCCGTCTTGGCGGAGGTCTCGATCGCGTCAGAGGCGTCGAGGCCGATAATGTCTTCGATCTGGTCCTTCACGCGCTGCACGTCGGCGGCCGGCAGGTCCACCTTGTTGAGCACGGGGACGATTTCGAGGTCCTGGTCGATGGCCTGGTAGACGTTGGCCAGCGTCTGGGCTTCCACGCCCTGCGAGGCATCGACCACGAGCAGCGCGCCTTCACAGGCGGCAAGGCACCGGGAGACTTCATAGGAGAAGTCGACGTGTCCGGGCGTGTCCATGAGGTTCAGGACGTATTCTTCGCCGTCATTCGCCTTGTAGCTCAGGCGCACGGTCTGGGCCTTGATGGTGATGCCGCGCTCTTTCTCGATGTCCATCGAGTCGAGCACCTGTTCCTTCATCTCGCGGACGGTCAGGCCGCCGCAGGTTTGAATCAGGCGGTCCGCCAGCGTCGACTTGCCGTGGTCGATATGGGCGATGATGGAAAAATTCCGGATTTTGTCGCGAGGTGTCATTCGCGCGATATAGCCGGGCCTGTGCGGGGCGGAAAGAGGTCTTTGACCGGACACAGCATGGCACGGGCGGATCTGCCTTTGGTGTTGCCTGTCTTCGGTGGGTTTGTCTGTTCCTGAGCGCCCTGCTGGCCGGATGCGTGATTTCTTCTTGCCCGGCGCGCATTCCGGCCACATTATTGTGGTTAACGGGGCGTAAAGATGGAGAATCTGCGCCCATGAGCAATGATGCCTTTGGCCAAAAAAAGGATGCGTTTGCCGTCGTCCAACCCAAGGCCCCGGAATCCCCGCGCGAATCCCTTCGCGATTCCCAGTCACAATCAGAAGATCCGCCTGCGCTTCAGGCCGAACACCTGCCGGATCAATCCTCACAGGATACGGGCGATCCCCTGAAAGAGGATCATGACCGCCGGGTCGGCGTCATCCGCACCCGTTTTGCCAGCCGGCTGGAGGCGTCGAATGCCCGGGTCAGCCGGGCGCAGTCGACCTGGGACGAGATCCATGGCGAGGTGAATCGCCAGCCACGCTATTCGGGCCCCTGGTTCTACATGCCCTTCATGGCCTTGCTGGCGATTGCCGAAGTGCCGATCAACCGGCTCAGCTTCGAGCTGTTCTTCCGGGAAAGCCCGGCGATCGCACTGGTCGTCTCCCTTCTGGTCGGCGGCGTGCTGGTTGTGCTGTCGCACCGGCTCGGCCTCGCTCTCGGACGGTTCGAATATTTCTCGAAACAGCATGGTTGGGTGCGGGAGACCTTGCAGGTCGTGGTCGTCACGGTCCTGATCGGGGCGCTTTGCTACGGTTTGTCCGTTCTGCGGCAAGGCTTCCTTGCAGCAGCCGTTGCGCCCGAGCTTGGCTTTGCCGACGCGATGAATGGCGGTGGTGCGGGGGCTGCGCTGATGTCGCTGGAACCGGGATTGACCCTCGAAGGCTGGATCTTCCTGTTCATCAACCTGGCCGTTGTCCTGGTCGGGGTTTCGGCCTCCTATTTCTGCCATGACGCCCACCCGGACTTCCAGAAAGCGGACGTCGAGCGAAAACAGGCGGAAAAGGATCAGGCAAAATTGAAAGCGCATGTCGCCGACGCCGAGGCGGCCGAGCAGCGCCGGTATGCCAATCAGCTGCGCCGCCGGGCCAGCTGAGCGGGAGGGGCTGACATGACAAAAGGATGGGTGGCGGCAAGCTTCGCCGCGTCTCTGGTATCGCTGGCGGCCTGTTCCCCGGGAGAGGGCGCCGGAGGCACATTCGATTATTGCGATGTGGGGAAGGCGACGTCCCTGTTCCTGATCGACCGGACGACGCAGGCCGATGCGACGGACAAGTCGGTGATGATGGAAAGCCTCGCCACCGTGGTCGACGGCCTCGACAGCGGTGACCGGATCGTCGTGGCAACGATCGGTCCGCATTATACAAACACCGAGCGGCTGGTGAATGCCTGCAAACCGGGCTGCCCCGAGAACCAGGGCGCGGTCGATTACATGCTCGGCCAGTGCAGCGCCATGCAGGCGAAGGCCGACGAGCGGGTCTTCATGCAGCAGCTGGTCCGGGCGCTGGAGCCTGTCACCCGGCAGGCGGACGAAGCCCCGACCTCCGACATCGTGCGCACCATTGCCCAGTGGACGCATAATCCGCCGGGCGGGCGCAGCTATTCCACGGTCTATATCTTCTCCGACATGCTGGAGAACAGCCAGGTCCTGCCGTGGCGCGATTTCCGTTCGCAGCCGCCGGAGGACTCCATCGCGGCGGTGGAACAATACCAGCTGGTGCCGGACCTGCCGGGCGCCGAAGTGCGTATTGTCGGTTTCGGCCGCTCGCACGATCCCGGCCGCCCGCCGCTGGATCCGGACACAGACCTGCGGGTGCGGACCTTCTGGACCGACTATTTTGCTGAAGGCGGCGCGACAACCTCGTTCGAGGGCGCGATACGGGATTAGGGCGAAAAGCGCGGTCGCTTGACGGCATTTTCAGCCTGCCAATCCCATGATCAGCCCGGATCATGCCATGACCATGGCGGACCACCTACGTGCCTCACCGGGTTTCCGCTGAACCTCTGCCGGTGTAAGGGGGATTATGCCTGACACACAGCACCCCGCCCCGGCGAAGACCGGCATCACCGAAGACGGCTTCCTGACGGATTGCTGGTATCTCGCGGCGCCGTCGGCCGAGCTGAAGGCGGGCAAGCAGCAGCGCATCATGGTTTTGGGCGAGCCGGTCGTCGTTGGCCGCACGCCGGCGGGTGAGCCGTTTGCCCTGCGCGACATCTGTCCGCACCGGCTGGTGCCGCTGTCGGCTGGCCAGCAATTGGAGACCGATGGCGAGTGGGCGCTGCAATGCCCCTATCATGGCTGGCGGTTCGGGGCAGGGGATGGCGTCTGCAAGATGATGCCGAGCCTGACCGATGACAGCCCGTACGACCCTTCCAAGGTGAAAGTGCGCCGCTATCCGGTGCATGAGGCGAACGGGGCAGTGTATCTCTACGTGTCCCACAATCCGCGTTCCGAGGACGCGCTGGCCGTGCCGCCGCCGGATTTCGGGCCGCTGCCGGACAAGCCGAAATTCATCATCCATGACGTGTTCAACGCGCATATGGACGATGCCGTCGTCGGCCTGATGGACCCGGCCCATGTGCCCTTCGTACACAATCAATGGTGGTGGCGCCCGCCGTCTGCCGGCCTGAAGCTGAAAGAAAAGCCCTTCGTGCCGACAGAGCGCGGCTGGGCCATCGACCGGCATGCGCCGTCGTCGAACTCGAAACTCTACCGCTGGATTTTTGGCGGCGATGTGCAGACCGAGATCCGCTTCCAGCTGCCGGGCTTCCGGTGGGAGATCGTCTCCAATGACACGGCACGCCTGCTGACGCTGACCTGCCTGACGCCGGAAGCGCCGAAGAAAACGCGCATCACCCAGTTCACCTGGTGGACAGGTGCGCCACTCCTGAACCTCGCCATTCCGATTGCAAAACCGGCAGGCAAGAAGTTCCTCGATCAGGACGGCACGATGGTGAACCTGCAGAACGAAGGCATGGCGCACCAGAAGGCGATGCTCTGGATCGACGACATCGACGTGCAGGCCAAATGGTATCAGCGCCTGAAACGCGAATGGATCGAAGCGCGCACCGAAGAACGTGACTTCAAAAACCCGATCGAACCGCGCACACTCCGCTGGATGAGCTGACGCGCTCGCCGGGGGAGGGGACAAATTGAAAATCCTTGTCCTTGGCGGATATGGCCTGATCGGCCTCTCAATCACCAAAGCGCTGCTTGCCGCCGGGCATGATGTGTCCGGGCTTGGCCGGTCGGTTCGCAAGGGCGAAGCCGCGGTGCCGGATGTGACCTGGATCGGGCGGGACCTGTCCCACATGACAGAGGCAGAAGACTGGACCCATGTCCTGACGGGCATCGATGTGGTCGTGAATGCGGCGGGCGTGTTGCAGGACGGGATGAACGACCGGGTCATGGCCGTGCAGCGGGACGCGGTGCGAGCCCTGGCCGCCGCCTGCAAACCGGCCGGTGTCCGCCAGATTGTTCAAATCTCCGCGCCGGGCGTGTCTGAAAGTTCGGACACGGTGTTTTACCGCTCCAAGGCCGAAGGCGATGCGGCGGTGAAGGCGAGCGGCGTAAACTGGGTCATCTTCCGCCCCGGCCTCGTCCTGTCGCCTCAGGCCTATGGCGGCACCAGCCTGCTGCGCCAGCTGGCTGCCGTGCCACTGGTCCAGCCGGTCATGCTGGCGGATGCCGATATCCGCACCGTCTATGTGGAGGATGTTGCCGCCGCGGTCGTCCGCGCGGTCGAGGAGGGGCTCACCGGAATCGATGCAGACCTCCTGTCATCGGAGCCGACCCGGCTGGAAGACCTGATCCTCGCCATCCGGACCTGGTTCGGCTTCGCGCCGCCGAAGGCCGTGATCCGCACACCGCTGTTTCTTGGGGCGCTCACGGCGCGGCTGGGGGATCTCGCCGGCTGGCTCGGCTGGCGCCCGGCTTTGCGGACAACCTCCCTGAAAGTGCTGGGGAAGGGGGTGACCGGACATGCGCAGCAATGGCCGGTGCGAAATCTCCCTGACACGCTGTCGGCCTTGCCCTCCACCGTGCAGGAAAGGACTTACGCGCGCACGGCGCTGCTCTATCCCTTCCTGCTGTTGATCCTGTCCGCCTTCTGGATCGTGTCGGGTATCGTCGGCTGGGTTCAGCAGATACCAGCCATGGCGGTTTTCGGGCCGGATCTTCCGGCGCCGCTGGCCAAAGGCTTTGTCCTCGGCGGCGCGGCGGCGGACATCGCCATCGGTGTCGCGCTTCTCATCCGTCCGCTGACCCGCCTCGCGGCACTGGCAGCCGTATTCGTCAGCGTCGCTTATCTGGGGGGCAGCGCCATTCTGGCGCCGCATCTCTGGGCCGATCCGCTCGGGCCTATGGTGAAAGTGTTTCCGGCGATTGCTCTGTCGCTGACCATCTGGACCCTGACGGAGGCGCGTTGATGGAATGGATGCATTTCCTGCGCTGGGCGCATATTATCGGGGCAACCGTCCTGCTCGGCACCGGGGCGGGTATCGCCTTCTTCATGGTAATGGCACATCGCACACGGGACGCGCGGCTGATTGCGCACACGGCGTCCATCGTGGTGATCGCAGACTGGCTGTTCACGGCGACGGCGGTGGTCGCCCAGCCCGTCACCGGCACGCTGCTCGCCCTGGAAATGGGCTGGCCGCTCACCCAGGGCTGGATCGTCGCGGCGCTGGCGCTCTACGTCTTCACCGGCCTCTTCTGGCTGCCGGTTGTCTGGATACAGCACAAATTGCGCGATCTCGCCCGTGAAGCCGCAGAGGCGGATGCGCCCCTGCCGGAGCGCTATTTCCGCCTCTATCGAATCTGGTTCGCTTGCGGGTTCCCGGCCTTCTTTGCCGTGCTGGCCATTCTCTGGCTGATGGTCGCCCGTCCGGTCTTCTAGGGCTTAATCGCCGACAGTCAGGAAGACTTCAGACGCCGCCACGGTGAGCGCGGAGACATCCGCGTCCAGCATATCGGGGCGTGCGGCGGTCGGGTAAGCTTCTCCCAGCAGGGTAAGGGCCCCGCGAATGGCCTTGGCCGCGTCCGGGTTCTCAACTTCGATGGCTTCCTGCGACGCTTCAAACTGGTCCTTCGCCGCAGTGTAGAAACCGTAGCCGTCGAGATAGGGTTCGTAGAAGTCCGACTCCCCGGCGAGGCGGTACATCTTGGTGGACCGGTCGATCATGTCTGCGACAACACCCGTGGTAACGCTGGCCGGGCTGGACCCGTCATCCGGGGCGTGGCCAGCCGCCGCGCGCAGGGTGGCGATAATGGCGGCGGTGCGTGCGTTGATTTCCTCGACGCTTTCGCCGGCGAACACGGCGGCGGACGCTTCCAGGAACTGGTTGGTGAAATCGGATACGCCCCGCGCCTCGAAGACAGGTTCCATATCGAACAGGACTTCGGACACCGGATGCGCAAACATTTCACCGGCGGCCTGGGCTTCGCCGTCACGATAGGCATCCCGGGCAGCCAGGACGTGGGCTTCGGCGACCGTCAGGGCGATATTGTAGACGACCGGATCGGTCAGCGCCGCTTCGATGGCAACCCCGCCTTCGCCCTCGCCGGAGGAGGCGGCGGCGCCGTTCACTTCTTCCAGCTTCGCTTCGACATCTGCTTCGGTGGGCGCATCGGCGGCCGGCTGCTCGCTGGCCGTCGGCTGGTCCTTTGCGGCCGGTTCACCACACCCGGCCAGCGCCGTCGTTGTCATGAGGGCGGCGCCAAGGCCGAGATGCGTCCAGCGTTTGATCTTGATGTCCATGGCCGTGCGGGGTCCTTCCGGGTCCGGGAAATAGGTTTGCGTCCCTCCTGCCCGAAATGAGAAGCATTCGCAACAATTAATCCGGTGCAGCTGCAGTTGCCGTGGTCTCCGGCCCGGTTGACCCTGTTTTGCGAACCCGTTCAGATGCCCCGAAAGCAAAGGAGCCCGCTCATGCGCCATCCCGTCCGACTGTCACTCCTCACCGCGGTCCTTTCCGCTTGTGCATTCGGGGCGTCAGCCCAGTCCTGGGGCGCAACCGCCCACCCGGCGACATTCGAAAACGGGACGCGCTATTGCATGCTGTGGTTTGGTGAGACGGAGCCGCTGATGAACGTCACGGCGACAGGCGATGCCCAGACCTATCTGGTTGTTTCCAGTGTTTTCAACGATGTGCCGGCCGGTACGGATGTGACGTTTGGGTTCAAGGGCGGCATACGCATCGCCGTTTCGCCCCTGGATAAGCTCCGGCCGCAGGAATATCCGGGCTTTATCTCGGGCGATGTTTCGGAAGAGGCGCTTTCGGCGATCCTCGCCCGCATGGCGCTTGGCAGTTCCGATACTGCGCCGATGACCGTGATCGCGGGCGGGAAGACGCAGGATTTCCCACTGCTCAGTTCAGCCGGCGATGCCTCCAGCTTCCAGGCCTGCAAGGCAGAACTGTGAGCGCCTTGCCGGAGTGAACAAATAGGGAATACAGTAAATGCCTGTTAAGCAACTCCTCAGATATGTAGCGGGATGACTCATACGATTCGAATACTCGGCATCGACCCGGGCCTGCGTCATACCGGCTGGGGTGTGATTGAGCTGTCCGGCATGCGCCTGACGCATATTGCGCATGGCGTGATCTCGATCGACCCGAAACTGGAAATGGCCGAACGGCTCGGCGGTATCTTCGAAGCCGTGGGCGAGCTTGCCCGCTATCATCAGCCGACCGCTTCGGGGGTAGAGGAGACGCTGGTGAACGCGAACCCGCGCTCGGCCCTGAAGCTTGGTCAGGCGCGCGGCGCGGCCATGGCAGCGCTGGCCATGGGCGGCGTTCCGGTGGCGGAGTTTGCCCCCCGCAAGATCAAGCTGGCCGTGGTCGGCACCGGCACGGCGGACAAGGACCAGGTGATGTTCATGGTCAAGCGCCTGCTGCCCAAGGCGGCGGACCTGAAATCGGACTCGGCCGATGCGCTGGCCTGTGCCATTTGTGCGGCCCATCATTTGCCCACGGATCTGAAACGGGGCGCAGCATGATTATCGGCCGTCTGGTTGGCGAGGTCGCGGGCCTCGGTACGGATCATCTGCTCGTGGACGTGAATGGCGTCGGCTATGTCTGCATGGCGGGCACGCGCCTGCTGTCGCGCACGCATGCGGGCGAGAAGATCACTGTCCATGTCGAAACGCGGGTGACGGAAAATTCGATCACGCTGTTCGGCTTCGGCACGGACGAAGAGCGCGCCTGGTTTGTCCGCCTGCAGGATGTGCATGGCGTTGCCGGCAAGGCGGCGATGGCGATCCTCGATGCGATCACGCCGGCGGAGCTGATGGATGCGATTGCGCTCGGCGATGCCAAAGTGCTGGAGCGAGCCAAGGGCGTCGGCAAGAAACTGGCCGAACGGATCGTGCATGACCTCTCGGGCAAGCCACCGCCACTTGGGCGGTTCGGACAGTTTGAGGCGGCCAGCGCTGCCGGCATGGCGAGCGCGCCGGTTGCCGCCGCCACGGGCGCGCGGGGCGAGGCGATCTCTGCGCTGGTCAATCTCGGCTATTCCCAGTCCGATGCCGCCCGCGCGGTGGCCGGTGTTGCGAAAGCAGCCGGTGACGATGTTGGCGGGCTTGTCAAAGCGGCCCTGAAGGAACTCGCACGATGAGCCGCGAGGGTGAACTCTCAGACCCCAACGCACAGGGCGGCGATGCGCTGGACCGGGCGCTCCGTCCCCAGACGTTCGAGGATTATGTCGGCCAGCGCAAGGCAAAGGCGAACCTCAAAGTCTATGTCGAGGCGGCGCGCGGCCGGGCCGAGGCGCTGGACCATGTGCTGCTGTTCGGCCCGCCGGGGCTGGGCAAGACGACGCTGGCGCAGATCCTTGCCCGGGAAATGGGGGTCGGCTTCCGCGCGACATCCGGCCCTGTGATTGCCAAATCGGGCGATCTCGCCGCGATCCTGACCAATCTTGAACCGAACGATGTTCTGTTCATTGACGAGATCCACCGCCTGCCGCCGGTCGTGGAGGAAATTCTCTATCCTGCGATGGAGGATTATGCCCTCGACATCGTGATCGGCGAGGGGCCGTCGGCCCGCTCCGTGCGGCTGGATCTGGCACCGTTCACGCTGGTCGGTGCGACGACGCGCGCGGGCCTTCTGGCGACGCCGCTGCGCGACCGGTTCGGCATTCCGGTGCGGCTGGAATTCTATGAGCCGGAAGAACTTGGCCGCATCGTCATGGCCGCGGCGCGCAAGCTGAATGCGCAGATCACGGAGGAGGGCGCCGTCGAGATTGCCAGCCGGGCGCGGGGCACGCCGCGGATTGCGCTGCGCCTGCTGCGCCGGGTGCGCGACTTTGCCGAGGCCGAGGGCAATCCGATCAACCGGGACAGCGCGGCCAGCGCGTTGAAACGGCTGGAGATCGATGCTGACGGCCTTGATGCGCTGGACCGGCGCTATCTGCATGCGCTGGTCAAAACCTATGCGGGCGGGCCGGTGGGCGTGGAGACGCTGTCGGCGGCCCTGTCGGAGGCGCGCGATGCGGTGGAAGACGTGATCGAGCCCTATCTGATGCAGCGCGGCTATGTTGCCCGCACGCCGCGCGGGCGCGTTGCAGCGCCGCTGGCCTATGAACGTCTTGGCCTGCCGAACCCCGGCGGCCAGCAATCCGGCCAACAAACAGGATTGTTCGGAGAAAAATAAGACGCATAAGGAGAGACCCTGATGATGCGTTCGGATGCCGATTTCATGAGTGAGGCCTATACCGAGGCGCAGAAGGGGCTTGAAGAGGGCGGCCTGCCCATCGGTGCGATCCTCGTGCGCGACGGCGAGATCATCGGCCGCGGGCACAATCAGCGTGTCCAGAAGGCAGACCCCATCCTGCATGGCGAGATGGCCTGTATGCAGAATGCCGGGCGGCAGGCGAGCTATAAGGGTACGGTGATGTACACCACCTTGTCGCCCTGCATGATGTGCACCGGTACGATCATTCAGTTCGGCGTGCCCCGCGTGGTGATCGGGGAAAGCGTCAATTTCAAAGGCTATCAGGACGTGCTGGCGCTGGCAGGGACTGAGGTGAAAGACATGCACGATCCGGCCTGTATCGACATGATGGCGGACTTCATCCGGCATCATCCAAGCCTGTGGAACGAAGATATCGGCCATTAGACCGCTAGGTCTGCGCGACACAATTTCAACACTATTCGGGCGCGATGGTGAGGATTGCGGCATTTTTTGCTGCCTGATCCCGAAAAGGACTCTCCATGCTTCGCCAGACATTCACCGCCCGGACGTCGTTCCGGTCGGGAACAATTTCTTTGCTGTGCGCAGTGATGACGGTTTTCTTCCCCACGATCTCGGCCAGCGCGGAACTGAACGTTCCGGAAAACGCCTCCGCCAATTCCTACAACACGAGCTGGCGTTGCGATGACGGATTCCAGGAACAGGATGATGCCTGCGTGACCGTCGAAATTCCGGACAATGCCTATCTCAACAACCGGTCCTATGGCCGGGGCTGGGAATGCGTCTTTGGCTACAAGCGGGTCGATGAAGGCTGTGTCCTGATCGATCTGCCCGACAATGCCTATCTTGAGCCGTCTGGCGTCCGGTGGAGCTGCGAGCGGGGCTTCACCATCGACGATGGCAAATGCGCGCCGATCAATGTGCCCGAGAACGGCTACCTGAGCGACCTCAGTTATAATGATGGCTGGGCGTGTGACCGCGGTTACAAGGCCGACGGCGACACCTGCGCCCGGATCAATGTGCCGGAAAACGGCTATCTCAGCACGGCCCGGTCCGGCCCCGGCTGGAAATGCGATCGCGGCTATGTCGCGTCCGGCGACTCCTGCGTGGCGATCAACGTGCCGGACAATGCCCATCTCGGCTACATGGAAGAGAGCTGGGAATGCAACAAGCCGCATGTTCAGCGCGGCGATGTCTGCGTCCTGCCATAGCGGCCAGCACATTTGCCCGGCGTAGCCATGGCTGCCCGGCGATAAAATCTGAATTCTGAAAAGCGCCCGCCCAGGGCAGACCACGCCCAGACCCGGCCGGACCTATCCGGACCAGGCCATGACCTGTGGCGCGACCAGGCCGGACCATACCGGATTATGTCGGACCCTACAGGACCTCCGCAGACTACTGCCAACTGGCCCCGGCCGTGGGCCCGTTGGCATCTGTGCGGGGGGAATCTGGTAAGTAGAATAAATTTCCCCTTTTCGATTACTTTATAGCAACTAAAAAGCACTAGCCATTCTATCTCTGGGAGCAACTGGGCGAGGCCCCCAAAGCCGGGAGATGGGAATGCCAAGATGGCTAATCGTATTTACGACAATTACGGTCGGGCTGACCGGCGCGGCCTTTGTCCTGTCGGGCCTTGCACAGACACCGTTGCCGAACCCATTCCACGGCTCGTTCCTGACCTCGTCGGCGCTGATGCTGAATGTCGGCATCTGGGCCATTGTCTGGCATGCGGCCTATCTGCTGTTCATTGAGAAGGACCTGCGCCTGCGCCGGCTGGCGGCGTTTTCCGCGGGGTTGTTCTCGCGCCACAATATCTACCACCGCATCCTGCCGGTACTGCTGACCAGTCTCTTCCTGGGCGCCTTTACGGCCTACAAGATCATGATCCCGCTGGTGAATCCGTTTTCCCACGATGCGATGTTCAGCGACCTGGACCGGATGATCTTCGGCACGGACCCATGGCGCCTCACGCACGCGCTGGTCGGGCCGACGGGCACGGCCGTTATCGACTATGTCTATGTGCTGTGGTTCCCGGCCTTCCTGATCATACCAATCCTTGTCAGCCTGTTTTGTGACATGGGCATCCGTAAACGGTATTTCTTCAGCTTCATCGGCGTCTGGGGATTGCTGGGGCTGGGGCTGGCCACGCTGTGGTCGTCAGCCGGCCCGTGCTTCCTGGAACTGATCGGCCACCCTTACCAGGACCGGTATGCAGACCTGCTGCCGGTTGCGGGCGCGCCCTATGCCATGGTCGGGCAGGAATATCTCGCCCAGGGCTATCGCGAGGGCGGCATGGGGATCGCGAAGGGGATTTCGGCGATGCCTTCGATCCACGTCTCCGTGGCGGCGCTCTATGTGCTGCTGGCCCGGCAATGCCACAGGGTGTTCCTGGTGCCGGCCCTGATCTTCTATGCGCTGATCCTGTTCGGCTCTGTGCACCTTGGATACCATTACTTCGTGGACGGTATTGCCGGCACGGCCGGCACGGTTGGAATCTGGTGGATGGTCGGCAAGCTGGTCTCGCGCCCGGCGCCCGCCGAAGAGACGATGGGTGTGCCCGCGGCCTGAAGCCGTGTCCTGAACCCACAGACTGACCCGGACGTTTGCCCTCAATGCGTCAGGGCAGCATCACGGCGCCGCCTTTCCAGAAGATCGCAATCAGGATGGATGCCGCCGACACGATCAGTGACAGCGCCGCCATGCGGGTGGAGATGCGGAAGCGTTTCGTGTCTTCCTGCAAATCGGCCAGCACGCTGGCCAGCAGGGGGAAGTTCACGCAGTGCGCATCCCGCCCGATGCGCAGGCTGAACACGTTCACACTGTCGCCATCGCCGGTGTGCGAGCCGTATTTGGCGTTCATGTGATAATAGAGCCGGCCGAAGATCAGGTCCGGGTCACAGCGGAAGCGCCTGGCCAGCACGTCGATATCGATCGGCACCCAGATCTTTGTCGAGCGGGTCTTGGTCTCGTCCGAGAAGTCAGAGAATTCGCGATCATAGCGCCGGTAGATTTCCGCCAGCAGGCGCTCATCCGTCGGGATCTTCGCCATCGGTCTCCCCTCCGCTTGGCTGTGTGCCGAGGATGGCAGGGGAGGGGTGGGGTGGCAAGAGCACCGCTTTTGATGCGAATGGGAGAGAGGCCAACCGTGGAAGCGATGATTTCAAATGAGACGGTGCGCATTAGTCAGATGCAGCACTGAAATTAGACCCAGTGCAATCGTCGGGGCAATTCGCATCGCGTCGAGCAAGACAGCAGATATCCCAATCAGCACCTTTGCTATTGGGTTCAATACCAAGCGTCTCTCAAGGGATAATTCCAATTCTGTCTGCCGTTGCGTGAGTCCGGTTTTGGCATTCTGAATTGATGCAACCTGATCTTTGTACTTTGATATCTCGTCCAAAATGTCATCATCACTTCGATCCTCGAAATATTTTGAACGATTCAGATGGATAGTATTGTTTACGTTTGGTGCCCCCGGCATTTCTTCAAGCGTAGATGCAAACTCTCTTCGATCAAGACGTTCCAAAAAGAACCGTGCCTCGCGAATAAATATGTTCGTGCGCACGATGGCCTGAATGCGCAAATTGTCCACTTTACTAATTTCTTCGTGGAGTTGTTTGAGCCGCTCATCTTTGGCCTTTGTCTGCTCAATGTTGATTCGAGTAAATGTGTCGGCAAGAAAGTCAGGGTATTTGGCGATTAATCCGGGTAGCTGAAAAAGTGTAAACAGCGATATGAATATCACACCGGAGAAAAGAGCATTGTGGATAACAAAGTTGTTCTCCTCGGAGAACGAAAAGATTAGAATTTTGCCGTCGATGGAAAATGCTTTGTACTCCATCAATATGGCGAACACGAAGAGGATTACAGCCCACTTCCGCTGTGTGATGGCTTTGGCGCGGAAGTAGGCGTCGTTTTCATCTGTGTCTTGGTCTGAAAATAGTGCCTTCAGCCAGTTTTGCATATTCCTAGTTCTTTCCGAACTTCCGGTCCCGACCGGCCAGCAGCTTGAGCCGCAGCGCGTTCAGTCGGATGAAGCCTTCGGCATCCTTCTGGTCGTAGGCGCCGTGGTCGTCTTCGAAGGTGACGATATCTTCCCGGTACAGAGAATAGGGGCTGGAGCGGCCGATCAGATAGGCCTGGCCCTTGTAGAGCTTGAGCTTCACTTCGCCGGAAACATAGCGCTGCGAATGGTCGATGGCGGCCTGCAGCATTTCACGCTCCGGGCTCCACCAGAAGCCATTATAGATGAGCTCTGCATATTTCGGCATCAGCTCGTCTTTCAGGTGCGCGGCGCCGCGGTCGAGCGTGGCCTGTTCGATGCCGCGGTGGGCGACCAGCAGGATCGTGCCGCCGGGCGTCTCATAGATGCCGCGGGACTTCATGCCCACAAAGCGGTTTTCCAGCAGGTCCAGCCGGCCGATGCCGTGCTTCTTGCCGTAGGCGTTCAGCGCGGTGAGCAGTGTCGCCGGGCTCATCTCTTCGCCATTGATCGAACAGGCATCGCCGCGCTCGAACCCGATGGTGATGATCTCCGGCTCGTCCGGCGCGTCTTCCGGGGCAATCGTGCGCATATGGACGAATTCCGGCGCGGGCTCGGCCGGGTCTTCCAGCACTTTGCCCTCGGAGGAGGAGTGCAGCAGGTTCGCGTCGACCGAGAAGGGGGCCTCGCCGCGCTTGTCCTTGGCGATCTCGATGCCGTGGGATTCGGCGAATTTCAGCAGGTCCGTCCGGGATTTGAAATCCCAGTCGCGCCACGGGGCGATGACCTTGATGTCCGGGTTCAGGCCGTAATAGCCGAGCTCGAAGCGGACCTGGTCGTTGCCCTTGCCGGTGGCGCCGTGGCAGACGGCGTCGGCGCCGACCATGTCGGCAATCTCGATCTGGCGCTTGGAGATCAGCGGCCGGGCGATCGAGGTGCCGAGCAGGTAGACGCCTTCATAGACGGCATTGGCGCGGAACATCGGGAAGACGTAATCGCGCACGAAATCCTCGCGCACATCCTCGATGAAGATGTTTTCCGGCTTCACGCCAGCGGCGAGCGCTTTTTCGCGCGCAGGGCCCAGTTCTTCGCCCTGGCCGAGGTCTGCCGTGAAAGTCACAACTTCTGCACCGAACTCGGTTTGCAGCCATTTCAGGATGATCGAGGTGTCGAGACCCCCGGAATAGGCAAGAACGACCTTTTTCGGGGCGGATTTCGGCGTGGACATGGAGAATTTTTCCCTGAGCGCTGCAGCTTGAGGCTGTTGCATTAAGGCGACGGCGGGGCGCTGACAAGCGGGGAGCCGCTTTCAAGACGCTTTCGATGCGCCATGGTTTTCGTTACATTAATCGTTTACCGTAACTTAGAGGGCAGGTTAATCGTCTGCACTGTGGGGTTAAGGTCATGATCGACAGGCAAAACGACGGAAACGGCACAGCTGGCAAGACGGCTGGCAAGGCCGCCGATCCGGGATCTTTCCGGGCCAGACTGATGGCGCGAAAGGCGGCGCGGCCGCAGTCCACGCTCGCCATCGACTCCGGCATCGTCTACCGGCCCGGCGCCTCCAGCACGCCGGAAAGCCGCCGCGCGGCCGATGCCGTGCGCGAAGAGGCCCGCCGGCGCCGCGCCGAAGCAGAGGCAGCAGCCAAGGCTGACGCCGCCGCCCGGGCAGAGGCCGAGCGCATCCGCGCCGCAACGGCTGTCGAAGTCCCGGCCGCTGAGGCAAAAACGCCGCCGAGCGATGAGGAACTGGTCTCGGTCATCGAGGAAGTTGCCGCCCGCAAGGACGAAGAGCGCCGCGCCCCTTCACCTGCGATGGCGCCAGCGATCATCCCGGCCGCAGCTGCGGCTGTGGACCATCCGAATGTCCGCCCGCATGTCGCTGAGCACGCGGCGCACGAAGACGTCTCCACCCGTCTGGGTGATGTCTCTCAGCTGGCCTTTGCCGGCCTCGCCATCCTGGGCCTCGCAGGCCTCTCCGTGCTGGCCGCGCAGAACGCCCTGAAGCACAATGACAAGACCGGCGACCCCGCCACAGACAATACCGAAACGGGCACGACCGAAACCGGCGCGCTCGCCCCGGCGCTGAAACCGGGCGGGGCCTCTGCCGTCGCGCTCGCCAGCGCTGCCGAGCCCGCCGCCCCGAAGGCCTGGTTCAACTATCAGGGCGTTGCCGACATGCTGGCCGAGCGCAAGGCCGGGATGGAGGCCGAAGCGAAGCTCGCCCGGGAAGCGGCCGAAAAAGAAGCCCGCCTGCGCGCCGCCAAGGCCATCGCCAATGCCGAAGCCGTCCGTGTGGCCGAGGCCGAAGCTGCTGCCGCAGCAGCCGCTGAAGAGGCGCGTCTCGCCGAGGAAGCTGAACGCCAGCGCCTCGCCGAGGCTGAAGCCACCCGCGTGGCACAGGCAGAGGCCGACCGGCTCGCCCGTCTCGAAGCCCAGCGGCAGGCCGCCGCCGAGGCCGAAGCCCAGCGCCTGGCAGATCTTGAAGCCAAACGCCTCGCCGAAGCCGATGCAGAGGCCCAGCGCCTTGCCGATCTCGATACGCAGCGCCTCGCCAAACTTCGCGCTGACCGCGAAGCCGCCGAGGCTGCGGCCCGTCAGGAAGCGTTCGAACTGGCCAAGTCGCAGGAGGCAGACCGTCTTCGCCTTGCTGCCCTGAAAGCGCAGGCAGAGGCCGATGCGGCCGAAGCGCGCCGCCTGGAACAGATCGCTGCACAGGCCGCCGCAGATCGTCTCGCCGCCGAGAAACTGGTCGCGGAACAACAGGCCCGCACGGCAAACCTTCAGAAAGTTGCCGCGCCTGCTGCCGTGTCTGAGCCCGTTCCGGAAACACGGGCGGCGCCCGAAGCCCCGGCGCCGAAGCCCATCGTCTTCACCGCCTATGAAGGCCCGGTGCCGGTCCCGGCCTCTCACAAGCCGGAAAAGCCAGCCCAGCTGATCCGCGCCTCCTACACGCCGGATGAAGGCAAGACCGTCACCCGCAAGCCGCCCGCTGCGCTGACCGCCAGCAAGGCCGACGTCCGTGACTTTGCAGAGACATCCGGCCTGCAGACGCCGGAAGCCTTCCTTGCCGGCCGGATCGAGCGGACGTCCGCTGAGCCCCTGATGACCGAGGATATGGAACTGGTGCGTCAGGCCTTCCGCAGCATCCTCGACAATGGGTCAGACGGCTCGAAACAGGCGATCATCACGCCGGACAACCGCACGCTGACCATCGTTCTTGAACGGACGGTGTCACGCGAGATGGGCCAGTCCACTGTGCGCACCGTCACTTACACGCCGGGCGTCAGCAAGGTGACCCGTGTGGTCACCGAACAGGCGCCCGTCACGGTCAGCGTGATGTGCCGGGATGTGGCCTATGCCTTTGCCGGGCAGGAGCGTGGCCGGTTTGCCGCCTGTCAGGCACCGGATGGCGGCTGGACCCTGGCCCGCGCCACCGATGTGGTGAAGGTCACGACGGCCAGCCTGCCTAATTCTGCGTCCTGACGGAAGCTGCCCTGCCTGACGCCGCATGGGCCTCGGCCCTGCGGACAAGGTGTTTCTCCACGATGCGATAATTCTTCCGGTTCGACCGGTAGAAGATGTCGAACACATCCCCGGCGATCGGAAGCGACCCCAATACCGTGTCGATGACAAGGTTCCAGACAATCCCGATGGAGGCCGATGCGGGCAGTTTCAGCCGCCACGCCGTGACGAGGGCGTGCAGGCCAATGGCGCCGGTCGCCGCGTCTCCGACAACAGGGACCAGCCCCAGCACGGAATCGAGGCCGAATTTCACGCCCAGCAGGCCAAACCGGGAATCGAGCAGCCGGGAAAACGCATCCAGCGCGGCAAGTTCCTGGCCGATGGTGCGCCCATGCGGCAGCATCATGGCGCGGATTTCCTCGTCGGTATGTTTCCTGGCCATTTGTCTCTCCCGCGGTGCCGGGAAAGCTTGCCGCAATTGCCAGCCTGCGCAAAGCCTGCTGAATGACAGGCATGAGCGATACGAACGAAACCCATGTCTACAAATTGCTGACCGGGGCTGACTGGAAAGCCGCCTCGGCCAATGGGGTGACCAGCGCCGCGATCGACGAGACCGATGGCTATGTCCATCTCTCAACCCGGTCACAGGTGGCCGAGACCGCAAAGCTGCACTTTGCCGGGGCAGAGGGCGTGCGCCTGTTGCGCTTCGCCGTGGCAGACCTGCCGCCGCTGACCTGGGAGGCGAGCCGGGGCGGGCAGATGTTCCCGCATCTTTATGCCCCGCTTGAAGTGTCCCTGGCCGACGCCGTCTGGCAGTTGCTGCCGGGACCTGACGGCGCGTTGCGCTTCCCGGAGGTATACTGATGAGCCTGACCGGTCTCGGCGCGGAAATCGTGAAATTGCTGCCGCCGGAAGCGGCGCATACGGCCACCATCAAGGCGCTGAAACTGCGCCTTGGTGTGCCGCTGAACCCGCCATTGGCCAATCCGGCGCTGGAGGTCGTGCTGCCGAAGTCCGGCCTGAAGCTGCCGTCGCCTGTCGGGCTGGCGGCCGGGTTCGACAAGAATTGCGATGTGCCGGATGCGATGGCGAAGTTCGGGTTCGGCTTTGTGGAATGCGGCACGGTCACCCCGCGCCCACAGCCTGGCAATCCAAAGCCGCGCCTGTTCCGCCTGAGTGAAGACCGGGCCGTGATCAACCGGATGGGGTTCAACAATGCGGGGCTCGATTATTTCGTCCGCAACCTGAAAACCTATCATGGCGAAGTGCCGGTGGGCGCGAATGTCGGTGCCAACAAGGATAGTGAAGACCGGATCGCGGATTATGTGACCGGCATCGAAGCGGTCGCCCCGCATGCAGACTATGTGACGATCAATATCTCGTCGCCCAACACGCCGGGTCTGCGCGGCCTGCAGGACCGCGCCTCGCTGGAAGCCTTGCTGACCGCCTGTGGGGCTGCCGCCCGGGCGGACAAGCCGGTTTTCCTGAAAGTGGCGCCGGATCTCGACGAACAAGCCATCGCCGACATTGTGGATATGGTGCGCGGGCCGGGCGCGTGGCTGTCTGGCCTGATCGTGTCCAATACGACACTGGCCCGGCCGGAGACGCTGCAAAGCGCCCATAAGGGTGAAACGGGCGGATTGTCCGGCGCGCCGCTGATGACTCCGTCGACGGAGGTTCTGGCAGCTTTTGCCCGCGCGCTGAAAGGTGAATTCGACCTGATTGGGGCAGGAGGGATCGCCAGTGCGGCAGATGCCTATGCCAAGATCCGTGCCGGGGCGAATGCCGTGCAGCTTTATTCCGCCATGGTCTATGAAGGGCCGGGTCTCGCGCAGGACATCAATCGCGCTTTGCCGGACCTGATCAGGGCAGACGGATATGCCACACTGGCCGATGCGGTCGGAACCGCGCTCTAGGCGGACTTGGCGGCGGGCTGCAGCCGCCTGAAGAGGCCGGGCACATAGAGACCCAGCGCCGCCCCGCGATAGAGATACATCAGCAGGAATGCGACCCACACGCCCGTATTGCCGAAAGCCGGGCGGAGGATCAGGTCCGTGCCGATATAGAGCACGGCAACGGCGACGCCGGCATTGCGCAGGGCGCGGCCTTGCGTGGTCCCCAGGAACAGACCGTCGAGCTGCCAGGGGACGATGCCGATCAGCGGCACCAGGGCGCAATAGGGCAGGTAGGCAAGCGCCGCGTCTCGCGCCTCGACATCGCGCACAAAGGTCGTGATGACCCAGCCGCCCCCGAGGAAATAGAGCAGCGCAAAGGCGAGCCCCGCGATCAAGGCAAACTCGCTGGTCAGCCGCATCGCGCGGGCGAGGCGCGGGGCGCTATTTGCGCCATAGGCCTCACCGGCTTCCTTCTCCGCGACGAAGGCAAAGCCATCCAGCACGAAGGCCGCCACCGTGATGAACTGCAGCAGGACTTCATTGCCCGCCGTGACAGCAGTGGAGATCAGCGTGCCGGAGCGGACGAACCAGCCGAAACAGAGCACCAGTGCCAGCGTGCGGATCATGATGTCCCGGTTGGCGCTGAACAGGGCGGTCAGGCGCGCGCGGTCGAACAGCGGCGCGGCGCCCCGGAATGCCGGGAAGACCAGCGCGAGGCCGAAGAGGAGGGCGGTCCATTCCGCAATCGCGGTACCCGCGCCGATCCCGGCCGGGCCGAGGCCGAGCCGCGCGACGAACCAGGTGTCCAGCCCGGCATTCACCCCGTTCATCACGATCTGGAAGGCCAGCATCTGGCCTGTCCGTCCGGTGCCGAGCATCCAGCCCGTGACCGCCAGACCCATCAGGTAGGCCGGGGCGCCCCAGATGCGGGCAGTGAAATAGGCCCCGGCCAGGGTCTCGACGTGTTCGGTGCTGCCAAAGGCTGCAAAGGCGAGCGGCTTCAGGATCGGGGAAAGGATGAGAAGGGTGAGGCCGATGGCGCCGCCCAGCGACAGGGCCCGCAGCAGGACGGCGCGTTTCTCCGCTTCATCCTCCCGGCCTGCCGCCTGCGCGGAAAGGCCCGTGGTGGACATGCGCAGGAAGCCGAAGCCCCAGTAGATGAAGCTGTAGGCGACCGCCGCGATGGCGACAGCGGCAAGATCTGCCTTGTCACCGAACCGGCCCATGACGGCGGTGTCGACGATACCGGTCGTGGCCGTGGCCGCCTGCGCCGCGATGATCGGCAGGGCAAGTTCGAGGGTTTTCCGGCGGGTCAGCATGGCGGGCGGTGTGTAGACCGCTTTGCCGCTCAGGGCGAGGGCATGGACCCGGCCGGTGTGCCGGGGCGCTGATGCAGTTCGATCGCCCGGTAGAGCGCATCGGAATCCGGCAGCGAGATCATCAGATAGATGGGGAAGGCGGCGGCGATCACGAACAGGGTGATCGGAATGGCGCGCGAAAATCTCGGCGGCTCGGGGTGTTTCGCCACGGCGATGGCCAGCATGACGAGGAACAGGCCCGCCAGCGCATATCCTGCCAGCACATCACTGAACCAGTGCGCCCCTAGATAGATGCGCGACACGCCGATCATCGCGACCAGCAGCAGGAAAGAGCCGGTCAGGCTCCAGCGCATCCAGCCGCGGAAGGTGACGAAGGTCAGCCCTGCAACGGCGCCATAGATCAGCGCCGAATGGGCGACATGGCTTGACGGGAAGCTGAACTGGTCAACGCCGGTATACGGAATGTCCGAGGGGCGGGGGCGGGCGATCCAGAGTTTTATCGTGTGGACCACGACCGGCATGGATCCGAAGCAGAGCGTGTAGCACATGGCCCGCCAGCGCGCGCCGGTGAACAGGAAGGAGGCAATTGTCACCACGGCGACCAGCGTCAGGAACAGGCCATCGCCCAGCGCCGTGACAACAAGCATCAGGTCGTAGAGCGATCCCCCGCGCAGGCTGCCCACCAGCCTGTCTACCAGACGGTCAATCGGGGTGAGGGGCCAGAAACCGGCAACGCCCAGGGCGAGGAGGGCGAGCACGATTGCAGCCACGCCCGCGACCCAGCCAAGCTGGCGTCCGCCGAACGTGGCAACGGTTCGCGCCCTGCGTCTCACGCGGGCCCGCGCTTTCCTGGCAATATGGTACGCAACACAGGTTTTACCTCACCGCCCGAATTCAACCCCGATACAGGCCATCAGCATAGGCCGAAGGCCTGTATCGGGAAAGATCAAACCGGATCGCGGGCGATGTAGATGTCGTAGTCGAACTCGTTTTCCCATTTGGCAACGGCGGTCGCCACGGTGGCGTCGCCTGTCACATTGGTGAGTGTCCGCATCATGTCGAGCAGCCGGTCGAAGGGCAGGATGAAGCCGATCACGAGATAGGCGGTTTCCTGCGGAATGCCGACCTGTTGCAGGGCCATGCCGGACAGGAGCAGGCCTGCACTCGGAATACCGGCTGCGCCGATCGACACCAGCGTTGCCATCACCGCCACCAGGACATACTGGCCGAGGCTGACATCCACCCCGAGGGCCTGGGCACCGAACAGGGCAACCATGCCGATATAGATGGCCGTGCCGTCCATATTGATCGTGGCCCCCAGCGGCAGGACCGAGCCCGCAATGGATTTGTCGACGCCAAGGTTTTCCTCGGCACAGGCAATGGTGACCGGCAGCGTCGCGCTGGACGAAGAGGTCGAATAGGCGACGGCCTGCGCGTCGGTGACACCGCGGAAGAAGGGCATCAGCGGCAGGCGCAGCACGAATTTGAGGATCCCGCCATAGGTGATGATGATGTGCAGGATGCAGGCAAGGTAAAGTGCGATGGCCAGCATGCCGAGGCTTTGCAGAATACCAAGGCCCTGGGTTGCCAGCACCCATGTCATCAGCGCGAACACGCCGAACGGCGCGGTTTCCATCACGAACTCGGTGACCTTCATCATCACTTCGGCGGCGCCGTCGAAGAAGGCGGCGACCGGCTTGCCGAGATCGCCTGCGAGCATGATGCCGACGCCGAACAGGATCGCGAAGAAGATCACCTGCAGGATGTCCCCATTGGCGAGGGCTTCGAATGGATTGGTCGGGACGATAGACAGGAAGCGATCGACGAACCCGCCTGCCTGGTCTGCCTTCTCGGCGATGCTGGCCATGGCGCTTCCGTCGACGCCTTCAAACATTTCCGGGGACAGGCTGGCGCCCGGCTGGAAGACGGTGGCCATGATCAGGCCCAGCGTGACGGCGACGGCGGTGGTCCCGAAATAGAGGCCGATCGTGCGCAGGCCGAGACTGCCGAGGCGTTTCGGGTCGCCCATGGCGATCATGCCGGACACGAGGGTAAAGAAGACGAGCGGGACGACCAGCATCCGGATCAGGCGCAGGAAAAGGTCGCCGATCCATTTGACCCAGTCGGTGGCGAATACCGCCGCCGCGTCAGGGCCCATTCCGGAGCGTAGGGCAATGCCCGCGATCGTGCCGAGGACCAGTGCGACAATCACACGTTTCCACAGATCGATTCCAAACCACCACTTCATCCACAGCTCCCTTGAAAGTTCGGCAGACCCTAGGGACGAGATTGAAGGAAGGCAATTGCGCCTTTGTCCGGCACTGTAATCAGGGCACCAGTGCTTGCCACAGGGGCAGAGGCGGTCTTATTGCGGCAGATGATGGCAAATATTCGCGCTTCCCTGCCAATTGACGAGGTGCTGGGGGACATTTCTGCCCGCCTCAGCGAGGCGCCACGGCTAGTCCTGGCTGCGCCGCCCGGCGCAGGCAAGACGACCCGTGTGCCACTGTTGCTGGCCGGTTTCCTCGATCTGCCAGCCGTCGTGACCGGGCGAATCCTGATGCTGGAGCCCCGCCGCATCGCCGCGCGCATGGCGGCGCAGCAGATGGCGAAGAGCCTGGGCGAGCCGCTTGGCAAGCGCGTCGGCCTGACCACGCGGGTGGACCGGAAAGTCTCCGCCGACACGGTGGTGGAAGTGATTACGGATGGCCTGTTCACCCGGCGCATCCTGAATGATCCTGAACTGGCGGGCGTAGGCGCAATCCTGTTCGACGAATTTCACGAGCGCCGGTTGAATTCCGACCTCGGCCTCGCCCTCGCACTGGAGAGCCAGTCGGCGTTCCGGGAAGACCTGAAACTTCTGATCATGTCGGCAACGCTGGATACGGCGCGTGTCTCGGCCGTGTTCGATGCGCCGGTTGTGGAAAGCCAGGGCCGGATGTTCCCGGTGGAGACCCGGTATCTCGGCCGCTCCGAAGACCGGATTGAAGACCGGATGGCCGCCGCTATTCGCCGGGCCTTGAGAGAAGAAGGCGGGTCGGTCCTCGTTTTCCTGCCAGGGGCGGGAGAGATCCGGCGCACGGCCGAACGCCTGGAAGGACTGGGCCCGGATGTGATCGTCGCGCCGCTGTTCGGGGCGCTCAGCCCGGCGGAACAGGACGCCGCCGTGCAGCCTGCACCGGATGGAAAACGGAAAATTGTTCTGGCGACGGACATAGCCGAAAGCGCCCTGACCATTGAAGGCGTACGGATCGTGATCGATTCCGGTCTGTCGCGGGTGGCGGAAGACAATATCGGCGGGCTTGGGTCCCGGCTCAGCACGGTGCGGGCCTCCCGCGCGTCGGTGGACCAGCGCCGCGGCCGGGCCGGGCGGCTTGAGCCGGGGGTCTGCTATCGCTTGTGGGATGAGGAAGCGACACGGGGCCTGATGCCTGCGCCGGTGCCGGAGATCCTGTCGAGTGATCTGTCCGGCCTCGTCCTGACCCTCGCCGAATGGGGCGAACGGGAGGCCGGAAATCTGACCTGGATGGATGCCCCGCCGGCCGGGCGGCTGAAGGCTGCAGCAGACTTGCTGCAGACATTGAAGGCCGTTGATGAAGACGGACGGCTCATGCCGCTCGGGTCCGAGATGTCGCGCTTGCCGCTGCCGCCGCGCCTTGCCGCGCTGGTTGCCGGAGCGAACGGTGGAGAACGGGCGCTTGCGGCGGAGGTGGCCGCGCTGGCCGGGGAACGCGGCGTCGGCGGAACATCGGTGGACCTGCGCGAGCGGCTGGCCCGTTTCCGGCAGGAGCGCACGCCCCGTGCGCGCGTGTTGCAGCAACAGGCAAAAAACTGGGGCAAGGGCGCGGCGCCGTCCGGCGATCTCGCAAAACTCCTGGCTGGCGCCTGGCCGGATGAGGTGGCCCGGAAACGGCCCGGCACCGCGGGCACTTATTTGCTGGCATCGGGGCGCGCGGCCACCCTCCCGGATAGTGATCCGCTGGCGAAGTCCGACTGGTTGGTGGTTGCCGACCTTGGCGGAGCATCAAAAGAGGCGCGCATCTCGCTGGCCATGCCCGTCAGCGAGGCGGACGCGTTGGCAAGTGGGGACGTGGTCAGCGAGGACCGGGCCGAGTTTGATTCGAAGACCGGCCGGTTCACCGCGCGGCGGGTCAAGGCGCTGGGGGCGATCGTCTTGTCGGCGTCGCCCTTGCCGAAACCGTCTGCGGCCGTGGCGGCCCGGGCGATGCTGGCGGCCATTGCGGAAGAGGGCTTCGCCGCCATCGGAGCGGGCGAGGTGGTTGAGGAAACGCTGTCGCGGATTGCCCTGCTGGAGCGGGCCGGGCTGGTCGAGGCGCAAGACCTCAGCGCAGACGGGTTGCAGGCCTCGGCGCCGGACTGGCTGTTGCCATGCCTGAAAAAGGCCGGGGCGCAGGTGCCGGCAGACCACAAGGTGCGCGAGGCCTTGATCGCCTCACTGGATTGGCCGGTACAGGAAGCCCTGCGCACCGGGGCACCGCTGTCGCTGGAACTGCCGTCCGGGCAGACGGCCCGCGTGGATTATCTGGATCCGCGTGCGCCGCTCGTGTCGGCCAGGGCACAGGCCTTTTGGGGGTGTGCGGAGCACTTGCGCATTGCGGACGGGCGTGTGCCGGTGACGGTGGAGATGTTGTCACCCGGTATGAAGCCGGTTGCGACAACACAGGACCTGCCCGCCTTCTGGCAGGGCGGCTACAAGGATATGGCGAAGGATATGCGCGGGCGCTATCCCAAGCATGACTGGCCGGAAGACCCGGCGGCGGCCCGCGCACATGAAGGCCGGACGAAGAAGCGATTGCGATGACCCGAAACGTCAATATCCGCAGTGACTGGCGCGACGGCGATGTTGAACGGATCGTCGATCTGCATCGGCGCGGCTATGAACAGGAGGGCGCACATTATGGCGCCGATTTCCTGGGCCATGTGCGGCACACGGTGGAAGAGGCCGATATTCCCGCGCGGCCCGGTAGCCGCGTCTGGTTCGCGGAACTGGATGGTGAAACAGTCGGCTGTGCCGCCGTGGTGGACCGGGGCGATACCGGCCAGTTGCGCTGGGTCGTGCTGACGCCGGAAACGCGGGGCCTGGGCCTTGGCGGAAAATTGCTGGATGCCGCGATGATGCATGCGAAGGCGCAGGACTGGAGTTCGATCTATCTCGAAACCACGGACGGGCTGGAAGCGTCGATGGCGCTCTACAGAAAGCTCGGTTTCGAAATGGAGATCGCGGAGGATCGCCCGCTCTGGCATGGCGGCGGCCGGTTTCTCCAGATGCGCCGGACCCTCTGACCTCAGAAGGGGCAGGGCAGGGACAGCGCCAGCCGGTCTCCCGTGCCCGGATGATCGAAAGCGATCGCGCTGGCATGCAGGCAAAGACGCGGCTCTGCGGCCAATGCGGCCTCATGGGCGTAGAGGTCGTCGCCGAGGATCGGGTGGCCGATGTCGGCGAGGTGGACGCGCAGCTGGTGTGATCGCCCGGTCAGCGGGGTAAGACGGAGACGCGTTTTGCCAAGGCGCGTTTCCATCGTTTCGTACAGGGTCTGGCTGGGCTTGCCGATCTCGTGATCCACTTTCTGGCGCGGCCGGTTCGGCCAGTCGGTGATCAGCGGCAGGTCGATCTCTCCGGCAGCGGGGTCTGGTGCGCCCCAGACATCGGCGATGTATTCCTTCTCCACTTTGCCCCGCTCGAACAGGCGGGACAGGGCCGACTGAACCGCTTTCGACCGGGCGAACACAAGCAGGCCGCTGGTGGCCATGTCCAGCCGGTGAACGGTCAGCACACCGGGATGCTCGGCATTGACGCGGGTGATGGCGCAGTCCGCCTTTTCCGGTCCTCGTCCGGGCACGGAGAGCAGGCCGGACGGTTTGTCGATCACGATCAGATCGTCATCGACGTGCACGTAGCGAGGCGGCCCCTGCGGCGGCGTGTAGGCGGTCACACGAGGAGGTCCGGCAGGATCAGGCGGAAGACCGTGCCTTCGCTACCGGTAGAGGCGAGCATCAGGTCTCCGCCCATGCCGGCCGCAAGTTCCCGCGCGATGACCAGGCCGAGGCCTGTGCCGGTCTTGCGGGAGGACGCGGCGAACGGCTTGAACAGATTGTCCTGCGCATTCGGCGGCAGGCCGGGGCCGGTGTCGGCGAACTCAACCCCGTCGCGCGTGAGCGTCACGGTGATGCGTTTGGGCAGGGAGGCAGCGGCGACCATGGCCTCGGCGGCATTGCGGATGAGATTTGCCGCGAGGCGGTGCAGGTGTTCGGGGTCGGCATTGATGATGCGCGCGCTTGGCAGCTCGTCGATAAATTCAACTTCCGGCCAGGCGGCGAGCGCTTCGGCGGCGGCCTCCTCGATGCAGCCGCGCAGGGACACGGGCTGGATATCTGCGGGCTGGGGCGCGGCCTTGCCATAGTCCAGCGTTTCGGAAGCAAGATTGATGGCGCGGGTGAGGGCGCGTTCGAGGCGCGGCGCGGCCTTCTGCACGCGCGGGTCTTCGGACCGGGCGAGCGTATCGGAAACGAGCTGCGCCGAGGCGAGCGAATTGCGCAGGTCGTGATTGATCTTGGCGACGGCTGTGCCGAGTTCGGCCAGGTGGGCGCGCTGGCGGAAGGCGTCAGCCACGGCTTCCTCCATGTCGGACAGGGCGTTCTGGGCACGGCCGATCTCGTCTTGCCGCGAGGTTGGCTGCAGGCGCCGGGACCAGCCACCGGGGTCCATCCGGAACTGTTCCACACTGGCGGTCACCCGCGCCATTGGCCGCACGACCAGGAAGTGCAGCAGCACGTAGATCACGGTCGCCGCAATCAGGGCGATCAGGAAGGACAGGCCGAGGATACGCTGGCCATAAGCGTAGAGGTCTTTCCGGAGCGGGGCCTGGGGGACGACCACTTCGATGATGCGGCTGGGCGTCGATCCGACAGCCGTGATGACGAGGATCCGGTCTTTCGGGGCGGCAAAGGCCCCCATGACCCGCATGACCCGGCTGACGGGCGTCGTTTCCCGCAGGTCGAGCTGGTAAAAGCTCCCCTCGATGTCCATGCCGGAATCGAGAAGCTGGATGTGCATGTCGTCTTCGACCTCAGCCACGGACAGGACTTCAGCATTCTCCAGCAATTGCCGGGCAAGTTCCTCCGACACCATGCGGGATGGAGAGGCATCAAGGGCGAGCGCAGCGATCCGCGCGGCCTGCAGCCGTTCATTCAGCCAGGCTGTACGGAACCCTGACGCGCTGGGAACGAAGATCAGGCCTTCGACAAAGAGAATGGCGGCAAGGGTGAAGCCGAAAAGGCGGAACGATAGCCCATGGTACCAGCGTGCGGGCGCAGGCTGGCGGACAGGGGCCGGAAGGGGTGCGCGTGCGTTGCCGTTCACACGCGCTGAAGTAGCCTACGGGATGCGTTGGAGCAAGCCGACGAGACGCTGCGCGTTCTTGCTGAACACGACCGGCGTGAAATGCGCAGACGCCGCCCGCTTCACAACTTCCGCGCGCGTCGGATAGGGCGAGATGAAATTGGTCAGCGCGGTCAGCTTCAATCCGTTCGACATGGCGACGGAAACGAGCTGGAGAATGTCGCCGGCGCCCTCGCCGACGATGGAGGCGCCGACCAGTTTTCCCTTGTACAGCACCAGTTTGCATTCACCGAGTGTCTTGCCCTCGGCAATCGCCCGGTCGTTTTCGTGGAAGGGGAAGGCGGACGTGGTGACCTTGCTGCCGTGTTTGGCAATCGCTTCGGCTTCGGTCAGGCCGAGCTGGGCGACTTCCGGGCTTGTGTACGTCACTGCAGGCACGGGCAGGCTGGAGGCCTTGGTGCCCTGTTTGAAAAGAGCCCGGCGGGTGAAGACCGAGGCGTGCCAGCCGGCGATGTGGGTAAATTGTTCCATCCCGGCGGCGTCGCCCAATGCCCAGACGCGGGGGTTGGAATGCGACCGCAGCTTGTCACCGACGACGATGCCTTTCTGATTGAACTCGACGCCGCCTTTTTCAAGATCCAGCCCGTCCGGTACGGCGCGGCGGCCGGTGGCGACCAGAAGATGGCTGCCTTCGATCATCGGGGCGGCGTCATTGTCCGTATGGACGCGGATGCTGCCGTTTTCCTGTGAAACGCGCTGGGCCTTGTGCTGTTCGAGGATCGTGACGCCTTCCTCCCGCAAGGCCTTGATCGCGATCGCCGCATGCTCGGCATCGGCGCGCGGCATGGCCCGGCCCATTTCGATCACGGTGACCTTCGATCCGAGACGGACAAAGGCTTGCGCCATTTCCAGACCGATCGGGCCACCGCCGAGGATGACGAGGTGGCGGGGCAGGTTCGGCACCGTGAAAATCGTTTCATTTGTGAGGTAAGGCGCATCTTTCAGTCCTTCGATCGGCGGAATGAACGCGCGTGAGCCTGTTGCAATGATGATTCGGCGCGCCTGTGTACGTGAGCTCTCCGAGACGATTGTCTTCTTGTCTGAAAAGCGGGCGGCTTCCCGGATCACGGTCACGCCGAGGCCTTCAAACCGTTCCTGGCTGTCGACCGGGGCGATGGTCGCAATGGCGCCCGCGACGTGAGCCTTGACGGCTTCCCAATCCGTTTTTGGGTCCACAGTCCGGATTCCGTACTTATAAGCTTCGCGCACGCCTGCAGCGGCCTTTGCCGCGCTCAGCAGGGCTTTCGACGGCACGCAGCCATAGTTCAGGCAGTCCCCGCCCATCTCATGCTTTTCATAGAGTACGACTTTCAGTCCGAGCTGGGCGGCGCCGGCCGCGGCGGACAGGCCACCGGATCCGGCTCCGATGATACACAGGTCGGCTTTCAGATCCTGGACGGAAGACGTCATAGAGGCGGGCTTTCGATTGTGGGCGCAGCCGCACCGGCAGTTCGGCGGGCAAAGATTTTTTTCCAGACGACCGGCATCAGCGAGACGACGGCGAGGGCGGCAAAGGCGGGTACGAGATTGCTGGCAACCGCGCCGATGTCGGGGTTTTCACCGGCCTCGAAGGTCGCGCCGAGGCCGGCGCCGATCCAGGTGTAGGCGACAACGCCCGGAATGATGCCGACGGCGGTGGTCAGGGCATAATCTGTATAGCGCGCACCCAGCAGGGCCGGGGCAATGTTGGCCACCGGGAAGGGGACGATGGGCAGGAAGCGCAGGGCGAACATGTAGGAACGGGGATTCTCGTGAAATCCTGTCTCCATTTTGCGCAGGAACGGCCCGGCCCGTTCGCGCAGCATGCTGCCGAAGGCGGTGCGTGCAGCCAGGAACAGCAGGCTTGCCCCGAGTGTCGCACCGATCACGGTCGTAACGGAACCGCCTGCCAGCCCGAAAAGGAACCCGCCCGCAATGGTAATCCAGAGGGCGCCGGGCACCATGAACAGGGTGGAGAGGGCGTAGATCAACACATAAGCCGCAACGGCGATGAACAGGTTCGCCTCGACGAAGCTGCGAAGGGCTTCATGCTGTTCCCGCAGGGTTTGCAGCGACAGGTAGTCGAACAGGCCGAGGCGCCAGCCGGCCAGCAGCCCGCCCGCGATCACATAGACGGGCCAGAGGCGCCGCCAGAGCGGCGCGGCAGATTTGATCTGTGTCTCGGTCATTCGGTTCCGGCCTTCTGCGAGTCGTTGAGGGACCAGTCATAGTCATACGCGCGAATGCGCGGATTGGTGCGGATTTCTTCGGCGAGGCCTGGTTCGGCATATTTCAGGAGATGATCGATGACGGCCTGTTTCGATCCGCCGAAATCGGACTCGAACCAGTCATAGATGGAAGACACGCTCAAACCACGTGGTGTGGGGGTCACGCCGCGCGGGTCGTTGATATAGGCGCGGGCGGCTGCGGTGAGGTCTTCGTCAAGCGTGGCGCCTTGCCAGGCCCTGGTCTGGAGGTTGGGACAGGAGAGGGCGGCGCAATTGATCGCATAGTGGACCAGCGGGGTGGCGAAACGCGGGCGCAGGATGCCGTGTTCGATCTCGTCGAGGGACACGGTCTGGCCGCCGGCGTTCACCTTGATCTTCTTCCAGGGGCCGCCGAACAGGTAGCCGTCGCGGATCGAGCCTGTGGGGTATTTCTCCAGGATATAGCGCACGGTGACGGCATTGTAGAGATTGGCCCAGGCGGCGAAGGTGGCCGCATCGGTTCCCGAAAGATCCATCTCCGCGAAGCTCGCAATGTAAGCGTCCAATGTGGCGCGGTCCTCAGTATCATCCTTGAAGGCGGCATAATCGACCCGGTTCACACCGTCCGTTCCCGGCTGGACGTATTTCTTCAGGAGGCAGGTCCATGCCGCATGGGCCGGTTTTTCCGCAGGCTGCTGCTGGACGACGCCGGAAACCGGCATGACCGGCTGCGCCAACGCACTGAGTGGCGTCAGGATCAGGGCGACAGGCAGGGCAAGACGGCAGGCGGCGGCAGGCATGGGGTTGGCGGGCTCCGGATCGTGCAAACTGAAGCCATGACATAGCGCAGGCGGCCGGGATATGCCCGTCACGCCTCGGTCCGCTGCGATCAAAGAGCCGTGATCGGATCGTCAGACCATTCAGCCGCCTGTCGGGGGTGGATCGATCTCCATCCAGTCCTGTGGCGGCAGGTTGTAGAGCATGTCCATGACTTCGAACCCGATCCCGTTCGGACGCCGGGAGCTGGAGTTCCAGAGGACGACCACGCCGGTGTCGCGGTCCGGGTCGAACAGGATGAAGGAGCGGTACCCCTCGACGGCGCCGCGATGGCCGACGACCCGGTCGCCATTGATGCCATACTTGTAAATCCGCCAGCCAAGGCCGTAGCGGGCGTCACGCACGGTTCCGCGGTAGCGGCTGGACATGCGCCGCTGCTCGCCGCTCGTATAGACACGCGGGGTCTGCAGCATGGTGAGGGCCGCATCGCTGAGCACGTCAGGGGCCAGCCCCATCTGCGCGCGGGCATAGCGGGCAAGATCCAGGATGGAGCCGTTCACGCCGCCCGCGGCCGGAACCCGGTAATAATCGTCATTGACCGTTTTTTCCTGCGGCGGTCCGGGCGCGCGAGACCGTTTGGAATGGGGACGGGCCCAGGATGGGGAGGCCTGCAGCCCGGCCCGGCCGATACTGGCGGTGACCATGCCGAGAGGTTCGAAAACCGAATGCCGGACGGCATCGGCATAGGGGGCGTGCGTGACGTCTTCGACGATTTCGGACACCGCATCGTAGGCGACGTTCTGATAGGTGTGGCAATCGCCGACCGGACAGAGCGGTTTCAGTTTCGCGAGGCTTCTCCGGATTCTCGCGGCATCCCAGCCATCTTCCAGACGGGTGTCATAGGCATTGGGGACGATGCCGAGCCGGTGGGAGAGGACGTCTTCCAGCGTGGCGCGGGTTTCTCCCCCTCCCGGCAGGCGAAGGGAGGTTTTGAAGGCCGATATCGTATCCGTCAGGCTCAGCTGATGCCGGTCGGCGAGGATCGCGACCTCTGTCGCCGCCACGCCTTTGGATAGCGAGGCCCACCGGAAGACGGTTTCATTGGTGACAGGCGACCCGCCGCGTTCGGTGACACCATATCCATTGGCGAAGCTGATTTCCCCCTTGTCGATCACGGCAACGGCAAGCCCGACGATCTCTTCCTCGGCCGACAGCCGGCTGATCCGGGCATCCAGGCGCTTGTAGTCGATCGTCTGGGCGAAAGCGGCAGGAAGCGGTAGCGTTGCAACAAGACAGACAGCCAGCGTGCGCAGGAAACGCATATTCTCATCCCGTGTTTTTACGGCCCGCCCGGAACAAGACACACCAAGACTTTTGGGTTGTGTAAAGTCAGATGGATGGTACCGGGTGAAAACTGTCGGCTGATCCGGCAGCGGGCGGGCTTGCATGGTCGCTTTTCATGCTGATCGCATGACTTGACCCGGCCGCGCCGGGCCTGTATTGGCCCCTCTTTCCGAGACACTTAGCTTCCAGAGCAGACCGATGAAACGCACTTTCCAGCCGAGCAACCTCCGTCGCAAGCGCACGCACGGCTTCCGTGAGCGCATGGGTACCAAGAATGGCCGCAAGGTTCTGGCACGCCGCCGCGCGAAGGGCCGCAAGACTCTTTCTGCGTAACAACGGCGCCAGTCCGCCTCTCCGAAGGAGACGGCCGTGACGGCAGATACCGAAAAGACTTTGATTGAGGTCGTCCGCCTGCGCGTGCGGCCTCAATTCATTTTTGTCCGCGGCGGCCGGGCCGAACGGCGGAAATCCCTCGTTGTTCAGGCGCGTAAGCGGTCAGGCAAGCGGACAGGCCAAGGGATAGGGGAGGCGGCAGCTCCCCATGCCGGGGCGGGTTTCACGGCGACCAAAAAGATCGGGAACGCCGTGATCCGGAACCGGGCCAAGCGGCGTCTGCGCGAGGCAGCACGCCAGCTGTTGCCGCGCCTTGGCCAGCCCGGCTGGGACTATGTGTTCATCGCGCGTCAGGATACCGCTGATATTGGCTGGCCGCGTTTGCTTGACGATATGGAAAGCGCACTGATAAGCCTCGCCGCTGATTAAACCCCTCCGCCCGTCCGGGCGATCCTGCCTAAAGTTTCCGGGACCCCCGAGATGGAAAAAGAAGACCAGCGCAATTTTCTGCTCGCAATGGTGCTGATGATCGCGCTCGTGCTGGGCTATCAGAAATTCTTCGTTGAACCGGCGCAGAAGAAGTACGAAGCGCAACAGGCCGCAATCGAAGCGGAAACCCAGAACAAGACAACCGACACGGGCGTTGTGGCCGTTGACCAGCTGAAGCCGGTCGAAGAAGCCCTGGCCGACTATCCGCGTATCGGGTTCGAAGGTGAAGGCGTGGATGGCTCCATCCGTCTTGCCGGCGCGCGCATCGATGATGTCAGCCTGCATGACTATTACCTCACGGTGGAGAAGAAGCAGGAAGTCCGCCTGTTCCGCCCGGAGAGCAGCGAGTACGGCTACTTCGCGACGTATTACTGGGCCTCCGGCGGAACGCTGGTGGCTGGGCGCAACTCCCCATGGACCCAGGTGTCCGGCGACAAGCTGACCCCGACCACGCCGATTGTCCTGAAGCTGGAAGGCGATGGGGTGACGATCGAGCGGACCGTCTCGCTCGACGAGAACTACATGTTCACCTTCACAGACAAGGTGACCAACACGTCCGATACCGCGCGCAGCTTCCGTGCGGTCGGCTCGATTGAACGGTTTGGCGATTTCAAGGGCTTCCTTGAGGCGACCGACCCTGGCTCCTCGGTGTCCACAGCCGCGCATATGGGCCTGATGGGCAATACGGACGGCTCGTTGCGGCTGAAGAAGTTCAGTGGCCTCTACAAGATGAAAGACATCAAGGGAGAGTCTCCCGACGGGACATTCCCGGCGCCGAATGGCGGTTGGTGGGGCCTGTCTGACAAATATTGGCTGGGCGCGCTGATCCCGCAGCAGGACATGGCCTTCTCCGGCCTGATCGACAAGAAGAAGCTCGCCACCGGCAAGGACCTGGAGCTTCGGACCGAATCTGCCTCGCTTGACCTCGCGCCGGGCGCCAGTGCCACCATGGAAAACCGCATCTTCGCCGGCGCCAAGCGCTACGAAGTGCTGAAGGACTACGAAAAGAACCTCGGCATCCCGAAATTCGAGGATGCCATCGACTGGGGTATGTTGTTCTTCCTGACCAAGCCCTTCTTCTATGCGCTCGAATGGCTGTCCGGTATCGTCGGATCCTTCGGCTGGGCGATCCTGGCCTTCACGGTGATGGTCAAGCTGCCGCTCGTGCCGCTCTACAATCAGAGCTACAAGTCGATGGCGAAGATGAAGAAGCTGCAGGAGCCGACCGCGGAGATCCGCGAACGCTTCAAGGCCGATCCTCAACGCCAGCAGCAGGAGATCATGAAGCTGTACAAGGAAGAGGGGGCCAACCCGCTCGGCGGCTGCCTGCCGATCCTTGTGACGATCCCGATCTTCTTCGCCCTGTTCAAGACGCTCTACGCCACGATCGAAATGCGCCATGCCTCCTTCCTGTTCCTGAAGGACCTTTCGGCGCCGGACCCGACGGCAATCGGGAACTTGTTCGGCCTGATCCCGTGGTGGTCTGCGGCTGACCTGAAATCCATTCCCTTCATCGGCATGGTGATCGGCGTGGGGATCCTGCCGATCCTCTACGGCGCGACCATGGCGGCTCTCCAGACCCTGTCGCCGCCGCCGCCGGACCCGATGCAGCGCCGCATGATCCAGTTCATGCCGCTGATCTTCCTGTTCGTGTTCGGAGGGTTCCCGGCTGGCCTGGTCATGTACTATATCTGGTCGAATACGCTGTCCTTCATCCAGCAATACTTCATCATGCGCCGGAACGGTGTCGATACCGAGATCGGCAAGTTCGTGAAAAAGATTTTCACGGGCGGCAAGGAACCAGCCAGCTGATCCGATGACAGAAGAAACAGGCCCCAGCGATGACGCCCTGGAAGCAGGCCGCCGCCTGTTTGCGGGTGAGGCCACCTTCGTCATGGGCGTGGTGAATCTGAAGCAGTTGCCGACAGCCGACCGGACCGAAGTCTGCTTTGCCGGCCGTTCAAATGTTGGCAAGTCCAGCCTGATCAACGCACTGACGAACCGGGCGAAACTGGCGCGGTCCTCGGCGGAACCGGGGCGGACGCGGGAGCTCAACTATTTCGACATCGGCGAGGGCCAGCTCTATCTCGTTGACCTGCCGGGATTTGGCTACGCCAAGGTGTCCCGGTCCCAGACCGAGGCGTGGACACGCCTGACAAAGTCCTACCTGCGCGGGCGTCCGTCCCTGCGCCGGGTCTTCCTGCTCGTCGATGGCCGCCGTGGCCTGATGGACACGGATGAGGACGTGATGAACATGATGGACAAGTCCGCCGTCACTTATCAGATCGTCCTGACCAAGGTGGACAAGGTACCGAAGGGCGAAATCGAGACGCTGGCGGCGAAGATCGAGGCCAAGCTCAAAAAACGCGGTGCCGCCCATCCGGTGGTGCTCATGACCTCCTCCGATAAAGGGTGGGGCATCCCTGAACTTCGCGCCGAGATCGCAGGCCTGATCTAGTCCGCATCCGCGCCCGGATGATAACGCCGTGTCGCGCTTTCGGCGATTTGCAACCAGTCGAGATGGGCCTTGCGCCAGTTTTCCGTCGCGAACAGTTCTGCCTGGTCGGCATAATGGGGTGAGTTCGGATCCAGCGTGGCTGATCCGAAGGGATGGATGACCCGGGCGGTCTGGTTTCCGTCGCTGTCCCACTCCACAAGCGCAATCCAGGTGTCGCCGGCATTCATGTGCAGTTCGCCATCATCCCGGATGCTGGACGGGTAGACCGCCCGCAGTGTGTCCGGCCCGCCGCTGATCGGCCAGGTCTGGTTGCCCCGGGCAAGCTTGTTGACCTCGCCCCATTCCGGATCGATGCGGCCATGGTGGGTGTTCAGCCAGCTGACGGCTTCCCGGAAGGCGGTTTCGGGAGTGGGGGGCGGTTCGTGCGTGAAACGCGCCGTAATCTGGCGCAGTGTGGTCAGCCCGCCAAGCGCGGCGTGGCGGGACTCCATATCCATGCCGAAATCCCATTCCGCGAGGAAGGCGGCCGCTTCGGCCAGGTCCGGCTCATCGCTCCAGTCATGCGCAAGGACGGCATCGACCACCTGTTGCGCCTCGGATCCTTCGGCATAGGCCGTGTCGAACTTGATGGACAGCAGCCGGTCCCGGTCCATGGTTCCGGTGCCATCGGTCAGCTCCATGATGCGAAGGGCGCGGTTTGTCTGGTTGGTCTGCAGGCCCATGCTTTGCGGGAAATCATCCGGCGCCAGATTGTCCGGCCCGTCCGTCGCACTGTAGGGCGTGTTGTTGGCGTTGAAGACAAAGCCGGAGGCAGGATTGATCAGTTTCGGCACGTCCGCCCAGTCGCGATAGCCGTCCCAGATCAGATCCGACCGGTCGCCCGGCAGGTCGCCGCTCCAGTCCCAGGCATCATCGCGGGCGGGGTATTGTGCATTATGGATAAAGCCGACATTCCCGTTCTTGTCGGCAAAGATGTAATTGATCGAGGGCAGGGCGTTCAGTGACATTGCGCTCAGGAAGCTGTCGAGGCCGGTGGATTTGTTGAGGCGGTAATACTGTTCCAGCTGCCGGATCTCGCCCATGCCGGCATACCGGATGGCATAGGTGCCGGTGGGTGCCTCGATCACCGGTCCGTGGGCAGAGCGCAGGACAGGGCGTTTCACCTTCAGGGCAAAAGGTCCCCATAGTTTCACATGCAGGGTCGCCGTGGATTTCTCGAAGTCCTGCCACGCCCCATCCAGCATGTACTGGTCCTTGTTGTCCGGATTGCGGGTCAGGACATAGGTATCCGACAGGTCCTGCGCGCTGACCGTGTTGGCCCAGCCGATGTCATGGTTGAACCCATGCAGGATGACCGGCGTGCCGGGGAAAATGCCGCCCGTGATGTCCAGCCCTTCATCCGACGCAATCTGCGCCTCATACCAGGCGACCGGTCCGGTCAGCGGCTGGTGAGAGTTGATGATCAGGCGCGTGACACCATCGCCGCTGCGGGCGGGGGAGACGGCGAACGCGTTTGATCCGCGTTCAGACAGGGGCTTGGGCGCCATCAGGAAGGCTTTGTCATCTCCCTGCGGGGCGAGGGCGATGGCTTGCGTGTAATCGTCCGAGAACAGGCCGGTCAGCGTTTCGTCCAGGCCGTAGAAGAAGGGCGTCTTGAACAGGAAGCCCGCGATGATGTCCTGAGGGGTGAAGGGGGCAAGCCCGGCCCATGTTTCGTCCGGATGCTCTGAGGCGTACAGGTTCAGTCCAGCCGAATAGGCGTCTGCCAACGCCTTCACATCATCCGGCACATCGCTTTCATATCGGGCGTCGATTGTCTCCCAGACGCCCAGAAGGGAGACGAGGTAATCGGCGGGTGCGGCGTCCTTTCCCCGGTAGCGCGCGAGGCGCCCGCGGGTGACGGCGACGACTTCCTGGATGGTCTCGAAATCATCCTCGGCGTGGGCGTAGGCAAGTCCGAAGGAGGCGTCCCGGTCCCGTTTGCCACGGATGTGCGGCACGCCATATTCGTCACGCAGGATTTCAGCGTCATAGCCGTCAGCGGTCGCTGCCAGAATGGCCGGAGGCGGGTTTGCTGGCAGGGGATCCCACAGAAAGATGCCGGCGCCTGCAAGAACGACGAGGGCGAGCCCCCCGAAACCGGACAGAATTCTTATCATCGATTGTGCTTCCTCAACCCGTACCGGCTGCAACCTTAGGAGCCTTTTCCGGCACGGCAAGCGGCTTGTCGGCCCGGGCGAACCCGGCGCTTGGAGACGTGGCTCGGATTGCTGCGGCGAATAGGCGTTTCGTCCTGCCGCAAAGCGCGGTAAAGGGGCGGCCATGACCGATAAGTTCTCTGCTGCCCAGTTCACCGCGAAGACCCTGTCAGAGGCGCTGCCCTATATTCAGCGCTATGTCGGGCAGATCGTGGTCGTGAAATATGGCGGCCATGCCATGGTGGATGAGTCGCTCTCCGCCATGTTCGCCCGCGATGTGGTCCTGCTGAAGACACTCGGGATCCACCCGGTGATCGTGCATGGCGGTGGGCCGCAGATCGGCAAGCTGCTGGACCGGCTGGGCATCGCGTCGGAATTCAAGGGCGGCCTGCGCGTGACCGACGAAGCGACGATGGAAGTGGTGGAGATGGTCCTCTCCGGCCCGATCAACAAATCCATCGTCCGGGCGATCAACCAGGCGGGCGGCCTGGCGGTTGGCCTGTCGGGGTCCGATGGCCAGCTGCTGCAGGCGACGAAGGCCACCAAGACCGAGCGCGACCCTGACAGCCATATCGAACAGGTGCTGGACCTCGGCTTCGTGGGAGAGCCCACAGGGGTCGATACCAGCGTGATTGAGGCGCTTTTGCAGGCCGATTCGCAGCTGATCCCGGTTGTGGCCCCGGTTGCAATGGGCCCCGATGGGCACCGGTTCAACGTCAATGCAGACATCGCCGCCGGCGCCCTTGCCGAAGCGCTGGGAGCCAGCCGCCTTCTGCTGCTGACAGACGTCGCCGGCGTGCTGGACAAGGACAAGAACCTGATGCGTGACATCAAGGTGGGGACCATTCCGGGTCTCATCGAAGATGGCACAGCTGTTGGCGGCATGATTCCGAAGCTTGAAACCGCGGCACATTCCGTAAATCATGGTGTTGGGGCGGCGGTTATTCTGGATGGACGTGCGCCGCACGCCCTCCTCATGGAGCTGTTTACCGAACATGGCGCTGGAACGCTCATTTCGTAACGTCCTGGCGGCCCTTGTGGCTGCCGTCTGTTTTCCCGGGTTTACCGCTTCCGCGCAGGGAAGCGGGGCGACGGACGGTTGGACCCTTTGCAACAAGACATCCTACATCATCGATGCCGCTTTTGGCGTACCCGAGGAAAAGGATGTCACGGTTGAAGGCTGGCTGAAACTCCGGCCGGGCGAGTGCAAGGTCGCCGTCGAGACACCGCTGGAGCCAAAATACCATTTCCTTTATGCGCGAACCTCGCTGGCCCACCGCGGCGGGGCGCGGGAATGGGGCGGCCGCACGGAATTGTGCGTCGACCCGACCGGAAGCTTCACGCTGGAAAACCCGCCTGAATGTGCCCCCATGGGGCTGGAGGCGCGTGGCTTCCGGGCTGTGGAGATTTCCAGCAAGGTGCGCTGGCGGACAGACCTGACCGAGATCGAGAATTACAGCCTGGACAAGGCCCGCGCAGCTGGCCTGCAACGGCTTCTTGAAGAGGCCGGCATCACGAGCGGCGCCATCGACGGCAATATCGGCCGCCGCACCCGCCTCGCCATTGGCGAGTTCCTGAAACAGAACAAGCTCCCTGCGACGACGTCAGACGATGACCTCATCGATTTCCTTGAACAGGTGGCGAAGGAGCGAGGCCGCAATGTCGGCTTCACGCTGTGTAACCGCACCAAGAAACGGATCTGGAGTTCGATCGCCCGGCGCGGCGCCGAAGGCTGGGAAAGCCGCGGCTGGTGGCTGCTGGAAGCGGGCGGGTGTGCCCGCGTGATCGACCGTCCGCTGCGGGGCACGGAATATTACGTCTATGGCGAGATGGAAGACGGCTCGAAGATCCGCACGCTGTCCAAGGCGTCTGATGCGTTTTGCGTCGGCCATGCGAAATTCGCCATTGCCGGGCGCGACCAGTGCGAGGGGTCGGCCTATCGTACGGCCCTGTTCGCCGCCACGCCCCCGCCGAACGAACGCAAGCTGGTCTTCGAATTCTTCGAGCGGGACTTTGCCAAGGCCGGCGGCAATGACCGCTAAGTCTGCCGGCGTCCACATCGCCCCTTTCGGGAAATTCAATCACGTCGCAGACTGGGTGTTCGATCTCGACAACACGCTTTACCCGGCCGAATGCGACCTCTTCGCCGAGATCGACACACGCATGACGGCATTCGTCTCCCGTGTGCTGGCCTTGCCGCCGCAGCAGGCGCGCAAGGTGCAGAAGGATTATTACAAGACCTATGGCACGACGCTGTCGGGGCTGATGCATGTCAACCAGATCGAACCGGCCGATTTCCTGCACTATGTGCACGACATTGACCTGTCACCCCTGCCGGACTTGCCGGACCTGCGCGCGGCCATCGAGGCACTGCCTGGCCGGAAATTCGTCTACACCAATGGCTCGCGCCGCCATGCCGAGCGCGTGACCGAAAAGATGGGCCTCTCCCACCTGTTCCATGACAGTTTCGGAATTGAGGACGCCGCCTATACGCCAAAGCCCCGGCAGGGTTCCTATGACCGGTTCTGCGGCCTGCATGACGTTGACCCGAAACAGTCCATCTTCTTTGAAGATCTCGCCCGCAACCTGTTGCCAGCCAAGGAAATGGGCTTCACCACGGTGCTGGTTCATTCCGAAAAGGACTGGAGCCACGAGCCCATCGAGGCCCGCCCTGCGACGCTTGAGGACATTTTGAAGGATGACGGGCCGGATCACATCGACTATGTCACCGGCGACCTCTCGGCCTTTCTCGAAGCGGCCCGGGATACATTGAAATAAAAACCAAGACTGAAAAACAAAAACTGGGGGACAACCCATGACCGAAGCCCTTGCCCGCGTAATCAACTCTGCCTGGGAGGCGCGCGATACGCTCTCCACCGACACGAAAGGCGAAGTGCGCGATGTCGTGGATGCCGCGATCGAGCTGATCGACAGCGGCCAAGCCCGCGTGGCCGAAAAAGGCGCCGATGGTGAATGGGTCGTGCACCAATGGCTGAAGAAAGCCGTGCTGCTGTCTTTCCGTCTTAACGCCAATGGCATGATCGGCGGTGTGCCGGGCGGCGGCAATTGGTGGGACAAAGTGCCTTCCAAGTTTGAAGGCTGGGGCGAGACCGAGTTCAAGGAAGCCGGGTTTCGTGCCGTCCCGCCTTGTGCTGTTCGCCGCGGCGCGTTTGTGGCGCCGAATGCCGTGCTGATGCCGTCTTATGTGAATATCGGCGCCTATGTCGGTGAAGGCACGATGATCGACACCTGGGCCTCTGTGGGCTCGTGCGCGCAGGTCGGTGCGAACTGCCACATCTCCGCGGGCACGGGCATCGGCGGCGTGCTTGAGCCGCTGCAGGCGAACCCGACCATTATCGAAGACAATTGCTTCATCGGCGCGCGGTCCGAAGTCGTCGAAGGCGTGATCGTGGGGGAGGGGTCTGTGATCGCCATGGGCGTGTTCATCACCCAGTCCACCAAGATCGTGAACCGCGCCACCGGCGAGATCAGCTATGGCAAGATCCCGCCTTACTCCGTCGTCGTGCCGGGCACGCTGCCGGACAAGAATGGCGGGCCGAGCCTCGCCTGCGCCGTCATCGTGAAAACGGTCGACGCCCAGACCCGCTCCAAGACCGGCGTGAACGAACTGCTGCGGGCCTAGCGGCCTGCGGGTGTTCCGCCGCGTCACGGGTTCCGCTGCCTGGTGAAACGCGGTCTGATCTTCCGGCGAACGGAGGATCAAGCATGGCGAAGAAGCTGAAACAGCACAAAGCGGTGGGCGAAGACTATCTCGCCACGGTCGGCCCCAAGCTGAAGGTGAGCCACGCCTTTCCGTTTCCGGCCTCCGCCGTCTGGGCGGCGCTGCTGGACGCAAAGGCGTGGACGGAATGGCTGGCGATCACGAAGGTCACCTGGACCAGTCCGGAGCCTTATGGCGCCGGCACAACCCGGACGGTCGAGATCGGCGACATGGTCATCGACGAAGTCTTCTTCATCTGGGAAGAGGGCAAGCGGATGGCCTTCTATTTCGACAAGTCGACCCTGCCGATCTCTGCCGGCGTCGAGGATTACCACGTGGTCGAGACACCGGACGGCTGCGAGCTGCGATGGGCCGGCAAAGCCAGCGCGCCACTCTTCCTTGGCGGCATTGTCTCGAAACAACTGGCCAAAGGCATCGCCGAAGGCCTGCCGAAACTGGAAGCTCTGATCCGCGACAATCCCGGCCGGTTTGGACTCAGTTGATGCCCGCGGGCCTGACACGGGCGGGAAATCTCGGATTTAACCCTTCAGGGTGATGAGGCGCTGCGGTTTCCGGCGTCTATGGCTCCATTGATGACAGCGATGGAGCCGCTCCCATGAAACACCTGATCCTAGTCCCAGCTTTGGCAATTGCCCTTGCCGCCTGCAGCACCACAACTGGCGCGTCCGGAGACACCGCAGAACTTGCCCCTCTGCTGGTGGCAAATCAGCCCGGAGATGGTGACATGAGCTGTCAGCAGATCTCTGCCGAAATCGACAATATGAACCTCCTGATCGTCGAGGCGGAGCAGGCATCGGCAAATGCAGAGGCCTCAGGCGCTGCTGCGGGCGCCGCCAGTGGTGCGGCGGTCAACGCTGCCCTCTATAGCGGTGCGCTTGGACGCATGCCGGGTCTGGGGTTTGCCGCCAATGCTGCGGGTGGCATCGCACAAAAACAGGCCAAGGCGCAGGCTGAACGACAGGCTGAGAATGCCAGACGGGCCGAGCTGCGCCGGACGGCTCTGACAGGAATCTCTGCAGGCAAAGGCTGCTGAGCTGGGTGGGGGGACGCACTATCGGCTTGATTCTCTCAACGATAGTGCGTCGTCCACAGCCCCCGAAATGAACTCCGCGACGCGGCCGGGCCGCTCATGGAGCATGATCGAGCCAGCACCCGGCTCGATCGTAAAACGTGCGTCATGCAGACGTTCGGTGACCGCGCGCACATCGTCCGGCCGGGCGATGCGGCATTTCTCCGGCTGCAGCCAATATTGCGGACAGCGCACCTCATTGAGATGCTGTCCCCAGTCTGAGTGTTTGGACAATTCGTCGAGATAGAAGGGCGAGCCGTCCTGCTCGCAGGCGTGAAATATTCCCAGCGCGTGCGCTTCCATGGCACCGGGACGGGTCAGGGCCCGCATGTCGGCGTCTGACTGGCTGTAGCGGTCGATCAGGAAATGCTTGGCGCCCCGTCGCCTGAAACTGCGCAGGCCCAGCGCATTGCTCAGTTTCAGGACCGATGGGGCATACCGCGCCGACATGGCCGCCAGCCGGACGCGCCTGTCCATGCCGGAATAGTGTTCCTTCGACAGGGGGATTCCGCCATTCACCAGGATAAGCGATGCCGCGCGCGGGCCGAGCGCATTGACGAGGCGCGCCCCATGGCTGGTGCCAAGTTGTTGCGCGATGACATGCACCTCGCCGCTGGTATGCTGGTCGATCACAGCCAGGGCATCCAGAAGACTTGTTTCCTCGAACGCGGCCTCGGTCTCCGCCGGACTGGTATAGCCATAGCTCGGCCGGGAAGGGGCCAGGAGCGTGAAATCCCGCTCCGCCAGATGCGCCAGGAATTCGGGCTGGAAGAACGGTCCCTGGATCAGGGCGTGGAGGAAGACGAGCGTGTGCTTGCCTGTTCCATGCCGGTAAAATGCAACCGTTCGCCCTGCGCGTTGCAGCGTATGCATGTGCTCCCGCGGCGTGGTCCAGCTCGTCAGCAGGTCATCACCGGACGCCGCGGGGATCTGATGGAGCATGAACGCAATGCCTGCGGACAGCTGAACCAGGTCGGCAATGCGGGCGCAGCCGGTCTTCCGCAGGATGCTCTTTGACTGGGCCTTGATCGTTTCGGTCGAACGCCCGCGCGTATCGGCGATCTGTTTCGGGGTCTTGTTGGAGAGGTAGCCGGCGAGCACCTGCGTTTCAGAGTCTGTCAGGCCGAGGGCAGTGCCCAGCCTGGCCAGCAAATTCTCGGACCAATGGACAAAGGACAGGGAGATGCGAAGCGCAGCGTCCGGGTCTGCCGGGCGGTGGATCAGGCCAAGACATGTGCTTTCAGCATCTTCGCCGATGTTGCCCAGGAAAATCCTGTCCTGTTCTGCTGCCCGGTTCAGCGTCTTGTAGATAAGCCCCCGCGTGTCGGGATCCAGCGGCAGCTCTTCCAGAGGTACGGGCAGGTCGCATTTCAGCAACACGCCTGCGGCATCATTGCCGCAGACCTGCAGGCTGCCGGGCCTGATCTGCAGGACGGCGTGATACGTATCCTGACTGGCTGATTGCGACTTCTCCAGCGCGACGGCCATGTCGAAGATTTCGAGCAGGCGATCAGTATGCGTATCAAGTTCCGATTGAGCGGCCTCATTCTGCAGGACAGACGGGCTGATCTCGCCGGTCTTTGGGTTCACCGCAAAAAAATCGTGCGCCGTATCCAGGAAGTTTTCAAATGCCGTGTTGTCCAGCGGCACCTGATAAGCGACGCCAAGCAATTCGATATAGGGGGCTTCTGCCGCTGCGTCTGAAGGGGGCGGTTTCACGATGTCGGAACTCACTGCCAGTCAACACACAGGAATGGCTGGTGCGTCCCGCATGGGACGCACCAGTGTTCGCCAGCATATTCAGGCAGCTTCGTTGCGGCAAGCCGGCAGGTCCCGGCATCCGGGTCAGTCAAACATCACAACCTGACGGGCGACGGTGCCTTTGTTGTCCTTCAGGTTCTGCAAGGCGCCCGTGATGCCATCGAGGCCGATCCGGTCCGAGATCATGTCGTCGAGGTGGAGCTTGCCCTGCCGGTAGAGTTCCACGAAGCGGGGGAAGTCGATCCGGAACTGGTTCGAGCCCATGATCGCGCCCTGAAGGCGCTTTTCGGTCACCAGCATCTCGATGCCGGGAATCTCGATATTCACGCCAGGGGTGATCATGCCGATCAGGGTGGCAACACCGCGCGGGCGCATCATGTGATAGGCCTGCTCGGCGGTTTGCTTCAGGCCCACACATTCGAAGGCATAGTGCACGCCGCCCTTGGTCAGTTCTTTGACGGCCTCAACGGCATCGACCTTGGACGGATTGACCACGTCGGTCGCCCCGAACCGCACGGCCAGCTGCAGCTTCTCGTCTGACAGGTCCACCGCGATGATCCGGCTGGCCCCGGCAATCGCCGCGCCATTAATCGCTGAGAGGCCAACCCCGCCGCAGCCGACCACGGCGACGGTCGATCCGGGCTCCACCTTGGCGGCATGGAAGACCGAGCCGACGCCCGTGATCACGCCGCAGCCGATCAGGCAGGCGCGGTCCAGCGGCATGTCCTTGTCGATGGCGCAGAGCGCATTCTCATGCACCAGAATCTGCTCGGCAAAGGAGGAGAGGTTCAGGAACTGGCCGACCTTTTCGCCCTTGATCGACAGGCGCGGGGCCTCGCCCATCTGGCGCTGGAACTGGTCCTTGTTGATCGTGTGGCAGACCGACATGTGGCCGGAGAGGCAATACTCGCACGTGCCGCAGAAAGGGGAGAGGATGGAGATGACATGGTCGCCCGGCTTCACGGCCGAGACCATGGAGCCGACGGCCTCAACAACGCCCGCGCTTTCATGGCCGAGGATGACCGGCGTTTCGACCGGGAAATTGGCATCCCAGAAATGCACGTCGGAATGGCAGACTCCGACAGCTTTCAACCGGACAAGGACTTCGCGCGGACCGGGTTTGTCGATGGTGACCTCTTCAATCGACAGCGGCTTGTTCGGCTCCCGCATCACAGCAGCTTTCATGGCATTTCCTCCTGGGATTTTTTTATTTCCGGGGAAGATGACCGGGAAAACAGGCTTTGGCGAGGCCTTCCGCTAGGTGAGGGCTGGCCGCTAGGAGAGCGACGGGCGCGTCAGGGCGCGCCACGGGGCGGTCAGGGTTGTGCGATCTGAGTCCGGAATCAGGTGTGGCGCGCCAAGCGCAATGGCGGCTTCGATCAGACAGAGGGATGCGGTGAACCAGGGTTCGGCCAGGTGCATGTCAGGATCCTCTACGTCCGGCCCGTCTGTCGTGTACCAGGCGTTGTCGCCGAAGAGCCGGATCGCCGTGGCGCAAACGCTGTTGAAAATGGCGGAGAGGCCCCGTCCGACCGGTGAAACCGGGACAGTGCCCCCAGCCCCGATAATGCCTTCCCAATCTTCGAACACGCGTTTGTCGTCGGGCAGGCCGTCCCAGTTCATCCAGGCCCGGGAGTAGAGCAGACCGGCGTTTGCGGCGCGGTGTTGCGAAAGCGTCTCGGCCTCTTCGCGGGTGAGCTCTATGGCGCGATCCAGGATCCAGGCCACAGCCTCTCCGTGCGGCCCGAACAATTCGTGTGGCGGGACCGTCCTCAGGATCCGGACGGCCACCGCCCGCGTATAGTCGCCCTCATGGTTCTGAGGACGGATGGCATCCAGGACTTCCACTTCCCAGAGCGAGCCTGGCCAGCTGGTGACCAATACGCCGTCCAGCGTCCGGTCGACGACAATCCACGGCGCGTCGCGGGTTTCGTTGTGAATCTCGTCTCCCGGCGCGGCCCCGGCAAAACGCAGGTCCCGGCGTTCATCGGCAATATAGATGAAGCCGGTCTGCCTTTTCCGCCGAAGGCCGCGGAACGGGTTTGAGACCATGGAAAGCCTATTCGCCCTCCGGCCCGGCAACCAGCCCGCTGGCGCGGCCCATGACCTGGAAGATCTCGTTCTGCTCCATCACGCCGGAGATCAGTTCCGATCCGGGGCCGGAGGCGAAGATGGCGACATCGTCGCCGCCATGGGTCTCCGACCACATCGGGTAGAGCGACTGCTGGCGGAAATCCTTGTCGGTCGTGTCGACGCCCGTGAGGTCCTTGCGCGTGCAGTCGAAGCCGTCTTCCGTCGCCGTACACGCGCCCGGTCCGTTCATGTAGCCGAGCGTTGTGTAGGGCATACCGTCGAGCGCCTTGTCGGGTGTCCCGTCCAGCGATGTGGATGACAGGCCCAGGATCGGATTGCCGCGGCGGGCATAGCCGGAAATCGTCAGGGTGTGGGAGTGGTCTGCTGTGACGATAATCAACGTATCGTCCGAATTAGTCATGTCCAAGGCCGTCTTGATCGCCTGGTCGAACTGGTCAGCTTCTTCCAGTGCGCGGGCGGCATTGCCGGCATGGTGGGCGTGGTCGATGCGTCCGCCCTCCACCAGCAGCACGTATCCGTCTGGATCCTGAGACAGGCGGGTGATGGCCGCGCGCGTCATTTCAGAGATTGACGGTTCGCCGGCCGGATCGTCTGCGCGATCGAGTTCGTATTCCATATGAGACGGCTCGAACAGGGCCAGAACCTTGTCTTCGCTGGCGAAATCCTGCGCTTCGAACCCCTCGCGGTCAATGATGAGTTTGTGGGCCGGTTTGGCGGTCCAGTCGGCGAGGAGGTCGCGCTGGTCCTTGCGGTCGCTGGTCTTGCCCGGATATTCGGGATCCTCGGCGCCGCCTGCCAGGAAGGCCGAGCGCCCGCCGCCCATGGCGACTTCAAATCCGTCCCCAGCCGGCCAGTCGATGAACTGGGTGGCGATATCCTCACACGACCCGGCCGCTGCGCCGCCATGGCCGACATAGGCTTCCCAGTCGCGGTTTGGGGTCTTGGAATAAGCTGCCCCCGGGGTTGCGTGTGTCAGGCGGGCGGTGGTGACAAGGCCGGTGGCGAGGCCTGCCTGTTCCGCGATCTCGAAGATGGAGTCGGTCTTGTGGCCCTCAATGCTGGCGCAATTGTCATAGGCGGCATCGCCGGTGATCCCGAGGGTGCGGGAATTGGTTTTCACACCGCTCATCATGGCCGTGGCGGTGGACGCCGAGTCGGCAATCTGGGCGTCATGGCTGTAGGTCTTGGACAGTGCGGAGTAGGGCAGCTGCTCCATTGTCAGCTTGTAGGATTCCCCATCGACGCCGCGCTTCTGGCCCGCATAGATGCGGGCGGCTGTCACGGTCGGGATGCTCATGCCGTCGCCGACAAAAAGAATGACATTCTTCGCCGGGCGCAGTCCGCGCGCGTCAATCTTGGTGTCGATCGCGGCCTGCGCGTTGAGATAGTAGTCGTTGTCGGCCTGCTGCGGCACAGCAGCTTCCCGCGCCAGCGTGGCCACCGGGGAGGCAATCGGTTCCGACACAGCGGCATCTGCCGTTTCGGTTGCAGCGGGCGCGGCCGCGCATCCTGCGATCACAAGAGCAATTAAGGGCAGGGCAGTGAGTGTTTTGCGCATGAGGGCCTCCGAGAAATTCGATTCTACTGCGTCGTAAGGAGTTTGTGTGACGGTTTTCCCTGTCAGTCGACTGCAACACGCGGTTTACGGCCGCGCTGGGCCAGCCAGACGGCAAACAGGATGACGACACCGCCCATTGCCTGCAGACCGGTCAGAGATTCTCCGAACAGGCGCCAGGAGACGGCTGCGGCGACAACAGGCTGGACGAGAACAAGCAGGCCCGCGACGGCGGCGGACGTTCTGCCAAGCCCCGTCACGATCAGGGCCTGACCAGCGATTTGGGAGACCAGCGCCAGGAAGATCGGGACCTTAAAGCCCGCCAGGGATTGGGGCAGGAATGTTTCTCCCGTGGCCAGAACAATGCATCCGGCGACGATGATTTCCACCAGGGTCAGCCAGAAGATCGCCTCGATCCCGCCGATGGAGCGCCGGGCGATGTTGGAGCAGAGCATGTAGCCACTAACGAGGAAGGCGGCGGCCACGGCGAAAAGGTCGCCATGAAGATTGCCCTTGCCGTCTGCGCCTCCACCAAGGGACAGGGCGGCGGCCCCCAGAATGGCCAGCGCGGCCGCCACGAACCAGAAGGCATGCGGGCGTTGCTTCAGGAAGAACCATGCGCCGAAGCCGACGAGAACATTGCCAAGGTTCACGATGAAGGTGGCATTCGAAACGGTCGTCAGGGTCAGTGCGTGATGCCAGAGCGCTATGTCGAGCGTGAAGAATGTTCCGGCAAGCAGGATGAACCGGTTCGGCAGGCGCGGCGCGCGCCGCTCGATCACGAAAACCAGCGCCAGCAGCAAGGGCAGGGCGAAGACATACCGCCAGAAGGCAATCGCCTGCGGCCCCAGTTCGTCGAGGCCAAAGCGCAGGCCAATGGGGGCAAATCCGATTCCGACACCGCCCGCCAGAACCATCAGCGGCCCGGTCCAGGAACGGGGCGTCGGCGGGGCGGCAGGTATGGCTGTCATGAATTGCCTGTCATCCGGCGAAGGTCGTCCGGCGTCTTGCCTTCATCACGCCATGCGCGCAATCCCCTGTCGCCAGCACGCTTGGACAGTTTCTTGCCGTCCGGCCCCAGGATCAGCGGATGAAACCGGTAGACCGGCTGGGGCCAGTCCATCAGCGCCTGCAGCAGAGCGTGCACGGCCGTCATTTCCCGGATGTCTTCGCCGCGAATGACATGGGTCACGCCCTGCAGGGCATCATCATGGCAGCAGGCGAGGTGATAGGAGGCTGGTGTCTCCTTCCGGCCGAGGACGACATCGCCAAAAGGACGGGGATCTGCCGGCACGGCGCGCGCGGCGCCGGTACTCTCATCCAGGTAGCTCAGCCTTGTATAGCGTGGCCCCAAGGCATCCCTGGCGGCTGCCAGGGACAAACGCAAGGCATACGCCTCCCCCCGGGCGATGCGGGCGTCTTCTTCGCTGGCGGGCAGGGGGCGTCCGACAAATCCCCCTTCATCCGGCCGGGCGCCGGCCGGCATGGCCGCGGCGATCTCACGGCGGGTCCGGAAACAGCGATAGACGAGTCCCCGGCGACGCAAATTCTGCAGAACGGCTTCATATTCGTCGAAATGCTCGGACTGGCGGCGCACCGGCCCGGTCCATTCAAGGCCAAGCCACGTCAGGTCTTCGAGGATCTCCGCCTCGTATTCCGGGCGGCAACGGGTCTGGTCGATGTCCTCAATCCGCAGCAGGACCTGACCACCAGCGGCTCTGGCGGCGTCCCAGACATGGAAAGCGGAACAGGCGTGGCCAAGGTGCAGGTATCCCGTTGGAGACGGCGCAAAACGGGTCACGAAATCCGTCATTTCGTTCTGTTTGCCTCCCGCTGCCGACCCTGATCCAGACGGCATGCTGTGCGATAGGCCTCGCCCGCGTCAACAGCGTTTCCCTGTTGCATGGACGCTTCAGGAACCGTATCGCCATGAGGCTTGAGAGGTCCTATTTTCATGCCTGTGACGGACTGGCTGACAGCGGCGGAAACCTGGGCGGGAGCCCATGTGCGGGAGACCCGGTTTCTCGCAGTGTTGGGCCTTGTTCTGGGCGGTCTGTTTGCTGCCTTTCTACTGCTCCTGATGTTTCGTCTGTTTGTGCGGCTGGTCCGCCGCCTCAGCGATGTGGCGGCTGCCCGCGCGCTGCGCAGGGATAAGACGCCCGGCTATCGCATCATCCTGGCCCGTCCGGCCGGTGGGAAACGCGGCGCCACGCTGAAATGGCTACAGTCGGCGTTGGCGGATCATCTTTCCTCATTCAATTTCGGTGCGCCGTTCCGGGTCATGCGGATGAGTGTGCTGAAAGGTGGCCTGGCGCCTGAGACGATTGCGCGGGCGCGCAGGCGGATGGCCGCAGCGGACGCGGACCTGTTCGTGTGGGGCGAGCGCAACGGGCGAAAAGAGGATGGTCTGGCCCTGCATGGCCTGACGCGCGGAGGTGGCCTAAGCCCGGCAGATGCCCGGTTATTCACCTTGCGCCTGCCTGGCCGCGACAATGCGCTGGACGGCGAGATGCCAAAAATCGCAGCATTCCTGCTGGCCAAGAAACTGCAACCCGGGCTTGGCAATCCGCAATCCTTCCGTCCCGAGAAAATCAGCCTGCTCGCTGAAGTGCTGTCTGGCATGCTGGACCATGGTGGTCCCATGCCGGCGGCGCTCCGCAACGAGATCGAGGGAGATTTCTGCGCATCGGCTGTCCATGTCGCGGAAGCGGCGGGCGACCTTGCCGGGCTGGATCGTGTCATCGCGCTGCGCCGGGAACACCTGACCGAAGGGGCGGTCCAGGCCAATCCGGAACGGGCGATCCAGGCCCGGATGGATATCGGCAGGGCGCTGCTGGCGCGGGCCGCGAAAAAGTATGAGGCCGAACTGGTGCGCGAGGCGATCGGCCATCTTTCTCAGGTCGTTGAAGCGCTGAGAACCGATCCGTCCATCATGCGCGCGCAGGCGGCCTCTGATGCCATGTTCAAGGCGCAGAGCCTGATGGAAACGCGCAAACGCTTTGCGGTGAATTTCGGAACCTAGACCGGCAAATCTCAGACTGAGAGGCCTACCGGGCATGACACGCCAGTCCCGCCAATCCCGCAATATCCGGCCGGATTCTTGGCGAGATATTGCTGGTGGTAGCTCTCAGCGAAATAGACGTTTTGAAGAGGGGCCACCTCGGTCGTGATCTTCCCGGCAAGACCCGCCTCGGCAAGGGAGGTTTCGTAAGCCGCGATCATCCGGCGCGCCGTATCCGCCTGTGCCTCACTGGTCGTGTAGACGGCGGAACGGTATTGGGTGCCGACATCGTTGCCCTGGCGCATGCCCTGGGTCGGGTCGTGGCTTTCCAGGAAGAGTTTCATCAGGCCTTCGAAGGTCACCACCACCGGATCAAAAATGACATCCACAATTTCGGTATGGCCGGTGTGGCCGCTGCAGACTTCCTCATAGGTCGGGTTGGGCGTGTACCCACCCGCATAGCCGACGCGCGTCAGCCAGACCCCGTCCTGTTCCCAGAACTTGCGCTCGGCGCCCCAGAAGCAGCCAAGACCAAACACGGCCCGCTCGAAGCCTGCCGGAGTATCGGCCAGCAGGTCCCGGCCATTCACGAAATGCGTGTCGGCGGTCGGAATCGGGTGGTCCCGGCCCCTCAGCGCGGTTTCGGGTGTCGGCATCGCAGCGGGTTTACGTGTGAACAGCATGGCGGCCTCCTTCAGCTGTTCTTTTATATGGGACCTTGCTGCTGCAACGGCAATCACAGTCTTGCGAGGCGCGTCCCCATCAGTTAGAGCGTCCGCTGCTGGTTTGGTGAGGTGGCCGAGTGGTCGAAGGCGCACGCCTGGAAAGTGTGTAGGCTAGCAATAGTCTCCAGGGTTCGAATCCCTGTCTCACCGCCAGCCCTACCTCCGGACAGAGCATGTGACGCCCGCCTGCGCCGAATGCCTTTCACAGGGAAATTCAGCAGATCGGTTGAGGTTACGTTACATTGCGCAAAATTCCGGCTTGTTATGCCGGTAAAACCACGTTCAATCGCTCTTGCGTATGAAGGGGCTGGCAACTTGGTTTTCCGGATATTTTATCGGCCGTTGATGGCCTTGTTTGCTTGTGTGCTGTCGCTCACCGGGTGTTTGTCCATGCCGGGCGAGTCGCTGCAGCCGACGCGCCCGACTGCCTCGGTTTCAGCCAGTACACCTGATACGGCCGCATCCGGTGAAGCTCCAGACTCTCTGGCGGCGGGGCGCGGGCGGTTCACGCTTGCAGAGTGGGGCGGGCCTGACCTGCCCGTATGGACCTATGCGCCGGTCGGACGGGACATAACCGACATGCCAATTGTGATTGTCATGCATGGGGTCGGGCGGGATGCAGACCGGTACCGCGACGAATGGAGCGCGCTGGCGCAACTGGAAGGGTTTATTGTCGCCGCGCCCGAATTCTCGAAGGCGGATTGGCCGGGCGCTGCAGGTTACAATTTCGGGGCCGTACGAGCAGCAGGCGGTGTTGAGAGAAGACCGGAAGCGGAGTGGGCATTCTCCGCCATTGAGCCATTGTTCGAAGCCATTGTCGCCCGGACCGGCAGCCGTCAGCACGATTATGTTATTTTTGGCCACTCCGCGGGCGCGCAATTCGTGCACAGATTTCTCTTCTTCAAACCCAATGTGCGGGTGAAGCGCTACATCGTGGCCAATGCGGGCTGGTACACCATGCCGGACTATGATGAGGCCTATCCCTATGGCCTGGCGAAGGCGGATATCCCCGAAAGTAATCTCAAGGCGGCTCTGGCGAAAGACGTCGTTGTCCTGCTTGGCACGCAGGATATCGATCCGAACGATCCCAGTCTTCGCCGTTCACCCGAGGCGATGCGCCAGGGCGCATTTCGCTTCGCCAGGGGGCAGGCTTTCCATGAGGCTGGCAAACAGGCCGCTGCGCGGCTTGGCGTGGATTTCAACTGGCAGATTGCCACGGTGGAGGGAGCGGTCCACTCCAATGGCCAGATGGCATTCGGTGCTGTGCCACTTATTGTGGATCCAGTGTTTCTGGTTGCACCGTAGACAGAAGAGAGCCTTCTCGCGCGGGCGTGGGGGTATTAGGGGAAATTCGCCATGCGGCGCGCATCAGCGGCTGACATGGGTGTCAGGCCGAGATTCCTGAACGCCGCAGCGCACATGCTGACAAGATCCGCATTGTCTTGCGCAAGAGTGCCATCGGGGCGGTTCAGACCATTTTCGAAACCGACTCGCACATGCCCGCCCAAAGCAGCAGCGGCCGCCAGGATGGAAATCTGCGCCGTCCCGAACCCGCAAACCGCCCAGTCCGGCAGGGCTTCGCCCTCGGTGTGAAGGGCGCCCATCAGTTTGAGGAAGTCCCGTTGCCAGTCCTCGGGGTGCGGTGTGTAGCGCCCGATGACCAGAAGAATGAAGGGGTGGGCCTCCGGCACGACACCTTCCGACCAAAAATGGCGGAAGCGCCGGAGGTCTGCTTCATCATACAGGATATGCTGCAATGCGATGCCTTCGCGCTGACAATCCGAGAGGAATTGCGCGTATGTCTGCACGTCGTCAGCCTGATCGCTTGGGCAGAGCTCCCGGAGGGCGACAGAGCAGGCTTCCGGACGCACGGCTTCGACCGTGTCGATCTGTTCATCCCGGCTGTAGATCCCGCACGCCTCTGTCGTGATTTGAACGACCAGCTGGTCACCGACAGCGTCCCGGATCGCCGACACAGCGTCCTGATAGCGGGTCGGGTCCAGGCTGTGCCCGCCCGCCTCATCACGGACATGAAGGTGCAGGAGGCCTGCGCCTGCCGCAACGATCTCCCGGGCGGTTTGCGCAATCTCTTCAGGCAGGATCGGAAGTGCAGGATGGTCAGCTTGCGTACGGCGGGCGCCATTCGGGGCCACGCCGATCAGGCGGCGATTGGTCATGCCACTTCCGCCAGGACGGTGGATATGGCGCGGGCGAGACGGGACGCGACTTGTTCGAGGTCTGACCGTTCTGCGATGTAAGGCGGGGCGATCAGGATGTGATCGCCGGATCGTCCATCAACGCAGCCGGAATTTGGATAGACGATCAGGTCTTGCGCCATGGCGGCCTTTTTGATGGCGGCGGCCAGCTTCATCTCGGGCGGGAAGGGGGTCTTGGTTGCTGTATCGCGAACAAGCTCGACCCCGATCAGGAGGCCGCGGCCGCGAATCTCCCCGATCATGCCCGTCGGGCCAAGCGCCTGATGGAGCAGATCCACGAGCACAGGATGTAATTCGAGGATGTGCTCAAGCAGGCTCTCCTCTTCAATAGTCCGTTGAACGGCAAGGGCGGCTGCGCAGGCGGTCGCATGGCCGATATAGGTGTGTCCGTGCTCGAAATAGCCGGGGCCAGAAACGATCGCATCGTAAACCTCGCCAGAGGCCAGCACGGCGCCGATGGGCTGGTAACCGCCGCCCAGTCCTTTCGCCATGGTGATGATATCCGGGCGGACATTTTCCTGCTCCACGGCAAATAGGGAGCCTGTTCGTCCCATGCCGCACATCACTTCATCCGCAATGAACAGGACGCCATAGGTCCGGCAGATTTCCGAGATGCGCTGGAAATAACCTGGCGCTGCGGTTACGGCGCCGAGGGTCGCGCCGACAACCGGTTCTGCAATGAAAGCGGCGACATTTTCGGGGCCTGCCGCGAGAATTTCCGCTTCCAGCTTGTCAGCGGCCCGGCGGCCATAGGCTTCCGGCGTTTCGTCTGCATACTGGTGGCGATAGGCGTAGCACGGATCAATGAACCGGCAAGGTGCGAGAATGTCGAGATAAGGTGCGCGCCGTCCGGGATTTCCGCTGACCGAAAGCGCGCCGATGGTCGCGCCATGATAGCTCTGATTGCGGGAGATGAAGACGGACCTGGATGGCTCTCCGCGCGCGACATGATAGGCGCGGGCGAGCTTGAGGGCCGCTTCCGTTGCTTCAGATCCTCCGGAGCAGAACATGACCCGGGGCGCGTTGATGGGCGCGCGGTTCGCCAGAAACTCGGCCAGCTGCTCACTGGGTTCATTGGTGAAAAAGGCCGTGTGGGCAAACGCCATTTTCGACGCTTGCTCGCGGATCGCTTCAATCACACGCGGATGGCCGTGCCCCAGCGCAGATACAGCGGCGCCGCCGGACGCGTCCAGATAACGCCGGCCATTCGAGGCTTCCAGCCAGACTCCCTGGCCGCCAATGGCCGTCGGCAGCGAAGCGCCGGGTGAACGGTGAAATATGGATGTCATGGCTACCTCCCTGATTTGGCTGGACATAGGCTCAGGACCAGGTATTCGTCAAATACAAGAAATTTCCATATGTATAGATATTGGTTATGGTGTGATATGCTCAGCTACCGGCAGGTCGAAGTCTTCCACGCGATTATGATGGCGGGCAGCGTCAGTGGCGCGGCCGAGCGGCTCGGGCTCTCGCAGCCCTCCGTGTCCAAGACACTACAGACAATGGAGTATGACCTCGGCTATTTGCTGTTCGACCGGATCAAGGGCCGGCTGCAGCCAACCGAGGAAGCGCGGGCGCTTCTGCAGGAGGCCGAGCGGGCCCGTGAGGCATTGCAGGATGTGCGGTCGTTCGCGCGCAGACTACGCCACGGCGAGGACAGCAAGCTGCGGGTGACCGCAACGCCCGCCCTTGGCCTGCAAGTGCTGCCGGAAGCCGTCTCACGATTCCGCGAATTGCAGCCGCGAAGCCTGTTCGACATCTCCACCCACCATTCGGGGGCTATCCTCGATACCATTTCCCGCAAGAGTTTTGGCTTCGATGTCGGTTTCACCTTCGGGGCCGAAGGGGCAGAATCGCCGGTGGGATCTGTAGAGATCGGCTCAGTTTCGCTTGCATGCGTCGCCAAGCGTGGCGTCCTCGACAATTACCCGGAAGAGATTGGCCTCGAGGATCTGGCGTCCCTGCCAGTCATCAGCCTGCATGAGAGCGAACCGCTCGGCCGGCTGCTCGCAGAGAAGGCTCGCGAACTCGGACTGACCCTGGATACCCAGATACGAGTCCAGACTTATGGAATCGCCTGTGCGCTCGCCGAGCGTGGAGGCGGGCTTGCCATTGTCGATGCGATGACCGCAGTCGGTCATGCGCAGAATAATCCCGCCGTTGATCTTCGCCGTTTCGATGCGAGCTTGTCCCTGCCGGTGACCGCTATCTACCCGCTCGCGCGCGGATTGCCTGTAAACACAAGGCGGTTCGTCGATGCATTCGCCGAGGTGCTTGATGAGAAGCATGCGAGCTTCCTCGACCGGTCAGCCATAAATCCGGATATGGATATATAACTAAAACGAATAAGATTTTCTATTCGTTTGTCTTGAGTTATGGGTGTCCGTGATAGGACGTGCCCCGGATACGAAAAGAGCAGGGCCGGCCTCGACAGACTTAATGCGGGGAAGGATCCACAAAAATGAAGATTGTAAGACCAGCACTGCGTGCATTGCTCGTTGCCGGCGTGGCCGGTTCGGCGCTGACTGCGGTGGCACAGGAAACCGGTACAACTCCAACCGGAGAGGAAACGCGCGTCGAGGACAAGATTGTCGTCGTCGGCTCATACATTCAGGGCGTGGGAGACTCCGGCGCGCTACCGGTCACCGTTCTGAATCGCGAAGAACTGGATGTCACCGGCGCCTTGTCTACCGGCGACCTGCTGGTGAACATTCCGTCTGTCGGCGACATCGAATTCACCGACGGGAACACCGGCACAAACGGAGCTCGCGGCGATGTCACCGGCATCAATCTGCGCGGCCTGGGATCAGGCCGGTCGCTGGTTCTCGTCAATGGCCGCCGCATCACGGGTCACCCGCAGTCCGAAGCAGTCGACGGCGTTCCGGTGACCTTCTTCAACGTGAACACCGTTCCCTCGACACTGATCGAGCGGGTCGAAGTGCTGCGCGACGGCGCATCGGCCCTTTATGGTTCCGATGCAATTGCGGGCGTCGTGAACCTGTCGCTGTTCGGTGATTATGATGAAACCTACATCACCACCCAGTATGGTGCATCGACTGAGACCGATTTTGCTGAGTATTCGATCGGCGGCCGTACCGGCTTCGAGTTCAATGGCGGCCGGACGCACCTGACCATCGGCGGCAGCTACTATGGCCGTGACCCGGTCGAGGCGTGCGATGTCAGCGAATGGAATTGCAATCTCGACCGGCGCGACATGCTGCCGGAAGCCTGGCAGGGTGATACGCAGTTCGACAACCGGTCGACGATCGGTCCCTATGGCCGCTTCCAGGTGGGCGTCCTCAATCCGGACGGCACATTTGACGGAACGGCCGTTGCTCAAGACGGCACCAACCTGACTACGTCATCCGGCGTGTTCCATATGCAGCCGGATGATTTTCCGGGCAGCCGCGCCTCCATTGGCGGCGGTGTGTCGATTGACGATGGCTCGCAGGACCGCGATCTGCGCTACAATTTCGCCGAATCGCAGCGCCTGATCCCGGACTCGACCCGCTTTAACCTCGCCGCGACTTTCTCGCATGAGCTTAATAGCGGGGTCGAGCTGTTCGGCGAGGCCATGTACTACGAGTCGGATTCGACCACCCAGCGCGCAGCCGGCCCGTTCGACCAGTCGCTCGCGCTGATCATTGTGCCGGCTTCGAACTACTACAACCCGTTCGGCGCTGTTGGCAGCCCGAACCGCCTGCCGGATATTAATGCGCCTGCGGAAGGGCTCGACATTGTGATCCAGGGCTATCGGCCGCTGGAAATGGGTCCGCGGATCATCAAGGTGGAGCAGGACCTTTACCGCCTGCTCGGTGGTGCACGCTGGGACTGGAGCGGCTGGAACGTCGAAACGGCGCTCGGCTATTCCGAAGCCACGGCACGCGATGAGGAATTCAACCGGATTTCAAAAACGCTGCTGCAGGACCAGATCTCCCTCAGCACGCCGGATGCCTTCAATCCGTTCGGCGGCCCCGATGTGAACTCCGCAAGCGTCCTTCAGGCGGTCCGCGTGAGTTCGGTGCGCTACGGCGAATCATCACTGCTGACGTGGGATGCGAAGGCAACCCGTGACGACCTCTTCTCACTTCCGGGCGGCGATGTCGGCATCGCGGTGGGTATCGATTATCGCAGCGAGGAGATTTCTGAAGACAGCGATCCGCGTCTCGATGGCACAATTCAGTTCACGAATGGCGCCATTCCGGACGAGAGCGATCTTGTCGGCGTGTCGGCGACCCGCGACTTCAGCGGCGACCGGGACGTCTGGTCGGCCTTCACGGAACTGTCTATCCCGATTGTCGGTGAGGGCAACCGCGTGCCGGGCATCTATGCTCTCGACCTCCAGCTGGCAGCCCGGTTCGAGGACTCCTCAGACTTCGGCGACACATTCAATCCGAAGATCTCCGGTCACTGGTTCCTGACGCCGGGGCTTTCTGTTCGGGCAGCTTATGGCGAAGGCTTCCGGGCGCCGAACCTCGTCCAGATCAATCAGGGCACGATCACCCGCCGGAACCAGGGTGATGCCGACCTGTATCGTGAGGACGTCGTCGGTACGCCGAATGATGTTGGCGATACGTATCGCCCATCGGTCCGCGAGGGTAATCCTGACCTGGAAGCTGAAGAGAGCGAAAGCCGCGTTCTCGGCGTTATCTTCCAGCCGGTGGAGGGGCCGCTCGACGGCCTGCGCGTCTCGCTCGACTACTGGAGTGTCGAAACCACCAATGCGATCACAACGCTCGGCGTCGACCGTCTTCTGGATGACGACTTTGCCAGCCTGATCGCCGGTGGAGCAGGTAGCCCGAATGTTATCCGGGGTGGACTGACGCAGGAGGATATCGACGCCTTCGCAGCCTACAATCTGGCGAATCCTTCCGACCAGCGCATGGCCGTTGGTGAAGTGCTCTACGTGATCGACGGATACGTCAATCTCGATGGGCGCGAGGTTGCCGGCTACGATATTGCGGCGTCCTATGATTTCGATACCAATTCGCTCGGCGATTTCGCAATCGGCGCGTCGGCGACAAAGATCGAAACCTATGAGGAAACGCGCGACGGATCCGTGTTCGATGAGTTGCGCCGCAATGGCAATCCGGAATGGCGGGGCAGCCTGTTCGCCCGCTGGAACAATGGCCCATGGAAAGCCGGCGCCCAGTTGCGCTATGTTTCGGATGTCTATGACAGCAGTGCCACCAATGATGACACCGGAGATGTCTGGGAAGTGGATAGCTGGACGAGCGTCAACGGATATGTCGGTTACGGTTTCGAAGGAGAGGGCAGCATCCTGTCAGGCGGCGATGTCCGGCTGGGCGTGCGCAATCTGTTCGACGAGCTTCCTCCGAAAGCAGACGAATCCGCTGGCTATCTCTCCGGCCTCTACTCGGTAGAAGGGCGTGTCGTCTATCTGCAGCTTTCCAAAACCTTCTAAGGGGATTGGAGACAGGTTCGGCCGGGGTGACGCGATCCCGGCCGGACACCTTTACGCATGTTCGTTGTCCGTTCGGAGAGAGGTACCTCCATGGCCATGCTGACGCCTTCAGTATTACTGCGGACCATCGGCAGCCTTTTCGGACTTGCGCTGGCCGCGGGTTGTGTGACGGCAGGCTCGTCCGGGCCTGAAAGTATCGGAGCCTTTCAGCTCGGACCGGTCTGTGCCTATGAGTCCCTCCGCTTTGATGGATCCATCGGGACGGGCCGCCTCAATGGCTGCCGTCGCGATGGCCCAGAGACTTTTACATTGTATATCCATCCGGAAGACGCGCCGATCAATCCGAGCAGCTGGTACGCGTTCAGCCTGACAAGCGACACTCAGACCCATCTCGACCTGACACTGGCCTATGCGCACGGACGCCACCGCTACGCACCGCATATCAGCAGTGATGGCGGGCAGACCTGGCGCACGATCGATATGGTCGAAGGCGCGGACACGGATCGGGCACGCTTTGGACTGGACATCGCTCCGGGTACGACACTTATCAGCGCACAGCCGCGCAGAAACCTGGCAGATCGCCAGGCGTGGATCGACGGGATCGCGGCCATGCCCGGCGTCACCCGCACGCGATACGGCACTTCCGAGCAGGGGAGATCGCTCGAAGGGCTGGAATTTGGCGCTGAGGACAAGCCCGCACTCATCCTGACTGGTGGGCAACACCCCCCTGAAGTGCGCGGCGCAATCGCGATGGAGAGTTTTGTCGAGCGTCTGCTCGAAGACGATATGCTTGCCCGCGCGTTTCGCGAACAGTTCCGCGTCGTTCTCGGTCCGGTAATCAATCCGGACGGGATTGCCGAAGGTCACTGGCGGCACAATTCGCGCGGCGTCGATGTGAACCGCGACTGGGGGCCGTTTACACAGGCCGAGACCCGCAGCTTTAAGGAATGGATCGACGGCCGGGTTTTCCCCATCGCCTTGCTTGATTTTCACGGCACCTGGAACAGCGTCCTGTACACTTCGCCGGATGAAGGCGAAGGAGACCGCAACTGGTTTCCCGGGGCCTTTCATGCCAGCCTGGCCGAGGTGCTTGGTGAGGATGCGCCGGCGCGCGTGCAGGGGCACAATGCCGGCAGCAGCGTCGCCAAGAACTGGTTTCACGAGACCTATGCGATCCCCACTATAACGTATGAAGTCGGTGATGCTGTGCCGCTTGAGGCAGTGCTGTCCAGAGCCCGGCTGAGTGCAGAAATCACCATGCGGCTCCTCTTGGAAGGACCGCCGGACCAACCCGATGATGCCCAGGATGGAGAAATCCCGAAATGAAGTTTGCCCGCCCCCTCGCTGTCTCCGGTACGGTCACGTGCCTGTTCCTTGCGGCGTGTGCCACCTCCGCGTCTGCTCCACAGCTCACCTATGGGGTCGTTTCGTCGGCCTCGCCCGAGGCGACCGCTGCTGGCGTGGAAATCCTTGAGCGCGGTGGCAACGCAATCGATGCCGCCGCAGCGGTCCAGTTTGCGCTGGGCGTGACCGAACCGGCAATGTCCGGCCTTGGCGGGCAGACTCAGATCGTGCTTCAGAAACCGGGCGAGCCGGCCATCGTCATCAACGGAACGTCATTTGCCCCTGCCGGTATTCCGGACGTGGTTGCGGAACAGGATCTCAAGACCAGCTATTCCGCGACAACCGTTCCGTCCACGGTGAAAGTCATGGACTTCGCCATGCGCAATTATGGCAGCGGAAACGTTTCCTGGGCAGACACGCTGGCGCCAGCCATCCGGTATGCAGATGCTGGTTTCGTCATCGGTTCATTCCGGGCGCGGGTCTATTCACGCCACGAGACTGACGTGCGCGCCAATCAGACGGTCGCCCGGCTTTTTCTCAATCCGGATGGTACCCTGCCACAGCTCGGAGATGTCTTGCGCCAACCTGTCCTTGCCGCGACGCTCCGGCGCCTCGCTGAGGCCGGCGCAGACGACTTCTATACCGGCGAGATCGCCGCAAAGATCGCGGAAGACATGGCGGCCAATGGCGGATGGATCACGCTGGAAGACCTTGCCAGTACGCCAGATCCGGTCGTGATGGCGCCGCTGACAACCTCCTATCGTGGTTTTGAAGTTTCCACGCTTCCGCCGCCAGCTGGTGGCTGGGTTGTGCTACAGGCCTTGAATCTTCTGGAGCAGACGCAGGCTGAAGACCTGGATGAGGCAGATGCGACCCGCGCCGCGGCGCTCCTGGTCGCGCTCGATATTGCGCACACCTCCCGCGCGGAAAATCCTGAACTTGACCTTGTGTCTTTCGGCGCGGACATGTCCCACCGTATCGACAAGGCGACAGCCGTGGCTCTTCTAGAAGACCGGGATCATGGCGAGACAACCCACTTCTCCGTTGTGGACAAGGACGGTATGGCGGTCTCCGTCACATCGAGCATCGATTCCTATTTTGGCTCTCGCGCGGCCAGCCCGGAACTTGGGTTCCTTTACAACAACTACATGCAGACATTTGAGCTGGCACCGGGCGAGACCTTCTCTCTCGCGTCGCATGCCATGCCGTATTCTTCCATGAGTACCAGCATTGTCTCAAAGGACGGTCAGCCCGTTCTGGTCCTGGGCAGCCCCGGCAGTGCACGGATCATTTCAGCTGTGACCCAGGTGATCAGCCACTGGGTGGATGTCGATGAAGGCATCGAGACGGCGGTCGCAGCCCCGCGCGTTCACGTTGTGATCGACCGCAAGGATGGGCGCGACAATGCCTATGTCGAGCAGATGGTGGAAGGCCTGGATGTCGATGCTCTGGGGTTCGACCTTGCCAATCCTCAGACAGACCTCATTCAGAACGGCCTGAACGCATATTTCGGCGGTGTCCACGCCATCGCGCTGGAAGAGGGCGGCTGGCGCGGCGCTGCTGACCCGCGCCGGGACGGGACTGTTGGATACGCAGGCGACAGGTAGAACAGGCGTAAGGCAGGCGGGGTGAGGGCTGCTTTTTCACAGTGCGAGGCCGCTTGGCCTGAGCCGTGTGGACAGATCGGAGCCCGGGAACTGCTCGGCTGCGAGAATGGAGATGCGCGCGCTTTCGTCTGTCGGCACCGCCAGCTAGAAGCGGAAAATCTCGGCCAGCCAGCGAAGCAGGGGCCGGTGGATCGTTGTTTCAACGGCCGCGCCGGGCGCATCGGCATATTCCTCCGACAGCCGGATGCTCAGCTGGGCATATCGCTCAGGGTTGAGGTCCCGGCTGTAAAGCTTGTTTTCGCTCGATAGCTGGATCGTCGTGCTGATATCGGCGATCGTCGCGTTCTGGTCCCGCCGGCCATCGGCCAGCCTCACGCTGACGCGCTGGCCGACCTTCAGGCGTCTTGCACCTGCATGGGTCACAAACGCCGAGACCATGCGCGTTTCTCCGATCGCCTCAAGGCGCATGAGCGGCTCGTGCGCCGTCACACGCTCACCCGGCTGGAGGATGATTTCAGACACACGGCAATTACAGGGGCTGACGACTGACAGCTCATCGAGCCGGCTTCTGAGCCCGTCAATTTTGACCTCGGCTGCGGCAATTTCCTGTTCGGTTTCGCGAATGGTCACCTGCAGGGTCGCCGGTTCATATCCCGTTGCTCTGGCATTGCCGGTGAAGTAGCCCGACCGCGCTGCACTGAGTCGCGACCGTGCATCTTCAACATCGCGTTCAGCCTGACCGATACGCTCGGTAATCTCCGCTACTGCCTGTTCCGCATTTGTACGGGTGCTGAGGGGGACCAGACCGGGTGTGGAGACCGACCTCAGCTTTTCCACCTCGGCCATGGCTGCCGAGAGTGATTGCTGCAATTCATCCCGGCGAGCTTGTGCCTTCCGGAGGGCTCGGACCGCCTGCGACGATTCCGTTTCCAACATGCCGCTACGGCCGTCGAGGATAGCATGCAGACCCTCCAGCCGAACCTCCATGACACGTTTGTTGGCTTCGGCGTCTGCAAGCTCAGCTTCGAGTGGCCGGTTTGACAAGGTCGCGATCGTTTCGCCCGGCGTCACCTGTGTGCCTTCGTCGGCAAGGATATTCTTCACGACCGATGGCTCCGGCGCACTGATCTCGATCAGCTGCGTGTCCACCCATGCGGCAACACTGCTGACGCTTGTCATGGCCAGGATCGAGGCTCTGGCACTCAACAAGGCCAGCACCGCCAGAAGCGCGAAGATGCCCCGTCGGACAAATACCTTGCGCCGGCCGATCCGAAGGACGTGGTCGACCTCTTCCTCGCTGGTCGCAGATGATGCGCCTGCGCTGACATTGCGGAGCACACCATCGACGTTTTTGAGTTTACCCGACAAATGTGCGCTGGAAATGAACCCCAGTGCACGCACCTCTTCAGGAGTCAGACCCGAGAATGTGAAGGCAGCTTCCCGCTTCTCCGGATAAAGCCTCAGAAGCTCTGCATGCGTCTCAAACTTGAATTCGAAATCCGAGATTTGGACAGAGACCGTCGCCCGGACCTTCTCTCCTGCCAGCGCAAGTTGACGCACTTCGCCGATCCTGAAACCGCTGAGAGACCAATCAAGAGCCGGATAGGCGTGACCGTTGATCTCTATGGTCAGAGGCGCGGAATAGCGCGGATACTTGCGTTTATCGCGCCCGGCTGCCTCCATCGCATCTCCAAGCGATACGAAGTCTCCCGCCTCTGCCTTTTCGGCAGGCTTGTTCGGTTGTGCGTCTTCGGGGCGTTTGTTTGCGCTCATAGTATTCCGGGTCAGGTTCTGGCGGCGATGGCTGCAAAAGTTATCATTGAACAAATGAAGATCGTAATAACCAGGCCCTTGAGCCAGTCTCCATGAATCGATGTCCGCAACTGGTGGACGGCCGCGGTGCCTGAATCGATATTCTGTCGTGTCCATTTCTGCCGATCGAGATGGAACAAGACCTGGATCTTGATGAACGAGCCCACGAATTGCTGATGCAAAAGGAGCAAAGGCACGAACGGTGAAGCAAGGCCGCCCTGGTGCGCGACATTGACGGTCTGGATGAACCGCGTCGCCAGCACGATGGACAGATAAGCCGGAAGTGCGACCCATTGGCCCTGCAGCAAAAAGAAGGCGAGGAAGATCGGGCCGGTCAGGCTGGTCCACATGCTGAGGCGCTGGTCCACGAGGCACCACCAGGTAAACAGCCCCATACGCCGGGGTCCCAGCGCGATCGCCCGGTCGGAATTGCGGAGCATGTTGCCGAACCAGCGCTGCATCAGCTGAGCGGATGCATTCAGGAAGCCGCCTTTCGGCAATTCTTCCATGCAACTGACATAGGTGTCGGGCAGGTAGATCATTGCCCATCCGTCCTTGAGGCAATGATACCAGGTCGACTTGTCATCACCCGTCAGCATCGGGAGTTTCCCAAGCCGCCAATGGTTCAGAATGTCCAGCTGCAGGCGGTCCACAAATGCTGTGTCCAGTGCGACACTTGCGCGGAAGACCGAGAACCGCCCGGTCAGGCACAGAACCCGGCGGGAGAGGCTCAGCGAACTCATATACAGATTTCGCAGCGCAAATCGCATGGCGTACCAGGTCTGCGCCAGGGCGCCGCCACGTACTTCAGCCGCGTTGTTGACCGTGAGGGCAGCCAGGTCCGGCATCATGGTGAAGAAGGGACAGGTCTTCTCCATCAGGCCGGGTGTGACGACGGTATCGCCATCCATGAGGACGACGATGCCTTCGCCGGTTTCATTGCTGCGCTGCAGGGCTCGCAGCGCAGCAGCCATTGCGTCGCGCTTCCCGGTTCCGGCCTGGAGCTGGGTGATGAGATCGATATGTCCCGGCAGCTTTGCCTCGTTGAAGATCTGGTGGATGAGGCGGGCATCTCCGTCATCGGTCACCGAGGCCACCACTGTGGCCGGCACACCGTAGGCGGCAAGTTCCTGAAACAGGGAAGAGTAGACGCCAAAATTTTCCGACGCCGACATCTGATAGGAGGTCACAACGACACCGACATGTTCCGGCAGTGTCGAGGGATCGGCAGCGACCGTCGTGGCCTGCCGGCGTAATCGGGGAAAGACCTTGTTCCTGTAGTGCTCCGCCCGCAAAAAATGTGTCAGCTGCCAGCCATATCGCCAGGTTGCGATGAATCCCAGTGGCCAGACGATATGATCTATCCCGTGCACGGGCGATTGCGACAGGGTCACGGCAAGCAGGAACAGGAATGCTGTGACGTAAACGGACCAACTCAGGGAATACGTTGCAAACGCCACATAAAGGCGCCGGACTTCATTGCCCGCCCGTTTGACACCGTCGGCCAGCCACCCTGTTGCGTCACTCCATGGCGCAGGAAGGGAAGTTGCCTCTGAACGCATTTAAAACACCGTTTATTCTACAAGCTCAGAAGCTTGTCCGGCATTATTATTTATATTGTGTTCCGTTCCTGGTTGCGATGGGCTGGGGCGGACGGGCGAAACGGGCTTCAGGGGCGAGGCTCCCGCGCCCGGTCTTCAATTTCGGAGACGGGTTCGGAAGGGTCTGCCTGCCTTACCAGTCAGCACCTGTTTTCCTTATTCTTCGCTCCAGGTGCCCAGTGCTTTGTAGAGGGCGATGCTGTTCAGACTGTTTTCGAGATTCGCCTGGATCAGCTGTTGCTGGGCGCTATAGTATTCACGCTGGGCATCGAGGACCGTCAGGTATCCATCAAGACCGGATTTGAACCGTTCTCCGGACAGCTCAAACGTGACCTGCGTATCCTCCGCAAGCTGTTGGAGGGCATTCAGGCGCCGGTCAATCGTGTCGGCAATCGCAGCAGCATCGGCGACTTCCCGGAAAGCCTGCTGGATCGTACTCTGATAAGTCGCAAGGGCGGCATCGGCATCTGCGCGGGCGGCGTCCAGATTTCCGCGCCGCCGGTCAAAGTCAAAAATCGGCAGGTCGATGGCGGGTGTGAAGGTCCATCCGGTCGATCCGTCGCCATTGAAAAGGTCATCGAGTGAGCCGCTGGCTGCACCGACACCTCCCGTCAATGAAATGCTTGGGAAATAGGCAGCCCGGGCGGCGCCGATATTTGCATTGGACGCTCGCAGGCGGGCTTCCGCGGCGCGCACGTCCGGTCTTTCCAGCAGGACAAGAGAAGACTGGCCGACGGGCAGGTTCAGCGCGACCGGGGCAGGGAGGAGGCTGACCTCGCCCAGAATCGCAGTGGGCAGCGGAGCGCCAACAAGCAATTGCAGGGCGTTGACGTCCCGGCGTACCGCCGCCTCATACTGGGCCGCCTGCGCCTGTGCCCGCGCAACGGATGCGGAGGCGCGGCGCACATCCAGTTCGCTGGCGGTTCCGGCTGCAAACAATTCCCGCGTCAGATCGAGACTTTCGGTCTGGCTCTCCGCCGTGCGATTGGCGAGTTTCAGGAGTTCATGGTCGGCAGCCAGCTGCATCCAGGTTTCGGCGACCGTTCCGGCGAGGGAAATCTTTGCGGCACGCTCGCCTTCTTCGCTCGCAAGATATGCCTGAAGGGCCGCGTCGTTGAGGTTGCGAATCCGGCCAAAGAAATCCAGCTCCCATGCGGAGACGCCGATCTGACCGTAGGTGCTGTCATCGAAGCGATTTGCGCCAGTTGTGCCTTCGTCGAACGTGTCGCCGGTTTGTGCACTGGCGCTGGCCCCCACGGCAGGCCAGAGCGCGGAGCGGGAGACGAGCAGGTTTGCCCGTGCCGCACGCACATTGGCGGCGGTGGCGCGCAGGTCGCGGTTCTGTTCCAGCGCAATGCCGATGACCTGCTTCAGGGCAGGCGAGGTGACCACGTCGTTCCACAGGAGGGGCGCGGCGGGTGCCGCATCAGGTGTGGCGCCAGGCAGATCGGCCGGAACAGGCAGATCACCCGCCTGGTACGCGGGCGCAAGATTGACGCAGCCGGCCAGCATCAATGTGCCCAGGGCGGTTGCGAGGAGTGCGTTGGATCTCATGCGGGGGTCTCCGCTTGTTTGTCGGGGCCGGAAAAGCGATTGGTGAGTTTGCGGACGATCACATAGAACACCGGCGCAAACAGCAGACTGAATGTCATGGCTGCAATCACGCCTCCCAGCACGATGATGCCGATGGCATTCCGGCCCGCTGCCCCGGCGCCCGTGCTGAGCGCGAGTGGCAGGACACCGAAGCCAAAGGCGAATGACGTCATCAGGACCGGGCGTATCCGCAAGCGCACGGCTTCAATCGATGCCTCGACCAGTTCCTTGCCCTGTTGCTCCAGAGAGCGGGCGAATTCGATGATCAGGATCGCGTTTTTCGAAGCAAGCCCAACAGTGGTCAACAAGCCGACCTGGAAGAAGACGTCATTGGAGAGACCTGCAAAGCTGGCGCCAGCAACGGCGCCGGCAACACCCAGCGGGGCAACAAGCAGGACCGAGATTGGAACCGTCCAGCTTTCGTACAGGGCTGCGAGACAGAGGAAGACAAACAGAACCGAGATGCCGTAGAGGGCCATGGCCTGATTGCCTGATTCACGTTCCTGGCGGCTGAGACCGCTCCACGCATATCCGATGCCTTCCGGGAGTTTCGAAACCAGCTCCTCCATCGCCACCATGGCAACACCAGAGCTTTGTCCCGGTGCTGCGGATCCCTGGATGTTGAAAGCCGGGACACCGTCAAAGCGCTGCAGTTGCGGTGGGCCGTAAGTCCAGTTCGTGCTGGCAATTTCACCCAATGGGGCCATTTGTCCGGTGTTTGTCCGGACAAACCAGTCACTGACATCGTCCGGTTGCATCCGGTCCTCTGCAGCGCCCTGCACATAAACCCGCTTGATGCGTCCACGGTCAATAAAGTCGTTTACATAGGTGCCGCCGAAAGCGACGGACAGCAGGTTGGTCGCGTCCGAAATGGATACGCCGAGCGCCTGAGCTTTCTGGTAGTCCAGATCAATGTTGAACTGCGGGCCGTCTTCCAGACCGTTCGGACGAACGCCGGTCAGCCGCGGATCCTGGCTCGCCATGCCCAGCAATTGGTTACGGATATTCATGAACTCTTCGTGGGTGTAACGTCCGTCATTCTGCAGGAACATGTCGAAACCGCTGGAGTTTCCGAGTTCGCGAATCGCGGGAGGCGAGATGGCGAACACCTGCGCTTCTTCGATCTGGGACAGTGCGCCCATCGCGCGCCCGACAATTGCCTGCACGGAGTTTTCCTTGCCGGGCCGTTCAGACCAGTCCTTCAGCGCTGCGAAGGCGATCCCGTTGTTCTGGCCCTGTCCCGCGAAGCTGAAACCGGCAAGCGCGAAAATACCTCTGACGTTGTCGCCTTCATTCGTCTGATAATAGTCGACAACTTCCTGCATGACATCTGCTGTCCGCTCGAGGCTGGCATTGGCCGGCAACTGGGCGAGCGTGAAGTAGCTGCCCTGGTCCTCATCCGGCAGGAAGGATGCGGGCAAGCGGATGAAGGCGAACCCTGTCAGGATGATGATTGCGGTAAATCCGACCAGCATGACCGACTTGCGGCGCAGGGCCCGCGTGACGACGGCCTCATAGGCCTGGGAGAGCTTGTCGAACCCGTTATTGAAAATACGTGCCGGGGCCGCCATCAGCGGATGAGCCTCACCATGGCTCGGCTTGAGGATCGTTGCGCACAGGGCAGGGGAAAGGATAATCGCTACCAGCACTGACAGAGTCATCGCCGAAACGATCGTCACCGAGAACTGACGGTAGATCACGCCTGCCGATCCCGGGAAGAAGGCCATCGGAATGAAGACGGCCGAAAGCACAACAGCGATGCCGACGAGTGCGCCGGTAATCTGCTCCATCGACCGGACGGTCGCCTCTCGCGGTGGCAGCTTGTCCTGAGACATCACCCGTTCGACGTTTTCGACCACCACAATGGCGTCATCGACCAGGAGGCCAATGGCGAGCACCATGGCGAACATGGTGAGCGTATTGATGGACATGCCCATTATGAGCAGGACGGCGAACGTCCCGAGCAGAACCACAGGTACGGCGATCAGCGGGATGAAAGAGGCGCGGAAACTCTGCAGGAATACGAAGATGACGATAAAGACGAGCCCGATGGCTTCGAACAGGGTCTTCTGGACTTCGTGGATCGAGGTTTCGATGAAGGGGGTGGTGTCAACCGGAAACGCATATTCCATGTCTTCCGGAAAATTGCCGGACATCGCCTCGACGGCGGACTTCACGCGCTCGGCTGTATCCAGCGCGTTGGCGCCCGTAGCGAGCGACACGGCGAAGCCAGTCGCCGGATACCCGTTGAACCGGGAAATGAAGGCATAATTTTCCGCCCCCAGTTCGATATCGGCGACATCGTCCAGCCGGACAGACCCACCTTCCGGTGTTGTTCGCAGGAGAAGGTTCCTGAACTGCTCTGGTGAGGAGAGGAGGGATTGCAGGGTAATGGTGACATTGATCTCCTGCCCTTCGACCGAAGGGGCTCCGCCGAGTGCGCCAGATGAGATCTGTGCGTTCTGGTCACGGATCGCCTGCACCACGTCGCCCGGCATCAGATTGTATTCGACGAGTTTTTCTGGCTTCAGCCAGACGCGGATTGCATAGGGTGAGCCGAATGCCGTGACACTGCCGACGCCGTCCAGACGGCTGATCGTGTCATACATGTTGGAGCGGACATAATCGCCAAGGTCCGTCTGGTCGAATGTTCCGCCCGGGGAATAAAGGGACGTAATCAGGAGGAAGCCAGTGCTGGCCTTGCTGACCGTCACACCTTGCCGCTGTACCTGTTCCGGCAGGAAGGGGGTCGCCAGCGACAGCTTGTTCTGCACCTGCACTTGGGCGATGTCCGGGTTCGTGCCCGGACGAAAAGCAAGCGTAAGGGACGCAGATCCATCAGAGCTGGATGTCGAGTTGACATAGTCCAGCCCGTCCAGCCCGGTCATTTGCTGCTCAATGATCTGAGTAACGGAGTTTTCTACCGCTTGTGCGGAGGCACCGGGATAGTTCGCCATGACACTGATCGTCGTTGGCGCGACGTCGGGATACTGTGCGACCGGCAGCGTGCGGAGAGCGAGCCCACCCGCAAGCATGATAAGGATCGCGATCACCCAGGCGAAGACCGGGCGGTCGATGAAGAACTTTGCCATCAGACTTACCTGTGTATGTTATTTCGATCCGCCGCGCGTCTCTTTCGCGGCGGAGGTCTGCTCGCTGGCGGGTTCAGGCTGAACCTTCATGCCGTCGCGGATGGATTGCAGGTTCGCTGTCGCGACCTGTTCTCCGGCATTCAGGCCACTCAGAACCGTCCAGGTGTTGTCAGTATTCTGCTCAACCGTGATCCGTCTCTGCCGGACCGTTCCGTCCTTATCCACAACCATGACGGTGGCATCGCCAGTGGGCGTGCGGGAAACAACGGACTGAGGCAGGGTCGCCACGTTCTCATAATAACCGGCGATGAACTTGGCCCGGACGAACATGCCCGGCAGTATCATGTCTTCGGGATTGGGAACGACAACCCGCACGGCCACGGTGCCTGCACTTTCTTCAACATTCACTTCGCTGAATTCGAGGTCGCCTGCCTGGGGGTAGGGGGTTCCGTCGCCCAGAATGATGTCGACGGGGACCGTGTTCTGGTCGGTGGTTGCGATTTCGCCGTCGGCAATCTGTTGGCGCCAGCTCAGGAGGCGTGCGCTGGACACGGTCAGGTCGACATAGATCGGGTTGGTCTGCAGGACGCGGGCGAGTGGTTCAGTCTGGTTCTGAGTCACAAGGGCACCCTGTGTAACGGACGAGCGGCCGATACGCCCTTCGATCGGGGAAGAGATCTTGGTGCGTGCCAGATCAATGCGCGCGCGGTCGAGGGCGGCTTTCTGAATACCGATGTCGGCATCCGCCTGGCTGGCAGATGCGACGGCCTGATCGTATTCCTGTTGGCTGACGGCATTGATGCTGGCCAGCCGTTCGAAACGTGCAGCCGTTTCGCGGGCAACGGCAGCGGTGGCCTCGGCGCGCGTCAGGGCGGCTTCGGCACTACGAACAGCGGCAGAATATTCAGCGGCGTCTATCTGGTATAGCGCCTGGCCCTTCTTGACTGTGTCGCCTTCCTTGAACAGGCGCTCGCTGATGATGCCGGTGACCTGCGGACGGATCTCCGCTTCGGCATAGGCGCGGGCACGTCCGGACAATTCAATCACATTCGGCACGTCGGTCAGGCGGACCGTCATGGTCTGGACGACGGGTGCGGGAGGTGCGGTCGCTTGCTGCCCGGCCGTCTCACCACCGCAAGCGGCGAGCACGATGGCCGTGGCGAGCAAGAGGGCTGGCATGCTCTTCTTGGCGGTCTGCATGAAAGTATCCTTGACGGCGTATTGGGAGGAAGGCTATCAAAATAGAATGAACGCTCTATCTAATGGTGCGGCGCACAAAGTCAAGGTGCAGATAATTAACGAGGGGGAGTAAAAACAGATGGGTGAAATGCCCGTGTCGAAGACGGCTGCAAAACGCGAGGCGCGGATCTGCGAGATCCTCTCCTGTGCAGAAAAACACTTTTCAAACAAGGGATTCCATGGTGCCGGCATTTCCGGTATCGCGGCTGATTGCGGTATCAGCGTGGGGCATCTCTATCACTATTTTGGTAGTAAGGATGAGTTGATCCTGGCGGTTGTGAAATCGGAGATGGGACGTCAGGACGAGAGTATCACGGCCTTCGAAGACCTGTCTCCTGAAAACCTGCGGTTGGAAATGGCTGAGCTTACGACAGCAATTTTTTCGACCGACGCGGAGCCTTTCCGGACGGTCCTGAACTTTGAAATCCTGGCCGAAGCACAAAGAAACCCTGAAGTTGCGGCGCTTCTTCAACAGCAGGATACTCAGATGCGGCGCCGATTCGTGACCATACTTCGGCGCGCGGGGATCGATGACCCTGAAACGCGGACGGAACTGATCTTCACCATCTTTTCCGGCCTCTCGGCGCGGGCCCTGCGTCATCCGGAACAGGAACGCGCGGCGTTGCTGGAAGTCATTAAGGACGTGATCCTGAAAATTCTTGGTGATAAGCAGGTGGCGTCCGGTGCACTCAGCGCATGATTCAGGGCAAAGCGGCCGGACAGGCGGAGAGTAAAATGGAAAATACGGCGGAAACGGCACAGGGGCCCCTGGCGGGACTTCGTGTTCTCGAACTCGGCCAACTGATTGCGGGGCCGTTCTGTGCCCAGCTCTTCGGCGACATGGGCGCCGATGTTATCAAGGTTGAGGCGCCGGGGCAGGGCGATCCGATGCGTACCTGGGGGCGGACGGGTTATCCGCTGCTCTGGTCTGTCTGCGCCCGTAACAAGCGCTGCATCACGGCAAACCTGCGCGAGAAGGAAGGCCAGGACATCGTCCGGCAGCTGGTTCGTCAGGCAGATTTCGTCATCGAGAATTTCCGCCCGGGCACGATGGAAAAATGGGGCCTTGGCTATGAAGACCTGAAAAAGGAAAATCCCGGGATCATCATGATCCGTATCTCCGGGTACGGGCAAACGGGGCCGTATTCGAAGCGCCCCGGTTATGCGTCCGTGGGGGAGGCCATGGGCGGCGTGCGCTATCTGATGGGGGAACCCGACCGGAAACCGTCCCGCGCCGGCATTTCCCTCGGTGATACGCTTGCCGGCACGTTTGCCACAGTGGGCGCGCTGGCCGCGCTTCATCACCGGGAGAAGACCGGGGAAGGCCAAGTGGTTGATGCCGCGATCTATGAATCGATCCTGGCGATCACCGAATCCCTGGTGCCGGAATACACGGTCGAGAATTTCACCCGCGAGCGGTCCGGCTCTTACTTGCCGGCGATTGCGCCTTCGAACATCTATGACGGCTCGGATGGCATGGTGATCATTGCAGCGAACCAGAACACGGTTTTTGCCCGGCTGTGCGACGCCATGGGCCGGCCTGAACTGAAGGACGATCCACGATACGCAACCCATGTCGCCCGCGGCGAGAACCAGGAAGAGCTGGACGCGCTGATCAATGACTGGACCAGGACCCGTACCATCGATGAGGTCGAGGCTGTCATGATCGAACACGCTGTTCCGGTCGGCAAGGTCTATCGCGCCCGCGACATGCTGGATGACCCGCACTTTGCCGCCCGCGACGCGCTGGTCGATCTCGCAAGCGAACGCTGGGGCACGATCAAGATGCAGAACGTCTTTCCAAAACTGTCCGCGACGCCAGGCTCGGTCCGCTGGTCCGGGCCGGAGACGCTGGGCGCGCATACCGAGCAGGTTCTCACCGAGCTGCTGGACCTGACGCCGGAACAGATCGGCAAGCTGCGAAACAGCGGGATTGTCTAGGCGCGGGCCCGGCGAGCTGCCTTAGTCTTCCGCTTGCCCGCGCACCTCGACGGCGGTTGCCGGGAAGTCCGCCCAGACGCCGTCAACACCGGCGTCGAACAGGGCGGCGAGTTCCGCGCGGCTGTCGGTAAAGGGCGCATCCGGGCGGTCGTCCCGCACGGTGTAGACATGGACGAGCAGCCCAGCTTCATGGGCGCGGGTGACAAAATCCGTCGGCTGGCCATCCTTGCCGAGCACATAGGAGACGTCGGCGCCGACGCCGTCTGTCGTCATGTCGTCCAGGTCGTATTCCAGTCCCATCATGGCGGCATAGGGTGCGCCGACCATGTTCTGGATCAATGGCAGGTCGCTCTTCTCCGCGACCTCAGCCAGGAAGGGCGGTTCGAAGCACTGGATGTAAACCGGGATGCCGGCGGCCTTCAGGCCTTTCGCTTTCATGGCGTCGAGGATCGGATCGGCAAGGCCTTTGCCGATTTCGGTGTAGTGGCTCGGCCATTTGGCTTCGACGTGCAGGCCGACAATGTTGCCTTTCTCCGCTTCGGCCAGGACGAGGTCCATGATCTCGTCGAATGTCACGAGATCCAGCGTGTCATTGTACTGCATCGGGCGGCCATCGAATTGCTGGCGGGCTTTCAGGGTCTGGATTTCCGCAAAGGTAAAGTCGTCGGCCCACCAGTCTTCCTGTTCGCCGAACGGGGTCTGGCGTTTTACCTTGCGGTCAGCGAATTCGGGATGGTCTGCAATGTCGGTTGTCGCGGAGAGGTAGAGGTCATGCCGGGCGATCAGGACACCGTCTGATGTCATCACAAGGTCCGGTTCGATAAAGTCCGCCCCCTGCGCAATGGCCGTCTTGTAGGCCATGATCGTGTGTTCGGGGTAGAGGCCGCTGGCGCCCCGGTGGGCGATGACGATCGGGCGTTCGCCGGTCAGCGTGTTCCATGCGGCGGCAGGTTCTGCGGCGGCGGATGTTTCCACCGGGCCTGACGGGGTGGCGGGCGCATGGGTGCACGCGGCCAGGACGAGCGCGGAAGCTGTGATCAGACGTTTCATGTCAGGCACTTTCAGGAAAGAGGCAGGTCCGCCGGGAGGGGAGGTCCCTCCCGGCGGGACCATGGATCAGAATTTGACGTAGACGCCGGCTTTCACCATCTGCGGCTTGCCGCGGATGATCGTGTGCAGGCCGAAGGCCCCGCCGGTATTGCCGACATCGATCAGGTATTCCTCATCGAAGATGTTCTCGCCGAGAACATAGGCGCCCCAGCGCTCGCTGGCCGCATCGAAGCCCACGCGCAGGTTCGCCACGCCATAGGCCTTCTGGTATTCCTGCACCACGGTGCCGTCCGGATAGGTTTCCGGCGTCCGGACGAAACCGCCATTGCCGTCTGCGGCATAATTGAAACCATTGTCATCTTCGAAGAAGTGCTTGCTCTTCCAGATATAGCTCGGGACGATGGAGATATCGCCGTGCTCACCCATGGGCACGGTGATGTCCGCTGCCAGGGAAAAGCTCTGTTCCGGGCTGAGACGGAAACTGTTGCCGGCAAACTGCAGCGGGTTTCCGTTGTCGTCTTTGTCGTCATATTCCGAATGCGTGTAAGCATAAGTCGCGAGCAGGCGGACATAATCATTGACCAGCGCCTGGCCGTCGAATTCGAAACCGTACTGGGTTGCGTTGCCGGAATTCTCGGTGATGAACACGCCATTGATCGGGTCGAAACGTGTCGTCTGGAAGTCCTTGTACTGTCCATAATAGACAGAGCTGGTCATTTGCAGGCGGTCGTCGAAGAAACGGCCGAAGACACCCGCTTCCACATTGTCCAGCGTCTCGGCGTCGATCAGGTTGTAGTCCGCACCCTCGGCAGACAGGACTTCCGGACGGCGGCCGCGGCCATAGGCGACCCAGGTGTTCACATTGTCGGACACGCGGTAGGCGGCGTTGAGACGCCAGGTGAAGGCGCCGTCGGTGCTTTCCGATGCTGACGCCATCTTGTCGAGCGTGTCAGCGCTCAGCAGCAGGGTTGGCTGCAGGGTCACACCGTTGAGGCCACCCAGACCAAGAAGGTAAGGGTTGGTCTTCAGCGCATGGCCGATCGTGCTCGCGCTGATATCTTCCTTCGTATAGCGAAGACCGGCGGTCAGCTTCAGCCGGTCGGTCACGGCATAGGTGACATCGCCGAAGAGATCGTAGGTATCGCGGCCATTGGTCGACAGCGACTGTTCAAGATGTTCGCCATAGAGCGGCACAAGCTGGTTCAGCAGCAGGGCGGCAAGCGCGGAATACTGGAGGGGCGTATCGAAGCTGCCGAAATTCTCGCCACCCGGAACGCCGCCCAGAGCGAGGTAAGTCTGCGCTTCTGCCAGGCTCAGGCCAGCCCCGGCAGCGAGCGACGGGGCGAACAGCGACTGGGCATAAGCCTCGTCGGTCGAGAAGCGAAGCTCTGCCTTGTTGTCGATGGTGAAGTAATTGCCGCCGAAGAAGGCTGTCAGCTTGCCGCCCGCATCATAGTTGAGGCGCAGTTCCTGGCTGAATGTATTGGCCTTCTGCCCCTGAAAGAACTGGAGAAGGTTGAACGCGGCGCCATCGGAGTCCCACGCTTCCTTGGAGGTCAGGTTGCGATAGTCGGTCAGGGAGGTCAGCGACCAGGCATCGTTGATGTCGTATTCGATGTTGGACGTGATGTAGAACAGCTCACGGTCATTCCCGAGCTTGCTGCGCACCTGGTCCGGATTGATGTTCATGGCGGTGGCGCCGAACGGATCGACCTTGCCATTCACAGGGAAGAAACCGGAAGTGAACTGCGTGCCGGTGGAATCGTCTTCCTGGTAGTTGACGAAAATGTCGGCCGTCAGCTGGTCTGTCGGCGCCCAGCGCAGGGCGGTCCGCAATGCGGTCGTGTCCTGACCCATCAGGTCGGGCGAATTGGCCGTGTTCGGAACATAGCCGTCCATCTGTTTGACTTGTCCCGCAAAGCGCAGGGCGAGCGTGTCGTTGATGGCCAGTTATAGTGGCCTTCCGCCCGGACGGAGTTGTAGTCGCCGGCTTCCAGCGTGGCGGCGCCTGAATTGCCGGCCAGCGAGGCGTGGTTCTGGATGAAGTTGATGCCGCCGACGAGGGCGCCCTGGCCGAACAGCGTGGCTTGCGGGCCTTTCACGACCTCGACGCGTTCCATGTCGAAGATGGCGAGGTTTGCGCCATAGCCCGGATTGCCAATGGCGACGCCGTTCTGGAACAGGGCAACGCGCGGCGTGCCGCTGTCGGAAACGACCCCGCGCAGCGAGTAGCTCGGCGCGTTGAGGCTCTGTGCCTGAACCTGCAGGCCCGGCACGAAATTGCCGAGGTCTTCAATGTCGTCAGCTGCGAGTTTGTCGATCAGGTCCTGATCGGTGACGGACACGTTGATCGGAACGTCGATCAGGGTCTGTTCCTGCTTCTGGGTCGTCACCGTAACGGTTTCAAGGCGGCGGTCGCTATCTGCGGCATCCGGGTCGGCGAAGGCGACGAATTGGCTGGAGAAGGTGAGAGCTGCAAGCGCGGTTGCAGAACGAAGATGACGTTTCATGAAAAGCCCATTCCTTGTTGCGGCGCACAATCTGCCGCTTGGCGGGCTGGCTATTTTTTTTCGCCCCGGCCTTCAAATCAAAGTTTTGCGAACGTACTTCTGTAACAATTCCGTATACGAAGTAGAAGGGTTTTGGCGATTTGAGCGGCAAGATACGCCTGGCGGTCTGTCCGCAGAGATGGGGCATATGACAACGGATGACGAAATAGATGCGGCGCCGTGTAGGGGATGCGTATCTGTCGTGACGTATTCTTGAAAAGATTGTTCCTTGCAGGCGAACCCCGACGGACATCGGCACCGGAAGGTGGAACCGTTCCGGTTTCATTTATCTGTCATGCCCGGTCCGGATTGGGGCAGCGGCCCCGGCCTGCTGGTGCAAACCCGTCTTTGAAAGGCTACAGAAAACTGGCAGCGCCGTTCTGGCGCACTGCAATTTCTGTCCGCTCTGTTGCCATTGCAACACGGTCCTGCTGGTCCAGCCAGACAAGAAACTGTCATGGGATGCCGTTACAGCCCGACCTGAATTGTTCCGGGGCAGGGCCTGTTTCCGGGAAATACGTCAGGAGACAGATTAATGCGAATTTCATTTCTTCCGTCGCGTCCGGTGATGGCGGCCGCGTTGCTTGCCGTTGCTGGTCTTGCGGCCGCCTGTGCCAGTTCGGTCGCTCCACCGGTTGGGCCGCCGGCGGCAGACACGGAATTCACGATCGCTGTCCTGCCGGATACCCAGAACTATCTCGACTACACGCACCAGACCGCGGAGGGCTTCCCCTTCGATGCGAACGAGATGTTCCTGGAGCAAATGCAGTTCGTCGCCGACAATCTGGAATCCGAAGGCGGTGAGATCGCCTTCGTCTCTTCACTCGGCGATGTCTGGCAGCATCAGACGCTCGCCATGGATGAAGAACACAGGGCGCGGGGGTTCAAGTCCGTGCCGAACCCGATCATGGATGGACACTTCGCACCGACTGAAAAGGTGAAGACCGTCGAGATGCCGAAGGCCCATGAGGGCTTCTCCCTGATCGCCGGCAAGACGCCGTTCTCGGTTGTGCCGGGCAATCATGATTATGACTCCATGTGGACATCGGCGAAGTTCCCGCCGCAGGCCAGTAGCCCGGCGGATGTCGATCCGAACGATCTCAAAACCTCTCTCGGCGTCGTGCATCCGGGCGGACTCGACAATTTCCGGTCCGTGTTCGGGGCGGAGACGGCCTTCTTCAAGGACAAGCCCTGGTATGTCGCCTCGCATGATGGCGGGGCAGACAGCGCGCAGGTGTTCGAAGCGGGCGGGTATCGTTTCCTCCATATCGGCCTCCAGTTCGATCCGCCGAATGCGTCGCTTGAGTGGGCCGCTGCGGTGATGGCGCAGTATCCCGGCCTGCCGACGATCGTCTCGACACATGACTACATGACCAAGGAAGGGGAGCGCCTGCCCAACCCGATTGTCGACGGGCATGCGGTCGACCCGATCAACAACAGCCCGGAAATGGTCTGGGAAAAGCTGATCAGCCAGCAGGACCAGATCTTCCTCGTCCTCTGCGGCCATGAACATGGCCAGGCCTGGCGGGTCGATGACAATGCGTTCGGCAATCCGGTCTGGCAGGTGCTCGCGGATTATCAGGACCGCGGGCAGACGGCGAAGGATGCCGGAGTGCAGTCGGCCTGGCCGGTCGGCATCGGCGATGGCTGGATGCGCCTGATGAGCTTCGACTTCGGCAAGGAGGTACCGGAACTGACGGTCGAGACCTATTCGACCTATTACCGGAAACAGAGCCGGGACATGGCGGAGTATGCCGGCTGGTACAAAGCGGCCGAGAAACCGGACCTGACGGATGAGGCCTTCCACGAGGAAGATGACTATGTGCTGGTGCTGGACGATTTCCGGTCGCGTTTCGGCACGCCATAGTCCGTTATGGTCATGCTGTGATCCGGGCAGGTCCGGACTGATCCGCCCTGGTCACCCACTGATCTGTGGCCGCATGACACAGTTGTCATTCTGAGGAGGCTGTGGCCTTCCTCCGGTCAGTATGTGGAACCGATCTAACCGCTCAGGACTCATGTCGCTGCTCAGCGCTGTCGCGCTGATGGCCATGATTGTGCGCGGCCTGGTTCCGGCAGGCTACATGCTCGCGGCTGCAGATACGCCGGGCGATTTCGTCAGCATCGTCATCTGCCACGGTGACGGCACGGATGGCACGCAGGCCCTGCTGGACCTGAAAAACGGCAAGATCGTCGATCCGGAAGAGATCCCGGGCCAGACCGACGACGGCAAGAACCAGGCCTGCCCATATGCCATGTCGGCACATTTCACGCCGGTAGACGTATCCGGCAAGCTGGCAGAACCTGTTGAAGCGCCCGCCCGTTTCCTCACGCAGTTCGACTATATCGTTCCCGGCCGCGGCCTTGCGGCCCCGCCGCCGCCCGCCCGCGGACCGCCCCTGACCATCTGATTTTCCTCGCGCGCGCATGTCTGCGGACGTGCGCGTTGGTGCGCGGGCGAATGCCTTGCGCGTCCGGAATCGGATGAATTTCAATGCACAACAATCTGATCGCAGCCCCTGACGGGCTGCAGGTTCCCCAGATCGGGGACCGTGAAATACACCGGCCCGGTGCCGGTGAAGACGTTGGACGGATCTGGCTGGATGCGGTCATCACGCCGAACGTTTCGCTGAACAACCGGGTGGCGCTGATCCTGGCGGCGTCCCTGATCCTGCCGGGCAGCCTTATCTGCCTCGCCACGGCGTGGATGGGCGCCTGGCTGGTCACGCCGCTTGTGTTCCTGTCGGAGATCGCCCTCGGCGCGATGATCCTCTGGCATGCCCGGTCGCTTGGCCAGTACAGGCAGCGCGTCTGCCTGACCGACACATCCATCTTTGTCGAAACACGCGAGCGGGGGGCCGATGCCGTCACCCGGTCGGACCTTTCCCCGCACTGGCTTCGCATCGACCGGGTCAACGACACCGGCCGCGGCTGCGACTCTCTCCTGCTGCGGGCAGGGCCCCGGCGCCTGGAAATCGGCTCCGTCCTGTCACCTCCCGAACGCGCTTCGCTGGCCGATGCCATCGAAGCCGCACTCCAGAATCGCCGCTGCGGCCAGTCGCTGGCGGCCTGACTTCCTCTCAGAAAGTAATGAACATGAAACACACACTCCTTTGCAGTACAGCCGCCGCGCTCCTCGCCTCTGCCGGCATTGCGCTTCCCGCCGCCGCCCAGGCGCCGACCGAACTGCCCCCCATTGATGCGCAGGATGCGGGTTCGGCCCGCGCGGGCGACGTGGCGGTGAGCGGCACCGAAATCGCGGGAGAGGCCATTGAATCCGGTCTCGCCACATCTTCGGATTCGCTTCAGCTCATGTCCCGCGCGCCGGGCGTCTCGCTTCAGTCGAATGGGGGTATCGCCTCGCTTCCAATTCTCCGGGGACTCGCAGATGACCGGGTCGGGGTGCTGATCGATGGCCAGCAGTCCACAAATTACTGCCCGAACCACATGAACCCCGTTTCCTCCTATATCGATGCATCGCGTGTCGAGCGGATCGTCGTGACGCCGACCCTGTCGCCGGTCAGCATGGGCGGCGACAATATTGCCGGTATCATTTCGATCGAGAGCCGGGCGCCGGAATTTTCCAGTGGCGGAGTCGAGTTCTTCGGTGAAGCCGGAGCGACGTATCGCAGCGTTTCGAATGGCATCGGCGCGTCCCTGCAGGCCAATGCAGCGGGCGAGAAAGTCAGCGCGCGATATGAAGCGAGCTGGAACAAGGCGGACAATTACAAGTCCGGGTCGGGCGACGAAGTGCGCTCCACCTTGTACCAGAATTACGACCAGTCACTGCTGCTCGCGGCTCGTCCGGCAGACGATGTGCTGCTGTGGGTCCGGATCAGCCAGCAGGGCGTGCCTTATGAAGGCTTTGCCAACCAGCGCATGGACCTGACCGACAACAAGAGCAACAGCGTGCAGGTGCATGGCGAGGGTCCGCTCGGTGCAGGCCTGCTGACGGCCGAAGCCTCCTGGCGCAGCGTCGATCATGAAATGAACTTCCTGTCGGACAAGGGCGGGGCGGCAACTGGCGGTATGCCGATGATCACCGAGGGCGAGGATACGTCGGTCAAACTGTCGTACGACACGCCGGTGGAAGGTGTCGGCCGGGTCCGGGTCGGGGCGGAAATGTTCCGCGCGTCGATGGACGACTACTGGCCCGCCGTTCCGGGTTCCATGATGATGTCGCCGCTCGATTATGTGAACATCAATGATGGCGAGCGGAACCGCACAGGCGTGTGGGCCGAATGGGAAGCCGCCCCTGCGCCCGCATGGTCGACCCTGTTCGGGGTTCGCTATGAAAACGTCGAAATGGATACCGGAGAGGTGCAGCCTTATTCCTGGACCGGCATGATGAACATGCCTGACGCCATGGCGGCCATGGCCTTCAACGCGGCGGACCGCGCCCGGGAAGATGACAATATCGACGTCACCGCGAAAGCGACATGGCGGCCGAGCGATACGCTGGCCGTCGAGTTCGGCGCCGCACAGAAGACCCGGTCTCCGAACCTTTATGAGCGCTACGCCTGGGGCAGAGGCTCCATGTCCAGCTCAATGACCAACATGACCGGTGACGGCGCCGGCTATGTCGGCGATATCAATCTGGAACCGGAAGTCGCGCGCAGTCTGGCGGCGACGCTCGACTGGTCGGATGGCGTTAAAGATGGCCGTGTGCTGCGCGTTTCCGGCTGGGCCACCCATGTCGAAGACTATATCGACGCCGACCGGATTGGCAGCCTGCGCGATGGCTTGCCGATGCTCCAGTTCGCCAACCACAAGGCGGAGCTCTACGGCCTCGAAGCCACCGGTGCGATGCCGCTCTGGCAGACGGGGTATGGCGACACGCGCTTCACCGGAACGGTCAGCTGGGCCAAGGGCGAGAACAAAGACACCGGCGACAATCTCTACAACATTGTTCCCCTTCAGGGCCTGTTCGCGCTGGAGAACCGGAAAGGTGTCTGGACCCAGGCGCTCGAACTGGAACTGGTCGATGAGAAGGATGACATCAGCGCCGTGCGTCAGGAGCTTCGCACGCCGGGCTATGTGCTGGTCCATCTGCGGGCAGGCGGGGAGATCGGCCGGGTACGCTTTGCCGCCGCGATCGAGAACCTGCTGGACCAGGACTATGACCTGCCGCTGGGCGGGATTGCGTTCGGCGACTACAAATATGATGGCCGGACCGGTCCGTACCATCAGGTCGCCGGGCCGGGCCGTTCGTTCAATCTCAGTCTGAACGTCGCCTTCTGACGTGCTGGGGAGGATTTTCACCTCCAGCTATATGGCGGGCGTGGCTCTGGCTGCGCTCGCCCATGGCGGTTTGCTGGCAGGAGTTTTCCTGCTGGCGCCCGCCAGCGCGTCCAATTTCGGCGCGCAGGAAGATGCCTTTACCGTAACCCTGGTGGAGGACCTGGTGCCGGAACCTGTCCCGGAGCCCGAGTCAATGCCGATGCCGGAACCGGAGACGCCCAGCCCACCCCCGGTCCCTGAGATTGCTGAGCCGCGGCCTGAGCCCGCCGTTCAGACGGCGGCAGAACCGGCCCCGCCTGAGGGGATGGTTCCGTCAGATGAAGTGCCGCCAGCCGAGGCTCCGTCGGTTGATGCCGGGACCGATGAAGCAACACCTGCTGCCGACAAGCCGGCGGCTCTGACACTTGATCCGGGCCTTCCGGTTACGGCGTCTGAAGCCCCGCCTACCAAGACGCAGGCGCCTGCCAGCGCAGCCGCCCTGGACGGAGAGGGGCAGGCCAAGCTGGACGCCTATGTGCAGGCGGTGCGGTTGCAGCTTGCCCGGCATGCGCCGCGCGGCGTTCGCGGGGCCGGAGATTGCCAGGTCGAATTCCGCCTCTCCCGTGCCGGAGAAGTGGTCTTCGTCGGAATACGGACAAGCAGCGGCAGCAGGCTGTATGACCGGCGATGCCTGTCCTCTGTCACGTCCGCAGTGCCGTTCCCTGCCGCGCCGGACGGAGCTGTCGAAACGGATCTCAGCTTCACCATCGTGATGCAGCAGAAGCGCTGACGCCCTGCCGGGCTGGTCAGAGCCCTCCGGGAAGCTTCGATGCCATCATGGCCTTCCGGTCGATCCGCCGCCCATCGACAATAAAGGTGCCGTCACCCACGGCGTGAAGGGTGCGCTGTTCCTGGCGTGTGTCATCGCGATAGGCCGCCAGGCTTTCGAGAATGACGATGCCGTGAGGCGCGATGATCTCATCCACGCGGCACTCGATGTTCGCAAGGCATTTGCCGAGAAGCGGGGCGCTGACATGTTTCGCCTTTGCCGGGGCGAGGTCGAATTTGTCGAACTTTTCGGTGTCCGCGCCGGAACAGGTACCGATGCCGATCACCGTATCAATCATGTCGACCGTAGGGATGGCAATGACACATTCTCGCGTATCGCGGAGTGCCTGAAAGGAATGGTTCCACGGCCCGGTCGTGATGGCGATGCGGCCGGAAAAATCGAGCACCATCGTCCAGGTGATGGTCATCACATTGTTCTTGCGGCCATCATGCGTCGCGACGAGGGTGACGGGTCCGGGTTCAATCAGGGTGAAGGCCCGGCTGAGTTTGATGCGTTTCATTCCGGTGTCTCGCGTTTCTGGCATTCTGCAAACCTGGGCACCAAGCCTTCCGTTGCCGGACAAATAGGCAGCCAAGGCCCATATTTTGCCCAAGTGTCGGGATTGATGAAAGAACGCCTTTCCGGAGTCTGTCTTTTAATTAATCTTAACGCTTGTGATGGATGGTCACAATCGTTAGCAGAAACGTGCCCCGTATTAAGAATGATGCTCAAGGTTTTTCCAGTCTCCCTCGGTTTTCTCGTGGCGTGTGCCATGAGCGCCCTGCCTGCGCAGGCCGATGTCCTTCTGTCTTCGGCTTCGGTCGAGAGAGTGGTGTCGATGGAATACGAGGACGGATCAACCGAGACGGAGTATGTGCCGGCCAAAGCGGTCGAGCCCGGTGAGGAACTCGCTTATGTGGTGAGCTTCCGGAATGACGGGGCTGAACCGGCGGACAGCGTGGTGATGACCATCCCGGTACCGAAAGACATGATCTATGTCGAGAATTCGGTCATCGCCGACAATGCGGCCGTGGATTTTTCCGTCGATGGTGGCGAATCCTTCGCTCCGCGCGATAAACTGACCGTCGAGGATGGCGAGCAGGTCCGCAAGGCGGCTGCCGATGAGATCACACATGTACGCTGGACCATTGCGCGCATGACACCCGGTGAGGAAGGCATGCTGGCCTTCCATGCCATCCTGAACTGAACCTACCCGTCAGCTGCCCTGCATTGACCGGTGCGCCCGCCCTGGCGTAACGCCGGTGCCATGACTCGTGTAAAGATCTGCGGCCTCAAGGATCCGGACCTCGTGCGCCTCTGCGCAGCGGAGGGGGCGGACTGGGTCGGCTTTGTCTTTGTCGAGGCGAGCCCGCGCTATGTGACGCCCGAAGCGGCGGAGACCTTGCTCCTCGGCGTTGGCCGGTCTGTGCCGGTGGCCTTGCTGGCAGACGCCGATGACACCCTGATTGACCGCGTGACCGCGACCGGTATCCGCGTGCTTCAGCTGCATGGGCGCGAGACCCCGGAGCGTGTGGCCGAAATCCGCGCGCGCACCGGATGTGAGGTCTGGAAGGCCTTTGGCGTGGAAACGGCGGAAGACATTGCCGGGGCAGGGGCCTTTGCCGCCGCCGACCGGCTGCTGATCGATGCAAAGCCCCCGAAGGATGCGGATCGCACGGGCGGGCATGGCCAGGCCTTCGACTGGTCGATCCTGAATGACTGGGCAGCGCCGAAACCCTGGATACTGGCCGGGGGGCTGACACCGGAGAATGTTGCCGGTGCCATCGCTGCGACAGGTGCACCGGCGGTTGACGTCTCCTCTGGCGTGGAGCGCCTGCGGGGGCTAAAGGACAAGGAGCTGGTGCGGGCGTTTCTCCGTGCCGCCAAAGAGGTCTGAAATGATGGACGTTAGAAATACCTGGGACCAGTGGCCGGACCTGAATGGCCGGTTCGGTGAGTTCGGCGGACGCTATGTCGCTGAAACGCTGATGCCGCTGATCCTGGAACTCGAAGCCGAATACCGCCGGGCGCAGAAAGACCCGGCATTCAAGGCCGAGATGGACGACCTCTGGACCCATTATGTCGGCCGCCCGTCACCGCTCTATTTTGCGGAGCGGCTGACCGAGCATTTCGGCGGGGCGAAGATCTACTTCAAGCGCGACGAGCTGAACCATACCGGCGCGCACAAGATCAATAACTGCCTCGGCCAGGTGCTGCTGGCACGCCGCATGGGCAAGACCCGCATCATCGCCGAGACCGGTGCTGGCCAGCACGGCGTGGCGACGGCGACGATCTGTGCCCGTTTCGGCCTCGAATGCGTCGTCTTCATGGGGGAGACCGATGTCGAGCGCCAGAAGCCAAACGTGTTCCGCATGCGCCTGCTGGGCGCGAAGATCGTGCCGGTTTCCTCGGGCACGGGTACGCTGAAAGACGCGATGAACGAGGCCTTGCGTGACTGGGTCACCAATGTCGACAACACGTTCTATTGCATCGGCACCGTGGCCGGGCCTCATCCGTACCCGGAACTGGTACGTGACTTCCAGTCGATCATCGGCAAGGAAGCCCGCGAACAGATCCTGGAACGGGAAGGGCGCCTGCCGGATGTGCTGATGGCCTGTATTGGCGGCGGCTCCAACGCCATCGGCCTGTTCCACCCGTTCCTTGAGGACGAAAGTGTCCGCATGATCGGTGTCGAGGCCGCTGGCCATGGGATCGAGACGGGCGAGCATGCCGCCGCGCTGAACGGCGGGCGGCCCGGCATCCTGCACGGCAACCGCACCTATCTGCTGCAAACCGATGACGGCCAGATCCTCGATGCGCACTCGATTTCTGCCGGGCTCGACTATCCCGGTATCGGGCCGGAACATGCCTTCCTGCGTGACACGGGCCGGGCCGAATATCTCTCAACGACAGACAAGGAAGCGCTGGAGGCGTTCCAGCTCTGCACCAAACTCGAAGGCATCATCCCGGCGCTGGAGCCGTCCCACGCGCTCGCCCGCGTCGGGGAAGTGGCGCAGGAGCTCGGACCTGACGGCCTGATCGTCCTGAACATGTGCGGCCGGGGTGACAAAGATGTGTTCTCTGTTGCCAAGCATCTCGGAGTGGAGATGTGAGGCAGGTTCTTCCCGTTATCCTTCTTGTTTTACTGGGCGCCTGCGTGCCGACGACCAAGTATACATATGTCCCGCTGACGCAGCAGAATTTCGAGGCGGCGCAGAATGGCGAGAAGATTCCGCTCGTGGCGCACGATACAGTGCTCTGTTTTGCCGATGGGCGGACGGCACCTATCCGGGATGCGGAATGGACCGATAATGGCATCTGCGGGCAGGCACATCCCCCGATTGGCGATGATGATGGCAACCGATGCTATGACTGGGACCAGATCGCCGGTATCGGCATTCCATACGAAGGGCGCTCCCTGTCGGTTATTCCCATGGCCGCCGTGCAGATAGGAAAATGTGACCTGGAGGCGCTTGCAGAATGACCGACCTTCTCCTCATCCGCATCACTTGCCCGTCCCAGCGCGTGGCCGAGGACATCGGCGATGCCGCCGTTGAGCACAAACTGGCCGCCTGCGCGAACCTCGAAGGCCCGGTCTCGTCCACCTATCGCTGGAAAGGCGTGGTGGAGCAGGCGTTTGAATACATTCTCTGGCTCAAGGCGCCGAAAGCAAATTGGGACCGGATCGAGGCCCTCGTCCTTACCCATCACCCTTATGATGTCCCGGCCATGGTGGCGCTGCCTTGCCTTGAGGCGCACGACCCCTATGCCGCCTGGGTCCACGAAAACACGGAAGTCTGATGCCAACGGAACGTATTACCGCTGCCTTCGACCGCGCGAAGGCCGACAAGCGCGCAGTCCTTGTCTCTTATCTCATGGCCGGCGATCCGGACCTTGAGACGAGTTATCAGGCGCTCTGCGCCCTGCGCGACAATGGCGCCGACATTATCGAGCTGGGCGCGCCCTTTACTGATCCCATGGCCGATGGCCCGGCGATCCAGCGGGCTGGCCTGAGGGCGCTCGCCGCAAAGACGAAGCTGACCGATGTGCTGGCCCTGATCGCCCGGTTCCGCGAAAGCGACCAGACCACGCCGATCATCATCATGGGCTATGCCAATCCGGTCCATTCCATGGGGTATGGCGCGTTTGCCGAAGCCGCCCACAAGGCCGGGGTCGATGGCACGATCATCGTTGACCTGCCGCCGGAAGAGGACGGCCCGCTGCGGGAAGAATACGCCAAATACGGCCTCTCCGTGATCCGTCTGGCCACGCCGACCACGCATGAGGCGCGCATGAAGAAGGTTGCCGAAGGGGCCTCCGGATTTCTGTATTTCGTCTCCGTGACCGGTGTGACAGGGGCGGGAAGCGCCGATCCTGCAGCAATTGCTGCGAATATCGACATGGCCCGGCGCGTGTCCGGACTGCCGGTTTGTGTCGGATTCGGTGTAAAAACCGGTGCACAGGCTGCGGAAATGGCTAAAATAGCCGATGGGGTTGTCGTAGGCAGTGCTTTCGTGGAGCATGCAGAGGCGGCTCACGAATCAGGGGATCTGGCCTGCGCGCCCCAGGGAATGGGGGTTCTGGCCGGAGAACTGAGCAAGGCGATCGCAGGGGTCGCAAAACCGTAGTGGCTATTACAGCCGTGGAGGTTGTCGGATGAACTGGATCAACAAGGTCACCCCGCCGGGCCTGAAGACCATGCTGGCCAAGCGTGACACGCCGGATGATCTGTGGGTGAAATGCCCGCTCTCCGGTGAGCTGGTCTACAAAACCGACCTGGAAGAGAACTGGCATGTGACGCCGGCGGGTGCGCATCTGCGTATTTCGCCGCGCACGCGGTTCCGTCTCCTGTTCGACGATGAGCGCTGGGAGCCGATCGAGCTGCCGGGCGTGGCCCTGGATCCACTGAAGTTCAAGGACGACAAGCCCTATCCGGCCCGGCTGAAAGCGGCCAAGTCGAAGATTGCGGCTCGCGAAAAGAAAGAAACCGAAGGCGGCGGTGCGCCGTTGCTGCAGGACGACTGCATGGTTGCGGCCTATGGCAAAATCGGCGGCGTTCCGGCTGTTGTTCTTGTTCAGGACTTTGCCTTCATGGGCGGCTCGCTCGGCATGGCAGCCGGGGAGGGGTTCATCACCGCGGCCCATATGGCGCTCGCCCGCAAGGCGGCCTTCGTCGTCTGCACGGCGTCCGGCGGGGCGCGCATGCAGGAGGGCACGCTCAGCCTGATGCAGATGCCGCGCACGACGCTCGCCATCAACGAACTTGGCGAAGCGAAACTGCCTTATGTCGTCGTGCTGACCGACCCGACCTCGGGCGGCGTCTCGGCCTCTTACGCCATGCTTGGGGATGTCCATATCGCTGAGCCGGGCGCAATGATCGCGTTCTCCGGTCCGCGCGTGATCGAGCAGACCATCCGCGAAAGCCTGCCCAAAGGCTTCCAGCGGTCGGAGTTCCTGCGTGAAAAAGGCCAGGTCGATATCGTCGTCGACCGGCGCAAGATGAAAGAGACGCTGTCGCGCGTGCTCTCCATGCTGATGCCGAAGTCGCGCCGGTCCAGTGACAGCATACCGGCCTCTCTGAATCCGCCGAAAACGCACGTGTCCAAGTCCAAGGGCAAGTCTGATTGAGCGGAGACAGTGCGGCCCTTGCCGCAGCGCTGAAGCGTTTCGAAGGGCTCTATCCTGAAGTCATTCACCTGTCGCTGGGACGGGTCGAGGCTGCTTTGGAAGCGCTCGGCCGTCCGCAGGACCGGCTGCCGCCTGTCATTCATGTCGCCGGCACGAACGGGAAGGGGTCCACCTCCGCCTTCATGCGGGCGATGGCCGAAGCGGCGGGCCTGAAGGTCCACGTCTTCACCAGTCCGCACCTTGTCCGGTTCAATGAACGTATCCGGCTGGCGGGCGAGATCGTTGACGATGACCGCCTGATCGACTGGCTGACGCGCACTTACGAGGCCACGCGGGGGAAGGAAATCACCCATTTCGAGGCGACGACGGCGGCGGCGCTGCTGGCCTTTTCCGAAGTGCCGGCGGACCTGCTGATCCTCGAAGTCGGCCTCGGCGGCCGCTATGACGCGACCAATGTGATCGAGCAGCCGGCGCTGTGCGTGATCACGCCGGTGGACTTTGATCACAAGGCGTTTCTTGGCTCGGACATCCGCAAGATCGCGGGCGAGAAGGCGGGGATCATCCGGCCGGGCCGTCCGGTGCTCAGCGCCATCCAGCGCAAGGTCTGCGATGATGTCATCACGGCCGAAGCAGCCCTTCAGGGGGCGCCGCTTTACAAGCTCAAGGCGCACTATATCGATGCCATGCCGGATCATATCGGACTTATAGGTGAGCATCAGCGGGCCAATGCGGCACTTGCGGCGATGGCCATGCAGCTGTTCGGCAATTCCACCCGCATTCCGCAGGAGGCCATCTTTGAAGGGGCGCGCACCGCGACCTGGCCAGCCCGGATGCAACGCCTGAAAGACGGCCCGCTCACGGCGCGCGTGCCCGGCACCGAGGTCTGGCTCGATGGCGGCCACAATCCGCATGCGGCCCGGGCCATCGCCCGCCACCTCGCAAAGCAGGAAGGGAAGACCGTGCTTGTTTCGGCGATGCTGGCCTCGAAGGATGCGACCGGCTTCTTCCTGCCGTTTCGCTCTTTGCGCCCACAGGTCTTCACCGTGCCGAATGCGCCGGGCCATCGGGCCGCAGAACCGGACGAACTGGCCGAAGCGGCGAACACGGCCGGACTGGACGCCGTTGCATGTGACAGCCTGGAAGCGGGGCTGAAAGCGGCAGCCGAAACGGGGGCAGACCGGATCCTGATCTGCGGATCGCTGTACCTCGCCGGGGAAGTCCTGTCGAAAAATGAGGAAGAGCCGGTCTAGGCACCTGAAAAGGTTTCCGGACATGGAAAAAGGGCGGCCAATCAGGCCGCCCTTCCCACTCTACGCGTACTCTACTGTCCGGGAATATGGGCATTGAACCCTTAACAGAACCCGAACGCGGTGACCGCAGGGCCTAGCTGGACTGTTTTGCCAGCAGGTTGCGGATTTCTTCCAGAAGCACTTCCTGGCGCGGCGGGGCCGGCGGCGGAGCGGCTTCTTCCTTTTTCTTCATTTTGTTCATGCCCTTGATGAGGAGGAACATGACGAAGGCGACGATGGTGAAGGAGATAATGGCGGAGATGAAGTCTCCGATTTTCACGACGACGGCCTCCTTGAGGACTTCGCCGTCGGCGCCGAGCGTGGCAGGCACCATCTCGTAATTCCAGCTGCCGAAATCCAGGCCGCCCATGACCGGACTGAGCAGGGGCAGGAAAACCCCCTGGATGAAGGCGGTGACCAGTGTCGCGAATGCGCCGCCCATGACAAAGGCAACCGCCATGTCAACGAGGTTGCCCTTCATTGCGAACTCTTTGAATTCCTTGAACATTCAGTGTCCCTTCCTGCGCTTCTTTCCCTTTGCCATCCAGACTGATGGTCTTGTTCCAAAATCTGGTCAAGACAGTTTACATCTGGAAAGGCGGGGTCACCTACCGGGCTTCCGGGTCCTCGCCGCCATTCACGCGGGCGCGCAGTTCCTTGCCGGCCTTGAAGAACGGAACGGATTTGGCCGGCACTTCGACCGGTTCCCCTGTGCGCGGGTTGCGCCCCTTGCGGGAATCGCGTTCGCGGACAGAAAACGCGCCAAAGCCGCGCAGCTCGACACGGTCACCGCGGGCGAGCGCGGCGGCGATCTCGTCTAGGATGACATTCACGACCTTTTCCAGATCTTCCTGGCGAAGGTGCGAATATTCCGTAGCGAGTTTTGCGATCAGTTCAGACTTCAGCATCCCATTGATATAAAACGCATTTGCGGCGGGAGCGCTAGGCCCCCGCCGCAAAGATTTCGTCAAATTTAGAAAGCTGGTCTTGCCGGCCCAACCGGGCCGGCCTTACCCGGCTCAGCCCTGAAGGGCTTCAGCCTCGGCTTTCCAGTCAGCGCCCTTGCCGGACGTGCCAACTTCTTCTTCCAGAGTTGCCAGCTGTTCGTCCGACATGGAGGCGATCTGCCAGAAGTGGAAGATACCGGCTTCGTTCAGCTTCTTCTCGAAAGCCGGGCCAACACCTTTGATCTGCTTCAGATCGTCAGCTTGTTCCTGCGGGGCCGACAGGCGGCCATTCGCATCGACATCGCCGGAATCTTCAGCCGGAGCGGCTTCTTCCTTGCTGCTGCCCGAGGAGGCCAGGGCCGCGCCGAGAATATCACCCAGCGAGGCGCCGGCATCTGCCGAACCATACTGTGCGACGGCTTCTGCCTCTTCAGCGATTTCCAGGGCCTTGATCGAGAGCGACACGCGGCGCGAGCCACGATCGACCTGGATCACCTTGGCGTCGACCTTGTCGCCAACAGCGAAGCGTTCCGGACGCTGATCTGCGCGGTCACGCGACAGATCGGAGCGGCGGATGAACGACTTCATTGCCGGTTCGCCGAATTCGACTTCGATCCCGCCCGAGGTGATCTCGGTGACGGTGCAGGTCACGGTCGAGCCGCGCTTCACGCCGCCGCCGGTATTGAGCGATTCCATCGGATCGCCTGCCAGCTGCTTGATGCCCAGCGAGATACGCTCTTTGTCGACATCGACGTCGAGCACTTTCGCCTTGACCATGTCACCCTTGTTGTAGGCTTCGATGGCCTGGTCACCCGACTGATCCCAGGAGATGTCGTTGATGTGAACCATGCCGTCCAGGTCCGGGCCGAGGCCGACGAACAGGCCGAACTCGGTGATGCCGCGGACTTCGCCTTCGATCTCGGTGCCGATCGGATGCTCTGCCAGGAAGGCCGACCACGGATTGTCCATGGTTTGCTTCAGGCCGAGCGAGATGCGGCGCTTCTCGGAATCGACGTCCAGCACTTCCACATCGACTTCCTGAGAGGTCGACAGGATCTTGCCGGGGTGCACGTTCTTCTTGGTCCAGCTCATTTCGGAGACGTGGATCAGGCCCTCGACACCGTCTTCCAGCTCCACGAAGGCGCCGTAGTCGGTGATGTTGGTGACGATGCCCTTGAGGCGCGCACCAACCGGGTAACGCACATCGATGCCATCCCAAGGATCGGCGCCGAGTTGCTTCATGCCGAGCGAGATACGCTGGGTTTCCGGGTTGATCTTGATGATCTGGACTTCGACTTCCTGGCCGACTTCAACCACCTGAGACGGGTGATTGATGCGCTTGTAGGACATGTCGGTGACGTGCAGCAGGCCGTCGATGCCGCCGAGGTCAACGAACGCACCGTAATCGGTGATGTTCTTGACGATACCCTTGCGGACGTCGCCTTCAGCCATGTCGGACACGATTTCAGCCCGTTGTTCGGCGCGGCTCTCTTCGAGGATGGCACGGCGGGAAACAACGATGTTGCCGCGCGAGCGATCCAGTTTGAGAACGGCGAACGGCTGGACTTCGCCCATGAGCGGGCCGACATCGCGCACGGGGCGGATGTCCACCTGGGAGCCCGGAAGGAAGGCGTTGACGCCGCCGAGGTCGACGGTGAAGCCGCCTTTGACGCGGCCGGAGATGGCGCCCTTGACCGGTTCGTTGGCGTTGAAGCTCTTTTCGAGCTTGATCCAGCGCTCTTCGCGGCGGGCCTTGTCACGGGACAGGACAGCGTCGCCAAGGGCGTTTTCGATACGATCGAGATAGACGTCGACAATGTCGCCGGATTCCGGCTGCTTGTCTTCCATCGAGAATTCGCGGAGCGGGATACGGCCTTCGGTCTTGAGGCCGATGTCGACGAGCACGGCATCGTTTTCAATGCGGATGACGGTGGCCGGGACAACCTGGCCTTCCTGCATTGCCGACGCCGCAGCCGACGATTCGAACATGGAGGCGAAATCGTCGGAGGAGGGGTTCATAGATTCAGTCATGTAAGGTTCCTGAGGCGGGACGAACGGTTCAAGGCAGGCGCGCACCATTGCGGCCTGCTGGATCGACCCGAGAGCGTGGTCTCTTTAAATCTTCAGTGGTGCAACCTGTTTGGATTTGAGGCCCCCTGTATTTACAGGAGAAAGCCCCTTCAGGTGCGGTTTCCACGGGCGAGGGCGACCTTGACGGCTGCCAGCGCCTTTTCCACTGCGGCCTCTATAGTCAGGTCGGTGGTGTCTATCAAGACCGCATCTGCCGCCATGGCGGCCGGGGCGTCCTTGCGGTTCTGGTCGCGCTGGTCGCGTTCGCGCAGCTGCTGGATCACCTGTTCGAGGGAAACCTCCTCACCAAAGCCCAGCAGTTCCCGCCAGCGCCGGTAGCCGCGCTGCTCGACATCGGCATCCACCCAGAGCTTCACATCGGCGTCCGGGGCGATCACCGTACCGATATCGCGGCCGTCCAGAAGGGCGCCGCCGTCCTGCAGGGCGAAGGCGCGCTGCAGCTCGAACAGGGCCTGGCGGACCTTGGGCAGGGCGCTGACCACGGAGGCGGCCTTGCCGGCCTCGGCCGTGCGCAGCTCCGCTTCGTTGAAATCGGCAAGATCCAGCGCCGAGGCGAGCGCCGCGAGGCGGGCCTCATCGTCCAGCGGGACGCCCTGTTTCAGCGCCGCCACGGCCGTCGCGCGGTAAAGCCGCCCGGTGTCCATGTGGGGCAGGCCGTAATGCGACGCGAGCCGCTTCGCGATGGTGCCTTTCCCGGAGGCCGTCGTGCCGTCGATAGCAATGATCATGGGCGCGGGGAGTGAGGGAAGGTCTCGGTGAAGTCAAGCGGGAGAAGTGGGGCAGGTTCCCGCACGAGCAAAGCGAAGGCGCAGCGGCCCCGCGCCGGAGGCGCGGGAACCGCCGCGAGCAGTCCTTATCTTGGCGCCATGCGGATGGCGCCGTCGAGGCGGATGCACTGGCCGTTGAAATAGGTATTGCGGGCCAGCTCCATGGCGAGGGAGGCGTATTCCTCCGGCTTGCCGAGGCGTTTGGGGAAGGGGACCGACGCGGCGAGGCTGTTCAGCACCTTCTCCGGCGCGCGCAGCATCAGGGGCGTTGCGAAGATGCCCGGCATGATCGAGTTCACGCGGATGCCGATGTCCATCAGGTCGCGCGCCATGGGCAGGACGAGGCCGTTCACGCCCGCCTTGCAGGAGCCATAGACGACCTGTCCGATCTGGCCATCCTGCGCAGCAACGGACGCCGTCAGCGTGATGCAGCCGCGCTCGCCGTCTTCCAGTTCCGGCAGTGTCGACATACCCAGCGCCGAGAGCGAGGCGATACGGTAGGACGCAACCAGCACGCCCTGCGCGCCGAAGGCATAGTCTTCGGTCGGCAGGCGCTTGTAGCGGGCGTTTTCCTTGTCCCAGGACAGCGTCTTGCCGCCTTTCGCAGCCATGGCGCAGTGGACGGTGATCCGTTCCTGTCCGTGTGCGGCGCGGGCCTTCTCGAAGCCGGCCACGCAGGAGTCTTCGTCCATGATGTTCACATTGCAGAAGATGCCGCCGATTTCCTTGGCGGTGGCTTCACCGGCGTCCTCGTTGATGTCGAAAATGGCGACCTTGACCCCGGCCTTTGCCAGCGCGCGGGCTGTGGCCTGGCCGAGGCCAGAGGCGCCGCCCGTCACGACGGCGGCGGTGTCATTGGTGATCTGCATGGTGTTTCCTCCTGATTATAATGGACTATGCCGGACTTTGCTGTGATCAGGCCTGATCACGCCGTGTCTTCGACAAAGCCCTTCCATGTCTTCATGTAGGTGACGAAGGTCTCGCCCAGCCCTTCGGCGCGAAGGTGCGCTTCGGGCACGGGCAGGGCAATGGGGGTGAAGTCCGGATCGGCCAGCACCTTCTCCGGGAAGTCATGGTGCAGGATGGCGCCGCGGCCGATGACGACAAAGTCCAGCCCGGCCTCCATCGCGTCCTGGCAGGCCTTGCCGGTGGTCAGCTTGCCCGCTGCGCCGAGGCGGCAGTCGCCGCGCGGCAGGTCTGTGAACCAGTCGACCAGACGCTTGCCCTTGTAGGCTTCGTCCTGCGGTTCCTTGAATGTGTTCCAAAGTGACATGTCGAGATAGTCGACCTTGCCGCCGGTCATGATCTCTCCGGCGAGGCGCCGGATCTCGCCAAGGTCCATGCCGAAGCGTTCGGGCGAGAGACGCACGCCGAGGGAGAAGTCCTTGCCGCACTCGCTCCGCACCGCGTCGATCATCTCCATCAGGAATTTCACGCGGTTCTCATAGGCGCCGCCCCATTCATCGTCGCGGAGGTTCACCTCGCCGCTGATGAACTGGCAGATCAGGTAACCGTGCGCGCCGTGCAGCTCGACGCCGTGGAACCCGGCTTTCTCCGCGCGCTTGGCGGCCGCGACGAAATCGTCGAAGGCCTGTTTCACCTCATCGCCCGTCAGGGCGCGGGCGCCGAACTCTTCATTGTCCGACGGGCAGACGGGCGCTTCGCCGATCAGCTCTGCGGGCGAGCGCATGCCGGCATGGTGCAGCTGGACGACCGAATGGCTGCCGGTCTTGTTGATCGCCTCGGCCAGGCGGGTGAGGCCCGGCAAATGCTTGTCGTCGAAAATGCCGAGCTGGCCGGGGAAGCCCTGGCCGATGGCCTGCACGTGCGCGGCGCAGGTCATGGTGAGGCCGAAGCCGCCCTCGGCGCGATAGGTGAGCCAGCGGAACTCGTCATCGCTGAGCGTGCCGTCGGCATGGCTTTGCAGATTGGTCAGCGGCGCCAGCATGAAGCGGTTCTTCATGGCCGGGCCATGGGCGAGAGTCAGGGGATCGAAAAGTGAGGTCATGCCCGTACTGTGGCGTGGCCAGCGCAGACGTCAATTTTGCCGTTGGGGCAGGGGGCTAGCGGACGGCGTTCAGCGCGGCGCCAAGCGCTGCCCGGTTTTGCGGGTCAATCACCGCAAAGACGATCTCCGCTTCCCGCGCCGCCGGGTGCCGCGCGCAGATCGTTACAGCGATATGAGCCGCCTGTGCGGGCGGGTAGCCGTAGGCGCCGGTCGAGATGGCCGGGAACACGATCCGGCGGAGGCCGCGCTGGCTGAGTTCGGTCAGGCAGTTGCGGTAGCAGTTTGCTAGAATGTCCGCTTCGCCATTCTGCCCGCCATGCCAGATGGGGCCGACCGTGTGGAAGATGAGGCGCGGGGCGAGGCCGAAGCCTTCGGTGACGCGCACCTCCCCCGGCGGGCAGGGGGCGAGCGGCCGGCAGGCCTCTTTCAGCGCAGGTCCGGCTGCATAATGGATCGCACCATCCACCCCGCCACCGCCCATCAGGCTGGAATTGGCAGCATTGACGATCACGTCCGTCTCAATGTCGAGCAGGCTGCCGGGATAGAGAACGAGACGGGGCATCAGAGGTCACTTCGTTTCGCGGTCTGGTTCAGGCGACCGGAAGAGACGTATCAGCGTGGGGCTGTTCTTCATAGGCAGGGCATAGGTCTGCTGCCGAAGTGGACTCACGAATGGCGACTGTTGGCCCTATTCGGTCATTGTGAGATTTCCCGCAATTGAGCATTGCAGGTCCTTAGCTGAAGATAGATCAGACGTCTTCCGAAGGCCGAATTTATCCAATATGTTCTTCTAACCAAGGTGGAGGGAAGAGAAGTTGCGGGACAGTTTCAAAGCGATCGGCTGTTATGGAATTGTAGTGGTGTCGTTTAGCGTCGCCGCACCAATCGCAGCAGCCCAGAGTATTGAACAACAATGGGCCTACTGTGTATATCACGGCAACGCCTACGGGCCGGAACTAAACATAAGTGGTTGCACAGCGGTGATTGAGTCTGGAGAGGAATCTCCCGCAAATCTCGCAATGGCTTTTAATAATCGTGGTAACGCTTATCGTGATCTAGGTGACTTCGCCCGTGCCTTCGCAGACTACGATCAGGCGATCGAACTCAATCCTCATTATGCGACCGCCTTCAGCAATCGAGGAAACACCTACGCTGATCAGGGAAACCAAGCGCGTGCCATCGCAGACTTGGACCAGGCAATCCAACTCGACCCACAAAACGTGAATGCCTTCTTTGGCCGCGGCAATTCCTACTACGCACAGGGCGACTATGCGAGCGCAATTGCCGACTACGACCAAGCGATCGAACTCAATCCGCAAGCAGCGTTGGTCTTCAACAATCGTGGCTCTGCTTATGCAAAATTGGGCGATCATGCGCGCTCCATTGCCGATTTCGACGAAGCAGCACGGCTCGAACCACGATTTGCGGATGCCTTCTTCAACAGAGGGAACGTCTATCTCTACCAAGGCGACTATGCGCGCGCCATTTTAGACTACGACCAAGCGATTCAGCTCGACCCACAAAAGGCCGATGCATATTACAATCGCGGCATCGCCTACCGCAATCAGGGCGACTATACCCGTGCCATTGCCGACATTGATAAAGCGATCAAGCTTAGTCCGCAAAAGTGAAGGGGCGGTGAGAGTCTAAAATCGGCGATTTCCGGCCACTACCCCCCCGAGATATCCGCCCCGAGCGTCGCCATGTGGGCGAGGAAGTCCGGATACGATGTATCGATCATGGAGATGTCGTCGACGCGGACGGGGGCCTGCGCGGCGGTGCCCATGATGAGGGCGCTCATGGCGATGCGGTGGTCGTGGTGGGTTTCGACGAGGCCGCCGCCCGGCACCTTGCCGGCGCAGCCCTGCACGATGAACCCGTCCGGCGTCTCTTCGGCCTCGACGCCATTGGCGCGCAGCATGGCGACGGTGGCGCCGATGCGGTCGCTCTCTTTCACGCGCAGTTCTTCCGCGCCTGAGACGATTGTCTCGCCCTCGGCAAAGGCGGCGAGGACGGCGAGGATCGGGAATTCGTCGATCATGGCGGCGACATAGCGCTCCGGCACATGGATGCCTTTGAGCTGCGCATAGCCGGACGCGATGTTGATCTGGCGCTCGCCGGCCGCTTCGCCGGCTTCTTCGGCGCCCAGATGCGCGCCCATCAGGTTTGCGACATCATAGAAGCCGGACCGGGTCGGGTTCGACATGACGCCGTCGACCTGAACATCGCTGGCCGGGGAGAGAATGCCTGCCGCGACGAGGAAGGCGGCGGAGGAGGGGTCGCCCGGAATCGCGGCCTCAATGGCGCGCAGCACCTGGCCGCCCGGAACGGAGATGCGTGTGGGCTCGCCCGGCTTGCGCTCGACGCCCACTTCGGCGCCGAAGCCGCGCAGCATGCGCTCGGTATGGTCGCGGGTGGGTTTGGCTTCTTCGACAATCGTCGTGCCGTTGGCCGAGAGGCCCGCCAGCATGACGGCGGACTTGACCTGCGCAGAGGCCTGCGGCGGGGCGTAGGTGATGGCCTGCAGGGTTTTCGAGCCGGTCAGCGAGAAGGGCAGGCGCCCGTCCGGGCCCGCCGTGTCCTTCAGGCCCATCTGGCGCAGCGGGGTCAGAATGCGGTTCATCGGGCGTGAGCTGAGACTCTTGTCGCCGGTCAGCTCTGCGGTCAGGTCATGGCCTGCCATGACGCCCATCATCAGGCGCGAGCCCGTTCCCGAATTTCCGAAGTCCAGCACGCCGTCCGGAGAGGAGAGGCCTTTGGCGCCGACGCCCGTCACTTCCCAGGCCCCGCCGCCAAGGCGTTTCACGTCCGCGCCGAGGGCCGACATGGCCTGTCCGGTGCGCAGAACATCGTCGCCTTCCAGCACGCCTGTGAAGCGGCTGGTGCCTTCGGCGAGGCCCCCGAAAATCAGCGCTCTGTGGCTGCAGGATTTGTCTCCGGGCGCCCGGACGGCGCCTTTCAGGGATTTGACGGGACGGCTGGTCCAGACCATGTAGATTTCCGAGCTGAATTTTTGCGTGAATTGGGGCTTTGACAGCGCGCGGCGTTCATGGCAAGCGCCGCCCAGATCAAAAACCAGAAATCCAACGAGGAGGCATTCGCCCGTGTCGAAAGACAAGCTTGGAACCAAGCAGGTTTGCCCGTCCTGCGAAGCCCGTTTCTACGACCTGAACAAGCGTCCGGCCGTGTGCCCGAAATGCGGGGAGGAATTCGACCCCGAAGATGAGGTCATCCGCACGACCATCACCAAGGTGAAGGCCAAGGCGGCGCGTGCTGCGGTGAAGACCGAGGACGAAGACGAGGATGACGACGAGGAGGCCGAAAAGGCCACCAAAACGCCTGATGACGCCGACGACGACGAAGATGAAGGCGCCGATGAGGAAACGGCCAAGGAACTTGGCGAGGATGACGATGAAGTGATCCTCGAAAGCACCGACGACGAGGAAGACGACGAGTCGGGCAAGAAAGTCCCGGCCGGCTTCAACGAAGACGGCGTTGACGATGACGACGAAGACGACATCATCCTGCCCGACGACGATGATGACGACTTCGAAATCGACGACTCGGACGACGATGACGACGACGACCTCACCCTCGACGACGAGGAAGATGAGAAATAGACTTGAAAGCCGGAAGAGGCGGGGATAAACCCCGCTCTTCCCGGTCCGGGGCCATAGCTCAGTTGGGAGAGCGCTTGCATGGCATGCAAGAGGTCAGGGGTTCGACTCCCCTTGGCTCCACCATTTCTCAATCATAGCTGATTGATTTATTTTAAAATTATTTTATTTCTGTGTTTGCGGCCCCGCCGTTTACCCCGCCACTGGTTTTGTGCGGTTAGAACTAACATTTTGTGGTTTGGCTCGCGACCGTGACGGGAAATGCATTTCTCCCAACGACGATTGCTGAAATGGAACGCGGCACTTCCAACATCTACCTGATGTGACGGGTAGCATCGGAAGAAGCTCAAGCGACGCCCCATCCAATATTGAAAGCGGTCCCGCGACCCACCTGACACTCTAATGTGCAGGTCGGGAAAGCTCATCAAATGCACGCTCGCGCCAAAAAATTGTCCGAATTCCGGGAAGGTGCAACGCGACTCGCGACTGAACCTGCACACGGCAACACGAACCAGCCTAAAGGAGTGCAGGAAAATGAAAAAAAATTCGGATCAAGATCTGAAGCGCACAACTATTAGGACGCCCAGACTGTCCGTCGGGACAAGCGTCGCTGCAGCGTTAACCGGCGCAAGCAAACAGGAGCTTTCTGCTGCGCCTGAAGCTGAACATCGCGCTGTTCGCCTGGCCAGTTTGTCTCTGCTTCTGATCAGCGCCGCAAACATGCTTGGCTGGTGGGTAGCCTTGGGAATCGCTCGTGGCAGTCACTCGCCTTGGCATCTGCCCTATGCTGTTTTGGGGGGAATTCTTGTTTACGCAGTGGATCGTGCCATGTTGCGTGCACTATGGTGTCGTGCCGGAATGAGTGCGGCCAGAACCCGTGGCTTTGCACTCGAGGATCAGGAGCGCGGATTTAACCCAATAATTCAGACATTCTCCCGGGTCGCCGTTTCCGTAATCATCTCGCTGACCACGGCGTCGTTCATCGAACTGGAAATGTTCCACAGGGACATTGATGCATTTCTGGAGCGTCGGACCTCGGAACAGAACGAGCCGGTCTTTCAGGCCGCTTCGGACCGGGTTGACGCCCAAATCGCGCTTAAACGCGCTGAAATTGAGCGGCTTGATGGAGAGGCTGCTGCTATTCTGGCGGATGCGCGTCAGACCGATGTTACTGCTCAGAGTGCGATTGCTGCACAGGTCGCTACGCTCATCGCAGAGCGTGCGGCGTTGCAGGACCGCATTGCTAGTCTGTCGAAGGAACTGGACTGTCAGACAACGAACCTTGGCGCGGAGGAGGCAGGTGGAATCCGTTGTGACGGGGTTGTGGCTTTTGCGGGCACGAGAACGAAACATAAAGTTGCTGGAGACCTTGCAGATTACGCGCGGGAGGAACGTGCAAATGCTGCAGCCCGCGTTGATGAGGTGGATCGGGAGCTGGCGCGTCTCCAGGTGCCATCGTCCACGACTAGTATCACACCAGAAGTGCAACAGCTGCTTGACCCGATAGCGGTCTCGCGAGTGCAGACCATGGCAGATCTTGATGAACTGGTTCAGGACCGCGACTTGATGATTTCGAAGAGCGCCGCACAGGATGCAGCTTATGCGGTTGTACCAGAAGGCCTGATCGTACGTGGCGAAGCGCTGGAAACTTTGGCCCGCTCATCTCCCTGGCTCGCCGGTCGCATCCTACTCGTCAGCCTGTCGTTGATCGTTCTCGATCTGGCCGCTGTATTCGTGATTACCGTACAACCGCCCCCGAAAAGTCTCGTTCTTAGAGAAGTCCTCGCCTCAGAGATCGCGATGTATGAAGCGATCTCTAAGGCCGAGCTGGCCATTGGCGAAGAGAAGCAGTCGATCTTTAGCGTCCGGGACATCACGACGAAGGCTGAAGACGAAAGTGATCAGCGCGTTACTTCTCGCAGGCAGGCCATGAAGACTCGGAAAATGGTCAGTGACCGGATCGACAACGATCTGGAGGTCCGCGTTGGCAGTCGGTGAGACAATGGGCGGCTGCTATCGAGAGAATGTGGCGCGCGAAAAAATTTTCTCACTGCCGGGAAAAACGAAAACCACGCTCGACTGATTGGGTGCAGGTGGATGGCGACAACCCCTTAAATATTGGTCGCTGCCGTCATGAACCTGCGGTTCACCCAGAAAGGTGAGCGGTACTAACAACCCTGGAAGATCCAATCAAACCCCAAAGGAACAAGAGAATGACGAACATGTCTTTACGCTCAAGCAAGCCTCGAGTTTCCCCTCTGGCTGTTAACGATGAGATGAGTCAGTCGGTCACCAACGCGATTGACCATCTGACCGCCGGCGACGCATCCCTTTACACCCGGTGGCGCCTTCGGGGTGCCCGTAGCCGGGAGGCGATCAAGCTCGCTGAAACTGCTCTCGTCGAATCCATGGCTGCCAAGCGCCGTGCCTTTGTATTCGCCGTTGGTCTGAGTGAGGACCATGTCAAGAAGGTCATGCTTTCAGAGTCGATGAAGCAGACCGAAGAGATCGAGCGGGAAATCGCGAAGACGATCGCTGAGGCAGTGGGGAATTTCGAAGAGCTGATTATCGGCCGGGAGGAGGCTGCCTATCGTGCAGAACTCGCACGCATCGCGGAAGCGCAGAAGATGTTTGAAAAAGGCGAACTGAGCGAACGCCGTTTCGAGCAGCTGATCGTTAGTATCGAGGCTTCGACGGACAAGATTGTCGATACGGTGCATAAGACGACGCGCGAAATTCTGACGAATCTCGAAAGCCGCTTTAATGCGGCTCTTCGCCAGAGCTGATGGGGGAGAGGCTATCGTGATCCGCTTCATCGGCTTCATTGCAGCAGTGGTCCTGATGGCCCTGATCCTGACAACCTATAGCGGGGGCGGGCCTGATGGCCCGCCCAAGCAAACATCTATCGCCGAACTTCGTGGTGCGCCTGAGCGCTGGGATGGCGAACATATATTGGTCACGGGCTTCATTGGAGACCGAATTGTCCTCATGGGATTTGGCGGATTTGTTCTTCGCGACGAGTTGGGGAACGAAATACTTGTCTTAGGTTCACCTGCATTGGCGGCGATTGATCAGACCGTGACCATCAATGGCAAGTTCGTCACCGCATTCGCAGCTGGGGACATCACCGTACCCGTCATTTTTGTCGGCGATCAACCATGAGCACCATGAAAATAGAAGTAGACCGGGCACATTTTCAGATGAACATCGCTCGGAACCAAAAGGTCATTTGTGCGGGTTCGCTTCGTCTTTTCTCTGCACCGATTGCCTGCCTCGTTGCGAACCACTGTTCCGATGTTGAAATACCGGTGTTGACGACGGGAAAGACGGTCGCTTTGGCGAAATGGCCTGATACAATGAACTTCAGGCAAACTGTCCGGATCGACCCGTTTGGTCGCCGTAAAGACGAAAAGGAGACCTGCTTCGGAGCGGCCTTACGGTGAAGTTTGAAGTAAGGCCTCATACAAAATCACTTCCCGTTTGTTGTATGTAGTTGGATTTGCGCACGTCGGGGTAGCGACACGCTCTTCGCTACGGCGAACCCGCTACCGACAAGTAGGGATAAGAAATACTCGTAGCCGTCCTTGGGATGGTCCCAAAACGGCCAATTGACTTCTCATAGCTAACATAATTGGAACCAGAAAATGATGCCGGATGGAGAAAAATCGTACTTAACCAGACCGCCCGGAGCACCGAAGGGTTCACCCTATTCGGCATCCGATTGTGATAAGATCATTTCCCGCGTGCTGCACCGTTACACCCCACACATCTATGCCTTCGCGAAGAGTCGACTGAGAAGCGACATGAAACAAAAGTTTGTCTCAGGTGTGTTTATGGGAATAAGCAGCATGGTCAGACGTGGAACGCCCCCTTTTGACGAGTGTGTCGTCGATGGCAAAATAAACTGGGACCGGTATGGGCCAATAATTTATAAGCTGATCAAGGAGCGAATGAATTGGGACCGGAAGTCGTTATTTAAAAGCTATTTCAAGAAACGTCAGGTAGTCCCGAAAGAAACTTCCCTGCATCCTCTCGAGTCATTCCTTAGCGAGCCCGTTCCCGAGCAAGAGCTGGATGACCCCTGGCCGTCCTACGAATTCGTCGAAAGAGACATGACATCGATATTGGAGTATCTGGTCGAGTGCCGATTGATGAACGATCTGGCTCGACAGTGCTTTCTGCTGCGTGTTCGCGAGGAGCTAACCTATGTCGAAATCGGCGAGAGAATCGGCAGGTCAAAAACAAGAGCTGAGTACTGGCACAAGAAAGCGGTCGAAGTGCTAGAGAATGAAAACATTCGTGAACGGATTCGAAGCCATTTCGAAGGAGGTGGTCATGAATCAAGAAAGTAATAGCGGCATAACTTCGCGCCAAATCCAATTTTACTCAGGCCGTTTCGTGCTTGAGATTCGGAGTGTAACCAATGACTAAGAGGAATAAAAGTCAGTCCTCTGACGAGATCATAGAACTGATGTTGCAAAAGGCTCGTATTCTTGACGGTCTAGAAGATGGCGAAGCAGAAGATGAGCCGGCGCCATTTCTGCTAGAGGGCTACCGGTTTGATCAGGATTTTGAAAGTGCTATAGATACGGCCCTTGAGCAGTGCGGAATTTCGCGGACGGAATTTGACAAGCACTTCGATGATCCGGTCGTGGACGACTGTGCTGATGGCCAGAGTGGTGTGGGTCCGCAACGGATAGCGCAAAAATTTGGACAAAATCTGGCGGGATTCTCCGATTGGGTGAATGCGACCCTCAATAATCTGGGGGGGGCGTTTGGGCGCCCTGTGTATGCGATGGCTAGTTCTGGGCGAGCCACTCGTCGGAGATCAGCATCTCGATCGAACAATGTTTCGTCAGTAGACCGAATTTGGATGCAGGGAGACGTTAAGCTCTCGCTGCATAGCTCCGGTAAACGCGAACTCAAAGTTACCTTGCTTGTCGAGGGAGATGTTCATGGCAAGCCCACCAGACTGTGCTGGCTGGATGAATCATCCTTTAGCGCTGGGCCTGAAGATCCGCTGACGCTGATCACATTTCCAATCGATTGTCAGGATGATGGAACTTATCGGGTGATAATCCCTGCGGGTATCTACAGCAAGAGAATGCAGTTGATAGCAGCTTCAGAAGAACGGGATGATGTGGAGGAGACGTATGTGCGTCTTCTGCTTCCCTTTTTGGAAACAGAGCAGGTGCTGTCCGAGTAAATGAGTAACAAGCTATCTGACCACTGGTTGCGCGATCAATCATTTGCATTTGCCGCAACTTTGCTCGGGGATTACGATCCGGAAATTTTTGAACCGCGCCAATCGGCCTGCGCCATGCTATTGGCGCAGAGCGTTGACACTGTTCGCGCAGGGTTGATTTCAGACAGCACTCTTTCGCTTATCAGTACAATCGATGAATCCTATGTTGATGAGTCGTTTCTCGCGAAAAATGGATGGAATGAACTAACAGCGGCTGCTTTGCCGTTGGGCCATGCGGTGTTGGTGGCGCGAGAGGAGTTAAGTAAGCGGGATGAGGTATCAGCAAACGGATTAAACCGGGTTCTTATCTCTCATGCTGTCTATGTCCTGAAGCGACGACATATGACTGCCGTCAAATTTCTCAAGTGGCTTCAGAGGGCCGTACCTGGCGCCGTGCCGGGCGTTGATAGAGCCATTCAAAATATTCGAGCCGGGGGGGCTGGATTTGTTGAGCGCGTTGAACAAGCCCTGGCAGCAAGCCGAGATGCCGATCTGCAAACGAGAGACCGCCTCGAAGAGATTGATCGCTTTCACGATTTGATCCTTGACGCGGCAGAAGCAGATCGTGACTTATTGCATCCTTGGTGGACCAGAATCTGTATGGCTTACAGGAGTAGTTTGTTCTGCTGGCCGCTGCTTATCGAAGGTAACAGTAGTGATGATGAATCCGCTATACCTACCGGACGCGGACTGAGTCTTCCGGTATCCTTGTTCCTGCTGGAGGATGGAAAATCATCGTGGAAGAGCGGGCAGAATTTTTATGGCCAGAGGATTTGGTTCAAATACAAACTATCAAAAACTGAGGAAAAATTCTCCACTGAACCAAGATTTCGGGAGGCGCGCGATGAGCTTCCCGCGCACATAGACGGTTTTCATTTCGGCTTCACGCAAGAGTGGTGGACCGCTTTTGCCATCGGAGTTGATGTCGCCAAGAAGCTCTGGTCGAGCCAGAATGGTCGTCTTCGGTTTGCTGATAAGCAGGCTGCACAAGCGAAGCTTCAAGCGAGTCTGAATGTAGATCTGAGGGCGGCTTGCGACATTGTCGAGTCCGTCTATTCGCTTGTGCCTGATAATGCCTGGAAAGCTCTGCGGCCGTGCGACCGCTTTTTCATGGTCGGAGATCGCAGTGCGGAGGCCTACTGGGTCCAATGTGTATTGGGCCTCCTTCTGCCAGCGCGTGAAATTCCGCTTGGCCTCTGTACGGGAAGGGTGGAGTACCTCGACGGTGAATTTGAAATGGAGGATGTCGCCGGGGTGGTTGCCAAGCTCGAATACGCTAATCGAGCTGGAGTTCCGCGAGTTGTGCTTCCGGGGGACCGCCAAGAGTATTTTGAGGGGGGCGTCGATGATGAAAAAGAAAGCAGCGTACAAGCAGAGGTGGCGGAGTTCCTGGATCGAATCGCAGCAGACCAGTCTCGGAAGACCCTTGAAATCAACTTCGCCCGCTCCGCGCGGGCGGCCGCTGATGCAATGCAGTCCGCCGGTTGGAGGCGGACGAGTTTCTTGCGTACAGCCGGGCTTCAGAAAACTCTCAGCTATCACCAGCACCGTTTGTTTATTCGAGACTTGTTGAAAAGTAGCAAGCTCAAGCGCCGACTGAAGAAGAAAGACGTCGAATGGTACAACAACCATCGAAAATGGTTTGATGTTGAGACGGAACAATTGGAGGACTTGGACTCGGTACTATTATCGAGCGCCAAAAGATCGGTAAAGTACGTCTACGGAAATCAACTCATCGGTAAGATACCTGGAGCCTCAATTGAGCAAACTCTGGGCAAATGGATCGCGTGGAAAGACAACCAGATTAGGAGTGGAGAGGAGACGGGGTACCGAGGGCCCGGGCTTGGTGTTCTCGCTCTGCGGACTGCCGATGGCGATCGCGAGATTCGTGTGTGGGCTGCGCTCTCTGAGATGCTGGATGCCGATGACGGCTGGTGGGACCAGTTCCAGTGGTCTGATTTACCTATGTCTGCCCAGTTTCTGGCGCAGCTCCTGTGCAACCAGCGGGCGGATCCAACTGTCAGCGTGGGTTCCGCGCCGGATCTTATAATAATCTTCGACGATGCCGGCATGACGCAAACCAGAACAAATGTTGTTTTTCCAAAGAATTTCCACCATCAGTTTTTTGACCTACTCAATCCTCGTCATCCGGAAAACCACAAGCGGGATTTTCTGGACGAAGCACTGAAGCGGTTCGGCGGCGGTGCCCTCAATCATCCCACGCGCATTATCGTGGTCCTTCCTGGCGATGAGGAGCTGTCTGACAATAGGGGGAGTGTGCTTGAGCAGGCAGACCGTGATATCTTGGAGCGTCTCGCAGTCTTTCGCTTTGGATTTAGTCGGCAGGCGGCATTTTCAATGGCAAATTTCCGTCGAGAGGTCGAAGGTCGTTTGAGCTGGAAGGAATTCGAACTTGCCGCGGGCCGTTTAATTAAGAACAAGTTGCTCACAGGCAGTAGGGACATCCTTGTAGTTCCCAGTGCAACTCGAAAACTTCTCGGTGATTTCAGCCTGTTGAAAGACCCAGATGCGCATCAACATGCTGCGGAGTCACTTTGCCCTATTCTCAATCCGAAGGGTGTGCGAATTTCAGCTAACAGAGATCGTCAACTAGAGCCAGAGAGCATTCTGGAAGCAGACTGGCACTTGCAGCGCGCATACTCATTGGTCCCCTGGCGTTTCCAACCCAAAAGACCCAAGCGAAATGGAAGACCGAGAGTTGCCGATTCTCAGGCTCTTCTTACGTTTCTGCGTACTTCGCCAGATTGGGATACAGTGAAGCGCCTTCGGGTCAATTCCAAGACACGGAAGGAGAGCCTAGATCTGTGCAAAGAGCTTTTCGACACTCAGCGTACCCTTACCGGACAACAACCTCAATCCACCACTATCGCTCTTTATATTGAAACGTTGGGGAGACTTTATAGGAACGAGCAACAACGTCAGGACCAGATTGATTCTTTGGCGGACGACATCGTATATCATGTGGATACCGCAATCGAGCATTTGAAATCGGAGGAGTTAAGCAAATCCGAGTGGCAACGGCGCCTCCGTCATCTCTTTTCTAGGCAGGTCTTTGCGTTGCGAATGCTTGGATTGCCATTGACTGATCATCGGGTGGCTGGTTCGAAATCATACTTAGATAATGCGATCACAGAAATTCTGGAACGAGATTTCATCGGCGGCTTAGGTGAAGACCTTGGTGGGTTAGACGATTATCCAATTTCTCACGACTTCTGGCGTTGTATGTGGTCCGATGGAAAGGACGAGGGAACACCAAACAAGACGTTGAGTTTGAACGAGCGGTCCACTTATGCTTATGCGGCGGCTAGGGCTAGTCTTGGGCAGAGGCGTGTGGGCAGGCCTTCCAAGGCTCCTTGGGACGAACCATGGATTGCGTACTTTATTCTCACACAGCCCGAATATGTCGCTGCAGCCCAACTGGTTGGGCCGCTGAGCACGTGGCGGGAGATTTATGGAAGTCCGCCCGAGTCTGCTTCGGGTTTTGGTTCTCGGGTTTTGAATTTGCAGCCGCATGCCAAAAAGAGAAAAGGCAAATGGGAGGAGGCCTGGTCCGGCGATATTCTCGGAGCGTGTCTAAACTTATGGAGCTACTTGACGCACCCAGATAACACACAAAGACTTTTTGGCGCTCCAGTGGCCCCGGCGCTTGATTTAATTAGAGTACTGGCGTTGGAGGAAAGCCTGCCAGCCTACCTGTTCTTGAAACAGTGCGGAACGGAATGGCTCGATAGGTTCGCAACCATCGTTACACAAAGCAGCAACCGTTGGTCAGAACCAGCCCATGGCACGTACGGCTTTGTCGCTGAAGCGTGGACTACTTTCGGGAATACAGTGGTCGGGTTGTCAGCCGGATGGATCGCGATGCTCGATAGTCTTGATGGCCTTGCCGACGATGATGCGCGTCTGTTCCGTGTCACGGGTTGGCTCCGCGCCTTTGAAGCGGCTCGCATTGATAACGTTCGGCACTCGGATCCTGAGAACCTCGCTGGAATTGCCAGCAATATGCCATCGATTCAGGATTTCAGAAACGCGGCCTTTCGCGCAAAAAGGAATGCGGACCACATCTTTAAGTTGCGCAATGCGCGTGGTTGGGCGCTCTATGGGCATTATCGGATGCTGCTGTCTGAAATCGTACGTTCGGTACCCACTTGATCTCTGGTCGATAGTCCACTCCCGGATATTGCTACTCCGTTATCCGAAATCTTTTGTCTTTCGACGTGTTCAGCGGGAAAAGTGCGCCGATTGATCGACTTCCTAGTCAAGCCTGCCAGCCTGGCCGGCCTGATCAGAAGGAGAAGTCGATGTCAAATCACATAGCGAAGAGACTAATGAAGCGTGCACAGATGTGGGGAGCCACTAACTTGCGCATTGAGTATGGCGGTAAGCATCCCAAGCTTGTTGGGGATTTTGAAGGCGCTACATTCAAGTACGTTGTCCCCGCAACTTCAGGCGATCGACGCTCTGAGTTAAACTGTCTGTGTGGCTTGCGCCGGATGCTCGGTGTCACAAGGAACGAGCAGCAAAAATTGCGTCAGGCGCCCCGACGTCGCCGGCGCCTCCGTCCGCATGACGCAACACCCAAGTTCAAACCGGTCTCTGCGCCCAAGACGCAACGTGAAGACAAGTTTTACACCCCTCTTGCGCGCTTGATGGAAACCTTCTCGGGGGAAGAGCGGGCCAACATTTCCCACATGACCTACAATCCGGATGAATGCTAACGGGGATGGGTACAGAAACGATGCTTAGAAGGGATGGGGACGACTTCTGATCACATCTGCCTGGCAACCCGCGACGCCGGATATCATTGTGACAACACCTATTTCCCCTTTTGTTTTTATTTCGCGGTACTGTGTGCAAATGTCACCCGCCGGTTCTGTTGAGTTTACCTTTTGACATCAACCCCACCCTCCCCATCTTGAAGTTCGACAGGCAAAGTCACCGAATTAGATAGTCCCAGTATTTAGAATAACGCATCGGCTGTCTCGCGAGTCGGCATTTCAGAACAATGAGGCGGAGGATGAGAAAATAGGCACGCCTAAAATGAAATCCAGATCATCTGAACTTACCGGCGGCGAGGGATTTACCTACGAAGATGTTGTCGCTGCCTATTATCTTACCTCTTTATTGAGGATGGATGCCGCCCCTGGCATCGACGGTTCCGTGTTTCGAGTTGCCGTCCAACAGCAGGCTCAAGGTGAGCCCATGGATGATCTTATCGTCGACACTTCTGTCGATGGCGAAACAAGGAGATTGAGTCTTCAGGTAAAGAGGTCAGTCACGATCAGCGATGCTGAGTCCAATACGGACTTTCGCGAAATCATTGCAGGCGCGAAAGATACACGTGCGAAAGCGGATTTTCTTAAAGGGCGAGATCGTTATGGCTTTGTGGCCCGTACGGTAGGAGATGGCCGCTTCCAGTCCTTGAACCGAATTATCGATTGGGCGCGAGCTAGCGACAGCGCTTCTCATTTTGCTGCACGATTTGAACCGAACGCAGAAGCGAACCAAACCGATATCCTTGTGCGTCGGCAAATTTGCAACTTGCTTACGCCAGCAAGTGTCGAGGAAGAGCGTGCATTCTTCTCAGATTTCGTTGCACTGCAACTAGATGGATTTGAAGTTAATGCTCCACGCTACACGGAATATTGCAACCGGCTTTCCGACATCGTCTCTGATCGCTCAGAAGGTGGAGCGGCTCTCGGAGCAATTTTGTGTCGATTGGTGCGAGAAGGAGAGGGCAAGGCAAAGGTGTGGACTCGTCCTTCGCTCCTCTTCGACCTTCGTTCGATTATAAAGCTGAATACAGCTCCCGCTTTTGCTTCCGACATCTCGATTTTGCACGGAATGTCGATTGCTGCGTGCCAAGATATAACGATGGATATAGACGGAGTGACATTGGATCGATCCGATCTGGTTGTTGCTGTCAACGAAGCGTCGGGGAGCTTCAGATTTACAAACATTCGTGGACTGCCCGGTGCTGGAAAGTCCGTCATTCTCCGACGCATCGTTGATCTAGCTTCAAAAGAGGGGCCGGTCCTCCTCTTGAAATCTGATCGGTTGGAGGGTGCGTCCTGGGTAAGTCATGCAAATGCAATTGGGCTCCGAACCAGCGATCCTCATGAGCTGTTAGCGCAAATTGGCGCGGTTGGGACGCCGGTATTGTTCATCGACGGCATCGATAGGATACCCCCCGATCGCCGAGGCGTTATAAAAGACCTTATGCAAGCGATTGAGTGCGATCCAGCTCTCGATCATTGGCGAGTTATAGCGACCTCACGGGATCAGGGGCTCGAAGCTTATCGCAACTGGGTGCCTGTTACCTTTTACAAATCGACAGGCATTGGCGACGTGCATGTCGAAGGTCTGAACGACGAAGAATCGAAGCAGTTAGCCGAAGCCATTCCAAGTTTGAGGCCGCTTCTATTCGGTTCTGAAGGCGTGAAATTAATTGCGCGCCGCCCATTCTTTGCGTCAGTGCTCGCAAAGAGAAAGGGCGATGATGAACTAGACCCGCCAACAACCGAAACCGCGCTAATTGATGCTTGGTGGAAAGCTGGAGGTTATAACGCTGAACCGCATCATGTTTTGGCGCGACAACGGGCGCTGCTAGAGTGCGCTGTAAAAGGCGCATCTGCTCTGGGTAAATCCATACGCCTGCGATACTTGGAGGGTTCAGCGCAAGTCGCCCTGCCAGGTCTTCTTCAAGATGACGTTTTTCAAAGCCTAGAAGACGGCGTCGAAATTTCGTTCGCCCACGACATCTATTTCGAGTGGGCTTTTTACAAGCTCTTGATTGATGCCGGGGAGGATTGGATCAACGTGTTGAAAGCGGCTGGTGAGCCACCACTCCTCGGGCGAATTGTTGGCCTTTATTCCCAGAGAGAGTTTGAGCGCTCCGAAAATTGGTCTGCAAACTTTCTGGCTCTCAACGAAAGTTCACTTCGTCCGCAATGGCGACGCGCGTGGATGCTCGGTCCAACCTACAGCGTGACATTCACTGAGAAAATCACTCAATTTGAAGTGTTACTTTTCGGGCAAAATTTCGAATGGTTAGGCAGGTTCCTGACTTGGTTCCAAGCAGAAGGCACGATCCCTAACCCAATCGTTCTTAAGCTGCCACCGACAACTCTTGATAGTGCTGCTCTAATTCGAGCGGCAGATTATCTTGGTTGGCCATCCGATGTTGCTGCGTGGCGCCGCGTGCTGGATTGGTTGTTGGCGCAGATTGATCAGTTGCCGGCTTCTGTTTTGCCGAGTGTCGCCAGCCTATTCGCTGTATGGCAAAACATGTTTTCTGACCTGAAGAACCCGATATCCCAACAAATATTGAATTGTGTGCAAAATTGGCTTGATGAGCTTCAAAGCGTGAGGCGCCCAGATGATCCGACTAGAAATAGATGGAAAGATTTGGAGCAGGACGTATACGCACAATTCGTCTCGTCTCTTCGCAACCTCATTCTTCGATCTGCGCGAGCCTTCCCAGAGTTTGCGACGGGTGTCGTTGAAAATTATCCGGCTAACCAACGGAATGGAGACGAGCAGTTTATAGAAATTGCGGCATTTTCCCCTATCCTGGTGGAAACATGTCCGGATGCCATCGCAGACATGGTTCGCCGAGCACTCATGGAAGAATTACCGCAGCAGAAGATTGATAGGGAACGACGAGAGTCTGAGACGCATTATGCCCATCTGAGAGCGATCCGTGAGAAGCCGGAAGGTGAGCGAACCGAACACGAAAAGAAAATTCTCTCGTTTCCTCGTAGTATTGAGTCAAGCAGAGAATATGACTTTGACGATATCGGCATTGAAAAACATCATCGAGCATTTTTTCCCTCAACTCCGCTCGACCAACCCTTTGCGGCATTGCTGGAGAAGGCTCCCGAAAAGGGGTTGAAGCTCATATGTGATTTAAGCAATCACGCTACGGAGGGGTGGAGACAAATTCATTCAATCAATTCTCCAAAATATGGCACACCGTTGCCGCTTACGATCTATTGGCCTTGGGGGCAGCAAACATTTTATGGCGATGGACGAACTTATACTTGGTATCTTGGGTCATTGCCGCCACAACCACTGCAATCTGCGTTTCTTGCATTAACCCACTGGGCACATCAGTCGATCGACGCCGGGCGAAGCGTCGATGAGGTTATAAAAGATGTCGTCTGCGGACACGAGAGTTGGACCGTCTTAGGTTTGGCAATTTCACTGGCGCTCGAAAAGGCACATGTTTCAGAAACAGTCCTCTCGCTGCTAAGAAATCCACGCTTGTGGGCTATTGATATAAGTCGCCAAGTTCAGGCGCCTATACAGAAATTTACTTTGCCGGGCCTGGACCCTCGGAACCGTATGTCGCCCTTACAGAGGGATGGGCAAAGCTATCTGCAGGAGAGGGCGTTTCACAACCGATCTTTGAGGGATCTCACGCCACTCTTTGTGCTGAATTCAAATCAGGAATTGAGCTCAGCCGCCCAGCGAGCTATCAGCTCCTTTCCTGATGAGTTGCCCTTCGATTATGAAGAGGAAAGAAGTGATCGGTCCCGGGAAGAGTATCTGCGCAATTTGGCAAAGTCTTGGGCCGCAACCGGTGATCCCTCCAACTACATAGCAGAGGAGGCCGCTGGAAGGGAAGGCGCGGTTGCGATCAGATACCAAGCCTCACAGCCGCTGCCCGATGATTTGCAAGCAACATTAGCTCATAGCGAAGCTGCTCTCCTTGACCATCAGGCTCTGCATTGGGCGATGAAAGGACTGGAGACAGGAAAAATTGATGCCAATATCGATGCTGACGCGGTGCTAGCTCATATCAGAAGCCGAGCACCCGATATCTCTTTAGGTGAAGTAGAGGAAGCCGGCATTGGCATTCCGCAGTCTGCGCTGGTTGCTTGCGCAGCGTTGGCCACTCGTCACTTTTCTGCTCACCATGATTGGGCATGGGATGTGCTCGCGCGTGTCGATAATATGAAGGAGGAGTCCACGGGGTTCTATTCCTCCCCAAACAGATATCATCCGAAGCAATTTCTGATCGCAGCCTTGTGCTTCGATTTGCAGGCAAAATCAAATCGTCCAGATTCAGCGAGCCGTCTTTTGACGCTCTCGGCAGATGACAATTCTGAAATATCCAAATCGGCTCTAATTGCGCTAGGTAGTCTGTATCCATACAATCCGGCGTTGGCATGGACAGGAGCATTTATCGCGACATCGCTCTTCTCTCTACCGATCGGAGACTATGGTGAGGATGGCAGGCGGGATAGAAGTCAGCAATTCGCATACCGTACGTCGACATTGGCCTCTGCGTTGAAAGCCTTCAACGAAGACCTTGCTTTATCTTTGGTGCCGCCTCCACCGGCGTGGGTTTTTGAAATACCTCCTCGTCGCCGCGAATGGGAACCTACGCCAACAGAACCTGAATGGCGCCGACCAAATATAGAATTTAATCATTCATTGGCTGCGGCAGTTTTACGACATTTTCCCTTTGAGGATTGGCTTCATGATGCGGGAAAGAAAGAACAAGTTACGGAGTACCTTTGCCAACTTGTGACGTGGAGCAAAGAACGAGCATTTCCTGAATGGGAAGAAGAGGCAAGTAGACGGAGTGCAACCGAGCTTTACGAGTGGTACCGTGCGTTGGCGGATCTTTGCGTCCGCGCAACACCAGCATTGACTTCTGATTTTGTGATCGAAAAACTACTATTACCAATCATTGCAAAGCCAGACGAAGACGCGTTGAGCTTTGCAGCTGATTTCGTGTCATCTACCGCGTGCCGCCTGGTGATGGATGCAGCGAACGTAGAAAATGATGCGATGAAGATCCTGTCGGTCTGTCTTGATAGACTGCTACAAGAGAATTGCTTTAAGCGGAGCTCCTATCGCGCAGGGCGGATTGGCGGCCTTGTAATGCCGGGAATGATTCGTGATCTCATGTTTGTGGAAGTCAAAGATGCTTCGGGTGCGATGCGTTTCGCGAATGGCGATTGGTCAGAATTGGATTTGGTTTTGCCAATTGTGGACAGACTTATGAAGGAGGGGGGATGGTCAGAATTTGTAATGGATACCTATCTGACCTTGTGTCAACGAGCGGGGCCGAAATTGCGGATTGCCGATTTTACAAGACACGTTTTGCCGCATTTGTGTGATGGCCGTTCTTATCTTCGACCAGGGCAAGGTTCATTAATTCCAGCTCGGATTGCCGGTGTTATCCAAGCTTTGGCCGATGCAAATTACCCGCTGAACGAGAGCGACGCACAGTCACTACTGTGGATGCTTGATAATCTCGTGGATATGGGTGACCGCCGAGCGGCAGCACTGCAACAGTCATCTCACTTTCGTGAAATTCAATTTCAATCACCAGCTCCAGCTTCAACAGATTGAAGAATGTAGAATTGAAACAAATATAGCGTCAGATTTGCAGGATTGCCGGTGAGGCATCATGGGCAATCATCGAGGATGATATCCGTTCGTTAGAAATTCCAGAATGGACGGCCTCTATCCGATAAGAAAATTGGACAGCAAATCTTAATCACATTAGGCGGTCCGAAAATGCGCTTCTCACGAGGTTGGCAGCTCTTTGTTCGGACGACTTTCGATCCAGTCCTCCATCGTATTCCATGATCGCCGCGCGCTCCTCCCAATCCATCCAGATTTCAATGTGGCTGTCATGTTGCTTCGCCTCGCATTCTGGCGCTTTCGTTGCCAAACGGTGCGTGCCAAGCGTGCCAGCCGTGCCAACCTCCGGACAGTTTGATTGACGCGACACGCCTGGCACACTTGGCACGCACTGTGCGTCGGAAAAGTGTTTGGCTACGACTTCCCGCCAACTCATGACACCAAATCTGTATGCAGGATGGGATTCACTTCGTAATCCTTCGCTCCGCCCGCCCTTGAAACTCGCCTAATCCAGCCAGCTTTTTCGCCTATGCTGGCAGCTTCATCGAAGCGTTTCGTCGCACCACCACCCCGAGAGCCAGGAATACCCCATTCACGGCGCGCTGCTCGGAGATTGAAGCGTGTTAGCTTGGCTTTTCGACAATACTGGAGGATAGATGTTACGATTACCTCTTCCGAGGAAAGGTCGGCGCCATGGTAAGTGCGTACGATTTGCGGCACCAGATAGTCTTCTACCAGCATCACAGCCGCCGCCATATGGCGTTCACTTATTTCACCTGATGGTTCGTCCTCAGATGTTCCAAATGACCAATCCAATAAGTGGAGTATTCCTGCCAAGCGCACGGTCTGTCCAGGCAACTTTCCGAAGGCGCTTCCAATCTTTCCCAATGTTCCAACCCGCCCGGCATAAGCATCACCATACCAATCCTCAAAGCATTTGAATGCATCCGGAGAGAATTGTAGGACATGCTCTTCATACGGCGCCTTGATGACCCTAAGGCGTTCAAGAGCCTTCTCCATATCTGAGTGTGAACATCCGGCTGATATTCGCGACGGTCGGACAAAAGCCGGCCAAAAGACCAGAACTCGAGCCATGAAGCCGTCATCGTCCCCGGACTCGATCAGCAGGCTTTGCAATCTGTCTGGCTGTATTCCTCCAGAGATACTGAAGCTATGGTTCTCGATGAAATATGCGCCATATTTGACCCTCTGGAGCGAGTATGCCCCGCGTTGCCAGGCTTCGAGATAGAATGGCCGGTCGACGCCAGAGCTGTATCGCTCCAGCGAACTGATAAGGCCGGCGAGCTCGTCCCGATCGACGAGAAGGCCGCGATGAGCATGGGGTTCGATACGGGCGAGCGCTTCGACCGTTGAATCGCCTACCATGCAGCGGGGCGGGGTGGCTTTGAGTTCATCCAGCTTCTCCATCTCGCGCTTGATGGCTTCCTGCTTTTCCTTTCCGGAGAGGTTAGGAATGCCGTAAGCTTGCAGTTCGGCGATCATTTCATCGACCTTCTTTTCGTGCTCTTCGATCATTTTCTGCTGGATGGCGTAGAGCCGTTTCCGGATAGGTTGGCTGGCTGGCGTCTTTCCTGAACTGGGAGGGCCCACCACTGCCAACCAGAGGATAAGCGGTTCATGCCAACTCCTGTGCACACGAACCTCGAACGTTCGTCCGGTCAGGGCTGACGTAGCTGCGAGCAACATAGCGGCAACATAATCCACAGGGGCATTTGCACCCTCAGCCGCGCGCTTGATGTAATCTCCCGCCGAGCCGAAGCATTCGATAGGCAATCGCGGAGCGCTTGGCAGAGCATCGCCCAGCAGGGATTTGTCAGGAGCCTCCCAGTTGGCCCCCATGCCTGCATCACGGGCCTGGTCGAGATCTGGCTTGATGTCTGTCATTGCTCTGCTCCCACAAAAGTCCGTGGGCGTTCCTGACCGCGTTGTATTCCGCTTTTAATCGTAGCCAGGATTGCACGTTGCCCGTCTTCCCGGATCAGCCCACAGGCATCAGCGGCCATGAGTAACGATTGCAGAACGTGGTTCAAAGGTAGCAGACCAGCTCCGATGAAAGACCCCAGCGCAGCAGAGGAACGGAACAACTGGGCGTTCCGGTCGCCGCGCGCGCACAGCCTCACAGCAGAAATTTCCGCTGAATAAGCGGCCTCAACATACGCGCTCAGGTTGGCACTACACTTAGGAAGCGGGCGAGGATGATAGACCTCTGCGGGCGGACACAGATCTTTTACCAGTGAGGCCGGCGCCATCGAAAGAGAGGGCATTGGCGAGGCCCAATTATAGGTTGATCCGTATTCCTTCGCGCTCGGAGGAGCAACGACAAATCCCCCTTCTGTACGGACGTCCACGCCTTCAATTGGGAAGCAATTGTGAGCGCTCGTCCAGTTCCTGGCTTTGGCCTCACGAGGAAGAGACAACCAGATATGATAGCCACCACTTGGTGTGCGAGCTACAGGCGTCTTACCCGACAAGCTGTAACGACGCCAGAGGCTCCAGATCGTTTCTGTCGCGTCCCAGCCTTTGGAGGGCCGGTGATCGATGTCGAGCACAACCACATCGGCCGGCAGAGCTATGCCGATCATGATTGGCCCGCACCGAGCAGACAGGCTTTGGAAAAGTACTGCCGCTTCGTCTGCGCTCTTCGGCAACCCGTCCGTATGTCTTCGCCATTGTATCAGGGGGCGTTTGTTTTTAGCCCTAACCGGAAAAGGCGCCCAGCCGTTCCGGAACCATTCCACTGCTGCTTCCGGGATGGAAATTTCTGGCGTGATCAGAGGTACACAGCGAGTTTGAATTTGCTTGGATGTCGGGTAGTCTAAATGGGTCATGCTGATTTTCCTTTTTGGAATCAGTGGAAAGCGCCCGGCCAAGGTTGCAGACAAAAAAGCCCGCTCCGTTGCGACCGGAGCGGGCTTTCCTATTGGGATTGTTGTGATGCGTTCCGCCCGTCAGGCAGATTTTCGAGCCAGGCTTTCAGGTCTGCGGCAAGAATTAGCGTCCTTGAGCCCATTTTCTTGGTGCGAAGGGCACCTTTAGCGATAGCGGCGTATATACTGCTCTTTCCGAGGCCGGACGCATTGCAGGCTTCGGGGATGGTGTATGCAACCGGAACAAACTTGGTCATTGGCTTCTCCATTCACGTCCTCGCGGAAGTTCGAGGACATGCCTGGAGAGTGAGGATTATCTTGGGGGGAACCTATACGCCTCGTTTCCCCCAAAGTTCTTGCTCGCTAAACCATTCTTCAACAGCGGCTTTCAGCACCTTCGGTATGAACCTTATGAGCAAGTCGTTTTTGCGGGAAAGCGCCCATGCTAGAAATGATGGGGCCACTTTGTTCTGAGTTGACGATGAATCGATTTCTTTTCGCCAAGAAGGGACTACGTCGTCTCCGAACCATGACAATAAAATGTCTTCATACGATCGATAAGTTTCTGCCTCTCTGTCTTCGTCTCCAACGATCTCATACCAGTCTTTTCTGAGTGTATCAGGAGCGACATACTCGCCGTATTTGGCTAGAAGGTTGGAAACGTTCTCAGAGGCCTTTCTTCGGCTAAGTCCTGAACCTTGCAGCAATCGAACGGAGCCGATTGCACATCTTTGAAGGTCTCGAAAAGATACGGATACAGACTTGTGTTGGGAATGCGATGGGTGGATTCCGAGTTCGGGTGATGCGCCTACCATTGCGGCCTGAGCGATACGCGATCGAGCGTGTGAAATCATGCTTTGGATTTGCTTGTAACCTTCATAGATCTCGTTGCGTTGATGAATTAGGAATTCCCCCCAGAACAGCCGCATTTGAACTATCGAGAGCACACCTTCAATTTCACGAAAGCGTTGCCGCCTCGTATCCGCGTGATTTGAGGTTCCGAGTTGGAGGCCTAAATCAGACAATTCCCTGATTAAAATACGGGCCCAGGCGGCGATATGTTCATCGGGGATGTCGTCTAAACTGTTCCAACTCTCTGGCACGTCGGAGAATAGACCGTTCGTATCGTCGATGTGCATCTCAAGGGATTCGAACTTTTCAGCTGCTTCAGCAATCCATTGGTCGAGTTTGATCACCTCAACCATGCAGAGACACTACTTTTTCTTCCGTCTCGCCACGACAGAAGGTCGCCCAGGCGTTCATGAGATCCCGACGCTTATCTAGCGCATCACCACGACGATAGGCCCGTTCAGTCTGGTCTCCGACGGCATGAGCCAATGCCATTTCAGCCACATCGCGATGGAAAGAAGTCTTTTCACCTGCCCAGTCTCTGAAGGAGCTACGGAATCCATGGATAGTGAATGCGTCGGCTTGCATGCGTGTCATTAGATTGCGGACCGCCGTCTCAGATATGTGTTTATCGCCGCCAAAGGATGGAAAAACAAAATCACTGCACCTCACTTCGAGTAGCTGTTCAATAAGAGCCATCGCCGGATCGGAAAGCGGAATGCGGTGTTCTTTTCCTGCCTTCATTCGTTCGGGTGGCAGCGTCCATAAGCGGGCATCTAAATCGAACTCCGACCACCGAGCTCCACGGCCTTCAGATGACCGAGTTGCGGTGAGAATTAGAAGTTCCAGAACTTTTGCGCTCAATGCGTCACGTGTTCGAAGGCGCAACATAAATTCCGGAACTTTTAGAAATGGCATCGCTGCAAGATGCTCTACCTGCTTTTTCTGGTCTGGTAGCAGCGCCTTTAGATGTCCTCGCCAGCGCGCGGGGTTTTCGCCATCTCGAAGACCTTTTGCCTTTGCCGCATCAAGCACTTTCTCCATTCGTCCCCTGACGCGCCTCGCTGTTTCACGCTTCTCGTTCCAGATGGGCTTTAAAGCCTGAAGTACGTGCGCTGTTTCAACGGCGTTGACCTGAAGCTCCCATAAAGGCTTCGCGTATGCCGATAGGGATTGGCGCCATTGATAACGATGTTTTTCATTTCGGAAATCATCGAGGTTCGCGTCCAACCATTCTTCGGCGAATGTTCCGAATGTCGGAATATCTGCTTGTTTCGATCGGGCCGCTAGAACATCGCGCGGATTTTGAGGGGGACGACTAGCCAGCATGAACCGAGCTTCCTCCGCTCTCCTGCGCGCTTCCGCAAGCGACACGGTCGGGTAAGACCCCAATCCAATCTCAGGTCTTTTTCCTTGCCAGCGATATATGAAGAGCCAGGACTTCGAGCCCTTCTCGGTGACCTGTAAATGTAAGCCACCGCCATCATTTATCAGAGCTTTGCCCTTGGCGTCTTTAACTTGCTTTGCGGAAAGCCGATTGAGAGTCACTGCCATAATATACCCCGCCATTTACCCCGCCAGATTATGCGGATTGGAGCGGATTGTCATGGAAATTCACGGACACGAACTGCTTTAATACGTTATGTATTAAGGGGAATATTGGATGGTAGCGGACGAGTGCGGAGAACGGTGTGGAGGACCTTGGCTCCACCATTTTCCTTCCGGACACTTCAGGCGAATGCTACGCGGTTTTCAGCGTCAGCAGCTTGAGTCCGGCTGCGCCGAACAGGGCGCCCACCACCACGTCAAATGGCCGCCGCATGCGCCGGTAGATGCCTGCGGCAGACCGTGTCGAGAACAGAAACGCATAGCCGACAAACACCAGAAGACCGGTGAAGGCGCACAGCGTGACGGCCGAAAACAGGAAGGCTGGCGGGGCCGAAGCCGCCGCGCCGACGGAAAGTGTTGCCATCCAGACGAGCGGCGCTTTCGGGTTTGTCAGGTGCAGCAGCAGGCCGCGCAGGAAATGCGTCCGGAAGGATGTGCGGGCAGGGGTGTTTTCCGCAGGGATTACAACGCCCTTGCGGCTGGCCGAGCGCAAGGCCCGGAACGCCAGGAACAGCAGATAGAGCCCGCCGGCAAATTTCATCGCCGTGAAGAACAGGACCGAGGCCTTCAGCGCCGCGACCAGTCCGAAGGCGGCAAGACATCCCCAGAAGGCCGATCCGGCGACGATGCCGAGCGCCAGCAGGGCGGCGGGGGCACGGCCTTCGCGCGCGGCCACATTCACGATCATCAGGGTGGCCGGTCCGGGGCTGGCCGCGCCGACCACAAAGACCGACAGGATCAGTAACAGATTCGGCAGGTGCAGGCTGATGGCTTCGTGTGGCACGGCGCGTCCTTTCCCGGGTCTCTGGACAGGGACGGATAGCAGGTTCACGTCAAAAGAGGCAGGCCGTTCCCTTCAAGGGATCGTTTAAGGAATCTCCTGCCCCGCGGCGCCCGGCCAGGCCGTGAAATACCGCGGATTGTGCCCGAACGGCCGCACTTTTACGTGATCGCCCGCCCCGATCACGCCGCATCGCGGCACTTGAAGCGCCACAATTGCACCCCACCTTTAAGGAGAACGAAAGGTGCCCGCAGGTGCCCTCCTCTGGGACCCCATGTTCGCCGTATCTGTCGTACGACGGAAAGGAGTGCCGACATGTTGAACGACGAAAACACCCCCCGCTTCGATGCGGATCCTATCGTCTACATTCGCCACCTGGGTGAAGACGAAGTGCAGGACCTTGTGCCGGAAAATGCCCTGAAAGGCATTGGGCATTCGGAAGACCTGTTCCTTGTGTCCTCCGCCGACGGCCAGCAACTGGCCATCGTGGAAGGCCGGGAGGCAGCATTCGCTGCCGCCCGGATGCATGACCTGACCCCGGTCAGCGTGCACTGAGGACCATCAACAACACCATCTATAGACCCTCTATGGACCCTATATGCCCCGCCCGCAGAGATGCCGGCGGGGCTTTGTGTTCCGGCGACGGGTTTTCCGGCCCTTGCCATTTTGCCCGCACAAGATGACACTACCGTCAACTATAACCCGGGGGAGATAACGGGCATGAGACCGATCATTCTGGCAGTGGCTGCTGCCGCAATTCTGGCGCCTGCCGCCTGTTCCAAAAAAGACGAGGCCGCTGCGCCGGAAATCGCCGCGCCCGCGGAGGACGGGGTCACCCATGTTTCCGCCGAGGGGGATTTTGCCGAAAACCTGCAACTTGCCCTGATTGAAGCCGAGCCAGGCGACAAGATCGTCATGCCGGAAGGCACGTTCGAGTTCACCACCGGCCTGTCGCTGGACGTGGACGACGTGACGCTGGCCGGGGCCGGGCAGGGCAAGACCATCCTCGACTTCGCCAACCAGACCGGCGCGGGCGAGGGCCTGCTGGTGACCGCAGACGATGTCGTGCTGAGTGATTTCGGCATCCGCGACACCAAGGGCGATGGCATCAAGTCCAAGGATTCAGACCGCATCACCTATCAGTACATCACGGTGGAATGGTCGGGCGAGCCGGATGAGACGAACGGCGCCTATGGCATCTATCCGGTCGAGTCGACCGATGTGCTGGTGCAGAACTGCACGGTCCGCGGCGCCTCCGATGCGGGCATCTATGTCGGCCAGTCGCAGAACATCATCGTCCGGGACTCGGTCGCCGAATACAATGTCGCCGGGATCGAGATCGAGAATTCGTCCTTTGCGGACGTGTACGGAAATGTTGCCCGCCACAATGCGGGCGGCATCCTCGTGTTCGACCTGCCGGACCTGCCTGTGATGGGCGGACATTCCACCCGCGTCTATGACAATGACATCGTCGAAAACAACACGGTGAATTTTGCCCCGGTCGGCAATATCGTGGCGGGCGTGCCCAGCGGCACCGGCATGATCGTCATGGCCAATTCCGATGTTTACATCACCGGAAACCGGTTTGCGGACAATCGCACGGTGGACGTCATGCTGAATGCCTATACAGAGCCGTTCACGGATGAAAACTACAATCCGCTGCTGACGGATATCACCCTCAGCGGCAACACGTATGAAGGCGGGCTGGATGATCCGCAGGGCATGCTGGCGCCTGTCGCGGCTGTGCTGGGCGGGTCGCTGCCGTCCATCGTGACAGATGGCGTCACCCGCTGGAATGGCGGGGAGGACCAGGCCGTCAATCTCGTGATTGCCGAGGCGCCCGAAGTCGGTTTCCTCAATCTGGGGCTCGGCGAATATCCGCTCGACCCGTCGAAGCTGCAGCCCAGCATGGACCGCCCCGCCGGGACACCTGTGCCGGAGCGTGAGGCCGTAGTTCTGCCGCAGGACACGAAACAGCCATGAGACACGTCCTGCCGTTTGCCTGCCTGATCCTCGCGGCATGCGGGGCAGGGCAGGCGGCGGCGCCCACTGTACCGGATCTTGAAACCATTCTGGCGGACAAGCCCGCGCCGGTCCTGTCCGACTACGGCTTTTTTACCGATGCAGGCGCCGATCATCCGGCAAAACGGGTCAAGTCCTACGACCTGATCAATCCGCTCTTCTCGGATGATGCGGACAAGCACCGGTTCATCTATGTCCCCCCGGGTGAACGGGCAAAGGCCGATGGCGCAGGCCTGCCGGAGTTTCCGGTCGGCACGGCGCTGATCAAGACATTCGCGTTCGCGCCAGACCTGCGGGATCCTGAAACCGGGAATTTCAAGGTCGAAACGCGGGTGATCATCCGCAAGGCCGATGGCTGGGCGGCGTTCCCCTATGTCTGGAACGAGGACGGCACACAGGCGACATATGCCCCCGTCGGCGCGCGCCGGACGATCGAGACGATCAGCCCACAGGGCGAGCCGCTGCAGATCCATTACGAAGTGCCCAACAAGAACCAGTGCAAGACCTGCCATCAGAGCGGCGATGTGGTGGAGCCCATCGGGCCGAAACTGCGCAACCTGGATCATCCGGGTCCGGCCGGTGTGGACCAGCTGTCGGACTGGGTGTCGGCGGGCATTCTGGACGGCGTGCCGCTGGGCATGAAGCGGACGCCGGATGCGATGGATGTGAGCCTGCCGCTGGACGCGCGGGCGCGGGGCTATCTCGATATCAATTGCGGCCATTGCCACAATCCGGGTGGCTCGGCGTCGAACTCCGGCCTGTGGCTGATGCTGGAAGAAACTTCCCCCACGCGCCTTGGCCTGAAGAAACATCCGACGGCAGCAGGGCGCGGCTCCGGCGACCGGCGCTATGTCATCGATCCGGGGCACCCGGAGGAATCCATCCTCGCCTTCCGCATGGCCTCCACCGAACCCGGCATCGCCATGCCCGAACTGGGCCGCACCCTGCCAGACCCTGTGGGCATCGACCTGATCAACCAGTGGATCGCGGGGATGGATACGGAATAGGGGGGCGCCTTGCGGACATTCCACGGAATTCATGCATAGTGGCGGATGCAAAGCGGAGGAATAGGGAATGAAGGTCAACGCACTCGACCACGTCAACATCATCACAGACGACATGAAAGGGACGATCGGATTTCTCGTCGACCTGTTCGATCTGGATGTGCGCGATGCGCCGCCGCCGCTTCCTCCGGAACATTATCAATGGCTGTATGACGCCAATGACCGGGCGATATTCCACATCAACTCCAAGCAGGCGCCGCAGGCCTATGTGCGGGATACGCAGGCAGGCCCCACGACGGGCGCCATCCACCATGTCGCGCTCAGCTGCAGTGGGCATGATGCGTTCAGGGAGCGGCTGGAAAAGCACGGCGTCGACTACAAGCTGAACGACATCCCGTCGGTGAACCTGAAGCAGATCTTTTTCACAGAGCCGAACGGCGTGCTGATCGAACTCAATTTTTACGGTTCATGAGCGGCCAGGCACCTTCCGGGGCATGGAGCGCTCCCACTTCAAATTCTAATTCATGTCTGTCTGGTCTCTCAGGTCTGCTCTCACCCGAGATCGGGCGAACATGAGCAGGATGCTGTGAGGCAGGCATTTGGATGCAGGCAGATGATTGCAACTACATCCCCTCGGCTTTTGCGCGCCTCCAGTAGTAGATGGCCATGAGCGTGACGATAGCGGGGACCATCAATCCATATTCGTCGATCCAGAACCGCGTCTGATCATTAGGCGTGGTGAGTGGTGAGAAGATCTTCTGGATGTAGATATTGTGGGCGCCGTGGAAGAAGATGGCGGGCCACAGGGAGTTCGACCTGAACGTATAATACGCCATGATGACGGACATGCTGGTGATCATCAGGGTGAAGCAGGCGATCTGGAAAAGCGGGTCTCCAAATCCGTATTTGATGATGATCGGATAGTGCCACGCGGACCAGACGATGCCGCTGATCAGGGCGACGCCGCTGAATGGCAAAACCTTTCTCAGTTCCCAGATGAAGAAACCACGCCAGCCGATTTCCTCGCCCGCGATCGTGCCGAGGGATTTTGCGAATTGTATCGTTGCGAACAACGCCACCATCAGCGCCGCTGCCAGAACCGGGCTGCCCGGCAAGCCAAGGTCTTCCGACCACTCGGACATCGTGTTTGCGTCGAATGCGCCGCCGAAGCCAGCAATCCAGGCGAGCGCATAGCTGATCGTCACATAGGCGACCGGGACCAGATAGGATTGGACGTTGTCGCGCCAGTTCCCGATTCCCCACGGCAGCGACGCAATTTTCCGCCCCGTGATCTTGAGCGTCAGAAACGCTGCGATGGCCGGACACCACATCAAGGCGCCCACATAGATGCTGACCGGCGCGAGGCCGACAATGGCGAAATGCCAGACTGCGCTGATGGCCGTCAGAATGACCAGGAATATGGCGATGGCCTTCCAGGCAGCCCGCTTGTCCGTTTCGGCGGTCGTCATGTCATCTGGCTTTCTGGTTCTTGTCTGATGCTTCGGCCTTTGTCGCATGCTTGCGAATGCGCTCGAGCAAGGGCGTACGGCGCAGCGCATCGATCGCGCCATCCAGAATGGCTGAAAGGTCGTGATCGATTTCGGCGTACAGATCGTTGAATGCCTGTTCGATCTCTGCCAGGCGAACGCACAAGCGCTGATACTGCACCTTGCCGTTCTTCGTCAGTCGCAGGACTTTGCGGCGGCGATCCTTTGGGTCGTCCCTGCGTTCCAGCAAGCCAAGCCGTATGAGGCCCTCGACACGTTGAGCCGACAATTGGTGGGGTTCATCAAGGGCCTTGGCGATATCCGCCAGGGAAACCTGGTCCTTTTCTCCGATGAACAGGGTGCAGGCGACCGCCCTTGCAGGGACCGTGATCTCCGCCTCACGCAGCAGGTCGTCGCCTTGATCGGCGATGAGGTCCACCAGTCTCAGGAGCTTGTTGGACACGAACGCGCCTTTCAGCGCGTGCTCGTCTCTGAAATTCGTCGCCTTCATGTTGTCCACCATATACGCATTAAATTGCGCAATTAATTGCGTATATGGTTCGCGCAGGCGAATGTCAAATGGCGCGCGGGTCTCCTCAGAGAAGGGCGATATCCCCCGAACGCCCCATCCCGCTTGCTCTTCCACAGGCTCGGGCATAGGGTGCGCGCGCTTTAACCCGAGGACCGAAACCCATGGCCGATACGCAGCGCCCAAGCCTTCCCGTCACGCTCGATGATGTGAAAGCCGCTGCAATGATTATTGCAGGCCAGGTGGAAAGAACGCCGTTCAGGCACTCGAAAACGCTGTCGGATATCACCGGCGCGGAAGTGTGGGTGAAATTCGAAAATCACCAGTACACCGCCGCCTTCAAGGAGCGCGGCGCGCTGAACCGGCTGTCGTCCCTGTCAGATGAGCAGAAAAAGGCCGGCGTCATCGCCGCCTCGGCCGGCAATCACAGCCAGGGCGTGGCCTATCACGCCAAGCGGCTGGGCATTCCGGCGACCATCGTGATGCCGGAAACGACGCCCTTCACAAAGGTTGAGCAGACCCGGTCGCATGGCTGCCGCGTCCTGCTGAAGGGCCTGAATTTCGATGAGGCCAAGGCCGAAGCCTATAATGTGCAACAGCGCGAAGGGCTGACCTTCATCCACCCGTTCGACGACCCCCACATCATTGCGGGGCAGGGGACGGTCGCGCTGGAAATGCTGGAAGACAAGCCGGACCTCGACATGCTGGTCATCCCGATCGGCGGCGGCGGCCTGATCGCCGGCTCGGCCGTGGCGGCCCGGGGGATCAACCCGGAGATCAGCGTCATCGGCGTGGAGTCGGCGATGTATCCGGCGATGCGACAGGAACTCGCCGGAGAGTCCGTCCATGTCGGCGGCTCGACCATTGCCGAGGGCATCGCCGTCAAGGATGTCGGCCGGATGCCGCTGGAGATCGTGCGCCAGCTGGTGGACGATATCGTCCTCGTCGAAGAGGCGCACCTCGAACGCGCGATCACGCTCTATGCAGAGGTCGAGAAGACGATTGCCGAAGGCGCCGGCGCCGCGGGCCTTGCGGCGCTGCTGGCCCATCCGGCGCGCTTCAGCGGCCACAAGGTGGGCGTCGTGCTGTGCGGCGGCAATATCGACACGCGGCTGCTCGCCTCGGTGCTGACCCGGGCGCTGGTACGCGAGAACCGGCTGGCCCGTATCCGCATCATCGGCGACGACCGGCCGGGCCTGCTGGCGCTGGTCTCCAAGATCATCGGCGATGCCGGGGCGAACATCATGGAAGTCGCGCACAACCGCATCGCGCTGGACGTTCCGGCCAAGGGCGCGGAGTTCGACATCCTGATCGAGACCCGCGACAGCCAGCACACGCAGGAAGTGGTCGAAGCGCTGACCATGGCCGGCTATCCGCCGCGCAGCATGTGACATCTGTAATGTTGAACGCTGGCCGGGACGGGTGACTCCGCCCCGGAAGCGGCCTAGACCCGGACCCAAATAAAGAAGCCCAAACGGAGCCTCAATATGAAGCGCATCCTCGCTGTTGCCGCCAGTGCGGCCCTTGCCCTGATTGCCGGCTGTACCGGCGACCAGACCCCGACCGATATCGACGCAGTGTTCGATCAGCACCTGCCATGGAACCCCGATGCCAAAGGCGTCCAGACCGACGAATCCGGCCTGCAATGGATCGTGATCCGGGAAGGGGATGGCAAAGGGGCGAGCCCGGAGGTCAGCGACCTCGTCAGTGTCGATTATGAAGGCCGCACGGCCGATGGCGAAAAATTCGATTCCTCATTTGACCGCGGCAAGCCCGCCATGTTCCGCCTGAACCAGGTGATCCCCGGCTGGACCATCGGCCTGCAGAAGATGCACGAGGGCGACCAGTACCTGTTCTACGTCCCGAACAAGCTGGCCTATGGCAATGCCGACCGGGGCCCGGTGATCAAGGCGGGCGACGATCTCACCTTCCTGGTCGACCTTGTCGATGTGATGGAGCCGAAATCCGTCGATACGGCGGCCTGGGAAAAGTACACGCCGTGGGATCATGACTCGCCGGACGTGAAGAAAACCGGGTCCGGCCTCGAATATGTCGTCCTGGCAAGCGGGGACGAAGACGGGGCCAGCCCGGTGAACGGGCAGGACGTCGTCGTCTATTATGAGGGCCGCCTCGCCGAGACGGGCGAAATGTTCGACAGCGCCTTCCAGCGCGGCGCGCCGGAAATCTTCCCGTCCAACCGCCTGATCCGCGGCTGGGTCGAGGCCCTGTCGATGATGAAGCCGGGCGACCGCTGGCTGCTCTACATCCCGTCAGACCTTGCCTATGGCAAGAAAGGTACGCCGGGCGGGCCGATCCCGCCGAATTCCGATCTCGTGTTCGAGGTCGAGCTTGCGGACGTGTTGAACTAGCGCGCTCAGCTGTCTTCCACGTCTGCCCGGAAGAAGATGGGCAGGCGGACGGATGACTGGAACCAGGGCTGTTGCTGGTTGGCGGTTTCGGCGATCACGTCGCCGCTGACCTGCAGCATCACCTTGTTGATGTCGATGCGGTCCGGTGACCGGACGCGGCGCGCGAACGCATCGGCAAAGACGGATGGGCCATAGGTGTCCGGCCGGGTCGTGCCGGGCTTGTCGGCATAGGCGATCACGACATTGGCGTCGGATGTGTAGTCGGCAAAGCCGGGCTCCAGCCCCTTGGTCTCCATCGGCGAGTCGTATTTGCGTCCACAATCGACCATGACGATCACGGCCTGCGCAGCGGAGTCTTCCAGGAACTCGACCGCGTCCTGCAGTTTCGCCCCGCTCTCCCCGACCTCGTAATCATTGCGGGGCAGGGGGCCGTTCGGGATCAGGTAATTGTCTTCGCCATAGAGGGATGCTCCGTATCCGGCGAAATAGACGACGCCCACGCTGGCCGGGCCGGCCGCGTTCAGGGCGTTGCGCAGCATGGCAAGCCCGTCATTGAAGCCGGCAAGGTCTGCATTCCGGATGTGGCGCACCTTGTAGCCGCTTTCGCCAAGCGCGCTGGCGACTTTCTCACCGTCCGCATGCGTGTTCGGCAGGCCATAGGGATCGCTTTCGGAGTAATCATTGGAAAAGACGAGCGCCACGCGCAGCGGGTTCTGGCTGACCGGCGCCGAGGGGGCACCCGGCGCCCGGCTCCACGATCCGATCTTGATGTCGCTGGACCGGCGCTGCAGGCGTGACAAATTCATCGGCTCCTGACGCTGCCGCGTCATTTCCAGCACGTCGAGGCGGACATTCTCGAACATGTCGCGCACCGTGACGGCGGGCTCCAGCAGGCGCGTGCCGAGGGCCTTCGCATAAGGGCCATTCCCGTCATCGGCCAGCCCGTCGCTGGCGGTCTCGCCCTCCCAGGTGGCGAAGGAGATGAACATGTTGCGCTCTTCCGCGCTGCCAGCAGACCGGCGCAGGCCGCGGAAGGATTCTCCGCCGCCGAGCGCGCGTTCCGCTTCCGGCAGTTTCAGCACATTGCGGCAGGCATCAATCGACAGGACGGTCGGCGCCTCGCTATCAGTCAGCTTGCCCATTACCCAGTCGAGGGACACCGAATCGTCCCACAGCGCCTCGTCCAGCACGGCGGCGTCCTCCACCGGGATCAGGAAATTGCCTTCGCCGTCGCGGGCGGCGCCATGGCCGGAATAATAGACAAAGCCCGTGGCATCCGGCCCGCTGGCCTGCATCGCGTCGACATAGGCGCGGAACGCCGACATCATCTCCGACCGGCCGGCATCCTTCACCACATCGCCGGTCACGAGGGAGAAGCCGCATTCGACAATGCCTTCGGCCACGCGGTGAGCGTCCCTCACCGGATTGGCCAGGGTGCCGATGCCCTCGGAATAGGCCGCATTGCCGATGATCAGCGCGTGGCGGGGCCCGCGGCCGCTTCCGTTCCCGCTCTCGTCGGCCCGGCCGGGCCAGGGCAGGGCGGCAGCGCCTCCGAGCAACAGTAAGTGCCGGCGTGAAATCATGTTCCCACTCCACTCATCTCACGAAGGTTAATCGTCTCGTAGAGCCGCGCGCCAGTCAATGACGCCGCTGCGGGCTTGCCTATGGCAACCCGGCCTGACAGGAAGGGCGCCGGATTTCCATCAGGAGGACAGGTGTGGCGATTACAGGTGACACGCTGGCGCGCATTGCGCTGGATGCGGGCAAACTGATCATGGAAATCTATGACGGCGATTTCGATTTTACGCGAAAAGGCGACGATTCTCCGGTCACGCTCGCGGATGAGAAGGCCGAGGCGCTGATCCTGGCTGCGCTGGCCGAGGCCGATCCGGACCTGAAAGTCATCGCCGAGGAGGCCATGGCCGCCGGGCAGATGCCGGAACACGGGGCCCGCTTCGCGCTGGTCGATCCGCTGGATGGCACCAAGGAGTTCATCAACAAGAATGGCGAGTTCACCGTGAACATTGCCATTATCGAGCATGGCCGCCCGGTCATGGGCGTTGTCTATGCGCCGGCCCAGTCGCGCCTGTTCGTGGCAGACGCCCACAATTCCGCCTGGCAGGCAGAGGCTGCGCCGGGCGCGGACGTACCGGGCGAGCGCACGCCGCTGCGCATCCGCAAGGCGCCGGAAGAGGGGCTGACAGCGGTCGCGTCCAAATCCCACCGCACGCCGGAAACTGATGCGTTCCTCGAAAAGTTCACGATTGCCGACATCAAAGGCGCGGGCTCTTCCCTCAAATTCTGCCTGATCGCGGCGGGCGAAGCCGATCTCTATCCGCGCATGGGGCGCACCATGGAATGGGACACCGCTGCCGGACAGGCCGTGGTGGAAGCCGCCGGTGGCCGGGTGCTGACCGAAGAGGGCGCGCCGCTTCTCTATGGCAAGCGCGAGCGCGGCTATGATAATCCGTATTTTATTGTGTATGGCGGCGTGTCTCCGGTCTGACATAGTCCTGCCACGTTCCGGTATCGTTTTCTCCAGCTTTTCCTGCGACCAGTTCGGTCAGGGAGTATCATCATGGCACGTCAGTTCTTTGGCACGGATGGCATCCGCGGCCGCGTAAACCAGAAACCCATGACCGTGGAGACGGCGCTGCGCCTGTCCATTGCGGCGGCCCGCGCCTTTGCGCCCGATGGCGGCCGGGACGTCATTGTCGGGCGGGACACGCGCCGTTCCGGCGAGATGATCGAAGCCGCCATTGTTGCGGGCCTCAGCAGCATGGGCCTGACGCCGGTCTGCGTCGGCATCGTGCCCACCCCGGCGGTCGCCCTGCTGACGCGGGAGACCGGCGCGGCTTTCGGCCTGATGGTGACGGCCTCGCACAACAAGTTCCAGGACAATGGCCTGAAGCTGTTTTCGCCGGATGGCGTGAAGTTCACCGATGAGGTCGAGGAAGCCCTCGAGACCGGCATGTTCGATGCGTTCGAGGGAAGCTATGCCGCCCCGGCAGACGTCGTGACGCCGCGCAAGATGGAAGAGGGCGTCCGGCGCTATGTCGAGCGGTGCCTTGAGGCGGTTGAACCGGAAGCGGACTTTTCGAAACTGAAAGTCGTGCTCGACTGCGCCAATGGTGCGGCCTACCGGGCAGGCCCGGATGCGCTGCGCAAGCTTGGCTGTGATCTCACCGTGATGGGCGTGTCGCCGGATGGGGTGAACATCAATGCCGGGGTCGGCTCAACCGACACCAAGGCGCTGATGAAGGCCGTGACCGACAGCAAAGCCGATATTGGGATTGCCTTCGATGGTGACGCAGACCGGCTGATCGTGGTCGACGAGCTGGGCGAAGAGGTCGATGGCGATCAGGTGATGGCGCTGATCGCGACGGAACTGTTCCACACCGGGCGCCTGAAGGGCGGCGGCATGGTGGCGACCGTCATGTCGAATATGGGGTTGGCGGAGTATCTGAAAGGCCTTGGCCTGACACTGGCCCGCACGAAAGTGGGCGACCGCTATGTCGGCGAACATATGCGCGCGCACGGCTTCAATCTGGGCGGCGAGCAGTCCGGCCATATCATCCTGTCGGATGTCTCGACCACGGGCGATGGCCTGCTGGCGGCGCTGCAGGTGCTGAAGGTGCTGGCCCGTACGGGCAAGAAGGCGTCCGTAGTCGGACGTGTGTTCGAACCCGCGCCGCAGAAGCTCGTCAATATCCGCTATGCCGGGACCAATCCGCTGGAGACCGACCGGGTGATATCCGCCATTGCCCGCGCCGAGGCCGAGATGGGGGAGAAGGGGCGTCTGGTGGTTCGCAAGTCCGGCACCGAGCCGCTGATCCGCGTCATGGCCGAAGCCCTGGAAGAAGACATGATGAAACAGGCGCTGGATGATGTGGTGGAGGCCGTCGAGGCCGAAGCCTGATTTGGCCACGATTTCCGCCGGGGATTGCCCCTCGGGTATGCCCGCCTGCCTTTCGTTGGGGAACGAATTGCCTCTCTGGCCTGATCGCCTATCATCCGGCGAAACAAGAACAGGTATTGGGAGACACACTGCATGGCCGACGCGACCGAGTTGCCGCCCTTCCGCCCGCTGCCGCAGAAGACACCGGATGTCGAGATGCGCACCGCGCCGGGCGGGATCCATTACATTTCCGCCCGTCAGGCCCCGGGCCCGCGCCCGCGCACCATCCCGCACTGCCTGGACGAGCGCGCCGCCGAGCATCCGGACCGGCCGTTTCTGAAACAGCGTGATCCGGAAACCGATGAATGGGTGACCGTCACCTATGGCGAGGCGGCCCGGATCACGGACAGCCTGGCGCAGGCCTTCCTCGACATGGGGGCCGGGCCTGATGCGCCGGTGATGATCCTGTCCGGCAATTCGATCCGGTCTGCCATGGTGATCCTGGCGGCGCAGAAAATCGGGGCGCCGGCCGCGCCGATCTCGGTGCCGTATTCCACCATGTCCACCGATTTCGAGAAGCTGAAACACTGTTTCGGGGCCGTTAGCCCGAAGATCATTTTCGCCGAGACGCTGGAGCCGTTCAAAAAGGCAATTGCCGCGCTCGATTGCGATGACTGCAAAGTGTTCGCTGCCGATACGGGCGGCGACAATACGGTGCTGTCCTATGACGCGCTGGCAGCGACCGAGCCGACAGACGCGGTCCGTGAGGCGCGGGACCGGCTGACCGATGCCAGTATCGGCAAGTATCTTTTCACCTCCGGCTCGACCGGGATGCCAAAGCCGGTGCCGACGACGCAGGGCGCCATGTGTTCCATGATCGCGGGGCAGGAAGGCCTGCGCGATACGGCGCGTGACCCGGATCATGATCCGGATACGGCCGAAAACCTGCTCGACTGGCTGCCCTGGAACCATATCTCCGGCTCCAATGTGAATTTCAATGGGGCGCTGTGGAATGGCGCGACCTTCTGGATCGATGGCGGCAAGCCGACCCCGGCGCTGTTCCACGAGACAATCCGCAATGTCCGGGATTGTTCGCCGTCGGTCTTTGGCACCGCGCCGATTGCGCTCGCCATGCTGGCCGAAGCCATGGAAGCCGATGACGAGCTGCTGACGGCCTTCTTCAGGAACATGCGTTCCATCGGATATGGCGGGGCGACCCTGTCGGACGATCTGTATGAGCGCCTGCAGGCACTGGCGATCAAGGCCACCGGCAAGCGCATTCCGATCGTCACCATGTATGGCGCAACCGAAACGCAGGGCATCACCGTGGTGCACTGGGAGGTGGAGCGGGTCGGCCTGATTGGCCTGCCGTTGCCGGGATCGGAACTGAAACTGGTGCCGAATGGCGACAAGCTGGAAGTGCGCGTCAAAGGCCCGTCGGTTATGCCCGGTTATCACAACAACCCGGAAAAGAATGCTGAAGCGTTCGACGAAGAAGGCTTCTACTGCCTCGGCGACGCGGTGAAGTTTGTCGACGAGAACGATCCGAACAAGGGTCTGATCTTCGACGGCCGGGTCGGGGAGGACTTCAAGCTCTCCTCCGGCACATGGGTCAGTGTCGGCACGCTGCGGCCGGATTATGTGGCGGCCTGTTCGCCGCTGATCTTCGACGCGGTGATCTGCGGCCAGGACAAGGACGTCATCGGTGCGCTGGTCTGGCCATCGCCGGCCGGGATGGAGCAGCTGGTCAAGGAGAACAATGGCGACATGCAGGCAGCCTTCGGTGTGCTGACGGAACAGCTGGCGAAGAAAACGGCTGCCTTCAATGCCAATGAACCCGGTTCGTCCCGCCGTATCCGCCGGGTCATGGTGATGGCGGAGCCGCCAAGTGTCGATGCGGGCGAGATCACCGACAAGGGCTATGTGAACCAGCGCCTGGTGCAGGCCCGCCGGTCCGATCTGGTGGCCGCGCTGTTCTCCAACCCGCCGGGGCCGGGCGTCATCACGCTCTGACGGCTGAAAACCCTTGCAAGTTTAAGTCGTTGGAAGGCTTTTCCATGTAAATCTGCCGTCGGATTTTCGTGGGGAGAGATCATGACCTTCGACGCGCGCAAGGCAAATTCTGCGTCTGCGTCCGGCCGGCAGAACGCGCTGTTCGCATTGATAACATTGACGGTTGTGTGCGGCGCGTTTTTCGCTGTGCTCAGCCTGCCGCAAAACGCGGCGGGCCATGACACGCCATTGGGGGACCGGGTGTCCTCACTGACGATCGACATGCCGGACCTGCCCGGCGAAGCGGCCGAGGCCTATTTCATCGCCCTCGGCAAGGTGGATCCGGAAGCCCAGATGGCCCTCTCCGGCGAGATCATGCAGGCCGGCAAGCTGGACGAAGCCGCCGTCACTGGCCTCGTCATGGCGCATGCCGAGACCGTGCTGCGCGACCATGCCGGCGAACTGGCGCAAGCCGACACGAAACATGTCGACGATATTCTGGACATGACCCGTAACAAGCTGCGCACGGCATCGCGCAAGCGCAGCAAATGGTGCGATGCCGGCCGCTATGCCGACCTGGCGGATATCGAATTCCAGAAGCCGGATGTCTTCGAGCAGACGCTGGCAGAAGTCAAAGCCCCGCTGAACGATTATTCGTTTGACGTGATGACCGGCCTGATGATCGCGATCGAGGATGCGCGCACCCACCCGGTCGAGCGCGGTGAGATGACCCGCGCCGACGAGGCGGCACTTCAGGGCATGGTCATGTCGATCATGGCCGATCCGGATGTCCTGCCCCTGATCGTGTCGCTGCAGTCTGGCGGCGATGCGAGGAAGGCGCTGAAAGGCGTGAATGTCTGCAATCTCGGCGCCACGGCCGTGACAGCAGCCAAGACCCTGCCGCAGGAAACAAAAGGCCGCCTCCTTGCGGAAGCGGCCCGGGAAATGAAAGAAAATGGCGCCTCGGCTTTCCGGACCGGGGTCGCTTTCTGAGGCGTCAGTCCTTGCGGGCGACGCCGGATTCGCCCAGCCGCCATTCCAGCAGGTCGATCCGGTCCTGTCCGAAGAAAGCCTCGCCCTCGAACACCATGAGCGGCACGCCCCAATGATGCGGGTCCTGTTCGGCCTGGTTTGCGGCGATCACGGCTTCCAGCCGGTCCATCTCGGCTTCCTGGCGTGCATCCAGGACTTCCAGGTCAAATCCCGCGCGGGCCGCTGCTTCACTCAGCGCGGTGCCTTCGGTCCAGGCGCCGCCGGACCAGATCAGGGTGGAGATCTCGTCCATGAAGGCCCAGCCCTCCTCATCGCCTTTTTCGCACGCCAAGATGCCGAGCCGGGTGAGCCGGCCGATATAGGGCTGCTCGGGCGAGATCTCGCGGGTCATCATGTCCATCACGACCGGGTCCGGGTTCAGCGGCCCGATCGGCAGGCCGAGATATTGCGCATTCCGGACATAGTCCCGGATCAGGTAGGGCACCCATTGCGGGCGGATTTCCTGAAAGAAATTGGGGGTTCGAATCGCGATCGGATAGACCGGACGCGGGCGAACGCGTACTTCCCATTTTGAGGGGAGGGCGCGGAGGCGCTTCGTTGCCAGATAGGAATATGGCGAGCGGAACGACCAGAAGACATCGACAGTTCTCATGCCAATAGTTTGACGTCTTCATGCCGCCTTCACAAGGACCAATTTCGATACCATCTTGCCTGCCATGACTCTCGACCAGACCCTTCGCCAATTCATCGACCGGTTCACCATGCCGGACCTCAAGGGTCTGGACTGGCAGACCACGGCTGACCGTCTGCGCCGCCAGTTCTATCTGGCCAGCCATGCCATCGAGAAAGACGCGCCGGAAATGGCCGATATCTCCCATATGACCGTGCCGTCCGGGCCGGGCGGGGTGAAGGCCCGCGTCTACACGCCGCTCGGGGCAGGCATCGCGCCGGGGCCGGGGATCATCTTCTTCCATGGCGGCGGCTTCGTCATTGGCGACCTTGAAAGCCATGACATGCTTTGCAAGCGACTGGCGGAGGGGGCCCGGTGCCGGGTTGTCTCGGTCGACTACCGGCTGGCGCCGGAGCACAAATTCCCGGCCGCACACGAGGATGCGCTGAATGTCTGGCATTGGGTGCAGGACAATGCCGGCAAGCTGGGGCTCGACCCCGAGCGGCTGGCCGTGTCGGGTGACAGTGCGGGCGGCAATCTCTCAGCCTTTCTGTCGCAGGAAATGAACCGGACCGGCGGACCGGCCCCGGCGTTCCAGCTGCTGCTCTATCCACTGGTGCAGTTTGCCGACATCCGTACAAAGAAGATGCCGTTCAATGAAAGCGGCTTTTTCATCTCGGCCAACCTCTTCGAATTCTTCCGCGATGCCTATCTGGCGACGCCGGAAGACCGGATGGATATTCGCGTGTCGCCCCTGTTCGCGGCGGAGGATTGTTTCCGCGGCCTGCCGCCGGCGCATTTCGTTCTGTGCGGCTGGGACCCGCTGCACGATGAGGGGCTGGCCTATGCCGACAAGATGGCCAGTTTCGGTGTGCCGGTGACGGTGCGGGAATATCCCGGCATGGTCCATGGCTTCATGAACCTGACAGCCCTGTCTGACACGATCCGGATCGCCATCCGCGATGCCGGGCAGGTGACGGGCCGGGCGCTCGGCGCGATCTGACGCATTTCAAAAAACCAAAGAAAAAGGGCGGTCCCGAAGGACCGCCCAGGTATGTCGGCTTCTAGGAGAGAATTACTCTCCAGGGCCAAACTTTTTCGTCAGGCTGATCTTGAACGTCCGCCCGAACGGATTGTGGGTGTACGGGTCGTAGCTGAGGTCGAAGGCCGCAAACGGCGGATCTTCGTCCGTCAGGTTGACCACGCCAAGACCGAGGTCAAAGCCGTACGGTGCCTGCCAGTTGTAGAACAGGTCAAACGTCGTCTGGCTGTCGATCTTGGCGCCGACACCGCCACGTGCTGCTGAGGCCCGTTCGTCCTTGTAGCTGTCTACGTGACGCATGATCAGGCGAACATTGTGATCGCCCATGGCGAGGTTGCCATACAGGTTCGCCTTCCACTGAGGCAGGGAACGCGAGAAGTTTCCGCGGTTGAACTGGCCAACCCGGTCACCCCCCTCGATCATGACACCTTCAATCTCGAAATCGTCAACGACGTATTCGATGATGTAGGACGCATCGAGCCCGGCGGTAAATTCAGCACCGCCACCGAAGACGTTGCCGAAGTTGTTTTCCATGCGGACGTCGACACCCGAGGTTTCAATACCCGGCCCGTTGGTCACGTTCGTGCGAACACGGGAAATGGTGCCAGCGGATGGAGCAGTCGGGTCGTTGAAGGTAATCCGCGAAAGGATCGGGGATTCGGTGTCTCCGGCGGCAAGTGCAGCAACTGCAGCATTCACAATGCTTGCCTGGTCTTCGACGATGATCGGATCAGAGAAGTCGAAGTTGTAGTAATCCACCGAGGCAAAGAAGCCGCCGGATTCATAGATGCCACCCAGGTTGAAGCTGAAGGCCGATTCCGGTGACAGATCCGGATTGCCAAACTGGTCCACGGCTTTGAACGCGAGTGCCGGAGCAACATACTGAAGCGTTGTGGCGACAGCATTGTTGTTCTGGTTCAGCGTCGGGCCTTTGAACGAGGTCTGTGCCGATCCACGGAACGAGAAGTTATCCGTCACCTGCCACTTGGCTGCGACTTTCGGGTCAAACGTCGATCCCGTATTGCCACCATAATCCTCGTAGCGCACGGCGACCTGAACATCGAGGTCGTCATAGAGCGGGATCTGGAGTTCGCCGAACAGAGCGTAGATCGTCTGATCCTCATCCAGCGCGTTGGTGCCCGCCAGGAAGGAGAACGGACCGTTGCCGGCCGGACCCGGATTGAGGGCGAGGTCGGTCACTTCATTTGGATCGACTTCGTAACCTTCACGGCGAACCTGGAAACCGGCCGCCCAGCCAATTCCGCCGCCAGCAGCCTGAATGCCGCTCTCGCCGGAAACGACGCCATCGAGAACGATGAGGTCGGAGGTCACAACAGACCCGACGCCGTCGGTCATCCATTCAGCGAGCGCAACGCTATTCTCGAGACCTGGCACGTAGTTCGGATTGGCTACACCCGTGACGGCATTGGCTGCAATGGCGTTGGAGAAGGGGTTGTAGTATTCACAACCGCCCTGGCCAGGAACAGCCCCTGCCGGCACATCACCCGAATTCGGATCGCCACAAACACCGAAGCCCTGAAGCGCAATGGTGAGGCCATTGATATAGGTGTCGTTTGTGACCCGTTCGCCTTCGGTGCTGTGATAGGTCAGGCCGAGGTCCCAATTGACACCATTCGACCACTGACCATCGACCGAACCGGACAGGCGCAGCGTATCATACTTCCGGAAGCCTTCCTGAGAGCTTCCAGTCGCAGGGAAGCCGCCCCAGCCAAACGAACGGCCAAGGTAAAGGGCCCCAAGGTCAGCGAGGTCAGCTGCACCCGGATTGTCAGCCACATATTGCAGCAAGCCCGGATGGGTCGCAGGGACGACCTGATTCAACAGGGATTGCGGCGGATAGGAGGGCGAGGTTTTCCAGCTCGGCACATCTGTCTTGCCCCACAGGGCTTCGAGGTGCAGATTCGCGCCACCGATCTCGCGATTGTATTCGGAGTAGATGTTGTAGCGTTCTTCCTCTTCAACGAGATTGTCGAACTGAGTGAACTGGAACCGGCAGGTGCCGACGACAATACCGCCGACGTCGGTACAGCCATTATCCAGAACCGTCGAGCCACCATTCAGCGGAATGTAATATCCGGGGTTGGAGAGCGAAGACCAGCCCCCGACCGGGTTGTCTGCGTAAGGCAGGATGGCCCAGTCCTTTTCGAGCAGCGGAACTTCGTTCTTGAACGAATAGCCAATCGACGTGACCCAGTTCCAGTCATTGCCTTGCAGGCCATAGGCGGCACTGAGCTGATACTCACCATCCGTGCCGTCATACGTCTGATAGTTACCGCTGACTTCCAGACCTTCGAGATCGTCGCGTGTGATGAAGTTCACAACACCGGCAATGGCGTCTGAACCATAGAGCGCCGCGGCGCCATCCTTCAGCACTTCGATCCGGCCGATCGCGGCAGTTGGAATCATGTTCGTGTCGACGAACAGCTGTGCCTGTTCACCGATCGCATAAGGGTGAAGGACCTGGCGGCGGCCATTGAGCAGCACCAGTGTCCGGCCTGGGCCGAGACCGCGGAGGTTCACGTTGGATGTGCCTTCCAGGCCGTTCGAGGCGAACTGGTTGGTCTGGCTGTCGGTGCCCGACGATACGCCGAGGTTCCGGATCAGTTCGTCAATGCTGGGGCTGCCTTCGAGTTTGAGGTCTCCGGCGGTCAGAACGTCGACTGGCAGGGCCGCGTCTTCGGGGGTGCCGGCAATGTAGGAACCAGTGACGGTCACTTTGGACTGGCGAAGTTCCGAACCTTCCTGGGCGATGGCTGGCAGAGCCAGAAGCAGGGATGCCACTGACGTACCCGCCAGTAGCCTGATTGATTGTCTCATTTGTTTCCTCCGTTTGTGTGAGGCACCGGATCTTGATGTCCGGATTTGCTCTCACGACAGGGCAGGATAGGCAGACCTAAGACCTCTCGAACAGGAAAAAATATTGTGCGGCGCAGCAGAAGAACGGCCCGGCGCGAAATATTTGCCCGTGCACAACGTTGTCATTCGCCTGATTGGTGTTTGAAATGCGCAAGTATTGGGCGCTTGTGTGCCCAGTTTTGGGGGATTGTGGCTCTATTGTAACACTCGACCAAAATATTCGGGTGCGACTGTGAGACTACTGTGAATGCTTCAGGGCTCGCTGCTAAGTTGGAAATAGCCCGCATGAGAACGGGTACGAATATTTCTCCCAGATCAACTTGAACTCAAATGAGGAAACCATGGCGCTCAAGCATAGCTTGCTTGCGACCGCTTCTGCGGTCTTTTTTCTGACGTCTGCAGCCCACGCTCAGGAAACCACCCCCCAACGCGAATCCGCGATCGACAAGGTGCTCGGCACCGTCACAGTCACCGCAACCAAGAAGGCCAATGTCGAGAACGTCCAGGACGTTCCGGTAGCCGTTACGGCCTTCAACTCCGATACGCTGGACGCGCTGAATGTGCGCGACCTCGGATCGCTCAGCTACTCGACCCCGAACGTGAACCTGACGGATGTCGGCACCTCGCGTGGCGTGGCAAACTTCTCCATCCGCGGTCTCGGCATCAACTCGTCGATCCCGTCCATCGACCCGACTGTGGGCGTGTTCGTGGATGGCGTTTATCTCGGCACCAACAGCGGCGTCGTGCTCGACCTGTTCGACCTGGACAGCGTTGAAATCCTGCGCGGTCCGCAAGGCATCCTGTTCGGCCGTAACACGACCGGCGGCGCAGTGCTGATCAACACCGGCAACCCGACGGACGAGTTCCATTGGAAAGCCCGCGGAAGCGTCGAGACCCCGATCGACGATGATCGCGGCGGCCCGAACTCCACCGTGCAGGCCACCGTGTCCGGCCCGCTGGTCGAAGGCAAACTGAACGGCAAGCTGGGCGTCTACTACAACTCTGACGCCGGTTACTTCAAGAACCTCTACAATGGCGACAATCAGGGCGAAGCGCAGACTTCCATCGTCCGCGGCGCCCTGGAGTGGATGCCGACCGACGACATCACCTTCCTTGGCAAGGTCGAGCGCTTCGATACGCGCGGTGACGGCCCGGCGGCTCAGAACCGCGGCCTTTTCGACCGCGACTCGTTCGACTTCTCGATCAACAATCCGGGCCTGCAGGACAGCAATGCCACCTTCGCCACGCTGCGGACCGACATCGATGTGGACTTCGGCAATGGCCGTATCACCAACATCATCGGCTATCGTGATGTCGAGGGGCAGACCTCCGGTGATATCGACTCGACCCCGCTGACCCTGTTCCACTCCATGACGGAGTCGACGCAGGAGCAGTTCTCCGAAGAGCTTCGCTATGCCGGCACCTTCGGCAAGGCTGAAGTGACGGTCGGCGGCTTCTACTTCACGCAGGACGTCCGCTACACCGAGATCCGTTCTCTGCCGACGCTCAGCGCCGCGACCTTCTATGGTGGTGGCCGCCAGGACCACAATGTCTACGGTGTATTCGGCCAGGTGGACTATGCTGTGACCGATCGCCTGACGGCCATTGTCGGCCTGCGCTATGGCTATGAAGAGAAAGATGCGGACATCACCTATATCCGTCCGCGTCCGGCCTGTTCTGTTGTGGATGCAACCTGTCCGACGACCGGCACCAACCCATTCGTCCCGGGTGAGCCGAACGGCTTCTCCAACAAGGATGACTGGAGCAACTGGTCGCCGAAGATCGGCTTCAAGTATGAGCTGGACGATACCTCCCAGATGTATGCCCACTACACGAACGGCGTGCGTTCGGGCGGCTACAACTTCCGGATCACCGACCCGGCACTCTTCCTGTCGGTCTTCCCGAACCCGAACCTGAATTCGGCGACCGACGAAGAGAACGTCGACAGCTATGAAATCGGCTTCAAGCACCAGACCGAAGATGGCCGTGGCCAGTTCAACGCGGCTGTGTTCTTCAACGACATCTCGGACATGCAGCGTGAGCTGAACCTGCCGTCGCCGTCTTCCGGTGTGTCGCAGGTCATCCTGAACACGGCTGATGCCGAGATCCTCGGATTCGAAGCGGAAGGCCGTTATGCGGTGCTCGACAATCTGCTGCTCACGGCAAACGTCGGCGTGATCAATGCTGAATATACGGATGTCAGGTACGACATCTCCAGCGATGGTCTGATCAATGGCCGTGATCTCAATCTCGACCTGCCGCGTGTGCCGGAATCCACCTATGGCGTTGGCTTCATTTACGACCATGACCTGGGTGACAATGGGACGCTTGTTGCGCGCGCCAACTACCAGCACCGCGACAAGAACGCCTTCACCGACAACAACTGGGGCTGGATGAACGAGGCCGACATGGTCGATGCCAACCTGACCTGGAACACGCCTTATGAAGGCCTGTCCGTGGCCCTGTTCGGCAAGAACCTGCTTGACGAAGTCACCGCTGGTAACGACACGCAGCTGCCGTTCGGCGGTAGCGTCTCGCCGCTGGTGCCGGGCAGCTCCAACCTGTCGACCGGCGCGAACACGCCGTATGCTTACTACCCGGGTGCTGGCACGCTGTCGCCGCTGATCCCGGGCCGCCGCATCGGCTTCGAAATCACCATGAAGCGCTAGGCTTCCTGGACATTCTTTCCGAGAGGGGCGGGCGGCAACGTCCGCCCCTTTTGCATTTTGGCATACACACCATTTCGTGTGTGGCCTTGCGGATGGGGCAGGTGGATGCTGAGTGAGGGCATGACCGATACGCCCCCGATTCTCGCCCTTGCCGATTTCATTGCCGACCCTGTCGATCCGGCGGACTTTCCGCAGCATCAGGTCCGTTTCTGGAATGACCGCTGGGCCGGCGAGGTGGGCCTTGGCGACCTGGATACGGACGGACAGATCGCCCATTTCGGGCGGTTCGAACCCTTGTCCGGAAACCTGCCGCAGCCGCTGGCACTCCGGTATCATGGGCATCAGTTCGGCGTGTATAATCCACAACTGGGGGACGGGCGCGGCTTCCTGTTTGCACAGCTGCGCGACAAGGCGGGACGGTTGCTGGACCTTGGCACCAAAGGCTCCGGACAGACGCCGTGGAGCCGGCAGGGTGACGGGCGGCTCACCCTGAAAGGCGGGGTGCGGGAAGTGCTCGCCTCATCCTATCTCGAAGCGCTGGGCGTCAACACGTCGAAATCCTTCGCCCTGATCGAGACGGGCGAACAGCTTGCGCGCAATGACGAACCGTCGCCGACCCGGTCAGCGGTGCTGACGCGCCTGTCGCACAGCCATATCCGCTTCGGCAGCTTCCAGCGTCTCGCCTATCTGGAACAGGGCGCTGATCTGGCCCGGCTGGTCGATTATTGCGTGGACCAGTTCCATCCGCAGGCCGCCGATCCGGACCTGGCCCGCCGGGCCTGCAACCTGCTCGAAAGCGTCGCCGTCGCGACGGGCAAGATGATCGGCCAGTGGATGGCGGCCGGATTTGTGCATGGCGTGATGAATACGGACAATTTCAACATCACCGGCGAGACGTTCGATTTCGGGCCGTGGCGGTTCCTGCCAGTCTCGGACCCGAACTTCACAGCGGCCTATTTCGACCAGCAGGGGCTTTACCGGTTCGGTCGCCAGCCTGTGCAGGGCGGCTGGGCGCTGCAACAGCTCGCGTCGGCGCTGCTGGCAACCGGCGCGGATGCCGATGACCTCGCCAAGGCGCTCGCGCCGTACCAGCTGGCCTATCGCGACAGCTTCATTGCGCACACGCACGCATTGCTCGGCATCGCGCCGGCAGGGGAGGCGGAAGAGGATGCCGGGTTCCTGCAGGCCTTCTATGGCTGGATGACGGAAAGCGAAGCGGCCTGGCCGCAGGTCTTCCATGACTGGTTTGGCGGGGCGGCAAGTGAGGCCCGTGCAGCGGCCTCTCCGCAGGCGGCGCTGTATGAGGGGGAGGCCTTCGCGCCGGTGAAGGCGCAGATTCTTGCGCGCGATCCGATGCAGCCCGGCAGGCTGGCGCACGCAATTTTCAAGCGCGCTGTGCCGCCATCCCTGCTGATCGATGAGGTCGAAGCGCTCTGGGCGCCGATTGCGGAAGCGGATGACTGGTCGGCCTTGCAAGAAAGGCTGGCGGATATCGAGGCCCTGCGCATCGCACGCTGGAGCTGATCTATTCCGCAGGCACTTCCTTGCGGCCGGTCTCGTCTGGTCCGGAATAGTTCTTCGCAAACGGGTAGGCGGACTTCCACACTTCCTTGCCGTCTTCGCTTTCCACGAAGTGACAGCCAATCAGCGTCCGGACAAAGTCCGCCAGCACGAACCGGTCTGACTTCATGTACCAGTCACCCAGAACGGGCCGCACCGCATCGGTGGCCTCCTGCAGGCGATAGTGCGGGATGGTCGGGAAGATGTGATGGATGACGTGCAGGTTGCCGATATTGTGGGTCAGCCAGTTGAACGGGCCGTAATTGCGGTCGACCGTCGCGAGCGCGCCTTTCAGGCCGGACCAGTCACCGGAATCATAGACCGGCACTTCCGGCGCGACATGCTGCATATAGGTCACGAAGGTCAGCCAGGCGGCATAGATGAAATAGGGCGCGACGATATATTTCAGCGCGAAGACCCAGCCGAACTGTACCCCCAGGAAAATATAGAGCGCGAGGAAGGCGAGGTTCACGCCGAGGCTCGCATACCAGGACCATTTCACATGGGAGGCGTAGAGATCGCTGACCGGCAGGTAGTGGCTGCCATGAACGGGGTCATAGGTGGTGAGGTTCCGGAAGCCGAGCTTGTACATCGGCCAGCCGATCAGCACGAAAATGCCGGAGCGGAACAGAACCTTGCGGCTGAACCAGTCCTGTTCGGCCCGGCAGGCGCGGAAGACTTCCTCTTCCTGCAGGTGGCCGGTTTTCATGTGGTGCATCGCATGGCTGCGCTGCCAGCCGCGATAGGGCACCAGGATGGGCCCGTGCGTTGCCAGGCCGACAAGCGTGTTGACCAGCCGCGAGCGGGAAAAGGCGCCATGCCCGGCGTCATGCCCGATCACGAAGATCGACCAGAACAAGGTTCCCAGCAGGAAGATCAGCGGCACTTCGAAATACCAGGCAGACGTGCGCGACAGCGCCCAGTAGCAGAGGGCAATCAGGGCAATATCGAAGACAAGATAGGCGAAGGACCGGGCGGTATCCGGCCGGAAGCAGCGATCCGGAATCGCGTTTTTCAGGTCCTGCCGGGTAAAGGTCGGGTCCAAGGCGAAGCCTCCTTCAATCTCCGCAAGAACATACTGGTTTGCTTGACAGGAGATAAAGAGACCTTCCATCCCGAACATTAAGAAAAGACACAATTCGAGTGAAGCAAAGGTGAGACATGAGCGTTGAGAAGGCATCCGGCCCGCTGGCTGGCCTGAAAGTCGTGGACATGAGTTCGGTGGTCCTTGGACCCTTTGCGACCCTGATTTTCGGGGACCTGGGTGCCGACGTCGTGAAAATCGAAAGCGGGCAAGCCGGCAAGGGCGGCGACATGATGCGCTATGCCGGCAAGTCCCCGACCGGGGATCTCGGCCCGCTGTTCATGGCGCTCAACCGCAACAAGGCGTCGATCCAGCTGGATGCGAAGACAGACGCAGGCAAGGCGGCGCTGACGGCCCTTCTGAAGGATGCCGATGTCTTCTTCCATAATGTCCGCATGGCCGGGATGGGGCGACTGGGCTTCGGCTATGAAGACGTGAAGGCCATCAAGCCGGACATCGTCTACGTCCATTGCGCCGGCTTTGGAGAGGGCGGGCCTTATGAAAAGCGCCAGGCCTATGACGATCTGATCCAGGGCGCGTCGGGGTTTGCCGCGCTGAATGCCATGCGCTCCGGCGGGGCGCCGGAATATGCCCCCTCGCTGGTGGCCGACAAGACGGTCGGCCTGTTTGCCGCCTATGCGACGCTGGCGGCGCTGTATCACCGGGAGAAGACAGGGCAGGGGCAGTTCGTGCAGGTGCCGATGCTGGAAGCGTTCACCTTCTTCAACATGGTCGAGAATCTCTATGGTGAGACCTTCGTGCCGCCGTCCTATGGCATGGCTTACACGCGCTCCATCAACCCCAACCGCAAGCCATACCCGACCAGGGATGGCTATATCGGACTTGTGCCATATTCGGATGCGCAATGGGCGCAGTTCTTCGAGATCGGCGGCATGCCCGGCGTATTCGAGGATCCGCGCTTCGCCACTTATCAGGCCCGCACGGAAAACGTGACCGAGCTCTACGCCCTGATCGAACAGGTCGCGGCGACCAAGACGACGGATGAATGGCTGGACCTGCTGGACGCCGCCAATATTCCGGCTATGCGCTACAATACCGTGGAGGATGTGCTGGAAGACCCGCACATGAAAGCCGTGGACTTCTTTGCGCAGCGCACCCATCCCGACGCCGGAACCTATCGCAGCATGCGCCATCCAGTGCGGTTCTCCGAAACGCCGGCCTCGGTGCGCACAGAGCCCCGGCGTCTTGGGGAGGATACCGAGACCGTGCTGCAGAGTCTCGGGCTTTAGGACGTGGCTCTAGGCGGTCTTGTCCCCGCCGCCATGGCGGGCAAGCCAGACGCCGGACAGGATCAGGGCGAATGCGATCATGGCGTGCCAGGTCTGCGTTTCGCGGAACAGGATGAAGCCCAGCACGGCGGCCATGACCGGGATGGAATAACCGGTCAGCGACAGGAACGTCGCCGACGTCCGCGCGATCAGCAGCATGTAAAGCGCCTGCGCGATGGCTGACGGGACGATGCCGAGTCCGACGACGCCGGCCCAGTGCGTCCAGTCGGCATGGACCGTGGCCGGGTCCACCATCAGCGCGAACGGCCAGGTCACGATGGCCGCGACGGTGACAAACCCTGTGGCGAAGCTGATCGAGGGCATGGGCGGGGCGCCGCGGGCGAGCAGGCTGGACAGGGCGTAGAACATGGTCGCCCCGATCAGCATGAATTGGGCGATCGTGCTGGCCGAATCGAGACTTTGCAGGGCGTCCGGCCCGAACAGGATGGCGACCCCGGCAAACCCGGTGATAACCCCCAGCGCCGAGCCGAGGGTCAGGCGCTCGTCCCGGAACATGAAGTGGGCGCCGATGGCCACGAACAGGGGCACGGCGGCCGTATAAAGCGCGGCAAGGCTGGAATTGACGGTCTTCTGCGCTGTGGTGATCAGGAAGAAGGGGAAGGTCGAACTGGTCAGGCCCATCAGGAGGATGATTCGCCACCGCCCGAAGTCGGTCAGGGGCGGCAGGCGCCGTCCCATGGCCAGCATGATGACCCACAGCACCGCGGCGCCGATGGTCAGCCGCCCGGCGAGGACCCAGGCCGCGGGCAGGCCAGCCTCCGGATTTCCCTTGTCCACGGCGATGCGCGTCAGCTGGTAGGCACCCGCCCACATCAGGCTGAGCAGGGCAAACAGCGCCCAGTCGCTGGCCGTCCGTCTGCCGCTCTGACCTACCTGCTGTGCCATGGATAGCGGGTCCTCCAACCGGGAAGGGGCCCCGGCTCGCCCGGATAGGCGGGCAGGGCGGTGAAGTCCATGTCAAAGTTGCACGGAACTTGCACACAGACGGGGCAATTGCTCTGGTTCGCCGTGAGCCCTGATCACAGAAGCGTTGGCGGCGCCCTGCCGCACGGTCTTCGGGTGGACGACGGGCCCGCGGCGTCGTAAAGGGCGCCCAAAGTTTTCCGGTTTTCATCCCCCAAGAGGAGAATCTCCATGACCGTTCGCGTCGCAATCAATGGTTTTGGCCGTATCGGCCGCCTGGTCCTGCGCTCCATCATCGAAAACGACCGCAAGGACATCGAAGTTGCCGCGATCAACGACCTCGGCCCGGTCGCGACCAACGCACACCTGCTGCGCTTCGACTCCGTGCATGGCCGTTTCCCGGCTGACGTCCAGGTTGATGGCGACAAGATCGTCATCAATGGCAAGCCGATCCTGTGCACCGCCATCCGCGATCCGAAAGACCTGCCGCACCGCGAGCTGGACATCGACATTGCGATGGAATGTACCGGCATCTTCGCCGACAAGGAAAAGGCCTCGGCCCACCTCGAAGCCGGCGCCAAGCGCGTGCTGGTCTCTGCCCCGGCCACCAATGCCGACAAGACCATCGTCTTCGGCGTGAACCACGACCTGCTGACCAAGGAAGACCTCGTCGTCTCCAATGCATCGTGCACCACGAACTGCCTCTCGCCGGTCGCCAAGGTCCTGCATGACCTGGTCGGCATCGAGAAGGGCATGATGACGACGATCCACTCCTACACGAACGACCAGCCGTCGCTCGACCAGATGCACAAGGACCTCTATCGCGGCCGCGCAGCAGCCGTGTCGATGATCCCGACCTCCACCGGCGCCGCCAAGGCCGTCGGCCTGGTCCTGCCGGAACTGAACGGCAAGCTGGACGGTATCTCGGTCCGCGTGCCGACGCCGAACGTTTCGGTTGTCGACCTGAAATTCGTCTCCAAGAAGAAGACGACCCCGGAAGAGATCAACGCGGCGATCAAGGCGGCCGCCGATGGCCCGATGAAGGGCGTCCTCGGCTACACCGACCAGCCGAACGTCTCGATCGACTTCGTGCACGACCCGCACTCCTCGATCTTCCACCTCGACCAGACCAAAGTCATGGACGGCAATTTCTGCTCGATCCTGACCTGGTATGATAATGAGTGGGGCTTCTCGACCCGCATGGCGGACACCGCGCTCGCCATGGCGAAACTTATCTAAGCAAGGCACAGGAGCGCTGTTCATGACGACGCCGGGTATTCCGAAGGATTTCTGGAACGCCCGCTTCAGTGAACAGGGTTTTGCCTATGGGGAGCGGGCGAGCCGGCTGTTGCTGGCTTTCCGCGACCTGCTGCGGCCAGGCCAGCGTGCGCTCGTCCCTGCTTGCGGGGAGGGGCGTGACGCAGTGTTCCTGGCTGAATGCGGGCTGGACGTGACGGCGGTGGACTTGTCCGCCGCCGGTCTCGCCAAGACCGCAGAGCTGGCCGCTGAACGCGGTGTTCCGGTCACCTGTATCGAAGCCGACCTCAGCGAATGGGACTGGCCGAAAGCGGAATATGACGTGATCGCGTCCATGTTTCTGCATGTGCCGTCGTCATTCCGGCCCACGCTTCACGCTTTCATGCTGGAATCGCTGAAGCCCGGCGGGCATGTCTTCCTGGAAGGCTTTTTGCTGGAACAGCTCGATTACCAGAGGTCCCACAATTCCGGCGGTCCGCCCGTGCTCGACATGCTGTTCGCCCCTGTCGACATCAACATGGATTTCAAGGACGCCGAGGCCGTGTCTTTCCTGACCGGCATCGAAACCCTTTCTGAAGGCCCTTACCATTCCGGACCGGCAGCGATCTTGCGCGCCGTGTTCCGCAAACCGGAGTAACACCCATGTCCGACTTCCGCCGTATCGAAGATGCCGGGGACCTGACCGGCAAGACGGCCCTGGTCCGCGTCGATTTCAATGTTCCGATGGCGGACGGCAAAGTGACCGACGCAACACGTCTTCGCTCCGCATTGCCGACCGTCGAGGCCCTGCGGGAGAAGGGGGCCAAGGTGGTCCTGCTCGCCCATTTCGGCCGTCCGAAAGGCCAGATCGTGCCGGAGCTGAGCCTGAAGCCGATCGCCGCAGCTTTCGCGGACGTCCTGGGCGTACCGGTGCACTTCGCCGAGAATTGCGGTTTCGGCCCCAAAGCCAAGGCATTCGTGACCAGCCGCGCGCCGCGTGACGTGATCCTGATGGAGAATACGCGCTTCGAGGCGGGCGAGGAGAAGAACGATCCGGCGCTCGCCAAATCGATTGCCGCGCTCGGCGATCTCTTCGTGAACGATGCTTTCTCTGCGGCGCACCGCGCCCATGCGTCCACGGAGGGTGTGACACACTACATTCCGGCCTATGCCGGCAAGGCGATGGAAACGGAGTTGGATGCGCTGGAGAAAGCTCTCGGCTCTCCGGAGCGCCCGGTCATGGCGGTTGTCGGCGGGGCCAAGGTCTCGACCAAGATCGACCTGCTGAAGAATCTGGTCTCCAAGGTGGACATGCTGGCCATCGGCGGCGGCATGGCAAACACATTCCTGGCCGCCAAAGGCGTGGATGTCGGCAAGTCGCTCTGTGAGCACGACCTGGCCGATACCGTGCTGACGATCCTGAAGAATGCCGAAGAGTCCGGCTGCGAGATCCTGCTGCCGCTGGACGTTGCCGTGGCGACCGAATTCAAGGCGCATGCGCCTGACCATCGCGTCTGCCACGCAAACGAAGTGAGTGCGGCGGAGATGATCCTCGATGCGGGGCCGCAGACGGTCACGGTGCTGACCGACGCGATGGACAGGGCCAAGACGCTGGTCTGGAACGGTCCGCTCGGCGCGTTCGAGCTTGAACCTTTCGACACCGCGACGGTTGCCGCTGCGAAGGCGGCCGCCGACCGGACGAAAGCCGGCAAGCTGATCGCCGTGGCCGGGGGCGGGGACACCGTCGCCGCGCTGAACCACGCGGGCGTCGCAAATGATTTCACCTTCGTCTCGACCGCCGGCGGCGCCTTCCTCGAATGGATGGAAGGCAAGCCGCTGCCCGGCGTGGACGCCCTGAAAGCCTGACCCTTTCCGGCACAGATTCGATTTCCCGTCCTGAGCGGTCGCGGCACAGCCTGCGGCAAATCGCGCCGGTACAGGGAATGATAGCGCTCACATTTTGGCGGTTAGACAGGCTTCTAAAAGCTTGATGGCCCCCCTGAAACCAATTTCGGGTCAACCCGATCACCAGCAAGGGGCTTATTTTCTGCCGAAAACCGGTAACATGCCCGGAATCAAAGGGGTTCAGCCCCTGCCGGGTACAGGCTTGCCAACGGTTGACGCCTGCAACCGGCACGGTACTTGAACGCAAACTTTGCAAGACAAGCATTGTTCACAGGATCCATTCAGAATGACGGTAGTTGAAATGGCAAACGAGACCATGGCGAAGCAGGCAGCAGAGAAGGCGGGCTTTATCGCCGCGCTCGACCAGTCTGGCGGTTCCACCCCGAAGGCCCTGCGCCTCTACGGCGTTGAGGAAAGCGCCTACGCCAACGATGAGGAAATGTTCGGCAAGATCCACGAGATGCGGGCCCGCATCATCAAGTCGCCGGCCTTCAATGGCGACAAGGTGATGGGCGCCATCCTGTTCGAGCGCACCATGGACGGCGAAATCGATGGCGTGCCAACCGCCGAATATCTCTGGAAAGAGCGCAGCGTCGTTCCGTTCCTGAAGGTCGACAAAGGACTCGCCGACGAAGAAAACGGCGTTCAGGTCATGAAGCCGATGCCTGATCTCGACGCCCTGCTTGAGCGCGCTGTCGCCAAGGGCATCTTCGGCACGAAGATGCGGTCGGTCATCAATGCTGCCAACCCGGAAGGCATCGCCGCCGTCGTTGCTCAGCAATTCGACGTCGGCCGCCAGATCCTCGGCCACGGCCTGATGCCGATCATTGAGCCGGAAGTCACGATTTCGATCTCCGACAAGGCGGAAGCGGAAGACATCCTGCTCGCCGAAATCCTGAAGCAGCTGGACGCCCTCGGCCATGACAAGCAGGTGATGCTGAAGCTGACGCTGCCGGAGAAGGCAAACCTCTACAAGCCGCTGGTCGACCATCCGCGCGTGATGCGCGTCGTGGCCCTGTCGGGCGGCTATTCGCGCAATGATGCGAATGCCAAACTGGCGTCGAACACCGGCATGATCGCCTCTTTCTCGCGCGCCCTGACTGAAGGCCTCTCGGCCCAGCAGAGCGATGCAGAGTTCGATGCGGCGCTCGCCGAGTCCGTCGACAGCATCTACCAGGCCTCCAAAGCCGGCTGATCTGGGACCGGGTGCACAGAGGCGGGCTAGCCGCCTCTGGACTTACCGGTCAACGCAACGTCATATTGCCCGCCATTCCGATGGCGGGCATTTTTGTTCGTGCATCACCTGACACAAAGGGAAATCATGCCGCTCAAGCCTAACCTGCTCGCCGCCGCGTCTGTTGCCGCATTGTTTCTTCTCCAGGCGTGCAGCGTCCCCGAAGCGCCGGCGAGTTCTGACCGTAGCAAACTTTCAAATGATGGCATGGCGATGCTGAAAACGCTGGAGCTGGCCCCGGCGTCTGCCGAGGCGTTTACAGCGCGCTGCGATGGCGCCCTGACACAGGTCGAGAAAATGCTGACCGATCTGGAAACCCGGGATGGTCCGGCCGGGGTAGGGGACCTCAAGGATTATGACGCCCTGCTGAACCTTGCCTTGGGTGTGGGGTATGGTGAGGCCGCGGTCATCGCCGAAGCCAATCCGGATGCCGCCATCCGCGAGACGGGCGACACCTGCCAGCAGAAAACGTCGGACATGACAACGCGTATCTCACTGTCTCGTCCGCTCTACGATCGCCTCTCGTCGATCGATTCGACGAAGCTGGACGCGCGGTCAGCCTATTTTCTTGAAAAGACACTCGCGGAGTACCGCCGGGCCGGTATCGACAAGGATGAGCCGACCCGGGAAAAGGTCCGCAGTCTGAATGCAGATCTTGCCGAGTTGTCGACGGAGTTCAGCAAGAACCTTCGCGAGATCCAGGGCAGTGTGAAAGTTTCACCTGAGGACCTGATGGGCCTGCCGGAAGATTACATCACCACCCACCCGCCGGGTGAGGATGGCATGGTGACCATCACTACCGATTATCCCGACGTGTTCCCCATCTACACGTATTCACCCGATGAAGACCTGCGCAAGAAGCTCGCTTCGGAGTTCCTGAACCGGGCCTATCCGGAGAATGTGGCATCGCTGCGCGGCTTGCTGGAAAAGCGCTACGAACTGGCGACGACGCTGGGCTATGACAATTGGGCTGCCTACGTTACCGAAGACAAGATGACAGGCTCACCGGACGTGGTGAGCGACTTCCTCGAATCTGTTGAAGGCGCCGCCCGCAATGCGGCCGAGCTGGAATATGACCGGCTGTTGGAAAAGCAGCAGGAACTGATGCCGGGTGCGACGGCCGTCAATGACTGGAGCCGCAGCTATCTTGCGGAACTTGTCCGCAAGTCCGATTACGAGCTCGACTCCCAGGAAGTGCGCAAATATTTCGCCTACAATGATGTCCGCGATGGCATCTTCTCCCTCGTGCAGGATCTGTTCGATGTCGAGATCAAGCCGTGGGACGGGGCGCCGGTCTGGCAGGATAGCGTCAGCGGGTATGAGATGTACCAGGAAGGAACGCTGATTGGCCGGTTCTTCCTCGACATGCATCCCCGTGAGGGCAAGTTCAAACATGCGGCGGCGTTTCCGATCCGCTTCGGTCCGACTACGGATGAGGTGCCGGTTGGTGCCTTGCTTTGCAACTTCCCGGCCGGGGATCACGCGACCGGCCTGATGGAGCACAGTCAGGTCGAGACCTTCCTGCATGAATTTGGCCACCTGATTCACGGCATGTTCTCAGGCCAGCCGGATTACGCGAACCTCTCCATGGGAAGCCTTGAGTGGGACTTCATCGAAGCCCCGTCCCAGATGCTGGAGAACTGGGTCTGGGATTACGACACGCTCGCCAGGTTCGCGAAGGATGCAGACGGCAATGTCATCCCGCCGGAGCTTGTGGAGAAGATGGTGGCCGCACGTGACTTCGGCGTCGGTGTCGGCACGCTGCGCCAGCTGCTCTACGCGAATGTCTCACTCGACTATTACAACCGTCCGCCTTCGGAGGTCGATTTCGACGAGATCTGGAATGAGAACCAGTCGAAGCTGAGCCCCTTCGAAACGCTGCCGGATGCCCACCAATATGCCAGCTTCGGCCATCTCGATGGCTATTCGGCGATCTACTACACCTATCAGTGGTCGCTCGCGATTTCGACGGACCTGTTCTCGGAATTCGAAGCCAATGGCCTGCGGGACGGCGCCACCGCGAAACGCTACCGGGATCTGGTCCTTGCGCCGGGGGCGTCGAAGCCTGCGGCGGAGCTGGTGCATGACTTCCTTGGCCGCGACTGGTCGCCGGAAGCCTATGAGGCCTATTTGCTGAATGCCGCCGAGGCAGAAGTGGAAGAGTAGGGGCCAGGGGGCGGCCGACGGGTCACGGGAGGCTGGCAGGATGAAATGGCAAATCGTCTATTCCGGCATTCTGTCGGCCGGGATGAGCGGCCTGGTTGCCCTGATCGTGACGGCCATCAATACCGGTATTGATCCGGGCCTGGTGCCGCGGTGGCTCGGCGCCTGGGTGCTGGCTTTCCCGGTCGCCTGGTTCGCCGCGGTCTTCTGGGGGCCGTTCGCCCGCCGGATTGCCCGGGTGTTCGTCCCGCCGCCGGGGGAATGAACCGTGCCGCAGCGGGCCGCTTGCCGTCGGCCTGGAACCGGCGCATTTAGGCGCCATGTCAAAACCTGAATACACCCGCCCGCGCACGCGGCTCTACCTGATCACACCGCCCCGGATCGACGATGCCGATGCGTTTGCGGCGCTGCTGGAAACGGCGCTGTCCGCCGGGGACGTCGCCTGCCTGCAGCTGCGCCTGAAAGACGCGAGCGGGGCCATCGATGAGGCAGCTACGCGGGAAGTAGGCGCCGCCGTCACAGAGATGGCGAAGGCCTATGGCGTCGCCGTCCTGATCAATGACAGCCCGCAGCTCGCGGTCGAGCTTGGCGCCGATGGCGTGCATGTCGGCTGGGACGATGTGCCGGTGAAAGATGCCCGCGCCATTGTCGGCAAGGAGATGATCGTCGGGGCGACGGCCAAGAATTCCCGCCATATCGCCATGCAGGCCGGGGAGGCGGGGGCCGACTATGTCGCCTTCGGGGCCTTCTATCCGACATCGACCAAGGACGGGACGGTGCAGGCCACCCCGGACCTTCTGGAAGTCTGGCAGGAGAGCATGGAAATCCCGTGTGTCGCCATTGGCGGCATTACCGTGGAGAACGCCGCGCCGCTGGTGACAGCCGGGGCGGATTTCATTGCCGTGTCATCCGGGGTCTGGGATCACCCGGACGGCGCCCCGGCCGCCATTGCGGCGTTCAACCGGATACTGGACGAGCTGGATCAGGGCCGGTCCTAGCTGGCCGGCGTGCCGGTGCTTTTCATGTTCTTGATGTCGCGCAGGTCGTCGCTGATGCGGAAGAACAGCAGGTAGATCTCGCAGATGAAGCGCCAGAACAGCAGCCCGACAACCGCGCCGATCAAGGCCGCGATGACCATGCCGAGGCCGCCCAGGAAACTCTGGGTCATCATGCCAAGGCCGCCGAGAAACGTCACGATGGCGTAGAGCGCGATGCCGACCAGGCCGATATAGTACATCACCTTGATCAGCGTCGTGCCGATCAGTTTGTCGAAGTTCAGGAATTGGTTCAGCATTTTTCAGTCCCCTTTTTAGCCGAAAGAGGGGGAGAGTTTGCATCCAAAAGGCGGAATCTGCAAAACGGCCGGACGGGCTCCGGTATGGCGGATGGCCGTTTAATCCCTGAAAGCCCATTAACACATGGGCTTCTTGACCCTTTCCGGCCAAAGGCTTACGCCCCCGCCTGTTTCCGGATGAAGCCCGCCGCTGGCCGGGCCTTTGCCCATTCCAGCCGCAAAAGATAGGATAAGCCGATGTCCAAACCGTCACCTGTTGGAAGCGTGATGATCGCCGCCGCCCGCGCTGCCGGGCGCTCACTGGCGCGTGACTTCGGTGAAGTGGAAAACCTGCAGGTCTCGAAGAAGGGCCCCGCAGACTTCGTTTCGAACGCCGACCACCGCGCCGAAGAGATCATCTTCACCCACCTCACCAAGGCCCGTCCGGGCTATGGCTTCGTGATGGAAGAGCGCGGCATTGTCGAAGGCACAGACAAGTCCAACCGGTTCATCGTCGACCCGCTGGACGGCACGCTGAACTTCCTGCATGGCCAGCCGCATTTCGCTGTTTCCATCGCGCTGGAACGCGATGGCGAACTGCTGACCGGTGTCGTCTTCGATGTCGCCAAGAACGAGATTTTCTGGGCCGAGACCGGCCGCGGCGCCTGGCTGGACAATCGCAAGCTGCGCGTGGCGGCCCGCCGGAACCTGAATGAATCGGTCATCGCCACCGGCACGCCGTGGCATGGCAAGTCCGAAGAGAGCCACGTCACCTTCGCCCGCGAAGTCGCCGCGATGACGCCGGCCACCGCCGGGATCCGCCGCAATGGGTCCGCCGCGCTGGACCTTGCCTGGGTCGCTGCCGGCCGGTTTGACGGCTTCTGGGAGCGGAACCTGCAATCCTGGGATATCGCCGCCGGCATCGTGCTGGTCCGCGAAGCGGGCGGCATGATCAGCGAACTCGACGGCGGGGATGTGCTGCAGACCGGCTCGATCCTGGCGGCCAATGTCGACCTGCATCCGAAGCTCGAAAAGCAGATCCGGCATGCGGGTTCCTTCGGTAAGGCCGCCTCCGTCTGAGCGCCTTTTCCGGCTGGTGACCCGGAAATTAATAGATGACGCTCGCGTCACCTATTTCCTTATCCGTAAAAACACGTAATCATGTGTCGCATGACACAGCCAGATACAGACGTTCTCATCATCGGCGCGGGCCTTTCGGGCATCGGCGCTGCCGTTCACCTCGGCAAGCAGTGCCCCGGCAAGACCTATCGGATCTTCGAGCAGCGGAGCGCCATGGGCGGGACGTGGGACCTGTTCCGCTATCCCGGCATCCGTTCGGATTCGGACATGCACACGCTGGGCTTCAACTTCAAACCCTGGACCGAGGCCAAGGCCATCGCCGACGGGCCGTCGATCCGGAACTACATTCGTGAAACGGCGGACGAGCACGACATCACCCGCCATATCCAGTTCGACACGAAGATCGTGGCCGCAGACTGGTCGAGCCCGGACCAGGTCTGGCACATCACCTCCGAAGACACGAAAACAGGCAAGCGCACGGACCTCACGGCGCGGTTCCTGTTCATGTGCGGCGGATACTACAATTACGATGAAGGCTACCGGCCGGACTTCCCGGGCGAGGACAACTACAAAGGCCAGTTCGTACATCCCCAGCACTGGCCGGAAGATCTCGACTATACCGGCAAGAAAGTCGTCATCATCGGCTCCGGCGCGACAGCGATGACGCTGGTGCCGGCCATGGCGGAGAAGGCGGGGCATGTGACCATGCTGCAGCGCTCGCCGACTTATGTCGTCTCCCGTCCGGCGGTGGACAAGCTTGCGAACTTCCTGCGCGCCATCCTGCCGGACAGCTGGGCCTACGCGCTGATCCGCTGGCGGAACGTCGCTTTCCAGCAGTATTTCTTCCGGAAGACGCGCGAGAATCCGGAACAGGCAAAAGAGCGTCTCCTGAAAATGGTGCGCGAGGAACTTGGCCCCGACTATGATGTCGAGAAGCATTTCACGCCGCACTACAATCCGTGGGAACAGCGTCTCTGCCTGGTGCCGGATTCGGACCTGTTCAATGTCCTGAAATCCGGCAAGGCCAGCGTCGAGACGGACCATATCGAGACCTTCACGGAGAAGGGGATCAAGCTCAAATCCGGTAAGGAGCTGGAAGCCGACATCGTCATCACCGCGACGGGGCTGAACCTCGTTTTCATGAACGGTGTCGATGTCTCGCTGGACGGGGTGAAGGTCGATCCCGGCAAGCTGCTCAACTACAAGGGCGTGATGCTGTCCAATGTGCCGAACCTCGCCGTGACGTTCGGGTACACCAATGCGTCCTGGACGCTGAAGGCGGACCTGACCAGTGAATATGTCTGCCGCCTGATCACGCTGATGGACCAGAAGGGGGCGACTTCCGCGATGCCTTACCTTCCGGCCTTCCCGAATGAGACCGAACCCTTCGTGGATTTCTCGTCCGGCTATTTCCAGCGGGTGATGGACCAGTTCCCGCGCCAGCACACCGAAGCGCCTTGGAAGCTGCACCAAAGCTATTTCACCGACCGGAAGAATTTGCGCGAGGAGCCGATCGAGGATGGTGTCATGACGTTCACCACGCCCGAGAACGCCGCTGCGTCCAAGCCGGCCCTCCAGGCGGCGGAATAAACCCGCCTCTAAACAAAGGCCTGCAGGCTTCCTATCTGTGTCCCTGTAAGGGGCGTACAGAAAAAGGAGTGTCTGTATGTGGTTGTGGCTATTGTGGTGGTGTGTGGATGATCACATCGCCGAAGCGGTCGGTGCGCCGGGTCTCGGCGAATTGCCGATCTGGGTGCCGTTGATCCTGTCACTTGCCTTCGCCTTCACGGTGGACGGCAAGGTCAAGAAATGGAAGCGCCGCTGATCTCAGCCTTCCGCAAACTGAAGTTCGGCGAGGCGGGCGTATAGCCCGCCTTTGGCGACCAGTTCCTCGTGGCTGCCTTCCTCGACGATTTGCCCGTGCTCCATGACCAGGATGCGGTCGGCCCGGCGCACGGTGGACAGGCGGTGGGCGATGACCAGGGTCGTGCGTCCTTCCGAGGCGTTTTCGATGGCCCGGCGGACTGCGGCTTCGCTCTCTGAATCGAGCGCGGAGGTCGCTTCGTCGAGCAGGAGAACCGGCGCATCCCGCACCAGGGCGCGGGCGAGCGCGATCCGCTGGCGCTGGCCACCGGACAGGCTGCGGCCCTTCTGGCCGAGCGGTGTGGCAAGGCCTTCCTTCTCTGACAGGAAGTCCATCGCTTCGGCCATGCGGGCCGCGTGTTCCAGCAGCTTTTCGTCGGGATTATCCGTACCAAAACCGATATTCTCTGCCGCCGTGCCGGTGAACAAGGCCGATTCCTGCGGGGCGTAGGCAAAGTTGCGGCGCCAATCGCGCGGGGTGACCTCTGCCGAGGCGATCCCGTCCAGAGTCACCTGGCCGGATTGCGGATCGAACAGACGCAGGGCGAGGCGGAACACGGTCGTCTTGCCCGCGCCGCTGGGGCCGACAAGGGCGACGAACTCGCCGGGCTTCACCGTCAGGGAGAAATCGGTCAGCGCGGAGACCGGCTTGCCGTCATTCGTGGCCTCGTCATAGGCGAAGGTCACATGATCGAAGGTGAGCGCGCCGGTGATTTTCTCCGGCATCGGGCGCGGCAGGGCAGGCGGGGCGATCTCGGGCTCTGCATTCAGCACTTCCGCGGCGCGGTCGGCGGCGCCGGCGGCGCGCATGACCTCGCCATAGACTTCCGCCAGCATGCCGAAGCCGGACCCGGCATACAGGGCGTAAAGCACCATGGCGGAGAGGTCACCGAAGCTCATTTCGCCTTTCGCCACAGCCCGGGCGCCCATCCACAGCACGCAGACAAACCCGCCGAACAGAAGTACCGAGACCATGACGATCATCAGGCTGCGCGCCGTGATCCGGCGCATGGCCGCGGCGAAGGTCGCCTCAACGGCCTCGGTGAAATTGGCAAGGCGGCTGTCTTCACGGCTGTAGGCCTGGACAAGTTCGATGGCGTCGAGCGCTTCTGACGCTTCGGCGCCCGCATCGGCGAGGCGCGATTGGGCCCGGTTCGACATCGCCCGGATGATCCGGCCAACACCCACCACGGGCAGCATCGCGACCGGCAGCATGGCCAGCAGGGTCAGGCCCAGCTGCCAATTCACCACCATCATCATGGTCAACGCGCCAAAGGTCGTGATCAGCGTCCGCGTCGCCATTGAGGCGGAGGTACCGAGAAATTGCTCGATCAGGGTGATGTCGGCCGTCAGGCGGGAGACCGCTTCGCCGGAGCGCATTTTCGAATGATAGCGGGGGCCGAGGGTCAGGAGGTGGGCATAAAGGTCCCGGCGCAGGTCAGCCGCGATCCGTTCGCCGAACCGGGAGACGAAATAGAAGCGTACCGCGCCCAGCACACCGGAGGTGATGGCGGCCGCCGCGACCCAGAAGAAGGATTTGTTGACCAGTTCCAGCAGTTTCTGCGTGTCGCCGCCTGCCTGCCGGCCGCTGTCTGCAGCCTTGCCGAGCAGGATTGGCAGGGTCAGGCTGAGTGCGGCGGCGCCGACCAGAAAGACGAGCGCAATCGCCACGGTCCGCCAATGCCGTCCGGCATAAGGCAGCAGCAATGCCAGGGGCTTCAGGCTGCGCCCTTTGGGGCGGTTGATGGCCTGTCCGCCGCCTGGTTCTGTCGCGCGCCGGTCGATCGTTTGCTGGGATTCCGTGTCGGCCATGAGGAATACCTTTGCAGGACTATGGAAAACGGGTGCTAGGCCCTCTTGCGAAAGGGGCTTTCTTCAGTTACACGCGCCACTTCTGAAAACGGGCAGCAGCCACGCCCGCGCACCCCTACTGGTGAAGCGCGGCGGCCACAAGGCCCGCAGGTAACGGATCACAGAAGGGCGCGAGCCATGAAAAAAGAAGGTCATCCCGACTATCACTTCATCACCGTGGTGATGACGGACGGCACAGAGTACCAGACGCGCTCGACATACGGCGCTGAAGGTGACCGCCTCATGCTGGACATCGACTCCAAATCGCACCCGGCCTGGACCGGCGGCGACGGAAAGCTGATGGACCGCGGTGGCCGCGTGTCCCGCTTCAAGGACAAGTTCAAAGGCTTCGTCTAAGCCTGCCGCACCGTTTCACGGTTGCGATCAAAACAGCCCCGGCCCGCAAGGCCGGGGTTTTGTTTTGGCCGCTGCCTCTGGCGCTTAACTTTCCCTTAAGCGGTCGGGCCGAGCTTTCCTGCCAAAAGGCAGGGAGAGGCCCATGGGACGGAGCGGCCGGCTCAAGGAATGGTTGATCACCTTTGTGGTGCTTGCGGGCATCGCGTTCGGTGTTGCAGTGGTTGCACGGGAACCCGTCGACCCGGCAGGCCCGGCGCCCTTCGATACCTCGTCCGTTTACTGGTCCGATGGCGATTCAGGGCGTCTGGCGGATGGCACCAAGTTCCGTCTCCACGGCGTGGATGCCCCTGAAACCGGGCCGCTGGACTGGGTTTCCGGCGCAAAATGCGAGCGGGAACGCGAACTCGGCTATCAGGCAAAGGCTGAGGTGCGTGAGCTGACACGCAACCGAACGCTCACCGTTTCGCATGATTACGGGCCCGACCGGTATGGCCGGCTTGTCGTTGATCTGTCGCTGGACGGGCAGGACCTCGCTGCGTTGCTGGTCGCTGGCGGCACTCACAAGACCTGGGATTATGATGGCGGCGATGCCAAGCCGGAATGGTGTACGGGCCGTACACAAAAACCGGTTACCGGATCCTGACCCGATTGCAGCGCCAGCAGAGCGCCAGACGGCTTGCCCGGCAGGTGCCGGGGCACCTAGGCTGCGGCCTGGAACAGACATGATGGAGCGATCCCGATGAATTACACGCCGAAGCGATGGATCCGGCTCGGCCTTGGGGCCGCCCTGATAGGCACGGCGGGCCTGGCTGCCTGCGGCGGAGAAGGGGGCGAAGCTGGTGAAACGGCCATGACTGCGCCGGGCGGCGCTGCATCTTACGCGCAAGGCGGCGAAATGGGTGAAGGCGAAGGCGGGGAGGGCGTTACGGCGGTTGATCCGGCCATGCTGCTGCCCATCGATCAGCGCGCCGCGATGATTTCCAGCGAAGTGACCGTGGCTGCTGCCCTCGCCCGGGCGGGGGAGCCTGACGATGCCGCCGAGCACCTGCGCATCGCGCTGGGCGAGATCCAGCCGGGCGGCCTGTCGCGCCTCGTCGAGAAAGGCTTCGATCCGGACCTGATCGACCAGGCCGAAGACGCGCTGTCCGGCAGCGCGCCGCCGGATGAGGTCGAGGCGAAGCTGGCCGCCGTTGAGGCCAATATGGCTGATCTTCAGGCCAATGCAGGCGGCGACCCGCTTGAATTGGTCATCTTCCTGATGAAGCGCTGTGAGAATGCCTACCGGGCCGGCGTGTCATTTTCCAACGAGATTGACGATCCGATCCGGTACCAGAAATCCTATGGCTATGCCGTTTCCGCGCAGAAGGCAGCCGACGCGATCACGTCCGGCGATGCCAGCCGCCTGCAGCTGGAGCTGAAGATGCTGGTCCTGATGTGGCCTGCTGAAGGCCCTGTGACCGGGGACGTTCCGGCCCCGCCATCGACGTTCCTGTCACAGGTCAGCCGCATCGGGCTGGAGCTCTCAACGCTTGAGTAGAGCGTCGATAAAGCCGATGGCCTCGAAGGAGGACCAGTCCGCTTCGCCGGCAAGACGGGCGATTTCCTTGCCGTCCGGCCCGTAAAGAATGCTTGTGGGGAAGCCCTGAACGCCGCTGTCATAGACGAGTTCGTACTGTTCGGGCGTAACGATGCGGAACGGAATGTTCGGGGCCCCGAGCTGGCCGAGGCGTTGCTCGGCGTATTCCTTGTCCTCGGCGGCATCGACACTGATGGCCACGACTTCGAATGTGTCGCCGCCACGAGCCTTTTGCAGCGCGCCCAGAGACGGCATTTCCTTTTCGCAGGGCGCACACCAGGTCGCCCAATAGTTCACGAGGATGGTTTTGCCCTTGAACGCGTCCAGCGTGCGGGCCGATCCGTCCGCCAGATAGAAGGGATCCGTCCCTGCCGGGTCGCCGGCGCTGCTGAAATCCAGCTTCGCGAGGCTGCCCGTTGCATATTGGGCCAGCGGATTTTCATCACGTTTTCCAATGCCTGCGCTGATCAGCACATAGACAATTGCGATCACTCCGACCAAGAAGAGGCCGGGAATGGCGTAGCGCTTCATGTTTGCGCCTTCCGTAAGTTTGTTGAAGGGGTATGCCAATGACGAGCGGCAAAGGCCAGACGATGTGGGGGGGACGGTTTGCCGCGACCCCGTCCGACATCATGGAAGAAATCAACGCCTCCCTCGATATTGACCGGCGCATGGCGGAAGAAGACATCGCCGGCAGCCGGGCCCATGCGGATATGCTGTCGGAGATGGGCATCATCTCCTTTGATGACAATGAGGCGATCCAGGCCGGGCTGGACCAGGTGCTGAACGAGCTGCGCGACGGCACGTTCCCGTTCCGCCGGGAGCTGGAAGACATCCACATGAATGTCGAGGCGCGGCTGAAGGAGATCGTCGGCGAGCCTGCGGGGCGCCTGCACACGGCGCGGTCCCGGAATGACCAGGTGGTGACCGATTTCCGCCTGTGGACACGCCGGGCGCTGGATCATTCGGCCCGCCTGATCGGCGGCCTGCAGGGCGCGCTGGTGCTGCGGGCGGAAGAACATGCCGGCACGATCATGCCGGGCTTTACGCACCTCCAGACGGCACAGCCGGTAACGCTTGGCCACCATCTGCTGGCCTATGTCGAGATGACGTCGCGTGACTGGACCCGCCTGTCGGACTGCGCCAATCGCCTCAATGAGTCCCCGCTGGGTGCCGCGGCGCTGGCCGGAACCGGCTTTCCCATCGACCGGGACATGACGGCAGAAGCGCTGGGGTTCGCCCGCCCGATGGCGAACTCGCTCGATGCGGTCTCGGCCCGTGATTTCGCGCTGGAGTCGCTGGCGGCCCTGTCCATCGCGGCAACGCACCTCTCGCGCCTCGCTGAAGAGATCGTGCTGTGGTCCAGCGCGCAGTTCAGCTTCGCCCAGCTGACCGATGAATGGTCGACCGGCTCTTCGATCATGCCGCAGAAGCGCAATCCGGACGCGGCCGAGCTGGTACGCGCCAAGGCGTCGCTGATCACCGGGTTTTATGCCGGCCTGCAGGGCGCCGTGAAGGCGCTGCCGCTCGCCTATGCCAAGGACCTGCAGGACGACAAGCGCCTGACCTTCGAGGCCTTCGATACGTTTGACCTCTGCGTGCGGGCCATGACCGGCATGATCGAGACGATCCGGTTCAAGCCGGAAAACATGCGCGCCGCCGCCGCCAAGGGCTTTTCCACCGCGACCGATCTTGCCGACTGGCTGGTGCGGGAGCTCGGCCTGCCGTTCCGCGAAGCCCATCACGTGACCGGGTCGCTGGTGGCCGTCGCGGAAGGGAAGGGCGTCGACCTCGCCGACCTGACGCTGGCCGACATGCAGGAGGTTCACAATGGCATTACCGAGGCGGTTTTCGATGTGCTGACGGTTGAAGCATCTGCCTCATCTCGGACATCATATGGTGGCACAAGCCCTGTTCGTGTCGCCGAACAGGTGGCACAGTGGAAGCAGAGACTTGGACTGGAGTAACCGCCGCATGAAACGCCCTCTGGCTATTGCCGCCCTTATTCTCGGCACGCTGGCCCTTCCGGCCTGCGGCCTGACCGGTGACCTGAAGCGCCCCGACCCGCTCTGGGGCGATCCGAACGACGTTGAAGCCGAACTCCCCGAAGGGAATACATCCACCCTGCCGAAGTTGCCGCCCCGCCAGGAAGCGGAAGACTCCGATACCAGTGGTGAAGATGAACTCCTGGGCGGCCCGGAGGACTAATTTCATGAACAGACGCCTGATCCGGCCGGCCGGGCGCATGCTCGCCGGTCTTGCCCTTCTTGGTGCGCTGAGTGCCTGCGCCACAAGTGAGGGGATCCAAGCGGTCAACGCCCCCGGCGCCTATGAGCCGATCGCTGTGGTCGCTGTTGTGGAGCCGGAGCGCGGCCCGCAAGTGAACCAGTGGGGCGGTATCGTGCCCGATGCCAAACCCGTCACGCCCGTCGATGACGGCGCGCTGGCCGAAATCGACAGCTAGGCGGCGGCGATGCATCATTTCGACTACCGGGACGGACGGCTCCACTGCGAGGACGTCGATCTGGCGAAGCTGGCCGATGCCGTCGGCACGCCTTGCTATGTCTATTCCACGGCAACGCTTCAGCGGCATGCCCGCGTGATCGCTTCGGCGTTCGAAGGGCAGGACTGCCTGATTGCCTATTCGGTGAAGGCCAATTCGAACCTGGCCGTGCTGGCGACGCTGGCGGCGGAAGGCTGCGGGGCGGATGTCGTCAGCAGCGGCGAGATGCAGCGCGCGCTGCGGGCGGGCATCCCGGCCTCGAAGATCGTGTTTTCCGGCGTCGGCAAGACGGCCCGCGAGATGGAACTCGGCCTGCGCGAGGGCATCCACCAGTTCAATGTCGAAAGCGCCGCCGAGCTTCGCCTCCTGTCCTATGTGGCCAATGGCATTGGCCTTGAAGCGCCGATCGCCATCCGCGTGAACCCGGACGTCGCCGCGGGCGGCCATCCGAACATTTCCACCGGCAAGAAGGGCGACAAGTTCGGCGTGCCGTGGACCGAAGCCGAAGAGCTTTACGCCGAAGCGGCCACGCTTCCCGGCATCCGGGTCGTTGGCGTCGATGTCCATATCGGCAGCCAGATTGGCGATCTTGTGCCCATGCGGGCCGCATTCGAGAAAGTCGTGGGCCTCGCCCAGCGCCTGCGGGCGGCCGGGCATGACATTGCCCGTATCGATGTCGGCGGCGGCCTCGGCATTCCCTACAAGCAGGGTGACGAACCGCCCCCGCCATCGGCATACGCTGCCATGATCGCGGAAGTGAGTGCGGGCCTCGGCGTCCAGGTCATCCTGGAGCCGGGCCGGGTCATCGCGGGCAATGCAGGGGTCATGCTGACCACGGCGCTGTATGAGAAGACGGCGCCGGACCGGTCTTTCCTGATCGTCGATGCAGGCATGAACGACCTGATGCGTCCGGCCCTGTATGGCGCGCACCATGACATCCAGCCGCTGAAACAGGCGGCCCCGGATGCCCCTGAAAAGACCTATGACGTGGTCGGCCCGATCTGCGAGTCGACCGACAAGTTTGCGTCCGGACGTGACATGCCCGCTGTAGAGCCGGGCGAGCGGCTGGCCTTCATGTCAGCCGGGGCCTATGGCGCTGTGCTGTCTTCGTCCTACAATACACGTCCCCTCGTGCCGGAAGTTCTGGTCAATGGCGACCGGTTCGACATTGTCCGCCGCAGGCCGGACCTCGAGGAAATGTTGCAACTGGAACAGGTGCCGGATTGGCTGAAAAGGACGGACTGAAAACGATCGGGGGGAAGGTCGCGGCCACGCGCCGGCGGCTGGGCCTGCTGGCGTTCGCCCGGGCCTTCTGGCCGCTGTTCGTTTTTCTTGTCCTGTTCCTGTCCATGGCGCTGGCCGGTGCGTTCGACCAGCTGCCGCCAGCCCTCGGTGCCGTTCTGGCGCTTATCTTCCTCATGGGTGGCGCAATCTTCCTGCTGCGCGGGACGCGCCGTTACGCGCCGCCAGTAGAGGCCGAGGCCGTCCAGCTGCTGGACCGTCAATCGCCGCTACGCCCGGTCTCGTCGCTGAGCGACCGGCCGGCGGACCCGTCTCGCGGGGCCCAGGCCCTGTGGGTGCGCCATCGCGACCGGGTGTTGAAAGCCGCGCGGGATCTGAAGCTGCCGAACCTGTCTGCCGAATGGCGCCAGCTCGACCCCTTTCGCCTGCGCTACGTCCTGCCTGTGGCCCTTGTCGGCATTGCCGTGCTGGCGGGGGAGCAGGGACCAGGCCGCCTGTTGCGGGCGCTGAACCCGGACTATGGCGCGCTGGTCGGCGCCGACGACATGACCGTCGAGGCCTGGATCATCCCGCCGGACCATACGGGCCGGGCGCCGATCTTCCTGAAACCGGGGCTGAATGATGTCCGTGTGCCGCGTGGATCCGAGATCACGCTACGCACCGAAGCCCCGACGGCGCCGCGCCTTGTCCTGAAGGGGCGGCATCGCAGCTCGCAGTCTTTCGCCGCCACACCCGACGGGGCCTGGGAAGCCAAGGCCACGCTGGAGGAAGACGCCCGCGTTTCCGTGCGCTGGTGGGGCGAGCGGGCCGCCTGGCGGCTGCTGGCCTCGCCGGACGATCCGCCCACGGTGCAGTTCGTGTCCGTGCCCACCTATGGCCGCCTCGACCGGACGGAATTTGCCTGGACCGCCGCCGACGATTACGGCGTGGTGAAAGCCGAGCTGGCGATCCGACTGCAGGACCCCAATCCGGCCGCCCCGGACGCGGAAGACCGTGTCGCGATCCCGCTTGCGGCGCCGTCCATGCCGGAAATCAAGGACACGACCCAGATCGACCTGACCCGTCACCGCTGGGCCGGCCTGCCGGTGGAGGTTCATCTGGTCGTGACCGATGCGTCCGGGCAGGAGGGGGTGAGCAAGACCGAGTCCTTCACCCTGCCGGAGAAGCTTTTCCTGGACCCGGTCGCGCGGGTCGCACAGGAAGTACGCGTGACGGTGCTGCGGGAACCGAGAGACTATGCGTCTCTGACGAAAAATCCGGACGCCCTGAAACAGGGGGCGATCAATAACCCGGCGGCCAACCGGCTGAACGCCGCGCCGCCGGATGTCCAGAAGGCCGCCCTGATGCTCGACTCCGTGACGCTGATGGGCGAGCGCTACATGCCGAACCAGGCCTATTACCTGACCTTCAAGATGGCAGAAGGCGTGCTGGAAAGCGCCGGCACGAAGGATGAAGCTGACGCGGTGGATCCGCTGCTGTGGTCGCTGGCGCTGAAGGCCGAGTATGGCAGCGCGGCAGATGCCCTGCGCCGTCTTGAAGCCGCGCGCCGCGCGCTGGAGCAGGCCCTGCGGGACGGGGCGTCGGAAGAAGAGATCCGCCGCCGCATGGAAGCATTCCGCGATGCGGCCAATGAATACCTCGCGGCAAAGATGGCCGAAGCCGTCGCCAATGGCGGCGAGATGCCGGATACGAATGAAGACGGCATGGCCATGGGCGGGGGCCAGAGCCTTGGCGGGCAGGATTTCGAGGACATGCTGAATGCCTTGCAGGACCTGACCGATACCGGCGCCACGGAGCAGGCGCGCCAGTTGCTGTCCGATATCACCAACATGCTGCAGAATCTGGAGTTCCAACGTGGCCAGAGTGGCAACGGCATGGCCGGCATGCCGGGTTCCCAGTCGGATGGCGAAGAGCAGGAAGACCTGCCGCCGGAAGAACAGGAAATGACCGACGCGATGCGCCGCCTGTCCGAGATCCTGCGCGAACAGCGCCAGTTGAACGATGATACGCTGGCCCAGCAGCGCGGCGAAATGCCATCAGGCCAGCAGGGCCAGTCCGGAGAGTCCGGTCAGGACTCAGGACAGGAGTCCGGCCAGCAGCCGGGCGGCCAACAGGGCCAGCAGGACGGCCTGCAACCGGGGCAGGGCGGTCAGGGCCAGGCCGGCAACCCATCCGAAGGCGACAATCCGCAGGGCGGCGGCCGCCCGGGTGGTGAGCGTCCGGGCACGAACAGTTTTGCCGGAACCGATGAAGGCGACGCGCCGCAAGGTGGCGGGACGCTGGCCGAACGCCAGGCCCGGCTGGGCGAGCTGGTTGAGAAATTCGCCCGCGAGCAGGGGCTTGGCGAAGGGGCTGGCGAAGACGATGCGCTGACCGGCGCGATCGACCCGGACGCGCTGGCGGCCATTCGCGAGGCTCAGCGCAACGCCGAACGGAACCTTGCCCGCGGTAATGAGGGCGCCGCGTCGAATGACCAGGCCCTTGCCACACAGGGCCTGTCGGATCTCAACCGGAACCTTGCTGCTTTGCTGGATGAAATGCAGCGCGAGCGGACCAATCAGGGCCAGGCCCGAAACGATCCGTTCGGACGCGAAGCCGGCGGCATGGGCAACAATGGCGACAATGTCCGTGTGCCGGAGGAAGCCGAACGCCAGCGCGCCAAGGATATCCTTGAAGAGCTGCGCCGCCGCTACAATGAAAGCGACGACGAAGAAGAACGGGAATATCTCCGCCGCCTGCTTGATCGCTTCTAGGGGGGACGCAGGATGGAGGCGGACAAGCGCAGGCTTCGGGAACGGCAAAGCCGCGCCAACCCCGTGCCGCTCATACTGGCGCTGCTCATTTTTGCGGCCGCCATCCTTGCCATTCATGCCCGGCTGGATCACCTGTCGATGCATCTGATCTATGCCCGGTTTTCATCGCTGGCGCTTCCCGCGGTCCTGATTGCCATGTTGGGCATGCTGGCGAGTTATGCGGCGGCGATGCTTCGCGACAGCCTGACGCTCCGCCATCTCGGTCTTGCCCGGCCATGGCGCGATATGGCGCTCATCTCCTTCACGGCGCAGGCCGTCGGCAATTCCCTCGGCGAAACGGAGCTGACCGGCTCAGCCGTCCGCTCCCGGATCTATGGCGGGCTCGGCCTGTCCGAGGATGAGAGCCAGGCCGTCACTCGCATGACGCGGATCAGCCTGACGGTCGGGGCATTGCTGCTCAGCGGGTTCGGCCTTGTCTTCCGGTCTGAGGCGTTCCCGGTGCATTTCGGCATTCCGGACAGGGCTGCCATCGGCATGGGGTGTGTGCTGCTGGCGCTGGTCGTGTGGCACATCGCCAATGCCAGCTTTCTTGTGCCGGGTGGCCTGACGGGCGTGCTGGCGCGCGTCGGGGTCAGCCTGGCGGACTGGGTGGCGGCAGGTCTTGTCCTGTTCGCCTTGCTACCGGCGGAGACCGCGGTCGGCTTTGCGGCGTTCGTGCCGGTGTTCGCGCTCGCCTGTCTTGCCGGGGGAATGAGCGGCCTGCCGGGTGGCATCGGCGTCTTCGAGGCTGTGATCCTGCTGCTTGTTCCGGCCAGCCCGGTGGAAGGCCTGGTCGCCAGCCTGATCGCCTTCCGGGCAATTTATTACCTCCTTCCGCTCGTCATCGCCGCCGCAGGCATGAGCCGCCGCCTGTTGCGCCGTCATGGCCCCGCCCTGCAAGGGGTCGGGCGCGGGGCAGGGGATGTCGCCACGCTGTTCGCGCCGGTCGTGTTCGGCCTGCTGGCCTTTGTCAGCGGGGCCTACATGCTGGTGGCCGCGATGACGCCTGCGCTGCTGGCGCCTTTACGTGCGGCGGCGCACTACCTGCCTTTGCCGCTGATCGAGCTGTCGCACTTCCTGGCATCGATCGTTGGCCTGTTCCTGATGATTGTGGCGAATGGACTGTCGCGGCGGCTCAGCCATGCCTGGATGGTGGCCATGGGGCTGCTGGTCGCCGGGATCGTGCTGACGCTGACCAAGGGCGCGGGCCTTGCCGAAGCGCTGCCGCTGTGCGTCGTGCTGGGCGTGCTCGGCCTGTCGCGCCCGGCCTTCTACCGCGCCACGCCCTTGGCGGCGACACGGCTGACGCCGGTCATGGCGCTCGCCATCCTCGCGACGCTGGGCGCGGTGATCTGGCTCGGCCTGTTCTCCTATGAACATGTTGATTACCGGGGCGAGCTCTGGTGGCAGGTGGCGTTGCAGGGCGGCACGTCCCGCTTCCTGCGGGCGGCGGCAGGGGTCAGCGTGCTGGCCTTCCTGATCCTCGCCTGGAATTGGCTGCGTCCGTTGCGGGCGCCGCCACAGGAGACACCTGAGCCGAGCGAAATCCGCGAGATCCTTGCCGGCGCCGACACGGCCCAGCCGGGCGCGGCGCTCGCCCTGAGCGGCGACAAGCGGTTCCATTTCAGCCCGTCGCGGCGGTCTTTCATCATGTTTGGCGTGCGCGGATCGAGCTGGATCGCAATGGGCGAGCCGGCAGGCCTTGCCGAAGAGATCCCCTCGCTCGTCTGGTCCTTCCGCGAGGCCGCTGATGCGGCCGGGGCGGGCATTGTGTTCTATGGCGTCGGGCGCAGCTTCCTGCCGCTGGCTGTCGAGCTTGGCCTGTCGGTGCAGAAGATCGGCGAGACGGCGATCGTGCCGCTGACGGAATTTTCGCTGGAGGGGCCGGGCAGGTCGCGCATGCGGCAGGTCTACAACCGGGCGGGCCGCGACGGTCTGAGCTTCGAAGTTCTGCCGCCCGAGGACGTGGCCGGACACATGGACCGGCTGCAGGAAATCTCCGACGACTGGCTGGACGCCCATAGCGGGGCGGAAAAAGGCTTCTCCCTTGGCCGGTTCGATCCCGACTATATCGCAAGCTTCCCGGTTGCCGTGGCCCGGCTGGACGGTGAGATCGTCGCCTTCGCCAATCTCTGGCCGGGGGCCGGCAAGCAGGAGATCGCCATCGACCTGATGCGGTTTTCGAGTGCCGCACCCCGCGCCGTGATGGATTATCTCTTCGTCTCCACCATGCTCTGGGCCAAGGAGGCCGGGTATCAGCGCTTTGACCTCGGCATGGCGCCGCTGGCGGGGCTGGAGGCGCACCGTCTTGCCCCGGCCATGACCCGCATCGGGGCCTTCCTGTTCGAGCATGCCAATGCCGTTTACGGCTTTGAGGGCTTGCGCGCCTACAAGGACAAGTTCCACCCTGTCTGGGAGCCGGTTTACCTCGCTGCGCCGAATGCGCGGGCGCTGCCCGGGGCCCTGGCCGATGTCGGCATCCTGACCAGCGGCGGGCTGACCCGGATATTCCACAAGTAGCGCCCCTTGCACCATGGCGCTGTGTCTGCCTTGATGCGCGCAAAACAGGGAGACATTCATGCCACGCTGGGAATACACCAAAGGGCTGAAGGACATCGGCAACGGGCTCTATGCCTGGCTGCAGCCGGATGGCGGCTGGGGCTGGTCAAATGCCGGCCTGATCGTGGACGGGGACCAGTCGCTACTGGTCGACACCTTGTTCGACGCCCACCTGACACGCGACATGCTGAGCGCGATGGCGGACGCCTCCGGCGTCGGCGCCGAAGAGATCGGCACCATCGTCAACACGCATGCCAACGGGGATCATTGCCACGGCAATGGCTGTTGTCCGCATGCGGAAATCATCGCATCCGAGGCCAGCGCGAAGGAAATGGCCGAAGTGCCACCCGCCATGCTCGCCCAGTTCAAGAAGATGGGAGGCCAGCTCGGCCCGGCCGGAACCTATTTCGCCGACATTTTCGGACCGTTCGATTTCGACGCGGTGGAAGAACGCCTGCCAACCCAGACATTCACCGGCCAGATGGACCTGACCATCGGTGACAAGGTCGTGGAGCTGATCGAAGTTGGCCCCGCGCACACAGGCGGTGACGTCATTGTCCATGTCCCGGAAGACCGGGCGGTGTTCACCGGCGACATCCTCTTCATCGACGGCACGCCCCTGATGTGGGCCGGGCCGGTCAGGAACTGGATCAATGCCTGCGAAAAGATCATCGGCATGGACGCCGACGTCATCGTGCCCGGGCATGGTCCGGTCACGGACAAGGCCGGTGTGCAACGCGTCGCCGACTATCTCGCCTATATCGATGCCGAGGCGCGCAAGCGTTATGATGCCGGCCTTGGCGTGCGTGAGGCGGCGCTCGATATCGCGCTGGGCGATTATGCCAATTGGGGCGATGCAGAGCGCATCGCCGTCAATGTCGACAGCCTCTACCGCGAATATCGCGGCGACGGGCAGGTGACGCCGGTGATGGAGCTCTTCGCGCTGATGGCCGAAACGCGGGATGCAATGCGGGCCTGACGCCATGGTGACGTACTGGTGCACACCATGTGCGGAAGATGCCGCCCGCTATCGCGCCGTCATCAAGGCTTTGGCCCTGGCACAAGGCGCGCCCGCCTATCAGGCGCATCTGACACTCGGGACTTTGGAACGAGCCGCATCTGATCTCAGTGAGGTCGTTGCCGCATTGAAAGGGCTCGTCCTTGAGCCGGTGGGCATTGGTGAAACGGATGTCTTCACCAAATCACTTTTTGTGCAGTTCGAGGCGTCAGATACGCTGCTTGCTGCACGGCGCCAGCTGGAGACAGTACAGGGGTTTCGTCAGGGCAGGGCCTTCGATCCGCATATCAGCCTTTGTTATGGCGCGCCGCCCGAGGGCAGTGCGGCCCGGCGCGATGTACAGGATTTGCTGAGCAAACCCGTACGCTTCGACAGACTGATTGCGGTGAATATTACGCTGCCGATTGAAACCTATGCGGATGTGATGGCCTGCACGGTGGCGGAGACCTTCGAGATCTAACCGCAGGCACCTAGCGGTTCGCGCCCGGCACCCATTTGATGTCATCCGCGCCATTGCTGTTGGCGGCGCGGGCCGCGACAAACAGCCAGTCCGACAGGCGGTTGATGAAGGCAAGGGCTTCCGGGCTCACGGGCTCGTTCTCCATGCCGGAGAGTTCCGCGATCTTCCGCTCCGCCGTGCGGCAAAGGGTGCGTGCGACATGCAGTTGCGCGGCCAGCGGCGTGCCGCCCGGCAGGATGAAACTGTCCAGCGGGGGAATGCGCGCATTCATCGCGTCGATCTCTTCCTCCAGCCGCTTCACCTGCGACTCCACGATCCGCAGCGGCGTCCATTCCAGAACGCGGCCCCGGTCCGGCGTTGCGAGGTCCGCGCCGAGGTCGAACAGATCGTTCTGTATACGGCGGATGGCCGTCAGCATTTCGTCATCGGCATGCAGGGCGGCCACACCGAGCGCCGAGTTCACCTCGTCGACACTGCCATAGGAGGCGACCCGCGGGTGCCACTTGTCGACCTGTTCGCCGGTCGAGAGGCGGGTTTGCCCCTTGTCGCCGGTGCGGGTGTAGATTTTGTCGAGTTTGACCATGGGGTCTCCTCTGGAAAGTCAGAAATGAATGGCCCCGGCCATGAAGCCGATCACCACCAGGAGGGCGATCACGATGGCCTGGATGAAAATACGCATCCGCATCAGCTTGTTGGAGCGGCTTGGCTGGTTCTCGTCGGTCCGTGCCAGATTGGCGATGCCGAGGCCGAGCACGACCAGCAGGGCTGCCAGTGCGCCGTAGAAGAGAATGGTAATGAGCATTTGCATCAGGTGTCGCCTTTCCGGCCTTGTAACGCTTCTAGCATAGACTGGCGACCGGGTGGCGACAGGCGCGAAAGCGTCGCGCCCCGCCTGCGTGCGGTCAGCCGCCCGATTCCAGCCTTGCGGCCAGGGCCTCGATCCGGTCGGAGACGGCCGCCATGGCGTCGGCGGCCTTCTGTTCGGCGGCAGGGGAGGTGCCATCTGTGCGCCGGGCGGAATCCAGCTCGTCGAGCAGGGCCAGCGCGGTGATCAGCAACAGGCGGTCTTCCCCGATATCGCCCACGGCGCTGGCAATATGTTTCACCCGAGCGTCCAGCTGCTGTGAAAGCGCGACAATCCGCGCTTCCTGCCCGGGGGCACAGGCGATGGAATAGTTCCGGCCGCGCAGGATGATATCGGCCTTGGCCATGCCTCAGGCCTCCTTGCCGAGCGCGGCGCGGACTTCTTCGATCGCGGCCCCGAGGGCAGCGCTCGCTTCGTCTGCCAAGGCCTGCAATTCGGTCTCCCGGGCAAGGGATGCGTCGAGTTCCTCGGCCAGTCTTTCCCGGTCGGAGACGAGGGCGGCCATCTCTGCGGCGACCACGTCGGGATCGCCTGCACGGGCCAGCAATCCGTCGACGGCCCCCTCCAGGCGCCGGATGGCCGCATCGAGGCGGCGTGATTCGCGGTCGATGTCGCTCATGTTTCCAAGGCTTAAACTCAATACGCAGCTACGCCAAGCGGCTTGACGTAGCTGCGGGAGTCTGGCCTAGCACACTTCCGGAGCGACTGAGGGAGATCAGCAGAATGGCTGTAACCAACCGGGACATGGCAAATGCCGTGCGTGCCCTATCCATGGATGCGGTGGAAGCCGCGAAATCGGGCCATGTCGGCCTGCCGCTGGGCATGGCGGATGCAGCCACTGTGCTGTTCCGCAAATTCCTGAAATTTGACCCGGCTGACCCCAATTGGGCAGACCGCGACCGGTTCGTCCTGTCGGCGGGCCACGGCTCGATGCTGATCTATTCGTTGCTGCACCTGACGGGCTACAAGTCCGTCTCGCGCGACGATATCCGCAACTTCCGCCAGCTGGGCGCGAAGACGCCGGGCCACCCGGAAAACTTCGTCACGCCGGGCGTGGAGACGACCACCGGCCCGCTGGGGCAGGGCATCGCCACGGCGGTCGGCATGGCGATGGCAGAGCGTCACCTGAACGCCCGCTTCGGTGACGACCTGGTCGATCACCATACTTATGTCATCGCTGGCGATGGCTGCCTGATGGAAGGCATCAGCCAGGAAGCGATCACGCTGGCCGGGCATCTGAAGCTGAACAAGCTGATTGTCCTGTTCGATGACAACTCCGTCACCATCGACGGTGGCACGGACCTGTCCGACAACACAGACCAGTGCGCCCGCTTCGAAGCCTCCGGCTGGATCACGAAGAAAGTGGACGGCCATGACGAGAAATCTGTCGAGGCCGCGCTGACTTGGGCGAAGAAGCAGAAGAAGCCGGTCATGCTCGCCGTGAAGACGATCATCGGCTATGGCGCGCCCAAGATCGCCGGCACCGGCAAGGCCCATGGCGGCCCGTATGGCGCCGAGGAAATTGCTGGCATCCGCGAGAATATCGGCTGGAAATATCCGCCTTTCGAAGTGCCTGCCGCCATCGAGAAAGCCTGGGCGAAAGCCGGGGAGCGCTCGAAGAAGGAGCACGAGGCCTGGAACAAGCGTCTCGCCGGATCCGAGCACAAGGGCGAGTTCAACGCCGCCATGACCGGGCGCCTGCCGAAGAACATCGCCAAGGCGATCATCAAGCACAAGAAGGCCGTCGTCGCGGGCGGTGAGAAGAAAGCCACCCGCCAGTGGAGCGGTGCGGCCCTTGAAGTGCTGACGCATCTGGTGCCGGAAATGATCGGCGGCTCGGCCGACCTGACCGGCTCCAACAACACCAAGACCAGCCATACCGATCCGATCACGCCGAAGAACTGGGCCGGCCGCTATGTCCATTATGGCGTGCGCGAGCATGGCATGGCCGCTGCGATGAACGGCATGGCGCTGCATGGCGGCATCCTGCCTTATTCCGGTACGTTCCTCGTCTTCGCAGACTATTCGCGCGGGGCCATCCGCCTCGGCGCCCTGATGGGCACGCGCGTTGTGCATGTCATGACGCACGATTCCATCGGCCTTGGCGAAGACGGCCCGACCCACCAGCCGGTGGAACATGTCGCCAGCCTGCGCGCCATGCCGAACATGCTGGTCTTCCGCCCGGCAGACGGTGTGGAAACCGCCGAGTGCTGGGAACTGGCCATCGCCAACGAGACCGGCCCATCCGTCATGGCGCTGACCCGTCAGGGCGTTGCCCCGGCGCGGACGACGCATACGGATGACAACCTCTCCGCCAAGGGCGCCTATGTGCTGTCCGACTGCAAGGGCAAGGCGCAGGCCACCATCCTGGCCACCGGTTCTGAAGTCGAGATCGCGCTGGCCGCGCAGGAGATGCTGGCCGAAGACGGCATCGCCGCGCGCGTCGTGTCGTGCCCATGCCTTGAGCTGTTCGAGCAGCAGCACGGCAATTACCGCAAATCCGTTCTCGGCAGCGCGCCGCGCGTGGCCGTCGAGGCGGGCGTCCGTTTCGGCTGGGACCGCTGGATCGGTGAAGATGGCGGCTTTGTCGGCATGAGCAGCTTCGGCGCCTCGGCCCCGTACACCGATCTCTACAAGAAGTTCGGCATCACCGTTCAGGCGGTCGCCGCCGAAGTGAAGAAGCGCATCGCTTAAACAGCGTCAGCGGCCGGTATAATTCGCCCTCGGACGAATGAGCCGGCCGCTTGCCTGCTGCTCGATCGCATGCGCGATCCAGCCGGCCATGCGCCCGCTGGCAAAGATCAGGAAGGGCGCATCCTCCGGCAGGGAGAGATGCACCGACAGCGCCGCGAGCGCCATGTCGACATTCGCCGCTTCGCCGCTGGCGGCTTCCGCGGCCTTGATGGCGCGCTTCAGGGGCGCGGCAGGTTTCATCCACCGGATCAGCGCGGCGGCCCTTGGGTCGCCTGCCGGATAAAGCGCGTGGCCGACCGCCGGAATATGTTCGCCCCGTGCGGCCAGGCCTGACAGCGCTGCCTTCGGGCCATCTTCCATTGCCTGCTTGAGATAGGCGAGCGCCCGGGCGGAGGCCTCGCCATGCAGCGGGCCGGTCAGCGTGGCACAGCCTGCCAGCGCCGAGGCTGCCAGCGGCGCCCCGGTGGAGGCGGCCACCCGCGCGGCAAAGGTCGACGGGTTCAGCTCATGGTCCGCCACCAGCACCAGCGCCCGGCGCAACAGGTCCGTCCCGCCGGGGGAGAGGCCCCAGTGACGCCCCAGCCGCTGGTGATAGAAACCGCGTCCGCCGGTGCCCGTCACGGCCGAGCACACGCCTGCCAGCAATTGTGCGCCATCGTCCGACAGGGCGGTCTCGCCGCGTCCGAAGGCCGGCGGGTCATGCGCCGCCCGGGTAGCGAGATAGGCGAGCAGCCGCGCCTTGCCGGTCTCCTCCGGCGCGATGTCTCCGGCGGCGGACCGGCTCGGAAAGGGGGTCTTCACCTGCCATAAAAGTGCTGCCGCTTCTTCCAGCGTGGCGTCTGCTGCGACGCGCACGGCATCCCTGCCGCGATAGATCAGCTTGCCGTCGCGCACCGTTGTGATCGCGGTTTCCATCACCGGGTCGCCCCAGGAAATGGCGGCGCTGGCGATCGCCTGCCGGCCCCGGCCACTGCGGCGGCGTTTGACCAGTCCTGTAATATCTGCAGCGGAATAGACACTCGCGCGCGGGTCGTTTTCATCCGGCCGGGAGGCAATCAGCCCCCGGCTCACATAGGCGTAGAGCGTCTGCGGCTTCACGCCCAGCGCTTCGAGTGCGTCGTCTCGTCCAATCCAGCTCATATGTTGATTATATTGATCAAGATTGACGAACGCCAGCCCCGGCGCGACATGAAGCCCAGATTTGTTGCCCAGATTTATTGAAGGAGATCTCCCATGGATTCCGGATTGGAAAATGTCGTTGCTGCTGAAACCGTGCTGTCGGACGTGGACGGCCAGAATGGCCGCCTGGTCATTCGCGGCTGGCCAGTGCAGCTGCTTGCCGCCTCAATGGCCTATGAGGATGCAGCGCACCTGCTGTGGCAGGGCTTCTTCGATGACTTGCCGGATGCGCAGGCGCTGGGTGCTCGCCTCGGCGCGGCGCGGGTGGAGGCGTTCGATCTTGTCGGACAAATCCCGGACGGGCTCGATATCATCCGCTTCCTGCGCACCGGCTGGTCGCTGCTGGAAGATGATGAAAGCCTCGATTCCGCGATCCGTCTGGCTGCCGCCGGGCCGGTCTTCACCGCGGCGGCTGTGCGCCGCGAACGCGGACAGGCCCCGATTGCGCCGGATGCGGATCTGTCCCAGTCGGCAGACTTCCTGAAAATGATCACCGGCAAAGTGCCGGGGGAGGCGGAGGCCCGCGCGCTGGACGCCTATCTCGTCACCGTGTGCGATCATGGCCTCAACGCGTCCACCTTTGCCGCGCGTGTCGTTGCCTCGACACGGGCGGGCCTTGTCTCGGCGGCAATGGGCGGCATCTCGGCCCTGAAAGGGCCGCTGCACGGCGGCGCGCCAGGACCGGTGCTCGACATGCTGGATGAGATCGGCATTCCAGAGAACGCCGAAAGCTGGATTGATGCCGCGCTCTCCCGGGGTGAGCGTCTCATGGGCTTCGGCCACCGGGTTTACCGCGTGCGCGATCCGCGCGCCGATGCACTGAAGGCAGCGGTCGCGCGCCTGCCGGGCACGTCGGGCCGGATTTCCTTTGCCGACCATATCGAAAAGACCGTCCTCGGACGGCTGGCGAAGAAATACCCGAACCGGACGCTGGAGACGAATGTGGAGTTTTCCACCGCGCTCTTGCTGGAAGCGCTCGCCATTCCGCGCGAAGCCTTCACCGCTACCTTCGCCTGCGGCCGCATCCTCGGCTGGACAGCCCATGCTCGCGAACAGATCGGTGAAGGCCGCCTTGTGCGTCCCCGCTCGGTCTATACCGGCCCGGTGCCTGAAATGGCCTGAGTGTGCAGGGTGTGGGAGAGGCTGCCGCCTTTCCCACACCTTCCACCATTCATCCCGGAATTTGCGGCGCAAATGACCAGGCGCCAGATGCCGTGTGGCGGCTGCGGGACCGGGGCCCGGATAAGCCCTGCGGGCTCTCCGGGATGACACGGGGCGGGCGATCTCAATTCGTCTGATAGGGCGCGGGCCCATCCTTCCGCCCATGCATCCTGACCTCCAACGCTACTTTACCCATGTCTGGCCGCTGTTCTGGCCGTGGCTGGTGTGGAACCTCGTACGCGTTGCCCGCTGGCACACGCGCACCGGACGGGAGGCTCTTATGGCGGTCGATTGTTTTGGCAATATCCGGCTGGTCTTCGTAGCCGATGCCCCGCCGCCCGATGATCTCTATACATATGAAGCGCCGCGCCTCGCGGCATGGGAGCATCCGGCCCTTGGCAGCGATGTGCCCGTTTGCGTGTCTGAGACGCAAGTCCGTCATGATCCGGTGAAGTCCGGTATGGTCATGCATGATCATGACATGGTCCGGCATGATCCGGTTCAGCACGTCCGGGGTCCGCCCTAGCCGGGCGCTGCTCCCAATTCAGCATCTTTCACCGGACGGCAATCGCCGCGCCGGGCAAACGTGCTGCGCGAAACCTTGCGGCCGGGCCGGGGAGGAGGCAGGGTTCCCGGAAACGGGAGGAAAGCATGACCTATGAAACGGTCTACACGATCATCAATCTCAGCGTGCTGCCGGCCTGGCTGCTGCTCGCGCTGGCGCCGGGATCAAACGTGACGCGCCTGATTGTGCATTCAGGCGTCTATCCGCTGGCACTCGGCATTTTCTATATCGTCACCCTGTCCATGAGCATGTTCTTTGGCATGGGCGCCGATGGCGGCAGTTTCAATTCGGCCGCGGGCGTCTCCCAGCTGTTCTCCCATCCGCTCGGCATCCTTGTCGGCTGGTCGCATTATCTCGTCTTCGACTTGTTCGTCGGGGCATGGGAGTCGCGCGATGCCCGGCGCCGGGGCGTGCCGCACTGGATGGTGGTGCCCAGCCTGTTTTTCACCCTGATGTTCGGACCGGTCGGCCTGTTGCTCTACCTGATCCTGCGGGCCATCAGCGGCAAGGGGCGCTGGGGCCTCGTCGAAGCCTAGGCCTCGTCGTCCGTCCTGGCCTGGCGGAACAGGTCCAGCTGGCGCGGGTCGACATAGCGCCGGCGCGACGGCTTGGTGCGGCCGCGGCGGAAGTAGAGATCGTCGGTGTGATCGCCCGCCTGGCTGGCGGGCGGTTCGGCCTTCGGGGCAGGTTTGGCGGGCTTTTCCGCTGCCTCGCCCGGCGCGGCCAGTTTCCACCAGGTGACCGCGACCACGGGCCGGCCCTTGTCGTCCTCATAGCGCTGGAGGTGGCCATGGGCGAGCGCATCGGAGGGCGCGAACATGGCGTCTGCGGCTTCGGTGGAAACGGTCAGCCAGTCGGTCGCCAGTTCGACGACCTTCAGCTCGCCATCCAGCGTTTCGGCAAGCGCTTCGGCTTCGGCCAGGGTGCGCGCAGCCGGGGCCACCTTGGACAAGGCGGCGTCGAGGGATTTCCCGAGGGGATAAGCATGGCTCATAGGCCGCTGGAAGTAAGCGCTGCTTCGCTCGCCGTCCAGCCTGCATCCGCCGCTGCAGAAAGCCGCATCGCAGCCAGACGAGCCAGGCGCAGGATGACTGCCTTGCGACGGGCAGGGGAGAGCTTCTCCGCCGGCGCCTCCCGGATGACCGCAGCTCCGAAGGCATCGGCGACGATCAGGCCGGCCTCTTCAGGGATCAGATCCTGCGGAAAGTCATGATCGACGGCGAACCAGAACCGGTCGCAGAAGGGAATATATTCCGGCCATTTGGAGTCGGAGCGGAAATCCGGCACGCCGGACTTGATCTCCACCATCCAGATTTCACCGCCGGGCCCAATGGCGGCAATGTCGGCCCGGCGATTGTTGGCGAGAGTCATTTCCTGGATGCCGCACAGCCCCAGATCCGCCAGCAGGCGCAGCGTTCCGCGGGCAATCGCGGCCGCGCGGGCAAGGTCTTCGGCCGGATCGGCGGGCTTGGTCATGAATCGAGTGTTCCGGTATTGTTCCGGCCAACCTAGTCCCGCTCCGGCGGCGCGGTCAAGCGGGCGGCCATCAGGCCGCTTTCAGGCTGGCGGCGGGGGCAGGGCAGGCGGCAGGGTTTGAAGGTTCAGCCCGTGGCTCACCTCCATATGCCGGTCCTTCACATAGCCACGCGCCAGCACCAGCGTGCCTTCCGGCAGCTGGCAATACGCGGCGGCGGCGTTGGCGATGTCGAGCTGCAGCGGACTGCCGCGCAGGCTGAGCGCGCAGCTAGTGCCATATTCGTCTACGCCCGCCATGCCGGTGATCGTGCCGCGCACCAACTGGAACCGGTCGAAGCTTTCCGGCAGCGCGGCCGCATCGGCCACACGGTAAGCCTGCTTCGCCCAGAGGCCGCGCCGGTCGTCCCGGGCTTCGGCTTCCAGCGCGGGGAAAGACTCGCTGCCGCCGGCGGTGTCCGGATAGATGCGCATCCGCGCGCCGCCGCGGCGGAGCATTTCGGCATTGAGCCACAGGTCCGGCCCCAGCGCATCGGTGGTGCGGACCTGGGCGAGGGCGCGGTCGTACCGGTCGCGCGTCAGCCCGGCATAGAAAAGCTGAACCTCCCGGCCGAGCGCCATGTCTTCCAGCATGCGCCGGGCCTCCTGCTGGAAAGGGTCGCCCGCCCGCTCCTTGTATGGCCGGGCAGGGGCCTCGATGCCGGTGAGGCGCACGCTCTGGCCGGTGTCCAGCACGAGCGCGTCGCCATCAATGATGCGCACCACGCGGCCATGTTCCCCCGGCTGCAGCGCGTCGAGGGGATGCGGCTTTGCGCAGGCGGCCAGCAGGCCCAGCCAGACGAGCCAGAAGCAGAGGAGGAGAAGCCGTTGCATACCCGGAACGTCCTAGCATGCCCGCCGGCTGCCGCCAGCCATCAAACCGGGTTCAACCCTCCGGCCAATTGCCTTATAGATCGCTCCCGACGGTCCCGTAGCTCAGCAGGATAGAGCAACAGATTCCTAATCTGTAGGTCGCGCGTTCGAATCGCGCCGGGATCGCCATCCTTATCGACATCCGCCAAGGATCACGGCCGTGCTGACTAGCAGTGCGGTTTCATGTGTTTTCTCGATCTGCGAAGGGTCAGTTCGGGGTGATAGGCGTGCGCCGTTCGAGATGGTCCTCGATCTGGTCACGTTGCAGCCAGAGTTCGCGGAACTCCTTGTCCGACAGCAGTTTCAGCTGGTCGCTGTAGTGCGTCGTGCCAGGCTGGCGGGCGTTGCCGTAGCTCATGCGGCCATAGGCTTTGATCGGCGTTGAGAACTCGACCATTGCCACCCAGGTTTCACCATGGAGCGGCGTGCGGACACCGTCCTCATTTGGTTCCGACCAGGTGATGACATCGAACGAGCCAAGGTTCCCGTAGCCGCTGTGCCCCGGGACGTTCACGTCTTCCAGAATGAAGCGGGAGACCTCGCCATAGACCGGATCGATGACGCCAAATTTTTCCCGGGTCGAGACGATCGCCTCGCGGAGCAGCGCGACAGCCACTTCCGGGTCTTTCAGGCCGGAAGGCGTGGAGATCGGGTTCTCCGCACTCCACGGAATGGCGAAACCATCCTGACCGGTCATGCGCGGCCCGGCGAACAGTTTTGCCCATTCTTCGAACAGGACACCGGCCCGGTTATCGGAAGAGAACGTCCTGTCCCAGGCGGTCAGGATTTCGACAGCCTTTTGCATGTCCGGGTCGTCGTCGCCGGAGGCGGCGGCCAGAAGGTCCGGAAGGACACGGTCTGCCATCAGCGCCTGCGCCGACAGTTTCAGCTCGACAAATTTCTCGAAGGTGATGTCGTTTGAACCGGTCATCATCTTCAGGGAGTTCTGCGCCCGCATCGACAGGGGCGTGCGCGGCGCGAAATAGGCCGGATAGTCGTCCGGTTTGTACGGCACCGGAAGCGTCGCTTCCCATGGCGGATCGTTCGAGTTCTGAATGAATCCGGACTCAGGATCTGTCACGCGCGGCAAATCGTCGAAGTCATGGATCTCGGTCCAGAGGTATTCAGACGTATCGCCCGGCACCAGTCCGCGCCAGAAGGCGATATCTCCCGACGGGCGCTTCGGCGCGATGCCATTGAAGATGTACTCGATATGCCCATCACGGTCGGCATAGGAGATGTTGAATGTCGGCACCTGGAGCCGGGAGATGGCATCGTGGAATTCGTCATAACTGTCCGACGTCACCATATCGAAATATTGCTGCAGCATGCCGGGGCGATCGAGGCCGGCGACGCGAAGCGCAACCGTCTTGCCATCCGGCCGTTCGAAGACCGGGCCATGAACCGTAGAGCGGATCGTCACCGGCACATCCAGATATGTCCCGTCCTCCTGGAGGCGCTTGTAGCTTGTTTCCTCGACATCGAAGGGAAGCACTTCGCCATCAAAGAGATAGCCATTGTCCTTCAGGGTCAGTTCGTAGGTCGTGGCCCCGACCATGCCATTCACGGTGTTGGAAATACCCATCTGCTGGTTGAAGGCAAAGCGGATCACGGGAAGCCCGACCTGCGTTGCGCCATAGACTTCGAAGTCCGGCCCGACGAGGTGGGCTTCATAATAGATGAAGAACGGCATGCTCCAGGGCAGGTGCGGGTTCTGCAACAGCATGCTGTGCCCGCTTGCCGTTTTCGAGGGCGCCACCGCCCATGTGTTCGATCCCTGCTTCTCAAGCTCGGGCGGATCGCCTTCACCAATCGTGCGGTTGGGGGAGGCGACATAGACGAAATTCATCAGGCGGTGGGCATGCGCCACGACATCGACGCCGGTGACGGGCAGCACCCTCTTCACGTCATCATCAATCGCTTCCGGGTGTTCCTCGGCATAGGCATTCATGCCGGCGGCAAAGGCATCGAGATTGGCCCGGAAATCCGGGGTCTGAGCATCATACCAGACCTTTGCCCGCGCCGGCACGCCGTTCATGATCAGCCATCTGGTCGTATCCTCATAGGCCGCGCCCCAGTATTCAGCGCCTTTGCCCCGGGCTTCGCCATAGAGGCGGAAGATCGTGTTGGCGTGGCTGTTTGCCTGCGCATAGCCATACCCATAGAACACCGTTTCGGCATCGGATCCGTAAATGTGGGGGACGCCGTAGGTGTCCCACAAGATTTCTCCCTTGGGCGCGGGCGCTTCCGGTGTGAGCTCTGCCACCACCGCAACAGGCGCGGCTGCCTCAGGGGTCGGCCCGGCGCCTGCGCATGCCGTCAGGATGATCCCGCTGGTCGCAGCGATCATTCCCGTCATCAGGTGTCTGATCTTCATTCCAAATTCCTCGTCATTCTCAAATAGGCGAGCCAGCCAACCGGTAATCCGGCCGGACTGTAATTGCGCTAGTAGCCAAGGGCGAGGCCGTCCTTGCGCATTTCGCTGGCAGCGCCGTAGCTTTCGCCTGTGAACATGGTGGCCTGATAGCCGCCGAAGCCGCCATCTGTGCCGCCGACGGTCCAGCCCATCCTGGCCAGCAGCGCTTTCGTGGTCTCCGGTACGCCGGTTTCCAGCTTCAGGGTGCCAAGCCCCGGCGTGTAGACACCGGTTGGCTGTGATGAGCCATCATGACGCCAGCGCGGGCAGTCGCCTGCGGCCTGCAGGTCCAGGTCATAATCCACCATGTTGAGGATGATCTGCGTCTGCCCCTGCGGCTGCATCCCGCCGCCCATGACGCCGAAGGCCAGCCACGGTGCACCGTCCTTGGTGGCAAAGCCGGGAATGATTGTGTGGAAGGGGCGCTTGCGCGGCGCATAAAGGTTCGGCGAGCCGTCCTGCAGGCTGAAACCCGCGCCGCGGTTCTGGAAGCTGAAGCCCAGCCCGTCCGCCATCAGGCCGGAGCCCATGCCGGCATAGTTGGACTGGATGAGGCTGACCATCATGCCGCTGGAATCGCTGACCGTCAGATAGGTCGTGCCGCCCTGATGCGGGGCATCGCCCGGGAAGGCGCGCGCCATCGGGCGGTCAGGCCGGATCAGCGATGCCCGCTGCTGCCCATAGGAATCCGAAAGCAGCATATCGATCGGGATGTCCGCAAATTCCGGATCGGCGAACCAGCGGGCGCGGTCTTCGAAGGCGAGGCGTTTGGCTTCTGCCTGGTAGTGGATCGACTGGGCCGTCATCAGGCCGGCTTCGCGCATGTCGAAATTCTTCAGGATGGAGAGCATCTGGAGCGTGGTCGGCCCCTGGCTGTTCGGCGGCATGCCATAGACCGTCACACCGGCGCGGTAATCGACATGGTTCGGCTCGACCCATTTGGCGTGCTGGGCGGCAAGGTCGGCCCGTGTCATCCAGCCGCCAATGCGTTTGAAATAGGCTTCGATCGTGTCAGCGATCGGGCCGTCATAATAGGCATCCCGGCCGCCTTCGCCGATCATGCGCAGCGTGCGGGCCAGATCCGGGTTCCGGACGATTTCACCCTCCTCGGGTGTGCGTCCGCGCGTGTAATAGATGCTCTTTACGTTTTCGACTTCCTCGATTCCGGAATCCGGGCGCAGGAAGTAGGCCATGTCGCTTTTCATGCGCGCGGCGATCATCAGCGCGATGGGCATGCCTTCCTCGGCGATGCCGGCGGCCGGCTCCATCAGGTCTTTCCAGGGCAGCTTGCCGTAGCGCTGGTGCATCGTCCACCAGGCGTCGACCGCGCCCGGCACGGTGACTGCGGGGGCGCCATGGAAGGGGACGCGGCCTTTTGGCGACCTTGCCCGCAGCGTCTCAAGCGACAGGGCGGCCGGGGAATGGCCGGACCCGTTCAGGCCCATGACCTTGCCGAGGGCCGGGTCCCACATGAGGCAGAACGCATCCCCGCCAATTCCGTTGGCGGTCGGCTCGACCACGCCCAGCGTGGCATTCGCCGCGATCGCCGCATCGACCGCCGAGCCGCCCTTGCGGAGAATGTCGAGCGCGACAAGCGTTGCGCGCGGATGCGACGTCGCCGCCACACCATTCATGCCCCACACCACGGAGCGGGACGCAAAAGGGGCGCCTGCCAGGCGGTCACCTGAATAAATCGTATTGCTGAGAGGTGGGGGTGCATCGTCCGGCGGCGGCGCAGCGGGCGCGGCCTGTGCCGCGAGGGCCGGGGGTGGCGCCGTGGTGCAGGCTGAGAGGGCCAGGGCCGCCGTCGCGGGTCCGGTAAGGAGGAATTGTCTGCGCTTCATGATGAGATCTTGATCAATGGAGGAGGGGATCGAAGGAACGATCTCAGGTCCCGTCGCCGGGAACCTCAAGCATTGAGGGCGCAAGATGCCGCCGGCCTTCCAAATTGCCCGATTGCGGGCGGTCCGGAGCGGTGAGCGCTAATCTTTTTGGCAGGCTTCGGCGAGAGTGCAGGCGCGGTCGTTAGCGCGCAAACAGTTGCGAGAGGTCCTTGAACGCCTTCATTTCGATCGCATTGCCGGACGGGTCCCGGAAGAACATGGTGGCTTGTTCACCGGCCTGTCCCTTGAACCGGATGTAGGGCTCGATAACGAAGTCCGTGCCCGCTGCGGTCAACTTGTCTGCGACCTCCTGCCAGTCGGACATGCTTAGCACCACGCCGAAATGCGGCACAGGCACGTCATGGCCATCGACGCTGTTCCCCGGATCTCCGGTCTTGGCGGAGTCAGGAACCAGATGGGCGACAATCTGGTGGCCGAAAAAATCGAAATCGATCCATTCGGCTGCGCTGCGTCCCTCGGGGCATCCGAGCAGTTCGCCATAGAATTCCCGCGCGGCTTCCAGATCGTGGACAGGAAAGGCGAGGTGGAAAGGGCGAAGCGACATCAGCGTGGGTCTCGTCATAAAGATGCGGGGAAGTGATCCCCTGTAGCAGGTCCGGACACCGCGCAGATATCCGTCATTTCTGTCATCCGTGGCAGCCGGATGAAAATCTGTGTTCAGATTATTAGCGGGTCGGGACCGGCACGTCGCCCGAATAATCGTAGAAGCCCTTGCCGACCTTGCGGCCGACCCAGCCGGCCTCGACATATTTCACGAGAAGGGGGCAGGGGCGGTATTTCGTATCGGCGAGCCCATCATGCAGCACCTGCATGATCGACAGGCAGGTATCGAGGCCGATGAAGTCCGCCAGCGTCAGCGGTCCCATCGGGTGGTTCGCGCCAAGGCGCATGGCCGTGTCGATGCTCTCAACCGTGCCGACCCCTTCATACAGGGTGTAGACCGCCTCGTTGATCATCGGCACCAGGATGCGGTTCACGATAAAGGCCGGGTAGTCCTCGGCATTGGTTGTTGTCTTTTCAAGACGGTTGGCAAAGCCGATCGCCGTCTCGTAGGTCGCCTGGCTTGTGGCAAGCCCCCGGATCACTTCCATCAGTTTCATCAGCGGCACCGGATTCATGAAATGCATGCCGATGAACTTTTCCGGCCGGTCGGTGGTGGAGGCCAGGCGGGTAATGGAAATCGAGGATGTATTGGTGGCCAGATAGGTCCGGGACGGGACGATTTCGCAAATGGAGCGGAAGATCTGCTCCTTCACTTCGCGCTTTTCCGTGGCCGCCTCGACAACCAGGTCGTCGTTTTCGTGCGCCTTGATCGACGTGGAGGTCTTGATACGGCCCATCGCCGCCTTCATCTCGTCCACGCTGAATTGCTCGCGGGAGACCTGACGGGCCATGTTCTTCTCGATGGCATCCATGCCGTGCTTCAGCGCGTCTTCGGAAATATCCGTCATCACGACATCGTAGCCGGCAAGGGCGCTGACATGGGCAATTCCGTTGCCCATCTGGCCTGCGCCAATCACGCCAATGGTCTGAAGGTTCGTCATCCGCTATCGCCCTGAGTCTTCTTTGCAACTGTCTGACATATCCTGTTTGTGCAGTGCGTCAAAGATCAAGTCAGCACATCAGATACGCCCATGCCGGAATGGCAAAGAGGCGGCAATGTTGCTTCCGGACAACAAAAAGCCCGGCACAGGCCGGGCTTTTCGCGTAATGGGTGATTTTGTTTCGCTTAGAGCGCGTCCGTCAGTTCCGGAACGGCAGCGAACAGGTCAGCGACCAGGCCGTAATCGGCAACCTGGAAGATCGGGGCTTCCTCATCCTTGTTGATGGCAACGATGACTTTGGAGTCCTTCATGCCGGCAAGGTGCTGGATGGCGCCGGAGATGCCGATGGCGACATAGAGTTCAGGCGCGACGATCTTGCCGGTCTGGCCAACCTGATAGTCGTTCGGGGCATAGCCAGCATCCACAGCGGCGCGCGAGGCACCGACAGCGGCGCCGAGCTTGTCCGCCAGCGGGAAGATGACTTCCTGGAACTTCTCGGCAGAGCCGAGGGCGCGGCCGCCGGAGACGACGCGCTTGGCGCCGGCCAGTTCCGGGCGATCCGACTTGACCATTTCTTCCGAAACGAATTCCGACTTGAACGGGCCTGCCGGGGCATCGACCGTCTCGACCGAGGCCGAGCCGTCTTCGCCAGCAGCGTCAAAAGCGGTCCCGCGGACGGTGATGACTTTCTTCGCATCGGCCGATTTGACGGTCATCATGGCGTTGCCGGCATAAATCGGACGCTCAAAGGTTTCCGCATCGATCACGCCTGTGATCTCGGAAATCTGCATCACGTCCAGCTTGGCCGCCACGCGGGGGGCCATGTTCTTGCCGGCCGTCGTTGCCGCGAAGAAGACAGCGTCATAGCCGTCCATCAGCGGAACGATCAGCGCTTGCATCGGTTCAGCGAGCTGCTTTGCGACACTGGCACCGTCGGCGTGAAGCACCTTGCGTACGCCGGCCACTTTCGCAGCCGCCGCAGCCACATCGCCAGCGCCTTCGCCGGCAACCAGGATATCCACATCGCCGCTGAGTTTTGCGGCGGCGGTCACGACCTTGTTGGTGGCGTCCGAGAGGGCCGCATTGTCGTGTTCAGCAATTACGAGCACAGCCATATCAGACAACTCCTGCGGTTTTCAGTTTCGACACGAGGGTGGCGACATCCTCGACCTTTTCACCAGCCTGGCGCACCGGCGGTTCGGTGACCTGAACGACAGACAGGCGCGGAGTGATGTCGACGCCGTAGTCGGCCGGGGCCTTCTCGTCGATCGGCTTCTTCTTCGCCTTCATGATGTTCGGCAGGGAGGCGTAACGCGGCTCGTTGAGGCGCAGGTCCACCGTGACAACGGCCGGCAGGGCCAGCTTCACGGTTTGCAGACCGCCATCGACTTCGCGGGTCACGGTCAGCGCATCGCCGTCCTTCTCCAGCTTGTAGGCGAAGGTGCCTTGCGGCCAGTCGAGCAGGGCGGCCAGCATCTGGCCGGTCTGGTTGGAATCGTCGTCGATCGCCTGCTTGCCGACGATCACGAGGTCCGGCTTTTCTTCCTCGACCACTTTGGACAGCAGCTTGGCAACGCCCAGCGGCTCAACCGTTTCATCGGTCTTGATCAGGATGCCGCGGTCACCGCCCATGGCGAGCGCCGTCCGGATGGTTTCCTGTGCCTGTTGCGGGCCGATGGAAACGATCACCACTTCGGTGGCCGTACCGGCTTCTTTCAGGCGGACAGCCTCTTCGACGGAGATTTCGTCGAACGGGTTCATCGACATTTTGACATTGGCGAGATCGACCCCGGTCTTGTCCGGTTTGACGCGGACTTTCACGTTGTAATCGATCACGCGTTTGACGGGCACGAGGACCTTCATGAGCAGCGCTCCACACGTTTCGAGAGATTGGACTTATAAGATGGGCGTTGCCTACAGGCACTGAAAAGCTTTCGCAAGTTTGACGTTGACGTAAGTGTCAAATTGGCGCGCTAAAATGGGGTAATTTCCGGCCTCAAACGGCGTGATTCCTGCAATATGAGACCCCTATGACGCGATCTGGACTGTTCTTCAGCCTAATTTTTGCCTTTGCCCCGCTCTTTCATGCGGCTGCAGAGGGCCTCACCCGGCTGGACCCCGGCCTCTATGCCATATCCACCGAAATCGAAACCAGCATGCAGGATCCGGGGACGGGCACGCTGCTGGAGACCTGGACGGATCCCTTTGGCGGAGCAGCCTGCCTGGAGGGGGAGGAAGCCCGCCATATCCGCCCGGACTCGTTCATCGACCCGCGCTGCCATGTCTCCAATGTGCGGGCGGATCCTTATGGAGAGGCCTTCGACCTTGTCTGCGCCTTTCCGGAAGGCCTGCTCAGCGGGACCGGGACCCTCGCGGTGGATCCGACCCGGCCGACGGAGTTCCTCCAGCGGTTCACCTTGCGCAGCCCTGGCCCGGTTGCCTCCCAATGGGTTACCATCCGGGGCCGTCTTGTCGGCGCCTGCCTGCCGGACGACCTGGCCGCTGGCCCCTAGACAGCAGCGCCTACGTAGAATCCGCAATTGGCAATTTCACTGGCCGGTCGGACATGTCATAGAGACGCCGCACATTATCGGAGGACATCCATGTCGCACACGCCCCACGAACTGACCGAAGAATTCCCGGATCTCGCTGACAAGATCCACGCGCTGAAGACCAGCGATGCCCACTTCGCGAAGCTCGCTGACGAATATCATGAGCTGAACCGCCAGATTCACCGCATCGAAACCGATGTGGAACCGGCGAGCGACGAGCACCAGACGGAACTGCGCAAGCAGCGCATGGCGCTCAAGGACGAGCTCTACAACATGCTCAAGGCGTAAGCCCTTTCCGGCAAAGGCCAGGGCGCGAAGGGTTTAGGTAGAATCCCGAATGGGCGTGTCTGCCTCTGTCTGCCAGATTTGGCGGGAAGACGGATGCAGTTGACCCGGGAGGATGAGCCCGATGACCCACTTGCCCCTTGGCCTTGCCGGCGACTTTCCGGAATCCGTCGGCCGTATCTTTGAACTGGAAGCGGAAGAGGGGGATTTCGTGCAGCTGGCCGAAGCGTACGAAGCCATCACGCTGGAACTTCAGGAAATCGAATGCGGGATCGAGCCGGCCTGTCATGCCTATGTGGCCCAGCTTCGCCGCCAGCGTGATACGCTCCGCGAGACCCTGTTTGCCCGTCTGAGCGCCTGACCTAGCGCCACAGCTTCGGCTGCGCGTCCGCCACACTGTCCCGGCAGCCCTCGTCCCACGGATAAAGCCCGTCCAGCAGGCCAGGCCAGACGATCTGGACAAGCGCCGGATGCCCGCCCTGGCCATTACGGGCCCACAGCCAGTCGGCCAGCTCGGCATATTTCCCGAACGCATCCTCGTGCGAGACCTTGCGGCCGACGCAATCGAAATCCTCGTGCAGGCCTTTCCAGACCTGGTTGTCTTCCAGCTTCCGGCCCGCCTTGATCTGGTCGTGGACGTTAGCCAGCATGTCGTACATCACATCCCGGTGCAGGCCGAAAACGATGAATTCCGGGGCGTCCAGCGTTTGCGAGAAGCCGACCGTATAAGTGTAGTTCGGGGTGACCAGCTCGGGATCGTACCGGTGTGCGGCATACCAGCCATGGGCCTCGATGCTGCCCAGGATCCGCTGTTCTTCTTCGCTCACGATACCGCCCGCCATGGGCGAATGACGCGCTGTGCCGGGCTTGGGGTCAAGAGATAAGTCTTCAGGTGACGGAGATTTAAGCATGACAAGGCGTTCATGCGGGCGACCCTGGGACCTGGTGCCGGGGAGGCAAGGCCGTGATCCTCTGGACGCTCGAAGACGGCATCTGGAAGATGCAGTGGGACAGCTAGAATAACGGCCCGGTGGACCAGGGGCTTCGGTCGCCGGCAGACCGGTCTAGTAATGCGGCGGGGGCGTGTTCGCCGGGGCCGCTTCGCTCACGGCCTGTTCGGTTTCGGCGACCCGTTCGCCCAGCCGAGCGACCTGACGCTCCAGCCGGTCGATCACCTTCCATTGCGCCGTGATGGCCGCGTTCAGGTCCTCAATCGTCTGGTCCTGATGGACCACACGCATTTCAAGCTCGTCGAGGCGGGCGGAGTCCGATGAAGTGCTGTCTGTCATGGGGGAGGGATTAGCGCTGCTGGTGGAGCGTGGCAACGGCTTCGGAACGTTGAAACGTAGCGGGGTAGGGTGGGTTGAAGCAACGCCGACACCCGCTATCCGGACTCATCGCAGGTGTTGCACGGAAAGTGCTGTGAACGCACAATCGCCAGAAAACGGATGCACGTGTCTGAATTTCAACGTTTTGTTGACAAAATCACCAAACTAATCTCCCTGTGATTCTGCCAATCACTTGGGGGAAGTTTTTTGGGTTACGCACTAGAAAAACAGGTTATGGAATCTGTTTCTAAGGGCTTATTGCGAAAGCAAAGCCCGAAAAAGGCGTCAAGGAAAGAGTTGCTGGCCTTGAGCGTGGACCCCTTTGGATCTACCAGCAGTAGGCTGCGATCGCTGTTTCTCATTCTGAATATAATGCGGATCGGCAAGATTAACTCCTATGGCAATCCTTTAAGCGCGGGGTTTTCTCACAGCCGAGTGTTTCTTTGTTCGAATGAAGAGCAAAACATCTTCTTTGACAGGTCGGTGGGGCGGGTTCCTCTTGATGCGGCGAAATATATATCTGACCTTATTACTGTGTTTGACATGCACAGTATGGGTAATGTCTGTCTGAAGAGCATATCATTTGAGTGCCTGTCGGTCGTTCTTCTGGTCGATGATGATGACGAAGAATTGCTATCAAGAGTAGCGCATTCGCTGGATGATCCACATACAAAAATTTTAGAAAAGTAGCGAGCAATTCGGTGAGTATCTGCCTATTTATACCGCTCCGGAAGGAGCTGAACTATGCGAAAACTGTGCTGAATGAGTTTGGACAACTCGCTACAAAGAAGTCGAGTGTGGTACCCTACAACTTTAAGGGGCTGCTGTTTAAAAAGAGACTCAAAATTTCAGTTTGTCTTATCGACGACATGGGAAATTGGCCGACCGCAGCATATGTTGCTTGGGCTTTAGGCGCCCTTAAACCAAAAATTGCTATTCTTGCGGGTATCGCCGGTTCGTTGGATGCGAAAGCTTTGCCGGTTGGAAGTGTCGTGGCGTCCTACCGGGCAAAAACAATATACGCCAATAAAATCAAAAAACGGTCGGAGCGAGAAGTGTTCGTCGACGAGTACTTGTCTAGTGCGGACGGTAAGATCCAAGTCGATAGACGGGAGAAGGTATTCACAGACTCGTTTTTCCGGAATAAGCGTCGCTACTACGACCCGCTTCCGATGGAAGAAGAGTTTTCCAAAATAATTGAAGAAATACGTACACGGTGTATGTCTGTGGGGCTTCCTCCTGAAGTTTCATCGGTGATTTCGGGTATAAAAATTGGTCAGATTTTTTCAGGGGACCTTGTTATAGATTGCGAAGAAGCCGTCCAATATATATCCGATAAGATAAAGGATGATACGCTGGACTACTATCGGCAAAAGGACATGCTTGATAGCGCAGATGGGAACGCAAGTTATATCAGGGCGGATTGGGATTTCGAGCCAGCCTCAGCTGTTGATATGGAATCGGCGGGCTTCCTTCACGCTATTCAAATAGCAGAAGCGACGGTTACTCCCTTTATCGTTAGGGGTATTTCGGATGTCTGTGCTCAGAAAAATGATAACCATCAAGAGCTAGCAGCAAGAAATGCAATTGTATCGGCACTCGCAGTTGCAGAGATGGCATATAATCATGGTGCGGTTATTCCTGGTCTCAATGATTAGTTTTTTCGACGTAGATATTTCTCCCCTTCTCCATAAACTCGCGGCTCTTCTCTTCCATCCCTTTCCGCGCCTCCGCGGCTTGCTTCTCCAAATCGTTCCGTTCGTTCTCGCTCATGCCCGCTGCGTATTCCCGCACTTCTGCGGTGATCTTCATGCTGCAGAATTTGGGGCCGCACATGGAGCAGAAGTGGGCGACCTTGTGCGCCTCTTTGGGCAGGGTCTGGTCGTGGAAGTCGCGGGCGGTTTCGGGGTCGAGGCGATTGGCGCCTTACGGGTTGCTGGGCGTTGACAGTCTTTGTTCGAAAACGAGTTTGATAAAATCGTGCTCGGTTATGATCTGCTCTTTCAAAGCCAATAGACGACGTCTTCCGCATCGTGCGTCCGAAATCGCCAATCCCCGGATCAGAACTGCTTCAGACGCCAACATGTCATCAATGCTCATACTCAAACTATCAAACAGCATTTCGTTTGATTGGGACACCGGGGCCAAGCCTTCAGCGGCGACTTTCTCAAATGAGTCCTCGTAGGTGTCGCCAGATTTCAGGTGAGTCTGCATTAATTGCGAAGCTTTGAAGTCTGACGTTGAGTATATGCGTTTCTTGTCGAGCGTGATCCAGATTTCGCCTAATCGATGATGGTGGCCCATTCGCTGGCGCGTCTCATAGATATGCAAGCGCCCTTTCAGACAATCGGCGAAGCGGTCTTCCAGTCTTTGCTTGAGCTTGGACCACTGCATTTATCTGTATCCCAAAGAGCCCATCCGTAGAGTGTCGTTGAGCAAAGCGAAATGCGCCATCTGCGCCAATGGTGCATTTCGTGCCTCAATGTACTCTACGATTTAATCAATCGCTTCGCGCTTTTCGCCGGTTTCCGAGAGATAAATCTCCCCGCCTTTCTCCATAAACTCGCGGCTCTTCTCTTCCATCCCCTTGCGCGCTTCGGCGGCCTGTTTCTCCAGATCGTTCCGTTCGTTCTCGCTCATCCCGGCCGCATATTCCCGCACTTCGGCGGTGATCTTCATGCTGCAGAATTTGGGGCCGCACATGGAGCAGAAGTGGGCGACCTTGTGGGCCTCCTTCGGCAGGGTCTGGTCGTGGAAGTCGCGGGCGGTTTCGGGGTCGAGGGCGAGGTTGAACTGGTCTTCCCAGCGGAAGTCGAAGCGCGCGCGTGAGACCGCATCGTCGCGCACCTGCGCGGCGGGGTGGCCCTTGGCGAGGTCTGCCGCGTGGGCAGCGAGGCGATAGGTGACCACGCCGACTTTCACATCGTCCCGGTCGGGCAGGCCCAGATGCTCCTTGGGCGTCACATAGCAGAGCATGGCCGTGCCATACCAGCCGATCATGGCCGCGCCGATGCCGGAGGTAATGTGGTCATAGCCCGGCGCGATATCGGTGGTGAGCGGCCCGAGCGTATAGAAGGGGGCCTCGCCGCATTCGCGCAGCTGCTTCTCCATGTTCACCTTGATCTTGTGCATCGGCACGTGGCCGGGCCCTTCGATCATCACCTGGCAGCCTTTGTCCCAGGCGATCTTCGTCAGTTCCCCGAGCGTTTCCAGCTCCGCGAACTGGGCTGCGTCATTCGCGTCGGCAATCGCGCCGGGGCGCAGGCCGTCGCCGAGGCTGAACGAGACGTCATAGGCCCGCATGATGTCGCAGATTTCCTCAAAGTGCGTGTAGAGGAAGCTTTCGGTGTGGTGGGCCAGCATCCATTTCGCCATGATCGAGCCGCCGCGGCTGACGATGCCCGTCACGCGGTCTGCCGTCAGGTGGATATAGGCGAGGCGCACGCCGGCATGGATGGTGAAATAGTCGACGCCCTGTTCGGCCTGTTCGATCAGCGTGTCGCGGAAGACGTCCCAGGTGAGGTCTTCGGCGACGCCATTCACCTTCTCCAGCGCCTGATAGATCGGCACCGTGCCGATCGGAACCGGGCTGTTGCGGATGATCCATTCGCGCGTGTTGTGAATGTTGCGGCCGGTGGAGAGGTCCATGACGTTGTCGGCGCCCCAGCGGGTGGCCCACACCATCTTGTCGATCTCTTCCTCGACGGAGGAGGTAACGGCGGAGTTGCCGATATTGGCGTTGATTTTCACAAGGAAGTTCCGCCCGATGATCTGCGGTTCCAGCTCAGCATGGTTGATATTGGAGGGGATGATGGCGCGGCCGGCGGCGATCTCGTCCCGCACGAATTCCGGCGTGATATATTCCGGGATGTGCGCGCCGAAGCTCTCGCCCTGTTCGATCCGCTCTGCGGCGCCTTCGACGGCGGCGCGGCGGCCGAGGTTTTCGCGCGTGGCGACGTAGATCATTTCCTTGGTGACGATGCCGGCCTTGGCGTATTCATACTGGGTGACCGGGCCGGTGCCCGTGCCGCGCAGGGGGCGGTGCTTCACCGGGAATTCGCGGGCGAGGTGTTTGCCGCTGGCGCCGCCATTGTCTTCCGGCTTCACGTCGCGGCCGTCATATTCCTCGACATGGCCGCGCTCCAGCACCCAGTCGCGCCGCGTTCGGGCAAGGCCTTTTTCCACGTCGATGGTCACCGACGGGTCTGTGTACGGACCGGACGTGTCATAGACCGGCACCGGCGGCTCATTGGCGGAGGGGTGCAGGTCGATTTCGCGGTGCGGCACGGCCAGATCGGGCAGGGGGTGGGTGTAGACCTTGCGGCTGGCGGGCAGCGGCCCGGTAGTGACCTGCGGGGTGGTGAATTCGGATTGGTCGGAAGGCTTGTTCATTGTGCAGGCTTTCTCTGGTGATAGGTCAACGCCATGGCGAGGCAATGGCGGATGGGGTCTGCGGGAAGGGGGGCGCCGAGGGGCAGGCGGAGTTCGCGATTGCCGACAAGGTCAAGCGTTTCGCCGTAAAGTGTGCGCCACTCGTCCAGCAGCGTGGTCTGGCAGTTGACGAAAATGCCGGCGCTGTCGGGCCGTTTGGGCGACCAGGCGAGGCGGATCGTCGTGCCGCTTTTCGGGGCGCTCGTCAGATAGGCGGGCTCGCCCCATTTCAGGGTTTCGGTGATGCGGCCCGCCTCTGGCAGGCTATCAGCCGTTTCATAGAGCATGCCCCGGATCGCGAGCAGCAGTTTGCGTGCCGGGGCGGGATAGGTGGCAAACACCTTGCCGACATCGCCGCCGGGCGCGGGGATCTGGAGGTTGGCCGTCTTCATGGCGCCATGCTCCCGGCCTGTTCCGGCGTCAGTTCGATCCACAGCGTGTCGGCCTGCGCCAGCAATGTGCCGTCTTCAGCATGCAGCGCGGTGCCGGCGAAATGCTTCCGCCCGTCGCTCCATTCATGCCAGGCATGGATGATCACGGGCTGCCCGGTCAGGATGGGCTGGTGGATGGCTGCCGTCATCTCCCCCAGCAAATAGGTCGTCTCGATCTCGGGCAGCGCAAAGCCGCCGGGGCAATCCAGCGCCGCCCAGACATATTCCGGCCGGACATGGCCATGCCCGTCATCGAAATTGGCATGCGGCGTCCAGACGGCCGCCGCTTCCAGCTTGCCGCCGAGCCGCCCGCAATGGATGTGCAGGCCGTCGCCCTCTTTCCGGTTCCGTCCGCAGACGAAGCAGGTGGAGAGGCCGCCCGCACCGAAATAAGTCGGGGTCTCCCCGGCTTTCCGCGCGGCTTCCATCGACGGCGCTTGGGGCGGGGTCAGCGTGACACCGCCGGGGCGCGCGGTGAGGATGGGCTTCTCGCCAAGGGTGGCGACCAGTTTGTTGTCCTGCTGTGTAACGGCCAGTGGCGTATCCAGCGGAATCGGGGCGGAGATGCGCACGGTATGGGGCGTCTCGAACAGGCGCGACAGCATGCCGGACGCATAGCCGCCATTGCCCGAAGTGGGCGGGCCATTAAAGGCAGAAGCAATGGTGATGTCGCCAACCGGCTGCATGGTGTCCGCTCCGTCCCTCGCGCCGGCCACGCCGCGCATGCGCAGCATTCCCCGGATCAGGTTCAAAGGGTAAAGTCTCAGCCCGCCCGGCTCATTCCGGTGCGGACACCCCTCGGATGCGTGTCAGACTAGCGGGTTTGCGGCGCCCTGCAAAGGGGGGCGCGGAAGGGCGTGGGCTTAGGCCTTTTTCAGCTCGATCCAGAGCTGTTCGGACTGGGCGATCAGCTGGCCGTCGCCGGTGTAGATGGCCGTGCCGGCGCCGTGTTTTCGCCCGTCATGGAAGTGGTGCCAGCCGGCCACGACCAGCCTGTCTCCGGCGGCCGGCAGGGCGTGGAGATTCCCGGCGATGCGGGCGAGCACCATTGGATTGTCGCCGAAGCCGACCGCAAAGGCGCCGGGGCAATCAAGCGCCGCCCACAGGATTTCCGGGCGGACACGGCCGTCATCTCCGGCAAATTCCGGTGCAGGCACCCAGACATCGGCCACGCCGTCAAAGCCGTCGGCCGGGCCGGTAAAGAGGCGCAGGCCGTCGCCGACCTTGCGGTGCGGACCGCAGACAAAACAGCTGGGGAAGGCATGGGCCTCTTCCGGCGGGAAATGGCTGCGGCCGTTGAGGGCCTGGTCTGGCGTCGGGGCGTCCGGCGGCGGTGGCAGCAAGCCGGACGGGGCAGACGTGGCCACCAGCGTGTCGCCGTCGAAGAACTCAAAGCCCTGCGCGGCGGAAACAACCCGGATCGGCTTGTCCAGCGGCGGCGGTGCGCGGAGGTTCACTTCGGCTGGTCCGTCGATCAGCGCGGCGAAGACGCCCGCCGCGTAGCCGCCATTGGCCGAGCCCGGCGGACCATTGTAGCGGGCCGCGATTTCGATCGTCTCAGGATGCGTCAATGAAAGGTCCTTCCGCAGCGGTGCCAGCACGAGTTCCGCCCCGCGATAGAGGCCGGAGCGCGGACGGTCCACCGTGCGAAAACGCGCAGGCGTGAAAGCCTATTCTGCTGCTTCGGAATCGAGCTTTTTGATCGCTTTGTCCCAGTCGCTGACCTGGTCCTCCGGCGTCCTATCGATATGGGGGCGGCATGCGCACCGGCGGCGTGATTAACAGCCAGCGCAGTTCCATTAACCTTCTGTCGACACGATTGGTTCAAGTCTGGTGGCAGAGACTGAACACACGGACGGGAGATCCGCCCATGGCCTTTGACGCAGCGCTTGCCGCCGCCCCACAGACCGATACGAAGCCGACCAAATGGCAACGCTTCAAGGTCGACCTGTGGCTGACAGACCTGAACCTCACCGAAATCGGCATCATGAAGCACACGCAGCATGAGGCCGAGTCCGACCAGTTCACCAAGGACATGGAGATTATCGGCCAGATCCGGGAAGATGGAAAACGCTCCGGTATCGTCGCCTACCGCAAGGAATTGTGGAAGGATGGCAAGGACATGAAGCGCCGCCTGGTGATCAAGCTGTTCTCGGAGAACATGCATTGGCGCGGCACGATGGAGCTGATGATGGGCCGCTCGCTGCAGCTGTCCATCGGCGCGCGCGGCGTGCCGGTCACGGCCTTTTCACTGAACCTGTCCCGGTCGAAACAGCTGATCCAGCTGGAGCGGTCGGCGCAGAAATGGCCGCTGTTCCCGGAAAAGTTCTCCTTCTTCATCGAAACGTCGCGGGGCCCGCGTTTCTACCGCCTGCGCCGCAATGTGATCGGTATCGGTGCGGACTACACGCTGTATGACGACAAGAACCGCAAGATCGGATCGCTGGATCACCGGATCATCAATCTGGGCGGCAGCTGGATCGTGAAGCTCGATGCCTCGCATTCCTATGCGGCGCTGGAATCGGTGTTGCAGATGTTCTGTACCATGTTGCGCTTCAACGGGGCGGTGCGCCGGCATGTCTCGCACGAGGTGGAGATGGTCAATCGCGGCCGCGCGGTGCGCGAACTGGATCATCAGGAGTCGGATCTTTACCTCAATCCGCGCCGCCGGCGCTGACGCCTATTTTCCGTCCTTGAGGAAGCCGAGCTCGCGCTGGAGCTTTTTTGTCAGCCCTGCCGCCACGAGCTGGTAAGAGCCTTCGAGATAGGCCTTCAGATCATCGTCGGAGAGCGTGTCCGCGCTGTAGCGCTGGATCCATTTCATGCCGCGTGAGGCAAGGTGCGGCGCGCCCCGGCAGCCGGGCTGTTCCTTCAATATGTCGAAACTCATCTCCGAGACCTTGAACGAGCAGACCATGTCACCGTCTTCCTCGCGGCCGATGGCGAAGACCTTGCCGCCGATCTTCCACACGGTTGCCTCGCCCCACTGGATGACGCTGGTCGTGTGCGGAAGACCGCCGCAGAATGTGTTGTAGGCTTTGAGTTTCATGGCGTCCCCTTCACCCGCAGTCTAGCCGGGGAAGGGGGCGCCGGATAGTCAGCCTTCGTAGCCGTCGTTCAGGCCCTTGAAGATCTGGTCGAAATTGCCGCTGGCTTCGGCGGCGCGCAGCATTTTCGCGCGCTGGACGCAGACCTCGGCGGGCGTGTCTTCAATGCGGAAGCTCTCCATCGTCTCGGCAACGAAGTCTTCCAGAGGCATATAGCTTTCGCGCGTTTCCTGGCCGGGGGTGATGCCCGTCCGCACGCCCGGCGGGGCCAGCTCAATGACTTCCACATTCGTGTCGCGCAGCTGGTAGCGCAGCGATTGCGTCCAGGCATGGAGCGCGGCCTTGGACGCGCTATAGGCGGGGGCGTGGGCGAGCGGGACATAGGCAAGGCCGGAAGTGACATTGACCACGCGCGCCAGAGGCTGTGCGCGCAGATGGGGGAGGAGGGCCGCGGTCAGCCGGATCGGGCCGAGAATGTTGGTCGTGACGGTTGCCTCGGTGACCGACAGGTCCACCGGGTCGGCCAGCCAGTCTTCTTTCACCATGATGCCGGCATTGTTGAACAGCACGTTCAGGGCCGGAAAGTCCGCGATCAGGGCCTTGGCGAAGCGGGAAATGTCTGCCGCGTCGCTGACATCCAGCGTCCGCGCATGCATGCCGTCACGCCCGGCAATCGTTTCTTCAAGGCTGCTGGCGGTGCGCCCTGCGACGATGACTGTATTGCCGAGCGCGTGGAATTCGCGGGCCAGTTCCCGGCCGATGCCGGAGCCGCCACCTGTGACGAGGATCGTGTTGCCTGTGGTTTTCATGATGTCTCTCCTTGCGGGCGGGCCGGCTGCCCGACTGTTCAGGAGATAGGGGCGAATCGGCACATTGGAAGTGGTGGCCATGCAGTGCATGGCGCGCAAGAAATCCGCTTACGGAAGAGTGTCTGCTAAAGCGCCTTTTCCATGAACAGGGCGCTGCCCATGGCCGGGTCCAGCTCGTAGGCGCGGTAACCGGCCGCCTCGTAGACGCCGCGGGCGCGCGTATTGCCGGAGAGCACTTCGAGGGTGAGCTTGCAGCAGCCGCGGCGGCGCGCTTCGGCCTCTGCCGCATCCAGCAGCAGGCGGCCAAGGCCCTTGCCGCGATGGTCCGGATGCACGGCAATGTCGTGTACGTTCAGCAACGGCTTGCAGGCGAATGTGGAGAAGCCCTCGAACGCGTTCAGCAATCCGGCCGGTGCATCGTCGTCAAAAGCGAGGAAGGAGACCGCGGTGGGCCGCGCCGCCAGTTCTGCGGCAAGGTGGTCCCGCGTGTGCGCGCTCAGCGGTTTGCCGCCGCCCATCGGGTCGCGCGCATAGATGTCCAGCAAGCCGGTCAGCGCGGCGGCATCTGAGGGGTCGGCATAATCGGCCTGGCGGATGGTCAGGGTCATGCCGGTCAGCCGAGCAGGGCGCTCTGCACGTCCTTGCCCCAGCCGACATGGACATCGCTGCCGGCTTCGATGACCGGGCGTTTGATCAGGGTCGGATGTTCCGCCAGCAGGGCCTTTTCGCCATGCGTGCCAGCCTTGGCCTTTTCGGCATTGGTCAGCTTGCGCCATGTGGCCGAGCTCTTGTTGACCAGTTTGTCGGGGGCGGCTTTCAGCCAGGCCGGCAGCTTCGCGGGAAGGTCTGCCTCGTCGCGGATGTCGACAAATTTTACCTTGCTGCCGGCGGATTCAAGTTCACGTTTTGCTTTGCGGCAGGTGTCGCAATTCTTGAGTCCATAGAGGACGACCGCCGATCCGGGCATGCTCTGTCTCCGCTTTGAAAGAGGCGAGTCCCTATCCCCAAAGAGGAGGCGGCACAAGTTGCCAAACGCGCTGCGGTGCAGCACTTCGCAGGGTTTTTCCGGATCAGCGTGGGTTCCGTGCAGGGGTGCGCACAATGGCGACAATGGGGCCCATATCCAGGCCGCCATCGTCCCGGTTCAGGGAGGGGGCGTAGAGGCGCGAAACCACGCCGTCGAGGTAAAGCGCATCCGGGGCGCCGAGCCGGTCGCGGAAGAGCCGCGCGAAGGTGTCGAAGTTCACCGGCGCATCGCTGATCGCGAACCAGAGCGTCTTCCCATCCGCGCTGAGGCCGACTCCGTTGCGGCGCTTGCGGCTGGTGCCGTCCGGATTGAAGGCCGGGTGCAGCGCGCCATCGATCACCAGCATCGGGCCGGACTGGGTGGCGAAGCGGACGTCCGGGGCGAGCGCGTCAAAGGCCAGCGTCTCGGTCACATGCGCGGCGCCATCCTCATCCACCCAGAACACACCGTTCGGCAACATGCCGAAATTGCCGGGCCCGGCATTGGTGACGAGCCGGGCGCTCTGCTGGCCGTCCTCGACATAGAGGCCGACCGGGCGGCGGTCGTCATGGTACATGCCGGCATTCATCGCGAAGACGAGTTCGCCGCCGCCCGCCGCGATGGACTCCGCCAGCCGGTCAAAGTCTGCGAACGGCGCGCCATCGGCATGAGTGTGGAACAGGGCGAGGCCCGGATCGTCGTCGGCGAAATGACAGACCGTGAAGGGCTGCTCCTCAAACCGGATTGCCTCGCAGGCCTGCGGTCCGTCGTCCCGGCAGGCAGGCAGAATGAGCAGCAGGAGAAGGATCGGCCAGGTGCGCATGGCCGCAACCTATCTGCCCTCCTGCCCGCCTTCCAGAGCCTCAGATCAGCTGTGCGACATCTTTTCGATATATCGATACTTGTTATTTCGATATATCTAAACTATATGGAATTCAGATATATCGAAAGGACACAAAATGAGATATCGAAACAGACATTCAAATCGCGGTGCCGGCAGGCATATCTTTGCCGATCAGGGCGGAGACTGCCTTGGCGACTGCATGGACCGGGAAGGCAGAGGCATGGGCCAGGGACGAGGTGGACGCGGACGTGGTCAGGGCAGGGGTCAGGGCATGGGTCCGGGGAGGGGGCGCGGACGCCGCCGCCCGCTGGATCATGGCGCCCTGCGGCTCCTGATGCTGAAACTGATCTCCGAAGCGCCGCGCCACGGCTATGAGATCATCCGAGAGATCGAAGCCCGCACCGGCGGCGCCTATGTGCCAAGCCCCGGCGTTATCTATCCCGCGCTGGAAGCGCTGCTGGACCTTGGCTTTGTCCAGGCCGAAGCCGACGGATCGCGCCGCTCCTTCAGTCTGACTGAAGCGGGCGAGGCGGAGCTGGAGGCGGAAGCCGAAACCCTTGAGCGGATCGAGTCGAGGCTGGGCGACCTGCTGGACAGCGACCGGCCGGAAGACCCGCAGGACGTGCGCGGCGCGATGTGGCGGCTCCGCCATGCGGTACGCGAAGCCGTTCGTACGGACCCGGACGATCCGGACCGGCGCAAGGCTGTCGCAGACATCCTGACCGAAGCGCAGGAACGCATCAGCAAGCTGGATGAGGACTGACCCGTCCAGCCGGCCGGGCGATAAAGGGAAAGGGAGGCGCAGGCCTCCCTTTCTTTTGCGCTGTGGCAGGGTCGCGAGTTGGGGCGGCTTGGGTTAGGCTGCAGGCAATGTCACGCCTTTCCGGGCGCGGCTTTACCACAAGGAGGCCGCCATGGCCGAGAAGTTCGAACGCCACCGCCAGGCATGGACCACGGACGAGATCCAGAAACTGCACCTGCTGGCGACCAAGGGGATGAGCCTGAAGGCGATCAGCAAGGCCATGACGCGCAGCGAAGAGTCGATCCAGAAGCGCGCCAAGATCGACAAGCTCAAGATCTCAAAGATGCGCTAGGCGCGTCCTTACTCGGCCGCAGGGCCTTCGGCCTGACCGGTTTCGGCAGCCAGGGCCTCGCGGCGCTTCTCCGCTGCGGATTTTTTGACGCTTTCAGAACGTAGCTGGCCGCAGGCGGCGAGGATGTCGCGGCCGCGCGGCGTGCGGATCGGGCTGGCATAACCGGCCCGGTTCAGCACTTCGGCAAACTCTTCGATCGTTTCCCAGTCGGAGCATTCATAAGGGCTGCCCGGCCACGGGTTGAACGGGATCAGATTGATCTTGGCCGGCACACCCTTCAGCAGGCTGACAAGGTCGCGCGCTTCGGCAAGCGAGTCGTTGACGCCTTTCAGCATGACATATTCGAACGTCACGCGTTTCGAATTACCAAGGTCCGGATAGGCGCGGATCGCATCGAACAGGGTCTGCAGATCGTACTTGCGGTTGATCGGCACGATCTCGTTGCGCAAATCGTTGTTCGTGGCGTGCAGCGAGATGGCCAGCGCCGCATTGGTGCGGTGGCCGAGTTCTGGAATCTTCGGCGCCACGCCGGCGGTCGAGACCGTGATGCGGCGGCGGCCGATGGCAATGCCGTCCCCGTCGGAGATCGTGTCGATTGCCTCGGCGACATTATCCAGATTGTAGAGCGGCTCGCCCATGCCCATGAAAACGATATTGGTCAGGCGCCGGTTCTCGGTCGAGGTCGGCCATTCGCCAAGCCCGTCGCGGGCGATCAGTACCTGCGCGACAATTTCCTGTGCCGTCAGGTTGCGGACAAGTTTCTGCGTGCCCGTATGGCAGAAGGTGCAGTTCAGCGTGCAGCCGACCTGGCTGGACACGCACAGGGCGCCCGCCTTGCCGACATCCGGAATGAAGACGCTTTCGCCCTCGATGCCGGGGCCGAACCGGGTCAGCCATTTCTGCGTGCCGTCGCGCGAGACCTGATGGTCGGCAATTTCCGGACGGCTGAGGATAAAGCGCTCGGCCAGCTGCGCCCGCAATTCCTTCGCCACATCGGTCATGTCGGCGAAATCCTGGGTGCCGAAATGATGGATCCAGCGGCGCAGCTGCCTGGCGCGCATGTTCGCCTTCTTCGGCTCGACGCCGATGGCTTCCATCTCTGCCTTGAGCGCAGGCAGGCTCAGCCCGGCCAGAGACGGGGGAGCCGATGGCAGGGCGGCAGGGACCGCGTCAGGGCGGCGGGAGAGGTCCAGTTCGATCTTCATTCCGCGGCGCCTATATCACGGTTGGGTGACAGGCGGAAACCGCCAGCGCACTTATGGTTCACAAGCCGTTCATTTGTGCGCCCTCAAAAAGCCATGAGTGGAACATATGTCTCCGCCTCGCGTTGTTACGCGACCCGTTTAGTGGGCTGATCCAGAATATGGAGCTGATAATATGAAACGTCTCGCCATTGCCGTCTGTGCTGTCTCGATGCTCTCCGCCTGTGCGGAAGGGCCAAGCCGTAACGTCTGGACCGGCGCCGCCGCCGGCGCGATCCTGGGAGCCGGAGCCGGTACGCTCGCAGGCGGGGACGACGGCCGCAATGCTGCAATCGGTGCAGCAGTGGGCGCCATCGCCGGTGCCGCCGTCGGTGATTATATGGACAAGCAGGAACGCGCCCTGCGCGAACAGACTGCCGGTACCGGTATCGGTGTTGAGCGCCAGGGCGACCAGATCGCGCTGACCATGCCGTCGAACATCACGTTCGACGTCGATAGCGCCACCATCAAGCCGGCCTTCTATCAATCGCTGAACGAAGTGGCCACGACCCTCGTGGACTACCCGTCCACCGCTGTCGACGTCATCGGTCACGCCTCGGCGGATGGCCCGGATGACTACAACATGCAGCTGTCGCAGCGCCGTGCCGCCTCGGTCCAGAACTATCTGGTCGGCCAGGGCGTCGCCTCGGTGCGCCTGCGGGCCATCGGCATGGGCGAAACCCAGCCGATTGCCGACAACTCGACGCCGGAAGGCCGTGCGGCCAACCGCCGGGTTGAAGTCATCCTGACGCCTGTGACGCAGGACAGCTACTAAGCTGCCTCACCCGTTTGAGGGTGCAAGATAATAAAAGGCCAGCCGGACATTTCGGCTGGCCTTTTTTTATGCCGTTTTCAGGCCGGACTTTACGCGACTTCTGTGTCCGGAAGGCCTATACACTTGTGCAGAAGGGGACGCTCATGACGAATGAAGACGGCCCTGTGCAACATCCGCGCGGGAAATTCGGCAAGCCCGGACCCTATCGCGGTGTGTTTTCCGAAGGGGTGCGCGGCCTGTCCTGGCTGTGCCTGAAAGCGGCCGGCTGGCATGTCGCAACGGACTGGCCAGGCGCGGCGAAATCGGTGGTCATCGCGGCGCCGCACACATCCAATATGGATGGCCTCCTGATGCTCGCCATTGCCGGCTGGTACCGGCAGAAGCTGAGCTGGATGGGCAAGGCCTCGCTGGTCTCCGGGCCACTCGGCGGGCTCGTGCGCCGGGCGGGATGCGTTCCGGTCGACCGGTCGAAATCGGCCGATGTGGTGTCCCTGATGCGCGAGGCCTTCGACGAGGCCGGCTCCCTGCATCTTGCCGTGTCGCCGGAAGGAACGCGGAATGCCAATGCGAACTGGAAAACGGGATTCTGGCACATCGCGAAATCGGCCGGTGTGCCGATGCTGATCGCGGTGCTGGATTTCGGCACGAAAGAGATGCGCTTCGAAGGGCCGATGATGCCCGGCGAGGACATTGAGGCCGACATGGCCGAGATTGTCTCGTACTATCGCGATGCCGAAGGCAAACACCCGGAGAAATTCGTCCTGCCGGGCTGACGCGTCAGCGGCAGGTGGCGGCGGCCTTGTCGATGGCAGCGGCCGAGCCGCTCAGCGAGAAGTGATAGGCAACCTGCGTGTTCCGGGCCGAAACGGCCTGCACGCGCAGTTCCGATCCTTTCTTCAGTGCCGTGACGATGCGGGCATCGTCGGAATCGTCGGCGAAGGCTTCACGGCCGACCGCGAACAGGGTCCACGAGGAACGCCCCACCCGGGCTTTCGGGGCCATGTCTTCCCGCAAATTGTACCCGACCTTGAGGCTGGGCTGGTTGCGGGCGCGGCCGGATTTCCAGCTGGTCACATAGAACCAGACATCGCCATGGTCGGCATTTTTCGGTGCCTTGTCGGTTGCGGGTGTTGCCGCATAGCAGATCGTCTCGCCGCCGGTCGTGTCGGTGAAGACCGACCAGTCCTTGTAGCGGCCCACAGCCGCCGGGTCCGCAAGCGCAAGCGGGGCGGCCAGGAGTGTAGCGGCGGCCAGAAGGCCGGAAAGGCGGAGGCCTGAAAAGCGAAGGCCCGAAAAGCGAAGGGAAGGGGTCATAAATGTATGCATCTTCTATACAGCGTCTCGTCCGGTTCGGTTTCTGCCGCCAGTGTAGGTGTCATAGAGTTAAGGCCAAACTTCGGCAAACTGAATGACACGATCTTCCGCGGCTGATTTCTATGACAGGCATCCTGCCATACGAGGTGTGAGTGCGGGATGAACCCCGCCGTTGTGCGTCGTTCAGGCGGGAGACTCAGCCCGGCAGCTTGCCGTCGCCCGGAACGCCGCCCGGCATGATCGGGCGAGGGGCATAGGCGCCGAGGGCGAGGTGGCGGTCATACATGACCAGCGCCCCGGCGAGGCTGAGATTGATGCAGAACTTGGTCGGGATCTTCACGACATGGTCGCAGCGGGCGAGGGTTTCCGGCGACAGGCTGCCGCGCTCGGGGCCGAGGATATAGGCCGCCTGCACCGGATGCCGGAAGGTCGGCAGCATGACCGCCTCGTCGGTCAGCTCCACGCCGACCAGCTGGCAGCCGCGCGGCAGCTGCATCTCGTCGATCGTGTCATACTGGTAGTAGGGGATGTGCCCGGCCGTCTTGGATGTGTCGGCGGCATAGGCGGCACGCAGGCGGTGCTCCGCGTCGATGGAGAAGAAAAAGCTGGCGCCGAAGGCGTTGGCGGTCCGCATCAGCGCACCGAGGTTCATGGCCTTGGAGATCCGCTCCGACCCGATGGCAAAATAACCGCGCATGGGCTCAGAACGCCGCCACGACGAAGCGCAGATAGGCAAGCGACAAGAGAATGGCCATGGGCGCTGTATACGTCACCCGCCGGGCCAGGCGCAATTGCGTGAGCTGGGCAGGGTAGGTCTCGATCAGCCAGGCGAGGTGCTCGCCCGGCGTGTCGGTCTTGCCGGAGGAGGCAACAGCCGCGCGGAAAGCGGGATCGCGATAGTCGCCGCCGAATTTGTCCGCCAGCGCCCGGCGCAGCGAGACCGAGATCAGCATCCGCATCTGCGCCGCCAGCACAAAGGCGAAGCCGGTCACGCCCAGCACGATCCATCCGGCAATGATCATGCGAAGGTCGCCACTTCGAACCGGCCGTCGGCATCCATGAGGCCGCGTTTCAGGCCGCCGGAATTGGACCCGGCAATCAGCGTCCCGTCCGCGCTGACGGCGATCATGCCGCCTTCGCCGCCAAGGTGTTTCACATCGTCGAGTGCGCCCTGGACGGCGTCTTCCAGCTCGGCCCCGCCATAGCGGATACGGGCGGAGACATCGGCGGCGGCCGCCGCGCGGATGAAATATTCGCCGAGCCCCGTGCAGGATATGGCGCAGCGCTCGTCCGCCCAGGTGCCCGCGCCGATCAGGGGCGTATCGCCCACCCGGCCGGGCGTCTTGGACTTCACGCCGCCGGTCGAGGTGGCGGCGGCAAGGTCGCCATACTGGTCCAGAACGACCGCGCCGACCGTGCCCATGGCCCGGGCCGGCAGCAGGCAGCGCTCTTCGACTGGCTGGTAGTAATTTTCGGCGTCGCGCACTTCCGGCAGGCCGTATTCCGTTGCCAGGGCCCAGGCGCCTTCGCCGGCGATCAGCACGTGCGGCGTGCGTTCCATCACGATCCGGGCGGCGGCGATCGGGCTGATGATGCCGGACAGGGCCGCGACGGCCCCGGCATTGCGGGTGCGACCGTCCATGATCGCTGCATCCAGCTCGTATCGCCCGTCGGTATTGGGCGCGGCGCCCTTGCCGGCGAGGTGCAGGCCGGATTCCTCCAGCGCCGCCACCATGGCCTCGACAACGTCCAGCGCCGCCACGCCTGCGTCCAGCCGCTTGCCGCCCTCGCGCAGCAGCTCCGCCATGTGCGCTTCCTCGCGCGAATAGTCGCGGCCGAAAACCGGTCCGGCGCCGCCATGAAGGGCAATGGCCCATTTCCTCGCCATAGCTGGTAACGCTCCCTTACGTCAGGCTTGGATTATGAAGGCCACACCGCTACCGTCTGGCGCAGCAAACAACAAGACAGGAAGGGTAGCGCGCTCATGAAGGCAGTGCTTTCGAAAGAAGTCGGCGGACCGGAAACTCTGGTCCTCGAAGAGGTCGCCTCGCCGGAATTTGGCAAAGACCAGGTTCTGGTCCGGGTGAAGGCGTGCGGGGTGAATTTCCCGGACTCGCTGATGATCAAGGACATGTACCAGTTCAAACCGCCGCGCCCGTTCAGCCCGGGCGGCGAAGTGGCCGGCCTGGTCGAATCGGTCGGGGAAGGGGTCACCCATGTGAAGCCGGGTGACCGCGTGCTCGCTTCCATCGGCAATGGCGGCATGGCCGAACTGGCCGTTGCGGCGGCGCATTCCGTCATGCCCATTCCGGACGATATGCCGTTCGAAGAAGCGGCCGCCTTCATGATGACCTATGGCACGTCCTATTATGCGCTGAAGGACCGGGCCGACCCCAAAAAAGGCGAGAAGCTGCTCGTCCTCGGCGCCGCTGGCGGTGTCGGCATCGCAGCCGTCGAACTTGGCAAGGCGATGGGCCTGGAAGTCATTGCGGCCTGTTCCAGCCAGGAAAAAGTGGATTTCTGTCTTTCCAAAGGGGCCGACAAGGGGCTCGTCTATGCGCGTGAGCTGGACAAGGACGGGATGAAAGCCTTCTCCGGCGACATCAAGGAAATCTCCGGCGGCGGCGTGGACATCATCTATGACGGCGTCGGCGGCAATTATGCCGAACCATCCCTGCGCGCCATGAACTGGGAAGGCCGCTTCCTGGTGATCGGCTTCCCGGCCGGTATCCCGAAGATCCCGCTGAACCTGACCCTGCTGAAAAGCTGCGACATCCGCGGCGTGTTCTGGGGCGCGGCCGTGGCGCGCGATCCGAAGGCCCATGCGCAGAACGTCAAGGAGCTGTTCGAGCTCTACACTGCCGGCAAGATCCGCCCGCACATCTCCAACACCTATCCGCTGGAGAAATCGGCCGACGCGATCCGTGAGCTGACGGAGCGCCGCGCGCAGGGCAAGGTCGTGGTGGTCATGGACTAAGCCTGCCCCGGCAGGAAAGTGCGGCTATTCGGTGTTTTATATGGAACGGTTTATCGCCGTTCCGCATAGTATGGGTATGATAACCATACCTGAACCCCGGACGGAGCAACCGGAAGGCGAGCATCGGGAAGATGCTCGCCGCCGGACATTGCGCAAGGGCCGGATTCTCATCAATGAGCTGCAAAGTTCGTTCGATGTGCTCGTCCGGGATTTCTCGGAAGAGGGGATGCAGCTGAAGCTCTGGGAAGCCTGGGCGGTGCCGGAGACGTTCGATCTGGAACTGCTGTCGCGCTACGGCCACATCGAGGCGATCTACCATTGCGAACGGCGCTGGCAGCATGGCCTGATGGTCGGGGCGCATATCATCGCCGACAAACCCGCCGAGTCGTCGCCCTAGGCCGCGTTCGCGCAGATCAAGACTTATTCTTTCATCCATTTAGCTCGTCCGGGGACGGACAATTGCCGAGCGATGGGGCATGTTGATGGCCATGTTTCAGAAAGCCGTCAGCTGAGCCCCAAATGAAAAGCCCGCCGGATCGCTCCGGCGGGCTTTGTCTTTTCCGTCGCTGAACGGATTACTTTTTGTCGGCGTCGTCGACTTCTTCGAAGTCGGCATCGACCACGTCGTCACCGCTATCGTCAGCGGCGGCATCGGACGCCGCGTCAGCGTGGGCCGTGGCCTCCTGCTGGCTGGCATAGATGGCTTCGCCGAGTTTCATGGCGGCCGACATCAGGGCCTGATGCTTGGCCTGGATGTCTGCGAGGTTGTCCGTTTCGCGGGCTTCCTTCAGCTCGCCAACGGCTTTCTCGATTTCGCCTTTGACGTCCTCGGAGACCTTGTCGCCATGCTCTTCGAGCTGCTTCTCGGTCTGGTGCACCAGCGCTTCGGCATGGTTCTTCGCTTCCACCAGTTCGCGGCGGGCCTTGTCTTCGCCCGCATTGGCTTCGGCGTCGGCCATCATGCCCTTGATGTCGTCTTCCGAGAGACCGCCATCGGCCTGGATGGTGATAACCTGTTCCTTGCCGGTGGCCTTGTCCTTCGCGGACACGGACACGATGCCGTTGGCGTCGATGTCGAAGGTCACTTCGATCTGAGGCACGCCGCGCGGAGCCGGCGGGATGCCTTCGAGGTTGAACTGGCCGAGCATCTTGTTGTCGGCGGCCATTTCGCGCTCGCCCTGGAAGACCTTGATCGTCACGGCCGGCTGATTGTCGTCAGCGGTCGAGAAGACCTGGGACTTCTTGGTCGGGATCGTCGTGTTGCGGTCGATCAGGCGGGTGAACACACCGCCCAGCGTCTCGATGCCGAGCGACAGCGGGGTCACGTCCAGAAGGACAACGTCTTTCACGTCGCCCTGCAGCACGCCGCCCTGGATCGCGGCGCCGATGGCAACCACTTCATCCGGGTTCACGCCCTTGTGCGGCTCGCGGCCGAAGAATTTCTTCACGGCTTCCTGCACGGCCGGCATACGGGTCATGCCGCCGACCAGAACGACTTCGTCGATCTCGGAGGCCGACTTGCCGGCATCCTTGAGGGCTTTGTCGCACGGCCCGATGGTCCGCTTCACGAGGTCATCGACGAGGCTCTCGAACTTGGCACGGGTCAGTTTGATGTTGAGGTGTTTCGGACCGGATGCGTCGGCCGTGATGAAGGGCAGGTTCACTTCGTATTGCGAAGCGGACGACAGCTCTTTCTTGGCCTTCTCGGCTTCTTCCTTCAGACGCTGGAGGGCCAGCTTGTCCGTCTTCAGGTCGATGCCCTGGTCCTTTTTGAACTCTTCGGCGAGGTAATCGACGATGCGAAGGTCGAAGTCTTCACCGCCGAGGAAGGTGTCGCCGTTCGTGGACAGCACTTCGAACACGCCGTCGCCGATTTCCAGCAGCGAGACGTCGAACGTACCGCCGCCGAGGTCGTAGACCGCGATCGTCTTGTTCTCGCCCTTGTCCAGACCGTAGGCGAGGGCGGCTGCCGTCGGCTCGTTGATGATGCGCAGCACTTCAAGACCGGCAATCTTGCCGGCGTCTTTCGTGGCCTGACGCTGGGCGTCGTTGAAGTAGGCCGGGACCGTGATGACGGCCTGGGTCACTTCGCTGCCCAGATAGGCTTCTGCGGTTTCCTTCATCTTGGTCAGGATGAAGGCGGAAACTTCCTGCGGGGCGTAGTCCTTGTCACGGCCTTTGACCCAGGCGTCGCCGTTCGGACCTTTGACGATCTCGAAAGGCGAGATGTCCTTGTCCTTCTGCGCGGTCGGGTCGTCGAACTGACGGCCGATCAGGCGCTTGATGGCGTAGAATGTGAAATCCGGGTTGGTCACGGCCTGGCGGCGGGCCGGCATGCCGATCAGGCGTTCGCCGCTTTCGGTGAAGGCAACAACCGACGGGGTCGTGCGCGCGCCTTCTGCATTCTCGATGACCTTTGCCTGGCCGCCTTCCATGACGGCAACGCAGGAGTTTGTGGTCCCGAGGTCGATACCAATAATCTTGCTCATCTTGTGTCTCTCTCTCCTATAGCCGCCACCCGCCCCGTTCGCGCGGTCTGCTCAGCAGCCCCGCAAGGCAGATGGCTCTGCAAGTGACGTTTTGAGTAGGCGAATGGAGGGTTTGAACCTGTTCGCCTGTTCGGTTTGGGATATGGGGAAATTTCAACAGGTCACAAGAGGCGTGCGACGCCTTTTCCATGTCTCGCTGCGGATTGCGGCCATAGACCGCGCCTATGGCAGCTTCTTGCAGGATTTATTTGAGAATCGTTCGCATCTACACCATATTGGCAGGAAGAACAGCCCGGATTCATGGGCCATAGAGGGTCCATAGAGGGTCTGTTGAGGGTGTTCTTGATGGTCTGAAGCGGGAGTTATCCAACAAATGTCTTTGCAGGTTTTCAAGACAGCGACCTACAGCCTCATGCATCTGATTGTGGCGATGACGGTGGCCTTTCTCCTGACCGGCAGCTGGCACGCCGCGCTGGCCATCGGCCTGATCGAGCCGCTGGTCCAGACAGCTGCCTACACGCTGCACGAACGCGCCTGGGCCCGGGCCCGCCTGCCCGCAAGGGCGGCTGCCGGCTGAATGGAACTGGCTTGCGTCTGGCCAGGTGAGGATATGTGCCGCATAGTTCCTCTACGTTAGGTGGGAGGAACGTACATGTTGAAAGTCATCCGCATATTGGCGGCCGTGATCAGTCTTGCGGTCTTGCCGGCGATTGCCGTTGCGCAGGATATCGACGGGGTGGTCGAACACCCGATGATCGAACGCTATCCCGGGCAAGTGATCGCCTGGCAACACATTGAAAACTATCAGCCTTACAAGGTCGCGGTCGGGCCGGTGACCGGCTATCGCCAGATTGGCGACTGGATCGAAACCGAGGGCCGCGTCACCCGGACCTTTTACAAATATGAAGGCGAAGACCGGTCCTATTCCGAGGTCTACAAGAACTATCTCGATGCGCTGAATGCAGAGGGATTCGAAATTCTCGGTGAGGGGATGTCGGCGGACCGCAAAGGGGCGGCGGTCGGCTCTCGCCAGTGGATGGAGGTGACCTTCAAGGAGAACCCGGCCACCAAGCCCGGTGCTGTCGGAACAATGTTTTCCGGAACGTCATCCTCCGGCGGGGCAGGGGCCATTGTGGCCAGCAAACAGCGCGCTTCCGGTAAGGCTTATGTGGTGATTTATGTCGAACAGCATGCAAGAAACTATGTCGGAACGCTGATCGACATCGTCGAGGTGGAAGCCGCCGAGACGGGCCTCGTCGTGGTGGATGCCGAAGCCATGGGCGCCGATATCGAAGAGTATGGCCGCGTCGTTCTGAACGGGATCGTGTTCGATTTCGACAAGGCCACGCTGAAGCCGGAATCGAAAGCCGCACTTGATGCCATTGCCGACTATCTGGCCACCCATCCAGACAAGGCGTTTTATGTGGTGGGGCATACCGACTCCAAGGGCGCCTATGCCTATAACAGCAAGCTGTCGGATGACCGCGCCCGCGCCGTCGCCGATGCGCTGAAGCAGGACTATGACATCGCACCCGACCGGCTGGAGCCGCACGGCGTCGGCCCCTTGTCGCCGGTATTCTCCAATGCCAGCGATGCCGGACGGGACCAGAACCGGCGGGTCGAGCTGGTAGAGCGTTGAGGGTGGATGACGAAAGAGGCGTGGCGATGCAGCTGGATGTCGTCAGCACGGTGAATGATCCCGGTGTTCCGGGCAAGACAGGTGACGACCGGGCCGGGTTCGATGCGGCCGCCGGCACGGCCTGGGTGCTGGACGGGGCGACCGATGTGACCGATCTGCGCCCGTTCCCGGCCTGCGAAAGCGGCGCGGCCTGGATCGCCGAAGCGCTGTCAGACCGGCTGATGCAGGGCCCTGAAGCTGGCGACGCGCCAGAGGCCTATTTCGCCTCCGTGCTGGCCGATGTGCGCCAGCAAGCCGAAGCGGAAACGCGTATCCCGCTGGACAAATTGCCGGGCGAAGCCCTGCCTATCGCTTCCGGAATCTGGATGTGGCTGCAAGGTGCAGAAGCGGTGTTCGTCTTCATGGGCGACTGCATGGCGCTCATCCGGTCCGCGGCGGGCGTTCGCCTGATCGGGCAGGCCGAGAAGGCCGAGGACGAGACCGCCACCGCGCGCCGGATGCTGGCACTGACGCCTGAAGAGCGTATGGGCTGGCTGCGCCAGGCCCGGCGGATGTCCAATGAAATCGGGACGGCCTTTGGCCTGGGGCCGGATGTTGTCAGCAATCTCAGGACGGCGCGTCTCGCAATGCGTCCGGGCGATGAGGTCTGCCTGATGAGCGACGGGCTCTACCGGCTGATCTCGCCCTATGCGACGCACACGCTCGAAAGCCTGATGGCAGACCTGTCGGACAAGGGCCTGCCTGCCCTGATCCGGAGGCTCCGCGATTTCGAGGAGTCCCCGGACGGCGACATCCCCCGCATCAAGCGCAGGGACGACGCCTCAGCGGTCTACCTGAAAATCGAAGCCTAGTTCGTTGAGCCGGCGCTGACGGCGACCATGGCGGCGCGCAGGACGCGGTCGCCGATCTTCCAGCCGGGCTGGAACACGTCATGGATCGTGCCATTGGCCTGCGGGGAGGGGACGTTTGCCACCGCCTGGTGCAGGTTCGGGTCGAAGGCATCGCCCGGCATGGCAGCGATCACGGTCACGCCGTTGCGGGCCAGAGCCGTGTGCAGTTCCTTCTCGGTCATCTCGATGCCGCCGAGCAGGTTCTTGCCTGGCTCCGACAGGCCGGCCCGGTCGTCATCGGACAGGGCCGACAGGGCGCGGGCGAGATTGTCCGACACGCTCAGCAGTTCAGCGGCAAACTTCTCGATGGCATAGACCCGTGCATCGGCGACCTCTTTCTGGGCGCGCTTGCGGGTATTGTCGAGATCGGCGAGCGTGCGCAGCAGCTGGCCGCGCATTTCTTCCTTCTCCGCTTCGAGGCGCAGGATCGTGTCTTCCGGCGTCGCCTCTTCCGGGGCGTCGGTCTCAGGCGTTTCGACAGCTTCGGTGTCTTCAGTCTTCGCTTCGTCGCTCATCATTTTCCGTCCTTGGCGCGGCGGCGGGAGAGGATCTCGCCCACGACCTTCGCTGTATAGTCTACCATCGGGATCACTCTTGCATAATTCAGCCGTGTCGGGCCAATCACGCCAAGTGCCCCAATGACCTGTTTTCCGCCACCCATATAGGGTGCGACGATCACACTTGAACCTGATAACGGGAAAAGCTGGTTTTCGGAGCCGATGAAGAGTCGCACCCCGCCAGCTTCCCGCGTCGTATCGAGGATATCGAGCACATTCTGCTGGCGTTCCAGCTCATTGAACAGCTGGCGCACCCGGTCGAGATCCTCGGCGGCCTTGGCATCTTCCAGAAGGTTCGCGCGGCCGCGCACGATCAGCGAACGGCCCCGGCCGGGCGTTTCGCCGCTCCACTGGGCGAGGCCTTGTTCGACAAGTCCGGCGGCGGTCACGTCCAGCTGCGCCCGGCGGGAGCTCAGCTCGTCGCGGACATCCTGCGCCGCTTCGGCGAGCGTGCGGCCCTTCATGCGGGTGGAAAGGTAATTGCCCGCTTCGATGAGGGCGGTGGAGGGCAGGCCTTCCGGCACCTGGATGAAGCGGTTTTCCACGTCGCCATCTTCGGTCAGCAGGATGCAGATGGCATCGCGCGGGCCGAGGGGCAGGAATTCGACATGCCGCACAGCGGCGTCGCGCTTCGGCGAGGACACAAGACCTGCGCCGCCCGCAAGGCCGGACAGGATGCCTGAGGCTTCGGACAGGACATTCTCGAAATCCGCCCCGGCCGACTTCAGCCGGTCGTCGATGGCTTCCCGGTCCGTCCGGGCCGGTTCGCCGATCTCCAGGAACCCGTCCACGAACAGGCGCAGGCCCATATGGGTCGGGGCCCGTCCGGCAGAGATGTGCGGCGCGTCCAGCAGGCCCAGCTCGGTCAGGTCCGCCATGACATTCCGGATCGAGGCGGGGGAGAGGGCAATGCCGCCCTTGGACAGGGTGCGGGAGCCGACGGGTTCTCCGGTCATGAGGTAGCCCTCGACGATCTCGCGGAATATGTCCCGCGAGCGCTGGTCGAGGCGCTGCATCAGCGATTGGGAGTCCGGATGTGTCTGCATACTGAAAGGGATAGGGGGCCGGTGCCCGGGGTTCAATAGGCCTCACACCGTGAGGTTGGTGCCATGGTCGCGGTCCGGGGCGGTCCGCCAGGCGAAATAGGAGTAAATGGACGAGATCAGCGCCGCGCCAATGACCAGCACCGGCAGCTGAACGGCCAGCCAGATACCGTTCAGGATAAAGGCGCCGGCAAGGCCCAGCGCCCCGGCGCCCATGTACAGGGGGCCGGCGATCCGGTGGGTCTTTTCCCAGGCCGTATCGGAAGACAGCGTCCAGGGAGTCCGGATCCCGAAGAAGAAGCTGGACCGCGTCTTCGGCAGGTAATTGCCGATAATGATCATCAGCACAGCGGCGCCCGCGATCACCCAGCGCACCATCTGGCCAGACCCGCCGGCGCTGTCGCCGGGATGGAGCATCTGCAGGGCAGTGCCGCCATGAATGCAGGTCAGCAGCACCATCACCCCCAGCCAGACCGCGACATAGCCGCGGCGGCCTGTCTCGATATTGCCCTTGCGCGGGTCGATCACCGGCACGGCGGCGAGGAGCAGCCCGACAGCGAGCGTGATGGCCGGCATGATCCAGAGGTAACGCACCGCCCCGGCGCGGTCGGCCCATCGGTCCGGCGACCCGTCGGCGCCCCAATGCACCGGGAACTCTCCCGTCGCCGGCAGGGCAAAGGTGGCGGCCGCCGAGATCGCTGCGCCTGCAACGACCGCGCCCGCCGTGATCAACAGGCCATTACGGATAAAGGGTTTCATTCGGCTGCCTCCTTGATGGGGTCATCACCGTCATCCCGGCCGATCAGGCCGAGCAGGGCGGTGGCGGCGTCTTCCAGCACGCTGGTATTGATGCGGTAGAGAATCTGGTTGCCCTGCCGTTCGGCCGTAACCAGCTCGGCGTCCTTCAGCACGGCGAGGTGCCGGCTCATGGTCGGCCAGCTCGTGTCGAACTCGGCAGCGAGGTCCCCGGCAAGCCGCGGGCCCTGGCGCAGGAGCGTCAGGATCTGCCGGCGGGCAGGATGGGACAGGGCCTTGAAGACGGCGTTTTGCATTTCTGCTAATTAGTGAAAATGCTAAATTGAGTCAAACAGGCATCGCTCTGCGCCAAGGGCGGGTGCCGGAAAGGCTAGTACAGGCCTTCGATTTCACCGTCGGAATTGAGAGAAACGCCCTCGGCCGCCGGGTGCCGGGGCAGGCCGGGCATGGTCATGATGTCTCCGCAAATGCCGACGACGAAGCCGGCGCCTGCCGACAGGCGTACCTCCCGCAATTGCAGGACATGCTTGTCCGGCGCACCGACCAGTTTCGGATTGTTGGAGAAGCTGTACTGCGTCTTGGCCATGCAGACCGGCAGGCGGCCATAGCCGGCCTCTTCCATCCGCCGCAGTGCGGCGCGGACATTGTCAGATGCCTCGACCCGTTCGGCGCGATAGATCTCGCGGGCCACGGTTTCGATCTTTTCCAGCAGGGGCGCTTCATCCCGATAGAGCGGTTTGAACTCGGACGGATGCGTCTCCATCGTGTCGATAACTTTCCGCGCCAGGTCTTCCGCGCCGCGGCCGCCTTCGGCCCAGTGCGTGCAGACCGACACTGGCACACCAAGGTCATGGCAATAGGATTCGATGGCGGCCAGCTCGCTGGACGTGTCGGAGGTGAACCGGTTGATGGCGACGACAACCGGCACGCCGAATTTCTTCAGGTTCTCGATGTGGCGCCCGAGATTGCCGAGACCGGCTTCCAGCGCGCCATACCCCACGGAGGCCGATTCCTTGAGCGACAGGCCGCCATGCATTTTCAGGGCACGGACAGTGGCGACAACAACGGCGGCCGATGGGGTCAGGCCTGCCTGGCGGCATTTGATGTTGAAGAACTTTTCTGCGCCGAGGTCAGCCCCGAAACCGGCTTCGGTGACGACATAATCCGACATCTTCAGCGCGGCCTTCGTCGCTATGACCGAGTTGCAGCCATGCGCGATATTGGCAAACGGTCCGCCATGGATGAGGACGGGATTGTTCTCCAGCGTCTGCACCAGATTGGGCAGCATGGCGTAACGCAGCAGGGCCATCATGGCGCCGACAGCTCCGATATCCTTTGCGGTGACCGCCACGCGCCCGCGCTTGTAGCCGATGACGATCCGCTCCAGCCGTTCCTCCAGATCGTGCGCGTCCTTTGCGAGGCAGAGAATGGCCATGATTTCCGATGCGACCGTAATGTCGAACCCCGACTCCATCGGGGCGCCATTGCCCGAGCCGCCAAGGCCGGTCACGATCTGGCGCAGATTGCGGTCATTCATGTCCAGCACGCGGCGCCAGGCGACGCGCGTGGATTCCAGTCCGGACTCCGCACCCCAGTGGAGATGATTGTCGATCATCGCGGCCAGCAGGTTGTGCGCCGACGTGATTGCGTGGAAATCGCCCGTGAAATGCAGGTTGATGTCTTCCATTGGAACAACTTGTGCCCGGCCGCCGCCCGTTGCGCCGCCTTTCATGCCGAAGCAGGGGCCGAGCGACGGCTCCCGCAGGCAGAGCAGGGCTTTTTTGTCCAGACGCTTCAGCGCATCGGCCAGGCCGATGGAGGTGGTGGTCTTGCCTTCGCCCGCAGGTGTCGGATTGATCGCCGTGACGAGGATGAGCTTGCCATCCTTCTTCTGTTTCAGGCTGGCCAGATAGTGGTTGCTGATCTTGGCCTTGTCATAGCCGAATGGAATGAGGTCCTGCGCGCCGACGCCGAGGCGCTGGCCGACCTGTCCGATAGGCAGTTTCTTTGCGCCACGCGCAATCGTGATGTCGTTGCTCATAAGCCCCGCTTTCTGTTCCCTCGGCGATCCGGTGTAGACAGGTGCGCCAAAACCCGCAATCAGGCGTGGCACCAAACAGGAGGTCCCCCATGAGCCAGCTCGTCCGTCCGTCAGGCCGCCCTTTTGACCAGATGCGCGAGATTGTTCTCGAGACCGAGGTGACCCGCTACGCCGAAGGCTCGTGCCTGGCGAAGTTCGGGAACACCCATGTCCTGTGCACCGCCAGCTGGGAGAACCGTGTCCCGGGCTGGATGAAGGGGCAGGGGCGTGGCTGGGTGACAGCGGAATACGGCATGCTGCCGCGTGCAACGCATACCCGTGGGCGCCGCGAGGCGGCTGCCGGCAAGCAGTCCGGCCGGACACAGGAAATCCAGCGCCTGATCGGCCGCTCGCTGCGTTCGGTCTGCGATCTGGCGGCGCTGGGAGAGAACCAGATCACGATCGACTGCGACGTGCTACAAGCCGATGGCGGCACCCGCACGGCCTCGATCACCGGCGGCTTTGTCGCGCTGTCTCTGGCCTGCAAATACCTGGTCGATGAGGGCGTGATCCCAGCCAACCCGATCATGAAACAGGCGGCGGCCATTTCTGTCGGCGTGTTCCAGGACCATCCCGTTCTGGACGTGGATTACCCGGAAGACTCGGCAGGCGAAGCCGACATGAATGTCGTCATGAGCTCCGATGGCGGCTTCATTGAAGTGCAGGGCACCGGTGAGGAACGTCCGCTGACGCGCACCGAACTGGATGAGATGCTGCGCCTCGCCGAGAAGGGCTGTAACGAGCTGTTCGCTGCCCAGCGGGACGCGCTCGCCTAATAGCGGCGCTTCGGCCTGCCCAACATGTCACCGAAGGTCCGAACGGTCGCGGCAGCCACCTGCATCGGGGTCGGCTTGCGGCGGTGGGCATGGCGGACGAAATGGCCGCAATTGGAGCCGAACAGGTCGTATTCCTTGCCGAGATGACGCCGCGCGCGCTGCTCGACATGATAGCCGTCGAGGTCGCTGTAGCGGCCGTGCAGGCGCACATTGCGTCCGTCAGAAAAGGTATCGAGGCTTTGTTCCACAACGCCGCCATGCAGGCGGGAATTGCAGATCACGGTGCCCCGGCCGGTGATCACGCCATAATGGCGCAGCACGCCGCCGAAACGGATCGAGACGACATCGCCGGCGGTGAACGGATCATGCTGCATGGATGTGTCCTTTCGCGTTTCGGGATCTAGTGTGTCTCGACAGGCGCCCGCCCATCGAGCCAGCGCTCAAGCTGGACATTGTCGGTCGTGCGGTAACCCAGCGCCTCGTAGAAGCCGCGGACTTGCTGGTTGCTGCCGCGCACGATCAGGTTCAGCTTCCAGACACCGCGGTCACGAAGCCAGTCTTCGGCGGCCTGCATGATGGTCCGGCCGAAGCCTTTGCCGCGGAAATCCGGATCGGCGCTGACATAATAGACGCCGCCCCTGTGCCCGTCATGACCGACCATTGCGGTGGCCGCCACGGCGCCGTCGTACCGGCCGACCAGAATGGTTGCGCCATCAGCCGAGCGGGCGAAGGCAATGTCTTTTTCGGGATCGTTCCAGGGACGGAGCAGGCCGCTGCGTTGCCAGAGCGTGATGACGGCCGTCACGTCTTCGTCGGTGATATCCGAGATCTGCAGCTCAGCCATGGGCGCCCGCGACCTGCATGCCTATTCCGCCGCGACGCGCTCGGCGGCACCGTCACCCTCTGTGTCGAAGGTGAGAATGTCTCCCGGTTGGCAGCCAAGTTCCCGGCACAGGGCTTCGAGCGTGGAGAAGCGGATGGCCTTGGCCTTGCCGGTCTTGAGGATGGAGAGATTGGCGAGTGTCACGCCGACACGTTCCGACAGCTCTGTGAGAGACATGCGGCGGTCGAGCAGGACACGATCGAGGGTCACGCGAATGGACATGGGCCCTCCTATATAGTCATTTTCTCTTCATCGCGAAGGCGGGTGCCTTCACGGAAGACCTGACTGAGAATGAAAAGGGCGGCGACGGACGCCCAGGCGATAAGATCAACGGAAAATTCGAGCGACGTCCCAGTCACCATCAACCCCACGAATATGGCAATCACGTAGCGCATCAGCTGGGTGATGGCGATGGCGATGGCGATCCGCGTGAGGCGAACGGCGTTTTCCGGGACAAACGGGTCGCCTGCCGCCAGGGTTGCCAGGATCTTGCGAAGCTCGAGGCTCACGAAGACCACCGCGCAGACCACGACCAGCACGCCGACGAGGCCCGCCGCGAGCTCAGGTACGGAAATGTCATGGTCGTCGACCTTGATGGAGCCGATGCTGATGGGAGACCCCGAGAGCATCGAAACGAGTTCAATGCCGCCGGCGAGGAGAACGATGGCGCCGATCGCGGCCGTCATCCACATGACGACTGTGACGAGGACTGTCATGATCGCCGCCATGGAATTATGCGTTTTTCCTGTCATGCCTTCTTCTCTTCATCCTTTCCGCTGGATGATCTATGCCGGTGGGATCGTTGCTTTTGCATCAACCCTTACCGAATAACGATATACGTATTTGTGACGAAAGCAAGAATGGAACCATTTCAGAAGGGCGAAATATGACACATCGCACCCTGTCCGCCGGCAGGTTGGTCGCCGCCACGCATAACAAGGGAAAAGTCAGGGAACTCAAGGACTTGTTTGAGCCTCTGGGCCTCGAAGTCGTCTCTGCAATTGACCTGGATTTGCCGGAACCCGAAGAAACTGAGAACAGCTTCACCGGCAATGCGCTGCTGAAAGCGCGTGCCGCAGCCGAAAAAACGGGTGCACCGGCCTTGTCGGACGATTCCGGCCTGTCCGTCACTTTGCTGGACGGGGCGCCTGGAATTTATTCGGCCCGCTGGGCGGGAGAGCCCCGGGATTTCGGGGTCGCGATGGCCCGTGTGGAGCAGGAACTGCAGGCCGCCGGCAATTCCGACCGCTCCGCCAAATTCGTCTGTGCGCTCGCCGTCGTCTGGCCGGACGGGCACGAAGAAGTCTTTGAAGGCGAAGTGCATGGTGAGCTTGTCTGGCCGCCGAGAGGGGACAAGGGGTTTGGGTATGACCCGATCTTTGTCGCGGATGGCGAGGTCATGACGTTTGGCGAAATGGACCCGGACCGGAAACATGCGATGAGTCACCGGGCCGATGCCTTCAGCAAGCTCAAGGCGGCCCTGCTGTCGTGACAGACGAGGCCCTTCATCCATTCGGCCCGCATTTCGGCTTCGGTCTCTACGTCCATTGGCCGTATTGCGCGCGCATCTGCCCGTATTGCGATTTCAACGTCTATGCCGCCAAGGATCGCGATCCGTCGCTGCTTGTTGAAGCGATCTGCGCAGATATCCGTGCGCACCGGAACCGCATGCCGGAGCATGGCGCGCTGGATTCCGTCTATCTCGGTGGCGGCACGCCGTCGCTTCTGGCGCCGGGGGATGTGGAGCGCATCCTGAAGGCAGCGGATGAGGCTTTCGGTGTAAAGCCAGGTGCGGAAATCACGCTGGAAGCAAACCCGAACGATGTCATGCGGGCTGACCTTGCGGGCCTCAGGAGCGCCGGGGTGAACCGGCTGTCGGTGGGGGTTCAGTCACTGCGCGATTCTGCGCTCGCTTTCCTGGGCCGGGACCATGATGCCGACGGCGCGCGTGCGAGCGTCGCGCAGGCCATGCGCGTGTTCCGATCGGTCAGTGTCGACCTGATCTATGCAAGGCCGGAGCAGCAGGCCGATGACTGGCAGAACGAACTGGCAGATGTGCTGGCCCTCGGCATGCCGCATCTCTCGCTCTATGAACTGACCATCAAGGAAGGTACGCCATTCGGGCTTGCGGTCGGCCGCGGCCAGATCACCCCCATGCCGGATGACGATCAGGCCGACATGTTCGAGCTGACGCAGGACATTCTCGGAAAGGCCGGCCTGCCGGCTTACGAAGTGTCGAACCATGCCATGTCGCCAGAGCACCAGTCTGTGCACAATCTCATTTACTGGCAGGGCGGCGACTGGATCGGGGCAGGGCCGGGGGCGCATGGCCGCGTCACCGTTGGCGGGCACCGGTATGCCTATGAGGCGCACCGGCGCCCGGAAGTTTACACGGCGAATGTCCAGGCCCTCGGGTCCGGCTGGGGCGATGCCGAGCGGCTTGAGCCCAACGCGATCGCACAGGAATTGCTGGCCATGGGCCTGCGCCCCGCCAGCGGAATCGACATCGCCCGGATTGAAGCGGTGTCCGGCCGGCCTGTGTCGCGTGAAAAGATCGCTGTCTTCGTGGATCAGGGCTGGGTGACGTTCGACCAGGGTGTCCTGTCGCTGACACCGTCGGGCCGGTTGCTGGCGGACGCGCTGACGGCACAGCTCGCCTCCTGATTTCCCGGTTTCGGGCTAAGCCGGGGGAAAGCGGCCCATTTTCTCTTCCCAGTGCCGCCGGCAGAGCGAGACATAGGTAGCCTTGCCGATGGATACCTGATCGCCTTCGGTCAGGGCCTTGCCGTCCGGGCCCAGACGAATGACCATGGTTGCCTTGCGCCCGCATTCGCAGATCGTGCGCACTTCGCGCAGGGAGTCTGCAATCGCTAGCAGAGTCGCAGAGCCCTCGAACAGCTCGCCGCGGAAATCCGTGCGCAGCCCGTAGGCCAGGACCGGCACGTCCAGATGGTCTGCCACGCGTGCCAGCTGCCAGGCCTGGTCCTTGGTCAGGAACTGGGCCTCATCCACAAAAATTGCATCGATCCGGTGCTCGGCCTGTTTTTTCCGGATCAGAGCGAGCAGGTCTGTTTCGTCCGTGTACAGGGCCGCATCGGCGCTGATGCCGATACGGGAAGAGATGTGCCCGGCGTCATCATCCTTGTAGAGGGCGGACGTGAGCAGGAGGACATCCATCCCCCGCTCACGATAATTGTGCGCCGCCTGCAGCAACAGCGTCGATTTGCCGGCATTCATGGCGGCGTAGGAGAAGTAGAGCTTGGCCATCCCGGGTGAGGCGTGCCTGTCTATTCGAGGGCGAGTGCAACCCCGTCACGGCGCGGGTCTGCTCCGCCTTCCAGGCCATCCTCGCGCACGATGATGACATGCAGGCCGGAGTTCTCACCCTGACGCTCTTCGACATTGTAGCCCATCTCGCGCAGGGCTTCGGCTGCTTCCGGCCCGCCGTCACGGTCGACTTCCACGCCGACCACATCGCCGCGGGCGATGATGTTCGGCAGGTCGATGGATTCCTGCGCCGACTTGCCCCATTCGAGCACACCGACCAGCGTTTTGGCGACATAGGCAACGATGGAGTTGCCGCCCGGCGATCCGGTGACCATGAACAGGTCGCCATCCGGATCAAAGACCACAGTCGGGGACATCGACGACCGGGGGCGCTTGTTGCCGGCAACGGCATTGGCCACCGGCTTGCCGCCTTTTGTCGGTTCGCGCGAGAAGTCGGTCAGCTGGTTGTTCAGCATGAAGCCGTGAACCATGACCGAGTTCCCGAACGCGGCTTCGACGGTCATCGTCATCGAGACGGCATTGCCATAGGGGTCGATGATCGAGAAGTGCGTCGTGCCCGGATGATGCTCGGTCGGGTCTTCGCCCCACATCTGGCGCATCGGGCCGCGGCCGAGTGCAATCCCCGGATCGCCCGGCGTTGCATGCTCATCCGGCGCGAAGGCTTCGGTCGCACGCACGTCGAGATAGATCGGATCGATCAGTTCTGCTGCCGGGACCGGGACGAAGTCGGCGTCAGCCACATAATGGTCGCGGTCGGCATAGGACAGGCGCTGGGCATCGACGAAGGCTTTCAGGAAGCCTTCCTCAGTTGCCTCTTCTTCGCTGGTCGGCTTGAGGCGATCATACAGGCCGAGGATCATGTTCTGCGTCACGCCGCCGGAAGATGGCGGCGGGGCCGAACAGACCTTGTAGCCATCAGGCTCCACACCGCAGAGGGCCGGACGAACCGCCACTTCATAATTGGCGAGGTCTTCCACCGTCATGGCGCCCGGCAGAGACGGGTCGTGGGATACGGCATAGGCGATCGATTCAGCGATCTCTCCGGAATAGAAGGCGGATGGGCCTTCTGTCGCGATCCGCTTCAGCGTTTCAGCATAGGCCGGGTTGGTCTTGATTGAGCCTTCCGCCAGCGGCGCGCCGTCCGGATAGAAATAGGCCGCAGAGTCCGGCAGGTCATCCAGACGGACATATTGCTGAAGGCGATCGCTGGCCAGCGTGGCGGCGAGCTTGCGTTCCACCACGAAGCCGTCTTCGGCGAGCGTGATGGCAGGTTGGAAGAGGTCTTCCCAGTCCAGCTTGCCAGCCGCGTCATGAGCCGATTTGTAGAGGGCAACCGCGCCTGGTACGCCGACCGACCGGCCTGACTGCCAGGAGGAGAAAAAGTCCATCACCTCGCCATCTTGCATGAAATATTCCGGCGTGGCCGCGGCGGGCGCGCGCTCGCGTCCGTCAAATACGGTGACGTCGCCGCTGGCGTGGTCGTAATAGACCATGAAGCCGCCGCCGCCGATGCCGGAGCTTTCCGGCTCGACCAGGCCAAGGGCCGCGTGCACCGCGATCGCCGCGTCAACGGCCGTGCCGCCTTCGCGCAGGATCTCAAGACCGGCTTCCACCGCTTCGGGATTTGCCGCTGCCACCATTGCGCCTTTGGTCCATTCAGTCTCATCAGCAACTTCCACTTCGGCTTCGAGAGCTTCGGTGGCGGCTGCGTCTGCTGCGCTTTGCGCCGCATCGGAGACCGAGACGTCTTGCTTTCCGTCCGGCGCCGCACAGGCAGACAGCAGAAAGGCGGCAAGGAAAGGGGCGGCAAGGAGGGGGCGGGCGATCTTCATGGGAGTGTCCTTGGCTTGCGTGAGTCGCGCCGGACCTTAAGAGAGGGAATCCCAAAGGGAAAGACCAACAGGACATTGTAATGGCCACAACAGCCGGGAAACGGAATCTCATCACAGACGTTGCGGGCGTGCGCGTTGGACAGGCACAGGATGCCCGCATTGATACCGGCGTCACGGTCATCCTGCCGGATAAGCCAGCGGTGGCGGCATGCGCCGTTGCCGGCGGGGGACCGGGTACACGGGAAACGGACCTGCTGTCAGCCGGCACACTGGTTGACCGGGTGGATGCGATTTTCCTGTCGGGTGGCAGTGCTTTCGGTCTCGGCGCGGCCGATGGCGTCATGGCGGGCCTCAAACAGGCTGGCCGCGGGTTCAGCCTGGTCGACCGGCCGGGCGTGCCGCCGACGCCCATCGTGCCGGGGGCCATCCTGTATGACCTTGCCAATGGCGGTGACAAGAATTGGGAGGGCATCGCCCCTTATGCCGCGCTCGGTCTTGAGGCCTTCAATACGGCCGCGCAGGACTTTTCACTCGGCCGGGCCGGAGCCGGGCAGGGGGCACGGGCCGGGCAGCACCCGGGTGGAACAGGGTCGGCCAGTGCCGTGACGGCAGAGGGTGTCACGGTCGGCGCTTTGGCCTGTGTGAATTCCTTCGGGTCGGTCCTGATGCCGGGCACGGATGCCTACTGGGCGTGGCCGTATGAGATGGCGGGCGAATTCGGCGGCGGGCGGCCTCCGGCCGATTTCTCCATGGATCCGGAAGACTGGGGCGCGGCAAAGGCCAATCCCGTTCTCGGGCAGAATACGACCATTGCCTGCATCGTGACCGACGCCGCCCTGACGCCCGCCAATGCCCGCCGGGTTGCCCAGATGGCCCTGTCAGGGTTTTCCCGTGCCATCCGGCCGGTATTTGCGCCTTTCGACGGAGATGCGGTATTCGTGTTATCAACCAAAGGTGAAGCCTCACCGGCCCCGGATCCATTGACTGTGACCCGGATCGGAGAACTGGCTGCTTCGACACTGGCCCGGGCGATTGCGCGAGGGGTGCACGAGGCGCGCAGGCAAACCGGAGCGGTGGTCTGAGGGGAACAAAGCAGGGGAGATATTTCCGCATGAGACCATTCTGGAAATGGGGGCTCGCATTGGGCGCGGTGGCGCTCGCGACGGCCTGTGTGGTCGGCGGACGCGAAGCTGATCCGGAAGACTGGCCCGGCGTTGTGTCTCTCCAGTCCCAGCAGGGCCGGAACATCTATCATGAGTGCGGCGCCTCGATGATTTCCTCCGAATGGGCGCTGACCGCGGCGCATTGTGTGGAAACGGTGCGGGTTGAGGCAGACACGGGACGTGCCGCCCAATATCTGCCGGATGCCCGTGGTGACCTGAAGCGGTTCGGCCCCCTCCATGTCGTTGTCGGGGCTGGCACGCTGCTGGAAACGCCGAAGGACGCGACGTTTCCGGTCGACCGGATCATTATTCATCCGGGTTACAAGGCCGGCCATGCAGAGCACGGCGACGACCTGGCGCTCATTCATATCGTGGGGCGCTGGGATGGGCCGCTTTCCCGCCTTGACGGGCTGACGGGCCGCGCGCCTGATCCTGAAGCGGCGGAAACCGAAGTGGTCGTCGCCGGATATGGCAACACGGAAGAGCAGGGCAGCCAGGAAGAAGGCTTCAACCGCACGGGCCGGCACGTCAGCGCGCCAAGTCTTGCGCTCATGGAAGGGATCGTGCCGCCGGTCGACCCCGGCACATGCAACGCGCAAATAGCGGCCCTGATCGACAAGTATGGGCTGGATGATGAGTTCGCCGGTGTGAGCGTCGATCCGGCCTCTCAGATGTGCGCGGGCACAGGCGGCACCGATTCCTGCCAGGGTGACAGCGGCGGCCCGCTGGTTGCCCGCACCTGGGAAGATGGCCCGGTACAGATTGGCGTTGTCAGCTGGGGGCTCGGCTGTGCCCGCCCGGACAGTCCCGGCGTCTATTCCCGCGTCTCGGCCTATGCAGACTGGATTTCCCGCGAGACGGGGATCGAACCGAATCTGGAGACACCCTCATCCAACCGCCCGGAATATGACCGGCCGGCCGGTGAGACGAACGGCCCCGGTCACGCCGAGGAATAGGTTTGCCCGGTTCCGCTGCAGAAGGCCGGGAAAACAGGCTTGCATCCCTTGGGGGCTGACTGTATGTGTCCGCCTTCTTTCGGCCGGCACCGGTAGCTCAGTTGGATAGAGCACTAGACTACGAATCTAGGGGTCGGGGGTTCGAATCCTCCCCGGTGCGCCATTTCCCCCAACAAGAACAGACGCCTGAACCAACAGGCATCCGTCCTGTTATGCGGCCGTCAGGCCGCTGCGCTGGAGGCGGTTTTCCGGTCCGATGCGTCGGATGTCGGCTGGGTCGGGGCCGGGCCTGAAGGCCGGTAATCCTGTGCCTGCTGATCCGACAGGCGCGCGCCGATGAATTTCAGCAAAGGCATCAGGAGGAATGACCCGGCCTGCTGGACCTTGTAGCTGTGCCCGATGAACGGGATCTTGCGGATCAGGGGTTTTGCTACGCCTTCGCGATACCGCCAGCCGGTCAGTTTGAGATAGCGGTCAAAATAGGGATCATTCTCCAGCTTCCACTTTTTCTGGAAGTGGTTGAGGCTCTGGCGCTGCCATTTCGGCGACCAGCGCAGCAGGAAGAAGGCGCGGTCCACCGGTTCCACCGGATGGACCCGGCTCGGCACGCAGAAGGTCACGATCGAGCTTGGCTCCAGCATGATCCGGCCGCCCTTGCTCCAGACGTTTACGCTGAAGTCGACATGATCCTTGGAGCAGGGCATGTTCTCGTCGAACTCGCCCAGCCACTCGAACGAGTCCCGGCGCACCAGGAAGCAGTGCACTTCCGTCACCTGGGTTTCGGTGCGGACCAGCTCCACATCGCCGACCTGTTCGCCCTGATGCCAGAGGTGGCTGTCAGACAGGCGGCGCTGGTCTTCCGTCCCGTTGAAGAAGGCGTCCATGTCGTCGGTGAAATTACCGCCGGCCTGGTGGATCTCGGTGTGCAAAGGTGTGCCCTGGCAGATGAGCGGCTGGACGACTTCCGCGCCGGTCTCTTCCGCGCACGCGACAAGGTTGGCCAGCCAGCCTTCTGTGACCAGGACGTCGTTTTCGCAATAGACGACATAGGGCGTGGCAGACAGGCTGTGTCCGATGTTCCGGGCCTGGCACGGCGCGAGGTAGTGGTCATAGCGCAGGTAGCGGAAGCCGTGTGTCTCGCAAGTGGCGCGAATGTCGTCCGCCACGGATTTGGGGCTGCCTCCATCGACATAGATCAGGTCATAGGGTTTGGCGGTCACCTTGGCGATTTCGTTCAGTGCCCGGACAGCCATGCTGAACCGGTCACGGGCGGTCATGACGATCGTGGCCTTCGCTTTGGTGGTCGTTGCTTCAGTCATGTCAGGCTGCTTCCTTTGAGAGACCGGTGGAATCACCGGGAGTAGAGGCGGGGGGTGTCAGGATAGAGTTGTAGACGCCGATCAGGTCGTCCGTGGTGCGCGAGAGGGCATAGGTGTTCTCCACCACCTTGCGGGCGGTGGAGAGCATCCTGGGCCAGTCTGCCTGCATATCGAGGATGCGGTGGATGGCCTGTTCGAGTGCGTCGACATCGCCTTCTTTGCAGAGCAGGCCTGTCTCGCCATCGATCACCAGTTCCGAGATGCCGCCGTGGCGGGTGCCCACGACGGGGCGTCCGATGGCCATGGCTTCCTTGAGCGTGTTGACCGGCCCGTCCTGACTGCCTTTTGCGCAGGTCATGGACGGTGCGATGAAGACATCACATTTGCGGATAAAGTCCGCGATGGCCTTGTGGCTTTGCGCACCGTGGAAGGTGACGGCCTCGCCGAGGCCGCAGTCGCGCGCCAGCTGTTCCAGTTCGGCGCGCATTGGGCCGTCACCGACAATATCAACGAGAACGCCGCGTCCGCTGGCCCGGGCGTACCGTGCGAGGGCCGCGAGGGCGATGTGAAAGCCCTTGCGCTCGATCAGGCGCCCGACCATCAGGAAGCGGATGTCACTGTTCGAAGCTTCGCTGATGGGCTGGAACGGGAAGCTTTCCAGCCGCATGCCGGATCCGACGACGCTGAGCCGGTCTTCCGGACAGCCGATCGCGATGGCGCGCTGGCAGAAATATTCGGAGTTGGCGATAAAGGCGTCAGCTTCCGGCCAGATGTGGTCGTAAAGGTGCTCACCATGGGCCGTGACCAGTTCGGAGATGTCGTAACCGCGGAAATTGACAACCAGCCGGCCAGACAGGAATCCCGCCCGGCGGTGCTTGATCACATGCTCCGCCAGCGGAGCGAATTGGCAGTGAATGATGTCGTAGTCGCCCTCGGCCGGCAATTGTGCGGCCTGATAAATGGCCGACAGGTCCATGAAGGTGCGCCGGTAAACATCCGGTCTTAACTGGAACAGGCTGCCCGCGCCGTGCCGGCTGACCAGGTCCTTCAGCGCGCCGGGAAGGCTGAGCCAGCGATCTGCGCGTTTGCCTGGCCAGCGAATGTTTGTGGTTGATTGTTCGAGGTGCAGCGGTTCGACTTCCGGCACCGACAGGCCGGTCGCATCGACATTCCCGATACCGTACAGGTCGACGCTGTGCCCGGCTTCAACAAGGGCGGCGGCACTGTTCGCGATAAAGGCTTCCGACATCATCGGAAAGGCGTTTGTAAAGAACGCTATTTTCAATGCGGCCTCCTCTCGATTGGAACTTCGTCACCCTTCGGTGGCGCCAGCTGCATTTTTTGTCGTCTGGCATGCGGGTTGCAGGTTTGGAGCCATATGACGGAGCCAATTTTGTGCCTATTCTCAAGCAAGTCCGGTGCCACTCGGCAACAGCATGAGACAGGGGAAAACCTGATCCACCAGAAGGAACACGCATGTCCGCCAATTCGGTTACTGTACTGATACCTACGTTCAACAGGGCAGAACTGTTGGTAGAGGCTCTGGACTCAATCCTGGCGCAAACCTGCCGGCCGGATGAAATCATTGTTATCAATGATGGATCGACCGACGACACGATTGCGCGCCTCGAACCCTACCGGAACGACATTGAGATCCTGAATCAGGACAATGCGGGGAAGTCTGCGGCCCTCAACAAGGCTTTGAGTCTTGCGAAGGGCGAACTGATCTGGGTGTTCGACGATGATGATATTGCGGAACCGGATGCCCTTGAATCGCTTCTCGGCTTGCTTGAGGCAAACCCGGAAGCCGATTTCGCCTATGGCCGGCATGACCGGTTTGAAGTCCGCCCGAATGGCCGCGTGAAATGGCGCGATACAGGCTATTGGCGCAAGAGCCCGGCAAACGATTTCCTTTATGAATCGCTTCTCGACATGTTTGCCCACCAGCCGGGCATGCTGGTGCGCAAGTCCCTGTACTGGAAGGCGGGGCCGTTCGATGAATCGCTGATCCGGTCGCAGGATTATGACATGTTGCTGCGCCTTGCGCGCCATGGCCGGCCTGCGCCAACCGAACAGATCCTGTTCCATCAACGCCAGCACGACCTGCCGCGGGGGACTGCAGAGAATGTGGTCGATTCTGCAGAACGCGATGCGGTTTGGCAGCGTTATGACCGGGAAATCTTCAGCCGCATCTACCGGGCGTTTCCGCTCGGAAAATACCTGCCAGCCGACACGTCCCTGACCGAGCCGGGCATGACTCGCCGGGCGCTGATCCGGCGTGGTATTGTCATGGCCAGAAAGAATCTCTGGAATGAAGCCAGTGCAGACTTCCATCGCGCCGCACGCATCTCCGACAAGCCTCTGACGGATGAAGAGGCCGCCGACATGCGCAGCACGTTCATGATGAAATACGGATTCGACAAAAGCCTGATGAACCCGGATGTGCGGAACCTGTTTTTCGACATAAAGCATGCCTCTCCGGTCGGGGCCCAAATGGCCCGAACGGCGGCCCGGGCGATGGTCTGGCGTGTTCGCCTGGCCCTGCAGAACGGAAAACCTGCCCTCGCATTCAGGCTTGCTTCACTGATTGCCCGTTTGAGTATGCCCAGCAACCACGTTTCCCAGGAGGTTCCGTCCTCCTTCGCCAGAAGGTAAGCCGGTTACGGCTCGGAGTTTTCCATGGCACCCAACCTGCTTCGAAAGGCTGGACAGGCGGTCGCGCTCAACGCGATTGCAAACTGGACCACGCTGATCGGTTCCTTCCTGTCGATTGTCATCATCGCTCGGATCCTGACGCCGGAAGATTATGGCGTGTTCGTGATGGCGCTGATGGTGGTGATGCTTCCTGAGGTGATCGCCTCCGGGACGCTCGGCGATGCGCTGGTCCAGCGCAAGGAGCTCCGGCCGGGCCACATCAATTCGATTTTCCTGCAATCCATGACGCTGTCGATCGCGGCATGGGGCCTGCTGATCCTTCTGGCCCCATGGATCGCCAAGGGCTTTGGCGAGCCGTCGGTCGCGCCGGTACTGATCGTCACCGGCGCCATCCTGCCGATCGGGGCCGTAATGTCGGTGCCCGCCGCCTTGCTGCAGCGGGATTTGCGGTACAAGGAGATTACCGTCATCGACATTCTCGGAACCGTGACAGCGGCGATTGTCGGGATCGTTCTGGCCCTGTTATGGCGCAATGAATGGGCACTGGTCGGCATGGAGATGTCCCGGCGCCTGGTGCGTGTTTGCGGCTTCCTCTTTTTCGCGAAATGGATGCCGAAGGTCGAGTCCAACTGGCTGGACTTTCAGGAGCTTGTTCGTTTCAACCTTGCAAACGGTACGTCGAAAATCCTGCAGACGTTTGACCAGATGCTGCCGAAAACGCTGATCGGCGTGACGCTTGGTTCGCATGCCGTCGGGGTGTTCAACCTGCCTGAACGTCTCTTCCAGCAGGCGAACCAGGCCCTGATCGCGCCATTTGCGGCCGTGGCAATGCCGGTCGCGTCGGCCATGCAGGATCATCGGGAATCGCTGCACCAGGCCATGGACAGTGCGATCCGGATGTCGGCCCTGTTGGCGTATCCAACTTTCATGGGGGCCTTCGTCGTGGCGCCCTATGCCATTCCGGTTGTGTTCGGTGAGCAATGGGCACCGAGTGTGCCGATCTTCCAGATCTACATGGTCATCGGCCTGCGCGCGCCGATTACGGCGATCATACTTGGTGTGTTCCGCGGCGTCGGCCGGCCGGATGTCGTGGCGTGGATCACGCTCACATCGATCATCGCGACGTCCACTCTGCTGGCGTTTACCTATCAGTACGGCCTGGTGGCCATCGCCTTTGCGCTCCTTGCAAAGCAGGTCATCACCTTTGTGCTCAGTACATGGATGATCCAGCGTGTGGTCGGCTTCACCGTCATGCGCCAGCTGATGGCCGGTTCCTCGGCTTTCTTCGCATCCTGTGTCATGGGGATCGTGGTCTGGCTGTTCATGGATTTCGTGCCCACCGGCGGACATCCGCTGCTGCACGTCATCGAGACGATCGTGCTCGGGGCGCTGGTCTATCCGGTTGCACTGTACTTCTTCATGCCGCGCCTTGGCCGGCACATTCTGAGAGCGGTGCGCATCCTCCTGTCGGGCCAGCCGCGCGAAGCCCTGAAGACGGTTCGCGGCGCCTTGACCGAGCAGGGGATCTGACGTTTCGAGGCGCGGGAAAGGCTGGCGCACCGGGGAGGGTGAAGACCAGACCTGCGTTTATGCCATAGCCGTCTAATCCTCTAATGCCCTCCATGATCTTGAAGTGCAGGCCTGAGCCGCTCGAGCAGATAGCGGCTTGGCGGCTTGCCCACCATTTTTCGAAACATGGTCACGAAACTGCTGGCGCTTTCATATCCGAGATCCATTGCGACGGCCTGGACCGTCTGGCCAGCGCTCAGATGTCGCAAGGCGAGGATAACATGCAACTGCCGGCGCCAGCGGCCAAAACTCATGCCGACTTCTTCCGCCAACAGACGGCTCAGGCTGCGCTCGCTGAGCGCGATGCGGGAGGCCCACTCGGCGACGGTCGCATGATCCGCAGGCGCCGCGATCAACAGGTCGGTGAGCTTCTTCAGGCGCGGGTCGCTGGGGATCGGGAGGCGGAGGTCTTCGACCGGTGCGGCAGCCAGTTCATCGAAGATAACGGACACGATCCGTCCGTCCGGACCGTCGACGTCATAGAGCTCCGGTAGCGCGTTGGCCCGCATGAGCAATTGGCGGAAAAAACTCGACACCGTGATCGTGCAGCATTCGGTCGGCAGGTTCGACGCCTCAGGAGGCTCGATGAAGAGGGAGATGCACTCCACCTCGCCGGAGCCGAAAACAGTATGGGGCAGCCCGCCGGGAATCCACACGGCGCATTGCGGCGGCACGATCCAGACTGCGTCTTCAACCTCGCAGTTGATGACGCCGCGCACCGTGAAAAGCAGCTGAGCCTTCTCATGATGGTGCGGCAGCGATTGCTCCAGGGCCTCAAGATTGGCGACAGCGTTGGCCGCGACGAGGGCGCGAGGGATCTCATCGACATAAGAAAGCCAATCGCTGCGGACGTCTAAATGCATCAAGGGCCTCGGCGTTTTCCACTTTGGCTGAATTGAAACATATATTGGCGAGGTTGCGCAATGACGCCAACCGCTGTCGGTCGTATGCCTTTCAGGCAGGAGGGATACACGCAAGGAGACGACACATGCCATTGGACAACACGAATTTTCCGCTCGTCTGGATGAGTTATGAAGAAGCGCCCGATCACGACCATGATGAGGACTTCGAAGTGTTGGAGGCGAGCTTCAGGCGCGGCGTGCCGTTCGTGATCCTGACCGATAACGCTCCGACCGAAGACCACGCGCACAGCCATGAAGAAAAGAAGCGCACCGCGCTTTGGATGAAGAAACACAAGGCCGAACTGCGGACACTCGTTCTGGCGATGATCGTGATCGAGCCGAACGCCGCCAAGCGTCTGACAATGAAGCCTTTCGGTGTCGCCTTTGCAAAATTCTGGGGCTATCCGCTGAGGCTCACCTCGTCTCGCGAGGAGGCCATGGAGATCGCCGGGAAACTGCTGTCGGACCGCGCCGGGTCCGTAACAGACTGATCGACGACGCTCGCTGATCCACATCCTGCGCCATCACCGAGCGATGGTGTGGCTCTAAACCGCCATAATAAGAGGAATGGCGCACCGGGGAAGGTGAAGATGGGAACCTTCATCTCGTCATCAGTCGTGGAGAGCCGCGAACTGATTTTTAAACCCGTTTCAGTTCTCTATCCGCGCACCTCGTCCCGCCCCGGCATCCCATCAATTATAATAACAGGTTCTCTTGCCCTGATTGACATAGCAGCGCAGGGATTTGCCCTGTCTGGATGAGCGGTCCTGATCCAACTGGTCATTCCAGGCCTTCATCGCACTCGCGAAGTCATTCTCCGGCTCGGGCGGTGGTGGTGCCTGTTCCTCCTGAACGACCTTAGACTGCATCATGGCCGAATAGAGCGAGGTCGGCAGATAACGACAAACTTCGCCATCATAACCGTAATAGGCCTGGAAAAACAGGCGCGAAGCCTCATCCGTGCGTCCGACGGTGAAGTTGTAGGCGGCGCCGCACAAGTCTCCGCCGACCGACATGGTTCCACCGCGCGATTTCAAGGCTGCAAGCGCGTCCTTGCGCTGTTTATACCTCGCGTCTGCCGCGTCCTGGGCCGCTTTGGCCGCTGCGGTATTCTTGGCATATCGTGTGTCGATTGCGACGACTGGGTCGGCGTAGCCTTCGTCGGAATTCCATGCCTCTTCGAGGAATTTGTGTAGCGACTCCTGACGGTCGTCGTACTCCACCGGATACCACGCCTTGGACTCGTCGCGGCCGTCGCGTTTTACGGCGAACCGATACGTGTCGAAGTAGTCGTTATTCCTCATGTTCTTGTAATAGAGATCGCTCCACCGGTAATTGGAATCGTTGTGATATATCACCGAAGCGGCATACTTGTTGTTCGGCGCAATTTCGAATGTTCGCGTACCGTCCTGCTCGTAGACAATCACGTAGCCCGCGGCACCTCCACCGGCCTGTCCCGCGGTTTCGAACGTCTCGCCCTTTTTATTGGCGAGAAACAGGGGAAACAGGCCCTTGAAGTTTTCAGTTGCCTCAATCGGCGCGCCGTTTTTGTCCATGGGCCAGTAGAGGTTGGTGCTGTAATCGCCGAGCGGATGGTCGAACGGCCCGAGATTGTAGAGAACTGAATGAAGCACGCGCTGCTTCAAATTCTTCGGGTTCGCGGAATGCACGGGGACCACTGGCGGAGCCTTCTCAAGCAGGGCGTTCCCGTTCCAGTCAAAGCTGGACGAATATTTCTGTCCTTCGGGCGTCAGCCTGTTCATCACAATCCGCGTCTGAAAGATGAAGCCTGATGGGCCGTCTTCCAGCTCAGCCGAAATGTCCCCCGCCACCCGGTCGACCCATTTCTCGCATTCACCATCCGCCCCGGTAAAACAGTATCGGAATGTTCCGTCCGGCTGACTGGATCCGATCAGCAGCACAGCAGGCGCCGCGCCGTTGAACGACGTATAGTACCAACTCGCATCAGGCAGGGGCCGGAATGTGCCGGTGGGAATGTCCACAATGCCCCACACGCCGTCATCCCGCTTTACAAGAGCCGCGACCGTCGAAAGCGGATCGACACTCGCATAGATCCCCTCAATCAGAACCTCTCCCGTTGCCGTTTGGAGCCGCTCGAACTTCACGCGCTTCTCAGACCCGGAATAGTAGAATGTCCGGCGCTCATGGCCTTTTTTCGGCTTCGGCAACCCGCTTTTGGCGACGCGCTTGCGGGATTCTTTCAATTTCACCTTCTCGATCATGACGGTGAATTCAACAGGCGGCCCGCCATCAGCGTCGCGCACCAGATACTTAGCCAGTGCCGGCGGCGCCACCACAACGACACAAAAGACCACAATGCCGCAAATCCGGCCGAGCATGGACTGCATGAAAATCTCCCTCACCGAAAAGACCGGACCGATCCATTCACATCTACCTCTGAGAACAATCGGCGGAGTTGGCAAGGAAAGTTGCGGGGCTTTTGCCCGGCACGCCCGAATTCGGTGAAGACCTGAGCTGCCAGGAACGGCCAGGCTTCGACATCGCAATAGCTGCAAGAAGAAAAAATGGCGCACCCAAGAGGATTCGAACCTCTGACCTCTGCCTTCGGAGGGCAGCGCTCTATCCAGCTGAGCTATGGGTGCCAAGCCGAGGCCGGTGAATAAGGCAAGCTGGCGCGCAGTGCAATGCCGGAGTGCAATGCCGCAGTGACGCTGGCGGCGGCTGCAGTTGCGGTGCTTCCCCGGCGGGCGGGCCCGGTTTAGGGTGCCGGCAGCGGGGTAGAAGAGGTCATTCTCCATGAAGCGAACAGGTTGGGCGGCCACAGCGGCCGCGGCGATGGTGCTGGCGCTGGCCGGCTGCGGCGGATCCGGCACGGTGGAAGACAAGCCGGACGCCTCGCCAGCGGCGGAACGCGCGGCGCGCGAAGCCCGGCAGGACGCCCTCTATGACGCGGCCCTGGCGGCCGCCGAGGCCAGCCATGGCAGCGGCGAGCCGGCGGTCTGGACGCTGGCGGACGAGGACACGACCATCCGCATCATGGGCACCGTCCATTTCCTGCGCCCGGAGCTCGACTGGCGGTCCGACGAGATCGACACCGCGCTGGCCGAGGCCGATACGCTGGTCTTCGAAGCCGATGTGTCGAGCCCGGAAGCGGCCGGCGAAATGATGGACTTCGTCAGCACCCACGCCCTCTTCACCGATGGCCGCCAGCTGACCAGCCTGCTGGACGAAGGCGAGACGGCCGAGCTGAAGGCCGCGCTGGATTATCTCGGCTTTCCCCTCGGGGCCATGGAAACGTTCCGGCCCTGGTATGCGGCGGTGAACTTGTCGGTCCTGCAGATGCAGAAGGACGGCTTCGACCCCAGTGCCGGGGTGGAGCAGGTTCTGGAACGGGAAGGCAAGGCCGCGGGCAAGGACTTTGCCTATCTCGAAACCATCGAGGAACAGCTGGGCCGGTTTGCGAACCTGCCGGACGATGAGCAGGTCGATTTCCTCATCTCTTCCGCCGAGTCGGTGGAGGAGGGGAGCGAGATGCTCGATGTGCTGGTCGACGAATGGGAGGATGGCGATGTCGCCGGCCTCGCCGCGCTGATGTCCAATCCGGAGATGATGGGATCGGAAGCGATCTATGACGCCCTCCTGAAAGAGCGGAACCAGGATTGGGTGCCGAAGATCGAAGCCATGCTGGACGCGCCCGGCACGGTGCTGATCGCGGTCGGCGCCGGCCATCTTGCGGGCGAGGACAGCGTGATCGAATTGCTGCGCGCCGACGGCTATGAGGTCGAAGGCCCATAATGTAAGGCCCAGCACGTGCGGCGCCCGTGACGGCGCTTGGCGGAGGGGTCAGGTTTTCACGGCCGGAGGCCGCGTCATGTTTCCGGCAGGGGCAGGTTTTCTGCACCCGCGCGCGAGCAGGCGGCGGGCGCCGGGAAGACCGGCGCGCCGCCGCAGCCGCAGACCCGTGAATCCTGGAAGTGCGCATAAGCCGGCGTGGCCGCCCGCCCGTCACAGGCTGCGGTGAGGCGGTCAGTTTTATGCGAGGAAGGGGTTAGCCAATCGCGCCCGGATTTTTGCGACGGCATCCAGTCAATCGACGTCAGGAACACGCGGCCATTGGGCGAGACGCTCCAATGGTACTGCACACCTTTCCCATAGGCCGCCCGCACCGCGGCGCGGAGCAGTAGTACCTGGCACCAGATCAGCGGCCAGAAATACGCAAGATGCGGCGGAAAGCCTGGGGGTGGTTGGAAGAGTGACATGGGCCTGACTATACGTCAGGGCACAGAGGTGTCGGATGGATTTCTTTTCGCGGCAATGATTGCGGCAGGTTCGGGACGGTAAAGGGGTGGATACGCGCCCGCCTGCATCCTTCGACGTCGAAGGATGACTGGCGGAGAACCAATTGCGTCTACGCCCGGACCAGATATGACCAGCCATGATCATGCCGGACTATAAGCGATCAGGCTGGACTGGAGCAGGCGATAAAGCTTCAGCCACACGGTTGCCGACGTAAGACGTTTTTTTTTGAATACATCATGAAAGGACTGGCCGCAGACCACGTCACCTACGTAAGATTGAAGCTTGGCAGGCGTGGGGCGCGGGGATGCTGGCACTGGTAGAGTTGAGTTTGGTGTTTGCGGGGCTGTGTGGGGCCGTCGCAGGCATATACCGGTTCAACACCGTGGAGACGACGCGATTGCGTCATCACAACAACATCGTGAAATACGCCGATCTGGCCGCGCGTGTCCGATGGGTCGACAAGGTTCATGATATCCTGTTCCGGATAGAGGGCCTGCTGGATCAGTTTTTCGGACAACCCAAACAGGACCGTGACCGGATTCTTAACTTCCTGACAATGCGAGCCTGGAAAGCCAACGCATCCGTCGTGACATTCTACATGTTGGTGTTGCCCATGGGCGGGGTCCTGGCGGCCCTTGTCGTGGAGCCAGTCTACTCCCTGATTAAGGGCGGCACTCCGTCAAGTGACGATTGGCAGTTTGCCGGATTTGGCGCCTTCGGGTTAGCTGCGTTGATCTGGTTCGTGGTCCGAAACGCCCGGCGGAATTCAAGGGGAGGCAAAGCTGCCAGGGACAAAAAAGGGCATTCCGCCTTGTGGGAGGCGCTGGCCGTTATACCGGGACTCTTTTCCGTGGTCGTGATTTTTGGCACATTAGGTGTGATGTTTCCCGAAGGCAGCGGGTTCCACACGGGCCATCAATTGGTTGGTTCCTTCCTGCTCCTGATTGTTTTGTTCTATTCGGGGCTTTGGGTCTTCCGTTGTATCTGGCGATACGGCGCCTACTCGCCGATTGTGCTTTCCATCTCCATGCTGCTGATCTTCCTGGCCGTACGTGCCTTGTTGCTCGGTGTTTGGTTTCTGGATGTAAGGACCAACCCCCAGGCGGCGGGAGCGTTTGCGCAAGGGAACCTGACCGCATACATTTTTACTTTGCTTGCGGCGCTGCAGTGCGCGGGGGCCGTGCTGTATTTCAGCGCTCGAATTTGGCCGCAATTTCTGCGCGGTCGCTTTTTCACGAATCCAACCCGGAAGTTCCTGATCCTGACGGCAAGCGTGACGGTTTGCGTGTCGTTGGTCGCCCTCATTTCCAACTTCTTGGTGGACGAGGTGATGTATGCGTCGATGATGTCATCGCTTCAGACGGATATTGCGGTCTCGCTGTTTCTGCTTCAGCTTTTCCTGTTCATCTTTTCCCCGATATTCGCGAACAGTGTTCCGGACATGCTCTCGGTCGGATTTACGCGATTTTGCATCGGGCGCGCGGCACGTTCTGACAGCAAGATGGAAATGCTCAAGATGCTGGGGCTGGATTTTCTGCTGGCGGTGGGGTGTGTTGTGATGAGTTTGGGGATTCTTCTGATTGGCGGTCTTGTGATTGTGCTGATTGGAGAAGCGGCATTGGCCGTGTTGGTTGCGGATCGCGCGGTCAACTGGGATGAAGCATCCAGTACTGAGGTGTTGTTGTATTTCGGGCAAATACTCGGAGCTTTCCTCTGGATATCGATCTCAGGCGTTGTCGAACTGGTTGGTGGCGTATTTCATCTAGAGCTCTTGGGCGTGTTCTCAGCAGAGCCTGATGTGTTCTGGGACGAAAATATCCTCGGTGTCATGAGGGTGACGTCCCTTATTTTGCTGGGAATGGTGCTCACCAGTCTCATACCGACTGTGGTGAATGCTGCGATCATCACCTTCGTGATCTCGTCACATTTTATCGAAATCGGTGTGACGCGCTTTGCTGCGAATGTGCACGGCTTGCTGCTGGAAAAGGACGCGTACGGGAAGCCGATCGGCATATGGCGGTCAACCTCCCTGATCGGAATCTTGGGCGGAAGTCTCTGCGCCTTGCTGCTGTTTGTGTCGGAGTACGTGCTTTGATCTTGCTCTGTTTGGCAAGACAGCAGGCGGACTTTACAGCGCGGCCGGTTCGAGCAGGGCGAGGGCCTGGTCCATGACGGCGTCGCTGGCGGTGCAGAGGATCTGGCCGCCGAGGCTGGCCGGGGCGCCGGTCCAGTCTGTGGCATGGCCGCCCGCGCCGGTCACGACGGGGATCAGCGCGGCCACGTCCCAGGACTGCAGGCCGGATTCCGCCACCAGATGCACGGTGCCGCCCGCGAGGCGGGCATAGGCGTAAGCGTCGAGGCCGTAGCGCGCGAGGCGTGTGGCGCCGCGCAATTCCGTCCACACATCCAGTTCCGGGTCTGTCAGGATGAAGGGATCGGTTGTCGAGATCACGGCGTCTGAAAGGGACGGGACGTCCGCGACTTTCAGCGGGCTGCGGCCGCCCGGTGTCTGCAGGGCCGCGCCGCCCGGCCAGCCGATATAGCGTTCGCCCAGTACCGGCTGATCGATCACACCGAGCACCGGGAAGCCGAGCGGGTCCACCAGGGCGATCAGCGTGGTCCAGACCGGCAGGCCGGCGACAAAGGCGCGCGTGCCATCGACCGGGTCCAGCACCCAGCGCCAGCCGGAAGAGGAGGGGGAGTCGCCGAATTCCTCACCGGTGATGCCGTGTTGCGGGCGTTCGCGGAGGATAATGTCGCGCATCGCCTTTTCGGCGGCGCGGTCTGCCTCGGTCACAGGGTCGTAGGACTGGCCGGCGCCAGCCTTGTTTTCGACGCTGCTCAGCGCACGAAAATGCGGCCGGATCGCTGACCAGGCCGCATCGGCAAGACGATTCGCGAGCGCGAGATCTTCGTCGATATTAAAATCGGGGCTCATGCCGCCAGCTAGGCCTCAAGCAGGCCAGCCGGTCAAGCATGGAAGCGTTAAGCCCTGTCAGGCTGCGCCGTGGCCGGATGTGTCGCCTTCAAGGGCCTTGGCCAGTTCGAGCAGGCGGCGGCGCGGGCGTTCGTCCAGGCGGTAATAGGCCCGGACCAGTTCCAGCGTTTCCTTCTGGCTGAGGATATCGCTTTCGAGGCGCTCGGCATCGTTGGCTGCATCCGGGGCGCCGCTGGCAGGAATACCATCGAAGAAGTACTGGACCGACACGTTCATCGCCTTGGCCAGTTCATAGAGGCGCGAGGCGGTGATGCGGTTGGCGCCACACTCGTATTTCTGGATCTGCTGGAAGCGCACACCCACCTGGGTCGCGAGGTCTTGCTGGGTCATGCCCAGCAGGCGGCGGCGGCGGCGCAGGCGTTTACCGACGTGCAGGTCTGTTTCATCAGCCATGTAATTTACTCCGGGCGGTCTCAGCTTGGGACAGGTGCTGTCCCGTTTTGATGTTTGCGGCTATCGTCTCGCAATCGGCGTGCCGGGAGGCATGGCTGCCCAATTCCCGGGCAGTTTTATGAAATTTCATTCCTGCGTCAGCCTGTCCCTTGCCCGATTGTGCATCGCAGCATAAATCTGGTCTTGCACTTCGGTGCAGACGCCTCTGGCGTTTCCTCCCTTTGACTTTACGGCCGCGCTTCACAGCGCGGCCCTTTTTTTGGTCGAAGCAACAATCCCATTGTAATTATTGTGATTTTTCACATCTTCTCCGGGTTTTTCCGCGAGAATCGCGGTCTGGGCCCAGCCTGGACGCCGTCCGAACGGCGCGGATGGGAGCGTTAACCACAACTTGTGCCGGTCGCCCTGGATTACGCCCGGGCCGTGCAAAGCTGCCATGCTGGGGTGCATGGATGGGTTTTCGCAAAAATGGAGGCCGGAGGAAAATTACACCTTTGGAAGGATCAGCGCCGTTTCCAGCAAATTGGCGATGACGACCTCGATTGCCTCGGCCAGGTCGTCAAACCCGTCCAGCCGCTCGACGGCGTGCTCATCCATGTAAAGGCCGCGATTGATCTCGATCTGCAGGGCGTGGACCCCGCGTCTCGGCTTGCCATAGCGCCGGGTCGTGTAGCCGCCGGCATAGGGCGCATTGCGCGCGACGCTGAAGCCGAGTTCGCGGAAGGCCCGCTCGGCCCGGCCCGTCAGGCGCGGATCGCAGGAGGCGCCGAAGCGGTCGCCCAGTACAATGTCAGCCAGGGCGCGCCGTCCGGGCTGGACCGAAGGCATGGAGTGGCAATCGATCAGCACCGCATGGCCATGGGTGTCGCGCAGGGCGGCCAGCTCATCGCCCAGGCAGGCATGATAGGCGTCATGTATATGGGCCAGGCGCGCCTCGCCTTCTTCGCGGGTCAGGCGGCGGCCGTAGATCTCCACGCCGCCGGCCGCGACACGGGGCAGGCAGCCGAGGCCGGCGTCCACTCGGGCCGTCGGCATGCCGCAGGTGCGGGGCGGGGGACCGTCGAACATGGACGGGTCCAGCTCCCGCGGGTCCCGGTTGAGGTCTGCCACCGAGCGGGCATAGCGCGCCGCCAGCAGGCTCGCCCCGGCCGCGGGAGCCGCAGCGAACAATTCCTCGACAAAGGCATCTTCGGTGCGGCGCAGGTCCATCACCGGCACGCACAGGGCCTCCAGCATGCTGCCGGGATACAGGGATCCGGAATGCGGGGAGGCGAACAGGAAGGGCAGGGCCGGCCCGGCGGGCCGGGTCAGCGTGTAGGGCGCCTCGAAATCCTCCGCCCCGGCAGGGCCGGACATGACGGGCATGGGGGCAAGAGGAGGTGTGGGGCGCATCGCGTCTATCGTTTGCCTGTTCGTGGCAAGGTCAAGCCCTTCGCAGCGTCTTGGGCGGCGGCAAGGTAAAAAAGACAGATCAATTTTACGATATTCACGGCTGATTTACCCGGATCACTGTTTATGCTTAGGCTTATAGGACGGACGAAGGGGGCCCCAGGTGACCAAGATCCTGCTGGCTGAAGATGACGATTCCATGCGCGCCTTCCTGGCTGCGGCGCTGCGCCGTGCCGGGCACGAGGTGCAGGACTATGCCGACGGCGAAACAGCGCTGGCCGCGCTGGAGCGCGAAGTGTTCGACCTGTTGCTGACCGACATCGTGATGCCGGGCCTCGACGGGATCGAGCTGGCCCGCCGCGGCGCCGAACTCGACCCCGCCATGAAGATCGTCTTCATTACCGGCTTTGCCGCTGTGGCGCTGTCGTCCGGTTCGCCCACGCCGGCGGGCGCGAAAGTGCTGTCCAAGCCCTTCCACCTTCGCGAAATCGTCGAGGAAGTCGACAAGGTGATGGCCGCCTGAGGGCGCAGATATCCTGAAATTCAGACCGCCCAGTCTTGAAACCGGGCATTTTCGTACCCATCGTTACAATAATGGTGACGCATGGAGGAAATGCCCCATGACCGAGAACGATCCGGCCCCCCGCCGCGGGCGCCCCCGCAATTTCGATGCAGGTGAAGTGCTGCAACAGGTTCAGGACGCCTTCTGGAAAGGCGGCTTTGAAGGCACGTCGATCGGCGACCTGACCTGCGCGACCGGCCTCAACCGGCCCAGTCTCTATGGCGCATTCGGCGACAAGCACGCGCTCTATGTTCACGCGCTGCAGCAGTATCGCGAAGGGATGCACGCGGCCGGCTGCAAGATCCTGGAAGACGCGCCAACCCTGCGCACGGCCCTGGAAGACCTGTTCCGCGCCGCCATCCGCATTTACACCGACGACGAGCAAGCCCTCGGCTGCTTCGTCTCCAGCACGGCGCCGCCGGAAGCGGTGCGCGACACCTCCATCCGCCGCGAGCTTGCCGCCACCAATGACGGGCTGGACGAGATGTTCGAGGCGCGCATCGCCAGGGCCCAGGCAGACGGAGAGGTCTGCACCGCCCTGCCGCCGGAAGAGGCCGCCCGGATCGCGTCTGCCGTGCTGCATTCCTTGTCTGTCCGCGCCCGGGCAGGGGCCTCGAAGCGGGCGCTGCACGCCCTTGCGCAAAGTGCGGTGGACCTGCTGGCAAAAGCGCCCGAACCAGGGAGCGAACCAGGCGGCGAACCGGGCAGCAGCGAAGGTGGCTGAAGACGCTTGACGCAGGCGCGCCGATTGTCCATTACCCACGCTTCCTGACGGGGCCGCCTGATCAAACAGTGGCCCCGCACGGGCGGTTAGCTCAGTGGTAGAGCACTACGTTGACATCGTAGGGGTCACAAGTTCGAACCTTGTACCGCCCACCATTGTTTCCAGAAAAATGAACCGGTCTTCGGTCCGGCCTGTGCATCCGGCTGGATGGCCCAATGCCGGTATCGCCGCTATTGCCGAATAATATGCGCTAAGGGAGCCCAACCGGGTTTCTTTCAACTGCGAGCTGATGCGGGCAGGCAAAAGACCGGTCTGAACCAGGCAAATTCCCCTTTGTCAGCTGCCTCGATGCTGGCGCTTCAAAAAAAGTCCCTTAGCCCGACCCACTACTCAGGCAGGCAAGACAGAGGTCTTCCCGTCAAAAGAGCGAGGGTCAGAAAATGGCGTATCAGGCAGACCGGAATAGTTATGCCTCCACGACATCCGGAAGCGTCCTGGCCATTTCTGGCCTTCGTTCCCCTGCGCGCCGTTTCAGGACAGGGCAGGCCATACGCGCGTCTCTTGGTGTTGCTGGTGGCGCGCTGCTGTGGGGGGCGTACCTTGCACGCTTCATCCTGCTGCTCACATTTGTCGATGTGCTTTGCCAGCTGACGAAGATGAAGCGGAGCTTTGGCGCCTGATCCTTGTGCGTAGGCAAACTATTCAGGTCCTGTGACCGGCCGGCGTCTGTCGTGTCCGGTGAGTATGGTGGGCGCAGGTCTCCAGACGAAGCATACATTTTCGGGACTCTTCATGGTTGAACCCTGCGCGGTGCGGATGCGCTCAGTCCGGGCGATAGGGGCTGAATCTGCTTCAGGCCTCTTTCCAAAAATTTTCAATAAAATTTTGACCGGCCGGAAAAAAGGCCTCGCGTGCCGACCCTCTTAACCATGCAGGAGAGGTGGTTCTCCCTGAAAGCAAGAGGATGGAAAAAATGGCAAATCAAGCAGCACAAGAAGACGCATTCGCAACGTTCTTCAGTGTGGTCGGTGGCATCGTTGGCTTCGGCTATGGCGCACAGTTTTCTGGCGGAGAGCTGGCAGCTCCGTTCATCGTCGGTCTCATCGGGCTGGTACTGGGCCGCATCGTCGGCGCGCTCGTCTTCCGTCTCATTCTGATTGCAATGATCATCATCGGGTTTCTGATCCGGGATCAAATCTTCTCTTCTCTCGCTGAAGCGATTTTCAGTTAACGAAATGCTTGAGGTTGAAGGAAATATCGGCAAAGTAGAGGCAGGGGACGATATCAGTTATGATGCCAGTATGCGGTGGGATGTTCAAATACTTGAATAAGTTGAGCTGCGCGCTCTACTTGGGGGCGATTTTCTGTCTGCCGTCGGTGGCCGGAGAAAATATCCTCCTGTTCGGTGGACTCTCCTACATTGATGACGAGACGACGCCGGTGATGGCCGCCATGCTGGCTGACGATGCGCGCGGTCCGCTGTTGGAGGAGGGCGATGCGATCATCGATTTCTCCTTCGATGCGGTCGGGCAGGTCAACGGTTCCGGCGGCCTGCCGAATATTTCAAACCGCGGGATTGTTCATAATGAAGACCAGGCGTGGACAATCGCCACGGACCTCGGTGCCACACGCGCCGCCGGGCAGCTGATCCCGGCGCTCCAGTTGTACAGTGAACATGTCTTCGGACTGCTGGCGCTGGCCAATTACGAGGATGTGGTCGTTCAGACGCTGACTTACAGCGATCCTCGTACGGGCGAGCGCAAGGCTGCAAAAAAGAGGACCTATATTGTCGGTGTCAGTGCCCTGATCCTCGATCTTGATCCGGAGACCAGTTACCGGCGCATCCTGATGTCCTCCTCCGATCTGGGGCGCTTCGAACTCGACCTGCCGGAGCATGTCGATCCGACCGAGGCGCAGAAGGTGGCCGCCTACCGGATGGCGTACCAGAACGCCATTTCGGGTGCGCTCTACAAATTGCGCAAAGCCGGAGATCTTGACGCCGACCGAATGGAGGGCCGCCTCAACAATATGGTGACCGGCTTCTCCATGAAGGAGGCCGCGCCGGCAGAACTCATGAACTACGACTTGGCGCGCATGCCGACCGGAAGCCAATACCGGCAAAACATGTGCACCATTCCGGATGGTTGCACATCGGCGATCTGCCGGAAGCGTGCCGCCATGCTGATGCATGCATTCACATCCAGTCTTTCAGAAGCGGGCTTGCCGGTGTTGCCGCCGATCACCGCCGAATATGCAGGTGACATTACTGCGGGAATTGAGCTCAATCTCAGCCTGTTCGGGGACGCATCCCGCCTTCTGGGCGACTCCCAGTCAATCCGGATCGACCCGGCGGATGCCGCCACGAAATGGGTTGTTACCTGGCGCGGCTCCAGGGCCGAAGACCGCCCCAATGAACGGTATCCTGACCTCTTCACCAACCGGACCTTCACCACGATGATCGGGTATGTGAAGGGAAAAACCGGGTTCGATGGGTGCACGGATGTATACGATTTGCAGCGCGACCCGCCTGATGCCGACGTCGATGCAAATTCTCTGGGCTGCGCCGTCGAGACGATCATCAACAGCCAGGGGGAGCCTGGCCGCGGAGCAGAGCGCGACTTCTACACACTTTCTGCACTCGATCACGTACTTAAAATAGGGGGTCAACTGACCAATGAGCGTTCGTCACGTAATATTGAATGCAAGCCGTTCGCTGGTGCTGATCAGTATGCTCTGCGCTGAGGCGGTGACCGGAACAGCCCAGGCCGGGCAATTTCCGCAGTCGGTGAACGTGCCGGTTTCGGAGCGCAGGGCGTGCACCAGCAAAGCCATGATGCCTCTGGCGGCGTCGAAGGCGGTCTACAGGTCTGCCGTGGAGAAATTCTCCGCGTCCGACGAGAAAGCGAGGTCTGTTGCTGACAATTGGAGCGGGCTGATCGAAGGCAAGCCGAATCTGATGGAGAAGGCAACGTATCGCGATGGAAGGTGTCTCGCGACCTTCGCTGTTTCCACAAATGATGCCGCCATTTCCCAGGCCCTGTCCCAGGATGCCTTTTGCAATCGCCCCGCGGCGGTTCTGACGCGCGTCATTGTCGAAGGGGAGGAGGGGCAATCCGCACCGCTCTCCGCGGAGGCGCACCAGCACTTTCTGGACGCGTTCGCAGGCCGGGATTTCGCGGTCATCGACGTATCGGAACAGACGGACATATTCCGTGAGCCCATCAGAGGGTCCGCCACCTGCTCCTATACCGGGGACGCGGATGGGTGTGAGGAAAGGGGGCACACATTGTCAGAAACGATTCTCGAGATTCTCGGCAATACCGATCTCATCATGGATGCCTACGAAGATGAAAACATAAGGGGAGAGAAATACCTGCCATTGGCAGAGGGCGGAGTGTTCAACTTCGTCACGATTTCCGTGTCACGGGCGCGGAACCAGCTCGCTTTCACGGCCACGACGAACAGTTACAAAGTGTCGGATCGCGATGTCGCCTGGGCTGTTCCTCCCCAGCAGTTTGCGATGCGGAAACGTCCGCCACGCACGGAAGCGGACATCCTTGACGATGCATTCCACAAGATCGCGGAAAAGGTCGCGCTGGAGAGCGCGCTCCGATGCACGGGGCAATAGCCCCCGCCAGAAACAGACCAAAGAACAATTCAGGACAATCAGGAAACATACCATGTCAAACAAATTTCTCCACAAGGCCTCTCTTTCCATCGCATCAGTCTTCGTGCTGTCAGCCTGCGCCTCAACCGGATTGCCGCCCATGTCCTTGGATGTGGGAGTGTTCGGGAAGCCGGTGGACGTCGCAGTCAAAGTCACCGCCTCTGCGACGCAAGTCCAGGGGTGGTGCTTTGCGCCGCCACAAAGACGGGACTTTACCGGGCTTATGGCGGAAGGGGCGTATCTGCTTGAAATGCAGAACTATAATCGCAATGTTTCGAAATATGATGTCTGTTCGCTGAGGACGCCTGCCAAGCAGCTGGTGGCGGCAGCCGAACTCTCCAAGTTTACGCTTGTCGCCATTGCTGACACACTTGCTGAAACCGCCAAGGCGCAGGCGCTGAAATCCGACAGCATCAACGAGATCGCAGAACGTCTGAAAGTGACGCCAGCCTACGATCTGGACTTCGAGGCAGAGAGCAAGAATCTGAGTGCAGAAATCGCCAAGCTCCAGAGTGCGAAATCGGCGCTCGGCGAGACAGTGACACTGACTCCTGAAGCCTACAAACAGATTGCAATCGCCCAGGCCAAGCTGGATGCCGCGGCAAGCTATATGGGGCAGATGCTCGGCACGTCGATCGTTGTCGGCAAGTCGGTCTACCAGATGACCGAAAATGAACGGCAGGTCGTGTTCCGGGATGCGGCAGCCACCTACAAGACAGACGTGCCGGAGGACGCTTTTGCCGGCTTCTTCAGCGATGTGGGCAATATCGCCCAGGGGACCATTGCCGGCGCGAGTGGGCTGACCAAGGCTGCTATCAATCTCGGCGCAGTCGAGAAACCCGAAGATGTCAAGATCCTGGAGTCAGAGTTGGAGTCGGCCGTGACGCTGACCAACGCCGAAGCCAAGAACATCATCAAGCAAATCGATGATGGCAGCCTGTGAGGTAAATTTTCGGCTTTCAGGAAGGGGTCGGCAAAAAAACACACCAACCCGACCCCTGACTGTTTCGAGCCGCTGAAGTTCAAAAGTTCTGTGAGGAAATAGCAATGAAAAAGCAAATTTTGACCGCCCTGGCTGCCGGCATGATCGCCCTGACAGGGGCCATGTCCGCCCACGCCGACACACCCAAGCGCATGATCAATGTGTTGGTGCTCTCCAATGACGCTGACCCGGACAGCCTGCCGGCGTCCAACTATGCGTCCCGCACCGTGGTGGATGAGCTGAAGGAGCAGATGCGTCCTTACGGTTACAACATCATGGATGTCGACACGATGATGGCCAATCTTGGCTGGAAGGAACTGGGGAACCGGATCAGCCGCCGTGACAAGATGGAACTGGTTCTGGCAAGCTGCTCTGACGGCGTGTCCAAGGTCTGCCCGCGCATGGTGGCGTTTGTTGAGACCCGTGTGGATGTCCGCAGGGTCGGCAATACCGGCGCCTTCGCCTTCCTGAACATGTCCGGTGACATTGTGGACGCCCGCAACGGCACATCCCGGGGCAAGTGGCGCCCGGTGGAGGACAAGTTCACGACGCCATACCCATGCGCGCATGCCTGTGTGGACCGGGTGGTCGCCAACAACGCCTACAATGTTGCGGCGGAACTGGGCGATTCCCTGCGTATCCTTCTGGATGACTCGCTGAATGCCCTGGAGCCAGTGCCATCCTATCCGTCGCCACAAGCCGATGGAGACCTGCGTACGGACTACGTCATCACGTTCCGCAATTTCACCTTCGGTGAAACGGGCGCGATGCTTGATATCATGGAAACCCAGTTCGGTGGAAATGCCGAACTCGGCGAGAGCGTGAGCCGGTCCAAATTCTGGCAGCAGAACTACACGTCAGACCTGAACAATACCGAACTGACGTCGTACCTCTACCAGCTGATGTCCGACATGGGGTATACGGAAGAGGAATTCCGGATGAGTGTCGACGGAAGCGACATCGAAATCGCGAAGCTGGGGCTTCGGCGCTAATACAAGTCGGCCGCCACTGAAAAGTGGCGGCCGTTTGCCTGGAACAGAGGGGACCTTCCATGACACTCCGCAAATCACTTATCGCAGCGGCTCTGGCGGTGCTCGGTACCACGGCATGCGCCTCCACTCAGTACCCGCCGGCCGGTCAGCATGCCGCTGACCTGAAGCCTTACACGATCACGTTCAGGAATTTCAAAGCGGCAGAAGTCCTGGCTTTCCTTTCGTCGATCGAGACCGGTTTTCCCGGTACCAACTATATCGGCGAGCATGAAGGCGGACCCCGGGCCTGGCGGCAAAACCTGATGTCGTCGCTGTCATCAACGGAGATGCACCGGGCGATCTACGGAGAGCTCATGCGCGGCGGCCTGACGGAAGACGAGATCCGCATCACGGTCCGGGAGCAGGGCCAGATAGAAGTGGCAAAACTGGGTCTCCGGCGTCTCAGCCAGTGATTCCCGGAAAAGACAGAGAGCAAACGACCATGAAGATACCGGCTTATATTCCACTCCTGCTGCTGGCAGCCTTGCCTGCCAGCCTGGCGCACGCCGCTGGCCCCACTGATATCCAGAAGGAGCATTATGCCCGCACCTGTACCAGTCTCTACAACGCAGCCGTACTGGGCACAGAAGACATTTCGATGGTGGCGACCGACACGGTGAAGGCGCGCATTGCGGCAGGCGGAAACGGCAAATCCGTTCCGCAGCTCGTCAAGCCGCTGGGCGGCGTTGAATCCCTCGGCATCAGCGACCTGGTGCACCTCAACTATGGCGACGTGTTCGTGTGCCAGTTCAGGCATGTCAAAGGCTATTCCGTGTGGAATATTGCCTATTCTCCGATGACGCACATGGTCGAAGACATTTCGTTGAAGCTGGTCGCCGATCCACCTCCGCCGCCGCCCAAACCGGTGCCAAAGCCATCCACTCAGCCGGCCACTCAGGCGCCCGGGCCTACGAGTTCGGCACCGGGAAATACGCCGGCCACGCCGTCTCAGTCAGAAGCCTGCAAGATGTTCCCGGACCTATGCTGAATTCACTTTCAAGACGACAAGTCGCAGTTGGCCTTTGCAGCTGCGGTGCGGCAGGGCTGCTGGGCGGGCACGCCCATGCTGCGCCAGGTGGCGGTGGCTGCAGTCTGACGGTTGCGGAATATGAAACCATTGTCGCCCCAACGGCCAGCGACTTTGCATTTGCGGCGCGAGACATCGGCCTGAGTGGGGAATCTGGTACGTCGGGGGACAGGCATTTCGATCAGGCGCTTGCGATCACTCTGATGAAACTCAGCAAGACGTTCGGTGTCCTGCCGTCCTTCTCTTTTTTTGAAGAGGACCGCGGGATCAACGCCTTTTTCATCCCCGTCAAGCGGACGCCCGGCCGGCCTGATGGTGCGGTTGCCTATGGGCGCAAACTTCTGAAATGGCAGACTTCCGATGGCGTTCCCAATGTCGGACGGGTTGTCGGAGTGTGCGCGCACGAATTCGGCCATGCGCTCCAGCACAAGCGCGGAACTATCGATAAGCTCAAGAGCATGTCGAACGGCAGCGCGTTTCGAAATGAGCTGCATGCCGATTTCCTGGCCGGGTATTTTGCCGGGATCCGGAAACTGGAAAAGCCAGACTTTCCGGCAGCGGAAATTGCCTATGGACAGTTCACGGTCGGCGACGACCAATTTGACTCAAAGGGCCATCACGGCACGCCAGAGCAGCGGGGAGAAGCGGCCCGCCAGGGGTTCAAACAGGCTTATGAAAGTAAGGTGAGCCTGGATGAAGCGTTCGAGACCGGCTTTCGATATGCCAAGGCGCAGAAGCTGCAGAAACCCTGAGCAGGGACAGGGATGTGCTGCGAAAGAATGCAGCACATCCCTCAATCGGGAAAAAAAGTGACCGGCGCCGACCCCTATAACAGGTGAAAGTCCTGAAGGAGTCAGATCACATGTTGAAAATTTCAACCAAAAACAAGGCGATTGCCGGTACTGTATCCCGCGCCATCTCTGTTGCGGCCCTCGCTGCGGCTGTCATGAGCGCCCCCGCCTGGGCCGATTTCGACCGCATGAACGGCCGCTCTGTTGTTGCGGCGTGCGGCGAAGTCCCATCCGCAGACATGAAGAAGAGCATCATCGACGCCGCACTCGCCTATGGCGTTGAACCTGAAGTGGCCCTTGCGGTCGCCAAGGCGGGATCGGATTTCGCGCCGGATGCGCGCGGTCCCGCAGGTGGCCTGGGTGTCATGCAGGTGCGCCCGGTCATGGCGGAGCAGGCCTTTGGTGTCGATGCTGACGCCCTGTGGGATACGGATCGGAACATCGATATCGGGACGAGCCTGCTGAGCCAGCTTTACCGCTATTCCGGCGACAGCTGGGAGATCGCGCTTGCCCGTTATGCGAATGCCGGCGCCAGCGACGAGGGGAGGGCGTTTGTGGATGCGGTTCTGGATATCCGGGACGGGTATCATGCGAATTGGACCGTCCAATGCTACGTCCGGTATCTGGCAAACGGCCATGTTCTGGCCGGTTCGCCGTCGCCGCTGGCCGCGGACGAAACGTTTGACCGCCAAATTTTGCAGCAACGGCGCCAGCGATACGCCAACAAGGGGATAGTGCTTCCAGAAGCGTCGTCGACATTCTATCCATACGGGTATGATCGCCGCCAGCTGGCGTTGAAAGAGCGCTTTGTTCAATCGCTCGAAGACCATCGCAGCTGGAAACAGAGCCTTGAGGCCAGCTACTACGACTGGGACTGAACTTGACTGTCATCAACCTTCACCGAACCCTGGTCACTGAAGTGCGCGACATGTTGCAGGCACTGTATGGCGATGTTTTTTCGGACAGGATGATCGACCGGATCGTCCGCCGCCTGTTGGCTCCGAAACGCCTGAAGCAATGCAAGCGCCTCGCTTACTTCGTGGCTGCGGTCGGCGGGGCAGGTATCGACCCGCTTGAAGTTATATTTGCCGAGTCACCCGCTGCATCGAAAGCCATCGGCAAATTGCGCCGGGATGGAGACCTTTCCGGCGCGGTATCCGTGTCAGACGCACAGATCGGGTTCCGGTGCCTGGATGGAGAGATTTTCGAGATGCCGGCACAACACATCCCGGAACTCATCTGTACGGCGCATATCGTTGCCGAATGGCTGGAGGCTGATGGACTCCATGCCTTTATCGACGAAGTCGCGGCAGCTGAAGACGATCGCGGCCGGATCGAGCATGCTTCCGAAGGGCTTGCTGCCAAGGTCGACCGTTTCCGCCAGAAACGGATGGGCTCGTCTTCAGCGGCCATGAAGCGGAAATCCGTGCTCGATTTCCTGCGGACCTCGTTCGATGGCGAAAAGTTCGGCGCCTCTGACATCACCAGCGAACACGTCAGGGCTTATTGGGCAGAGTATTGTGACACCCGAAACCTGGATGTCCGCACCTATGAAGGCGTACACGAACTGTTTCAGCTATTCGTGGAAGTCCTGGATGAGGCGCTGACCGTGTCTTTCTCTCCGGAACTGGATACAGCCGGTATGGCGTGGAAAATCACAGGGCAGGAAGACTGGATGGCGTTGCGCGAGGAAGCCGGCCGCTTGAAATTCCTGTTCCCGAAGCAGATCGACGCCGGCAAGCCCTTTACCGATGCACCGGCATGCGCGTGGCGGCTCAGGCATTCGGCCATCTGGTCGGAATGCTACTCTCCTGTTCAATCCCATCTGCGGGAAGGGATGGGGGCGAACTCCTATCGCAATGCATGGTCGGAAGAGCGGGACTGGAACCATGCTCTCGGCGTTGTGCAGACTCTCTCGGAAAAGATGCAGGAAGTCGTCCTTGCCGTGCTCCACATGCTGATCCAGACGCAAGGTACGGGGGCGATTCAGCTGGCGTATCATCTCGAAGGCGACCGGATCGTCGATGAGTCGGTGTACAGCCTGAATCCGGAAACGGCCACTGAGGAGGAGATCCTGGAATTTCAGGCGGTCCAGATGGAACAGATCTGCTCGTCCACGGACGAGCCTTACAAGACCTTGCGCGAGACAGCGGAAAAAGCCTGGCGCAACATCCAGCGGCAGGGCTTCAAGCCCGCCGATATGGAAGACATCAAGTTTATGGAAAGTGTGGACGTCCTGTCTGCGCGCATCTGCGGGGCAGCCGAGTTTCTCTCCCGCCTTTCCCGGCAATATCAGGAGACCCACCCTGCCGAGGCCGAGATGATGGCGGTCCGGGAAGAGTTCGATGCCGTATTCCGAAAAATTTACAGGCCGTCATAGCCTTGGAGGATTCAACCATGAAACAGTTTGCAGACCTTACACAGGAAGAACGGGAAGATTTCGAGCAGGCGCTCGATCTCGCGATCGACCTTGCCGCAGCCCCCATCAGGAAATCTGAACGTCCGGTCAGCGTACCGGATCTCTACCGGTATGCCCGGAGCACGGCGCACGGTCGCAATGGCCTCGTGCGCAAGGCCATACTCAGGGATGCAAGGATCAACCGCCAGTGGGCCAGCATCATGGCGCGGATGAGCGGGGCGCAGTTCGAAACGGCCGCGGCCGCAGCCGGTCTTCAGGACCGGATCATCCTTCAGGATGAAAGAAGCGGGCGACGGATCGAACTGACCCGGTCGGATTCCGATCCCGGCATCGCCATCCTGATGGTGGATGTCGGCACGTCTCCGGCTTCGGTTCCTCACCGCCTGTCCGTATGGACATCTGTTGCGGTCTACGAGGTGGAACTCCCGCAACCGCACATGGGCATTTGCCAGCTGGACCTCAGCTATGACGGTGAGCTTGCCGAATTATTCCGGCAGCATGATGTAAAAGCGGAGGTCTGGTAGAACCTATGCCGGGGGGAACAGCCGTCATTATTCCGACCACTGTGGGGCTTGTCCGAGTCCAGCAGCTCCGGGTGGACAAGAATCTGCATCACGCGGTGATGACGGTGAATTTCCGTACGGAACGGGCAAACGTGACGTCTGCCTATGCACAGTTCGTTGCCGCCGATACAGGCGTCATCTCAAAACTGACCCGGGACTACCGGTATCGTGTCAAAGTCAGCCGGAATATCGTCTCCGGGCCGAGCTGGAAGCTCGGGATGCTTTTCGCGCACCTGTTGCAGAACAGTGAAAAATTGTCAGAGACCGATGGGCCGATGCCGGATTCGGCCGCACCGTCTGATCTTGTTGGGCGAGCGAAGCGCATAATCTGGGCCACCGGAGATGTGTCGGACGAGCTTGGAATCCTTCCGGTTTCCCATGTCATGCGGAAGCTGGAACAGTCGCTCGATCTGTTCAAATGGTGCGAAGCTCATGGGATTCCAGTCGATTGCTATCTCCCTGAAGAGCTGAGTTCCGAGCCCTCCGAGCATGAAGAAATTATGGAATACCTGAACAGGATGGAGGCTCGGTTTTCCGGTTTATCGGTACACAGGCTGGACAAGTTTCCGGAAGATATCGAGACCCTTCAGTCGGCAGGGGCGGGAGAACGACGCATCAGACTTCCACGCAGCATCCTGGTGGGAATCTGTCTCTTCGGTGTCCTGGCGGTGGCAGGAGCCGCGAGCCTGCGCTGGAAGATGAATCCGGATGAAAGTGTGCAGGGGGTGCCAACCAGCCCTGAGGCAAGCCAAGCTGAGGGTGGTGTACATCTCAAGGTCGTTTACGAAGAGAATGGCAAGTGCTTTCAGAACCGGACTCTTTGGAAGACGCTTGAAGTCGATCTGGGCTTTGGAGGGGAAGACGCACTTACGCTTCCTGCGGATGCATGCCTGTGCGGACTGGACTGGAGTATTTCCGGCGCCGACGGCCTCTCTCAATCGGTCAAGGTTGCCAGCGAAAGCCAGGGGGCGCCGTCAGATATGGAGACCATCAAGAACTACAATGGTGGCAGCCGGGCTTATCGCGAAGCCTATTCCTCCCGTATCAGCCGAGTCAGTTTCGAAGTGACCGGAAACGCCATGCAGCCCGCGCGTGTTGCGACATTGCAGATCGAATACCGGGCGGCACCCTGAAGCGGAAAATCGCGCGTACGGCCAGTTGGGTGCGTAGACTACAGAATCGGAAAGTTGAGGCGCGAGCCACAGCCCGGTACGAAAGAGAGAGGGGATATGAAACATGCCTGCGGCGGCTTTCCCGAAGATGGACGTCGTCAGGAAAGACGCAGCGGCCGAGGTTTCTGTGCCGTTCCGTGCCAGGCTTGGCTGCTGGAGCCGGCCAGCGTCAGTTCGTGGATACGATTGAGATAGCAACTGGGTCAAAGTCGAACGCTCTGAGGGAGCCGATCAGCCTGGTTCCATCACCTGAGACAACCAGTTGCTTAGCGAGCAAACTTCTACGCGACCCCGCGAGATTATAGGTCGCAATAATATTTCCCTCCGAATCAATCGCCCAGACATCGGTTTCGTCATCATTTTCATCTATCCCGCCATAGAAAATGCCGTTGGGACCGATTTCGCCAGCGGTCGGAGACGAGGTTTGCAGTAAATGCGATTGGACCTCTTCCATCGTATCTGTATCGAAAACACTGAATCGAGAGGGTACAGCGGCAATCGGATATACGAGGCTGCCGTCATTCGATACGGCGAGGTCTTGTCCAGTTGCGCCTACCCCATAGACAAGATCACGGCGATTGTTGAGTGTGAGCTCTCCATCCTCCAGATACGAATAGGATACGTCGAAACAATATACGCTGTATGGGTTCAGCCCCCAGGTCATTACGCACATGGTTTCGCCATCCTTGCTGACGGCGACAGAGTTGTCGGTCTCGTAAAAATGCATACCCACATCCGGCACCATGATAACGCCTGTCCGGGCGTCATAGGCCTGAGGTGCGCCTGTAAAGAGAACCTCCTTGCCATCGACCCGCTGGACAGCGATCGATTTCAGGTACGTGGCGAGCCACCCTTCACCAACGGCATGACTCGTGAGGTCGACCGGCACGATCATGTGAGTGGATGTTTCGTATACGTACAGGACTTCGCCATCCGGACTGACCGCCATGACTCCATTTGAGGTGGTTGTATCTCGAATTATCCCCGCGGATTCACCGGTGTAGACATTGATGATTTGAATGTCTGAATCCCCACCTGCGTTCACGTAGATGTATGGCCTGACAGGGTCTGCGACGATGTTTTTGGCTATGGTATCCAGCTCAATCCGGGGGAGTGGATTCGTATCGCCGACCCATAGAGAGACGTTGATGTGCTCGGTATTTGTCACATCTGCATCAGTCGCGCGGAGTTCCACTTGCGCTGTGTACAATTGATTGGCCGAAAGGCCGGTGGGGTCAGCTTCAAGCGTCAGCATGCCGTCGGTTTGCCCTGACGGGGTTACTGAAAGCCAGGAGGCGTTGCTGCTGGCCGTCCATTCAAGTGGCTGGCCGAGATTTTCGGTGACATCTATTTGCCGTGTCAGGATGGATTTGTCAGGAAAAGAGGAGAAGCTGACCCCTGTCTCTTCGACGCGGATTTGCCGGGGCTCAATGCGCAGATCGGCCTGGATGGTGAGCTCTTGATCAAAATCGGTGTCCGAGATCTTGACATAGGCTGTGTGCACGCCTTCGGCGAGCCCGGAAGGATCGGCGTTGAGACTGATGGTGCCCGGCGATGTTCCTGTGGACGGGTTGACGCTTATCCAGCTCTGATCTGAGGTTGCCTTCCAGGAAATGTTTTCTCCAAGAAGGGAAATGTCCTGCGTCAGGGGCTGCGTCGATTGTTCCACCGTGTTGAAGACCACCGGATCATACGATGGAAGCTTTAGGGCGTCCCCGACGTTGAAGTCCACGTTCACCGTAATTTCCTTCGGGGCCGCAGTATCGAAAATAGTAAACGATCCCTGCGTGTGGCCGAGTGGGGCCAAACCGGGTGTCGCGAAGACCGTGATTGTGGCGTCGCCGACACCTGCCCTTTGATCGAAACTGAGCCAGGGCTCGTTCGCTCTGGCGCTCCATAGGATGCCTTCTCCTGTTATCTCGATAGCGGCGCCGGGAACGCTCCGTCCGTTGATCCCCGAAAATGACAGATCATGCGGCGAAGCTGCCAGCACCGGGCGTTCAGGCAGATCTTGCGTGCGCGTGTCAGGCTCGGCGGCAGAGATGGCCAGGAAGTTTGCTTCCAACAGGGTGGCGACTTCCGGACCGGCCTCGTCTTCGCGTGGGCTTTCATCGATTGCGCTGTAAGCGCCGTCGAATATGTCCTCCAGGCTGACCTTCCACGGATTGTCCAGGTCTTCATTCATGATCAGCTGGCCGCTGTTTTCGGTGAAGTCCGTCAGCAGGGTGTCGAGTCGCTGTTCCAGGGTGGGGCTGCCGTAGCCTTCCACCAGGGATTCGAGGATGCCGGCATTGATGTAGGCCGCGCGCAGGGCGTCGGCAGAGGGTTCCTCGCCTGTGCCGGCGTCGGTAATGTCGATGCCAGGCAGGTTCCACAGGTCTGTACTTTCGAGGCCGAACAGGCCGGCGACCTGGTCGTTCACGGCGATGAGATCCGCCTGGTCGATTTCACTGCCGTTCGCATTGAACTCGGCAAGTGCGGTGGCGAGCGTGGTGATGGCATTCACATGCACGGTGAGGCTGCCGCCATCTGCCGGTGCCTCGACCAGGGCGGCGAGTTCAAAATCTGCGCTGATTTCGACCTGGCCGCCGAAGGGCGTCCCGAAACAGCCTGATGGCGCGTCGCAGATCATCATGACGCCGTCGCCGCCGGTGACGATGACTTTTACAACACCGCCATCGAAATCCACGCTTCCATCGATCTCGAGATCGAAGCTGCCGTCCACCGTGCTGGTCGTGCCGGTGGCAATGACCATTTCGGGATGGTTCGCGTCGATCACGCGGACCGCGCCACCGAGAATGACGCCCTTGGTGGCCGAGCCGTCGAGCTCGAAGCTGATGCCGGCCGGCGCCGGGGGAGGAGGAGGAGGCGGCGGCGGTGGAGGTGGCGGGGGAGGCGGAAGAGGTGTTGAGGCCGGGGCACTACCGCCGCTGCCACTGCCACCGCCGCCTCCGCCACATGCTGTCACGAGGCCCGTGCAAAGGATCAGCGCAAGCACACCCGCAGTATGGCGGAGCGAATGTCTGGAGCGGAAACCTGACTGCATTCTCTTCTTCCTTCGATTTGCCGGCATCGCCGGCCTTCATGAAGGACGTGGGCACTCAAGGTGAACCAGCAGACGCGGTCAGCGGCTGGTTCCGTTCCATTAATGAGAGACAATCGGGCCCCCGCCCTCAACCCTTCCATACTGGCCGATACAATCCGTGCCACCCTTGGGACGGAGCAGTGTGCAGGATTTCAAATTCATGACGATCTGCGGCCGAATCCGAACATCACGCAATTTGAAACTGAATTAATCGAGACAGTAGTCACGACTACTTGTCAATCGGAGAGTGTCGACAATTCCCCTTCGAGAGATCTAGCTTCAACACTTATTGCATCGGGCAAGAAAATGCGGCGTCCAGCTCGCCGTCCGAGCCTTTCATGCCAGGCGGAAGCCGTCATTACCTGGTCGCGGGCCATCCATGGTCAATCTGGGCCGGAGCGCCAGACAATAAAAAACCCTGCCGAAGCAGGGTTTGGTGCCCAGAAGAGGACTCGAACCTCCACGCCTTGCGGCACACGGACCTGAACCGTGCGCGTCTACCAATTCCGCCATCTGGGCACAGGATTGGAAGGCGCGGATGTATAAGCCAACGGCGCTGTCGTCAACGGGGAATCCCAGCCTTCATCAGCTTTGTTTCCGGTATCGCCTTGCCGCTGGCCCGGTGCCCATCGGCGCACAACCGCCTGTCCCGGGGTACGCATGTATTTGCTTCAGCCCACGAGATGAATATGGCCGTCCGGATTGAGGTGGCGGTGGAGGGCCTGTTCGGCGCGCGCACGGTGTTCCGGGGTCATGCCGCCCAGGACGTGGCGGCAAAGGATGAGGTCAAACCGGCCGGGCGCGTCCTCCGGGGAGAGCAGGTTGTGGGCCTGGAACTGCACCTGCCGGGAGAGGGCAGGCGAGACCTGCCATCTCTGCTCTGAGGCCTGTGTGAAGTATCGGATCAGATTTCCGGCCGTGAGGCCGACCTGGACCTCGAAATGGCTGTACAGGCCAGCGTTGGCCCGCATCAGCGCGGCTTCGGAGATGTCGGTCGCGACCAGGTCGATCCGCCGGACCGTCTCGGCGGGCAGGACATTGTTCAGCAGGATCAGCAGGGAAAAGGCTTCCTGGCCCGACCCGCAGCCGGCGCACCAGATTCGGTAAGGGCCTGGCGCCGTGCGCGCCAGCGCGGGGGCGATAACCTGTTCGAACAGCGGTGCCAGCTCGCGGCGTTCGGAGACAAACCGGCTGTGCCGGTCGAGCAGGGCGGTTGCGGCTTCAAGCTCAAGATTGGCGCCGGGGCGGAAGTCCCCGATGTGCCGGGCCAGCGCGTCGATCGAGTCATGCCCGGTGCGGAAGGCGAGACCTGTCAGGCGGCCGGCAAACAGGACCTGTTTGTTCTTGTGCAGGAACTGGCCGGTGTGCTTTTCGGCCAGCGCCTGCAGAACGGAAAATGTTTCCTGCCGCATGGATGTCCCCACCCAGTTCCCCCTGAGCCGGCAGAGCCGGCAATCGAATTGTCCCGGTGCAGATCTGTGGGACGCCAGCCATTGGTCTTTGTAACCACTATCCGGCCCCTCCCATCAGCGCCGGACGGGGTTAACCATAATTCCATGCGACCGCCGGCGCCATCCCCGATAAAGTGAAATGCCGGTTTGCAGGGTTCGTCAGGTCAGCGCCTCCTGGGGCAGGTGTCTTTGCAACCGGAGCAAGGGGGTGGAAGCCGGTAAATCAACGGACTTGTCCCGAATTCGTTCATCAGGCGAAATTCGGGAAATCGTTCCCCCAAGGGCGATTTACCTTGGAGAAGCCCGGATTTCGGGCGATTGTGGCACGATACGTGCGCCATTTCAGAGCGCGTGGGTGGGGGAATTTGCGGCACGGCGCTTGCAATCCCGGGGAAATAGAATGTTGTGCGCAGCTCTGGATGCGCCGCGCGCGGCTGTTGAGTAATGGAGATAGAGATGAAATCGGTTCTTGTTTGCGGTGCTGGCGGGTTTATTGGCGGACATCTGGTCCGGCGCCTCAAGCGTGAAGGCTATTGGGTGCGCGGCGTTGACCTGAAAAAGCACGAATTTGCAGAAACCGAAGCCGATGATTTCGTGATCGGCGACTTGCGTGACCAGTCGCTGGTCCGGGAAGTGGTGGACCGGAAGTTCGACGAAATCTACCAGCTGGCCGCCGACATGGGCGGGGCAGGTTATATCTTCACTGGCGACAATGATGCCGACGTGATGCACAACTCGGCCACGATCAACCTGAATGTTCTGGATGCGGCCTATAAGCGTAACTGCAAGCGCATCTTCTATTCTTCGTCCGCCTGCATGTATCCGGCCTACAATCAGGAAGACCCGGACAATCCGAACTGCCGCGAAGACAGCGCCTATCCGGCGGCTCCGGACAGCGAATATGGCTGGGAGAAGCTGTTCTCCGAACGCCTCTACCTGTCCTACAATCGCAATCACGGTATGGAGTCGCGCGTCGCGCGTTACCACAACATCTTCGGCCCGCAGGGCACCTGGGATGGCGGCAAGGAGAAAGCCCCGGCCGCGCTTTGCCGCAAGATCGCCAGGGCGAAGTCCGGCGACTCGATCGAGATCTGGGGCGATGGCGAGCAAACCCGGTCATTCCTCTATGTCGACGAATGCCTGGAAGGCACGATCCGCCTGACCAGGTCTGACTTTACCGGCCCGGTGAATGTCGGCTCGGAAGAGATGGTCACGATCAACCAGCTCGCCATGATGATTGCAGACGTCGCCGGAAAGAAGATCGAACTGGAGCATATTCCGGGCCCGCTGGGTGTACGTGGCCGCAACTCCGAGAATACGCTGATTTCCGAACGCCTTGGCTGGTCGCCGAGCCAGCCGCTGAGAACGGGCCTCGAGAACACCTATGAGTGGATCGAGCGTCAGGTGAAGGCCAACGCGCCAGCGGCGGCCTGAAGCAACTGTCAGGGAAGGGGCCGGCCGGACGAGGCTGGCCCGTTTCGGACTCTGATAAATCCCGGCCGCGCACGGATGTTGGCTGAAACGGATTGATGACCATGGACCAGATTGCTGCCCAGCTGATCGGCTTTGCCGCCGACCATACGCAATGGATCGCGGCGCTGGTCTTCGTGCTGGCCTTTTTCGAATTCATCCCCTTCGTGTGGGTGGCCCTGGTCGGGGTCGCCGCCCTCGTCGGGCCGCAGAATGTCGGCCAGCTGGCGGTGGTCGTGGCGGCCGCGACGATTGGCGGGGCGCTGGGCGATGTCAGCCTTTACCTGCTGGGCCAGAAGAATGCCGGCCATCTTGGCCGCATCTGGCCATTCCGGAAGCATCCGAACCTGATTGCGAAGAGTGAAGCCTTTTGCGCCCGCTGGGGGCTTGGCGCTGTTGTGATCGGGCGGTTTTCCGGTCCGGTGCGGGCCGGTGTGCCCGTGGTCGCTGGCGCGCTGCGCATGCCGGCGGTGACGTTTTCAGCTGCCTCGGTTGCCGGCGCGCTGATTGCCGCCGTTGTGTTCCTTGTCCCGGCTGCTGTGGGTGCGGGCACCTTGTTCGGGATGCTCGGCCTCAGCTGACGGAGGCGCGTCCGGATCTTCCGGCTTGTGCCCGATCCAGAGCATGTGCGGGACATGGTAGCCGCGGTCCAGCGGCACCTGCTCGACATCGAAGCCAGCGGATTTCAACTGCCTGCGAACCTCTTCCGGCGACGGAAACGTGAAGGTGTTCTTCTCTCCCATCGTCAGCCCAAAGATATTCACGGCGAGTGTTTCTTCCGCTTTCAGAATGGCAAGTTTTCCGGGCTTCCCTGTATTCATTTCCTTCAGGAAGAGCCATCCGCCGGGTTTCAGGCTGTCATAGCATTTCTTCAGGATGCCCGCCCACATGATCAACGGCACCAGATACATGACATCCAGAATGGAAATGTAATCCACAGACCCTTCCGGAAAGTCAGCGATGCTCATGACAGCGAGCTTGTGACCACGCGTTCCGGCATTGGCGAAGGCCTCTTTCGCCTGCCGGATTTTCTGGGGGTCGAGATCAATTCCGATCAGGCTCAGACCGGGGCGCATGCGGTGAGCCAGCGCCAGGAAGATGCCGTGTCCGCAGCCAAGGTCCAGGAGTGTCCGGCGTTCTCCGGCGGGGGTGCGGGGAATCCGGGCAATGATTTTGCCGAAAGGGGAGAGTAGCGAGCGGATCACCTGGTGTATTCGCCAGATGACGGGCAGCGGCGAGAGGAAATGCCAGACAAAAAGGGCGATGGACAAACGGCCCATCCGGCACGGGGACTCTGTGCTGTCTAGGCCGTCAGGTCCCGGAACGAGATCAGACGGATCCCCTTCGCTTCGATTTTCGCGGCGACCGAAGCGTCCTTCAGAGCTGACAATTCGTTCGCCCATGCATACCCCCAATGGAGTTTATCGGACGCGGGGTCGTCTTCCCCGGGATGGCACATTAACTCACAGGTGCCGGTTTGCGGCAAGTTTGACACGACCGTCAGGAGAGCGGCTGTGTCGAGTTTCCCGCCATAGTGGAATCCCGCAAAACGATCCGTCGTCGGGCCAAATCCCTTGCGAGCGCGGTTGCAGAAATGGTTCAGGACAAGCTGTTGGGCGACGCGCGGGAGTCCGCCCGGTGACGTCAACATGTAGGGACTGACCGTCTCCCGCGGCAGGCGCATGGGGGCGATCCCGTGTTTACGGCCAAGGTCCTGCGCGACGGAAAGGATACCGGGCAGCATGTGGACGTGCTGGTGGCTGTCGAGGTGGGAAATCGCAAGACCGGCTTCCTTGATACGCGCGATCTGGGCGTCCAGTTCGAGGCGGACTTCATCGAGGTCGATGAGGCCGCGGAAATAGCGCTTGGCAAACACGGTGATGTGTTTGTGGAAATGGCCGGTTTCGTCGACGAGGCTCGGAACTTTTGCCGGGTCGGTCAGCGGGCGTTCCTCGATCAGGGTCAGGTGGACGCCAATGTCGAGCGAGGGCGTTGCCTTTGCGATCCTGACCGCATGATCGAAGGCCGGGGCACAGGCCATGATCGAGGTCGACGTCAGGATGCCATTGAGATGTGCATCGGCGACGCCTTCATTCACCCGTTCCGACAGGCCGAAATCGTCCGCATGCACGATCAGGCGCAGACCGTTTGTCGCGGCCTTGTCAGGTGTCGGCGTAAGGGGGACGGCTTCGGTCATGGCGCAGGAGGGGCCTCGGCGATTGTCGGGAAGGCATACCAGATTTCGGTGTCGTCCCGCGAGTGGATCACCTCGGGCGCCCGTCCGCCGGCCCGCTCGCTGGCGCGCTTCATCAGCCGGTCGAACCGCTCGTCCAGCCAGCGCGGCTGGTATTTCGATGTACGCAGGATGTAGACCGTCGGCGTCTCGCCATAGGTCGGACCATAGCCCCACGGCCAGTTGCGGGTGGAGGCGACATAGTCCGGATCGAAATACGGAATCTGGAAGCGCACCGTATCCGGATCGTTTTCCGGGAAGAGGAGCGTATCGCCCCAGGGGTAAAGTTCCACCGTGGTCAGGCCGTTTTCCTGGATGCCATTCATGTAGGCTTCCAGCACGGCGCGGTCTTCGGGGGTGAAGTAGGGCACGTCATCGGCGATGACCATGCCATCGACATTCAGTTCCTGCAGGTAACCTTTCGGGCCTTCGATCCGGCCGGTCTTCAGGAAGAACAGGCCCGCGACCGCCACAAGGGCGAGCGATGCGCCAAGGGAGATCAGTGCCTGGTCCGGATAGCGCCGGCGCACATCCTTCACGAGGATCTCGATCAGGGCGAGCGCGGCGAGCAAATAGGCGAAATCGTTGAACACGTCATACCACTGTTCCTCGCGCACGCGGCTCATCAGCCAGGCGCCGACAGCGAAAGCGGTAAGGTGCGCAACCGGCACCTTGCGCCAGAGGGCCAGCGCCCAGATGGCGAAGATCGACACCAGGCCTACGGCATGCCAGCCGCCGAATTGCGACGCGCCCTTGCTGGCCGAGGTCGTCTCGGACAGGCGGTAGGCGAGGTCATGCTCGAAGGCGGCCCAATGGGTAAAGATGTAGAGCGCCTGCGCGGCCCAGGCCGCGACGCCGATGCCAATCACGATCATGCCTGTCCGGCTCGGCCAGTTCTTCCACAGCTTGCCCGCGAAAATGGCATAGAAGAAAACCGGTGCGCCCATCAGCATGGCGTTCGGGTGGATAACGGCAGACCCGCCAAGCAGGCCGAGCGCGACCCAATGGCGATTGTTCTGCACAAGAAGCAGCGCGCCGCAGATGATGGCGAACATCACCGCTTCCATGCGGGCATTGTTGGCCATGGCCACGAAGTGTCCATTCAGCAGGAAGGCGCCGATCAGGATCAGGCTGACCGCGGCGATCTTGCGGCCGCGCATGGCCGTGGCCAGAAGGCCGAACCCGGCCAGTGTCGCGACGAGGGACACGGCCCGCGCGATTTCCAGCGAAAAGCCGAAGACCTTGAAGACGATGCCCATCAGGAGGGGATAGCCATAGGGCAGCAGCAGGAGCGGGCGGTCCGGGTCGATTTCCGGCGCGATGAAATCATTCCAGCGCTCAAATCCGCGCGCCTGCCAGAGGAAGTAGGCTTCGTCGCCCCATGGGGCAGGCAGGGTCAGCCCGGCGGCCATGTGCACGGCAATCGTCAGGATCCCGACGAGCACCACGCCCGCGAGGAAAAGGCTTGCGCGCAATGTCCAGCTGTCATCCCCGCCGCGCAGGAAATGCATCAACTTCTGAAGTGTCTGAGCTGCGTCCATGCGCGTGGCTCCTCCCATCTTGCCGCCTGTGACGGCGACTACATTCTCTGGTCGAGATTTTTTTCCGTTTCGACGTGGGCAAAATTCTGGATCACCGAAGCGATCGTTTCCACAATATCGGCCTTTTGCACCTTGCCGGATGTATCGCTGACAAGCGTGTCCAGCCGGTCGATGAAGTCCGGGCCGATCTTCGCCTTGGCGTGACGAATGGCCAGCACGCTCTCCATGCCGATCTCGTGGGAGACCTCGTCGGCGCCGACGAACTCCTCATAGGGTTTCTCACCACTCGTATCGAGCGGGGTGAGGAGTAGGGGCCATTTGCCCTGCTTGCGCAGCGCGGCGACTTCATGGCGGGCTTCGGTCTCATCCTCGAACGGAACGGCTTCGAAGCCGGTGAGTTTCAGCACGTCTGCCGCAATGGCTTCCAGAAGGCGCAGTTCCTTTTCCGGGTCGAGGCGCGGGATGATGATTTCATCCTGTCCGCCAAGCAGGGACGCCAGCAGGCAGATCTCGCCCGCTTCGGCGCGGGTGACGAAATAGCGGCGTGTGCCCCGCGGGGCAGCCAGCGGTTGGCCGAGTTCGATCCGGCGCAGCCAGGCCTGCGGCAGACTGCCATTGGAGAAGAGGACATTGGCGAACCGCGCCGACGACACATTCATGCCGGCGGTAGGGCTGGCGCTGAACAGCACGTCTTCCATCAGGCGCTTGGTGGCGCCCATCAGGCTGGTCGGGTTGGCGGCCTTGTCGGTGGAGACGCCGAAGAAACGGGTCGTGCCACCGCGGGCCGCGATCCAGGACTTGAAGCGCGCCTGGCGTACGACATTGGTGTCCAGCATCTGGAGCAGGGAGTAGATGTCCTTCTCCGAACGCACATGTTTCAGCGCGGCGAAATTCATCACAACATCGTAGGGGTCTTCGGAATTGACCAGACGTTCCGTGACCGGAGCGCCGAAATCGATCGGCCACATGCGAAGGTCGAGATTGGCTGGAAGGTCCATGCCAGAGCGCAGGTCGCGCACCAGTTCGGCAAGGTAATTTTCCGAATGGTCGATGACGTGCACGGCGGCCGGTTCAAACCGGATCAGCGCGCGCAGCGTGGCCGATCCGATGGAGCCACCCCCGCCGACAATCAGGACGCGCTTGCCGGTGACCGCCTCGCGGATGCGGGCTTCGTTCGCCGTGATGTCGCCCTGGAAGAAAGAGTGGCTGCGGGCCACGACATGCTGGTCGAACCGGTCCGGGGAAAGGTCGCTCATGCTCACGATGCGGTCTCCTTGCCGGCGTCGGACCGGGCGCCATAGGTGTCGGCCACGAGGTAACGCGGGCGGTTTTTCACTTCGTCGAAGATGATGCCGATATATTCGCCCAGCACGCCGAGGAAGAAGAGGTTGACCGACCCGCCGAAGGCGCCGAGCGCGAACAGGGACGCCCAACCCGGAACGATGATGTCTTCGAAGAAGAGATAGACGATCAGGTAGTAGATACCGGCCGTCGCACTGCAGGCGGCGAAGATCAGGCCCAGCCAGATACAGACGCGCAGAGGCAGTTTCGAGAAGGAGAAGATGCCGTTCGTTGCGAACAGGATCAGCGCGGCGAGGGAATAGTTCGACCGGCCTGCAAACCGTTTCTCCGGCACGAATTCGACATAGGAGATCCGGTAGCCGACCCAGGTGACAAGACCGCGGAAGAAGGGGTTGTGCTCGCGGAACTGGGTCCGGAACACATCGGCGACTTTGCGGGACAGGAGGCGGAAGTCAGCAGACCCGGCATTCAGGTCGATCCCGGTCATGCGTTCGAACACGCCGTAGAACATGCGCGAGGTGACGCGCTTGCCGAAGGAAATTTTCTGGTCGTCATGGCGGAGCGTCTGGACGATGTCGGAGCCGCCGCGCCATTCCTCGATCAGTTTCGGGATCAGCGAGGGCGGGTGCTGCATGTCGCTGTCGAGCATGACGACGGCGTCGCCGCGCGTCTCGTCGATGCCGGCAATCAGCGCTGCCTGGTGGCCGAAGCGGCGCGACATGACCAGGACGGTCACATTGTCGGATTTGTCGGCAATGCCCTGCAGGATTTCATCGCTGCGGTCCGGCGGGGCGGGGTCAACGACATAGATGTAGCGGAACTTGTACTCATTATAGAGCGGTTCAGTCGCCTCGATCAGTGCCTTGTGGAAGGTTTCGATTGCCGCTTCCTCACGGAAGACCGGGCAGACGATATCAATACTCAACATATGGCTTGTGCCTCGATCACCGATTTCATGCCTTGTTCAAATCCGATCTGCGGGCGCCAGTCTGTGGCCGCAGTCAGGGCGGAGATGTCTGCAATGACATCCATGACTTCATTCTCGCGGCGCTCGCCGCGGTCGGAATAGGGTTTGGAGGTTCCCGCCGCCTTCAGGCAGGCAGCGATGACGTCGCCAATGGAATAGGAGCGGCCGGAGCCGACATTGTAGGTGCCGCCACCTGACATCCCGATCGTGCTGATCATTGCCTCCACCACATCGTCCACATGGACGAAATCCCGGCGCGGGGCGAGGTCTGCCACGACAATTTCCTTCACCGACGGGTCAACGGCCTGACGGGCAATCGTTGGTATCAGGAAGGAATCCTTCTGGCCGGGGCCGTAGGCATTGAAGAGACGCAGCACGGTGACGTCCATGCCGAAATTGCCGGCGAAGAAGCGGCAGGCATCCTCGGCGGCGAGTTTGGACCAGGCATAGGGATTGGCCGGACTGGGCGGAAAATCTTCCGACACCGGCACGGGGGCCCCGGCACCGTAAACAAACGTGCTGATGAAGGTCATCGGCACCCCGGCGCGGCGGCATTGGTCCAGTACGCGCACGGTGCCGTGCGTGTTTACCAGGTGGTAGTTCGCCGGATCGGTCCAGCTGTCCGGCACGAAGGAAAGCGCGCCAAGATGAAAGACGTGTCCGGCGCCTTCCAGCGGCAGGTCGCCAGTGAGCAGGTCGCCTCCGGTGGAACGGGAAAAGCCCACAATCTCCATGCCCAGTGCTTCCAGCCGCGCGGCGAGCCGGCGGCCGACAAAACCAGTCTCCCCGGTCACGACAATGCGGCCGGGGAGGTCCTGTTTTGAAGAAGAGGCGGTTGCTGGCACGTCAGAGTCCCAGTTTTGTGCGCAGGTCCGGCCATTCGTCGACGGCGCGGAAATAGTCATCCGGCCGGCCGATATCGAGCCAGTAGCCTTCGTGCGTCTGCACGTTCACATCGCGCTTTTCGTCGAGGAAGCGCAGCATCAACTGGTCGAAGCCATAGGCCTCATCTTCCGGAATAAAGTCCAGCACGCGGCGGCTGAGGCAGTAGACACCCATGGAAACGAGATAGGGGGTGCGCGGTTTCTCGGTGAAGGAGACGAGATGGTCGGCGTCACAGCCGAGCACACCATAGTCGATCAGCTGTTCGCGCTTGGAGGCGGCGATGGTGAACAGGCGGTTGTCGTTTTCATGATTGGCGAAGAAGTCGCCGAAATCGAGGTCGCAGAGAATGTCGCCATTCATGACGATGAAGTTTTCCGGCAGCTCCTCCATCAGGTGCAGCGGGCCCATTGTGCCAAGCGGCTTGGTTTCCAGGGAATATTCGATGCTGACGCCCAATCGGCTTCCGTCGCCGAAATAGGCGCGCAGGATATCTGCCTGATGGTTCACGGCCAGGATGATGCGGCTGAAACCCTTGCGAGCCAGCTGCTTGATGATGACTTCCAGGATCGGGGATTCGCCAACCGGCATCAGGGGTTTGGGCAGTACGACCGTGTATGGACGCAACCGCGATCCGAGGCCCCCCGCCAGAATGACGGCTGTGCGGCCGGTGTCGTTGCTCATGTTAATACTCCTGTCCCCAGTCAGTGCAGCTGAAACCGCGTGTTCGAATTACGCGAAGAAGGCTGCAAATTCCTTGCCATTTAAACAGGAAATGCCGCGCACGTCTGGTGCAAACAGGGACACTTCTGAGGCGAGTCGTGGAAAGCGCAGCAATCCTGCGAGGAGATTCTGCTCGACTGGCATGCGCAATGCACAAAATCGACGGTAATGCGCCCTGACTCCTTCCATCCTGCGGCCGGCGGCCAGGCCGGTTCAAAGCCAGGCTACCGGGCCGATGTGGACGGACTGCGCGCGGTGGCCGTTCTGGCCGTTCTTGTTTTCCATGCAGGTTGGAGCCGGTTTTCAGGCGGCTTTGTCGGCGTCGACGTCTTTTTCGTCATTTCAGGCTATGTGATCGCGCTCAGCCTGTTCCGCGACCTGCGTGCCGGAAGGTTTTCTCTGACCGGCTTTTTCGCGCGCAGGGCACGTCGAATTCTGCCAGCGCTGACGGTGGTCTTGTTGGGTACGCTGCTGGCAAGCCTGGCAATCGTGCCGCCTGTCTATTTCCAGCCTTTTGCGGACAGCCTGATCGCGGCGTCGCTGTTCTTTTCGAACGTGCATTTCTGGCAGGCCAGTTCCTACTTCAACAATGACATGCCGTTCCGGCCCTTGCTGCACACCTGGTCGCTGGGCGTGGAGGAACAGTTCTATCTTGCGGCGCCGGTATTCCTGCTGGTGATCCAGCGTTTCCTGGCCGGACGCTGGCGGCTTGTGGTGACCTTGTGCCTGCTCGGTTCTTTCGGGCTGAACCTGTACGCCGTGCGCCACGGCCATATCGATGCGGCGTTCTACCTGCCGTTCACGCGGGCCTGGGAATTCCTGCTGGGTGTCCTGATCGCGCTCCTGCCGCGCTCAGCCCTGCCGCGCGGGGTGAACGAGGCAGGCGCGCTGGCCGGACTGGGGATGATCGCCGGGGCGGTCTTCCTGTTCGGGCCGGGGACCCTGTTTCCCGGATCTGCAGCGCTCTGGCCCTGTCTCGGGGCAGGGCTGGTGATCTGGCTGGGCCAGCCGTCGGGGCAGGAACACCGGCCGCTTGTGTCACGCTTTCTGGCCTTGCCGCCCATCGTGTGGGTGGGGCGGATCTCCTATTCGCTTTATCTCGTGCACTGGCCGGTGCTGGTCCTGGCGCCGTTCCTGATAATGCGCCGGCTGACATTCGGGGAGACGCTGGCCGCACTGGCGCTTTGCTTCCTGCTGGCCTGGCTTGTCTACCGCCTTGTCGAAACGCCCCTGCGCCGGACCGGTCGGAAAACATCGGTTGTGCTGGCAGTGGCGCTGGCGTGCGCCCTTGGTACCGCAGCGGCCGGGTGGGCAGGGGGCAAAGCCAATGCCCGTCTGTTCGCCAGTCAGCCGGGCTTCGACCGCGTGCCGGACATTCATGCGGCTGAGCGAGCGTGGGGCGCGGGCACCTGTCTGTTGCGGGATAGCCAGAGCTGGACGGACTGGTCGGCCGGGGCCTGTACGCTGGGCGATGGAGACGGTGCGCCGACCCTCCTGTTCGGGGATTCCTTTGCGGCTCATTATGTGCCGGGCCTTCGCGAGACCGGATGGGCCGCACGCGCGCCGATTGTCGAATATGCCATGGAAGGGTGCCCCCCGACCCTGGCGCCAGACAGCCCGGGTACGCCAGCCTGCCTGGCCTTCCGGCCGCAAGCCCTGGAACTCGTCCGGCAGCTGGGCGTCAAACGGGTGATCGTGGCGGGCAGCTGGCTGGAATACGGCACGCGGATTTCGGTCCAGGTCGAAAGCACATTAACCGCGTTCAAGGCCGCCGGTGTTGAGGTGACGCTGATCGGCCAATCACCGAACTTCCATATTCCGCCTTATCTGATCCTCGCGCGGACCGTACCGCCGGGAACGGAAGACGCCGCCCTGCCGCTGAGCGCCGAGGCGCGCGCGATGAATGACCGGCTTGCCGCGATAGCTTCGCGCACCGGCGCGACCTTTATTGACCCGGCCGGGGCGCTTTGTCCGGAGGGGCATTGCCCGGTCCGGGCCGGGGGCCAGGATCTTTATCTCGACTATGGTCATTTCACGCCGGACGGCTCCCGCCAGGCGGTGGAGGCCTATTTTCCAGATCCGGCACATTGATCTGGAGCCTGTCTCAATAGAATACACCAATCAGGGGAATTCACCCGGAATGCGGTCGATTTGTCCCGCTTTGGTGGATTTGGACTGGATTCCTGTGGTGTGAGAGTTGCTATAGGAAAGCTGGGCGCATTAACGGTGCGCAAGACAGCTAGAGGGACCAGAGGCACACATGAAAATTCTGATTACAGGCGGCGCGGGTTATATCGGCTCGACCATGGTACCGCGACTGCTGGAGCAGGGGCATGAAGTCACCGTGCTCGACACGTTCGAACGTGGCACGACCGAACTGGCCGCCGTGTGCGCGAACGAGAACTTCACCCCGGTCAAAGGCGATGCCCGCGATACGCGCCTGCTGGACGAACTCGTGCCGCAGGCCGATGTGCTGATTCCGCTGGCGGCCCTTGTCGGCGCGCCGCTCTGCAAGCTGGACCCGATTGCAGCCAAGACCCTCAACCAGGAAGCGGTTGTGGACCTCGTCAAGCGGACCTCCAAGGACCAGAAGGTCGTCTTCCCGGTCACCAATTCCGGCTATGGCATCGGGGAAAGCGGCAAGTTCTGCACCGAGGAAAGCCCGCTGAACCCGATCTCCCTCTACGGTATCACCAAGGTGGAAGCCGAGAAGGCCGTGCTCGACAACGGCAATGGCGTGACGCTGCGCCTGGCCACGGTGTTCGGCATGGCTCCGCGCATGCGCCTGGATCTGCTGGTCAATGACTTCACCTGGCGCGCCGTAACCGACCGGGCCGTCGTCATCTTCGAAGGCCACTTCAAGCGCAATTACATCCATGTCCGCGATGTGGTGAAAGGCTTCGAGCACGCGATTGCGAGTTTCGACACGATGCGCGGCGAGGCCTACAATCTCGGCCTGTCGGATGCGAACCTCTCCAAGATCGAGCTTTGCCAGAAGATCCAGAAACACGTGCCGAGCTTCGTCTATCTCGAAGCGCCGATCGGCGAAGACCCGGACAAGCGTGACTACATCGTCTCGAACGAGAAGGTGGAAGCCACGGGCTGGAGTCCGGACTGGTCGCTTGACCGGGGTATCGCTGAACTGCTGCGTGGGTACAAGATGATCCGCAACTCCCGCTACTCGAACGTCTAAGGCCTCGTAATGATCATTGTCCGCAGCCCGCTTCGTGTCTCCTTCTTCGGAGGCGGTACCGATCACCCCTCCTGGCTGGAGCGCGGGGAGAAGGGGGCCGTGCTGTCGACGTCGATCGACAAATACATCTATATCCAGCTGCGCCGGCTGCCGGCGGTGTTCGATTTCAACTACCGCGTCGCCTGGGGCATGCTGGAAGAAGTGTCGACCATCAACGAGATCCAGCATCCGGTCGTGCGCGAAGTGCTGAAGCACTATGCCGGCGACAACGAGACGGGCTATGAGGTGATCCACAACTCCGATCTGCCGTCCAAGTCAGGCCTTGGGTCCTCCTCTTCCTTCACCGTGTCGCTGCTGCACGCCTTTTTCGGCAACCAGGAAATGCTCAGTTCCAAGAAGAAGCTGGCGCGCGAAGCTATCTTTGTCGAACAGAAGCTGCTGGGTGAAACGGTTGGCTATCAGGACCAGATTGCGGCGGCCCATGGCGGCCTGAACCGGATCGAGTTTTCGGAAGACGGCGACTATGACATCTCTCCCATCCGCTTGCCGGCCGCACGCCGCGCGGCGCTGGAAGACTCGATGATGCTGTTCTTCACCGGCTTCACCCGCTTTGCCGACGAGATCGAAAAACGCAAGGTGGCAAAGTTCGGTGACCGGACGAAAGAGTTGCGCGCGATCTATGACATGGTGGGCGAGGGGGAACAGATCCTCACGGACCCGTCACGCGACATCAATGATTTCGGCGCGCTTCTCAATGAGACCTGGATGAACAAGAAAGCCCTCGACGCCTCGGTATCAAACCCCGAGATCGACGAGCGCTATGAAGCGGCTCTCAAGGCCGGTGCGCTTGGCGGCAAACTGCTGGGTGCAGGCGGTGGCGGCTTCCTGCTGATGTTCGTGCCACCCGAAAAGCGCGCCGCAGTGATGGCCGCGATGAAGGGCATGACCCATGTGCCGCTGCGCATGGAGCGGAGCGGGTCGCAGGTCGTTCTTTACGATCCGGAATTGGATTCAAACTATCTTCCCGCCGGGGCCAAGGTTTCCTGAACATGATTGATATTGATGTGTCCGCACAGACGGCTGCCATGACCTGCACGCAAGGCGACGTTTTGTTCGCCGGGCTCGAAAAGGCACTGGATAATGGCCGGGGTTTTGTCTTCGTCACCGATGCGGGCGGCAAGCTGCTGGGCTATGCCGACCTTACCATGATGCGCGAGGCCTTCATGAAGGGCGGGCATCTTTCCGGCCAGACGGTTGGCGATGTGGCGGCCCCTTGGGGCAGTGCGAAAGAGCCGCTCGGTGTGGAGCCTGTGCTGGATGGCGAAGGCCGCCTCAGCGGGATCGACGAGTCCGGCCCGCAGCCCTTCCTGCCGGTGTCTGAGCCGGACCTCACACACCGCGAAATGCGCAACGCATTCGACGCGTTCCTGTCGACCTGGATTTCCTCAACTGGCGACTACATCCGCCGCTTCGAACGCGAGTTCGCCGAAAAGATGGGTATGGCCCACGGTGTGGCGACGTCCAACGGCACCGTCTCGCTTCACCTTGCCATGGCGACGCTGGGCATCGGGGAAGGGGACGAAGTGATCGTTCCGGACCTGACTTTCGCGGCTTCCATCAATACGGTAATGCATGTCGGCGCCCGGCCTGTCCTGGTCGATGTCGACCGCGATACCTGGTGCCTGTCGGCCGAAGCGGTTGAGCGGGCCATCACGCCGCGCACGCGCGCCATCATGCCTGTGCACGTCTTCGGCCGCCCGTCGCAGATGACGGAAATCTTTGAACTGGCGCAGGCCCGGGGCCTCTACATCATTGAAGACTGCGCCGAAGCCCATGGCGCGAAATATGACGGCCAGCCGATCGGGTCCTTCTCCGACATTTCGAGCTTCTCCTTCTTCGCCAACAAGATCATCACCACAGGTGAAGGCGGGATCTGCCTGACCAATGATGCCGATATTGCAACGCGCATGCGGATGCTGCGCGATCATGGCATGCGGCCGGAGCGCCGTTACTGGCATGAGGAGCCGGGCTTCAATTTCCGCATGACCAATATGCAGGCCGCCATCGGGTGTGCCCAGATCGAGCGGATGGACGAGCTGCTTGCAATGCGCGCCGCTGTTTATGACCGTTATGTCGAGGCCCTCTCGGGCATCCCCGGCGTGTCTTTCCCGCCGCCGATGGACCAGCGTGCCCAGCCGGTGACATGGTTTGCCTGTGCCCAGGTGCCGGAAGACAAGCGCGCCGACCTCATTGCCGCCTGCAAGGCCGCGAATATCGATCTGCGCCCCTTCTTCCACGGCCTGTCGTCGATGCCTGCCTATCGTCAGTATGCCCGGAAGTGCCCGAACAGCACCTGGCTGTCCCGCACGGGCGTCAACCTGCCAACCTCGCGCCGCGTAGACGATGCGATGGTCGCCCGGATTGCCGGTGTGTTCGAAAGCGTGCTGGGCAAGAAAGCCTAGGCAAAACATTCAGACGAAACCAAAAAAGGGCGCTCCAGCGGAGCGCCCTTTTTGTATCTGCTTGCATACTGCCTCAGTCGCGGATCGGATAGCGCATCCAGTCATGGGCGAGCAGGGCAGCATCTTCCGAATCGAGACGGCGCCCGGCTGCGCGGCGGTAGGTGGCGCGGTTGGCGCGGGCCGTGCGCAGGAAGTCGAAATCGGACAGGCGCACTTTGCCTTTCTCGATAAGGTCGGCACAAAGCGCATCGTCTGTGAAGAGGCGTTCGATGACCCCGGCCATGTCGTGCGGATCCATCGGATCGAACAGGAGGCCGGCATCGCCGACCTGCTCGGGCAGGGCGGTGACGTTCGAACTGGCCACTGGAATACCCTCCGCCCAGGCTTCGAAAATCGGAAGACTGTTCGCTTCGAACAGGCTCGGCACGACCAGACAGCGGGCCATCTGATAGATCGCGCGCAGATCCTCATTGGACACGAAGCCCAGGAACTGGACCTGGTCTTCGAGGCCGAGTTCACGCATGCGGCTGTCCAGCGCTTCGCGGCTCGGCTCGTGCCGGGCTCCGGTGGAGACCAGCGGTACGGTCAGGCCCTTTTCATCTCGCAGCCAGGCCATCGCCTCGAACAGGCGCAAATGGTTTTTGTGCGGCCAGGTATTGTTCGGATAGAAGATGTAGCGCTCGGGCAGAGTATATTTGGCCCGCGTCGCGGCCTTGTCCTCGTCGGTCACCTCCGCCAACAATTGCGTGGGGGCTGCCTCCGGAATGATCTGCACCTTGTCGGGGCTGACGCCAAACTGGGCGACAACGTCATCCTTGATCCATTGTGAGTTCACGATGATCGCATGCGATGTGCGACAAGCAGCCCGGTAAATCGTTTCGCGCCAGGTGAGATCCGACAGGTCGAAGAATTGCGGATAATGCAGATGCTGCAGGTCGTGCGGATTGTAGACGGTCGGAATGGCGCAATAGATGAAGCCCTGAGTGGGCTGGTGCAGCACATCGAGGCCGAGGCTCTCGAGCCATCCGTCCGAGATTGGCACCTGCGGCCAGCCAACTTTGCCGTCCCGGCCGAGCGCCTTGTTCGCCAATCCCTTCACTCCGCGCAGGACGTCACGGACCGGATTGCCAGAGGAGACTGGACGCATTTCAAAGCGCTGATTTGCGGCAAGCGGGCTCAGCCAGTCGACCTGGTTCTGGTTCTCGACGATCAGGACGTAGGTTTCCGGCCCGTCCAGCTTCCCCAGCGCCGTGATCAGGCTGCGCAGGGCCGTTGCGATACCGCCATGTATCCCCGGTTCGACGTCTACAATGATGCCAACCTTCAAAATTCTGTCTCCTCCCTGGAGCGACTGTATCGATCCGGTCCAAATGTGCTGGTGCGCGTCACCAATGGGGGGCGCAGCACGCAAGTCTGATGCAAGTGGCCCTTTTATGGACCGTTTCTTGAAATTCCGTGTTAGTGGAAACAGGAAGTTTACTGGAATAGGGTTTGCAACCAAAACGAAGTTTTCGCGTCATGCCGCCTGAAGGGCGTGTTCGCGTACAGTAGAGGCGTTCTGACGGCGTATATATGAGACTGGTTGCACCCTTCGGCTTTTATGGCAGCGGCAATATTGGCGATGAAGCCACGCTGTTGGGGTTTGGCCGCCTGATTGAACGTTTCGGCGGGGGCATCGGGGTAGATGTTGCTTCCAGCGATCCGGCCCACACGAAGCGAGTAGAGCCGGGGTTCCGCTACTATCAGTATATCGACGGGATAATGGGGCTCCCGGCCAAGCTGCATGCCCATATGGGGGCTGGCTATATCATTCCGGGCGGCACGCCGATCATGGACAATCTGGGCGACTGGCCGCTGCTGAGCCTTGGCGGCATGCTCCAGCACGCCGGAAACTGGGGCAAGCCCGCAGCCTTTGTCGGGGTTGGCGTCGAGCAGCTCCGCCACGACATCTCGCGCCAGAGGGTGCAGGAACAGATCATTCCGAACGTCATGTGCTGGAGCGTGCGCAGCGTACATGACCAGGACCGGCTGCTGGACCTTGGGGTTGCACCGGACCTGATCACCATCGCGGCAGACATGGCCTGGCTGCTGGATCCGGCCGAGCCGGCCTATGGCCGCAAGGTAACCCAGCGCCTCGGGCTGGGCGGTCGGCCTGTCATCGGCGTCAACATCAATGCCGAAGACCACATGATGGAGAAGGCGCCGCGCCTGTTCACCGAACTGGCCGCCGCGCTCGACGATCTGGTTAACCGGCATGGCGCGCGTGTCCTGTTCCTCTTCAACGAAGTGCGGGAAGGGGACACCTATGACCAGGCGGCAGCGGACCTTGTTCGTTCACTGATGTCGCGCAAGGATGCGGTCCTGATGGGGCCATCTGACTACCTGACGCCACAGGAGATGATGTCAATCATTGCGCAGTGTGCGATGACGATTTCGACGCGGTATCATTTTTGTGTTTTCTCGGCCCTGCAGGGGGTTCCGTTCCTTGGGATCCGCCGGTCTGACAAGGTGAGCGATCTGTGCCGTGATCTCGGTTGGAAAGCCGCGCTTGATCCGGATGCCGCTGCGCATGCGGACATTTCCGCGATGGGAGACCAGTTGCTGGGTGATCCCTCCGCCGAGTTGAAAAAACTGTCAGAGAAGATTGCGGCCATGCGGGTGCGGGCCGAAGACAACAGGATCGCGCTGGATGCCTTGCTGGGGGCAATGCGTGGGGTAGGAATGCAGACCTGGATGCGCCATGCGGCTGGCCGGGTCGGACAAAAACTGGGGGGTGGAGTTCGATGAAACCCGAGACGACAAAAGTGTTGGTGATTACAGGCGTGTTTCCGCCGATGCCGATTGCAGAGGGTGACCATATTGCGCGGCTCAGCGAGGGGCTGGCGGAGCGCGGATTTTCCGTCGATGTGCTGACCAGCAAGAAAGCGGATGGCAAGAGTGTCAAAGGCTGCCGCGTCCATGCGGAAATGGATAACTGGAACTGGTCTTCGCAAGGCAAGGTGCTGCGCCATGCGCAGGACTTGAAGCCGGACCTGATCTTTATCTGGTTCATCGGCATGGCGTTCGAGTTTCATCCGATGATCTCGCTGCTGCCGACGCGTCTGAAAGCGGCCCTGCCGGACACGCAGATCGTGACCCAGATCACGGCACCGGTGGGGGTCCGCCCGAAAGAACATCCGTTCCTGACCCGGTTGAACCTGAAACTGTCTGCGCGTGCGCTGGGCGGTGGGAATATCAGTTATGAGTACGGCACGATCCTGCGGGACAGCGATCGCGTGATTGCCATGGCAAAACCTCATCTCGAACGGTTCGCCGAACACATGCCGGGACTGGAAGAGAAAGCTGTCATCATTCCTCCGCCGCCCTTGATTCCTATGAGCGTTCCGGGTGATGCGTCGCGCCTGAAGGGGCGTGAAATGCTTGGTGTTCCGGCGGATGCACCGCTGTTTGCCTATTTCGGCCGCCTCTATGTCGGCAAGGGCCTTGAATATCTCGTCCGCGGCTTCGCCAAGGTGCGGGCGCAGGTGCCTGATGCCCGCCTCGCCATCATCGGTGGTGCTGCGCCGGATTATTTCAAATCGGGCTGGAGCGTCGATGACCTGCACGCGATTGCGCGCGAAGAGGGGATTGAGGACGCGATCAGCTGGACCGGGGAGTTCCCGTTCGATACCGATGCCGGCTCGCTCTACCTGCGGGCCGCTGATTATGCCGTGCTGCCCTTCTCCGAGGGCGCCGCCCTGAACAACAGTTCCATTGCGGCCTGCGCCGCGCATGACTTGCCGGTCATCACCACGCTGGGGGAGCGTCCGGAACCGGAATTTGTCGACCAGCAGAACGTGCTTCTCGTCAAGCCGAAGGATTCCGACGCGCTGGCCGACGGCATGATACGCTTACTGAAGGATGCGGACCTGACATCACGGCTTCGCGCCGGGGCAGTCGCGCTGACGAAGCAGTATTTCAGCTGGGACGCGACCCTCGACAGTACGGTAAGCGTGTTCGAAGACGCGCTGGAGACAGCAGCGCTTCGAGAGCTGGCATGACCCGCGTCAAACAGGCCCTCTTTCTGGTGGGCGGCAGAGGCACCCGGTTGGGGGCCCTGTCGGCAAATACACCGAAGCCCATGCAGGAAATCGCGCCGGGCGTCCGTTTTTTGGACCTGATCCTGGAGAATGCTGCGCGGATGGGGTTCACGGATCTTGTCCTGCTGGCCGGCCATCTCGGAGACAAGGTCGAGGAGGCCTATGACGGCCAACGTATCGGCGAGGCGGCCATCCGTGTCGTGCGGGAAAGCCAGCCGATGGGAACCGGCGGTGCACTGGCGCAGGCAGCTCAGGTACTGGATGAGCATTTCGTCCTGCTGAATGGCGATTCCTTTTTCGACATCAATTTGCGCGCGCTGACGGCCGCGCCCCTTCCGGAAGGCGGTGGCCGCCTTGCCTTGCGCATGGTGGAGGATACTGCCCGCTACGGGTCCGTTCAGTTGGACGGGGCCAGGATCTCCGCCTTCATTGAAAAGAACCCGGACCTGACCGGACCGGGCCTGATCAATGGCGGCATCTACTATCTTGATCGCGCCATGGTCAGCCGGATCGAGGCGCCATCTTCCATCGAAAGCGATGTGTTTCCGGAACTGGTGAAAGAGGGGCGCCTGGAAGGCCTGCCTTTCGACGGATACTTTCTGGATATCGGCTTGCCTGAAACGCTGGCACAGGCGCAGCGCGAAACGGCTGCAATGCGGGTCCGTCCCGCGGCCTTCCTCGACCGCGACGGCGTCCTGAATGAAGATCACGGCTACACCCACCGTGTGGATGACCTCACATGGATTCCGGGCGCTCGAGAGGCGATCCGCCTGCTGAATGATCGCGGGTATCGTGTGATCGTTGTGACCAATCAGGCGGGCGTGGCGCGTGGATATTACGAGGAAGAGGCGATCGGCGTCTTCCATGCCGGTATGCAGGCGCAGCTCGCAGAAGAGGGCGCTTTTGTTGATGCCTTCTATCACTGTCCTTTCCACGCAGACGGGAAGGTGCCAGCCTATACAGTGGAAGACCATCCCGACAGGAAACCAAACCCCGGCATGATCCTGCGCGCACTGAACGACTGGCAAGTGAACCGGGAGGCGAGCTTTCTGATCGGGGACAAGCCATCCGACATGGAAGCCGCCCGCCGTGCTGGGCTGCCCGGCCACCTGTATACAGGCGGGGATCTCCTTGCGTTCGTGTCGGGTATAATCGGACCCGGCTGAGCCGGTGGAGGTAAGAATGTCTTCGGCAATTCCGTTCGACGAGATCCAGCGCTGGACATTCGATGCCGCCCTGCCGTTGTGGGCGGAAGCCGGCTATGACCTGCAAAGCCAACGGTTTGTCGAGAAGCTGGATTATTCCGGAGAACCGATTGATGCGGGGTTCCACCGCACCCGCGTGACCGGACGGCAGACCTATGTGTTTTCCCACGCCGCGATTCTCGGCTGGGAGCAGGGCATGACCTTGTCGGCAGAGGGCGCTCGCCAGCTCGATGAGCTGTATCTGGGCCCCGAAAAGGGCTGGCCGCGAACCACAGACCGCGAAGGCGCCGTGCTGGACGGCACGCCGGACCTGTACGATCTGGCCTTCGTCCTGTTCGGCTATGCCTGGCGCCACAAGGCAGCGCGGGATCAGGAGTCCCGTGCGGGCATGCACCGCGCGATGGACTTCATCGACACGCATTTGCGGGCGGAAAACGGATTCTGGCACGAATTACCGCCGGAAGGCTGGCGCCTGCAGAACCCGCACATGCACCTTCTGGAGGCCTCGCTCGTGTCCTACGAGGCCACGGGAGAGACGCGCTTCCTGGCAACGGCGCGAGAGCTGGTGACCCTGTTCCGCGACAAGCTTTTCGACGGCGCCACGCTGGCGGAGTATTTCGACGCTGACTGGAACCGTGCCGAGGGGCGTGATGGTCAACTGGTTGAGCCCGGCCATCAACTGGAATGGGCCTGGATTCTCGTCCAGTACGGCAAGCTGACGGGCGAGGATACGGTTGCGCTGGCAGAAGGTCTTGTCCGGTTCGCCGAGACCCATGGGGTCGATTCGCAGACGGGCCGGACGATGCAGGTCGTACTGGACGACGGGGCGGCAGTTGATGCCGGGGCGCGGACCTGGCCGAATACGGAGCGGATCAAGGCCCATCTCGCCCTGTTTGAAGCAACGGGACAGGATCCGCGCGCCGCCGTTGCAGCGAGCTCACGCCTGTTGCTGGATCAGTATCTCAACACGCCAATACCGGGTCTGTGGCTGGAGCGATTCACAGCGGATGGTGAGCCGGACGCCGATGATGTGCCGGCATCGACCCTTTACCATGTCTTTCTGGCGTTCACCGAAGTACTGCGTCTGCAGGAAAAAATCGAAGCCTTGGGACGCTGAACCTGCTGTATATTCAACGGAACTGATGTGCCGCCGCCACGTTCAGCGGCAATATGGCGGCCCGCTGGCTGTCTCAATCCTGAGCAGGCCTGGAAATTCGCGAGGAAATTTGCCTCCGGAGGTTGGGTCTCATGGCGGAGCGGCCTACATGAGACTTAACAGGAAAGAACCGATGACAAGCGCAGAGGCAGACACTTCGGCCAGGACGTCCGGGCGTCTGGTCGCCATTTCCAACCGGACTGCCGCCGGCAGTGAGAGCAAGGCAGGCGGGCTCGCCGTGGCCCTCTGGGAAACCCTGGTGGAGACCAAAGGCCTGTGGATTGGCTGGTCTGGCCGGGTGCTCGACTTTGAAACGGCACGGGTCAATTATGTCGAGGAAGAGGGGGTTCAGTTTGCCCTCAGTGATCTTTCCCGCCGGCAATATGACGGTTTCTATCTCGCCTACGCCAATTCTGTGCTCTGGCCGGTCATGCACAACCGGATCGACCTGGCGGTCTTCGAAGCCGATACTTACCGCAACTACCGGTCCGTGAATGAGAAGTTTGCCCGGATTGCGGTTCAGGAAGCCCGGCAGGAAGACTTTATCTGGGTGCATGATTATCACTTCTTTCTGCTCGGGCGGATGATGCGCCAGCGTGGCTGGCAGGGCCGCCTTGGCTGGTTTCTGCATATTCCGTTTCCCGCGCCGGACGCCTTCCGGGCGATCCCGCAGCACCGGGAACTGGGCGAAGCCATGTGCGCCTATGACGTGGTGGGCGTTCAGACCGGCAAGGACCTCTACAATCTCGCCCGCTACCTCGAAGAAGAGTTCGATGCGGAAGAATTGCCGGATGGCCGGTTCAAGGTAGGGGAGCGAACTGTCCGCCTGCTGCATTGCCCGATCGGGATTGATGTCGATGCCTTCGTGAAAGCCTCCACCTGTGAAGACGCGCAGCTGGCCGCGTCGAAGCTCGACAGATTTCTGGGGAACCGTCAGCTGGTGCTCGGCGTCGACCGGATGGATTATTCCAAAGGCCTGATCCAGCGCTTCGAAGGCATGGCAGACCTTTTTGACCGGCACCCGGATGTGCATGGGCACATATCCTTTACCCAGATCGCACCGCCCTCGCGGACGGTTGTCGAAGGCTACCAGCAACTTCGCCAGCAGCTGGACGAACTGTCCGGCCGGATCAATGGCGACTATGGAGACCTGGACTGGATTCCCATTCGCTATCTGGCACGCGGGTATGACCGGGACGAGATTGCAGGCCTCTATCGTGCCGCGAAAGTATGCCTTGTCACGCCCTTGCAGGACGGGATGAATCTCGTCGCCAAGGAATTTATCGCGGCACAGAACCCGGACGATCCGGGGGTATTGGTCCTGTCACAGTTTGCGGGCGCCGCCGAGCAAATGAATGAAGCCCTGATCGTCAATCCGTATGACGCTGGCGCAATTGCCGAAGCCGTTTATCAGGCTATTCATATGCCGCTGGCGGAACGGCAGGCCCGCTGGCGCAGCTTGATGGATGGCATCCGGTCGCAGGACCTGGTCTGGTGGAGGCAACGTTTCCTCAACGCCGTTCCCGCAGATGCAGAGGTGCCAGTACTTTCATGACAGGACAGGCTATCGCGCCGCCGCCGCTGACCGCGGGCGATGCGCTATTTCTCGATTTCGACGGAACGCTGGCCGGCCTGCAGGACGATCCGGATACGGTGTTCCTGGCTCCCGGTATGGATCTCGTCCTGGAGGCCGTCGGCGACCGTCTCGATGGGGCGCTTGCGATCCTGTCCGGCCGTGACGCTGGCGATCTGGCCCGGCGTGTGCCGGGCGGGTTATGGCGTGTCGGCAATCATGGCCTGATCCCGCTGGCGCCAGACCAGCAGGCACCGGATACGCGCGCCTCTGCGCCGGACGCCGTGCGCGGCGCGATCGAGAAGATCAGCGCGATGTTCCATGGCACGCGCGTTGAAACGAAAGGCCCTGTTCTGGCTTTGCACTACCGTCAGGTGCCGGACGCGGCAGACGATCTGGCGATCGCTCTCGCTGAAGCGGGGCTGTCGGGGGCGGGATATCGCATCCAGCATGGAAAGTTCGTGTTTGAGGCGAAACCCCAGGATGCCAACAAGGGCCACGCGCTGGCCCGTATGATGCATGAAGCGCCCTTTGCCGGGCGACGTCCGGTCATGATTGGTGACGATACGACCGATGAAGATGCTTTCAGGGCGGCCAACCGCCTTGACGGGTTGACGGTCAAGGTCGGCGCAGGCGACACCGTCGCGCGGCACCGGCTGGAAAATGTCGACGCCGTGCATGCTTATCTGAAGGAGTTGGCTGACACATGAGCGGACTGGACCTGGGCATCGTGGGCAATGGCACGATTGCCGCCCTGATCAATTCACGCGGTGATTACCAATGGTCTTGCCTGCCGAGGTTCGATGGAGAGCCGGTGTTCAACCAGCTGCTAGGAGGTGGCGGCACGTTTTCTGTCTGGATGGAAGACCTCGCGTCCCGCACCCAATCCTATGACCATAACACGGCCATCCTGCGGACACGTCTTGAGTCGCGTGACGGCGCCATCGTCGAGATTGTGGATTTCGCCCCGCGGTTTGAAAACCAGGGCCGGATGTTCCGCCCGGCCGCGCTGGTTCGCCGATTCCGAGTCCTGGCGGGCACGCCGCGCATGCGTATCACGCTGACACCCGAAACCGATTGGGGCGGGCGAAAGCTGAAGCCTGTGAGAGGGGTCAATCACGTCCGGTATGTGGATGAAGAGATCAGCTTCCGTGTAACCACGGATGCGCCGGTCTCCTACATCCTGTCAGGCACGAGTTTTATTCTGGACCGGGAAGCGGCCTTCATTCTGGGGGCGGATGAATCCCTTTCCGATCATCCGGAAGTGATCGCGCGTGATTGGGAAGAGCGCACGCGCCTTTACTGG